>NZ_JBSHMB010000001.1:1093599-1610872 GCF_053644955.1 Glutamicibacter sp. NPDC055354
TTCGTGGCGGGGAGAGGATTTGAACCTCTGACCTCCGGGTTATGAGCCCGGCGAGCTACCGAACTGCTCCACCCCGCGTCGGTAAATACAACATTACCAACTGGTGAACTCAATAGCGAATCGAAAAGAGTGTCCTTAATCGCACTACGCCTAAATGTCCGACCTGATCCGAATTATCCTTTGGTTATATCCAGATGCCTCGGCCCGGCGTTACCCGGGTTTCAAAGACCCCAGGGTCTTCCGCCGCATGATTGCACACTCCGGCGGGTAGCCCGTCGCCACAAGGTGCCTGAGAGTCTGCTGCGATCACCCTAGCCCGCTCAGGGGGAGATTCTCGGGCCTTCCAGCGCCCGGGGCACTGCGGTCGGCCTGGAACTGCGTCAACCTTCGGCCCCAACTTACACATATGCCGACGACCGCCCCCCTCCCGTACATGGGTTGACGGCAGTTCCCGCATCAATTCACGGGTACTGATCCGGCAACGGGCAACTTGCAGATTAACACAAAATGGAGATCCGTTAGAATCTCCATTTTGCCATTCGTGGCGGGGGCAAGATTTGAACTTGCGACCTCCGGGTTATGAGCCCGGCGAGCTACCGAACTGCTCCACCCCGCGATGACTAGACAATTCTTGCATCATCGCGGAGTGAAAGCAAATCGGTCAGCTGGTGCTAGTGCTTAGCCTTCAGCACCGTCCTGGGGTGCTGGCGATTGGGCTGCGTCCTGATTTTGTCCGTCGTCCAGTTTCACATCCCCGTCAACCTCGGTGCCGTTGATGGCCGCATCTGCGTCCATCGCGCGGGTCAAGGCATCCTCCAACTGCTTCTGCGATTCGCCGTAGGCTCCGAAGTCACTCTTGGCCAGCGCTTCCTGGCCATTCTTGATGGCTTCATTCGCATCAGCCAGAGCTTCGGAGAGCTTCTGGGTATCAGTCTTGGTTGGTTCCTTCTCGCCCTTTGGATCATCCTCTGGCGTAACGCCTTCGGTCTCACCAGTCACTGCACCGGACTCACCGCCGAAGACCTCATCCAGTGCTTCAGCCAAGGTATCGGCGAAGCCAACCTTGTCGCCGAAGGAAACCAGGACCTTACGCAAGGTCGGGTAGCTGGTCTGTCCCGAGGACTGAACGTAGACCGGCTGAACGTAGAGGATACCGCCGCCAACTGGCAGCGACAGCAGGTTGCCGTTCTTGACCTCCGAAGCACCCTGACGCAGCAGGTTCAATTCAGTGGTCACGCGTGTGTTGGTATCGAAGTTCTGCTGTGCTTGGCCTGGGCCAGGAACCGCAGTATCTCGTGGCAGCTCGAGCAGGCGCAGCTTGCCGTAGTCTTCGGCCTTCGCCCCAGGTTCGGAGCCGGCATCGGCGTTGGCCGAAAGGAAGCCGAAGAGCACGTTGCGCTGCTGGCCGTTGGCCGCGGCAGCAGGGATAAACGTCGAGGTCAGCGAGAACGACGCTTCATCCTGGGTCGGCATCTTCAAGGACATGAAGTATGGCGGCTGCTTCACGCCAGCGGCGGATGAGGTCGGATCATCCGGTACAGCCCACGCATCGTTGGACTCGTAGAACGCGTCCGGGTTGTCCACGTGGTAGGTGGTTAGCACTTCGCGCTGCACCTTGAACATGTCCTCAGGGTAACGTACGTGCTCCATCAACTCAGCCGACATGTCATCCAACGGGTTCAATGCCGTAGGGAAGACCTTCTGCCAGGACTGCAGGATCGGGTCTTCGGTGTCCCAGGCGTAAAGCTTGACCGTTCCGTCATAGGCGTCGACGGTGGCCTTCACCGAGTTGCGCAGGTAGTTCACGCGGCCGGTCAAAGACAGGTCCTGCGCATTAGTCAGCGAGTCGGTCACTGCCGAGTCCAATTGCTGCTGCTGCGAATACGGGAAGTCGTTGGAGGTGGTGTAGCCATCGATGATCCACTGCACGCGGCCATCAATGATGGCAGGGTACGCCTGGGAATCCAACGTCAGGTACGGAGCAACCTTGCTCACGCGATCTCGAGGATCACGATCGTAGAGGATCTGCGATTCGCTATTGACGTTCTGTGAGAGCAAGAGGTCAGTGGAGGCGAACTTCAGTGCGTAGACCAAGCGGTTGAACATGTTGCCAACGTTCGGACCGCCATCGCCCTGGAAGGTATAGCGGGTGTCTTGGTTCTCGCCACCGGTACCTGGACGGTCAAGTTCCTGGTCGGTCCATCCCTCATCCGGCCCGCCGACAATGGAGTAGGACGGAGAATTCTCACCGAAGTAGATCCGCGGCTCGTAATCCTCGTCGGTAATCAAATCACCAGAGGTCGGGATGCCACCGAGCATGAAGTCCGGACGACCACCGGCAGCCACGCGGTTACCGTAGGCAGCCACCAGGCCGTAGCCATGGGTGTAGTTGATGTGCTGGTTCACCCACGTGTCGGTTGGGTCCACGTTCACTTCACGGGCGGCAATAACGGTATCTTCCACCTTGCCGTCGATCTCGTAACGGTCGACGTTAAGGGTCTCGGCGAAGGTGTAGTAGCCGCGGAACTGCTGCAGCTGCGCGAAAGCAGCCGAAACCAGGTTTGGATCCAGCAGGCGGATATTCGCGGTGGTTGAGGTTTCCTCGGCCAGCGCATTCTTCTCAGTCGAGATCTTCGCATCGTAGTCAGTAACTTCGACATCATCGAGACCGAAAGCCAAGCGCGTCATTTCGATGTTGCGCTCAATATAGTCGCTCTCCAACGCCCTTTGGGAAGGGACCACCTTGTACTGCTGGATCAGGAACGGGTAGACGCCGCTGGCAACGATCATCGTTGCTACCAGCATGGCGGTGCCGATCAATGGCAAACGCCAGCGACCGTTGATTGCCGCAATCACGAAGGTGATGGCGATAAGGACTGCCACAATGGCCAGAATCATCTGTGCAGGGATGACAGCGTGGACATCCTTGTACAGTGCACCGGCGACACGGCCGGACTGGTCGGTGAGGGTCTCGTACTGGCCGATCCAGAAGTTCACAGCCTGGAAGATCAAGAAGACTCCGACAACAACTGCGGTGTGCACCCGAGCGGCCTTGCCAACGGTTATGCCGCCACGCTCTTCAACGCGGATTCCGCCGTAGAGGTAGTGGGTCAGCAGACCAGCCACGCCGCTGAGCAGCACGACCGAGATCAGGAAGCCGTTGACCAGTGCGATGAATGGAAGGGAGAAAACGAAGAAGCCCAGATCCATGTTGAACTGGGGGTCAGTGCTACCGAAACCGACCTGGTTGAAGAACAGCAAGATGGTCTGCCACTGTCCGGCCACGGCAACGGCAGCGAAAATGCCGATCACCAATGGAATGCCAACCATCAGGAATCGGCGGACTGGTTCCAGCTGGGCCTGGTAGCGCGACATGGAATCAGGTCGGGTCGAGTTTGGCGCATAGACAGGGCGGTGCTTGTAGGCACTGCGCATCGAGAACCACATTGGAACCGCCATCAGCACCAAAGCGATCAGGAAGATCACTAATTTGGAGATCCGCTCAGTCCAGTAGACCTCGGAGAAACCCAGCTGGTTGAACCAGAGGATATCAGCGTAGAAATTCGACAAGAAAACGAAGACTGCGACGAGAATGACCACCGCGAAGATGGTCAGGGTCAGCGGCGAGGCTTTCTTGCCCGAAGGGTTGGAAGGTCGTTGTGGTTCTTGGGGCCGCGGCGGACCCCCGAACGGACTATCCGATCCGAAAGACACTATCTATTCCTTACTTTGGGTTCTTCCCGTTGTTCCCAACAAGAGAACTCGTGTACCTAATTCTTGGACGGGCGTTGTGTACGAGACTGGTTTCCTTGCATCACATTCTTCCCTTGATGCCCGGCTAAATCTATTCGCATGTCGTGAAAGTCGCCGGGTCTTCACCTGCGGCGATCTTCTCCAATGCCTGGCGAGCTTCTGACAGGGTTGCAACCTTGATGACATCCAGTCCGGCAGGAATACGCCCTATGGCTTCAGCGCAGTTGTCGGCTGGGGCCAAGAAGACGGTTGCTCCGGCATTCTTCGCCGCCACCATCTTCTGGGCGATTCCACCGATTGGACCGACCTTGCCATCGGCTGAAATCTCACCGGTACCCGCGATGTGGTGGTCCCCCGCCAATGAGCCTTCCGTCAGGCGGTCAATGATCGCCAAGGCAAACATCATGCCGGCGCTGGGACCGCCAACATTTTCCAACCCGAAGCTCACATCGATAGGGAACTCGTATTCGTTGCCCAGGAAGACACCCAACTGGCGTTCGCCATTCTCGGCTTCCTTGGTGTTCACAGTGACATCTACGTCGCTGTAGACGCCATGCTTATCCGGTCTGCCAACGGTCAAGGTTGCTGGTTCTGCACCGCGGGAATTCAGTTCTTCCTTCAGCTGTTCCAGCGAAGTGATCCTCTCTCCTTCGAATTTCAGAAGGCGATCCTTGGGCTCAAGCACTTTTTCATTCGTGCCGGTGGAGAACTCAGCGACCGTAAGCCACTCGGTAAAGCCCTGATCCAGCTCGGCCAAAGCCGCTGCCACAGCCAAGTCCTGCGATGAAGTCATCATGAAATCATTTTGTTCATTCTTCTCTTCCGAAGAGACACCACGAGAAATGATGGTTTCTTCAGGAACTAGATCCTTGGCCGGATTGACCAATGCTTCAAGTACGACAGGTATGGTGATTCGGTTCTGCCCGCCACCCTGGACGTAAATGGTCAACAGATCCAAGACGCTCTCCGAAGGGTATGACTGGGCTCCCTTGATGGAGACCACATCGTGCCCGTTGTCCTCGCCAAGAGTGTTAAACACTGGGCCAGGCGACCGGATCATGAAATTCGTCGGGAGAAACATCATGACGCCGATCAGGAGGAGCGCAACGACGCCGGAGCTGGTGCGTTTCATGGTTTTGGAACCTCGCGGAGTACGGCTGGAATCGCCTGGCTCCAAAGTCGAGTCTTGTGGTTCCTGTACGTGCACTGATCCTGCTCCCGCCAACTGTCAAAAAATACGCGGATCCGTCCTTGCAGACATCCCCACCCTTAGCCTACTGAAGCCCTGGGTTTAAAAGCATCAGCATCAAGGCGTATTCGATGTGCCGAAAGCGAACTGAAGCCCAGATTCATGGGAACTATCAGCTACTCGCGGTAGTTTTAAAGGCATGGCACAGAACCCCCCGAATAACCGCCCTAACGGCGATGACGACGAAAACAATCAGCAGGACCCATTTTCTGCAATGTTTGGTCAGCTCTTCGGTGGCGGGTTCGACCCGAATGACCTCCCGCCGCAGCTTCGTGATGCCCTTGGTGCTCAAGGCGATCCGGCTGCGATGCAGAAAATGATGCAGCAGGCCCAGGCCATGATGTCCGCGATGATGAGCAATAACGCGTCTTCCGGTCCGGTGAACTGGAAGCTTGCATCCGACACCGCTTTGCAGGCATATGCCAGCGATGATCCGGCGGTATCGGACGCGCGCAACAACGCCATCAGCGATGCGTCAAACCTTTCTGAACTGTGGCTGAACAACGCTACGGTGTTCGAGTCGAACGGCCGCTCGACCGAGGCATGGACTCGTAAACGATGGTATGACAAGACCCTGGCCACCTGGAAGCAGGTCACCGAGCCTGTTGCCGAGTCGGTAGCTAACGCAATCACCACCGCGATGAAGGATCAGATTCCCGAAGAGATGAAGGGCATGCTCGGCAATTCCGATGGCATGTTCCGCAATCTCGGAGCCAGCATGTTCGGCATGCAGCTGGGCACTGCACTGGGCGGCTTGGCAACCGATGTGCTTGGCGGCACCGATATCGGCCTGCCTTTGGCAGGAACCACTCCAGGCATTATCGCGGCCAATGTCAGCAAGTTCGGCGATGGCCTTGAAATCCCAGAGCAGGAAGTCCTGCTGTATGTGATTCTGCGGGAGAACGCACACGCACGATTGTTCAACCGGGTCCCTTGGCTAAGCTCCAAGTTGATTGGTGCCGTGGAATCCTATGCTCGGGGCATCCATATCGACATGTCGCGCATTGAAGAAGCAGTACGCGGTATCGATCCGTCCAACCCCGAAGCGCTGCAGTCGATGCTGGGTGAAGGATTGTTCACCCCGCAGCGCACCCCCGCTCAGGAGAAGGCTCTAGAAAACCTAGAACTGACGTTGGCATTGATCGAGGGCTGGGTTGATCATGTGGTCTCCTTGGCCGCCCAGAACCTTCCATTTGCTGGTCACCTGCGCGAGACGATGCGTCGCCGCCGTGCTTCGGGTGGCCCAGCTGAGACTGCCTTCGCATCTCTGGTTGGCCTTGAATTGCGCCCACGCAAGCTGCGCGAAGCGGCTGCCCTGTGGGAGCACTTGTACGACGAACGTGGAATCGAGGGCCGTGATGCCGTATGGGATCACCCAGATCTGATGCCTACCGCGGAAGACCTCACCGATCCCAAGGGCTTCACGCATCGCCGTGAAGTTGCCGCGACCGAGTTCGACGACTTTGACGCAGCACTGGGTAAGCTTCTGGACGGCGGCTTCGACAACGCTGAACCCGAAGCCGAAGGCGATGACGGTTCAGGGAATCCAGAGGATCCGAAGAACTGATTAGATCGAAACCTCGAAGGAGGGATGTGCACGAGTGCACATCCCTCCTTCGTGCATTGAGCTACTGTTCCTCGTCATGGCCGAAACCCGAAAGTTCATCCTGGGCCCGGCCCAATTCCTTGGTGTGAGCGTTGTATCCTGCGTGGAATGCCTCCAAGAAAATATCCGCCTGCGCTCGGCGTTCGAACCGGTTCAGCAAAGCCTGGAACCTAGGTCCGTGGCCGGCCCGCGGGACCACCAGATGCGCAAGCTCGTGGACTAGAACATAGTCCTGCACCCAGCTGGGCATATGCTGCAACGTGACCGATAAGCGGATGCTGCGCTGCCGATATGAAGCCGAACCCCAACGCTTATTCTGGTTGGCTACCCAACGCACGGATTGCGGCGCGGCTTCGCCGGCGAAGTACTGCTGGTCAAGAGATGCCGCTCGGCGCTCCAGCGCATCATCGGTATGACCCGCGGTACGCGCTTGGCGTCCCTTGCGATACTTCGAGATCATCTCATCAACGAAAGCGCGTTCCGTTTTTTCGTCCAGCGCTGCAGGGACTTGGATAATCAGCCGGTTATCGCGCCACTGGGAGGAAATGGTCTTCTTGCGCTTGGCCGAGCGGAGAACCCGCACTGGAATTTCATCCGGCGCTACGAAGTCGACGGAGTTTGGAAAAGCTGGCATTGCATTGCGCCTCTTTCCTCATCTATGGCAGCGGCCGGGGACCTTCCTGTCCGCTCACTACGTGATCTCTAAGCTACGTCCTAGCCTGAACAGCTTCGGACCAATTCGCCAACTTGTGGAGAACCCTATACGCGGCGCTCGCCAACGACCGCAAGCACCGCCTCGCCATATCGTTCAAGCTTGCTACGTCCCACCCCGGGAATCTTCGACAATCCCTGGATTGAATCCGGCTGGTGCTCCGCGATGGACATGAGGGTTGCATCGGTGAATATGACGAATGCCGGGACCGCGTTGGATTGGGCAACCTCCGATCGCCATTCACGCAAAGTCTCAAACAACGCTTCATCATAGGCAGCAGGGCACGAGGCGCAACGTTTGAGCTTTCGCTCTTTTGCACTGGTCAAGAAGGATCCACAGGTCATGCAGACTGCGGGCGTGATTTTCTGTTCGCGTTTGCGGTAGGTGGTCTGCTGCCTGCTGCTGGCTTGGCGTACCGATTTAATTCCATCGAGGAATCGTGATGGGTATCGGTGCGCGCGTCCGCCCGGGGTCCTTGCCAGCGACCAGGACAGGTACAGGTGCTTCCGTGCGCGGGTAATACCCACGTACAGCAGCCGCCGTTCTTCATCGAAGCCCGCTTGGTCCTTGGCATAGGAGATCGGGACCAGGCCTTCGTTCAATCCAACCAGGAATACAGCATCCCATTCCAGCCCCTTGGCTGCGTGGAATGATGCCAAGGTGACGCCATCCAGAGTTGGCGCGTGCTGGATCGCTGCGCGGTCTTCCAATTCCTTGACCACATCGTGCAATGTGGCATCAATGTCTTGTTCTTTTTTAAGCGCAACGACTTCGTCGGCCAGGCGAACCAGTGCCGACATCGATTCCCAACGCTGGCGCACCGCACCAGTGCCGCCGCTTGGGGCATTCGCCGAGTAGCCGTGCGAGGAGAGCACATCGCGCACCATCTGCGCAACCGGAGTATCTGCGGCGACGCTCAAGCCGGCCCGCAAGGCCAGCATCCCTTCCTTGACTTCGCGACGGGAGAAGAACCGCTCGGCACCACGCATTACGTAGGGGATGGAATACGCCGTCAGTGCTTGCTCAAAAGCCTGGGACTGCCCGTTAGTGCGGTACAAGATGGCAATCTCGGAGATGTCCTGGCCGCTTTTGAGCAGCTGCTTGATGCGCTGGGCGACTTCCTCGGCTTCATTTTCGTCATCCGTCGCTTCAAAGAATTCAGGGGCCGGACCGTGATCGCGTTGCGCGATGAGTTCCAGTGGTTCAGGCCAGGTCACGTTACGGTCAGGGACTTGGGATTCAATGCGCCGATTAGCAAGCACCTTATTCGCCAGGTTCACGACTTCAGGAGTGGAGCGGTAATCGCGTACCAGCTTCACGACCTTTGCTTCCGGAAACCGTGTGCCGAAGTTCAGCAAGAAGTCTGGGCGTGCACCGGTGAAAGAATAGATGGTCTGGGAGGCATCGCCCACCACGCACAGTTCGTTGCGCTGGCCAAGCCAGAGATCCAGGAGCCGTTGCTGCAACGGCGAAACGTCCTGGTACTCGTCGACGACGAAGTGGCGGTACTGCTGGCGTACACTGGCTGCGACTTTTTCATTGTCTTCAAGAATTGCAATGGTCAGCAGCAGTACGTCTTCAAAGTCGATAACTCCGCGGTCATCTTTGAGCTCTTCGTAGGTCTGGAAGATGCGGGCCATGCTCACTGCTTCGAGACCGTTGGGCAGTTCTCGGGAAGACGCAATCTTGGCGTAGCTTTCCGGGGTATGCATGGAGACCTTGGCCCATTCGATTTCCGCAGCCAGATCACGGACCATGGCGCGGTCGCTGGAAATGCGCAGGCGACGCGCTGCCTCCGCAATGAGCGGGGCCTTGTGTTCTACCAAGTTCGGCAGGGTACCGCCAACGGCCTGCGGCCAGAAGTACTGCAGCTGGCGCAAGGCAGCTGCGTGGAAGGTACGCGTCTGCACGCCGGGTGCGCCGAGCTGACGCAAGCGGGTACGCATCTCCGCAGCTGCACGCGTGGTGAAAGTCAGCGCGAGAACACTGGTCGGGTTGTAGATGCCAGTATGCACGCCGTGGGCGATCCGGTGGGTAATTGCTCTGGTCTTGCCGGTTCCTGCGCCCGCCAGAATACACAGTGGACCGCTGAGGGTTTCAGCTGCTTGCCGCTGTTCAGCATCCAGTCCCGCTAGCAAATTGTCTGCTGGCGGATTGTCGTATTCGGTCACTTGCTCAGGGCCTCCGGAAGGGGTTCGCCGTACCAAGTACGGATCAATGCGTGGGCTATCGAGACTCCGCGCGGTATATCTATTGTTCCTGATTCCAGAGCTTCACGCAGTTCGGCTCGTGTGAACCAGCGAAGGTCCATGATTTCTGCACCATCCGGAACCAGCTCTTCGCTCAAGGCTTCAGCAGCGAAACCGAGCATCAGCGATCGCGGCATTGGCCAGGGCTGGGAACCGCGGTAGGCGACCTCTCCAATACGCACACCGGATTCTTCAAAGATCTCGCGGCGCACAGCAGACTCCAGGGACTCCCCTGCTTCGACGAATCCTGCAAGCACCGAGTACATCCGGTGCTTGAAGGTGGCGTTGGATCCGAGCAGCAATCGATCTTGGCTGTCGATCACCGAGGCAATGATTGCCGGGTCGGTACGTGGAAAAAGCTCGTGGTCATTGTTCACGCAACGCTGGCCCCACCCGAAGGTGGCAGCCCTAACGGGTGAACCGCAGCGTGGGCAGAATTTCTCTGAACGGATCCAATTGGCGATCGCCTGCGCTTCAACGAAGAGTTCTGCATGCAGTTCATTGAGCAGGTTGAAGCCTTCACGTAGCGTCGTCCAGCGCTCGATGCCGCTGGAGGCATAGTCCTCGGCATCAACGAGAGCCAGAACGTATTCCGTGCCTGATGCACGCCCCAGGTACACCTGGCGCTCGGAGTCTTTTGCGAGGTAGTCCGTGCCGTTGAGAAAGAAGAGATCAGAGCCGATAGTTGCCGCGCCACCACCACTGATCAGCAGCACCTTGGTGCTGCGCTGCTTAAATAGGCCAGGCAAAAGCATCGGGTCTTGCTTTTCGGTCAGTGGGCGCTCAATCAGAGACTGTCCGAAGTGGAGTCCGGTAAGTGGGGTTCGATAAGTTTCTGCCAGAGCCATACCTCTAACCTAATGCACGTAGCGCTCCAGAATCTTGATGCTTGCTCAATGTGGATAGCTGTTGATCAATGAGATTCGTCGCAACTCTGAATGTTGCCGGTGAATCCCGCCATATTCCGTGCGTCATTCAACGATAGAAAAGGGAATCTCGCATACGGTGGAACTTGTGAAACGCACTGCCATGGAACTCGCCGCAATTGCCACCGCCGCCGTCCCCGGATTGACTCCGGTAGGCTTCGCGGCGCTGTCCGACGATGCAGAAGATTTTGACTCAGCATTGATCGTCGACGCACTCAAGCATCGCTGGCGCGTTCGTTCACCTCGGCATGACGAGGCAAGCATGCGTCTGGAAGCAGAGCTTTCGGCCTTGCGCGCTTTCTCCGCCAAGGTCCGCGCTTCACTGCCGTTTTCCTTGCCTGCCGTAGCCGGCACCGTGCGCCAGGGCCCACTGCGCACCTTTGTCTACAAGGATATGCCCGGACACGTTCCGACCCTCGATGAATTGGTTGATGTCGGCAGCAACCTGGCCAAGTCGCTGGGCCAGTGCATGGCTGCCATCCACCAGATCCCAGATGAAGCTGTTGAAGTGGCAGGCCTGCCGACCTACACTGCCGACGAGATTCGCCAGCGCAAACTCAACGAACTGGATACCGCCGCGGCTACGGGCAAGGTGCCAAGCGGTTTGCTGCGCCGTTGGGAACACGCCATGGAGGACGTGGCGCTGTGGCGTTTCAACGCTGCCGTAGTTCACGGCGACTTCGATGAAGAGCAGCTGCAGATTTCCCATTCCAGCATCACTGCAGTCAAGGGCTGGACAGATTTGCACGTCGGTGATCCCGCTGATGACTTCGCTTGGCTTTCGGCCATAGAAGACCAGAGCTTCAGCGAGCGCGTTTTCACCGCCTATGTCGAAGCCCGCGGCAAGGCTGCGGATCCGCACATCATGCGTCGCGCCGCGCTGGCCGCCGAATTCGCGCTGGCGCAGTGGCTGGTGAAGTCTTTGGATTCCAAGGACTACGAGCGCATCGCCGAGGCCGAAGAGATGCTACGCGAATTGGACCAGAACATCGCGGAGTACGGTGGCCAGCCATTGTCGGTCGTGGAAGCTCCGCGCCCTTTGGCTCCCCAGCCAGAAGCACCGGCCCAGAAGGCTCCGGAAAAGCCGGCCGCCGTCGCCGCGCCAAGCATTAACACCGACAAGGTCACTCCCCTGGCAGCGGAATCGCCGAACTCCGCAACACCCCGAAGCACAGCGTCCAATGTCCAGGCCGCGCCAGGGGAGTCTGGTGACCAGCCAAAATCTGATGCTGTTCAGGCTGATGCCAAGAACAGTTCGCCTGCGAAGGATGAACCCGCCTCCAAGGCCGCCGAACACGATAGTGATGCAGCGGAGGCCGAGTCAGCTGCCGCACGGCCAATGAGCACGGCTGAGCCTGCTGAAAAGAACAACAAGCCTGTTGAGGACGCCGAGAAGTAAAGACTTCCCAGCGTCCTGAGCGGCTAGCCTTCGAGCTGTTCAAACGCGCTGCTGATCATCTGTTCCAGTTCTTGCTCATCGGAGAGATACTCCGCGTGGATCGTAATGCCCGCCGCCACATAGTAGAAGGCGGCCTTGATCTCCTCTAGCGGGATTCCGTGCAGGCGTGACCAGCCCAGACGATACACCGCGAGCTGGACCAGCTTGCTCTTCAGATCCTTGCCGCTAGGAACTCGACCGGTTTTCCAGTCCAGCATCAGCCACGTACCGTCGTCCATCCGGAAGACGGCATCAATGCGGCCACGCACAGCCACCGGACCCACACGGGTCTCCAATGGAACCTCGACATAGGCCGGCTGCAGCTTGGACCATTCGCTGGATAGGAACGCTTCCTTCATGGATTCAAGGTCCAGCGCCTCATCAAGATAGCCATCTGCCGGATCCTGCAGGTCTCCCAGATCAAGCATTGACGTCTTCTCGTAGAACTCTTCAATCCAGGCATGGAACGCGGTACCGCGCCGTGCAGCGAGCCCCGGTCGACGCGGCACCGGGCGTCGAAGGTTTTCCAGTACCCCAACCGGGTCCTCGGCCAGCTCGACAAACAACGAAGCACGCACATGCTCTGGTGCCTCGATGCTGCGCTCACGGCCAGCCAAGAACTCGCGCTGGCCTAGAAGTTTCTCGGCTTCTTCAGCCCACTGCCTCCCGAAGCTGGTCAGCGGCTCATGATCTGTTGGAACGGATTCGAGATCCTTCGCCACTTCCGCAATGACATTGCGCCGTGAATACGGGTATGGAGTCTTTTGCACTCCCCCCGTGACGACGGGGCCTTCCAATGGATCGTACGGCCACAGCGCTTCAAGGGGCGTCAAAGTGCTCGGGTTTTGTTCCGGCGCTTCTTCGTCCTTCACCCAGACCCCGATCTCCGCCTGGGGTTCCTCGCCTTCGGCCAGCGGAAGCAAACAGGTGAAGAATTCTGATGGCTCGGTTGGCTTGGTACGGGTGCTCGTCCAGACGCTGCTACTGCAAATCAGCAATGACTTGGCGCGGGTCACCGCAACATAGGCCAGGCGACGCTCTTCGGCAATGTGGTGGTCCTCTACCTGGTCCTTGAAGACCGATTCGGCTTCCAGCAGTTCCTTCAAGGCCGGCTGTTCGGTGTCCCATTGGGGCAGGTCGCGGGCGTCGCCACGGATTTCCCAGGGCAGCGCTTTGTCACCGCTGGTCCACCGGTCGGATTTGGAACCCGGGAACACCCCGTCGTTCAAGGTCATCACCGCCACGATGTCCCATTCCAATCCCTTGGACGCGTGAACCGTCAGCAATTGGACTGCCGCGGGGTCAGCATCTTCGCTTGGCAGCGGTAGTCCCTTTTCCTTTTCGGCGGCCTGTTCCAGCCACATCAAGAAGCCGGACAGTTCAACGCGTGGCGCATTGCGGCAGTATTCGCGCACCACATCGGCGAAGGCATCGAGGTTGGCTCGCGCCTTGTCTCGAGATATCCACGGACGGGCAGCCACCTCGATGTCCAGGTTCATGGCGCGTTCGGTCTCGCGAATCAGCGTTTCAAGGTCGTCATTGGCCAGCAGCCGCAGGCCGGCGAGTTCATCGCGCAGAGCCGCCAAGCGCTCGTAGCCCGCTGCGCTAATGGTCCTGCCGTCATTGCTGGTCCACCCTTCCCTGGGCAGGAAGTCCAGTGCTTCGACGAGGCTGGCCGCATCATTGAGTTCGGCGCGGGCCGCCTCGGTCACTGCTTCTTCGGGGCTCTGTGCCTCTTCGCTTTCTGCCGGGTCTGGCTGCAGCCCGCGGGCTCGCCGCCGTTCCAGCTGGCGGGACCAATCGGCGAAGGCCATCAGGTCTGCGGCACCCAGCCGCCAGCGCGCTCCAGCCAATAAGCGCATGAGCTTGTCGGAGCGCAGAGGGTCAACCAGCACGTGCAGGTACGAGACCAGGTCGGTGAGCTCAGGGGTGCTCAGCAATCCGGATAGTCCCACGAGCTGGTATTTGATGCCCCGCTCAGCGAGCACCTCGCCCATGATGCTCAACTGGGCACGATTTCGCGAGAGCACCGCACTGGTCTTCGGCTCGGAAGATGCCCTATTCTCGGCAACAATCATGTCAGCTATGGCTTCTGCCTCGTCGCGAACCGTTGCGCAACGGTTGAGCACCACACGACCTGGCTTGGCATGCGCCGAGGAATCCAAGGGCTTGACCGAGACCGGGCCTTGATGCTGCGGCCCGCCGGCGGTGATGCTATTCGCTGCCGCGAGCACGTTGACGGTATTGCGCCATGCGATGGTCAGGTGCTTCACGTGGGCGACGTCCCGGCCTGTGTCCCGAACAATCGGGAAGACTTCTGGGAATCGGAACAGCTGTCCGGCACTGGCCCCGCGGAATCCGTAGATGGATTGGTTAGGGTCACCCACCGCGGTGACCGGATGGCCTTCGCCATAGAGTTGAGAGAAAAGCACCATCTGCGCGTGCGAGGTGTCCTGGAATTCATCCAGCAGCACCACCTTGTGGCTAGCCCGTTCGGCGAGCGCAGCTGCCGGCACCTCCTGGGCGATACGCGCTGCGTGGGCCACCAAGTCGCCGTAGTCCATCACCCCGAGGCGCTTCTTTTCCCGGGCGTACTCTTCAGCCAACTCAGCGATGGTGGCACGTGAAGCCAGCGTGTCGATGAGCTTGAGGGCTGCTTGGGTAGTTTTTTTGGGCTTCTCTGCGTCCATCGGCAAGGTGCGCAGGCGTGCCACCAGTTCATCAATCCACTGATGGGCCTCCGGTGCGGTGACCAAGTGCTCGGATGCTTCGGAACTGAAGGAAACGATGGCATCAATCAGTGTGCTGGTGGCACTGTTCAGGTGCTCGTAGTTGCCGGTGTATCTTTCCAGCACCGAGTGGGCCACCTGCCATGATTGGGCCGCGCCCAACAAGGCACTGTCTTCTTCAAGGCCAAGCCGCAGCCCATGGTCTTGGACCAGGGTGTTGGCGTAGGAGTGGTAGGTGGATACCGCAGGGTCCAGGAAGTCCCGGGTTTCTTCTGGGCTGAGCAGACCGGTGGCCACAAGCTGCGCGATCTTGGCACGGATACGCACGGAAAGCTCTCCCGCTGCCTTGCGGGTAAAGGTCACCCCGAGAATCTCTTCCGGCCGGACCAGCTGGTTGGCTACCAGCCAGACGACTTTATCCGCCATGGTTTTGGTCTTGCCCGAGCCGGCGCCGGCGATGACCAGCATCGGTTCCAATGGCGCAGCGACTATCTCAGCCTGCTGCGCAGTGGGCGGAAACTGCTCGCCCAGGGCTGCGGAGAGTTCTTCTGGAGTGAATCTGATATTGCTCATGGTTCGGTGACCTGTCGTCCTTGGGCGCACAAAGGGCAGATTTCGGGCAGCGTGCAGTTGCCGAGGATTCCCGCGGCTCCCGAAACGTGCCGGGTGATGAATTCACTGTTTCCCATCAGCGAGGCAGCTTCGAAGATGAGCGTGCGGGCCCAATCTTCTTCACCAATTGATGGTTGTTCACGGACCGAGGCGCCCTTGGTGCTGGTACCGACGTAGACCAAGGATGCGCCGGCTGGCTCATCCGGGAGTCCTGCAGTTTCCTCGTGATCTTGCAATGCACCGAGCTGGATTGCGGTTTGGTAGACGCCTAGCTGCGGGTGTTCCAAGGTTGCGTCCTTGGATGGCGCAGTGGAACCGGTTTTCAGGTCAACGACCCTCACCTTGCCGTTGGCGTCAGCTTCGACGCGGTCGATAATTCCGCGAAGCTGGATATGCGTACCGTCAGGGGCTGGGACCTCGATCTGGAACGGCATCTCGCGAGCCACCAGTTCGCGTCCTTCTTGGCGCATGGTGACGCAGTAGGCGGCGAACTTCTTGAGCATGCTATTGGCACGGTCGAAGTCCCTTTGACCTTCCCAGTTCACCAGTTTTTCCAGCTCTGGCCAGCGTTGCTCCAGGATCTGCTGGTACTCGCTTCCGCTTGCATCGGGATGCTCTTCGGCGATGGAGTGGATCAGCGTACCCAAGGAGGCCGCGAAATCGCGGGCAGCGGTTCCACCAGCGCTTTGCACAAACCAGTTCAGCGGCGATTTCACCAGGGTTTCCACCTTCGACGGTGACACCCGCCGAGGCTGGTCTTCCGGGATAACCGGTTCATGGGTAGTCAGTTCGCGCAACCCCCACCAGGAACTTGGATGCGCTCCTCGCACCGGGCGCTCTGCCTGAGCCAGGCGTCCAAGCACGTGGGTGGCGTCCTGGTACAGGCTAGCTGCTTCCACATCGTCCGGCGCTGGCACTGCCCCAAGGCCGGCGGCCCTGGCTCTCTCGGCAGTGCTGCGCAGCTCTGCCACCAAGGTTGGAAGCGAACGGATGCGCGGAACCGCGGTTGGTTCCCTGCCTTCTGGCCCCGGTGGCTCGACCAGGTCCAGGAACGAGGAAGGCTGGTTGTCCTCGTTATCGACCGCCGTGCAAATCAGCTGGTCTCCAGCACGGGAGACGGCATTGCTGAAGCTGCGCAATTCGTCGTTGCGGATTTGGCGTACCAAATGCGTTGGCGTTCGGGTGGCCAGGAATTCAATGCCATGCTCCGCGGCGTCGGCGAGCGCATTGGAACCGAGCAGCTCGCCACGGAGCCGGAGGTTGGGCCAGGAGCCTTCTTGCAGCCCGGGGATAAAGACCACTGGCCATTGCTTTCCGGCAGCGGCAGCGGTAGTGAGAACCGTGACGGTTTGCCCACTGGCAGCACGGGTTGCCAAGGAGTCCATGGGCAATTCCTGCTGCAAGATGTGCTCGATGAACTGCTGGACGCTGGCGCCGGGAAGCTGATCCACAAAGCGTTCTGCGGCTTGGAAAAGCGACAGGACAGCATCCAGGTCATGATCGGCGCGGCGGGCGGCAGTGCCGGTGCCCAGGGCCTCTTCGCGCCAGGCTTTGGCCCGGCCCGAGGCCTCCCACATCACCCAGAGCGCTGTTTCCGGTGTAGCGGTTCCGCTGGCCAGTTCGTCTTGCAGCGCAGAGTACATTTTCAGCAGCCGGTTCAGTCCGTAACCCGGCTTGCCCAATTTCTCGGCCATTACCGGTTCACGCAGGCAGGATTCAAGCAACTCCTGGCTGGAGCGGCGTCCGCCGGCTGCGGCTTCCTGCTGGCGCAGGAGCTGGCGGATCCGGCGGATTTCCAAGGCGGTGCTCATCCCATAACGCGACAGCAGCAGGGTCTGCATCAGGAGCGGGTCATCGGTGACAGAATCGCTGAACGCCAAATTCAACAGGTCAAGCAGCGGACGGACCGCACCTTCATCCTTCAATGGAATCTCGGCCGGCGGCACCTGCACGCCGATTCCCTGGCCTTCAAGAAAACGGCTGAAGGAGCGCACCTGTGAACCGTTGCGCACCACAATCGCAATTTCAGCTAGGCTGCGGTTCTCGTAGAGGTTCAGATGCACTATCCGCTGGGCAATGAAACGTTCTTCCAAGGTGGAATTCTCGAATACCAATACCTGGCACAGTTCGTGTTCCGGCACGTTCAACGGCTCAATAGCCCGTCCGCGCAAGCCTGCAGCCAGCGGCACGCGGCTGACGATCCGTTTCCATGCCTCGGTGATCTGTCCAGACATTCGATAGCCGTGGGTCAGTTCGAGGCACGTCGCTTCGCCAGCACTCGAGTAATTCTGTGCGAAACGATGCAATTCGTCGGTGCGGGCACCGCGGAATCCCTGGACTACGCTGTCGGGTGCAGCGAAAGCGACCATGGCGCGGTCCTTGCCGAGCAGAGCCAGGAGGCGGTGCTGCGACAGGGTGGCTTCTTGCAGGTCATCCACGAGGATCAGGGCCAACCGGTCCTGTTCTGCGTGCAGGAACGCTTCATTGTCTTCCAGAATTTGTGCCGCCCGGGTAATCAGCCCTGCCGGGTCGAAGGCTTCGGCGCTGCCCAAGTCCAGCAGGTCGCGGTATTCCTGGTAGAACAGCGCCGCAGCGTGCCATTCGGGGCGGTTGGCTTGCTGGCCGAGGTCAGCGATGTCGGCAGGTTCCAATCCCAGCTCTGAAACACGGTCGAAGAACTCGCGGATTTCCTTGCGGAAGCCGCGAGTCCCTACTGCAAGCGCCAGCTCGCTTGGCCACTGCGGTCCTTCGGTGAGGCCTTCGGCATGGCCCTCCAGCAGGTGGCCGATGAGGGTGTCCTGTTCCGGACCGGAGAGCAAGCGGGGAACGCGTTCGAGCTGGGGCAAGAGTCCTTCAACGCGGGCACGGCGGATCAAATCAAAGGCATAAGCCGACCAGGTGCGAACCACCGGTTCGGTGAAAGTCCGTTCTGCTCGGCGGCTGAGCTCATCACGGATCGAGGCAGCGGTCAGTCGAGTTGGCCCGATGATCAAGAGGGCCTGCGGATCGAGCCCGGCGTCAAGGTGCGCAACGGCGGTGTCGATGAGCAGATGGGTCTTGCCCGTACCCGGCGCCCCAGTGACCAGGACCGGGCTTTCCACCGAATGCAAGTGGCCACGGACCGAGGTGGCTTCTTCGCGGGGCTGGCTTCGGGTCTCTTCCATACTCATAGTTGATCATCCATCTCGGACATTTTAGGGTTGCCCAGCGCCGTACGCAGCGCGTCAATTTTTTCCCACGCCCAGTCGTTGGGGTTCCAGCGGTATCTATTCATGTTCACGTGACGGCCAGGTGCTGCCAGTTCTTCTGCGATCCAGTGCCGTTCTGCTGCTTCGGCAAGCGCATCGGCCATGGAACCGTTGGAGCGGATAATCCGCCACCATGGTGTCCCTTCCGGCGCGCTTGCCATCGCCTTGCCCGTCTGGCGTGCTCCCCCGCTTCCGAGAAGTTCTGCCACGTCCTTGTAGCTGAGCACCGCCCCTGCCGGGACGAGTGCTGCGAGGCGATGCACCGCCTCTGAATAGTCCAGGGGCTTTTCGGCTGCGTCAGATGTCATAGCCCTATTCTGCCAATTAGCTTGCAGGACTCCACAACACGCAATTCGCAGGGCCGTCCTGTCCCGCCTTGGCTGTAGCGTTATATCCATGACTGAATGGCACAAGGGCCTGGCAATTGGCTTTGATTTGGAAACCACTGGTGTTGATACCAATACTGCACGCATCGTTACGGCATCGGTTGTCTTGCTGGATGCCGATGGCAAAGTGGTGAACAACCGCGAGTGGCTGGTAAACCCCGGGGTCGAGATTCCAGAGGCCGCGGCCGCAGTTCACGGAATCTCCACCGAGAAAGCCCGCGCCGACGGTGCCCCGGCGAAACAGTCCGTTCAGGAGATCTTAAATTTGCTGAAGTTCGCCTCGGAGCAAGCGCCAATCGTTGCTTTTAATGCTTCGTACGATTTCTCAGTGCTCTACAGCGAAGCCGTTCGCTACGACCTTGAGCCGTTTTTCCCGGGCAATGTGATCGATCCGTTCATCATCGACAAGCAGGTTGACAAGTTCCGCAAGGGGAAGCGCACCCTTGCGGCGGCTTGCGAGTTCTACGGTGTAATCCTCGAAAATGCGCACACCTCGTTGGCCGATGCAGTTGCCTGCGTCGAGGTCGCTCGCCAGCTGGGCGAACGCTATCCGCAGTTGCAAGTAGATCCGATGGTGCTGCACGGCTGGCAGATCGGTTGGGCGAAAGAACAGGCAGAAAGTTTCCAGAAATACTTGCGCAAGACGAAGCCTGAAGCTGTTGTCGACGGCGCTTGGCCTATCACCGAGTCGTAAAGATTGAAATAATCAGCTTCTTGTGCCCCGTTTCACATGGGGTCAACAGGCCTCGCGACCACCATGCGGAAGCCAATCGTTCATTTTCTGTCACAAATCAACAAATTATATTCGAAGGCTTCCCCATTAAGGCCTCATACTAAGAATCTTGACTGTAATTTCCCCTTGATTCGGGCGATTTTGTTCGATGATGATTCAATGGAGGGTACTCTCTACACCCTTTGAGAATCTGAAGGAACACGCCTAGTGATCACAGTCAGTGACCTGCGCAAGGTCTACCAGCAAGACGGCAAGGATGTTGTTGCCCTTGATGGTGTCAGCCTTGAAGTCCCTACCGGGAAAATTCATGGCATCGTCGGACATTCCGGAGCGGGTAAATCCACTCTCGTCCGTTGCTTGACCTTGCTTGACCAGCCCACATCCGGAACCGTTGCCGTTAACGGCAAGGAGCTGACCAACGTCAGCACCGACGAGTTACGGAATGCGCGACGTCGAATTGGCATGGTTTTCCAGCACGCGAACCTCTTCGACTCGCGCACCACCGAGCAGAATGTGGCATACCCGCTGGAGCTTGGTGGCATGCCCAAAGCCGAAATTGATGCCAAGGTCGCTGAACTCCTGGAGCTCGTGGGCCTGACCAGGTTCGCCAAAGGGTACCCATCCCAGCTTTCCGGTGGCCAGCGCCAGCGCGTTGGTATCGCCCGGGCGCTGGCCACCGATCCGGATGTCCTGCTCTGTGATGAGCCGACCAGTGCCTTGGATCCGAAGACCACCGATGAAATCCTCGATTTGGTCAAGAAGCTGCGCGATCGGTTGAACATCACCGTGCTGATCATTACCCACGAAATGCACGTCGTGAAGCAAGCCTGCGATTCCGTTTCGCTGCTGGAAGGCGGCAAGATCGTGGAGCACGGCAATATCGAACAGGTCATCACCAACGCCGAAGGCACTTTGGCTTCCACGTTGCTCCCGCTTCCGGGCGACGCACCACGCGTCGAGGGGGAAGGACCAATCCTGGACCTGCTCTACACCGGCGGCCAGGCGACCCAGCCTGTCATCTCTTCCATTGCCCGCTTGTTCAATACCGATGTCAATGTCTTGGCTGGTTCGGTCGAGCAGCTTGGCAACCAGCAGTACGCGCACTTGCGCCTGCAGCTGGCTCCCGACGCGGATCTGGATGCAATCGTGAACCACCTGAAGTCCACCGGCATCGCCGTAACCGTGAAGGGAGCCAAGTAAGCAATGGATTTCTTCACCCCCACCGTACTCAAGGCCGTAGGCCAAGCGACCGTCGAAACCCTGCAGATGGTCTTGATCTCAGGTGTGATCACCGTGATCATCGGACTGCTGCTGGGTATCTTGCTGCATGTCACTGGCAAAGGCGGACTGGCGCCGGTCCGCTGGCTAAACGCGATTCTCTCCACGGTGATCGTGAACATCACCCGTTCCGTCCCGTTCGCCATCTTAATGGTCGCCCTGATTCCGTTCGCCGCGATGCTCATCGGCACCGCGCTGGGCCCGATCGCTGCCTCGGTCTCTTTGACCATCGGCACGGTCCCATTTTTCGCC
Organism: Glutamicibacter sp. NPDC055354; assembly: GCF_053644955.1. Classification (NCBI taxonomy): domain Bacteria; kingdom Bacillati; phylum Actinomycetota; class Actinomycetes; order Micrococcales; family Micrococcaceae; genus Glutamicibacter; species Glutamicibacter sp. NPDC055354. The sequence continues at coordinate 1,114,771 of NZ_JBSHMB010000001.1, forward strand.
CGCCTGGTGGAAACCGCCTTGCGCGATGTTTCCGCTGGCAAGGTCGATGCCGCGCTGGTGATGGGTTCCACCAAGCTGCAAACCATTCGCAAGGTCCTGGTGCCTGAAGCCATGCCCGGCATCATTTCAGCCGTCACCACCACTCTGGTGACCTTGATCGGCTACTCCGCGATGGCTGGCTTGGTAGGCGGTGGCGGTTTGGGTCGTCTGGCCTACAACTACGGCTACGTCCGCTACAACATGCCCATCATGCTTGCGACCATCGTGATTATCGTGATCATGGTCCAGCTGGTGCAGGTCATCGGTGATGCGATCGCCCGCAAGGTCGATCACCGCTAGTCAAAACTTCCGCCGGTCTATCCGGCGGAGCCGTGGAACCGCTGAGGACACGGCAAATCCACTCGCATCGTGCCTCACGGCTCTACCTAAGGAAAGACAAGTTATGCGCAATAAACTCGCACTCGCCATCACCGGTGTTGCCACCGCATTCGCCCTGACCGCTTGCGGCAGCAGCGAACCAACTGCTGATGCTGCAGCGACCCTGGATCCGGCAAACCCTACGGTTATCAAGGTAGGCGCCAGCCCGGTCCCACAGGCAGACATCCTGAACTTCATCGATGAGAACTTGGCGAAGGAAGCCGGCATCGACTTGGAAGTCATGGAGATCGATGACTACGTCACCCCGAACACCGGACTTGCCGACGGCTCGCTGGATGCCAACTACTTCCAGACCGAGGCCTACCTGGCTACCGAGATGAAGGAAAAGGGCTACGAGTTCGCGCACGGCGCTGGCGTCCATGTGGAGCCAATGACCGTCTTCTCGAAGAAGTTCAAGGACGCCAAGGACGTCGCAGAAGGCACCAAGGTACTGCTGAACAACGACCCGGTGAATCAGATCCGCGGCATGCGCGTCCTGGAAGAAGCAGGGCTGCTGCAGAACCTCAGCGATGATGATTCCCTGCTGACCGTCAACGGCAACGCGGACAAGAACCCGCTAAACCTCGAAATCACTGACGCCAACGCCGAGCAGGTCGTCCAGTACTACAAGTCCGATGATTCCATCGGCTTGGCGGTCATCAACGGCAACTACATCGTCCAGGCCAAGCTGGACAAAGCAGAGATGCTTGCCCAGGAGTCGGGCGAGAACAACCCCAACGCCAACTTCCTGACCTGGCGCGACGGCGAAGAGACCCCGGCTGTTGCGAAGCTTGAAGAGCTGTTGCACTCCGATGAGGTCCGCGATTACATCGAGAAGACCTGGACCGACGGCAGCGTTATCGCCGCTTTCTAATCCGGTTTCCAGCCACGGGGCATTCCCGAACGCGTGAACCTTGACTGCCCGAGTTCCATATACGGAACTCGGGCAGTTCCGTTTCCCGCCGTCTTTCCAGGCTTAAATAAGCCAGGGCCAGGCAAGCACCTCACGGTGCCTGCCTGACCTGGCTGTTGCCCTCGGGAGCCTGCGATTAGGCCGTGGCGGCCGCAGCGGCCCGGGCAGCTGCTGGGAGGGCCGCGAAGATCTTCTCCATTGCGGCATCGTCATGGGCCGCCGAGACGAACCATGCTTCGAAGACGCTTGGCGGCAGGTACACCCCGGAGTCCAGCATCGAGTGGAAGAACGGTGCATAGCGGAAGGCTTCCTGCCCCTGCGCATCAGCGTAGTTGCGCACTCCCCTTTCGGAGGTGCCGAAAGCTACCGAGAACAAGGTACCGGCGCGCTGGATCGAGTGGTCCAGGCCAGCGGCATTGAAGGATTCGGTGATGGCACCCTGCAGCGCCTCGGACTGCTTGGCCAGGTGCGCGTAGACGTCCTCGGTCGCGTGTGTCAGCTGGGCGATGCCGGCAGCCATCGCTACCGGGTTGCCCGACAGCGTGCCAGCCTGGTAGACCGGACCCAATGGTGCCAGGTAGTCCATGACCTCAGCGCGTCCGCCCAGGGCCGCGGTGGGCAAACCGCCGCCGATGACCTTGCCGAAGGTGTAGAGGTCTGCGTTCCAGCCCTCCTCCTTGCCGGTCAGGCCCCAGTAGCCCGATGAGGAAGCGCGGAAGCCGGTGAGGACCTCGTCGAGGATCAGCAGCGCGCCGTGCTTGGCGGTAGTTTCCTTCAGGAACTTGTTGAATCCGTCCTCTGGAACTACGACACCCATGTTGCACGGAGCAGATTCGGTAATCACCGCAGCGATATTCGCACCGTGCTCGGCGAAGGCGGCCTCGATGGCGGCGCGGTCGTTATAGGGCAGCACCAGGGTCTCTGCTGCCGTGGCAGCGGTCACGCCGGCGGAACCTGGCAAGGCCAGGGTGGCAACACCCGAGCCGGCGTCGGCCAGCAGGCCATCGAGGTGGCCGTGGTAGCAGCCGGAGAACTTGATGACAAGGTCACGGCCGGTGTAGCCGCGGGCCAGGCGGACGGCGGTCATGGTGGCTTCGGTGCCGGTGGAGACCATGCGCACGCGTTCCACCCCGCCCATGCGGGACTTGATCAGCGCGCCGAGCTTGGCCTCATCCGGAGTGGATGCGCCGAAGGACAAACCGCGGTCCACGGCCGCGTGCACGGCAGCCTGGATCTCCGGGTGGGCGTGGCCCAGCAGTGCCGGACCCCATGAGCACACCAGGTCGACATACTCCTTGCCGTCGGCGTCGGTCAGGTATGCGCCCTTGGCGCCGACCATGAATGGAGGAACACCGCCGACCGAACCGAAGGCGCGCACCGGGGAGTTCACGCCACCTGGCATGACTTCGCGGGCTTCGGCGAAAAGCTTTTCAGAGTTCGACATGTTATTACTTGCCTTCCTTGAGCCAGCCGGCAACTTCGGCTGCATAGTAGGTGAGGATCTGCTGGGCACCGGCGCGCTTGATCGACAGCAGCGATTCAAGCACGGAGGCCTTGCGGTCAATCCAGCCATTGGCGGCAGCGGCCTCGATCATCGAGTACTCGCCGGAAATCTGGTAGGCGGAGACCGGAACTGGGGAAATATCGGCAATATCGCGCACAATATCCAGGTAGCTCATGGCCGGCTTGACCATGATCATGTCCGCGCCTTCGGCAATATCCAGTTCAGCTTCCAGCACCGCTTCGCTGCGGTTGGCCGAATCCATCTGGTAGGTGCGGCGGTCCCCCACCAGCTGGGAGTCCACTGCCTCGCGGAACGGGCCGTAGAAGGCGCTGGCGTACTTGGCGCTGTAGGCGAGGATGGAGACGTCCTGGCGCCCGGCAGCATCCAGTGCCTGGCGGATGACGCCGATTTGGCCGTCCATCATGCCCGACGGACCCAGCATGTGGGCGCCGGCCTCGGCCTGGGCCACGGCCATCTGGCCGTAGATTTCCAAGGTCGCATCGTTATCCACGTTGCCCTGGGCATCGAGCACGCCGCAATGGCCGTGCGAGGTGAATTCATCCAGGCAGACATCGGACATGACCACGAGTTCATCGCCCACCTCGGCGCGCACCGCGGCAATGCCGCGGTTCAAGATGCCCTGCGGGTCCAGACCGGCCGAGCCATTCTCGTCGCGTACTTCCGGGATGCCGAAGAGCATGATGCCACCCAGGCCCAGCTCGGCCGCGTTCGCCGCGGCAGCCTTCAGCGAGTCCATGGTGTGCTGGTAGACCCCTGGCATGGAGGTGATCTCGTTGGGTTCGCCCAGTCCCTCGCGCACGAAGGCAGGCAAGATCAGTTGGCGTGCCGAAAGCTCATTTTCTGCCACCAGGCGGCGGATGGCAGGATTCTGCCGCAACCGGCGCGGGCGATGCTGAGGGAAACCCATGGCTCCTCTTTCTCCAGTTCTCATAACTTCTTATTCCGTTGTGCACGCTTCCGGCCCCGGAGTTACCGGTGCCGGAGCAAATCTTGGGCCGCACGGGCCAGGCCCTGCGGGGTGGGAGCGGAGGCCACGGCATGCACCGGCAGCCCGGCACGCTCCATGGCCCGGGCCGTTGGATGGCCAATCGCGATGGTCTGCAGCTTCCCGGGCAGCTGCGTCCCTGCCAGCTGCACGAAGCGGCGGACCACGCTGGGCGCCGAGAAGACCACCAAATCCTGTTCTTCCAGTCTGTCACCGATCCGGTTCGCCGGTAGGACGTTGAGTCCGGCTGCCGCTTCCGGCTCAGTCACCGGGGTGCCGGGCGCCGGGGCATCCACGGTTTCATAGGCAATGAATTCGTTGACCTGCACCGGGTATTTGCCCAGCCCATCAGCCAGCGTGGAGCTGGCCAGATCGCCGTGCGGATAGCAGATCCTGGCACCCGGCTCAGGGATCCATGCCGCAAGCATGCCGGCAGCCGATTGCTCTTCAGCTTCGAAGTCCACGCTGCGGCCCAAGTGCCGCTTGATGGCCTCGGTGGTCTTCTCTCCAACCGAGGCCAGACGCAGTTGCTCCGGCAGGAGCGCTCCAGCCAGGACCTGCTGCACCACCTTGACGGTATTCACCGAGGTGAAGACCAGCCAGGAGTAGTCTCCGGCGACCAGATCGCTGGCCATGCGCTGCAATGCGCTGCGGTCGGCGGGCCAAACAGTTTCGATCAGCTGGGCGCACCACGAGGTGATGCCCAGCCGATCGAATTCCTGCACGGTGGCCGCGGCACGTGCCGGGTTGCGCAGGATCAGTGCTTGATAAGCCATGGTCCGGAACTAGGCCAGCCCGGCAACTACGGCAGCGCCGTCAGCGATCATCGACTGCGCCAGCGAACGGCCCAGCTGCTGTGCTGCATCCGCCGTGCTGCAGGAGATCCGCGCACTGCGGCGCATGGTCTGCGAGCCGTCGGGGTTGCAGGCGACCGCTTCGAGGACCAGCGCATCGCCCTCGATATGGGCCAAGGCGCCAATCGGGGCAGCACAGCCGGCTTCCAGTTCGGAGAGCAGCGCACGTTCGGCTTCCACCTGCATGCGGGTGGCGACATCGTCGAACTGCGCCAGAGCAGCATCCAATGCGCCGTGGCCGGTGCCCGCGGTACGGGTTTCCAGCGCCAAGGCGCCCTGGCCCGGGGCGGGCAGCATGATGGAGGGATCCAGGTACTCGGTGATGTGCTTGTCCAAGCCCAGGCGGCGCATCCCGGCAGCTGCCAGGATCACCGCGTCCAGGTCACCCTGGGTGCCGCGGCCCACGCTGCCATCATCCAGCGTCTTCCCGACACCCTTGACCCGGCCTAAGCGGGTGGGGACGTTGCCGCGGATATCGACAATCTCGAAGTCGCTGCGGTAGGCCAGCAGCTGGGCTGCACGGCGCGGCGAACCGGTACCGATCTTCGCACCCTGGGGCAGCTGGTCCAAGCCCAGCGAGTCGCGCGAGCACAGGGCATCGCGGACATCCTCGCGCGGCGGGATCGAGGCCAGGACCAGGCCCTCGGGCTGCGCAGTGGGCAGGTCCTTGAGCGAGTGCACGGCCAGGTCGCAGCCGGAATCGAGCAGGTGCTGGCGCAGCGCGGCGGCGAAGACGCCGGTGCCTCCGAGGGTGGCCAGCGAGCCGGTCACCACATCGCCTTCGGTCTTGACCAGCACGGTCTGCGCGGCCAACCCGGAAATCCCGGCCAGCTTCTGCGCGGCCCATCCGGTCTGGGTGGTCGCCAGCGCGCTGCCGCGCGTTCCTACGCGAAATGCTTCGGTCATGGCTGGGGTACACCAACTTCTGAATCGACTGCGCCGATGGTCGGGCGCAAGGTTCCGTCCAGGGCGCGCTTCTCGCAGCAGCCCGGACGGCAGACATCAAACCATGGGCCGCCTTCGAGAACCGAGGTGCGGCCGGCGCGCAGGGCCTTGCCATCGGGGCCGGCCAGGCGTTCTTCGACCAAGTCCACCAGTCCGGAGATGAACGCCTGGTGGGTGCCCGGGGTGGCGACGCGGTCAAAGGCCAGGCCCAGTTGGGCGCAGCTGTCCTTGGCTTCGGTATCCAGATCCCACATGACTTCCATGTGGTCCGAGATGAAGCCGATGGGCACGACCACGACGCCGGCGACACCGGCTGCGGCATCCTCTTCCAGCGCGTCGTTGATATCCGGTTCCAGCCATGGCACATGCGGTGCCCCGGAGCGGGACTGGTAGACCAGGCTGTGCTCCAGGCCCTTGGCCTCCTCTACCTGGGACAGGATGTAGTTGGCCACCGCCTGGTGCTGGCTGGTGTAGAGATTCCCGTAGCCTGCGGCCCGGATACCTTCGGGTCCTGCGGCCTCGGCGTCGGCCATCGGAATGGAGTGGGTGACGAAGACGATCTTGATCGCCCCGTCTTCCTTGCCCGCTTCGGCCAGCTGCGCACGCACATTGGCCAGCGAGGAACGCAAGGACTGCGCAAAGGGCGTCACGAAGGCAGGAGTGTCGAAGAACTGGCGCAGCTTGTCCACTTCCACCACACCGTCCAGCCCGGTGTTGACAAGGCCCATGCCCGCATCCTCGCGGTACTGGCGGCAGGCCGAGTAGCCGGAGTAGGCGCCGGTGCCCATGAGCAGCACCTTGCGGTGGCCGTCGGCGGCCAGCTGCTTGAGGGTGTCGTCGATAAACGGGTGCCAGTTGCGGTTGCCCCAGTAAATGGGCAGGTCGATGCCGCGGGTAGCCAGCTCTGCCTCCAGCGCGGCCTTCAGTGCACGGTTCTGCGCGTTGATTGGCGAGACGCCGCCGTTCTTGCGGTAGTGCACCGCAACTTCTTCCAGGCGCTCGTCAGGGATGCCGCGGCCCTCGGTGACCTTGCGCAGGAACGGGATGACATCATCCTGCCCTTCCGGTCCGCCGAAGGATGCCAGCAAGATGGCATCGTAGGACTTGGGAATCATCTGGCCGTTGCGGTCATATCCCTCGCGGGGGTCAAAGGCCTGGCTCACTTCAGTACCTCTAGCGCTTCAGCTGCCGAGATGCGGCGGCCGGTGTAGAACGGAGTCTCCTCACGCACATGGTGGCGGGCTTCGGTGTAGCGCAGGTGGCGCATCATGTCGACGAGATCGATCATGTCGTCGGCTTCGAGGCAGATCTGCCATTCGTAGTCGCCGAAGGAGAAGGCCGCTACGGTGTTGGCCAGCACGTTCGGGAATTCGCGGCCCAGGATGCCGTGGTCGCGCAGCATCTTGCCGCGGGCCGCTGGATCCAGGGTGTACCACTCGGTGGAGCGGACGAATGGGTAAACGGTCATCCATTCCTTCGGATCCAGGCCGCGCGCGAACGCTGGCGAGTGGTCCTTGGCGAATTCCGCTTCACGGTGCACGGCCATGGTGGAGTAAACGATTTCGGTGCCGGCCAGCAGGGCCGAACGGCGGATCTTGCGCATCGATGCCTGCAGCAGCTGGGCCGATGGCCCGTGCACCCAGAACATCACGTCAGCGTCCTCGCGCATGGCCGAAACGTCGTAGATGCCGCGCACGGTGGCGCCTTCGGCGGCCAGCTCGGCGACCAGCGCATCGAATTCAGCGGCAGCAGCCTCGGAACGCTCGACAATTTCCGAACGCTTGAAAATGGTCCAGAGAGTGTAGAAGAACGTCGGGTTTTCTCCTGCATTTTCGCGTTCACGAATTACTGGGGAATTATGCTCCGGTGCGTTGCTCACTTGATATTCTCCTTGATCTGGTTTCGGACAAAAGTCCAGGATAGTTGGCCCGGGTGCGGTTAGCGGGCGCTGATCGCGACGGCACTGCGGGCTTGGGCGATAACTCGCGCCAGTCCGGTGCCGGCAATCCATGCGCCAACCACATCGAGCCCTTCGAAGCCCGACAGGCTGCGCTGCAGTTGCGCGCGGCGCGCGGTAGCGGCCTGGCCCTGCAGCGGAACCATGTCGCTGAAGCGTGAAACGGTGCTTCCCAAGACATCATCAAGATGCAATTGAACACCGAGAATCTTTGAAGCATCTTTGATTGCCTGGTCGATGAGAGCTGAATCATCTCCGGATTCGACAAGTTGCTCATGTTCGCCGATTCGTCCAAAGGACAGGCGCAGTACGTGGGTGCCAGGGCCGGCCTCTGCGGCGAGCCAGGGCCACTTGGCCGTGGAATGGGTCAGCGCCTTGGCCGTCAGCGGGGCGTTCCTGGAGACCAGCACACCCGATCCGCGCGGGGCATCATCGAGTTCCGGCTTATCGACCACCAGGATCGCCAAGGCAATGGCATTGGCACCGCTTTCGCCGGCGATCCGCTCTTCTGGTGCCAGCAGGGGGTTCAGCAGGTCCAGTGCCGGCTCGGCCGGCGTCGCGAGAACTACCCGGTCAGCGAGCAGTTCATGGCCCAAGGTCGTGACTGCATACGGAGTTGGCGACTGCGCATCGTGGCGCAAGGAGGTCACCGGCGAATTGCGCACCAGCGCAACGCCAGCCTGCTCCAGCTGGGACACCAGGGCTTCGACCATGGTGTACATGCCGCCGTTGAGGCCAGCCACACGGGAACCAGCCGGAGCCGAAGCCTGCAGCCGGGTGACGGCGCGGGCCAGCGAACCGGTCTCCTGCATGGCTTGGCGCAGGCCAGGCGCGGCGGCGTCAATGGAAATCTTGGCAGGGTCGGTGGAATAGACGCCGTTGATGACCGGGGCCACCAGCTGGTCCAGTACCGCCTGTCCCATGCGGGAACGGACCACTTCAGCGATGGTCAGGTTCTCCGTGGCCCACTTCTTGTTCATTGGCGTGATCAGATCCGCTGCGGCACGCACGGTGGCCGGTCGGCCAATGATGCCGCGCACCTCGTCGGTGCGCACATTGCCCGGGATGCCCAGCATTGCGGTGGCAGGCATCTGGTGAGCATGAATTTCCTGCTCTTCCCCCTGGATGAACCAGGCCCGCTCTCCGGAGGTCCTGGCGATCTGCCCGCCCAGATCCAGCTCGTCGAGGTAGGAGGAAACAATGCCGCCACGCAGGGCGAAGGATTCCGCGCCAGCATCAATCTCCATGCCGGCAACTTCGGTGGTGCGCACGCAGCCACCGAAGTTCGCGGTTGCTTCCAGCACGGTCACTTCGTGTCCGGTCTGGCGAAGTTCACGGGCAGCGACCAGGCCGGCGATGCCGCCACCGATCACCACCGCATGCGGGGCCAATGGCTTCTGGGCCTGATCGGCCGATTCGCTCTTCGCTAGGCGTGCTTCGCTGGCGCTGCGCACCTTTTCCAGCAGGCGCAAGGCATGCGCTGCGGCATCGTTGGCAATATCGCGTCGCGGTTTGGACGCGCCGGTGGCTTCAGCTGAATCCCCTGCGCGCAGATTGCGCTGTTCCTTGCTCACGTGCCTAGCACCTTCTACCTTCACAATATGCCGATGCCCTGTTCCCTGCCCATGGCCTCGGGGGCCAGCTGGAACACAGCGTTAAACCTAGCTTAGACCTGTTGAATTACAGCGAGTGAATGAGCTCCACCACACGGGTCAACACGGTTGGGTCGGTGGTTGGCGGAACGCCATGGCCCAGGTTCACCACATGTCCGCGGGCCCTCTTGCCTGCTGCAACCACTTCGCGCACGTGCGCCTCGAGGACTTCCCACGGGGCATCGAGCAACGCCGGGTCAATATTGCCCTGGACCGAAACGTCCTGGCCCAAGCGTTCAATCGCGGTTTCCAGCGGGATGCGGTAGTCCACGCCCACGGTATCCACGCCAGCATCGCGCATGGCGGTGAGCAGTTCGCCGGTGCCGGTGCCGAAGTGGATCAACGGCACGCCCAGGTCGCGGACGTAGTCCAGGGACTTCACCGAGTACGGGGCGACGTGCTTCTGGTAGTCCGGAAGCGAGAGCGAACCAGCCCAGGAGTCGAAGAGCTGCGCGGCCGAGGCGCCGGCTTCAACCTGCGCCCGCAGGAACTTGCCCGAGGCGTCGGCAGCCCAGGTCATCAGTCCGTCCCAGACATCCGGGTCGGTGTGCATCATGGTGCGCGGGCCCAGGTGGTCTCGGCTTGGCTTGCCCTCGACCATGTAGGCGGCGACGGTGAATGGCGCACCGGCGAAACCGATCAGCGGGGTCTTGCCCAGCTCGGCCACGGTCAAGCGCACGGCTTCGCGGATGGGTTCCAGCGACTCGTCAGTCAGCTCCGGAAGGGCAGCTACCTGTTCCCTGGTGCGAATCGGGGCGTCCAGCACCGGGCCAACGCCTGGCACGATGTCCACGCCAATGCCCGCAAGGCGCAGCGGGATGACGATGTCCGAGAAGAAGATGCCGGCGTCCACCTTGTGGCGGCGCACCGGCTGCAAGGTGATCTCGCTGGCCATGGCAGGGTCAAGGCAGGAGTCGAGCATGCTCACCCCTTCACGCAGCTTCAGGTATTCAGGCAGCGAACGGCCAGCCTGGCGCATGAACCACACCGGGTGATGCGACGGCTTCTTGCCGGTCAAAGCTTGGATCAAAGCGGAATCTTGGGTACGTCCATCAATCAACGGATGGTTCTGCGACAGGGTCATGCCCCAATTCTGCCAACTCTTCAGATTAAAAGCCCATTTACTGCGTTCGCCCGCAGGGGAAGGTGAGCAAACTAACCCCTTGGAACCATGCGGATTTAGGCACACCTGCGTTGTCTGCCGGTATTTTCCGGCCTATTCTGGGGTCACTGTGGTTTTCTTATCTCTTGTCGCATCGCATTCCCAGCTCGATCTGGAGACCGTCGCACAAATCAGTGCTTCGGCCGACGGGCTGGCAGCTGCCTCCGTTAACGGTTCGGCGGCTATCAATGGCGCCGTCGTGCTGGCCACCTGCAACCGCTTCGAAGTCTACGCAGACGTGGACCACGTGGAGGACGCAGCAGAACATCTGGTCAACGAGCTGGCAGCAAGCACCGACCTCTCCCCCGAATTCCTGGCCCGCCGTCTCACCACGCTGGAAGGCGACCCGGTAGTTGAGCACCTCTTCTCCGTAGGCGCCGGACTGGACTCGGCCGTTGTCGGCGAACGCGAAATCGCTGGCCAGGTGCGTCGAGCACTGACCCAGGCGCAGCAAGAGAAGACCACAACCAGCAACCTCACCCGCCTGTTCCAGAACGCCACCCGCGCGGCCAAGGATGTCGGTTCGAATACCGACCTTGGCACCCAGGGCAAGTCCGTGGTTTCGGTGGCCCTCGATCTGGCCGAAGAACTGGCCACTGAAGGCCGCGACTGGTCCGAGCAGGATGTTGTGCTCTTTGGCACCGGTTCCTACGCTGGCGCCACCATGGCGTTGCTCAAGGAACGCGGCGTCCAGCGCATTTCGGTTTACTCGCATTCCGGGCGCGCCGCAGATTTCACCGCGAAGCGCGGCGGCTTCCCGCTCAGCGACGAATTGCTGCCGCAGGCCCTGCGCGAAGCTGACATCATCGTTGGCTGCTCCGGCGGCGGTCACCAGTTGGCCCGTGCAGAGCTTGAAGCGCTGCGCGTGAAGAAGCACCCGCTGATCGCCATCGACATGGCGCTCACCCACGACTTCGATCCGACCATGGTCGAACTGCCCGATGTTGAACTGATTACCTTGGAATCGGTGCGCATGGCCGCCCCGACCGAGCAGGCCATGGCCGTTCACGCGGCTAGCCGCATCGTCAAGAACGCCACCGCAGAATTTGCCGCCGCTCAGCGTGAACGCGAGGCCGACTTCGCGATTGTCGCGCTGCGCCAGCACACCAAAGCCGTTCTGGATGCCGAGATCGCGAAGGTCCGTGCCCAGCACGGCTGCAGCGCCGCGGCCGAGGAAGTGGAACTGGCCATGCGCCGCATGGTGCGCCAGCTATTGCATGTGCCAACCGTGCGTGCACGTGAACTGGCGGGCGAAGGCCGCACCAGCGAATATGTCTCGGCCTTGGAAACCCTCTATGGCTTGGAGCTGTCGCAGCCGGAGCCCGGGAAATCGGAGACTACGCAGGTCCAGGGCAACTGCCCGGCCGCCCCGGAAGCCAAATCAGCGTAGAAAACCTGATTTCCCCCTGCATATTTCTACTTTCCGCACAGAAGCATGGAATACTACTTCCAAGTAGGTTAGCCCCCGAGAATTCCTTCGATGACTTGGGAGCTGGTCGCTCTGCAGCTGGAAAGGCCCCATTCGACATGACGGAACTCGAAAATATCAAAGGCACCCGCCCGCAACGGATGCCCCGTGAAGCGCGACGGCGCCAGCTGCTGCAGGCAGCGCACCAGGTTTTCGTGGCCCATGGCTACCATGGTGCGTCCATGGACGAAATCGCTGAAGTCGCCCTGGTTTCCAAGCCGGTGCTCTACCAGCATTTCCCCGGCAAACGCGAACTCTATCTCGCCCTGCTGGATTCGCACCTGGCCGACTTCAGCCGGCAGCTGGATGAAGCAATCCGCTCCACCAATGACAACCGCGAGCGCGTCTTCGCCACCATCAACACGTACTACAGCTACATCAAGGGCGAATCCCAGGCGTACCGGCTGATCTTCGAATCCGATGTGCTCTCGGATCCGCTGATCGCCCATCGCATCGAGCAGTTCAACAGTTCGCTGGCTTCCTCCATCGCCCGCGTAGTGGTCGAGGATACCGATATGAGCGAGGACGAAGGCCTGCTGGCAGGCCGCGCCCTGGCCGGGCTCTCCCAGGTTTCGGCACGCTACTGGGCCACCAGCAGCTCCTCGGTGGACCAGAACGCCGCCGTGGATCTGATCTCCCGTTTAGCTTGGCGCGGAATTTCGCAGTTCCCGAAAGAAAACTAGCTAAATTAGTGTTCAGAGGCCCCATACGGGACACCTATTTCGTTCGAGAGGATCTGCGACAATCATGGAAATCCGCATTGGCATTCAGAATGTAGCCCGCGAAGTTGTACTTGACTCCGAGCTCAGCAACGCCGAAGTCAATGAGCTGGTCTCGAAGGCGATCGCCGACGGAACCGTTCTGGCACTGAAGGATCCAAAGGGCCGCGAGGTCCTGGTGCCTGCTGCTGGCATCGCTTACGTTGAGGTTGGCCCAGAAGAAGTCCGCCGCGTCGGCTTCGCACAGTAGCTCTTGTTGCTTGCCAAGGCATCGCCTTGGCGGCTGGTGGCCGGTTTCGCTTAGAAGCGAAACCGGCTATTTCTTTGCCCAAATAGTGATTTGACTCACCGAGTCGTGATATTGCTAAAGGGTGACTGAACGAAGAATCCGCAGCCCCCGCCCGGTTCCCGCTAATTCGCTGGCCCAGCTTCTGCTCGGCCTTGAAGCAGAGTTCGAGGTACCGGCGCCCTTCGACGAGCAAACCCTGCAAGCCGCAGAACTGGCGGTAGCCCAGGTTCAGCACCCCGAAGAAGACGCCACCGGCATCCCGTTCTTCACCATTGACCCGCTCGGCGCCACCGACCTCGACCAGGCGATGTTCCTTGAACGAAACGGCCAGGGCTATACCGTGCACTATGCGATTGCGGACGTGCCCGCCTTCGTGGCCTTGGGCAGCCAGCTGGACCAGGTGGCCCGCCAACGCGGTCAGACCTATTACCTGCCGCACCGCAAGATCACCTTGCACCCGCCCCTGATTTCCGAAGACCAGGGCTCGCTGCTGCCAGACCAGGACCGGCCAGCCTTCCACTGGAAAATTTCCCTGGATGCCGATGGCTCCCTGGGCGAGGTCGCGCTGAACCGCGCGCGCATCCGGTCCCGAGCCCAGCTGGATTATGCCTCGGCCCAGGCCCGGCTGGATTCGGGGGAACCCGATGAGCAGCTGGAATTGCTCGCCGAAATCGGTGCTGCGCGCCTGCGGCAAGAGCAACTGCGCGGCGGCGCCTCATTGAACCTGCCGGATCAGGAAATTGAAGAAGCAGGCGAAGGCTACAAGCTGGTCAGCCGCACCCCGCTGCCCCTGGAAGGGCACAACGCGCAGATTTCCCTGCTCACCGGCATTGCCGCGGCCCGCATCATGCTCGAGGCCGGTGTGGGCATCCTGCGCACCATGCCCGCACCGGATGAAGCGGACCAGCAGGAATTCCGCACCCAGACCCAGTTGCTGGGCACGCCGTGGGACGCAACGCAAAGCTATGGGCAGTACCTGCATGCATTGGATGTCAGCGACCCGAAGCAACTGGTGATCATGCATCGTGCCGCCGCGCTGTTCCGCGGTGCGGACTACCGGGTCATAGCCGGGCAGCCTGTAGAGGAACTGATCCAAGCGGCACTGGCGGCACCCTACGCGCACACCACCGCGCCGCTGCGTCGGCTCGTGGACCGCTTCGTGCTGCTCACCTGCCACCTGCTTTCCACCGGCCAGCCGATCCCCGAGCAGCTCGCCTCGGCCCTGGAGGAGCTGCCCGGGCTGATGCGTACCAGCAGCATTGCCGCCAACCGGGTGAACAATGCGGCCGTCGACCTGCTCGAAGCCTATGTGCTCAAAACACGTGTCGGGGAAGAATTCCAGGCCATCGTGCTGAAGTCAGCCGAGCAAAAGGAAGATGGAAAGATTCGTCCCGGAGTGCTGCAGCTGGCCGATGAACCGGTCACCGGAGAGTTTTCCGGTTCCGCCCAGCCGGGCACCTTGGTGCGCGTAAAGCTGGTCCAGGCTGATCCTGCGGCCCGCAAGATCAGCTTCGAAATCGTGGCCTGAGACTCCTAAACCCGGGTTTCCGGGCAAAACCGGCTATGCTTGGCCTATTAGTAAATAGGATGCCCGATCGCAATGGGCTGATAGATGAAACAGTTTTATGGCGACTTCCCAGCGGCCGCCATCCCGCAGGTGCTTGACCAAGCCACCTAACGTGAAAGTAGCGATCGGCTCCGCTGGATTCGTGCGGTATCCGCATGCTCCTGGCTTGTTGCAAGCCGGAATGGAGCAGGTACCGTGCCCACATGAAACGAGAACAAAGACATCGTGACTGACACGACGCTTTCGGCCCCAGTGGCCGAACCACAAGACAATGAGCCAACCATCGCAGAGCCGATCAAGCAGAGCTTTGCCGATTTGAAGGTTCGCGAAGACATCGTTGCTTCGCTTTCGGAAGCCGGGATCGAGTACCCGTTCCCCATCCAGGCCCTGACCCTGCCAGTTGCCCTGGGCGGCAACGACATCATCGGCCAGGCCAAGACCGGCACCGGCAAGACCCTGGGCTTTGGCATCCCTGCCCTGCAGCGCGTGATCCGCGAAGGCGACAAGGGCTACGGGGATCTTGAATTCCCCGGTGCCCCGCAGGCACTGATCGTGGCCCCGACCCGCGAGCTGGCCATCCAGGTCGGCGCCGACCTGGCCCAGGCATCGAAGCACTCGAACATCTCGATCACCACCATCTACGGCGGCCGCCCCTACGAAGAGCAGATCAATGCCCTGAAGGCCGGCACCGACGTGATTGTCGGCACCCCGGGCCGCTTGATCGACCTGAACCGCCAGCGCGTGCTGAACCTCAAGCAGGTTCGCACCGTGGTACTGGACGAGGCCGACGAGATGCTGGACCTGGGCTTCCTGCCCGATGTCGAGCGCATTCTGGCCGCCTTGCCGCCGGTACGCCAGGCGATGCTGTTCTCCGCCACCATGCCCGGCGCCGTGATCACCATGGCCCGCCGCTACATGACCCGTCCCACCCACATCCGCGCCCAGGATCCCGGCGATGATGACTCGCTGACCAAGCGCAACATCCGCCAGCTGGTCTACCGCGCGCACAACATGGACAAGGACGAGATGGTGGCCCGCCTGCTGCAGGCAGAAGGCCGCGGCAAAACCATCATCTTCACCCAGACCAAGCGCTCGGCTGCCAAGCTGTCCGATGAGCTGGTGGACCGCGGCTTCAACGCCGGTTCGCTGCACGGCGATCTGGGCCAGGGCGCCCGCGAGCAGGCCTTGAAGGCCTTCCGCGCCGGCAAGGTCGACATCCTGGTAGCTACCGATGTCGCGGCCCGCGGCATCGACGTGGATGACGTCACCCACGTGGTCAACCTGCAGTGCCCGGATGATGAGAACACCTATCTGCACCGCGTAGGCCGTACCGGTCGTGCCGGCAACACCGGTATTGCGGTCACCTTCGTGGATTGGGATTCGGTGCCCCGCTGGTCGCTGATCAACAAGGCGCTGGGCCTGAACGTTCCCGAGCCGGTAGAGACCTACTCGTCCTCGCCGCATTTCTTCGCCGACTTGGGAATCCCCAAGGGCACCAAGGGCCGCTTGCAGCGTGCCAAGAAGACCGCGGCAGCTGAGGGCGATGGCTCGCCACGCCGCGAGGATTCGGCGCGCACCCCGCGCCGCCGCAGCAATTCGCGTACCCGCACCCGCACCGTGAACGGCGAGCAGACCCAGCAGCGCGGTGCGCAGGACTCCGGCGCCGAACAGGAGGGCGCACGCCACGGCCACTCCAAGGGCAAACAGGACCGTCCGGCACGCGAAAACGAGCGCCACCGCGAAACCCATGCTTCCGGCGGGGAGCAGGAGGCGACCGAGGGCGCATCCGCTGCCCGCCGACGCCGTCCGCGCCGTCGCACCCGCAGCACCGAAGCAGGCGGCCAGGACTAATCCCCAGTCCAACCGGTCAGCCAACTTTTCCGAAAGGAACCCACACCAGCGGTGCTCGCTCTACCCGAAGAACCAGCTTTGCCCGACGCTGGAACGCAGGATGCCCCGGCGTCCGTCGTTCCAGCCTCGGGTAATACCGTGTATCACGGTGATAACCTCTCCATCCTTGGCACCCTGCCCGATCAAAGCTTCACCTTGATCTATGTGGACCCGCCGTTCAACACCGGGCGCAAGCAGACCCGTGCCCAGCGCACCATGGTTCGCGCTGCCGAAGGCGAAGGCGACCGCACCGGATTCAAGGGACGCGAGTACAACACCGAGCTGGGGATCGCCCGTTCGTATCACGATACCTTCGACGACTACCTCAGCTTCATCGAGCCGCGGCTACGCGAGGCCCACCGCCTGCTGGCCGAGGACGGCACGCTCTATGTGCACCTCGATTACCGCGAGGTGCACTACGTGAAGGTGCTGCTCGATGGGATTTTCGGCCGGGACTGCTTCCTGAACGAACTGATCTGGGCCTACGACTATGGTGCCCGCGCCAAGAGCCGCTGGCCGGCCAAGCACGACACCATCCTGGTCTACGTGAAGGATCCGAAGAAGTACCACTTCGATTCGGCTGAGGTGGACCGCGAGCCGTATATGGCTCCCGGCCTGGTCACCCCGGAGAAGCGCGCCCTGGGCAAGTTGCCGACCGATGTCTGGTGGCACACCATCGTCTCGCCTACTGGCAAGGAAAAGACCGGCTACCCGACGCAGAAGCCCGAAGGCGTGCTGCGCCGGATTGTGGCCGCGTCGTCGCGCCCCGGCGATTGGGTGCTGGACTTCTTTGCCGGCTCAGGCACCACCGGTGCGGTGTCCGCGAAGCTGGGACGCCAGTATGTGCTGATTGACCAGAACCCCGAGGCCATCGAGGTGATGAAGGCTCGTTTGCCTGGAAGCACCAGCTATATCGAGGCCTGAGTTCCGGTCCCCTGGGCAATAATCCTATGCAGCATTTCCGGCTCGGTGAGATTCTCGCCGAGCCGGTTCAGCTTTCCGGTGCCGTGGTAGTCGGAAGATCCGGTGACAATCAGATCGCGATCGGCGGCCAGCTTGAGCAACCAGGCCTTTCCCTCGGCGGTGTTGTCCCGGTGGTGCACTTCGACCCCCGCTAGCCCGGCATCGATCATCTCGTAGAAGGTGGAATCGGGAACTACCCGTCCGCGTGCAGAGGCCTTGGGATGCGCGAACACCGGAACGCCACCGGCTTCCCGCACCAATTGCACCGCAGTGGCAGGATTCACCGCTGGATGCGAAACGTAGTAGCGCGAACGCGAGGAGAGGATGTTGGCGAACGCTTCATTGCGGTTATCCACCACCCCCGCGGTCACCAGCGCATCGGCAATATGCGGGCGGCCCACGGTTGAACCCGGCAGGCAATGCTCCCCCACCAGATCCCAGCTGATCGGATAGTCCTCGGCCAGCAGGTCGACAATGCGGCGGGCACGAACGATCCGCGAGTTCAGCGCAATATCCAGCTCATCGAGCAGCGGCTGGTAGGTGGGGTCATGCAGGTAGCTGAGCAGATGCACGCTGATGCCGTGGGTATCCTGGCAGGTGATTTCCATGCCCGGTATGAATCCCAGTCCCAGCTTCCCGGCTTGCGCCGCGGCTTCGGCCCAACCGGTGGTCTGGTCATGATCTGTCAACGCCACGACATCCAGGCCCGCAACCGAAGCGGCGCGCATGAGCTCGGCCGGAGTTTCAGTTCCGTCGGACACATTGGAGTGGGTGTGCAGGTCGATTCGCATATGCCTAGGTTATCCCCTGCGCTGATTCTTTGCTGGGATACAGCTGGTGGTGACACACTTGGAACATGACCAATCAAGATTCATCTGCACCAAGCACTGATCAGCCGTTGGAAGACCGCGTGAACAACCGTTCCCAGCGTCCAACGTCCAAGGCATTCCAGGACTTCATGGCCTCCTCGTGGGCGCAAGACACTTCTGATCTGCCAGAACAAGATGCCGCTGCCAGCTACGCAGCCGCTCGCCGTGCCAAGCTCTCGGAGAATTTCCCCGGTGAGCGCATCGTCATTCCGGCAGGCCCGCTCAAGGTCCGCTCCAACGACACGGACTACCGTTTCCGCCCTCATTCTGCGTTCGCCCACCTGACCGGCCTGGGCGTCGACCACGAGCCCGATGCCGTACTGGTCATGGAACCGACCGATGACGGCGTGGGCGAGCACGGCTCCAACCACGTTTCCACCCTGTATTTCGCGCCGATGGCCGGCCGCGACACCACCGATTTCTATTTGAATTCGCGTTCCGGCGAATTCTGGGTGGGCCCGCGCCCAACCCTGTCCTCGCTGTCGGCGCGCACCGGGATGCCCACCGATTCGTTGGAACAGCTGGAAATCGCGATCACCAAGAATTCCGGCCCGCAGGCCCTGGGCGGCATCCGCATCCGTCTGGTGCGCGAGGTGGATCTGAACATCGAGGCGCTGGTGGATACCTCGCGCATCAACACCGGCCAGGACCTGGAAGCCAGCGATGCCCTGGATACCGAGCTGGCCGAGTTCGTTTCCGAGCTTCGCCTGGTCAAGGACGCGTACGAAATCGCCGAACTGCGCAAGTCGGTTGCCGCGACCATCAACGGCTTCGAAGACGTGGTGCGCAACCTGGACAAGGCCGTCGCGCACGAACGCGGCGAACGCGTTGTCGAAGGCGCGTTCTTCGCCCGCGCCCGGCTTGAGGGCAACGAGCTGGGCTACGACACCATCGCCGCCTCGGGCAACAACGCCACCATCTTGCACTGGATCCGCAACACCGGAACCGTCAAGCAGGGCGAGGTGCTGCTGCTGGATGCAGGTGTCGAGGCCGAATCCCTGTACACCGCAGACATCACCCGCTCGCTGCCGGTGTCCGGCAAGTACACCGAGGTGCAGCGCAAGGTCTACCAGGCCGTGCTGGATGCCGCCGATGCCGCCTTCGCTGCGGCCAAGCCGGGCCTGAAGTTCCGCGACCTGCATCTGGTGGCTACCCGCGTTTTGGCTGAGCGGCTCTCCGAGTGGGGCATCTTGCCGGTATCTGTGGAAGAAGCCATGGATCCAGAGGGGCAGCATCACCGCCGCTGGATGCCGCATGGCACCAGCCACCATCTCGGTCTGGACGTGCACGACTGCGCCCAGGCACGCGCCGAGCTGTACCTGGATGCCGAGCTGGAGGAGGGCATGGTCTTCACCATCGAGCCGGGCCTCTACTTCAAGGACGAGGATCTGGCGATCCCCGAGGAGTACCGCGGGCTGGGCGTGCGCATCGAGGATGACATCCTGGTCACCGCCGATGGTGCCGAGAACTTGAGCGTTGCCCTGCCACGCAAGCCTGAAGAAGTTGAAGCATGGATGGCTAGGTTGCGCGGCTAAGTCGTCCCGCAGCGTTAACCAGCGAAAGGCATGGGCGCAGTTACCGAGGTAACTGCGCCCATGCCTTTCTTTGGCCTAGCTGGTCCCTATGCTTCAGGATCCTTGCGAGGCGCTGGTTCCTGGACCGGGGCCTGCGGCTGCTGCGAGGTATCCACTCGCGGCTCTACCTGCGACAGGTCCTGCGTGTCCTTGGCCTCGGCGGCCGGTGCTTGCGCTTCGTCCTTGGCTGGCTGCTCGACTGGTGCGACTGGCGCAGCTGGCTTGGCCTCGTTGACGCGCACGCCATAGCGGGGACGCCCATCTGGCAGGTCGGGGAACTGCGAGCTGCGCTCTTCCTCGGCGGCCGGCTGCGCAGGCGTGGCCGGTACTGCGGCGGCTGCCTGGGCCGACGGTGCGGCAGCTGCGGCAGGCTGCTGCTGCGGGGCCTGGGCAACTGGTTGCGCAGGTGCCTGCTGCGGACGCATGGGTAGCTTGGAGGCCAGCGTGCGGGCCGACTGCGCATGCTCGAAATCCACCACCACGTCAAAGCTGGTGGCCACGAACTGGCTGGAGGACGCGAAATCGCGCTTGCCGCGACGGGTCGAATAGCTGATCACGCCGGCGATCATCCAAATAGCCATGCCCAGGCCGATGGCGGAGAGAATCTGGTACAGCCCGTTGCCGCCACCGCCGAAGAGGGTCAGGAGCAGGCCGACAAACAGGCCCATCATGCCGCCCTGGGCCGCGCCAGCCAGCGCCACGCGCGGGTAGGAAAGTTTCGCGGTGACTCGCTCCACGGTGCGTACGTCATTGCCGACGATGCTTACCGCGGCGACCGGGAAATCATTATCTGCCAGGTAATCCACGAGCTTCTGCGCGTCGAGATAGCTGGTGTAACGTCCAAGCAGTTCTCCGCGCGGCAGGCCGCTGGTGCTAATCGAATTTACTCCATGAGGCGAGGTCATATCTATATTGTGCACAGGTTTACTGTGAGCCTGCCTAGTTGTGAAGCAACTATCGCTGAGGGTGAAAGAAACAGCACTGGTCCTGTGGCTTTGCACACCGGGAACGGGGCTGAAACGCGATAGTCTAGGTGGGTGAGCGCACAAGTGTCTAAAATCTTCGTCGCCCGGCTGCTCGGGCTTGATGTCTTTGACCCCTTGGGCGACCGCTTAGGCCGCTTGCGCGATGTCGTGGTGGTCTCCCGCGGCCCCAAGAAACCCGCCGCCTGCGTGGGCTTGGTCGTCGAGGTCCCCGGCAAACGGCGGGTGTTCGTTCCGATGACCCGCATCCAGTCCATGGAAGCCAACCAGGTGATCTGCAACGGCCTGGTGAACATGCGCCGCTTCCAGCAGCGCGGCCAGGAAATTCTGGTTGTCGCCGAAATGTTCGACCGCACCATCACCTTCGTTGATGGTTCCGGTCGCGGTGTCATCGAGGACATCGGTTTGGCGCAGACCCGTCGCGGGGACTGGGAAATCAACGAATACTATGTCCAGCGTGGAGAACCGACGGCCAATTTGCTGGGACTGCGTTCGCGCCGCCGCAACAAGGTGCTGGTCTCCTGGGACGAGGTCAGCCACGGTTCGAAGAATGAACCGCAGTCCGCTGACACCTTCGTGGCCGCCCACGATGAGATGAAGCCTGCCGACTTTGCTGACGCCCTGCATGAAATGAATGAGAAGCGCCGCCTGGAAATCGCGGCCCATCTGCAAGATGAGCGCCTGGCCGACGTGCTCCAGGAACTTCCGGACCGCGAGCAGGTGGAGATCCTTTCCGCCCTGGGCCTGGAACGTGCCGCGGACGTGCTTGAGGAAATGGACCCGGATGACGCGGCCGACCTTCTGGCTGAAGTCAGCGAAGAGACCAAGCACCAGCTGCTGGATCTGATGAACGAGGAAGAGGCCAAGGATGTCCGCCGCTTGCTCGCCTACCCGGAAGGTACCGCCGGGTCGATCATGACCCCGGTTCCGGTGATTCTCACCCCTGAATCCACGGTCGCTGAAGCCCTGGCCTCGGTGCGCCTGGAGGAATTGAGCCCGGCGCTTGCTTCGACCGTATATGTGGTGCGCCCGCCGCTGGAGACGCCCACGGGACGCTACCTGGGCCAAGTCCACATCCAGGCGCTGCTGCGTGCCGCTCCCCCGGAGCCGCTGGGCGATATCCTTGATACGGAGCTGGAGCCCATGTCGGATCTGGCCAATATCACCGAAGTGGTTCGCCATTTGGCCACCTACAACCTCACCAGCGTAGGCGTGACCAACAAGGAAGGCCGGCTTGTAGGGGCCATCACCGTGGATGACGTGCTGGACCACATCCTCCCGGATGACTGGCGTTCCCAAGACTAGCCAACGCCCCACCCACCCATCAGCAGCAAAGGAGTTCCAGCTATGGCTGAGCAGCGCAAGAGTAACGGCCTGGATACCCCGCTTGCAGCACGACAACGCTTCTGGCCCCGGTTCTCCCCGAACCCTGACCTCTTTGGTTCGGCCACGGAGAAGTTCGCCCGCTTCATGGGCACCCCGACCTTCCTGCTGTACATGACGGTGTTCTGCGCCTTCTGGCTGATCTGGAACTCGGTCGCCCCGATCAATTGGCGTTTTGACGATGCCACCATCGGCTTCACCGCGCTGACCTTGATGCTCTCCTTGCAGGCCTCCTACGCGGCTCCGCTGCTCCTGCTGGCGCAGAACCGCCAGGATGACCGCGACCGCGTCTCGCTGACCGAGGACCGCGCCCGTGCTGAACGCAATCTGTACGACACCGAGTACCTGACCCGCGAGCTGGCTTCCCTGCGCTTGGCACTGCGCGATGTTGCCACCCGCGACTACGTGCGTTCCGAACTGCGCAATGTGCTTGAAGAGCTGCTGGAAACCTCTGATGGCGAAGAGCTGCACCTGCGCGCGAAGAAAAAGGGCGGCAATAAGAATTCGCACCCGCAAACCGGGATGATCGAAACCGTCAAGCCCCAGCAGGGCCAGCACCGGAAGAGCAAATAAGCATTGAGCACCACGCCAGAACTCCTAGCCGCCCTCGCAAAGGTCAACGACCCGGAGCTTCGCCGGCCGATCACCGAATTGGGCATGGTGGAATCAGCTGTCCTGGCCGATGGCACCGCCAAGGTCAAGATCTTGCTGACCATCGCCGGTTGCCCGATGCGCTCCACCATCGAGGAAGAGGCCACCGCGGCCCTGCTGACCGTAGCAGCGGTGCAGCGCGTTGAGGTGAGCCTGGGCGTCATGGATCCGCAGCAGCGCGCGGAGCTGCGCGAGTCACTGGCCAGCCGCCGCACCCCGTTCTCCGATCCTGCTTCCCTGACCCGGGTGATCGCTGTGGCCAGCGGCAAGGGCGGCGTGGGCAAGTCGTCGATTACCGCGAATCTGGCCTGCCAGCTAGCCTCCCAGGGCTTGAAGGTCGGCCTGATCGACGCCGATGTCCATGGTTTCTCCATTCCCTCGCTGATGGGTATTTCGCAGAACCCCACCCGGGTTGATGACATGATCCTGCCGCCGGTGGCGCACGGAGTGAAGGTCATTTCCATTGGCATGTTCCTGGATTCCAACCAGCCGGTGATCTGGCGCGGCCCGATGCTGCACCGGGCCCTGGAGCAGTTCCTCTCGGATGTCTACTTCGGGGACCTGGACTACTTGTTGCTGGACCTGCCGCCAGGCACCGGGGACATGGCCATCTCCGTGTCCCAGCTGCTGCCCAATAGCGAGCTGCTGGTGGTCACGACTCCGCAGTCCACGGCTACCGAGGTTGCCGAACGCGCCGGCACCATCGCCTTGCAGACCCATCAGAAGGTGATCGGGGTGGTTGAGAACATGAGCTTCCTGCAGCTGCCCGACGGGTCGCGCATGGAGGTCTTCGGTTCCGGTGGCGGTGCCAAGCTCAGCGAATCGCTGAGCCAGCAGCTGGGCTACCCTGTTGGGATGCTGGCCCAGATTCCGCTGGAAGAGTCCGTACGCGTGGGTTCGGATCAGGGCCAGCCGGTAGTGCTCAGCACCCCGGGGGCACCGGCCGCGGCAGCGATGCGTGAATTGGCCGGGAAATTGGAACAGCGACCGCGCGGGCTTGCCGGGCGATCGCTGCCGATGTCTTTCTGAGGACTTCTGGGCCTAGGTGGCTTCTGAGTCGAAGGGTGCCGGTTCGTTGGCGCCCAGCTGCAGCTGCTGCGCGGTAGCCGAAGGGACCGCGGTGCGCACCGGTGCTGGGGCCACGGTCTTGGCTGGAGAACCCTTTGCGGCATTCACGGCGTCGTCGAATTCATCGACAAGCGCCTCCTTGATGATTCGACGTGGATCATACTGGCGCGGGTCCAGCTTCTTCCAGTCGATATCGGCAACCTCGTCGCCTACTTCCTCGCGCAGCTGCTCCTTGGCGCCATTGGCCATGCGCCGCACTTCCTTGACCAGGTTCGCTAGCTTTTTGGCGTACTCAGGAAGCTTTTCGGGGCCCAGAATAACGACCGCCAGCACGGCGAGAACGATAAACTCGCCACCATTAATACCAAAAAGATCCACGTAAGAAGATTACCTTGTTACAGTGCCACTGACGAAGTCACCGCGCCACGCCAACGGTGAACACGCGATGAACGGGGTTAGCTGGCGGCGCGCAAGCCTCGCGGGATGCGCGGCAACGACATGGTCTTTGCAGGGCGGTTGGCTGGATTGCGGTGAGCGAGCGCATCACGAAGCATGGCGCGGCCACGGTGGATGCGAGAACGCACGGTCCCGAGCTTGACATCCAGGATGCGTGAGACTTCCTCGTAGGAGAAGCCTTCCATATCGCACAGGACAATAGCGGCACGGAACTCCGGCGACAACGCACGCAGGGCTTCTTGCACGTCGACATCCAAGTTGTTGAATTCGAAATAGCGTTCCGGGGTTACCGCGGTACCGGGCATCCGGTCTTCGGATCCCTCGGCGAAACGGTCGAAGCGGATCTTGCTCTTGCGCCGAGCCTGGTCCAGGAACAGGTTGGTGGTAATGCGGTGCAGCCACCCGCCCATGGTTCCGGGGGTGTAATTTTCCAAGGCTTTGAATGCGCGAACGAATGCCTCCTGCGAGAGGTCCTCGGCATCTTGGCGGTTACCAGTCAAACGGTAGGACAAACGGAAGACCCGTTGCCCATGTTCTTGGACCATCTGATCCCATGTCGGAGTCGTGGTTTCGGCAGTCACCGTAGAAGAAACTGTTTCACTTCGTGCATTGTTCACACTCCAAGTATGAAATGGGAAGCTGAGCTGAAGCTAAGAATACCCTGCGCGAGAACCTCCAAGTTCAACAACTTCAGGTAACGACGTAGGTACGATGGGAACTGGCCCCGCCAATTCAACCCTTGAGGACCTCCGCCGATGCCATCGATGAATCCAGAACTCTTCGCGAGCTGGACCTACACCCAGAACCACGTCAACGAACCAGAGCATGTCGCCCCGGTTCGCGAACGTGCGGAAGACCTGGGCGTGCGCTGCATCGATCAGGCCGGCCGCTCGATGCTGCAGATGCTCTGCACCCTGCGCCAGCCGCGCAATATCGTGGAGATCGGATCCGGTGTGGGTGTCGCATCGCTGGCGATGCTCGAGGTCATGGGCAACGCCATGACGTTGACCGCGATTGAATCGGATCTGGAGCACGCCAACGCGATGCGCCAGGGCCTGCGCGATTCAGGCATCCCCACCGCCCGCGCCCGCATTATCAATGAGCGCGCAGAGAACGTGCTCTCGCGCTTGGCCGACCACGCCTACGACCTGGTACTCATCGACGCCGGCGCTGAGCTGCTGCTCGAGTACGTGGCCGAGGCCAAGCGGCTGGTCGGAACCGGCGGGGTGATCATAGTGAACAACGCCTATGACGAGCACCGCCTGGCCAAACCCGCGGTTCGCCGCCCCTCCACCGTCACGACCCGAGATGCCCTGCGCATGCTGCGCGAGGACCCGCGCTTGCAGACCCACCTGTTCCCTACCGAGCAGGGCCTGTTTGTGGCCACTGTCCTTCCTGCCAAGGCCGCGACCCGCCTCTAGCCGCTGATTTCGGGAAAGACAAAGGACCGACATTTCTGTCGGTCCTCGATTGCCGCACCAGCAACCCGTGCGGCCAAAGCTAGAACTTGGGCAAGCTTACTCAGTTACCTTGAGCAGGCACTCACGCAATTCGGTTGCCTCGTCGTTGTTCAACTCGACTACCAGTCGTCCGCCTCCGTCGATTGGCAGGCGCAAGATGAGGCTGCGGCCTTCCTTAGCGACTTCCATTGGTCCATCACCGGTGCGTGGCTTCATAGCAGCCATTAAGCTGTTCCCTTCGTCTGTGGCTAACGCATGCACTGGCGCTTGCCGTGCATACAACCGAATGCCTAGTCCATCCTCAGCAAGGATTCCCTGCTGAGTTGGGACACTTATCTTTTATTATTACTAATTTTCGCCCGTGTCGCTAATCACACGCCGTGACTCAAGGTCACGAACCGTATTCTCCAGCTCGGTAATTTCTGCCGCGAGGACATCGAGCACCTCATCCACCTGGTCGCAGCGGTAACCGCGCAAGCCCAAGGAGAAGCGAACTTTCTCCACATCTTCAGCGCGCGGATTCTTGGCCAGCAGCACCGGCGGCAACGAAGCCTGGTGCTCTACCAATCCCGTGATGGGCTCCCCAGTGGATTCGAAGTGGCGACCTGCCGGTACATTCTTCCGCTGGCTGGACAGCAGCAGCGCAACAGCACCCACCAGCAATACTGCGATGGCAACAAGGAGGAACGGCATCGCCTACTGCCCCTTCGCCAGGTCGCCGACCTTCAGGTTTTCTTCATGCGCACGCAGCACCAGATCCACCGCTTCATCAGGATCATCGGTGATAGTGAACAAGTCCAGATCACCGGGGGAAATGGTGCCTTCAGCAACGAGCGTCTTGGTCATCCAGTCCACCAAGCCGCCCCAGTATTCGGTGCCCACAAGCACAATCGGGAAGCTGGTGATCTTCTTGGTCTGGACCAAGGTCAACGCTTCGAACAGTTCGTCCAGGGTGCCAAAACCCCCGGGGAGCACAATGAAGCCCTGCGAGTACTTCACGAACATCGTCTTGCGCACGAAGAAGTAGCGGAAGTTCAGGCCCTTGTTGACCCAGGCATTCAGTCCGGTTTCAAAAGGCAGCTCAATGCCCAGGCCTACGGAAACGCCGTCCTTGTCAGCAGCTCCCTTGTTGGCCGCTTCCATGGCGCCGGGGCCGCCACCGGTGATGGTAGTGATGCCTTCCTCGGCCAAGCGGCTGCCGACACGCTGGGCCATCGCATAGTACGGGCTGCCTGGATCCGTGCGCGCGGAACCGAAAACCGCGATGGCAGGACCGGTGCCGGCCATATTTCCAAAGCCAGAGACGAATTCCGATTGGATTCGCAACACGCGCCACACGTCGCTATGCGTGACATCGACCTGCGGGCTTTCCAGAAGATGGTGGTCAAGCTGATCTTCCGGTTGCTTTCCTGGCCAGCTCGCTTCGATGTGGCGCTTTTGCCCGACCCGGGCATTTTCTTCACTCTTACGCTGATGAACCATAGCTTCACTCTATCGGTTACTCCTGCGCATCTTCGGATGTGACCTACCGCGGATTGGAGAACAGTTTGATAACAACTAGGTGTGACATGGTCGACGGGTCGCGTAGTCGCCGTCACATCAAGTAATGTCTACAACATGAAAAGCGATCATCAGGCTCAAGCTTCTTCTGAAGGCCCTATCGTCCAGCTGACTGGGGTCAATAAGCACTACGGTGCGCTGCATGTGCTCAACGGCATCAATCTCGAAGTGACCAAGGGCGAGGTCGTTGTGATCCTCGGCCCGTCGGGCTCGGGCAAGTCCACGCTGTGCCGCGCCATCAACCGACTGGAAACCATCGACGAAGGCACCATCAAGATTGATGGCAAGACCCTTCCCGAAGAGGGCAAGGCACTGGCCAATCTCCGGGCCGATGTCGGCATGGTCTTCCAGTCCTTCAACCTCTTTGCCCACAAGTCGATCTTGGAGAACGTGACCCTCGGTCCGATGAAGGTCAAGGGCATGAAGAAGGAGGAGGCCAAGAAATTGGCGATGCAGTTGCTGGAGCGTGTGGGCGTGGCCAATCAGGCCGGCAAACTGCCCGCACAGCTTTCTGGCGGCCAGCAGCAGCGTGTGGCGATCGCCCGCGCACTGGCCATGAAGCCGAAGGTGATGCTTTTCGACGAGCCAACCAGTGCCCTGGACCCGGAAATGATCAACGAGGTCCTGGACACCATGGTGGGTCTTGCCAAGGAAGGCATGACCATGCTCGTGGTCACCCACGAGATGGGCTTCGCCCGCAAGGCGGCGGACCGCGTGATCTTCATGGCCGACGGCCAGATCGTCGAGCAGGCCACTCCTGAGGAATTCTTCACCAATCCCAAATCCGACCGTGCCAAGGATTTCCTTGGCAAGTTGATCACCAACCACTAATTTCATCATCACGCATCCAATAGGAGGAACAATGCGCAAGACTCGTTTCGGCACTGTAGCCGCAATGGCCGCCGTCGCAGCCCTGGCCCTGACTTCATGTGGCGGCTCCGGCGACAGCGAAGCCGACGGCGACAAGATCCGCATCGGCATCAAGTACGACCAGCCGGGACTCGGCTTCAAGGACGGCGATAACTACACCGGTTTCGACGTTGACGTCGCCAAGTACGTAGCCAGCGAACTGGGCTACACCGAGGACAAGATCGAATTCATTTCGGCACCGTCGGCCAACCGCGAGACCATGCTGCAGAACAACCAGGTTGACATGATCTTCGCAACCTACTCGATCACCGATGAGCGCAACAAGGTTGTCGACTTCGCTGGTCCATACTTTGTCGCCGGCCAGGACCTGCTGGTTCCATCCGACTCGGATATCGCCGGCCCAGAAGACCTCGATGGCAAGAACCTGTGCTCGGTCACCGGTTCCACCTCGGCCCAGAAGGTCAAGGACAACTACGCCCAGAACACCAACCTGCAGGAACTTCCGGGCTATGCAGAGTGCACCACCCAGATGAGTGGCGGCACAATTGACGCGGTTACCACCGATGACATCATCCTTGCCGGCCTGGCTGCGCAGCCTGCCTACAAGGGCAAGTTCAAGGTTGTCGGCGCGCCATTCACCGAAGAGAACTACGGCGTGGGCCTGCCTGATGGCACCGACAAGTGCGGCGACATCAATGCGGCAATCACCAAGATGATCGAGTCCGGCGAGTGGCAGAAGGCCCTGGACAAGAACACCGAAGGCACCGGTTACAAGCCGAACGCTGAAACCAACCCGCCAACCCTTTCGGATTCCTGCGCCTAGCAGCATCTGATGCGATGGGGGCCAAACGCAGCGTGTTTGGCCCCCATCTGCAATCTGCGTTTCCCAGGTACCAGCTAATGCAGGTACCGGACCCATAGCCGCTTGGCCGGTTTTCCGGCCATCGAGACAGAGGCTTGCAGTGGAGAATTACTTATCCATATTCACTGAGTACGACATTCCCGGAGCTTTCTGGGTCAATATCCAACTAACTTTCTGGGCTGCCATTGGCGCCCTCGTGCTGGGCACCATCTTGGCCTTGCTGCGCATCTCCCCCGTAGGGAGCTTCCAGGCCCTGGGCACCAGCTACGTTAACCTGATTCGCAATACCCCGCTGACCATCATCATCCTGTTCTGCGTGCTGGCCCTCTACGGCCAGCTCGGATTCGTGCTCAGCAGCGATTTCCAGGGAAACTTCTTCCGCCTCGCCGTCCTTGGCCTTGCGGTTTACCACGCGGCGTTCGTGTGCGAAGCGATCCGCTCGGGCGTGAACACGGTTCCCCTGGGACAGGCAGAAGCTGCTCGTGCCATCGGCCTGAGCTTCTTGCCCGCAGCGCGCTTGGTGATTCTGCCGCAGGCCTTCCGCGGCGCGATTGTCCCCTTGGGCAACACCTTGATCGCCTTGATCAAGAACTCCACCGTCGCAGCGGTCGGTTCGGTTGCCACGGAATCCTCCTCGGTCATGAAGACCATGATCGAGTTCCGCGCAGATATCGTGATCCCGATCTTCTTGACCTTCGCAGTGGGCTTCGTGATCATCGTCATTCCGGTGGGCCTGTTGACTACTTGGGCTTCTAAGAAACTGGCGGTGGCACGATGAGCGCGTCGATTCTTTTTGATACTCCCGGGCCAAAGGCCCGCCGCCGCATCTTGGCGGTAAACATAGTCGGCGCCTTGATTGCCTTGGGCATCGTGGCGTGGATCGTCCTCGGCCTGGCCGCCAAGGACCAGATGCAGCCTTCGCAATGGGATGACTTCATCGAAGGCAGCACCTGGAAGAACTACCTGCTTCCGGGCTTGTGGAACACCACCAAGGCAGCAGTCCTGGGCATCATCGGCTCGGTGATCTTCGGCCTGATCTTCGGTGTCGGCCGCTTGGCGCAGAATAAGCTGATCAACGGAATCTCCACCGTGATTGTCGAATTCTTCCGCGCGGTACCAGTGCTGCTGATGATCGTGTTCTTCAACGTCTTCTTCTCCCGTTCCCTGCAGCTGTCAGGTGATACGGCGATGTGGGCCGTGGTCGCGGCGCTGATCTTCTACAACGGCTCGGTCGTTGCGGAGCTGGTCCGTTCCGGCGTGCACAATCTGCCCAAGGGACAGCGCGAGGCAGGCATAGCGATCGGCCTGACCCGTGGCATGTCGCTGCGCCACATCGAGATCCCGCAGGCGCTGGTCGCCATGCTGCCGGCGTTGATCGGCCAGTTCGTTGTGATCTTGAAGGACTCGGCTTTGGGCTACATCATCAGCTTCAACGAGTTGCTGTTCTTCGCCCGCACCTACTCCTCGCCTAACGGCAACGTCCTGCAGGCGCTGATTGTGGCGGCAGCCATCTTCATCATCATCAACTTCACCTTGAGCAAGATTGCCGTGATTGTCTCGCGCCGGCTGAGCAGCCGGGTGAAGAAGGAGAAGAATACCCCGGCCGGCCCGGCCGCAGCTATAGTCGGCGCCCCAGCCGGCCTCGACGTGCCAGCGCCACAGGATCCTTCCGATCCCAAGGCCTAGCAGCTGAAACAAAAAATCTCCGTACCGCATGATTCACGCGGTACGGAGATTTTTTGTCTCTTCAAAGGCTGATCATCCCAGCCTCTGCGCTAGCCCAACCAAGTGCGCAGGGTCTGCAGGCAATCGCGGATGGCCTGCTGCGGCACATGCTCATCATCGCTGTGCGCCAGCAGCGCATCGCCCGGGCCGAAGTTCACGGCAGAGATGCCCAGGGCGGAGAAGCGGGAAACATCGGTCCATCCGTACTTCGGCTTCGGTTCCTGGCCCAGTACCTTGATCAGGTCTGCGGCGATCTCCTGGTCCAAACCGGGTTTGGCGCCATCAGCGCCATCGGTGCGTTCAATGTCGAAGCCGTCGAAAAGCTCACGAACCACGGCTTCAGCTTGGGCCAGTGTCTTGTCCGGAGCGAAGCGGTAGTTCACTTCCACCTCGCAGTAATCGGGAATCACGTTGCCGGCAATGCCGCCGGCAACACGGACCGCGTTCATGCCTTCACGGTAGTCCAAGCCTTCAACGGTGATGGTCCGGGGCTGGTAGGCAGCCAAGCGCTGCAGGATCTCCCCCGCATCGTGGATCGCGTTATGCCCCATCCAGGCACGTCCCGAGTGGGCTGCCTTGCCGCGGGTGCGGATGACGAAGCGGCTGGTTCCGTTGCAACCGCCTTCGACGGTGCCGTCGGTCGGTTCCAGCAGGATCGCGAAGTCGGCCTCCAAAAGTTCCGGGCTGTTCTTGGCCAGGCGGCCCAGACCGGATTTGGCTGCTTCTACTTCCTCGTGGTCGTAGAAGACGTAGGTGATATCGTATTTGGCCTCAGTCAGTTCTGCAGCCAGCGCAAGCTGCACGGCGACCCCGCCTTTCATGTCCGTGGCACCACGGCCATAGAGCACCCCGTCGATGACTTCTGCGGGCACGGTGCCCTTGGCGCCCTCGGTGCGCGGCAAAGGCACGGTATCGAGGTGCCCGGCCAGCACGACGCGGCGTTCGCGGCCAAAGTTGGTGCGCGCTACGATGGCGTCCTGGTCCCGGTGCACCTCAAGGTGCGCCAGCTTCCGCAGCGCCTGGTGCACCTTGTCGGCCAGCTCTTGCTCGTTGCCGGAAACGGATTCAATGTTCATGATCTGCTCGGTAAGCAGGGCAACGTCTTGCTGCAGGTCCAATTCGTTCACGGCTGGCTACGTCCTGAGTCTCTAGCTTCACTTTTTTGTCATTTATCAACGTTACTCCGGGCAACAAAGATACGATCAGTGTATGACTTCAGAATCTGTGACATCCAGCGAATCATCTGTCCGTTTAGCCTCAGCCCATGGCCTGGCAACGGTCGCATCCGATGGAACGATCCTTGATGTTTGGTACCCGGCTCCAGTCTTGGGCGAACTCGCCAAGGCTGAAGGGCTCTCCGGTGAACTCGCTGCCGCCGCGCAGGACGATGCAGCCCGCGGCACCACCCAGAAGGTCGTTTCACTGACCATTAATCTTGATGTAGCACCAGCTGACACCGCCGATGTGTGGCTGCGCCTGCACCTGCTCTCGCACCGTCTGGTCCAGCCGAACAGCATCAACCTCGACGGCATCTTCGGCCACCTCGCCAATGTCGTGTGGACCAACTCCGGGCCTTGCCAGGTAGAGGGGTTTGAGGTGACTCGCTTGAAGCTGCGCGCCCGTGGAGCGGTCACCGTGTACGGCGTGGACAAGTTCCCGCGCATGGTCGACTACGTGGTCCCAGCCGGCGTGCGCATTGCCGACGCTGGCCGCGTGCGCCTCGGCGCCCACCTGGCCGAAGGCACCACCGTCATGCATGAAGGATTCGTCAATTTCAACGCCGGCACCTTGGGCACTTCGATGGTGGAAGGCCGCGTGTCCGCTTCGGTCGTTGTCGGCGATGGTTCGGATGTCGGCGGCGGCGCCTCGATCATGGGCACCCTCTCCGGTGGCGGCAAGGAGCGCATTGTCATTGGCGAACGCGTACTGCTGGGCGCCAACGCCGGTGTAGGCATTTCCATCGGTGACGACTCGGTAGTGGAAGCTGGCCTGTATGTGACCGCCGGCACCCGTGTGGTTCTGGGCGAGAAGCAGGTCAAGGCGCTGGAGCTTTCCGGCGTGCCGAACCTGCTCTTCCGCCGCAATTCCATCACCGGCGCCGTTGAGGCGTTGCCGCGCGCCGGCCAGACCGTTGAGCTGAACAGCGCACTGCACGCCAACTAGTTCTTGCCCTGCAGTCCAACTGGCAGATCACGGAAGTGATCTGCCAGTTTTTTATTGCTGGGCTATCCGCCGGGGAAGATGATGGTCACCATCGGCTGGATGAAGCCGTGGAAGGCCTTGGAGTCGCGTAGCAGCGACGTACTGGCCACGATGGTAGCCGTGCCGGTCAGCCATGCCCTGGGCTCGTCCAGGGGCACGTCAATGAGCTGGATTTCCTGGCGGGTGGATTGCATGCCGTGCTCCACCCCGTGGTCGATGAGGATTCTTTCCAGCTCATCCATGCGGTGCGGCACGTACTTGCCACTGTTTTCTGCAAAGTCCTGGGCATGCTGCTGGGCAAAAACCGTGGCCTGGCCGTAGTGCGCGCGGGCCAGCCGGGCCAGGGCCGGGTAGCCGTCGTCTTGAAGCCGTTCAATCAGTGCATCGCTGGCCGCCGGCTCCTTGGCCGGCGCTATTGCGGTCAGCGAATCCCACCAGGAGCTCCATTCCTGCTTGAGCTGTCCATGCGAGTCGTCGATCTTGTTGCGGTTCTTGATATTGGAAGCCAGCCGGCTATTGGGTCCGGCCTCCGCGGGGTGGACGCCTGACAGTTCGCGCAGGTACAACGCCATCAGCATATTCTGATTGGTATTTATGGCTAGCGACCAATTATTTCCACGACGTTGGTACATGCATACCACCTGACTCTTCGGCACACTTGTCGTTCCCTCTGCCTCATAGGATACTCCCGAAGTACCGCTTAAAACAGGGAAGGACCTGTCGCCCCACTTGTGTGGGAAGACAGGTCCTGCCGCCGGGATCCGGAAACTCGCCCTAGGCCTGGTAGCCGGGATAGTCGCGAGCGGTTTCACCCATGTACAGCTGGCGTGGGCGGCCGATCTTCAGCTCTGGGTCCTTGATCATTTCGCGCCACTGTGCGATCCAGCCTGGCAGACGGCCGATGGCGAACAGCACGGTGAACATCTTCTCCGGGAAGCCCATTGCGGTGTAGATCAAGCCGGTGTAGAAGTCCACGTTCGGGTAGAGCTTACGCGAGATGAAGTACTCATCATTCAGCGCAGTCTCTTCCAGCTTCATCGCGATCTCAAGCAGCTCGTTCTTGCCCTGCTTTGCCAGCAGGTCGTGAGCGGTCTTCTTGATGATCTTGGCGCGTGGATCGTAGTTCTTGTACACACGGTGGCCGAAGCCCATCAGGCGTACGCCGTCTTCCTTGTTCTTGACCTTCTGCATGAAGTCTTCTGGGGAGATGCCGGAGGACTGGATCTCGCGCAGCATCTTCAGCACGGCTTCGTTGGCGCCGCCGTGGGCTGGGCCGGACAGTGCATGGATACCTGCAGAAACCGAAGCGAACATGTTGGCTTCGGAGGAACCGACCAGGCGCACGGTGGAGGTGGAGCAGTTCTGCTCGTGGTCAGCGTGCAGGATCAGCAGCAAGTCGAGGGCCTTGACCACATCCGGATCCGCAAGGTAGGGCTCGGCAGCGGTGCCGAAGCACAGGCGCAGGAAGTTCTCGACCATGTTCATCGAGTTGTCCGGGTACAGCAATGCCTGGCCGATGGACTTCTTGTGCGCGTACGCAGCCAATACCGGCAGCTTTGCCAGCAGGCGCAGGGTCGAACGCTCAACCTGTGCGTCATCCTTCGGATCCAGCGAATCCTGGTACCAGGTCGACAGGGCCGAAACAGCCGAGGACAATACCGGCATCGGGTGCGCGTCGCGCGGGAAGCCGCCGAAGAAGCCCTTGAGCTCTTCGTGCAGCAGGGTATGGCGGCGCAGCGAATTGTCGAACTCGGCCAGCTGATCAGCAGTCGGCAGTTCGCCGTAGATCAGCAGGTAGGTTACCTCGATGAAGCTGGACTTCTCGGCCAGCTGCTCGATTGGGTAACCGCGGTAGCGCAGGATGCCCGCGTCGCCGTCGATGTAGGTAATCGCGGACTTGGTAGCCGCGGTGTTCATGAAGCCGGGATCGTAGGTCACGTTCCCGGTAGTCTTCAAAAGTGGGGCTACGCCAAATCCGTCATTGCCCTCTGCTGCCTGAATTACTGGCAGCTCGAGGTTGGATTCTCCAAAGTGTAGCTGTGCAGATGTGGTATCTGTCATTGCATCTCCTAACCGGAAAGCGTGTAGTTCCGAAAGGTCAGTCGTCACCGTAGAACATACCGCGATTTGACCCATTCAAGCTAATTAGGGTGTCATCTTCACCGGTTGGCGGAAGAATTCAACCGTTCAACGGCAGCCGCGATCCGCTCATCGGAGGCGGTCAAGGCCACGCGTACATGGCGTTCCCCCGCGGTGCCGTAGAAGACGCCAGGACCGGCAACGATGCCCAGTTCCGCCAGCGCCCCGATGGTTTCGAAGCTTGGCCGCCCAGCGGTGCACCACAGGTACAGTCCTGCCACCGAATCATCGATGGCCAAGCCGAAGTTCTCCAGCGCTGGCCGCAGCATGGCCCGGCGTGCCCGGTACAGCTCGCGCTGCGCCGCAACATGCTCGTCGTCATTCAATGCCACCACCATGGCGTGCTGGATTGGACCGGGCACGATCATGCCCGCATGCTTTCGGCTGTTGACCAGAGTTGGCATCAGGTTCGGGGCGCCGGCAACGAAAGCGGCGCGGTATCCGGCGAGGTTCGACTGCTTGGACAGCGAGTACAGGGCGAACAGGTCATCGAGGTTTCCTCCGTTGACCGCCGGGTCCAGGATGCTTGGCACCTGGCCCTCGTATTCATCCCATCCCAGTTCGGCGTAGCACTCATCGGAGGCCACGACGGCACCCATTTCACGCGCCTGGGCCACGATGCTTGCCAGCTCGGCGGTAGCACGGACCTTGCCGGTCGGGTTGCCTGGCGAGTTGACCCAGATGAGCTTCACGCGTTCACGCTGCTCAGCAGTCAATTCCGAAAGGTCGTCGGTGGCGATGGCGGTCGCGCCGACCAGCTGGGCGCCGATGTCATAGGTGGGGTAGGCGATCTCTGGACGGACCACGATGTCGCCGGCACCCAGGCCCAGGAACAGCGGCAGCCATGCCACCATTTCCTTGGAGCCGACCGTTGGCATGACATCATCGGTGCTCAAACCGGTG
This sequence comes from Glutamicibacter sp. NPDC055354, assembly GCF_053644955.1. NCBI lineage: Bacteria > Bacillati > Actinomycetota > Actinomycetes > Micrococcales > Micrococcaceae > Glutamicibacter > Glutamicibacter sp. NPDC055354. The sequence goes on from NZ_JBSHMB010000001.1 coordinate 1,150,782, forward strand.
ACATTGCGGCGACGGGCGAACCAGTCGACGATGGCCTGGCGAACTTCAATGGTGCCGTGCGTGGTCGGGTATCCGTGCGAGTTCGCCGCCTCGGCCAGCGCCTGCTGGATCAGCTGCGGCGTGCCATCGATCGGCGTGCCGATCGACAGGTCCACGATTCCCCCCGGATGCGTGGATGCTTGCTCGCGGTATGGGGCAAGCTGGTTCCAGGGGTAATCGGGGAGCTCAAGCATAAAAGTGAAAACCTAGCCTTGGTTCTGTGGTGGCAAGGCGCTGATCAGTGGGTGGTCAGTGCCGGTGTTACCAATTTTAGCGGCGCCGCCCGGGGATCCAAGTTCGTCGAAAAAGTCGACGTTTGCCTTGTAATAGTCGGCCCATTCATCCGGCACGTCATCTTCGTAGTAGATGGCTTCAACGGGGCAGACAGGTTCGCAGGCGCCGCAGTCAACGCATTCATCCGGGTGAATGTAGAGCGAGCGCTCACCTTCATAGATACAATCTACCGGGCACTCTTCGACGCACGCCTTGTCTTTAACGTCGACGCACGGCTGAGCGATGATGTAAGTCACGAGGGCCGAGACCTTTCCTTGCACTGGGTGGTTTCAACAGGAGCTAGTGGTTTCCTCAGATGCTCTTTGAATCCTTTACCAGCTCAAACTACAGTCTAGTCCTGATACCCATGCATCGGACCGCCCATTGGCTCGCTGTGACGTAATCGACCATTCACATTTCAGCTTCCCGGGGTCCAGATGAATTCTTCTTACGAAAAGATGACGTTTCCAAATGCTTAATTTCAGTGATGTGACGCCCGGTGAACGGCTTGTTGTCCGCTACCGCTTGGCCGACGGGCGGGCCGGTGAGCATTTTTCCGATGCACTGGGCGAGTTGCAGGAAGTGACGGAGGAATCGGTGAGCATCCAAACCCGAGCTGAACTGGTATGCATCCCCCGCGCGGCGATCACTCACGCCAAGCGGGTACCGCCGGCTCCGACGCGCCGCAGGCCCCGTGCCCCTCGCGCCGAGTAGCAGCCTGCAAGCCGCGCAATTTTCCTGCCTCCAGGTGTTGCTGCCGCGGGCACACCCATACCGCTTGGGACGACATGTGATTTGAAACTGCCAATCACTCAGCGCTTTTCGCGTATGCTGTTTCCATGCCCTCCGATAAACTTGTCCAATCGCGAGCACGAGCTCTCAGCTCCCCGCTGAGGCTTCGCATCTTGCGCTTGTGCCTCCATGAGTCACGAACGAACAAGGAAATTGCGGACATTCTCGATTTGAATCCCGCCACCTCCTTGCATCACGTGCGAACCCTGGTCAGCAACGGTTACCTCGCGGCAGAAGAATCGCGCCGAGGCAACCGTGGCGCCAAAGAAGTGCCCTACCGCAGCACCAAGCAGTCCTGGGGCACGCGCATTCCCGACGCGGCCCCCATGCTGGTGGACACCTTCCTGCAGGAAATCGAGGGACTTGATCCCCAGGAGATACAGGTAATCCGCTTGGGCCTGAAGCTCAATGAAGAAAGCCAGAAGGATCTCATGAGCCGGCTGCGCGCTGTGATCGAGGACTACGCGATGCGAGATCCGGATCCAGACGGCGTTGCCACCTCGTTGTTCTTGGCCCACCACCTGGATATCACCGGCAATGCGCGCAAAGACCAGTAGCCTGCTTTTCGCCTAATTAAACACAGAAGGAGCTCTTCCCGTTGGGAAGAGCTCCTTCTGTTTTCAGTTCTGGCGTTGTTGCTTGCGCAGCACTCGCAAGGAGCACAGCAGGGCAATCACCGATGGAATAACCATTCCATACATCCACAAGGCCGAGGCCAGCGTTGGCCCGGGCAGGTACTTGTAGTACTCCATGCCCAAGATCAGCTGGTCATCGCCCACATAGGAAATCAGGCCAACGGTCACATAGCAACCGATGAACCCCAGTGCACCGGCCCACAGCTTCGATGAAGACACCGCAGCCCAGTACACCAGAACTCCGAGCAGGAGCCAGGCCAGACCCACACCCCAAACCAGCGGGATGTCGTTTCCGACATAGCTGATGGAGGCGTGGATTGCGGTCCCGAATAATCCTGCTGCCACGGCGGCAACAACACCGCGCCAGAGCGCGGAGAAGTTGCTGCCGAGGGATTTGCGCTTATTAGGAGCGAGCGCGTGCACGGGTAGCCTTGGCACGGTCGTTGGCGTTCAGCAGAACCTTGCGGATGCGGATGGCTTCCGGGGTAACCTCAACGCACTCGTCTTCGCGAGCGAATTCGAGCGACTCTTCCAGAGTCAAGTTACGTGGTGGGGTCAGGTTCTCGAACGAGTCCGAGGAAGCAGCACGCATGTTGGTGAGCTTCTTTTCCTTGGTGATGTTCACGTCCATGTCGTCGGCGCGGGAGTTCTCGCCGACGATCATGCCCTCGTAAACCTCTTCGGTTGGCTTCACGAAGAAGTTCATGCGCTCCTGCAGGTTGATCATCGCGAATGGAGTCACAACGCCTGAACGGTCGGCAACGATCGAACCGTTGATGCGGTATTCGATTGGGCCTGCCCATGGCTCGTAGCCTTCAGCCAGCGAAGCAGCAATGCCGGCGCCGCGGGTTTCGGTCATGAAGCGGGTACGGAAGCCGATCAGGCCACGTGCTGGAACCATGAATTCCATGCGAACCCAGCCGGTGCCGTGGTTAGCCATGTCGGTCATGCGGCCCTTGCGCGATGCCATCAGCTGGGTGATAGCACCCAGGTACTCTTCAGGCACGTCGATGGTCATGCGTTCCATTGGCTCGTGAACCTTGCCGTCAACCATCTTGGTAACAACCTGTGGCTTGCCAACGGTCAGCTCGAAGCCTTCACGGCGCATCTGCTCAACGAGGATGGCCAGTGCCAATTCGCCACGGCCCTGGACTTCCCAAGCATCTGGACGCTCGGTAGGCAGGATGTTCAGCGAAACGTTGCCGATCAGTTCCTTGTCCAGGCGATCCTTGACCTGTCGTGCGGTGACCTTGGCACCCTTGACCTTGCCAGCCAGTGGCGAGGTGTTGATACCGATGGTCATCGAGATCGCAGGTGGATCAACGGTGATCAATGGCAACGGCTTAGGGTTCTCAAGGTCGGTGAGGGTCTCGCCGATCATGATGTCTTCGATACCGGCAACTGCAACGATCTCGCCTGGACCAGCTTCGTCAGCTGGAACGCGGGTCAGGCCCTGGGTGGCCAGCAGTTCGGTGATCTTGACCTGCTTCATGGTGCCGTCCTGGCGAGCCCAGTTAACCTGCTGGCCCTTGCGCAAGGTGCCGTTGATCATGCGCAGCAGCGCCAGGCGGCCAAGGAATGGCGAAGCGTCAAGGTTGGTGACGTGGGCCTGCAGGACTTCACCTTCGGTGTAGGTCGGTGCAGGAACATGCTTGATGATGGTCTCGAACAGTGGCTCAAGATCTTCGTTGTCCGGCAGGGTGCCATCGCCAGGCTGGTTCATCGAAGCGTAGCCGGCCTTGCCCGAGGCGAAGACGACAGGAACGTTCAAGATTGCGTCCAGATCCAGATCCGGAGCTTCGTCAGCCAAGTCCGAAGCCAAGCCCAGCAGCAGGTCCATGGAGTCGGAGATGACGCCATCGATGCGGGAGTCGGGACGGTCGGTCTTGTTGACCACGATGATCACTGGCAGGTTGGCGCTCAATGCCTTGCGCAGCACGAAGCGGGTCTGCGGGAGCGGGCCCTCGGATGCGTCAACGAGCAGAACCACGCCGTCAACCATGGACAGGCCGCGTTCCACCTCGCCACCGAAGTCGGCGTGGCCTGGGGTGTCAATGACGTTGATGGTCATCTTCTTGCCCTCGGCTGCTGGGCCGTTGTAGAACACGGTGGTGTTCTTAGCAAGAATGGTGATGCCCTTCTCGCGTTCCAGCTCACCTGAGTCCATCACGCGATCTTCGGTTTCACCATGGCTGTCGAATGCGCCAGTCTGCTGGAGCATGGCGTTGACGAGGGTGGTCTTGCCGTGGTCAACGTGCGCAACGATGGCTACATTGCGAAGTTCATCGCGAGTAATGGTGTTTGCTGACATGCGTGAAGGCTCACTTCCGCTCGAAAATTTGGGTCTGTGGAGTCGGGGCCAAAGTCGACCCAACAATCCAGTTTACGCGCTCGAGACTCATAGTCTGTTGATCTGTGTCAGAACATACAGGAATTTCATGTATCAGTCGCAAAGAATTCAGCGGATTGACCGCGTTGGCATCCAAAAACGCAGCTTGCTAGGCCCAAAGTTGACTTCAATTTCCGGGAGTTCAGCGTCCAGCAAGCCGCCGCATTTTTCTATGGTGGATTTTGAACCGATGTTATCGGAATCACAGGTAACCAGCGCATGTTCAATTCCTGATTCGCGAAGTTCCTGCAACCCGAATTTGCACAGTTCCTGTGCCACACCACGGCGACGATACTCGGGAATTACACCATAGCCGATATGTCCGCCGACCTGAAACAGGCTCTCGTTGATTTCATATCTGACGGAAACCCGACCTACCAGATCCCCATCGTCAAAGGCGGCGAACAGCGCCGAGCGAACCCAGCCTTCTGGAATGTGCTCGCCTCGGCGCCCTGCCTTCATCCGGTAGATATAGTCTTCCCAGTCCTCGGCGGCAGACCAAGTTGGCAAGAACTCGAAGTCTTCGCGAAGCATCAAGTGGTGGGCGTCGATTGCCTGCTGTTCGTCCTGGCTTTCCAATTCACGGATCTCCAGCGTCTTTCCCAACGTCATAGCGCCAGTATGCCAGAGCGCCTTCGCCTCCCACCGGTGAATTGCGCGCCAAAGATGCGCCTGAGCCCTAGTAGGCCACCTGCTGGCCCCGCACTTGCCTGGCCCATTCCACGGTTCCGCCGCTAAGGCTGTAGACCGCAATGCCTGCATCCCGACCGGACATGGTGATCCGCGCCGCCTGCTGCGAACGGGCACCGGTTTTGCACACGAATACGACCGCCGAAGCGCTGTGCGCGAGCTTTCCCAGACCCCGTTCTTTGAGCTGCGCGAGCGGGAGGTGCTGGCTGTGCGGGATCGCTATGATGTCGCGCTCCCAGGATTCGCGCACATCCACCAGCAATACCGGTTCGTCCGCTTCCAGCTCCGCTAGCTGCTGAACCGTGAGCTCCGGGACATGCCCTTCGGCAGCGCAGGAAACCGGCAGGTACTCCCCCAGCCCGGTCACCGGCTCACGTTGCGGATCCCTGACGAAATCGAGGGTCCGCACACTGGCTTCCAGCGCATCATAGAGCCAGAGCTTGCCGCTCAGTGTGGTCCCGATTCCGGTAATGAGCTTCAGGGCTTCGGCGCACATCACCGAACCGATAACGCCGCACAGTGCGCCGAAGACTCCTCCTTCGGCACAGCTGGGCACGGAGTCCGCGTCGGGGATTTCAGGAAAAAGATCACGCAGCATCGGGCCGGTGCGCGGATCGAAGACGGACACCTGCCCGGAGAACTGGAAGAGGGTTCCCCACACCAGCGGGGTGCCGGTGATTTCCGCGGCATCATTGGACAGGTACCGCGTGGCAAAGTTGTCGCTGCCGTCGATGACCAAGTCGTATTCACTGAATAGCGCCACTGCGTTGGATTCATCCAGCTTTTCATCCACGGTGATGATCTGGACGTTCCGGTTCTGCTCGTGGGCCATCCGCCGCACCGAATCCACTTTCAGGCGCCCTGCATCCTGTTGCCGGTGCATGGTTTGTCGTTGCAGATTGGACAGCTCGACGGTGTCATCGTCGATGATCCCGAGGGTGCCGATTCCCGCAGCGACCAGGTAGCTGGCAATGGGACTGCCCAGGCCCCCGGCTCCGATAACCAGCACCTTGGCGTTGGCGATGCGGCGTTGCCCTTCTTCTCCCACCCCGGGCAAGGACAAGTGCCGGGAATAGCGCGCCAGCTCTTCCGGTTCCAGCTCCGCGCCGGGTGCTACCAAGGCTTCCCGGCTCACGAGAAGTCACCGACCAGGGTTTGCATCATGCCTTCGGCCGGCGAGGAGGCCAGTGCGGTATCGCGGCGCGGGATCCGGCCAGCGAGCCGCGCGGCGCGCCCGGCACGCACGGCATCCTTCATGGCCCTGGCCATGAGCGGCGCGTTGTGCGCCCGGGTCACCGCGCTGGCCAGCAGCACCGCGTCGCAGCCGAGCTCCATGGCCAGGGCCGCATCCGAGGCGGTGCCCACCCCGGCGTCAAGGATCACCGGTACCTGCGCGCGCGAGACGATGGTGGAAATATTGTGCGGATTCAGGATCCCCAGGCCCGAGCCGATCGGTGCTCCGGCCGGCATGATTGCCGCAACCCCGGCGTCCTGCAGGCGCTGGGCAAGTGCCGGATCATCATTGGTGTAGGCGAAAACCTGGAACCCGTCGGCCACTAGTTGCTCGGTGGCCGCATGCAGTTCCAGCGGGTCCGGCAGCAGCGTGTGCTCATCGGCAATGACTTCGAGCTTGATCCAATTGGTTTCCAGAGCTTCACGGGCCAGGTGCGCGGTGAGGATCGCATCGCGGGCGGTGAAGCATCCAGCGGTGTTGGGCAGCGCAATCACGTTGTTGCGCTGCAGCAGTTCATACACGTTGCCTGCGCCGGCCGCCGAAAAGTGGCGGATGGCCACGGTGGTCAGCTCCGTTCCGGAGGCCTGCAGCGCGCTTTCCAGGGTGGTCAGCGAACTCGCTCCCCCGGTGCCGAGGATCAGGCGCGAGGACAAGGAGCGTCCGGCGATTTGGAATGGGTCGCTGTGGATGTCCAGCTCGGTGATGTTGCGCGTTTCCATGCCTAGCCTCCCTGGGCCGCGGTAACGAGTTCAATGCTGTGCCCTTCGGCCAGCAGGTAGCTATTCCAGGCGCTGCGTGGAACGACAGCGCCATTGACGGCGGCGGCAACTCCGAGCTTGCTGCCGTCAGCGGCCACCGAGTTGGCGTCCAGTTCCTTGCCGATTTGCGTGCTGATGAATTCGCGAAGGGTGGTTCCTTCGTCCAGGTTCAGTTGCCGTGAATTGAAATTGATGCCGATGCTTGTCATGGTTGCTGCTCCGTTCGGTGAGCGGTCTAGGTTGCGTTGGCAAAGCGGTGGGGATCCACAGCCTGGTGCAAGGGGTGGGATTGGTGGCCGTGGGCGAGATCCGCAGTGAGCGTTGCGCCCAGCGGAGCCAGCAGCACGCCGTGCCGGGAGTACCCGGTGCAGAGCAGCAGCCCTGGATCAAGGCGTCCAAGCAGCGGCCGGTCATCTGGCGTGGCGGGACGTGCCCGGGCCGTTGCCTCGTTCAGCGTGCAGTCGCTGATGCCGGGGACAAGCTTTCTCGCGTTGTCCAGCAGCAGGTGCATCGCGCCAATGTTCACCGCTTGTTGCCGGTCTTCACGGACACTGGCGCCAAGGACGAGGCTGCCGTCCCTTCTCGGCACTAGATACACCTGTTCCCGGTGCACGATGCCGCGGATGGTGCGGGTGATGAGCGGCGGGCCTGCTGGTCCCTGGATCCGGAGGATGTCTCCGTAGACCGGACGCAGCGGAAGTTCGTTCAAGCCATCGAGGGTGCCAAGACCGGTGGCCACGATGGTCTGCTCCGCTTCGAAGATTCGGCCCGATGCGGTGCACACAGCGGTGGTCCGCTTCCCGTCGGTCACCAGTGCCTGCGCCCGTTCCTCGACCAGGTGCGGACGCAGATGCTCCAACAGGATCTTGACGATGGATCGAGGGTCGACCTGGTGGTCATCTTGGCACAGGACCGCGCCAGCAATATTGGCGGCCAAGGCTGGTTCGAGCTTGCGGGCTTGGCTGGGCAGCAGCTTTTGCGCTGACAGGCCGAGGGATATCTGCAGTTCGGCCAGCTCGTGCAGGGCTTCGCGGTCCGCAGGCTCTGCGGCGACAACGAGCGTGGAGTTCTGCAAGTAGTCCGGGCGTTGCCCGGTGGCCGATTCGATGCGCTCGATGAACTGCGGATAGGCGGCATTCGAGGCGGCAAGCAGCTGGTGCAACGGGCCATTGCCCCAGACCGTTTCAGCTGCCGGGGCCAGCATTCCTGCTGCCGCGTAGCTTGCACCTTGGCCGGGTGCCGGATCGATGAGGGTGACGGTGTGTGCGCGTGAATCCAGCTCGAACGCGACGGCCAGGCCGATTATCCCGGCGCCAACAATGTTGACATGCACAAGGGCACGCTTCCTTCCTACGGCGGCATGACCCGCATCAGGTGTAGCGGTCGGCTCGGTGCCCTCTCAGCCTGGTCGATTCAGGCTCCCGCGGATTACAGCGATTATAAGCATGATGCAGCTCATAAAGTCGAACTTCACTGAACGCAGTTCCGTCATCTTCTGTGATGTACTTGCTGACATGGCATTCCATGACTTCCCTATCGAGCTTTCCCAAGGTTCTGCGCTATCCAGCACCATCATCTCGTTGGAGCAAGAACTCTTGGAATCTAGCCAACGCCATAGCCAGGAGCAATTGCAGCGGCGCTTGCATCCTCGGTTCGCCGAGGTGGGAGCCAGAGGGCGAGTCTATGATCGCGAGGCCATCATTGCCCAGCTGGCCCAGGAGCCGGCACGGGCTGCCGGGGCGTTGAAAGTCGAAAGCCCGGTGGCTCTCCAGCTTTCAGACCAGCTGGTGCTGCTGCGCTGGAAGCTGCTCTCCGGTTCCCCCAGCGAACGCAGTTCACTGTGGATCCATGAGCAGGGCCGCTGGCAGCTGCTCTTCCACCAGGGCACGGTCGCCGCTCATCCGCAGCCATCTGCAGGACCGAAGGAAACCGTGCATGCCGACGGTGAATTCACGGTGCGCCGGCTGCGCCTTTCGGATGCCGAAGCGGTCTTCGAGGCATTCTCCTCGAACCCCGACATGCTGCGCCAAGGCGACGCCGATTCCCCGCAAAAGGCTGAGTCGTATGTGCGCGCACTGCTGGAGGCCGGGGAACGCCAGCAGGCGATGGCCGTCGCATATCGGGATCGGCTGGTGGGACTGGTGTGCGGTACGGTCGACCCGGCCAATCGGAACGCGTGGATTTGGTATTGGATGAACCAGAATTACCGGGGCCGGTCGCTGGCCACCCGCGCCGTGGCAACCTTGGTGGATTACCTGTTCGACGAGCTGGGACTGTACCGCTTGGAGCTGGGCTTGCGGGCAAATAATCCCGGGTCGAAGCATGTGGCAGAAAGCAACGGCTTCCTGCACGAAGGTGTCGAGCGGGGCAAATTCCTGGTTGCCGGAGAACGCATCGATGTGCACACCTACGCGCGGTTGCGTACCGATGGCGGCTCTGCGGTCATGCCCTTGCCGTGGGGCACGCAGCAGTAGCTTGGCGGGCATCAAAAAAGTCGCGGAATCCGGTTTTGGATTCCGCGACTTCTTATCTGTCCCTCAGGTTTTGTGATGCGTGGTTAGATGCCTGGGTTCGATGCCGGTGGCGTCGAGTCCGGGCCATTGGTGGCCTGTTGGGCCTCCATCTTTTTCAGCGTGCGGGCCGCAGCATCACGACCGCCGAGGCCAAAGGCCAGAGCCGCTGCCAATGCTGCGCCAATGACGATTGCGCCGAAGGCCATGTTGATGATCGAATCGGCGATACCCATGTACTTCAGGCCCATCGCCACGAACAGCGCAATTGCCGTGTAGCGGATGATCTTCGAAGCAGTAGTGTCACCCAAGAAGCGGCCAATCACATTGGCGATGACGAAACCTGCGGCGATAATTGCTGCGCCGAAGAGGATCTTGCCGCCCAAGGCCAGGATCTCATTGAGGATATTGGTGATCGCTGGGAAGTTCAGCATCTGGGCCGCCATCACACCGAAGAACAGCACGATAGCAATCTTGACGATGCCAGCGATGATTCCCGAAGCGCTCTTGCCCTCGGGAACTACGCCCCACTGGGCAACAACAGTGTCGGTACCCACGCCGTGGAGGGTGGATTCAAGTAGCTGCCCGACGAACTTGGCAATCAGGATACCCACGGCCAAGAGCGCCAAGGCCATGATGACCTGCGGGATTGCGGTGAAGACCAGCTGCAGCATCTGCTGGGCAGGTTCCGAAATTGCCGCGATGCCCAGAACCTGCAGGGCTGATATTGCGACGACTAGCAGGATCAAGGCGAAGACGATGTTGGCAATGATGTCAACGATCTTCGCTTGGGATTCGCGAGACTGAACTTCATCTACTGGTTCGTTGCCTGGGGTGACCTTGCGGACCAGTCCGCTAAAATCGACAGTTCCCAAACCGGTCCTCAGCAGCTGGCGAACGATATTCGCGATGACGTAGCCAATGAAGAAGATGAAGCCCGCACCGATGAGGTTGGGGATGAAGGCCATGACGCCGCCGAGCATGCCCTGCACCGGCGATAGCACTTCGGATAGAGCGAAGACCTGCAGGATTGCCACGAGGCCGAAGAGCCAGACAATCAACCCCGCGACCTTGCCTAGGGATTGGCCTATTTGTTCTCCGTCATTGCCCTGCTTTTGCAGGAACTTCACCCTGTTCACCAGTTTGGCGGCAGCCCAACGAATTATGCGTGCAACTAGCCACGTAATGATGAGGATGATTAGCGCGATGCCAACCTTTTGTAGCATCGACGCCCAGTCGATATTGTCTAAAACGTTCTCAGACTGCATTGCTGCCCCTTCAACGTAGGGACAGTCCGACCCTACGATGAAGGTTCTCCGCTGACTAGGGCAAAGACCCATGCTCCCAGCTTGAATCATTGGACTTTCACAGCTCGAATTGCGAAAAGCTGACTATATCCCGATGTATTCAACGAATTCCGAACAATAAGACCCTGCCGACAACTGATCCACGCAATGTTAGAAAGTTCGCGATTGCGTCCAAACCCGTGAATTGCCATGAAAGCTATTGCGGATTCAGCCATTGACCTTTATTAGTCCGGGAATTGCCGGAAGTCCCGCTACCTAGTTGATGACTTCGCTCCGCACGGAAGCGCCCAGTTCAACGGTGCGGGAGACGGTGCAGTATTTGTCATGCGAAAGCTTGACGATGCGCTCCACCATGCTGGCTGCCTTGCGGCCTTCCTCGGTATCGGGGAACTTCAAATCGAAACCAAGATGGATGTCCTCCATCCGGCTCGCCGAGTTCTCAGAGACCTTGTAGCCGCCCGCTTTGACTTCGAATTTCTCAGGCTCGCTTCTCCTGGTGGTCGCCACATCAACATCAATTGCGGAACATCCTGCGATGGCAGCAAGCAGCAACTCCACCGGGGTTAGCAATCCTTCGCCCTGGCCGAATTCTAGGCTGGCTCCCGATTCGAGGCTGGTGGCCCTGTACTTGCGTGCCTCGACGCGTTCGATGCTGACTTCACGGATCTCACGGCTATTTTCACTCATGAAACTATCGTGCCACGATCCAGGCTGAAGACTACACGTGGCGCAATACGACTCGTTGCGGCGACGATGCAGATTCCCCGGGCACAGGCACGAATCCGCAGTCGCCAAAGAACGCAATGGCAGGCTGGCGCTGGCAATCGAGATGAACGCTGATCCCGGGAATGCTGGCGATGATTTCATCCAGCAGGATGCGGCCCACACCCTTCTGGCGATCAGTGTGCCTCACCCAGAGCAGTTCGATGCGTGTACTGCTCCATGCTGCAAAGCCAACAATGCGTCGACCATGCTGGGCAATCCTGACTGAGACCGATTGGCTATAGACAGCTTCCAGGGCGACGGCCACCGCATCAATATCAGCAGCCGAGAGGAAGTCTCCCCGGCGTTCCACCGAACTGCGCCAAATGTCGAGCAGGTCAGGCACTTCATCCACGCTCGACAGCTCGCGCAGCAGGAGAGTCTCTTCCATGCCATATTCCTTCATGCTCAAGCGAATCCGTACTTGCTGATTCGAAATGTAGCCGGGTGCCAGCGATTCCTCAAGTTTTCATGGATCGTTGCGGCACACCAGCATGCGGTTTTTCCCCGGCTCAAGCCGGCTCGTTCATGCGGCCCGTGCGGTGGGCCCAGTCCCGCAATTCGGCCGCGGCCTGCTCGGGCTGCTCAAGGTGCACGTTATGCCCTGCAGAATCAAGCACGCGGATCCTCATCGAGGGGTACCGGCGCGATAGATGCTCGGGATCCCGGTATCCGGTGATGTGGTCTTGTTTCCCGCACAGGATGGTTACCGGAATATCCAGCTGGCGTTTACGCTCCACGGGCAGAGGATCCAGGAAGTAGCGCTTGGATAGCTTGGCCATGGAGCGCAAGTTCGCGCAGTCCAGCCCGGGCAGCACCCACTGCGCGAAGCTCTGCCACGCCTGCTGCGATTGCACCACGGCAATATCGGAGAATTGCTGTGCTTGGCGGGTATCTATCCGGGCCAGCAGCCCGGGATCCTCTACGACTACCTGCGCTTCGGGCACAGTGCGCCGCGAGGCATCGGGAAAGACCACTGGGGCCAGGAGGAATAGTCCTTGGGCCTGGCCGGGAAACCTGTCGGCCATCTCCTGGCAGAGCAAGGCGCCAAGAGAGTTGCCCAGCAGTGCGAACGGCCCCTCTCCCGCGGTTTGCCTGATCAGTTCCTCCAACCAGTTTGCAAGTTCTGGCAGTCCCCCGGGGTTCCCTAGCGGTGGACAGGTTCCGAAGCCGGGCAAGTCGACGTAGTGCAAGTCGAAGATCTGCGCGTTGGCCAGCTCTGCTTCCAGCGGCTTGAGGATACGGTGGTCTACCCCGTTGCCATGCACCATGAACAACGGGATCCTGCTCTTTGGGGCTACTCGCATTTCACCGTGCTCTTCTCCTGTGCCTCGCGCTGGCTCGCAGCGTAGCTGATCATCCATTGGCCAGCTACGTAGGTGAGCATAATCCAGAATCCCATTCCGGGGACATCGATATCCGCAAATGAGCGCAGCGCGATCAAGGAATCGGAGAGGAAGAATATTGCGCCGCCGAAGCCTGCGATCGGACCCAGCCCGGTACTGAGGATGGCCATCGTCATCAATGCCAAGCCATAGATGATCACCGGGGCGAGCAGCACTCCCGCACCGGGTGAGCAGAGGACCAGCAGCAGGGCAAATGCGGCAAGATAAGGAAGCGGCATCCACCAATGGCGCAGTATCGAAGATTTCCAGTATCTTGCCAGAGCGGCGATGTAGAAGAACTGCGCAACCAGGAATGCGCTAACCATGGCCAGGAATACAGAATCGCCGTCCATGAACCGGGGCAAGGTGTCACCGACCCAGGAGAAGAAAAGGGCTATGAGCACCAGCAGGATCAGTGTGCCACGCGGCGAGGTGGTGAGGGCGAGAACCGTTCCTGCCAACAGCGGCATCAGCAGGATCTGCGTGACGTCCGCCAGCAGCCCCGAAGGCCAGAACAGTTGTGCCAGCAAATGGGTGGCAGTTGCGAGCGGGAGCGCCAGAGCCGCGATCCCGCGGCGTGACTGCCCCGGGATCACCGCAACGGTGTGCTCATTGCCTAGGTGTGGTTGCACTTTCTTCCTTGGGTAGTGCCGATAATTGCGTTTAGCGGCCTCGGGGCGTTGCCGGATCCGTCACCGGTTGGAAGCCGACGGGGCCAGGACGCAGAATTCATTGCCCGAGCGGTCCTGGAATACCCGCCATGGCAGCGTACCCCACGGACCGTCCAGTTCCTTGCCGCCCAATGCGCAGATGATTCCCAACGCGTCCTCCATGCTCTCGGCCTGTTCGAGACGCAGGTCCAGATGGATCGCATTCTTCCCCGCAGTCTTGGGTGAAGCTTCCCGGACAAGGACCAGCCGCGGGCCCGCGCCTGATGGATGAGCCAGAACCACTGGAGACCGCGCAACGATGTCCCATCCCAGCAGCTGCTTCCAGAATTCTGCATCTCCGGCCGGGTCAACGCAGGCCAGTTGCAGGGCTTCAAGCTCCAAGCCGCTTGCGTCCTGGTCGTGGGCACGGAGCAGAAATTCGTTGCCTGCGGCATCGAGCCTGGACTCCATGGCATGCCGGTGCCAATCGCCAAGGCGTTCGCTGAAATGGGTGCCGGATCCGAGGATCAGGTGCACGCGCTGTTGAGCACGGTCCGGGTTCCGGACAGCGGGGAGGCACAAATCCAGGTATCTCGGTCCGGCCAGCTGCAGCCGGGTTTCATAGCCGTCGGCGTTATCGGTCAGCATCTGGCATTTGAGCAGGGTCTCCCAGAATTCCCCTTGCTGTTTCGGGCTCTCGGCATCGAAGACGATATTTTCCCAGTACATGCTTCCAGCCTACCGCTGGGGTGATGCCGGTCACTTCGCGCATTCGTTGAACCGGCCAATAATATCCGCATATGGAAATTGATTATCATTGACTTAGGCAATGGAAACAGGAATTCTTTTCGCAGGATTTCCGCTAGAATTATTTGCAATGACATTTTCTAATAGCATGATGGCATGCCTGAATTTGAACAAGTCGTTTATTTTAGTGGCATTAATTCCAATTCCAAGATCCTCCTGGCGGAAATTGGGGCATTTTCCGCCGGTATTATGTTGCCATGAGCAACACGGATTTTCCCCACCTGATGTCAGAAGGCCGGATCGGGCCTATGAGCACCGCCAACCGCATTGTCCTTCCCGCGATGGACATGAACGTTTCCGAAGGCGGTGAAATCGAGCAGTCGGAAATCGACCACTATGTCGCGCGTGCCGCCGGCGGAGCCGGACTTGTCATCACCGGCGCATGCGCTATCGCCTTCCCTTACGGAGCGGCCTCGATGAAAGAACCGGGACTGTCAGAGGACAAATACGTCCCGGGCATCAAGGCACTGGCCGACGCCATCCACGCTGCAGGCTCCAAGCTGTGCATCCAGTCCACCCACCATGGCAAGGTAGCGCGCGTAGACACCGCCAACGGACGTCCAGTCATGGCGCCGAACAAGCCGGACTACAGCTACTCCATGAGCGCGCTGGCCGACTGCACCCCCGAGGAACTCGCGAAGATGGGTGCTGCCACCAAGGGCAAGCAAGCCAGCTACCACGAGATGGCCCAAGAGGACATCGACTGGCTGATCGCCGCATGGGCCGACGCGGCAGAACGCGTAGCCAAGGGCGGAGCAGATGCCATCGAGATCCATGCGGCGCACGGATACATCCTTGGCGTCTTCCTGAACCAGCGCGATAATCTGCGCACCGACCAGTACGGCGGCTCGCTGGAGAACCGTGCCCGCCTGGCCTGCCAGGTCATCGCCGCCGTCAAGGAACGCGTGGGAGATTCCTTGGCGATCCTGGTGCGCGTAGCCGGAGAGGAATACGGCCAGGAAGGCGCGTTGAGCCTTGCCGAATCCATCGAGGCGTCCAAGATGTTCGAAGCCGCAGGCGCTGACGGCATCCACGTGACCGGTTGGGGACGCAACCCCTTCGACAACTTCACCGACGGGCCGCTGCCGAACAAGGTCGGGGCCTACCTGGAGAATGCCGCAGAGATCAAGAAGCATGTTTCCATTCCGGTGATCGCCGTGGGCCGCATGCTCCCGGACATTTCCGAGAAGGCGATCGCCCAGAACAAGGTGGACTTCGCTGCCATGGGACGCCAGCTGCTGGCCGACCCGGAGCTTCCCAACAAGCTGCGCGACGGAAAGCTTGACCAGGTGCGCCCATGCATCAATTGCTACCTGTGCGTGGCGGAGAACTTCTTCGATGACACCCCGTTCTGCGCAGTGAACCCGGCACTGGGTAACGAGAAGCTGCTGCCGTTGAAGCCGGCAAGCGCCTCGAAGCATGTGGTTGTCGTTGGCGCGGGCCCTGCGGGCATGGAGAGCGCACGCGTGCTCACCGAGCGCGGGCACCGGGTGACCATCGTCGACAAGGCCGACCGCTTGGGCGGAACCATGTGGTTCTCCACCATGACCACCCCGGATAACGAGCGCCTGCTGCGCTGGTTGAAATCCGAGCTCAAGCGCCTGCGGGTTGCGGTGAAGCTCAATACCCCAGCCACCGCGGAAACCATCCGCGGGCTGAACCCCGACCACGTCATTGTCGCTACCGGCGCCGTGCGCCCGAAGCCGGACATGCCAGGCGGCGACCTGCCCAACGTGCAGACCGGCGACACCCTGCGCGCCATGATGCTGGGTACCGCTACAGCCGAGGAAGCCGGACTGGTGCTGAGCACCATGGGCAAGCTCGGACGGCTCTCGGGCTTGACCAAGTCCCCGCAATTCGTCCGCCAGTTCACCAAGTTCTGGCTGCCGATGGGCAAGGACGTTGTAGTCATCGGCGGCTCGCTGGTGGGACTGGAACTGGCCGAGTTCCTGGCCGAGCGCGGCCGCAACGTCACTCTGGTCCATGAGAGCCAGCAGCTGGGCTTGCCGCTGGCCATGCCGCGCCGCTGGACCGGCGTCAAGGAGAATCTCGCGCATGGCGTCAAGATCCACCGCAATGTCTCGGTCACCCGCATCACCGAGAAGACCGTGGAATGGACCGAAGGCGAAGAGCAGTTCAGCGCCCCGGCCGACATGGTCATCTACGCCGATGGCACCACCAGTGCCGCGCCGGTAGCCGATCAGCTGCGCGGTGCCGGATTCAGCGTCGATGTCATCGGCGATGCCAGTGCGGTCAACTACATCCACGGTGCCGTGCATTCGGCGTGGAAGGCCACCGCCGACCTGTAGTCCGATGCAACTTGCACGCCCATAGGCAGCGGGCCAGCAGCATCAGGCGGATGCTGCTGGCCCGCTGCCTGTCGCGAACCCTTGTCCCATGGCAGGCCCAGTGCTTGAATGGGCCAATGGGCCTTAGAATGCTTACCCCCGCCGCGGCGCAGGTTGCCGACCTCGTCGATGAGCTCGCCAGTTGGCAACGCGATGGCCTGCCCCTGCAGCTGCATCCCGGGGATGTGGGCTGGTACGCAATGCGGGGTCTGGAAATCACTGCGCAAAGCCTGCGGGTCTGGGCGGATCGCGAATCGATTTATGCCATTGGCCTGCTCGATGGCCCGGATCTCATGCGAATGGCCCTGCATCCGGACTACGTCGGCATCCAGCCGCTGGCCGAGCAGATCCACACCGACCTCCTCTCGCCGCAACAGCGGATCTTCCCTTCCTCATCCGCCAGCATCGAAGCCCGCGGCGCGACGGCCTTGGGCCAGGTCCTGCAGGCCAACGGGTGGGCTCCGGGCGAAGCATGGACTCCCTTGCGCCGTTCGCTGGACACTCCGGTGCATCTGCCGGAGCTTACCTTTCGACGGGTGGATTCTGCCCAAGCCAGCCAATGGATGGAAGTCCACCTCAATGCCTTTCGCGGCGCCGATTTCTCAGCAGAAGACTTGGCGCGTGCGGTGCAGCGCTGGCATACCATGGCCAGTACTCCCATCTATGCCCAGGGGCAATGCCTGACCGCCTATGACAGCGACATGAACCCGCTGGCTGTCGCAGCGGTCTGGTCTGCTGGTCCCGGACGGCCAGGGCTGCTGGAGCCCATAGCGGTGCATCCGGCATCCCGCGGCCAAGGGTACGGCACGGCGATCAGCCTGGCGGCCGCTGCAGAACTGCGATCCATGGGAGCATCCAGCGCCTTGGTATGCACTGCCAGCGACAACACTGCCGCCGTTGCCACCTATCTCGCCGCCGAATTCATTGCCGATAACGAATCCTGCGACTGGCATCGCGGGGAGAACGAGGAATCATGAAAGTCTCCGAGCTCCTGTCAGACTTGGCCCAGCGGACAATTGACGCGGTACGCGCGCTTCCGCAGCTGGGCAGTGAACAGCTCAACGCGCACCCGGGCAACCACCCCAACTCCATTGCCTGGCTTCTATGGCATTCAGGGCGCGAAGCAGATATCCAGCTCTCGGCGCTGAGCGGTCAGCCTGAACTCTGGGAGCAGTTCCGGGACCGCTTCAATTTGGGCGAGCTCGGCGATTCGATGGGCTTCGGGCACAGTGCCGAGCAGGCTCGCTCGATCATCGTCAACGACCAGCAGCTGCTCCTGGACTATTTGGAGGCGTGCCTTTCCGCGCTCGGCGGCTACGCCTCCAGACTGCGCGAGGAAGAACTCGACGAAATCATTGATCGAAGCTGGGACCCGGCGGTTACCCGTGGGGTGCGCTTGGTATCGATCATTGACGACGCCTCGGTCCATGTCGGGCAGGCTGCCTATGCCGCTGGCGCCTTGGGCTAGGCTGCAGGCAGGCTTTTGGCCCTCTTGGCGATCCACCAGAAGATCACCAGCTGGAGCACCAGTACGATAGCCGAGATGCCGGCATCGCCCCATCCCATCGAATACCCAGCCTGCAAGGTCCCGATTCCACTGGCTACTGGGTAGAACAGCGGCCACAACACCGCGAGGTTGCGCATCATGGCAAAGGCAATCGCGAACAAGATCGCGAAAGCACCGAATCCTGCTGCAGCTGCCGCCGGAACCGAACCGAGGTGCTGAACCATAAAGCCGAGGCCAGTCAGCGCAATAGCTGGCAACCATCCGAAAGCGCGTTCCCACCGCAGATACAACCATCCAAAGACAAAGAACGGTTCCCACAAGGCCAAGAAGTTCGCCGCCAGATGGCTTGCGATATCGGCGCCACTGGCGTTGGCCAAGGTGACCAGCTGGTAGGCGGACCCGGCACCCAGCACCAGGGAAATAGCGAGGGATGCCAGCAGGAGTTTTCTCGTGATCCCCACCCCTGCAAGAGTCTCTCGGCGCCGGTGCAGCACCGTCCAGAGGGGGACAAAGGTTCCGAAGACCAAGATGCCGAGCCAGAGAAAAAGGCTATTAATCGCGGTCCCCGCGTAGTAGCACAGGGAAAACGCCAGCAACGTGGCCAAGGCAATGAGCGTATCGGCTTCAGGTCGCCACGCGAATGCACTCCGACGGTGGCCCATGGCTGTTTCAGATCGAGCAGAAAAAGCATTCATGTTGACGTGCCTCGGTGCCGTGGGTTGGTTTAGCTGGCTCCGTCCGAGAATAGCAGTTCCTCAACCGTCCGATCATAAAAAGCATGAACAGATACGGAATTGAAACAAAATACTACTTGCAATTATTGCAACTAGTTGCAAAGATTGAGGCATGAGCCAAGATTCCAGTTCATCCACCCCGCTATCGCCCGGCAAGGCGCAGCAACTGCTGGGCTCGGTCCCCCACCGCCCCCGCCGAGAACTCGAGGCCGTCGATCATGCGATAGCGATCTTGGTCGTTGCCGCATCATTGGCGGCAGGACTGCTGGCGCTGTCCGGATACGGATGGATCGCCGTAGCGCCAGCAATCACTGCCTTATTGTCAGCGAATCACTGGTTCTCTGCGCGGCAACGCCGCATCAATGAACCGCGTTTTCGCGGTGCCCGCACGATCCTGGTCCTTTTTGCCACCTGGTTGTTCCTGCCTATTTGGCGAAGCATCGTCCATCATGAAACCGCACCTTGGCCTGAAGCACTGCTGCTGGCAGGCCTCGCACCGGTGCTGTGGCTTGGATACTACCTCTTCCTGTTAATTCGGCGCTGAGCTCCATGAATTACCAAGAACTTGATCCCTTGCTTCTGGCGCCCAAAAGATTCGTTACGCTGGCGCATCTGAGCCAGGTCGAACGGGCGGATTTCGCTGGACTCCAAGCAGCGACGGGGCTGTCCACCGCCGACCTTTCAAAGATCCTCAAGGATCTGGAAAATCGTGAACTAATCCACCTGTCAAAGGAACGCAAAGACCGCTACGGCATCACCCTCGTGTGCCTGTCGGAGACTGGCCAGCGCACCTTCAAGAAACTGATGAAAACTCTCAACCGCATTGCGGGAGAATAGTGCAGGGCACCTGATGCCTTCACGCTTCAAGGAAAGAACTCATGAAACTCGTTATTATCGGTGGCAACAGCGGAACCGGCGCTGCGCTGGCTGAACTCGCGCGCCAGGCATCCCATGAAGTTACCGTCGTCTCGCGAAGCGGTTCCCGCACCGCGCATGGGCAAATAATTCAGCTCAACGGCGATGCTTCTGATCCTGAATTCGCGGTGCAGGCGATTGCCGGCGCCGACGCCGTAGCTATCACCGTGGGTGGCAGCAAGGGAAAGAAAAATGCCCGCACTAGCGTGACTCGCAGTGTTGTCCACGCGATGCAGGCGAACGGTCCCCAGCGCCTGTTGATCCAGTCTTCCCTGGGCGCCGGAAACTCCGGTTCGCAACTTCCCGGCGTCATCGGTTTCCTCTCCAAAATGCTATTGGCCAAGCCTTTGTCCGACCACACCGAGCAGGAAAAGCTAGTGGAAGATTCTGGCTTGGATTGGAGCATTGTGCGCCCCACCGGATTGGGCAGCAAGCCTGCCCTCGGCAAGTGGACCGCACTGCAAGTTGGTGAACCAGGCCGGCTGGGTGGAAGCATTACGCGTGATGATCTTGCCGCGTTCATGCTCGAAACACTTCAAAGCAACCAGAGCATCAGCAAGGCCTACGGCATCAGCAACTAGTTCGGCTGCGGAAAGCCAGGGGCCCTTGACACCCGTTTGGTGCGGGCCAGTCCCGGCAATGCCGGAGCCTGCCGCCAAGGCGAAATGCCCTGGCGGCAGATTTTCCAACTATTCACAGAACACAAATGTCCTGAGAGGTGCCGGGCTGTGCCCGGGTTGCCGTTCCTTGATGCAACCCGCGTGCGGCCGTCGCCCGCCTGGCGCGCACTGCCTGATCCGGGGAAGGCCTAGAGCCAAGGTCCGAGCTGCTTGCCGGACATCTCCGCCAACCACATTTGCCACAGCGGTCCGAAGCTCACGCGACGAACCCCTAGCTCACGCAAGGTTCCGAGGTCCCCGGCGGGGTGCGCGTTGACTGGGTGGGCCGTCACGTTCACCGGAATGCTGACTGCTCGCACGGCCTGCGCAACCTGATCGGCATTGGCCAGGGCCACCGGATACACGCTACGCGCACCAGCCTGCTCCATCAGCTTAATGCGCTCGATTGCCTCGCCCAGCGGGTCTGCGAACTTATCGGCCAGCTTCACTGCATCGGTGCGTCCGTTGATCACGAATTCGATGCCTGCTGCATCTGCTGCTTGGCGGACGCCGTTAATGTAGTCCGCATGCTCCTGGCGTTCACGGACACGGCCGCCTTCACGGTGGAGAACATCTTCGATATTCACGCCGACAGCGCCCGCTGCCGCAACGCGTTCGAAGAGTTCCTTCGGATCCAGGCCGTAGCCGGATTCAACGTCAGCGCTGACCGGCACATCGACACTGCTGGTGATTCGCTGAACCGCGGCCAGATAGTCTGCGAAGTCCATCTTCTCGCCATCTTCACTGCCCAAGGCATCGGCGACGGGGTGGCTTCCGACAGTCAGCGAGGCGAAGCCAGCGGATGCCGCGATGTTGGCGCTGAAGGCATCCCACACGGTTGGCATGACCAGCAGTTCACCTGAGGCGTGCTGCTTGGCGAGGTTCTGGGCGAGAGCTGAAATTTCAGTCAAGGATATCTCCTAGAGTCGTGACGGAATCCACCCAGTCTACGGCTCGGAGTCCACGATGGAAACAACTGGAAGATGAACTCCCAGGATTCGGCATGAGCGCTGGAACCAGGCATCATTTCAATTCTATTGCTACTTGCCAGGTAGCGGTTTAACCATGATCAAGCAGGGCGTCCCAGCTCCCCAGAGGCTAGCTTCCTCCAGGGGAAGGAAGCCCTGCTTTTCATAGAATCGCCGAGTTTTCGCGTAGCCGGCATCCGGGTGCGAAGGACCCAGGGTCTTGACCTGCAAGAGCTGCACTCCGCCGGCGAGCGCCTCGGCTTCAATGGCTGCGCACAAAGCCGAACCGATTCCACCGCCGTGGTATCCACGGTCGACCACCATCAGATGGATCTCAACGGAGTGGTGGTAGTGCCGTTCTGCCAAGAGCACACCGAGCACTGCGCCTTGGGCATTGCGAACGGTCCAGGTTTCCTTGGTCCGCGCGGACTGGATGTACTCTGCGTTTGATTCAGGTTGGCCAAACCATTCAGGAACGGTGGCAAGCAACCGCGCAACGTCGTCTGGCACGGGATGGTCCCTGGTTGCTGCAAAGCTGGATTGTTCCACGATGGCTCCTGACCGGATAGTACTTGCGCTAGCTAGAGTGGGGTCATGATTTCCAGACGATTCCCGAAACCGTCGCGGGCATGGAACCGCAGATATCCTTCAAAGGTTTCGCGCTCTGCCCAAGACAGTTCATAGCCCATGGAATCGATACGGCCAGCGAGGGTTTCCCACTCCTCTACCGAGTCGCAGACCATTCCAGGATGCGCTTTCTTGGCTGGAATGAATGGATCGTCTATGCCCAGATGGATTTCCGCCACAACGGCATCTGCGTTGAAAGCGCGGAACCAGCAACCTCCCCTGCCGGCAAGGGAAGGCGGCTTGGGGACTTCGCTTAGGCCCAGGGCTTCACCGTAGAACCGGCGGGCTTCAGCTTCCTGGCCGCGTGGCATCGGCAACTGAACGTGATGGAGTCTCATCTGGGCCTTCCTCGTCGCTGTTGCTGCCAATATACCTGCAAGGAGACTGCCCAGGGCTAGGTTCGGCCAATATTGAAGATCAGGGTTTCAGCCCGTGCTGCGTCACTGTCTGGATCTTCAACCCGGCGTCCTTCCAGCTTGAATCCGGTCTTTTCAAGGACTCGGATGGAAGCTGCGTTTCTCGCATCGCAGGTTGCACTGATCCGTTCCAAACCAAGATCCTCGAATCCCCGACGGAGCAGGAGTCCAGCGGTTTCGGTGGCGTATCCGTTTCCCCAGTATTCTCGATTCAGGGTGTAGCCGATCTCCCCTGCCTTGGCTTTCCGGTCGGTGACCCACACCGACGCTGAACCGATGAGAACATCACCGAGCATGACCGCCTGCAGGACCCTATGCGGTTGCTCGAGCAGTGCATCGGCGAGAAATTCCCGGGTGTCGGCCAGTTGGTTGGGTCCCCATGTCGAGTACTGGCACACCACTGGGTCAGCGGCAAAGGCATGGATTGCAGGCAAGTCCTGCGGTTGAAAATCAGCCAAGCGTATTCCGTGCCCAGCGGCACTCCTGCCGCTGGCTGCCTGAGCGTCGCGCACTATTTCTCCTTTGCAGGGCAACGCCAGTCTATGTGTTGGGGCGGACCCTATCGGGCTGGCGGGGTTCAAGTCCAAGCATGTTGCGCAGCTGTTAAGCGGTGTTGAGATTCGTTGCGTTTTTTGGAATCGTGGCACCCACATGCCCTGAACTTGGTATGTCCTCAACCGGAAGGAGAGCCTCGTGCTCGCACTGACCGACCAAGCAGCATCGATCGTGACCGCGATCGTCACCAACCAGGCCGAGGAAGAAACCGCTGGTCTGCGCATCATGCAGGCAGACAGCACACACCCGGAAGATGCCGCTTTCGGCCTGCAGATTGTCCCCGCTCCCGAAAGCACCGACGGCGTCGTGGCTTCCGAAGGCAGCCCAGTCTACGTGGATGAAGCGATTGCCGACGCTTTGGAGGGCAAAGTACTCGACGCGGCGGTGGATGAGCAGGGTGGCGTAAGCTTCCAGCTCCTTGAGCAGGGCTAATTCTGCACCCTGCTCTTTAGCTTTGGCTGCGGGGGCCGTCCTTCGGGACGGCCCCCGCAGTTCGTTAACAATCTCCCTGCACCGGTACGCTGGACGGATCATATTTGCAGGCCAGATGCCCCGCACCCTTGTATATTGCGACGCAGTGCGTCATCGTTCAACTAAGGGAAAGGGGAAAGCAGTGGAAACGCGCGCGGTACGCAAACATGAGTGGGCGACGATTCCGAACGCCATCACGATTATTCGCTTTCTCCTGGTGGTTCCCATCATCGGCTGTTTGCTGGCCGATACCGAACCGGCACTGACAGCGGTTCTGCTTCTTGCCTTCGGCCTGAGCGACTGGGTTGACGGGTTTATTGCCCGCAAGTTCAATCAGGTTTCGCATCTGGGCGTCCTGCTGGATCCCATAGCTGATCGTTTGGGCATCGTGGCTATCGCGATCGCCCTGGTGGCCAATGGGGCGATCCCCGTATGGGTTGGCCTGGCCATTTTCATCACTGACCTGATCCTGCTGTGCACCTATTTCTTCTTGCGCCTGGGCTCCCCGCCGGCTTCCACGTGGCTGGGAAAGATCCGCACCGCCATCATGATGCTGGGGCTGGCCTGCGTGGCGTGTGGCAGGATCCCCGATTTTTCGGTGCTGGCAATCCCGGGCGTAGCCATTTTGACTGCCGGTACGGTGCTGCATTTATTTGTCGGGTTCGGCTATCTGCGCATCATGCGTGCTTCTGCCAAAGAGCAAGGGGCATCGGCCAACTAGTCGCGGTTTTCCTGCTGCATTGCTCCGGCCAGGAGCGTCAGTTCGGGTATTCGCGGCTTCCACAAGGCTGCCCGGCAGGCACTCAGTTCCCTGAGCTGTGTTGAGGCCAGCTCATCAAGTGCCCGGATATAGTCGGGAACAATTTCGCGTGGCAGCCGCAACCCCATGGTCAGGTGCGGGGTCCACCGTGGTCCGCGTCCATCGTGATTCAGTGCGCTGATTTCCCGGGCTGCCATTTCCAAGGCATCCGTGGTTTCCAGC
This sequence comes from Glutamicibacter sp. NPDC055354, assembly GCF_053644955.1. Taxonomy (NCBI): domain Bacteria; kingdom Bacillati; phylum Actinomycetota; class Actinomycetes; order Micrococcales; family Micrococcaceae; genus Glutamicibacter; species Glutamicibacter sp. NPDC055354. The sequence goes on from NZ_JBSHMB010000001.1 coordinate 1,175,195, forward strand.
AGCCACGCAACCGTCTGCTTGCGCTTCGTGCCAAAGACAATAGTGCCCACCCGTTGGAAGCTCGCGGGGATAAGCGCAGGCAGTGATTCTGCGGCCCGCTGCGTCACGATCTCGCTCATGCTGGGCGAAAAGGTGATGGTGATATGTGGAGTCTGGTGTTGGGTGGGGAAGCCGCGCATCTCCAACTGGGCAAAGATCTCCTGCACTTGCTGCTCCTGCTCTGCTGGAAGGTGCAGCAAAATGTTGTCCGGGGACCTACTCATCAAGGTTCTCCTTCCTCATGCTGGTGATCGGGCGCGACCACGTGCGTGCGCATGACTGCTTGTCCCCCACCGCATAGTTGCTGGCTTCTCCGGTAGGCACATAGCCAAGGCTCTTCCAGAACGGTTCCGCTTCTGCGGCATTTGTATCGACAATCGAAATCCGGCAGGCGGTGATTGACGGATGATCCTGGATCACAGTGAGCACCGCTTCATGGATCCGCTTCCCCAGGCCTTGTCCCTGCCTGGCGCCGTCGACCATGAGCAATCCGATGTGGACTGTATCTGATCTCGGCCAGCCGACAATCAGATCCGCGAATCCGGACAGTTCTTCGCCTTCCCAAAGGCCAAGATCAATTTTCTGCTCGGATTGCGCCTTCGGCGGCAGGGCGCTCAATGCCTGAATTGCGGCATCGGATGCAGGCCCGGCACCGGTGACACGTTGCGAATATCCCGGGTTGCTTTCCATCAGCCGTTGCAGGCAAGCTGAATGCTCGATGGAAAGCAGGGTAACCGGCAACTTGGAAGATTGCCTATCCATGAGCAGTCTCCCCGGCCACTTTCCTGATCGCTTCAGCTTCGAAGATCATCAGGGGTTGTTCTCCGTTGAAGGGGTTCTTCTGCCAGTCACCCCAAATTGCGCGAACTCTGAACCCTGCGGCAACTAGATCTGCACTGATCTGCTCGACGCTGCGGAAAGCCAGGTCCAGCTCCTCAACCAGCACTTCGCATGTCTCCTCAAACCTGCTGTGGAAGCGTAGTTTGACGAGGCCAGGACTGGTTTCTTCCGCATCGCTCCACTCGGTCAGCGGACCGAATTGCGTGTCCCGGGTTACTGCTTCTTCGTCATTCCATTTCTCCCAGGCGCGAGTCGATGGGTTCCTGCTTTCAAAGGCCAGCACGGCCCCGGTCGCCGCGGCAGCGCGTAGTTGTTCCAGGGTTTGCGCCCACTGCGGATCCGGGATGTGCTGGGCTACGTTGCCGGTCATCACCATCAGGTCAAAGGGTCCGCCGTCGATTGCCGAAGCGTCGCCGTCAATCCATGTGACTTGCTCAGCGTTGGGCCGTTGTCTGGCGTAGTCCATCATTACCGGTGAGGGGTCAACTCCAACGACAGTTCTTTGCGCAATGGCAAGCGTAACCGTCAAAAGGCCGGTGCCGGAGCCGAGATCCAGAATCCGGTTCGCTTTGGTTCCAGCCGCTAAGGCACGGTAATAGTCATGATCCGGTCCGTCGGGATTATCCGTATCGTAGAGCGCAATGATTCGTGGATCGTAGTCAGCGAAGCTCACTTGGGCCTATTCCGTTCTCAAAATTTCCGTCGAGGTGCAGCGTGCTCCATCAATTCTTGCATTGCCTAGGTGCAGCCCGCCCATTGGCAAGTACTTCCATCAGGCGTGTTCAATTCGCCGGACACCACGCCGAGTCCTCGCGTCAACACCGAGGGCACCACGCTCCTGCTTTGACCTTCCAGGACTGCAGCCTTGGCAAAACGCGGAACCGAATTGGCTGCCTTCCATGCCCTGTCTCCACCTGGCAGCACCCGGAATCACGTCACGAGTTGACCGCGGCCTTGGGCACCGCAATTCCAGCGGAGGCCGGATGAGTCCCGGCATCGGCTGCAGGCTTCCCGAAGCAAAAACGATCAGACGGTCTTGTGCCCGTGACTCGGCGACGTTTAGCAGGTCCAGGTTGGGGTCGCTGAACCCGGACTGGGCGCTATTCCGGTCGCAGGCAATTTCCCGGCTCGCTTCGCCCGCGCATCCGTTTTCCGTTCCGGAGCATATTCCCCAGCCAAGCCGCGCCTATCGGAAGCGGATTTGGCGCAATGGCATTTTCCCAAGCCAAGCGTGGCAATTGTGACCTAGACAACCGGTGGTGAATTGGGCATTGTTGGTTCAACAGACGTTTCCAGTCTTCTCGAAAACTTCCTGGAGGAGCCCATGCCCGAGGCCTACATCATCGATGCGCTGCGTACACCTGTCGGACGCCGTGGGAAATCGCTGGCGCAGACGCATCCGCTGGATCTCGCCGCCGCGCCGCTGGCCGAACTGGTGAACCGCAACAACATTGATTCCGAGCAATACGACGAGATCATCCTCGGCTGCATCGACCAGCTGGGACCCCAGGCCATGGACATCGCCCGCAACGCATGGTTGGCCGCCGGCCTTTCCGAACACGTCCCCGGGACAACGGTAGAACGCCAGTGCGGCTCCGGGCAGCAGGCGATCTCCTACGCGGCCCAAGCAGTCATGAGCGGAAGCAGCGACCTCGTGGTTGCCGGTGGCGTCCAGTCCATGTCGAGCATTCCCCTGTCCTATTCCAACTCCGCCGCCAAGGACTTCGGCTTCCCCGATCCCTACACCGGCTCCACGCTGTGGGCGTCGCGCTACGGCGAGCAGGAAATCTCGCAGTTCCGCGGCGCAGAGATGATGGCAGAACGCTGGAGCCTCACCCGCACCCAGCTAGAGGACTTCGCTGCGGCCTCCCATGAGCGGGCATTGAACGCCCAGGCGCAAGGATACTTCGACCGCGAGATCCTTGCTTTGGATTCCCTGGCTGCAGATGAGGGGCCACGCCCCGTGGACCGTGCCAAGATGCAGTCATTGGCACCGATTGCCGAAGGCGGCGCGCATACGGCAGCCACAGCATCGCAGATGTCTGACGGCGCCGCGATGCTGCTCATTGCTTCCGAGGCCGCGGTCAAACGCTATGGGCTGAAACCCCGCGCCCGCATCCACCACATCTCGGCCCGAGGCGATGACCCGGTCATGATGCTTTCGGCCCCGATCCGCGCCACCAAGCATGCCCTGGCACGCGCCGGGATGGGCATCGAAGACATGGACCGCATTGAAATCAATGAGGCCTTCGCCGCGGTAGTGCTTGCCTGGCAGCAGGAAACCGGCGCCGACATGTCCAAGGTCAACGTCAATGGCGGCGCCATCGCCCTGGGCCACCCCATCGGTGCCACCGGTGCACGGCTGATGACCTCCTTGCTCCATGAGCTGGAACGCAGCGATACCCGCTTCGGCCTGCAGACCATGTGCGAGGGCGGCGGCCAAGCCAACGTCACCATCATCGAACGCCTCTAGCTACCCGCACCCGCCGCAAAGGAAACTACCATGAGTGCATTGCGCGCCACCTCGGCGATGAATCCCGATGACCAGAACACCATTGGCGCGCTGCTGCGCCGCTCGGTGGCCCGCTGCCCCGCGGACAATGCTCTGGCCTTCGGGGAACGGAACTGGACCTACAGCCAGCTGGCCGGCGGGGTGAATCGGGTGACTGCCCGGTTGCGGCAGGCAGGCCTGCCGGCCGGTTCGCGCGTTGCTGCCTATGCAGCGAACAGCGACGCCTATGCCATCTTGTTCCTCGCCTGCGCCAGTGCCGGGTTGGTCCACGTGCCGGTGAACTTCGCGCTCAGGGGCGACGAGTTGCGCTACCTGCTGCACGATTCCGGGGCCGCACTGGTCATCGCCGATGAGTCCCGCCTCGAACTGGTCCAGGAACTGCGTGATGCCGGTGGCCTGCCGGCAGTCAAGGATGTTTGGCCGCTGCTGCCCGGAACCGGAACCAGCGTGCTGGAAACGGCGATGGATGAAAGCGTGGAGGCCGCGCCGCCTGGAGCTGCGGTGGCCGGCACGGATCTGGCCCAGCTGCTCTATACCTCCGGAACCACCTCGGCACCCAAGGGCGCAATGATGACCCATTCGGCGCTGGTGGCCCAGTACGTCTCAGCCATTATTGCTTTGGATCTGGAGGGCACGGACCGGCCGCTGATCGCGATGCCGCTCTACCACTCGGCGGCCATGCATGTGTTCCTGCTTCCCTATCTGTCATTGGGTGCCAGCATCCGCTTGCTCGCCAAACCCGATATCGGCGAAATTCTGGACCGTGTGGAAGCCGAACGTATCGGCTCGCTGTTCTTGGCCCCCACCGTCTGGGTGCCTCTGAGCAATCACCCGGATCTGGACACCCGCGATCTGGGCTCGTTGGCCAAGGCGCAGTACGGTGCCTCGATCATGCCGGTGACCGTGCTGGCCCGCTTGCGCGACCGCTATCCGCAGATCGGGTTCTACAACTGCTTTGGCCAGTCCGAGCTCGGCCCGTTGTGCACGGTGCTGCGCCCCGAGGAGCACGATGCACGCCCCGCGTCCTGCGGCCGCCCGGTGTTCTTCATCGAGGCGCGCGTGATGACCGCCGAGGGGAAGCTCGCCGGTGCCGGTGAGCCCGGCGAGATCCAATACCGTTCTGCACAGGTCATGAGCGGCTACTGGAACAAGCCGGCGGAAACCGAGCAGGCATTTGCCGACGGCTGGTTCCGCTCCGGCGACCAAGTGGTCATGGACCAGGGCGGCTACATCCAGGTGGTGGATCGCATCAAGGACGTCATCAATACCGGCGGGGTGCTGGTGGCCCCGCGCGAAGTGGAGGACTGCATCTACGAATTGCCCGAAGTTGCGGAAGTCGCGGTGGTGGGCATCGATGATGAACGCTGGATCGAGGCGGTGACCGCGGTCATTGTGCTCAAGGCCGGCGCCACGCTCACCGCCGAAGAGGTGCGCGAGCACGTCAAGTCCAAGCTGGCGCACTACAAGGTTCCCAAGCGCGTGGACTTTGCCGCACAGCTGCCCCACAACCAATCGGGCAAATTGCTCAAGCGCCAGCTGCGTGCCGAACGCAACAAGACTTCGGGTGGCGCCCAGTGACCCGGGACCCATGGGCACCCTACGACCTGGCCTCGGCTTTGGACATCGATTATCTATCCACCTTCGATGCTGCCACCGACGAGGATCGCAAGCATTGGGCCCGCGCCCGGCACTACGGAGAAGAGATCCTGCCCAGCATCAACCAGCATTGGGAGAACGCGCATTATCCGCTGGATCTGGTTCGCCGTATGGGCGAACTCGATTTGTTCACCGACGGTCTTGAGATTCCAGGCCATGCCCACTTGTCCCCGCTGGCCGCGGGCCTAGTGGCCATGGAGCTTTCGCGCGCGGACGGTTCGATGGCCGCGGCCGCCGCGGTGCAGGGCGGCCTGGTGCTGCGCAGCCTGAAATTCTTCGGCAGCCCCGAACAGCAGGAGAGGTATCTGGAACCCGTGGCCTCCGGTGAGCTGCTCGGTGGTTTCGCCCTCAGCGAGCCGCATCATGGCTCGGACTCTGTTGGCCTGGATTCCAGTGCCCGGCGCGATGGAGATCACTGGATCATCAATGGACACAAGAAATGGATCGGCAATGGAGCCGCCGGAGGCATCACCATTGTGTGGGCACGCGACGTCGCCGACTCCCGGGTCAAGGGGTTCATTCTCGACCAGCAGGCCCCTGGCTACGAGGCTTCCCCGGTGCGCGGCAAGGGCGTGCTTCGCGCGATCGAACAGGCAGAGATCCGGCTCACGGACGTTCGCGTTCCAGAATCCGCCAGGCTCACCGGGGCCGGCGCATTCAAGGATGTCTCGCGGGCGCTGGTTGAAACCCGGGTGAATGTTGGCTGGTCGGCGCTAGGCCATGCCCAGTTCGTCTTCGAAGCGGCCCTGCAGTACGCCAAGCAGCGCACGCAGTTCGGCAAACCCCTGGGCGCGCACCAGATGGTGCAGGAACGGTTGGCGCAGATGCTGGCGGAAATCACCAATATGCAGTTGCAGTGCGTGGCCGTGGCCGGCGCCCAGGCTGCCGGCCGGTTGAAAGACACGCAAGCTTCGCTGCTGAAGTACCACAACACCAGGGCTGCCCGCCGGGTGGCAGCCACCGCCCGCGACCTGCTCGGCGGCAATGGAATCTTGCTGGAAAATCACGTGATTCGCCATTTCGGCGATATCGAAGCCTTGCATACCTATGAGGGAACCGAGTCTGTGCAGGCGTTGATCCTCGGCAGGGATCTGACCGGATTCAGTGCCTTCGGCTAGCTTCGCGGAGTACGATAACAACGAATTACCGAATCCACGGGGCCAACGCCGGAAGGGATGCCCATGCCATACCTTGTCGATTTCAAAGACGTATCCACCCACGGTCTTGAGACTTCGCCTGTTGCTGACGCGCTGGCAGGCTTGCGCGCCAACGAAGCGCGCTATCTGAAGAACAAGTTCAACCACGACTTTGCCGTGGAGCAAGCAGACGACGCTAGGGAAGCCATAGCTTGGGTGCACACGATTCTGGCGCAGGAACGCGACTTGCACATCGCATCGAAGCCATTGCAGGCAACTGTGTTCGAGGCGGATGGCGCCAAGCGCGCCTATGTCTTCTACGAGTCCGGCTTATCCATCAATGTTCTCTACGGCCTGGATCCCAGCGAGAAGCGCGCCGTGGGCTTCAAGCTTTCCGATGGCATGGCTGTGCCCAACGAGCTGGAAGGGAAGTTCAAGTTCGCCCGCCAGAAGTCCAAGCTTGCAGGGACCATCCGCGGCTCGTACTTCGTGATCAAGAACGAATACTGACATTTCGCCCATTCCGCCGCTGCCCTCAGGCGCGTGCCGGCCGTGAGGTCATTTAGTGCTCTGGCTTCAATCGCCGCGCTTTCTTGATTCCTTCGCGTTACCCGGCAGCTGCGCGTAGGCATCCTTGGCAGCTTCGAGAAGGAAATCGGCAGGCCACAGTTCTTGCAGCTCTGCAGGGAACGCAATGTCCGTGATTGCCGCACCGTTCTCATGAGCCGAACCCAGGGTCGTGGCGAGCAGCTCGAAGCAGTGCATTTGCCGAACGACGAATTCCCGGTCGACGGGCTCTCCATGGCCTGGAACAATCACGTCTCCCGGCTGGATGCGCGCTAGCAGGGATTGGAGCACCATAGGCCACTTCATCGGATAGGCGTCCGAGTCGAACATCGGTGGACCAGACTGCTCGATGATGTCGCCAAGGAACCATGCCTTGGCATCAGGAATATGGATCGCAAGGTCGGTGTCGGTATGCCCAGCACCCAGCGGGATCAGTTCAACTTCCCGTCCGCCTAGATTTGCCGTGCAGGGTTCGGCCAGCAAGTGGCTAGGCGGCGTCAGCGTTACACCGCCCCAATTCATTTCAGGCTCGATTTCCGGCGAGCGCTGCACCATTTCAAGCCGGGGCTTCTCGAACTGCTCGAAGTGCGCGGGGATCCGGTGATGGCCGTAAATCGGGATTCCCCGCTGGGCAAAGAGCTGGTTGCCGAAGGTGTGGTCATAATGCGCGTGGGTGTTGATCACGGCAACGATCGGCAGTCCGAATTGCGTTGTGGCTTCGTCAAGGATTTCTTGTGCTTCGGGTGCGTTGTTGCGGGTATCGATGATCGTCACGCCTTGCCCGCCGTGCACCGCTCCCACGGTAATATCCAACGGATCATATCTGCGCTGGAATACTCCCTCGGCAACGTGCTTCCAGGGTCCTTCAGCCATCTTTTCCCCTCTTGCCAGCCTTGCTCGGGCTATAGCCCTGCCTTCAGCAACTGCTTCCAGCGCTGCGGCATGGGTGCCTCGATCACCAGTTCCTGGCCGTCGGGCTTGGGAATCACCAGCTTAGTCGCATGCAGGAACAGCCCGCGACCCCCAAGCTGTTCGACGCGGCGGTTGAACTTCGCGAAGCCATACCGGTCGTCTCCTGCAATCGGATGGCCTTCGCTTTGCAGGTGGACCCGGATCTGGTGCTTGCGTCCGGTCATCAGCTGCACATCCAGAATGGTGGCGCGCTGGCCTACGCGCTGCTTCACGGTGACATGGGTTTCGGCTCGCTGACCGTTCGGATCAACCACGACCTTGTCGGCACGGCGCAGCAGCGGCGAGTGGATCGTTTCGGTCTTTTCGCTCCAATGCCCTGCAACGAGCGCAAGGTAGTGGCGTTCTATCTCCTCTTCGCTCTCCCGAAGCATCTCATGCAGGTAGCGCAGCATGCTCGGGGTCTTCGCCAACACCAGCAGCCCGGAAGTATCGCGATCCAGCCGGTGGCTCAATTCCAGGTCCGGCAGCTCGGGGCGCAACTGGCGGAAAGCTTCGATAACCCCCGCAGGAACATCGGTTCCCCGGTGCACGGCGACGCCGGCAGGCTTGTCAATCACCAGGACGTCCCGGTCTTCGTGCAGGACGCAGTTGCGTAGCCGATTGAGCAATGGTGCCGGGACATCGAAGGCTGGTGCCACGCCCTGTTCTGCATATAGCGCCGGCAGCGTGATCTGGTCGTTTACGGCTAGCCGGTAGCCTTCCTGGACTTTCTTGCCGTTAACACGCAGTTGCCCTTTGCGCATCAGCCGGAAAAGCTGCCCGGCGGGCACCGTCTTGAGCTGGACCCGGAGGAACTTCTCGATCCGCCGGCCAGCATGCTCGCCGTCGACAAGGATGGTGCGTGTCTTGGAATCAGACCGCTGTTCTGACGCTGGCTGCTGGAGGACTCCAGACAAGAATTATCACTCCGTTTATAAGGCCACATCCAGTGGTGGATCATGGCGTCGCCGCTTTCGACGAGTCATTTGCAAGGGACTTCCGAGAGCTGCCGCCCCGAATTGGCCAACTTTCATGGTACCCCGATGCCGTGAGCCGGTACGAACAAAGGCGCTGTTATGAGGACTGAACTCACACCTCGCCCGGCGCTCATCGAGCCATAGCGTTCGCTCGGCGAACCAATGATCAGCCCTGACCCTCGCGTTGCAGCAAGGGTGCAACGGGTGAAGGTACCGCACCTCCAGAACCTGCCGGGCTCTTCGAAGCCCCGGTCCTGTTTTCAGCCCAGGAGTCGCTTGCCACCATCTCCATGACTAGGCTGGGTTCATGGCCACAGTAATCCTTGTGCGGCACGGACGCACTACCGCCAACGCCACCGGCGTACTGGCCGGACGCACCCCCTCAGTATTCCTCGACCAAACCGGCGAAGAACAGGCGATTCGTACCGCCGAACGCCTAGCAGCGCTCCCCTTGGCTGGCGTTGTCTCAAGCCCGCTGGAACGCTGTGTGCAGACGGCGGAGTTCGCCATGCAGCGGCAAAGCCCAGCGGCGCAATTGCTGATTGAACCCGAACTCTCGGAATGCGACTACGGCCAGTGGCAAGGCCGCACGCTGCAGGACTTGGCCGCCGAAGACCTCTGGAAAGCAGTGCAGTCAGCTCCGTCCTCGGTGACCTTCCCGGATGGCGAATCCATGGCCGGAATGCAATCCCGGGCAGTAGCAGCCATCAGGCGCCATGACGCGGCCATCGAGGCCGAGCATGGTGCCGGAGCGGTATGGGCGGCCTTCAGCCATGGCGATATCATCAAGTCGGTACTGGCTGACGCGCTGGGAATGCATTTGGATCTGTTCCAGCGACTGAATGTGGGCCCGGCTTCCGCATCAATTGTGCACTACGGGACCGGTGCGCCTCGCGTGTATTCCATCAACACCGACGCCGGAGACCTCTCCTGGCTAGCCCCAGGAATCAAGACAACCGATGCCCCAGTCGGCGGCGGAGCAGGACACTAAGGAGAGCGAAATGACGGCAACAGTCAACGAATTCAATTGGCCAGACCGCATTGTCATTGGCACCATCGGCGAGCCCGGGTCCCGCACCTTCTACCTCCAGGCAAGAGCCGGCAAGGAACTGTCCAGCATCGCCTTGGAAAAACAGCAAGCCGCGGTGGTTGCCGAGATGATTGACGAGATTCTCGATCAGCTCTCCACCGTCAAGGGCAACCCCTTCAGCGTTCCCGAACATACTCCGGTGGAACTGGTTGACAACGATCCGCTGGAAGAAGTCAACGAGTCCTTCCGGGTGGGTTCCATGAATCTCGGATGGGATGCCACCGTAGCGCAGGTAGTTCTGGAAGCCTTCTCCTTGAACGAAGAAGATGAAGCCGACTTTGATCCAGATGGACCGGGCGCGCTGCTGCGCGTGCGCATGCCCGTAGGCACTGCACGCGCTTTCGCCATGCGCACCCATGAGATCGTGGCTGCTGGGCGGCCTATGTGCGCCAACTGCGGTTATCCGATTGATCCGGATGGGCATACTTGCAAAGATGAGACTGGCGAATGAGCTCGCCCGATCTGCTGACCGCGCAGCTGGAACTCACCGGCCGCATCACCACCGCCTCCAATGCAACTTTCCTGGGCAGCATCGGCGAGAACAGCGTGGTCTACAAGCCCATTGCTGGCGAGAAACCCCTCTGGGATTTTCCCCATGGCACCCTCGCATACCGCGAAGTTGCCGCCTTCCTCGTATCTGAAGCCCTGGGCTGGAACCTCGTCCCGCGCACTTGGCTGCGCGAAGGGCAGTTTGGCGAAGGCATGGTGCAGCTATGGCAAGATGTTGATCGAGGACAGCGCCCAGTAGACATCGTAGCCGCGGACATGGTGCCAGCTGGCGGTTGGAAGACCATTCTGCATGGGCAGGATGAATCGGGGCAGCAGATGACGTTGATCCACGAGGATACACCTGTGCTGCGGCGCATGGCGGTCTTCGATGCACTGGTCAACAACGCAGACCGCAAGGGCGACCACATTCTAGCCATGCCAGGTAGCCACCGCTACGGAGTCGATCATGGGCTCTGCTTCAACGCAGAGCACAAGCTGCGCACCGTGCTTTGGGGTTGGGTTGGCCAACCGCTGGGTGAAGAAGAACTGGCCGGCCTCCGGACGGTCAGCGATGCCCTGGACGCAGAACTTGGCCAAGAACTGTCCCAGCTGCTAGCCGATGAAGAAATCGCGGCGCTCGCCGAGCGCTGCGCTACCCTGCGCAGCGAAGGGCACTTCCCTGCTCATAGGGGGCAGATGCCCGCCGTGCCCTGGCCGCTCTTCTAGAACTCCGATTCCTATTGACCTCAAGGCGGCAGGCAAGCCATCCTTGGATTCTGATAGCAAAGGCAGGTCGCGCATGGGAACGGTTGAAGCCAACGGTGTGGAGCTCGGTGCCGAATCCTTCGGCAGCAAAAGTGATCCATTGGTTCTCCTCATCGGCGGAATCACCATGCTTGCTTGGCCAGATGCCCTGTGCCAGGCCCTGGCCGCTGGCGGGCGCCATGTGGTTCGCTACGACCTGCGGGATTGCGGTGAATCAACGGCCGGGAACCCGATGAAACCCGAATACAACCTGCGCGATCTGGCCTCTGATGCCGCAGCGCTGGCCAGATTACTGGATAGCCGTCCAGCGCATGTAGCCGGTATCGGAGTCAGCGGCATGATCGCGCAGATTGCGGCGCTGGATCATCCCGAATCATTCGGCGCCCTGACGCTGATAGGCACACGACCAGTAGCTCCCGGACCGGTAGACAAAGATTTGCCAGATCATGACCAGGCAACCATGGGCAAGCTGTTTTCCCGCCCTATGCCGGATTGGGCAGACCGCGCGGCCGTTGCCCAATTCTCCGCCGAGGGTTCGCAAATTCTAGGCAATGATCCAGAAGTTGCCATGGACTTGGCCTCCCGCATCTGGGACCGTACGGCAAGCGCAGAGGCAGAAGCCCATCTGGCAAACCAAATCGGGATCGTCTTTTCCAAGCTGGACTGCACTCCGCGCTGGCGCGAGCGGCTGTCCGAGCTCGATATCCCCACCTTGGTGGTTCACGGTGCAAAGGATCCGTTCTTCCCCGTCGGCAACGGCATAGTGCTAGCCGAAGAAATCCCGAACGCTTCCTTGCTCGTCCTTGAAAACGCTTCAACTGCCATTCCGTCTTCGGCGATCCCCGAGGTAGCTTCTTCGATGCTGCTGCTCTAGGAACGTAGCGATGCAATTCCTAGTCACAGGGCAATATAGGCTGTCCCCATGGATAACCGACCTAAGCGAGTCCCAGGCGGAGAACTTCGACCTGCTGAACTAGAGCTGCTGGCCTTGCTCTGCAGCGGCACAGATGCTGTATCAGCAAAGGCTCGACAGCAACTGAAGTTTGCGCGTTGGGGCGGCTACCAGTTCAAAGAATGCGAGTGCTTCTCGATTTCCTTCACAAGCAAACGCGATTGCCAAAGCGTCCGGCATGGTGGTGGCCCATTCTCCACTGTTCTCGTTTCAAAAGATGGCAAGGAGCTGGGGCATCTGGATCTCTGGGTTGTTGCCGGATACCTGCATTCAGTCGATTACAGGCCGTTTGAAGACGATCCCGGGCACCTGCCAACGGCGGAGAATTACACGTTGGAATTCAGCGAACGGAACTAGGCTTCAGCACTTGCGGGCAGCTGTTCTCCACTGTCCCGAGACATGCGTCTTTACTTGCCTGCGGGTCATTTCAACCAGCCTGGTTGCTGCCGATCAGGGCGCCATCACTGGTGGCGATTAGACGCGGAAGGCCGCAAGGATGCCAGTCGTGGAGCACACCGTGGTTCTCGTGCGCTGGCCGCGTGGCATCCTCCGGCTACTACTTCTATGCGCGGCGTGGGATTAGGTCTAGTATTCGAGGCACCTATTCATGCCTTCGAGAGGTTTCTCCATGTCATTTCAAGCCTATCTGGACACCATAGAAATGAAGACCGGGCTCACTGCTCGCCAGCTAATCGAGATCGCCCGTGAGAAAGGCCTTGGCCAAGAAGGGGTCAAAGCAGCAGAGATCCTGGCATGGCTCAAGGAGGACTACCAGCTGGGCCGGGGCCACGGCATGGCGATGGTCCATGTCATTCAAAAGGGACCGAATATCTCCAGCAAGCACGTTGGATCCGGAGGCAAGCACAATGACGAATCAGATGTTCTGTGGCTCGACGGCATCGCAACTAAGCCTTCCAACTGAACCAGCCGAAAGGCAGGGGCTATAGTTCCGGCTCGGAGTACTCGGTTCCAGTGTCTTGCCGTTGGTCGCGGACCGCAGTGATAGTGGATGTAGCAAGAGCAATTGCTATCGCGATCCAGAAGCTGCCAAGAGCCTCGGCGAGCGACCGGCCGGAAATCATGCAATAGCACGCAAGGAACAAGGCCAGCCCCAAAATCGAGATGCCAAGGTACACCGAGACTCGTAGCCAGGCTACCTTGGGAAGTTTCCTCATTCGATCTGCCTCCACTTCCCTAGCGCTCGGTCCTATTTCTTCCAACGGTATGTTGAGCTGTGGGGATAGACAACATCGACCGTGAAAAATAGCCCGGGCTATCGCCAAGCCCGGTCATATCCTGCGCAGGATACCGCTTGGGCGTCACCACGCCCGCCCGCGAAGGTCGACTTCACCTTCTGGCCAGGAAGCAAGCTGGGACTCGATGGGCAGAATAAGCAGAGGTTGGCCCGGCGGGTCGTAAATTGCGTGGCCTCCACGGCTAATCGAACGCTCGGCAGCGGAAATCCGAGTCCATCCGCACGAGCTGTAGAAAGCGGCCACCTCCTCGCGGCAACCGAGATAGCCGAACGCAATCCCGCCGGCATCAACCATCGACGAAGCCACGAGATTCATCAGGATCCCGCCTAGGCCGCGGCCCCGCGCGCGCTCGGAAACCAGCACTCCACCCACACCTGCAACGACAAGGCCGCGGCCTCCCACACCGATCGTGCGTCGCGCCCACCCGACATGGCCGACAACCTCGCCTTTGCACCGGGCCATGATGTGGAAATCATGCGGGGCATAGCCATATGGCAGATCCGGATCCCAGATGCCGGCATCCCGCAGGTACTCGGCATCGAACAGTCTGCGAAGCTCTGCGGCATCTTGTTCTGCCAGTTCTGCGTGCGCAACAATCTCCAGCGCAGTTTCAAGTATCGGGGCTTCGCTCGAATCGTCTGCTCGCGTCAACGACAGGCCTCCTTTTGGATTCCGGTAACTGCTTCAAGTATCAGGAGTATGCGTGGGATATGGATTACTGTCTCCTGCCATATTTCCCTTGCCCGCATCCCGCACCTTACGAGCTTCCGGGCTGGCTGAGTCCAACGAAAAAGAGCAGGACCCGCGCCAACGTGCGGATCCTGCCCCCTGTCTGGCGCAGCTCATCCAGTAGTCAGCGTGGAACGCGACTGCGCAGCGACCAGGAACTCCACCGGGGTCCGACACAGGCCAACCTCTGCTCTCGCGACCTGCAATAAGACGAGCGGCGCGACCAGCGGCACCAGCTCGAGCGAGTTCGCAGGCATCCGATCAGGCGTGATCACTTCAGCCATTCGCCGAGTCCGTACTGGCCGGGGATGCCGAGGTTCTCGCGCAACGTGGAGCCCACGTAGTCCTCGGGATACAGGCCGCGTTCGCGCAGGATCGGCACGACCTCGTCGACGAACGCGTCAACGCCGTCCTCATAGACATCGGGCGACAGCCAGAAGCCGTCGGCGGCACCGGCCTCGAACCATTCCTGCAGGTGATCGGCGTGCACCGTTCCCGGCCCCACGGTCACGGGATGGTAGTCGATCACGCCGTGCGCGAGGATGTCGCGCGGCGACCACCCCTCGCGCGCCACCTTGAGCGCGATCCCGGAGCGCGGGTCCTGCGGCGAGGCGTGAGCGCTGGCCAGCTGTTCGGGCGTGAGCGGCTTGTCGATGCGCTCGGACAAGATCGGCACACCGATCATCGCGCTGAGGTGCGGCAGGCGCGCCTCCATGACCTTGCCTGACATCGACAGGCGCCGGTCGAGCCCTTCACGTACCGTTGGGGACACTGTGGTCATGATGCCGACGATGAACTTCACGTCGTCGGGGTTGCGGCCAGCTTCCTCGGCGGCCCGGCGCAGCGCCCTCCGCGCAGCGCGAGCCTCCTCGATCGTCCACACCTCCGTGATGAAGCCGCTCGCATAGCGCCCAGCCAGCTCGAGCAGATGCGGGCTCGGTCCTCCCGAAGTGAAGACGACGGGTTGCCCCTGCTCCGACGGCGGCAACGCGAGCGGCCCGCGGGATGCGACGTACTCGCCGCTGAGGCTGATCGGCTGCAGCTTCGCGGGGTCGATGAAGCGGCCCGATTCCTGGTCCTTGATCCAGGCATCCATCTCCCAGCTGCCCCAGAGCGACTGCACGATCTGGATCGATTCATGGGCGCGCTGGTATCGCTCGACCCGGTCCGCGACGGGCTTGCCGTAGTTCGACGCGACGAGCTGGTCGCTCGTCGTGACGGCGTTCCAGCCGGCGCGGCCACGGCTCATGATGTCCTGCGTCTTGAACTGCCGAGCCGTGTTGAAGGGTTCCTGGAACGTCGTGGACCCCGTGAGCACGAAACCGATGTTGCTCGTCGCTTGCGAGATCGCGGCCGCCTCCATGAGCGGATCCATGATGTTGCTGACGGTCGAATGCTCGAGGCTGCCCCGCACGGCCGGGAAGTCGGGCGTGAATACGAACGAGAAGCCACCGCGCTCGGCGGCTTGGGCGTAGCGAATGTTCGCCTCGACCTTCGAGTAGTTTCCGGGGTCGACGTGCGGTGCCCGCCAGGCACCGGGCAGGGTGCCGTAGCCGTCAGTCAGCGACAAGCCGAGAATCATCTTGCGTTGTTCCTTGTTCATGGAACCATCATCGAACATTGACATCCATGTAAAGGTCAAATTACCGTGCCTGCAGGCCCGCGGACTCTGGCACCAAGGCAGACTGCGCAGCCTGCGGGCGGATTCGCGGAGAGCTGCCGTGGCCGGGAGGCGGTTCCGACCCGTATCCTTGACATGGATGTGAAGGAGAACTGGAATGCGGATCGGCGAGCTGGCCAATCGAACTGGGGTGCCCACGCGCATGCTCCGGTACTACGAGGAGCAGGGACTCATCACGCCGCTGCGGCTGGAGAACGGGTACCGCGATTACGACGAATATCTCGTGGAGCGCGTGCTGAAAATCCGCAGGCTGCTCGACTCAGGGGTCCCCACCCGGATCATCCGCGACATGCTGCCGTGCCTGAACGACATTGGCAGCACGATCGTTGCCGATCCCGATCCCGAACTGCGCGCGATGCTCGTCGAACAGCGCGACAAGCTGGCCGAGCGCATCGTCCTGCTCCAGCAGAACCGCGACGCGCTGACGCGATACATCGACGCGATGGATCGCGCCTGACTTCCGCACGCACAAGCCGCCGGAGAATCCCGTCCTCTGCGGGGCATGATCGGCAGGGCAGCTCCTTGCGCGCCGCGGGCAGTGGCCGCAGGGAGCTCAGGCCGATACTTGAGTGCCCATGAATTCAACAGGTCCCTAATCGCGCTTCGGGGCTCCACCCAAGTAAGAGCTCTAGAGCGCAGGGCGGAGTTCGTCCGGATTGCCGCGCGGATCCGGCTCCCAGACCGTCGGTTAAATCGCCGCAACGCGGGACCTGGTTCCTCAGCCTGCTTGCGGCGTTGCCCCATAAGGGAAAAGGCCCATGCACCTTGAACGGCATCGCTAATGTGGAGGAGCTTTCCTTCCGGCGCCACTTCGTGATGAATCAATGGCACGAGGCAAAAAATCACCCCCGGCTCCAAAAGAAATCGAGGGCGATTGAGACATGAGAATTGCACGTTGAAGCGGAACTCCACCGAGTTCCGGCACTACCAACCGCTGGGTGCCGAACCGGTGCCACGAATCAATCCACCGACCACCTGGCACCTCGCGGGCACCAGCCCAGGAAGAGCACAGAGTTGTGCCGTCTGCGATCGAAGCATAAAATGAACAGAAATTCATTGAAAGGATTTTCGTGCCGCGGACGACGGAACAGAATGAAGCGTTGCGTTCAGCCACACGCGCTGCTGTGGAGACGGCCGCCGTCCGGGTCTTCGCGCACCGTGGTTTCGCGGCCACGAACATGCGTCAGATCGCCGTCGAGGCGGGGATCAGCACTGGGTCGATCTACCGGCACTATGCGAGCAAGGAAGAACTGTTCGATGAACTAATCGATCAGGCCTCACGCGGGCTCGAGGCTGTCGCCGTTCAGCTCTCGACCGAAGGGGATCCGCTCTCCATGATCCGATCCTTCACCGAGGTATACGTGGCAGACCTCGCAGCGAACAACGGCGCGGCCGAGTTCTACATGGTGATCAACCAGGGCTTCTCGACGGACACTCCTGAGGGGACTGCGGCGCGACTGGCCGCAACGCAGGGGACGCTCTGGCGGGCCTTCGCCTTGCTCATCAGTCGAGGCCAGGCCGCAGGCCAAATCACCGCGGGAGACCCAACCCGAATGACTTCTCACTACTTCGCCATGCTTGCCGGTATAACGACGATGCACGTTGCTCTTCGGGAGGGATTTGCGGAGCCCGATGTCGAGCTGATCCTACGAATGTTCACAGGAGGACCCCGATGAAGATCGAAGTCGCGCGCGCAGACGAACTGGGTGAGGGGTATCGGCACAGGATCGCTGAAGTTCTCACGCAAGGGTTCGCCGAGGATTTCGCGTTCTTCTCCAAGGACCCCGGTGTGCTTGCCGACGCGTTCGCCCCGATGCTCATCCTGGAGCGCTTCCACGTCGCGCTCGTCGACGGCGAGCCCGCCGCGGTCGCGGTCGTCACCGAAGGCGAGCAGGAGTGCTTCGAGCCGGATCGGCGCGAGCTCCAGCGCGTGCTCGGTCCAATACACGGCATGATCAGCTATCGGATCATCCGCAGTCGATTCATGGGGGCCTATGACGGTGCCCGCACCGGTCTGACGGAGATTGCGTTCGTCACGACAGCGCCGCAGCATCAGGGCAAAGGCGTAGCCACTGCGCTGATGCGCCGGCTCCTGGAACTGCCCTCCGACAAGTTCGTGCTGCGCGACATCAAGGACACCAACACCCCCGCCCTCGGGCTGTACGCCAAGCTCGGCTTCACCGAGACACAGCGGCGACGCATCAAGTTCGCGAAGCGAGCGGGGTTCTCCGCGTATGTCTCCATGGGGCTCAACCGCGCTCAGGCTGATGCTTGAAGAACGTCCGGGCTCGACAGGCCCGGAAGCGCGCTTCTGGGCTGTCCTCAAGTCCGCACTCTAGTTCGAAAATCTAAACTCCACCACGTCGCCGCTCTTACCAACCTCTCAGTACCCGGCGAATCCCCGAAGCGTCGACCCTCTCTTGGCCCTGCGAACACCAAACTCGCCGAGCAAATAGGCAACCCAGGTTGACATCCGGCCACTTAGCAACATAGGTTGACGACATGGAGTCTCCGCGGATCGCAACAGTAGCAGCCGATACCAGCGACCCGAAAGCAGGATTGCGGGCCGTAGCGTCCTTGCGCGTGCTTGCGGACACCTTGGAACTTCGGCAGGTCGAGGCCGCGTTGCGTTCGGGCATGAGTTGGCAGGAGATCGCCGACGCGCTCGGAGTGACGCGACAAGCTGCCCACAAGAAGCACTCCAAAAGAATTGACCCCGCGATCTCGACACCCAGGAGGAACAGATGAACAAACTCGTCCGCGCCGCTCAGACCAGCCAATCGCTTTCCCTGGCCGCCATGGAGGAAGCATCCCGGCTCGGGCTCCGCGAAGCCGACATCGACCACCTGTTCCTCGCATTGGTCATCAACGACCAGTCTGCCGGCCGCGCACTGCGCGAGCTGGGTATCGACATTGACAGCGCCCGTCTCGCCGTCGAGGACCAACGTGATGCACAGCTGGCTTCACTCGGCATCGAGGCGTCGTTCCCCGAGGCCGGGCGCATCGTGTTCCATGAGACGGATGGGTACGAGTGGACTCGTCCCGCTCGGGACCTCATCGCGAAATCCAGCAGCAAAGGCAAGTCGGGCGACGCTGCCGCCGTTCTCCGGGAACTCGTCGCAGAGCCCAGCGGCCTGATCACGGATATCCTCGGCCGCCTTGGCACAACATCCGATGCGCTCATCGAACGCCTCGATCGGGCCGACTCGCCCTCTATGAAGTCCATGCCCTTTGCAGCGAAAGTGAAGGGGCGGACCACGGGAACGATTGAGACTTTCGTATCCGCACCACTGGACGAAGTGTGGGCGTTCCTCACAGATCCCGCACGTATCCCCGAGTGGGAACCGAGCATCGGCACCCTCGACCAGACCGGTCAAGAAGCGATGCCGGGTACGGTCTGGGAGGGCACGGCACCCGCAATCTATCCAGACGGCAAACCTGTGAAGATCAAGCCTCAGTTTCGTCGACGCAGTGTTGAGCTCATCGCAATTCACCAACCGGACAGGATCGCATGGAGCTTTGGCTATCCCGACGTCGCGCAGGGTAATTCGATTCTGGCTGAATTCACCTTGGCGAACGCGACCGGTGGCACACAGCTGCGGATCAGCAGGTCCTGGTCGCGACGCCAAGGGTGGCGAGGACTTGTCGCATGGCCGCTGCGTCCAGTCCAGAAGTTCCTGGTGTGGATCACCCTGTTCCAGACCGGCAGCGCGATCAGCCGAACATTTCGCTAGTCCCTGGCACGGCGACTCGCCTGCTGGTCGCACATAGATCAAGTGCCCGGATCTCCACAGGGAGATCCGGGCACTCGAGCGGGACATTGAAGCGGAACGCGACTACACGTTGAAGCGGAACTCCACGACGTCGCCGTCCTTCATGATGTATTCCTTGCCTTCGATGCGGGCCTTGCCCGCAGACTTGGCATTAGCCACCGAACCAGCGGCAACGAGGTCTTCGAAGCCGATGACCTCGGCCTTGATGAAGCCGCGCTGGAAGTCGGTGTGGATGACACCGGCTGCCTCAGGCGCGGTGGCGCCCTTGGCGATGGTCCATGCGCGGGTTTCCTTCGGGCCAGCGGTCAGGTAGGTCTGCAGGCCCAGGGTGTCGAAGCCGACGCGGGCCAGCTTGCCCAGGCCGGACTCGACGATGCCGGCATCTTCCATCATTTCGGCCGCTTCGTCTTCTTCCAGTTCAGCCAGTTCGGATTCGAACTGGGCATCCAGGAAGATCGCCTCGGCAGGGGCAACCAGCTCGGAGAGCTTGGCCTGCATCTCGGTATCGGCCAGGCCAGCCTCATCGGTGTTGAACACGTAGATGAATGGCTTGGTGGTCATCAGCTGCATCGGCGCGAGCTCTTCAAGGTCCACGCCCTTGGTCTTCGCGGCGGCGAACAAGGTGATGCCTTCTTCGAGCACCTTCTGCGCGTTGAGCACTGCGTCCAGGAACGACTTCTCGATCTTCTTGGTGCGCAGTTCCTTTTCCAGGCGAGGCAGCTGGTTCTCGATGGTCTGCAGGTCCGCGAGGATCAGCTCGGTAGCGATGGTCTCGATATCCGAGGCCGGGTCCACCTTGCCGTTCACATGTATCACGTCGTCATTCACGAATGCGCGGGTGACCTGGCAGATCGCATCAGCTTCGCGGATTGTCGCCAGGAACTTATTGCCCAGGCCTTCGCCCTCCGAAGCGCCCTTGACGATGCCGGCGATATCCACGAAGGAGACGGTCGCAGGCAGGATGCGCTCGGAATTGAAGATTCCGGCGAGCACCTTCAGCCGCGAGTCAGGCAACGGCACGACACCCACATTGGGTTCGATGGTTGCGAACGGGTAGTTGGCTGCCAGCACCTGGGCACGGGTCAGCGCGTTGAACATGGTGGACTTGCCGACGTTTGGCAGTCCGACGATTCCGATAGTAAGAGCCACGGGAGGAAATTCTACCTTTTACTAGTGATGAGCGCGCAATGGTGTACTGGCGCTTGAATTCTTATGGAGAAATCAGGCCTGCGGGCGGGCGTGTCCGCCCAGGGCACGTTCCTCGTCCCCGGCTTCCTTGAGCTTTCCGCGGATTTCCTTGGGCAGCGAGAAGATGATGTCTTCCTGCGCGGTGGTGACCTCGGAAACGTCGGTGAAGCCGTACTCTGCCAGCAGCGCCACGACTTCGCGGACCAGCACCTCTGGCACCGAGGCACCGGAGGTCACGCCGACGGTGGAGACGCCCTCGAACCAGGCCTCGTCCACTTCGTTGGCGAAGTCCACGCGGTAGGAAGCCTTTGCCCCGTGGTCCAGTGCCACCTCGACCAGGCGCACCGAGTTCGAGGAGTTCGCCGAACCGACCACGATCACCAGATCCGACTGCGGCGCAATGTTCTTGATCGCGGCCTGGCGGTTGGTGGTTGCGTAGCAGATGTCATCGCTGGGTGGATCCTGCAGGTTCGGGAAGCGCTCGCGCAGCCGGCGCACGGTTTCCATGGTCTCGTCCACGCTCAGGGTGGTCTGCGAGAGCCAGATCAGCTTGTCCGGGTTCTTCACCTGGACGGTGTCGGCTTCCTCGGGGTTGTTCACGATGGTGGTGACCTCCGGGGCTTCGCCGTAGGTGCCCTCGACCTCTTCATGGCCTTCGTGGCCGATCAGCAGGATCTCGTAGTCGTTCTTGGCGAAGCGCACGGCTTCGCGGTGCACCTTGGTGACCAGCGGGCAGGTGGCATCGATGGTCTGCAGGTTGCGGTCCGCCGCGGACTGCACCACGGCCGGGGAGACGCCGTGGGCGGAGAAGACCACTAGGGCGCCCTCGGGCACTTCCTCGTTCTCCTCGACGAAAATCGCTCCGCGGGATTCCAGCTCGGAGACCACGTGCAGGTTGTGCACGATCTGCTTGCGCACGTACACCGGAGGACCGTAGTGCTCCAGCGCCTTTTCAACGGCAACCACTGCCCGGTCCACGCCTGCGCAGTAGCCGCGAGGAGCGGCCAGCAGGACCTTGCGCTCGGTGACCGTTGGGGAGGCAGCTGCAATCTCGGCCGGGGTGCGGCGCACCCGCGGGATCCGAGGCATTGACAGCGAGACCGTAGTGGAAGTGGAAGTAGCCATACCTCTAGTCTACGAAGTGCATGCAAGTTAGCCCATGCTCATATGATGCGCGCCACCCTCCGGGGACTGTGAGATCTGCCTCCGAAGGGTGCTTGCCGGTTCAGCAGGGCAGCGAACTGGGCAGCAGCACCGGGGTGCGCACCACCGCGCCGGTGCCATCGGACCCGTGGTAGGCCCGGCACACGCCCACCGAGCGGGCGCCGAGGTTCGCCTTGATCTGGCGCAGCGCATCGGGCGCAGCGCATCGGGCGAGAAGCCGTACCACTGCATGTGCATCAGCACGGTGTCCCCGGGCACCGCGGCCGAGGCCCGCGAGATGGTGATCGACTTGGATTTCACGTCCCAGTCGCGGGTGTCGCGGGACCAGGTCCAGATGGCCATCCCGCGGCTGTCGTAGCCGCAACGCACCGAACCGTCGATGGCTCCAAAAGGCGGGCGCCCGAAATTCGTGTGCACGCCGGAGCCGCCCAGTTGCGCACCGGCCTGCTGGCAGGACAGCGGGCGCAGATCCGGGTGGCTGATCGAATGGTTGATCACCCATTGGCCCTTGGCCCGGGCCAGCGCGGCCAGGTCCACGCCGTAGCGCGACTTGAACGAGCCGAGGCAATCGCCGGTGGGAGCGATCACCAGGCCGATGTTGCTGCTGGCGGCGTAATCCATGACCGAGGTGAAGGCGCTCAGCGTGCGCGGGCAGTCATCGAAGGTGAGCACCACCCTCGATGTCCGGTTGGGACCGGTGGACCGCGGGGCGGAGGGCGGCTTCGGATAGGTGGTCACGTAGCTGCCGCTGACCCAGCCGGTGTACCCTCCGTAACTGGCCTTGTACCATCCGTTGGAGGCGCGGGCGTAGGCGGGAACCGTCTTCCCTTTCGGGATGCTCAGCAGGACCCGGTAGCTGGTGGATGTGCCGGTGCGCAGATTCAGGTCATCGAGCGTGCGCACCGAAGCGGCGACCACGTAGTAGCCGCTGACGTACCCGGTGTACCCGTTGTAGCTGACCTTGTACCAGCCGTTGGAGGCACGCCCGGATACAGGAACCGAGGTCCCCGTGGGTATCTGCACCAGGATCCGGTAACTGGTCGAGGCGCCGGTGCGCATATTCAGATCCGCCGTGGTGCGCACCCGGACCGGCAAGTCGATGGATATGGCACTGGCAACGTCCACCGTTGCGGCCGGCACTGCCGCAGCCGCCAGCACGGGCATCGGGGCCGCGGCGGAGAGCGGAATGGAACCGGCCAGCAAGCTGAGCGCTGCCACCCAAGTCCACCCAGAACGCGCAATATTCTTATTCCCCAATGCCCCACGCATGGCCCTGCATCCTTCTGAAGTGCTTCCCCAATGCTCAATAGTGTCCACCCGCACATTGCCCCTCGCAATGCCCGCAGGCAGGCTTGTCCCAATCGTTGGAAAACCCCGTTTCCCCGGGTCTTGCGGGGCCAATCGGGTATGAAAATCGCCCATTGCGATACCTGCGCTCCACCTGCCGCGGCCTAGCCCCAGCCCCCGGGGATCCGGCCAGCCGTCGGTGCCATGCGGTAGTCTCACAGATGCACCAGAGATTCGACTTTCCAAGGAGCGGCACCGATGGATCCCCAAGCCCCCGCCAGTTTGCCGGCGACCGCCGGGCAGACCACCGCGGACAATCCTTGGCCGCTGCGGCTGCTCTCGGAAAAGCTGAAAATCCATATCGAGAACTCTCCGGTGGTTTGGGTTGAAGGCCAATTGCTGGAAGCCAATGTGCGCAACGGCCACGCCTACCTCACCCTGCGCGATGTCGATGCGGACTTCTCTTTCTCGGTGACCATTTGGGCCTCGACGATGCGCAAGCTGGATGCCACCCCGCAGGTGGGCTCCCGCGTGGTGGCCCAGGTGAAACCGAGCTTCTACGCGAAAACCGGCCGGCTTTCCTTGAATGCCACGGACCTGCGACCGGTAGGCTTGGGCGAGCTGCTGGTGCGCCTGGAACGATTGCGCCAGGCGCTGGGAGCAGAAGGCCTCTTCTCCCCTGAGCACAAGCGCCCGCTGCCTGTTCTTCCCCACCGCATCGGCCTGATTACCGGGCGTGATTCGGATGCGGAGAAGGACGTGCTGCGCAATGCCAGCCTGCGCTGGCCATCCGTGCAATTCAAGGTCATCAATACCGCCGTGCAGGGAATGGATGCCGCCAACCAGGTCATCGCAGCCCTGCAGCAGCTGGATGCGGACCCGGACATCGATGTCATCGTCATCGCCCGTGGCGGCGGAGCCCTGGAAGACCTCTTGCCCTTCTCCAATGAGGATCTGGTGCGTGCGGTCTTCGCAGCCCAGACGCCGGTGGTTTCGGCCATCGGCCACGAAGCGGACCGCCCGATCCTGGATGATGTGGCCGATCTTCGCGCGTCGACCCCCACCGATGCAGCCAAGCGCATTGTCCCGGATCTGCAAGAAGAATTCGCCGGCTTGGAAATCGCCCGCAATCGCTTGGACCGTTCCATCAACAATCTTCTCCAGCGCGAAGCCCAGCTGCTGGCCTCGGTGCGCGAACGCCCGGTGCTGGCCAACCCGCAGGTGATGGTCACCTCCCGTGCCGAAGACCTGGAGCGCTGGAAGCAGCGCTCGACGGATCTGCTGCGCCACCGCGTGATGCGCGCCAACGACGAGATCAACCATCTGAAGAACCAGATGCGTGCCCTGTCCCCGCAGCAGACCCTGGACCGCGGCTATTCGGTCACCCAGCTGGAGGACGGAAGCATCGTGCGCGAGGCAGCCCAGGCGCCAGCAGACAGCAAGGTGCTCATCCGGGTGGCTTCCGGGCAGCTGGTTGCACGAACCCTTGAATCCCTCCCTGCCGGCAACAACGCAAGCTAATCACCACGAATACCAATTTGGAGTAATCATGACTGCACAAATCCCTGAAGACATTGCCAAGCTTTCCTACGAGCAGGCTCGCGAAGAACTGCTGGCCGTGGTCAACCAGCTCGAGACCGGCGGAGTTGCGCTGGAAGCCTCGCTGGCGTTGTGGGAGCGTGGCGAAGCACTGGCAGCCCACTGCGAGAACTGGCTCAACGGTGTCTCTCAGCGTCTGGAGCAGGCCCGCGCCAACCACGAGCAGGCCGCCGGCGAATAGCCTGTCCTCACCCGGACCTACTTCGTGGCCGCCAGCCGGGCCTTCTCCTGCTCCACATCGAAGGTGGCAACGGGCCAGTCGGGAGCGACGCGCTCCAGGGTAGCCAGCAGCAGCTCGGCGACGCACAAGCGGGCTTTCCACTTCTGGTCAGCGGGAACGATATGCCATGGTGCGCCCTGGTTATCGGTGCGGTTAATCGCCACCTCGTAGGCGGACTGGAAGTCATCCCACAGCAGGCGATCATCGACGTCGCCCGGCGAGTACTTCCAATGCTTGTCGGCACGCTCCAGGCGTGCCGAGAGGCGCTCGAATTGTTCTTCTCGGCTGATGTGGAGCATCACCTTGATCGGGTGGATGCCCTGCTCGATCAGCTGCTTCTCGAAGTCGACTATTTTCCCGTAGCGGGACTCGACCGCCTCCGGGGCGGCGAAGCCCTTCACCTTGGCGACCAGAACGTCTTCATAGTGGGAACGGTCAAAGACTCCCACTAGTCCCCCGGCGGGCAATTGCTTGGTGATGCGCCAGAGGAAGTCATGGGCTGCTTCTTCCTCGGTTGGCGCCTTGAAGGCATGGTGCTTGACGCCCTGCGGATCCAGCATGCCAAGGACGTGGCGAACAGTCCCTCCTTTGCCGGACGTATCCATTCCCTGCAAAATGAGCAGGACTGCTGGGCCTTGCCCGCCAGCTACCGAGGCGGCGAAGAGCCTCTCTTGCAGATCCGAGAGCAGTTCAGCCAGCTGCTCCATGCGCTTCTCGGCGGCCTTCTTATCCTGCGGGGCGTCGCCGGGCCACCAATCAGCATCCTTGGTTGCGCGCTCTGAAAGCTTCACGCCCGGTTCTGCACGTAGCGCTTCTAACAGGTTGGCAGGATAGGCGCTCATCATTAAGTCCTCACGCGTGTGTCGAAGTGATGCGATTCGTTGTTGCCAGCCTACTGCCACTGCAGGCGCCGTGAGAAGCGGTATTCGTCAACGGCGAAGCACCCATCACGGCTCGATGCACAGGATCGCTAAGCCTCGCGAAAGCGCCGGCAACGGGCCGATACGCCAAATCCTCAGGACACCAAATTCTCCGGTCGCAGTCGCTGGCAGGCGATATCCCTGAAGTTCCGGGGGCCGCATTCCCCGGTGGCCGCCTTAACGCACAACCGGCCCAGAATCACGTGGGTGATTCTGGGCCGGTTCAGCATCCGGGCAGCCTATGCGCGAGCGCGCCAGTCCTCCAGGAACTGTCCGATGCGTCCAACCGCATCAGTCAGGTCGCGCACGTTGGGCAAGGTGACCAAACGGAAGTGATCCGGACGGATCCAGTTGAAGGCGGTGCCCTGGGAGATCAGGATCTTCTGCGCCTTGAGCAGTTCAAGGGCGAAGGTCTCATCGTTGTGGATCGGGTAGACCTCGGGATCCAGCTTCGGGAACATGTAGAGCGCGCCCTTGGCCTTCTGGACGCTCACGCCAGGAATCGCGCTGAGCAGGTTGTAGGCCGCATCGCGCTGTTCAAGCAGGCGTCCGCCAGGCAGGATCAAGTCATTGATCGACTGGTAGCCGCCCAAGGCGGTCTGGATTGCGTGCTGTGCCGGCACATTGGCGCACAGGCGCATGTTGGTCAGCAGGTTGATGCCCTCGATGTAGTCGCCGGCCTGGTGCTTGGGACCGGAAATAGCCATCCACCCAGCACGGAAGCCGCACACGCGGTAGGCCTTGGACAGGCCGGAGAAGGTCAGTATCAGCACGTCATCTGCCAACGAAGCGGTGTTGATGTGCACGGCGTCTTCGTAGAGGATCTTTTCGTAGATCTCGTCCGAGAACACAATCAGGTTGTGCTTGCGCGCCAGCTCGAGGATCCCCTCCAAGGTTTCCTTGGGGTACACCGCACCGGTCGGGTTATTGGGGTTGATGATCACGATGCCCTTGGTGCGATCGGTGATCTTCGCTTCCATGTCCTGAAGATCAGGAAGCCAGCCTTCTTCCTCGGTATTCATGTAATGCACCGGGGTGCCGCCGGCCAGTGAAACCGAAGCGGTCCACAGCGGGTAGTCAGGGGCGGGAATCAGGATCTCGTCGCCGTTATTCAGCAGCGCATTCAACGAGAGGGTGATCAGCTCGGAGACACCGTTGCCCAGGTAGACGTCATCCACGCCGATGGTCTGGATGCCACGGGTCTGGTAGTACTGCGAGACGGCGGTACGTGCCGAGAGAATGCCGCGGGAGTCGGAGTATCCTTGGGCGTTAGGCAGGTTGCGAATCATGTCAACGAGCACCGCGTCGGGGGCCTCGAAGCCGAACGGCGCGGGATTGCCGATGTTCAGCTTCAGGATGCGGTGTCCTTCGGACTCCATGCGCGTGGCGTGCTCAAGCAGCGGGCCGCGGATGTCGTAGAGGACGTTGTGCAGTTTCGTTGATTGTTTGAATTCTGCCATGGTTACACTTTCTCACGTCAGGTGCGATCGACACACCTTGTTACTCGACCGCTATGGTCAGCGGTCGAAATCCTGGGAGAGCTGGCTGGGGCCTACTCTTCGATGATCCATTCCCAACGGGTGGCCGCTTGCTCTGGGCTCAGTCCGTCGGCCTGGCTGACCATGCGGTTCAGGTCCACGAGGGACTGCTGCGAGAATTCGCCGGTGATCTTGTCCAGTTCTGCCTGGGCCTTGTCATCCACGTCGCCGTTGGCCAGCACCATGTACTGCTCGGCGTTGAAGAAGGCGGCGCTTCCCGGAATGCTGTAGAAGCCTTCATCGGAGATGACTGCATCTCCCGACCCGAGCGCCACCGCGCTGTCCACCGAGGCACGCAGCTTGCTGGCCAGTTTCGCCGGCTCCTCAGCCACGACCTTCGGCTTCTCGCAGCCAGCGTCCTCCAATGATGCCTTCAAGGATGCGGCGTTGGCTTCATCGCTAATGATCGTCAGATCTGTGCAAGCCGCAATCAGGGTTTCCACCGAATCGACCTTGTGCAAGGTTGCCTGGGCCTGGCTCATGACCAAGACCTTTCCCGCATCAGCTGGGCTGAGTTCCAAGGCAGAGAGCTCCCCCTCAGCGTCATTGATGGCGCTGCGCAGGTTCTTGGATTCCTCGACGCTCAGCAATTGATCTTCACCAGTGATGGCCGCCGGGTCAGCAACCAGGGGTAGCGCCTTGGCCGCTTGGTCCACCGCCAAATCGGCTTTTCCGTCGACCACCTGCTGGTAAGGATCAGCACTGGGCTTGTTCAACGACACCTTATAGCCTTCGGCTTTCAGCGCATTGGCATAGACATGGACCAAGGCCTGGTCTGCAGGTTGAGAACCGGCAGCAATCTGCAAGGTGATGGCCTTGCTTGGCTCGGCCGTCGGCGTTGCCTCTTCGGTGCAAGCAGACAGGGTTAGCAGCAGGGTTGCGCTGAGTGCGCCAACGGTGATGGTATTTCGCAAGTTCATGTCCCTATTGATTCTAGGGCAGGCCAGCGGCGATCCGCCGCTACTTGCCGGGTGCGGTCAGTCGCAAGATGCTCTCAACGCGTTCAATGCAGTTCAGCTTGGCTATCTCCTCGCGGGTAAACCAGGCGGCCTGGCTGGTAGAACCGTTGACTTCATGGCGCAGTTCTCCACCGGTCAGCTTGGCCCGATAGGTGACCGCCACCGTTTGCATGGCATGGCCTTCGCCCGAGTAGCGCTTGGAACCGGGAATAACTCCCGTGCTGACATCCAGAAGCGCCAGCTCGCCCACTGCGTAGCCGGTCTCTTCATAGACTTCACGGCGCGCGCCTTCTTCGATAGGCTCCCCCAAGTCGATGCCGCCGCCGGGAAGGGACCAGCGCGGGGTGAAGCGTGGATCGCGATGACGCATATCCCAGAGCGTAAGCAGTACCTTTCCTTCATGTTCCACCAAGCAATAGGCCGCCAGCCTGGTATCAAAGGATTCACCGGTGTGCTCAGAACGACGTGTCATATCCCCAATATATCCGTTTGTTCACCGATTATTTACTCGTACGCGGACGGCATACGCCGATTTTTCTGCCAAAGATCCCACTGATATCTCGCGAATATGATGAAATATTCTTATGGCCCAGCAATCAGAGCTTTCATCAAACGTCGATCTGGACGAAATCGATCGAATCATCATCGACGAATTGGTCGCTAATGCACGTATCTCCAATGCGACCCTCGCACAGCGTGCGGGCATCGCTCCATCCACCGCACTGTTGCGCACCCGTTCGCTGGTCGAGCGCGGCATCCTCACCGGCTACCACGCCGAGGTATCGCTGGGCGCTGTAGGCCGTACCGTGCAGGCACTGATCTCGGTCAAGCTGCGCGCCCACGACCGCGAGAAGATTGACGCTTTCGTGGCACGCATCCCGCAGCTGCCCGAGGTGCTGTCCATGTTCCATGTTTCCGGCGGCACCGATTACCTGCTGCATATCGCGGTCGGTTCCACCGATGCACTGCGTGACTGGGTGCTGGACAACCTCGCCACCGACGAGTCGGTGGGCCATACCGAAACCACCTTGGTCTTCGCGCACCACCGCGGCAACCGCGGCCCGCTGCCATTCGATGACATGATCAGCTAGCAGCGCTTAAGCGACTTGTGGCCCGGACCTCGCGAGGTCCGGGCCACAAGTCTTTGTGCTTGGAATGCTTATGCGCGGCGGCGCTGCATGACCGCGTCCAGGTTCAGGCGAGGCTTGGTACCCGCGGCAGCCACGGGTGCGGCTTCCGGTGCGGGGGATGGCGCTGCAACGGTTTCCGTGACAGCTGGTGCGCTCTCGGTACGCTTGGCAACTACCGAAGCGACCGCTGCGCGCTCTTCGGCCGAAACTTCGGTGGCCAGGCGCTTTGCATCTTCCGATGCCTTCAGGCTGATCTGTTTGCTCGGACGCAGCGGTTCTTCCACCGGCAGTGCTGCCTTGTGGGTCCGCTTGGCACCCTGTTCAGCTGCCAGCTCCGCGGTCTTGGCGATGCGCTCGCTGGCTTCCACGTACGTTGGCTTGGGCACATGCGTTGGTTCCCAAGTACCTGGCTGCTTTACACCGCCATAGCCGTGGGCCACTCGCAGCGCTTCGGCGCGGAGCTCTTCAGCGGTAATCGCTGGAGCGCGGCGGGACGAACCCGGGCGAGCGTCGAAGACCTCGTCATCCTCATGCTTGCGCGAGATGACCTGGTTAGCCGCGTCGTCAAAAGCGGGAGTCCGCAGCGCCTGCTGCCGGGTGGCTTCGAGGTGCTCGAGCAGCTTGCGATTGCGGTCGCGGACAGCCAGCCCGCGCAGGGTGGCGAAGGATGCTACAGCAATCAGCGCGAACAGGCCTACGGTGCCGAAGGTCAGAGCAGTGAAAGGAGCCAGGATGAGACCGAAGACGGTCGCGAGGACAGCCAAGGCACCGACGAGCGCGACGGACAACCGGCCATAGCGCACACGAATCTTGAGTTTGGTCGCAGCACTTTCCTGCGAAGCGCTCTGTGACGTGCCAGCCATGTGGGTCCTCCATCACCGATTGAGTCGGTCAAATCCTCGTGGAACTAAATATGGTTCCTTCGAATCAACACTATGCAACCTTGGGTGCGCGCTCATGCACATCCCTTGGCGTGTCTGCATGTTTTCAATGCAGTTCTCTCATATCAGAGCTCGATTGAACGAAATAGCACGAAATCCGCCTCAGTATTCGTAGATGCGTTCGAGCAGCGTCGTTTCCACCTCTTCACGGGTCAACGCAAAGGTGCGGTGATCCCGCCACTGCCCATCGATGTGCAGATAGCCTTTGCGCAGCCCTTCATCGCGGAACCCGAGCTTGTCCACCACCCGCAGGCTGGCCGAATTCTCCGGACGGATGTTGATTTCCAGGCGGTGCAGCTGCAGTTGCTCGAAGCAATGGTCTATGACCAAGGCGCAGGCTTCGGGCATCAGGCCGAAGCCGGCATGGTTGCGATCCAGCCAGTAGCCGATGGACGCTGTGCGCGCGGCACCATATTGCACCGACGCCACGGAAACCTGCCCGATTAATGGCGGGCGCCCCTTGTGCAGCTGGGGAAGAGCCAAGGCCCAGGTGAATCCGCTGCCGTCAACTGCTGATTCATCCTTGGCCCTGAGCATCTCGCGAAAAGTCATGGCTTCTGGCGGGCCCAAGGGACTGGTGGGATCCCATGGCTTGAGCCATTTGGAATTGGCGTAGCGCAGATTGATCCACTCGGCTTCGTCACTGGCAGTCAGTTGGCGCAACAACAGCCGTTCCGAGGCCAGATCCGGAACCAGGCGTTTTGCTCGACGAGAGAAGAACATGTGCACATCGTATTACTTCGTCATGCTTGCAGCTGGCAACAGCGCTAGCAGGCAGCGTTTCGTTTCTTGCACGTAAGCTGTAGGCATGAATCCCACCGCTGATCTGAATTCTGGCGCCGGCAAGAAGGCCGCGCGTGCCGCTGTGCGCACTTGGCGCAGGGCACTTGATCCGAGCAAGCGTGAGCAGTTCGGACTGGATCTGGCGCACACGGTGATTGGCTATCTGAGCCAGAGCACCGGTGTCGTCCAGAAGGTCGCGGCCTATTGCTCGGGTCCGGATGAACCGTCCACCGAGGCGCTCTTGGATGCTTTGGCCAAGGAAGGCATTGAAGTCTACCTGCCAGTGTGCGAACCGGAGTACGCGCTCTCGTGGGTTGAGTACTCCCCCGGCATGGAATTCCAGCCAAGTACCTTGGCCCCGGTGATGGAGCCGGTGGGCAAGCGGATGGGCACAGAGCTCTTTGACGAGATCAATACGCTGATCATGCCTGCGCTGTCCATCGATTCGAACGGGCTGCGTTTAGGCCAAGGCGGTGGCTACTACGATCGCTTCCTGCCCTTGATCGACGATGCGCCGGTCCGTGTGGCGGCCGTGGTTTATGAGCACGAGTATGTTCCGGCCGGTTCCTTCCAGATCGATGAGCATGACCAACCCGTGGACTTGGTGTTCACTCCGCAGCAGGTGCATCAAATCATCTGATTTACCCACAGCTCGCGGGCAGCTCGCAGTGGGCCGCTGGACCTGAAGGTTGCATGGGGTTATGAGCTTCTTCTCCAGACCGCATGCTGCCTCCCGGCCCCCGGTGATTCCCAAGCCGAAGATCCGTCCCGTGCGCAACCGCAATGAATTGTTGCGCCGCTACCGGAAGCCTTTGGCCATCGCCTGCGCGCTGCTGGCCTTGGCGGGCGTGCTCAATGTGTTTTCCTCCGGGCAATTAGCGCAGCGCGAAGTCGTGGTGGCGCTGAGCGACATTCCTGCCGGGTCCCGCATATCCGCCAACCAGCTGACGGTGCAAACGGTGCGGCTGGCCCCGGAAGATGCCGAAGTCTTTGAAAGCATCGATGCCATCTCGGGGCAACGGGCAGCCGTGGCACTGACTGCCGGAACGGTGCTGCGCAACTATTCCTTGGTGGGGCCTCAACTTTTGACCGGTTCGCCGGAAGGCACCGTGGCCGTTCCCTTGCGCTTGAGCGATCCTGCCACCGTGACGCTGCTCCATCCAGGGCAACTGGTGGATATCGTATTGACCACCGGAGATGGCTTTGAAAAGGAAATCAGCTCGCAGACCATCGCCAAGGCGGTGCCGGTGCTCTGGGTTCCGGATAATGCCAGCAGTTCCGAATTCGGCATGCTCAGCGGCGCGGCTCCGACCGGTGAAGGAATTGTGGTGGTCGCGGCTGCCAGCAGCCTCTCGGATGATCTGGCCGGGGCAGTATCGCGCGGCAAGGTTTCAGCCGTCTTGGTGAATTAGGAAATCAGCCCCAGTGCGGCGGCTTCTCGCGCTTCATCATCTCAGCCAGGTCTTCCTTGGCGTCGCCCCAGTTTCTCGGGTCCTGGTCTTTGGCCAGCAACTCGGACAGCGGATCGGCGGCCGGCTGCTTAGCGCGGGACGCCATCGCCGCAGCAGAAGTCTCGGCGGGCTGGTGGCCGGCTAGTGCCCGGTTCACGGAGTCTGAATGCGGCACTGGCGCGTAGCTGCCGGTGAGTTCAACGCGAGCAGTCAGATGCTGCGGGGGTGCGACAACGCGCGGCCGCTTGCGGCGGCCGCGCGTTGGTTCTTGCTCAGAAGTCATTACTTCTTTGGCTCCGGATCCTCGTTCTTGCTGGTAGCCGGAACAGGGGCTGGAGTCAGTGGCTTATCCGCGCTGTCCTTTGCAGGTGCGTCGCCAGCTTCAGCTTTGGCACCGCTTTCAGCAGCTGGCGCTTCCTGCTTGGTCTCGGCCTTTGGTTCCAGTCGCGCCTTGGCGGACTTGAGCAGATTGGACTTTTCCTTCGGCGTTTCCGCCTCGGTGGTGACTTCACGGGCCGACACCGGCCGAGCGGCGGCCACACCGGTACGGGTCGAAGCCTGGGCCGGGGCCGCAGGCTTTTTCAATCCCAGTGCATGGGCCAGGCGATCGGTGACAGCACCCGGATCGGTGAAGACGTCAATGGTCCACAGCGGAACATAGCGCCAGCCGTGCTTCTCGAAGAATTCCGGGCGCAGTCGGCTGCGTTCACGCACGGTCAGTCCGGCATAGTGCTCGGTGCCGTCGTAGACCACAGCCAATGGGCGGATGCCGCTGTGCGCAGAGTCGTAGGCGTGAGCCGACAGGTCCAGCACACCGCGGTAGTCCTCGGAAACGATGGCACCGCTTTCGCGCAGGCGGCGGGCCAGATCGGAAACCAATGGATCGAAGCGCGGATTGCGCATCGAGCTGACTCCGGAATCCCCTGCCTGCACGCGTCCGAACAGTTCGAAGAACTGTCGGGCACCACGGTAGACGCGGTTCAGGTCCACGTCTTCGGGCAACAGGCTGGACACCAAGGTCATGCGGGTCCGCGATCGGGTCATGGCGGCGACGAACAGCTGTTCGCCGCCCTCGCGGGACAGTGCACCGAATTCGTGCAGGGTCTTGCCGTGCGGAGTACGTCCGTAGCCCCAGGCGAAGATGACCGAGTCCCGGCGCAGGCCGATCAGCCGGTCCATGGTGGTCACCACGAATGGTTCGCGCTTGGAGCGCAGGTGCTCCATCGCGTACTTGTGGTTTGGCAGCTGGACACGGATCGCTTCGGCGATGGCCGAGGCATGGCTGCGGTTCGAGGCAATGACTGCCAGCGATTCGCCCCCGTGGTTCTTGAAGTGGCCGAAGACCAGATCCACCACGCGCGCCACTTCTGCTGCGGTGGTCTGCACACCGTCTTCGCTGCTGGACAGTGAGCCGGTGGCATCTGGCACGTATTCGCCGCGCAGCAGCGAGGAGTCGCCGGTGAGGTTCACCGCCATTGGCAGGCGCGAGAGCGCCGAATCGTAGTAGGTGGCGGACAGCTGTTCCACCAGGCCTTCGTCAATGCCGCGGTACACGGTGGACAGCGAACCGGTCACCAGGACCTTGTTCAGGGCTTCCAGCGCGGAACGGTCCACGCTCTGCTCGCGAACTCGTGCGGTCGGGTCTACGGAGACCTCGAAGCGCTTCGGACCGCCCAGCATTTCATCGCCAATGGCAATGACCTGGCCGGAGCGGCGGATCGCATCCAGGACTTCACGCAGGGTGAGGTAGTTGGCTTCCAGCAGGATGACCGCATCGAACTTCGTGTCCTCCGGCAGGGCGCTGCCCAGCAGCAGCGGAGCCGAGACGATGACCGGGGTCAGCGAATTGGCCAGCGGTGCTCCAAGATCCAGCAGCCCGGCAATGCTCGGGGTTCCGCCCTTGAGCATCTCGCGCAGCGCGCGGGAACCGGCTCGGTGGTCAGCCAGCGCTGCCTTCCAGTTGCGAGTCAGCGCCCAGCGGATGCGCTGCGGGCCGGCAGCGATGTGCGCGCCGTCAGCCAGTCGGTAGTCAGCCTCGATCTTCTCCAGCTTGGAGCCGTCATTCATGGCCAGGAAGTCGTCACCGGAGATCATGGCATCCAGCACGGACTGCCACCAGGCAAGCTCCAATTCGCTGTCTACCTGGTCGGCGTCGATCTCGCGTTCGGCGAAGTCATCGAGCAGGTCGCCCAGCCCGGCTTCAGCCAGCTGCTCGGAGATCAACGTGCGCTCGGGCAGCTCGCCCAGGTCCTCGCGGCGCTCGACCAGCGCTGCAATCACCGAGAGCAGCTCCTTGATGGGCATTTCGCGCAGGCGCGAGCCCAGGGAGGACGGCAGCATTTCGGCCAGCTTGTCGATGCGGGCACCGGCGTCGTGGTATCCGGCTTCAACATCCAGCAGGCCGCCTGGGACCTGCGGGTTGCGCTGGCTGGTGGCAATGGCTCGCCAGGCATCGCGCTGGACCGCCACCGCCTGCAGAGCGGACTGCAGGTCAGCTACGTGCATGCCCGGGCGGACGTATTCCTTGGCAATCTTGCGCAGCCGGGAACGGACAATGGAGCCCATCTCCACGCCGTGCTCGCGGCGCCATGCGCTGGTTGCGGTAGCGGCGATCAAATCATCGATGTCGCCCTCGAAGATGTCGGCCTCGAACTTGTCCAGCGATCCGCGGACGGCGACCAGCAACTGCAGCTGGTCTCCCCACTTGTCGTAGCTTTCTTCCAGGCGGATCTGCGAACGCTCGGCGATCTGCAGCATGTGCTCATGCAGGATGGGCAGGTCGCGGCCCAGCCCGCTGGCCAGGTTCAAGGCCTTTTCGGTGGCTTCGGTGTTGCGCAGCGGTGCACCATGCCATGGGCTGGTGGTGTGCATCTTGGAGAAGGCGCCAAGCTGCGCTGCGCGCTTGAGCTGTGCGGCAACATGTCCGCGCTGGCCCATGGAATCCAGCACCGAACGCTTCAGGCGCACGGTGGTGGATGGCGCTGGTTCCAGTGCGGAGAGCCGTGCCAGTTCCTGCATTGCCTGGTATGGCGAGCAACCCCAACGGCTGCGCACCGAGTGCAGCGACTTCACGTGCTCGTGCAGTGCGTGGCGGGATTCGCGCAGGCGCTTGAACATGGAGCCCAGCTGCGGCTCGGCAGCGCGTTCGTTGCGCAGAATTGCCTTGGTCATCATCGCGCGCAGCGCTTCTGGATCCTCGTTGGGTTCCAGCAGCATGCTGCCTGCATCCAGGTGCTCGTTGAAGCGGGTCACGAATTCTTCGGCGGCAGAACGCTGTTCCGCAACCACCAGTACTCTCTTGCCCTGGGCGGCCAGCAGCGCGGCTGCGTTCAGCGCGGTCTGGGTAGCACCGGTACCGGCAGCGGCGTTGATGGCCACCGATTCACCGGCAGCGATGTAGTCAAGCATCTTGGACTGGGACTCATCCGCGTCCAGCAAGAACAGTTCATCTTCCGGATCACGGTCATCAGAAGACTTGGCAATGGTGGTGGTTCCGGTGTGGACCTTGCGGGCAGAAGATCCTTCGGAGGCAAGGCTCTGCTTACGCGAGCGCGCGGTTTCCTTGAGAATGTTCTTCACGCGGCTCAGGCGGGAGCCGGCAGCTTCATGGCCCTTGGCATCGGCGGCCTGCGCTTCAGGCTGCTCTTCGTCCTGCTTCTTTTCAGCGGCAGACTCGTCCTTGGCTTCTTCAGGCTTTGAGCCCTCGGTTTTGGAAGCGCCCGGCTTGGAAGCGACCAGGTTGGCCAGCGCTTCGGAGGTCTTGCTGCTTTGGCTGTTCCCAGCCTGCTTTTCCGCGGAGTCGTGACGAATTAGCGCCTCGATGACCGGGTGGGACCCATTGAGCTTGGCCGGGTCAGCTGGGTCCATCAGCTCGGAGAAGGTGGAGAGCAGCAGGCGGTGGCCCACCACTACGCCGGGAACCTCGGACATCTGGTGGCGCAGGGCATCCATTCCGCGGACCGGGTCGAAACGGGCGATGGAGTACGCTTCGGCGTCCACCGCGGCGACATCGACCTTGGCGTTGTGGTCGGCTTCGAATTGGCGCACGAAGGCCGGGGATACGGTGGCGCGGCCGACCAGCTGCAGGTCGTAGTCGTCAGCATCAACGTGCTTGGTCAGTGTGATGCGGCCGAGCATGATGGGAGCCGAGACAGGCTCGCTCTTGCCATCGTGGACCGCGCGCCAGTTGGCGACACCGGCGGCCAGGTAGCCGACGTCGATGCCGCGTTCTTCCCACAGTTCATTGATCTTGGCCGAGAGCGCACGGGCAGTGCGGCGCGCGGTAGCGTACTGGTCCGCATCGTGCAGCAGCGTGGACAGGCGGGTACGCCGTCCGGCAAGGAACTGGGCCAATCCCGATGGATTGGCATGGGTTATGTCGATGCTATTGGAGGTCGACGGAGCAAATCGCAGGGTGGTATCCGCCCCGGCACTCTGTCCCAGGGATTTCACCCAGGCAGCTACACGCTCGGCGGCAGCATTCTGTCCACTAGTCACGACAGTCATTCCCTTCACTGAACCGACCACATTCGGGCGCACCACAGGTGCAGATACGCCTCTTTCTAACGTAGTGCACGCACCGTGCAGAACCGGTGCGCGAAACACGTTTTAACTGCGGGAAGCGGAACCGGCGTACCGGATCCGCTTCCCATTCACCCGCCAAAGCGCAGTGAATTAGCAGTCTTGGGGATTTACTCCCACTCGATGGTTCCAGGTGGCTTGGACGTAACGTCCAGCACCACGCGGTTCACCCCATCTACCTCGTTGGTGATGCGGTTGGAGATCTTCGAGAGCAGATCGTATGGCAGGTGCGACCAGTCAGCGGTCATGGCATCCTCGGAGGAAACCGGACGCAGCACGATTGGGTGGCCGTAGGTGCGGTGATCGCCCTGTACGCCTACCGAGCGTACGTCAGCGAGCAGCACTACTGGCATCTGCCAAACTTCGTCATCCAGTCCTGCAGCAGTCAGCTCGGCGCGAGCGATCGCGTCAGCCTTGCGCAGGATGGACAGGCGCTCTTCGTTGACGGCACCGATGATGCGGATACCCAGGCCTGGGCCAGGGAATGGCTGGCGGCCAACGATTTCCTCAGGCAAGCCGAGCTCGCGGCCCACTGCACGGACCTCGTCCTTGAACAGGGTGCGCAGTGGTTCAACCAGCTCGAAGTCCAGGTCCTCTGGCAAGCCGCCCACGTTGTGGTGGCTCTTGATGTTCGAGGTGCCTTCGCCACCGCCGGATTCGACGATGTCCGGGTACAAAGTGCCCTGGACCAGGAACTTCACTGGCTCGCCCTCGGAAGCGGCCTCGGCGATGATCGCCGCTTCCGCTGCTTCGAAGGCGCGAATGAATTCGCGGCCAATGATCTTGCGCTTGGTCTCCGGGTCGGTGACACCGTCCAAAGCAGTCAGGAAGCGCTCGCGCTCGTCGGCAATGTACAGCTTGGCGCCGGTGGAAGCTACGAAGTCCTTCTCAACCTGCTCGGCTTCGCCTTCGCGCAGCAGGCCGTGGTTGACGAACACGCAGGTGAGCTGGTCGCCAATGGCGCGCTGCACCAGGGCAGCTGCAACAGCGGAGTCCACGCCGCCGGACAGGCCGCAGATGGCCTTGCCGGTGCCGACCTGGGCGCGGATGCGCTCGATCTGCTCGTCAGCGATGTTGTCAGCGGTCCAGTCGCCCTTCAGGCCAGCACCGTTGTACAGGAAATTCTCCAGGACATCCTGGCCGAACTCGCAGTGCTTCACCTCTGGGTGCCACTGCACGCCGTACAGTCGCTTTGCTTCATTTGCGAAAGCGGCAACCGGAGCACCAGCGGTGGTGGCCAGCACTTCGAAGCCTTCTGGGGCCTTGGAGACGGAGTCGCCGTGGCTCATCCAGACGGTAGGGGCCTGAGCGGCACCTGCCAGGATGGAGCGGGCATCGCCCTCAAAGTTGGTTGCGGTGCGGCCGTACTCGCGCAGGCCGGTTTCGGCCACGGTACCGCCCAAGGCGTTAGCCATGGCCTGGAAGCCGTAGCAGATGCCCAAGACCGGCACGCCGGCTTCAAACAGGTCAGCCCCGACGGAAGGGGCGCCATCGGCGTAAACGCTGGAAGGACCACCGGAGAGGATGATCGCTGCAGGGTTCTTGGCCAGGATGGCTTCGGTGGACAGGGTGTGCGGAACGATCTCCGAGTACACACGGGCCTCACGTACGCGGCGAGCGATAAGCTGCGCGTATTGGGCCCCGTAGTCGACGACCAGAACCGGCTTATGTTCTGGATTGAGGGGAGCAGTAGTCACCGTTACAGTCTACGCGGTTCACTGCGCGCGAAACAGCCAAGGTGATGTCATCAGCGTCACCTAGTGGATTTTTGGCAAAGGCAAAGGGCAGATCTGTTCATTTTCGATGAACGGATCTGCCCTTTGGCAATGAATGCGGCCACGTGTCAGTAGCGCTTGGCGGCCTTTGGATGCGCGGCCAGCTCGCGGTCTACTTCTGCGTGCACCTTGGCTTCGGTCCAGAAGGAAAGAAACGGGACGACGCCGCCGAGGGCGATCGTAATGAAGCGCATGAACGGCCAGCGCATCAAGGTCCACAGGCGGAAGTCGGCAAAGAGGTACACCACGTATAGCCAGCCGTGGGCGATCAGGATGCCCAGCGAGAGGTTCAGTCCCCCGGCCACCTCGGCGCGGTTGTACATGCCGACGGCGTTGGAGGTGCCATCTACCAAGGTGCCACCCACGAAGAGTTCCAAGGACCAGAAGTACTTGAAAATCATTTCCAGCACGAGCAGCAGCAGCATCACGCCGGTGATGTAGGCGAAGACCTTGTAGAAGGTTGCGGCTGCACGGATCTGCTTAGGGGTGCCGCCGAATTTCCGGGGCTTCGGTGCCGGGGTGGTGCTGGACATCGTTGGTGATTCCTTCCGATTTCGGTAAGAAGTGCGGTGTGCGTGAAATGCTATTCGTTGCTGTTTCCAGCTTGGGTGGCGTTGCCGCCCGTGATATGTGTTTCGGCAGCGCGCTCAGCAATCTCGTCAAGATCCCGCTGGTGATCATCGCGCACCATGCGGTACCAGAGGAAGATGGCGAACCCTGCGAAGAGGACCCATTCCAAGCCGTAGAAAACGTTCAGCCAGTTGATCTGCGCTTCCTGGGGCTGCGGACCGACGTCGACGATATCCAGGCCCGGCTGCGCTACGGTCTCGCCCTTGGCCGTGGTGATTTCGTGGGCCGTGACGAATCCTTCAAAGAGGACCGAATCCCAGATGTTCGCCAGCTGTGCCGAGGCGAGAGTTGGCAGCGTTGCGCTGCGCAGGTCTTCGCGGAATTCCGGGCCTTCGCTAGGCAGCAGGCGCCCGGTGATCTCCAGTTCGCCTTCAGGTGCCGGAGCTGGCTTGGTTGCTTCAGGCTGCCAGCCGCGTACCACCGCAATACCGGCGTCCTGGGCCGCGCCCTCGACCTTGAATTGGGTGATGACCCAGACACCGCGCTGATCGCCATTCAGCCGAGGCGCAATCAGCTGATCGGTGCCGGGGACGAATTCGCCCTCCATGGTGACGATCTGGTCTGCCTTGATGCCCAGCAGCTCCTTGCCGACTTCCTGATGCTCGATCAGCGCGACCGGCTTCTCGGTCTTGTCGATCTTGACCGGCGGCTCGGTTTCGGAGGCGCCGAACTGCCATCCGGACAAGAGAACGAATCCGGTGGCGAGAGCTAGCGCGGCAAAGAGGGCGCCGATCCATTTGGGCTTCAGAGCGGTTTTAAGCACACTCTAACGGTACTTCTATTTGGCGTAGAACTCGAAATGCGATGGCGTGAGATTAGCCCTGTTGCCTTATTTTCCGCTGGTGGAACCAACTTGCTTATTCATTCGTTGAGACCAAGCGCTTAAACGACACTGGCCCCACCCTTCGAAAGAAGAGCGGGGCCAGATCAGGATCCGCTAGAAACGATCGGATTCGTATGGGGACAGCACGACGTCGACGCGCTGGAATTCCTTGAGGGTCGAGTAGCCGGTGGTGGCCATCGAGCGGCGCAGTGCGCCAACCAGGTTCGAGGTGCCGTTGGTCTCGTGCGATGGGCCGTGCAGGACCTTCTCCAGCGAGCCGACGGTGCCGACCTTGGCGCGGTCGCCACGTGGGCTGGCCTCGTGAACTGCTTCCATGCCCCAGTGGTAGCCGGCGCCTGGTGCTTCATCGGCACGGGCCAGTGCGGTACCGAGCATCACTGCGTCGGCGCCCATGGCGATGGCCTTGACGATGTCGCCGGAGTTCCCCATGCCGCCATCGGCGATGACGTGGACATAGCGTCCGCCGGACTCTTCGATGTAGTCGCGGCGTGCGGCTGCAACGTCGGCGATGGCAGTAGCCATCGGCGCGTGGATACCCAGAGTGCGGCGGGTGGTGGAGGACGCGCCGCCACCGAAGCCAACGAGCACGCCGGCTGCACCGGTGCGCATCAGGTGCATGGCCGGGGTGTATCCTGCTGCGCCGCCCACGATCACTGGGACATCGAGTTCGTAGATGAACTGCTTGAGGTTCAGCGGTTCGGTGGTCTTCGAGACGTGCTCGGCCGAAACGGTGGTGCCGCGGATGACGAAGATGTCCACGCCGGCAGCGACAACGGTCTTGTAGTGCTCCTGGGTGCGCTGCGGGGTCAACGAGCCTGCAACGACAACGCCGGAGTCGCGGATCTCGGAGATGCGCGAGGTGATCAGCTCAGGCTGGATGGGAGCCGAGTACAGTTCCTGCAGCTTTGCGGTGATCTTCGGGTCGTTGCGGGTTGCCGCCTCGGACTCCAGGCCGGCAATTTCAGCCAGCACTGCTTCCGGGTCCTCGTAGCGGGTCCACAGGCCTTCGAGGTTCAGCACGCCCAGGCCGCCGAGCTTGCCCAAGGCGATTGCAGTAGATGGGGAGGTCACCGAATCCATTGGTGCGCCCAGGATAGGGGTGTCGAACTGGAAGGCGTCGATCTGCCAGGACACCGATACGTCCTTCGGATCACGGGTACGGCGATTCGGTACGATCGCTACGTCGTCCAGGGAATATGCCTTAGTTGCCCGCTTGCCGCGGCCGATCTCAATCTCGTTACTCACCTAACTAGGTTATCAAGATTCCCGGATAATCCCGCTTTTGATAGCGCATTGGCTTTAGGCGATGTTTCTGCGCTGGCTCTGGCGCATGGGGCCGCAAGTGGCACACCGGGACAACAATGCCCTGCCGGCCGGTGAGTAAGATCACCGGATGGCAGGGCCTATGTTGAGCCAGGTTTACTTGGCTGCCTTGGATGCAAGCTTCTTGGCGGTCACGGCCAAGGAGGTGGCGGCTTGCTCTTCAGAATCGGCAATGCGCTCAATCGCGTCAGCCAATACGGCGAAGTGCTCAGCACGCTTGGCGAACTCGGTCTCTGGATCAATCAGGTCCGCGAACTCATCCCACTGGGTGGAGAGCTGCCGGTAAGCATCTACGTGAGCTGCCAGCGCCGCCAGGCCTGGAAGTTCCGCCGCTTCCGAAAGGAACTCCGCGTACAGGCCGCGCAACGCGCCCTCGCCGCTGAAACGCGTGTCGGAGAAGAAACCTGCGAGCTGGTCCAAGCCGTTGGCCAGCGCTTGCTGGCTTGCGAAGATCTGGGACCAACCGGTCTTGGACTCGTTATCGCGCAGTCGCGTGGCCAAGGTGCGCATGCCGGTAATGCCGAAGTTCTTGGCAAAGTGCACTGGAACCCCGGAAAGCTCGCTGGTGCCCAGCAGGCGAGCGGTGGTTTCCCCAATCGCCTCGACAGCATTGGCGGCCAGGGTCTCGGCCTTCGGCGAGCGCGAGGACGGGATCCATGCCTGCCAGTGCTTTTCCTTCTTGCGCATCGCACGGGCGATGGCCAGTTCCTTGGGGCTAATAAGGTTCAGCGCACCTGAACCGTCATCTACCATCAGGTCCTTCTTGTGCTCGCCAACGACGACGAGATCCAGGGTCTCGGCCTCATCAACCGTGTTGCCGTCAATCCATGGCAGCGCGCTGATTGCCACGCGAACCACCACGGTGCGGCCTGCGTCCAGGGCAGCGTCCATGTATTCGACAGCGCGTTCGGCTGAGCCGGTGGTACGTTCGGTCACCGTAGCACCGCAACGAGCCAGCAGGTTCTGTGTATAGGGTTCCGGGTTGTGGCGGGTCACCAAGGTTACTGCAGTCTCTTCGCCGCCTTCATGGGTAAAAGCCATGAAGCCGATACCGCCGGCAAGGCCAGCGAGCAATGCCTGGCTCAGCGGTTCGCCGGTGTGCTTGTTGGTGACGCCAGCTTGGACTAGGACTCGGTGCCAGAGCGCAGCATCGTACTGGATGACATCTTTTGGCGCTGGGTACTCAGGCAGTTCGTCAGCTGGCGAAGCAGCCGGAGCGTTCTTGCCTTTCTGCTCCTGCGCCTTGGCCTTTTCGCGTGCTTCCTTGGCGTAGTCGCGTGCGGCGGCAGCGCGAGCGGCCCGAGGGCTTTCAGGCTTGCCGGCCAAGATGTTCTTGCGCGCGGTGGTGTAGCTCTCCCCCGTGCGTTCCATACGCTGTCGGGTTTGCTTCTTCAGGTTGGCTGGCTGGCCCATGTACTGATTGTCCTTCCGTCACCGGCGCATTGGCGCGAGGTTTCCCGCACGCGCAGGGAAGCGCCGCCATCGAACAAGTCTACGTGTCCGCGGCGAGCGAGTCCCGCGATGTTCTAGTGGGATTGGATACGCCACGGCGCGCGCCAATGCGCGGCGTCAAACTGGGACTAGGACAAAACAAGGCTCCATCTATGCCTGCATGGGGCAGGACAGATGGAGCCTCGAGTCTGTTTGATTTTGTGCTGCTATTCAGGCCGAAGGCATTTGGCGCCTAGAAACCGACTTTGTCGCGCCCCTTGAGCTCCAGCATCTCCCGGGCTTCCTCGGGAGTCGCGACCTCGAAATTCAGTGCTTCCAGTATGGTCCGGATACGGGTCACTTGCTCGGCATTGGAAGCGGCGAGCTGCCCCGGTCCGATCCACAAGGAATCTTCCAGCCCAACACGTACATGCGATCCCATGGCCGCTCCAATGGTAGCTAACGGCATCTGGTTCTTGCCTGCACCGAGGATGGACCATTCGTAGTTCTCCCCCAGCAGGCGGTCAGCCGTGCGGCGCATATGCATCAAGTCTTCCGGATGCGCCCCGATGCCGCCGAGCAGACCGAAAACCGACTGCACGAAAAGCGGGCCACGGGCCAGGCCGCGCTGGTGGAAGTGACTCAGGTTATTTAGGTGGGAAATGTCGTAGCATTCGAATTCGAACCGGGTGT
The DNA here is from genome assembly GCF_053644955.1 of Glutamicibacter sp. NPDC055354. NCBI lineage: Bacteria > Bacillati > Actinomycetota > Actinomycetes > Micrococcales > Micrococcaceae > Glutamicibacter > Glutamicibacter sp. NPDC055354. The sequence goes on from NZ_JBSHMB010000001.1 coordinate 1,219,065, forward strand.
CATTGGCGTTACCGATTTCCAGGATCCTCTGGATATCGGCAAAGGTGTTCTTGAAGACCAGATCCCGTGAATTTTCCAGGCCTTCTCGTTCCCAATCGTGTTCGAACTCCGTGAACCGGTCCAGCATGGGATACAGTCCGAAGTTCATTGATCCCATATTGAGCGAAGCGAGTTCAGGTTCGAAGGTTGCCACCGGAAGCATGCGTTCTTCGACGGTCATATGCGGGGAGCCACCGGTGGTGATGTTGACGATGGCGTCGGTGCCGTTCTTGAGCTTCTCCAAGATCGGTTCGAAATGCTTGGGATCCTGAGATGGGCGGCCGTCCTTGGGATCACGCGCGTGCATGTGGACTATGGCCGCGCCAGCCTTGGCGGCGCTAAGCGCAGCTTCGGCAATCTCATCGGCGCTCACCGGCAGGTGCGGCGACATGCTGGGGGTATGGATAGCGCCGGTGACAGCGCTGGTAATGATGACTTTTCGCTTGTTTTTCACAATACGCCTTCCTAGTACAGTTTCTCGGTGTTGCCATCGACTGCCATGGCCTGGCCGTTGATCCGAAGTGCCATCGGGCTGGCCAGGAACACCGCCATATTGGCGATGTCCTCGGCCTCGACCAGCTTGTTGAGCGATGACTGCGCGTGGTACAGATCGGAGACTTCGTCCACCGGACGCTGGAGCATTCGCGCCTTCGCCTCGATGACGGATTGGATGCGCGGGCCATTGACTGCCCCCGGGCAGATGGCATTGACCCTGATTCCTTCACCGCCGAGCTCGATGGCAAGCGTCTTGGTCAGCCCGATCACTGCCCATTTCGATGCCGAGTACGGACTCCGACCTGCCATGCCCAGACGGCCAGCGGCCGAGGACAAGTTGATGATGGATCCGCGGGTGGACTGGCGCAGCAACGGGAGCAAGTGCTTGATGCAGAAGAATTGTCCGTGGACATTAATATCGAAAGTCGTCATCCAATCTTCGGATTCAAGAGTCTCGATAGGCCCGGTAGGACCGGCGATTCCGGCATTGTTCACCAGGACGTCCAGTCCCCCTAGAGACTGCTGGATCTGATCGGGCAATCCACGTACCTGATCTTCATCCGACACGTCGCTCACGGAGGCGGCAAAACCCGCCGACGCGGCGGCACGCACTGCTTCAGGATTGATATCCGTAACGAAGACTTGTGCGCCATGGTTCCTGAACTCTTGAGCGATCGCCAGGCCGATGCCCGCAGCTCCAGCCGTGACGAGAACCCGGAGTCCGTCAAAGTCCATTTTCATGTTATGGGTATTCATTAGAGTTCGTTGCTCCTTAGTTAGATGCCTAGTGGCCGGACACAGCGGCTTTAGCGGGATCCTCGGTGCCTTGCTTGAGCTTGAGAGTGAGCAGTGCGCCAACGGCGCAGATCGCGACAATGAACCAGAGGCCCGACATCTTGCTTCCAGTAGCTTCTTCCATCAGCCCCATGATGTAGGGACCAAGGAATCCGCCGAACAGCCCGACGGTGTTCACGAAAGCAATGCCGCCAGCCAGAGTCGCACCGGAAAGGCGGGTTGCCGGGTAGGTGAACAGGATCGGCTGCAACGCGAAGAAGTTGAACGCGGCTAGCGAGAAGCCGATCAGTCCGAGCACCGGTCCGCCAAGCGCACCGAGGGTGAACCCGGCAACGATGCCGGTCATGGTTGCGCTGGCAACGATCCGCGATCGCGAGCCATTGGTGGCAAGCTTGGGGATCAGCAAGGCGCCTGCGGCAGAGAAGACCCACGGTATCGAGGTGAGCAAGCCGATCTGGATGGTGGATAGCTCTCCGTATGTACCGATGATCGAAGGCAAGAAGAAGCTCAATGCGTAGACTGCGATCTGGTGGGAGAAGTAGATCGCAACGACCAACAGGATCTGCTTGTCCTTGAGAACATGGAGAAGCTTGGAATTTCCAGCAGCCTGCGCGCCGGCGATTTCCTCAGCCGCGATTCGCGCTTCCAAGTCCTCGGCCTCGGCCTGGGTGAGGAATTTAGCTTCGGTGGGCTTGTTGGGCAGGAGTTTCCAAACTGCGATAGCCAAGAAGCACGCTGGCAACCCCTCGATGATGAACATCCACTGCCATCCGTGCAACCCGCCAACGCCGTCCATAGTCAGCAGCAGGCCGCTCAGCGGCGCCCCGATGACGTTCGCCAGGGCTACGCCGAGCAAGAAGAGTCCGTTGGCCCGGGCGCGGTCTTTGACGACAAACCACTGGGTGATGAAGTAGATGACTCCCGGGAATAGGCCCGCCTCAGCGATGCCCAGCAGCATGCGCAGGATATAGAAGGACCACTCCCCCTGGACCAGTGCCATGCAGGCAGACAGGATTCCCCAAGTGATCATGATCCTCATGATCCAGAACCGTGCGCCGACCTTGTGCATGATCAGGTTTGAGGGAATCTCCGAAAGCGCGTAGGTCAAGAAGAACAGCCCCGCACCCACGCCGTACGCTGTAGCCGAGATACCCAGATCGATTTCCAACCGGTCTTTGGCCATGCCGATATTCGTGCGATCAATGAAAGCCATGACATAGGCTGCGATCAGCAGCGGCATGATGCGCCGGAAAATCAGCTTGTTGAGCATTTCCGGTGAGCGCATCCGACGTGTCGCGTTGGTAGTTTGCACGGTCAGTTCCTTCCGCATGCAGGCATGACGAGTAGAGGGCACCAGGCCCTTGGCTTTGAGAATGTCTAGTGGTGAGCTAGAGGGCAGGCATTCGCCCTGTAGCAGGGCACCCGCAAGTCCTACCGATATGGAGGCTGTGCTCGCAGATCGTGTGCTTGTAGGTGTTCCGCGGCTCGACGATCTGTTCCAGGAGTAGCTCGAAGGACCTTTCCGCCATGTCTTTCACCGGCTGGACAATTGTTGTCAGCCCGATGATTTTCGAGCGGCTGTGCCTGAGTCCGTCACAGCCGACGATCGCGACATCCTGTGGAATGCGCAGGCCCAGCGACAGCGCATGCTCCATGACACCAATGGCAATTTCATCCGATCCGCAGACCACAGCCCGTGGCGGATGCGCCGAGCTGAACAATCTTTTGGCGGCCAGCTGCCCGCCTTCCGAACTGAGCTTGGTACTGATCAGGCGTTCTCCCGCAACCCGGACACCCCTTTGTTGGGCAACCCGGACAAAAGCCTGTTCGCGCAACAAAGACGCAGTAGAGGAACGCGGCCCGATGACAGTGGCCACCTCCGAATAGCCGTGATCCAGAACGTGGGACATGAGTTCCCCCGCAGCCGCGTCGTCATCGATCCCGACGAAATCACCAGGCAGATGCTCGGAATTGCGCGACAGGCAGACATAGGGAATTCGTTTCTGGCGAAAGGTCCTCAGAGAACGCGAATCTTCCTTGATTGCAGCGGCGATAATGACGCCATCAACATTCCGGGCAGCCAGGGTACGAGCAACTTGATCCAGCGCCTCGGGGTCGTCCCCCGTTGTTGCGACAAAGACATCGAACCCGGCCGCGGCGGTGGCATTGATGATGTGCTGTGCCCAGATCGTATACATCTGGTTCACGATGTTCGGCAGCACTAGGCCGACCACGCGGGTCAGAAGCGGGTCCTGCTGCTGCCCATGATTGGCGGGACGGTAGCCAAGTTCGTTCGCCACCTTCAGCACATGGCGCCGGGTCTCAGGCGAGGCACCGGGTCGACCGTTCATGATGTAGCTGACCGTTGCAGAAGAGACCCCTGCAGCTCGGGCAACAGCAGCAGCAGAGACACGCGCTGGTCGAAGCGATAAATGCGACTGGGTGGTCAACGCGCACCTCCATTGGTGAAATCGGATAAGAACCTGCGAATGCTTGTGATCACCATTACATGGCATGGAAATACGTTAAGCAACATTAAGCTTCAAAAGCTAAATCTTCTGAATCACCTTATTCATGCACCTGAAGCACCGGGTGCAACCGGAGATAGGACGCCTAGCCACTTACGATTGCTTAATGCCGAACCGCACTAGTAGCGTCCTCGAAAGGATGTGACGGCAGTCATATTCCTCTCCAGCAAATTGATCGGCCTACTCTTGGAGGTGCACGATGCTCACAACCGCAATGAAGCCTGTGACTCGTCTTGTCGAACGATGGATGCCCTCAGCAATGGTATTCGCCGTCCTGCTGACGTTGATCGTGATGCTCATGGCCTTGACGATGACCGACTCGTCTCCGGTCGCCGTGGTGAATGCTTGGGGCGAAGGATTGACAGGGCTACTGGCCTTCATCACGCAGATGTGCCTGGCCCTGCTCTTCGGGCATGCACTGGCCCATACCCGCCAGGTCCAGGGGGTGCTGTCGAAAGTATCAAGCATTCCAAAGAACGCGGTGCAGGCCTACGCCTGGGTCACCCTGCTGACCTGCTTGGTGTCCTGGGCCCAGTGGAGCCTGGGACTAATCGTCGGAGCGATTCTGGCCAAGGGTATCGCCACCAGCTGCCGCGAACGCGGCATCAAAGTCCACTTCCCTTTGTTGGTCGCTGCCGCCTACACCGGCTTTATTCCCTACCATATGGGATATTCAGGGGCAGCCCCGCTGACTTCGGCCACTCCTGGCAGCTTCATCGAGGAATTCCTGGGTGCTCCGGTCCCGGTTACGGAAACGGTCTTCAGCTGGTGGAATATGACTGGCCTGCTCATCATGATTCCCGCGCTGGTCATCGGCATGGTGATGTCCCGGCCTAAGACCGACGAGGAGATCCTGGAGATCCCGCTCAGCAACCCGGATTCCCAGACGGAGGCCCGTCAAGCTGGGAAACCGGAAAGCCCGGCAGATTGGATTGAATCCAAGCGCTACGTCACGACCGGACTGGGACTACTGCTCAGCGTCTTCATCGTCGGGCACTTCATGCGCCTGGGCTTCGTTTTGACCTTCGACATCGTGAACTGGTCGATGCTCGCGATCATCCTCTTGCTGGTTGACTCCCCTGTAGCGTTGGCCGGGCTGATCAAGAACGCTTCGACAGTCACCGGCGAAGTGCTGCTGCAGTATCCGCTGTACGCCGGCATCCTGGGGATCGTGACAACGACGGGACTGATCACCGTGCTCAGCGATGCGTTCATCTCGATGTCCAACGCGAACTCATTGCCGATTGTCGCCTTCCTCGCCGCCGGCTTGGTAAACATCTTCGTGCCCAGTGGTGGCGGCCAATTCGCCATTCAGGGACCGATTTTCATCGAAGCGGCCAACGCCTTGGGCACGGATCCCGCCTTGATCATCATGGCAATCGGTTACGGCGACACCTGGACCAACATGATCCAGCCGTTCTTCGCATTGCCGATCTTGGCGATCGCGGGGCTCGGAGTGAGATCCATCTTGAAGTACACCTTTGTTTCATTGGTCATCAGCGGTGCGGTATTCCTCTTCATCTTGCTGTTGCCCACCTACATTTTCTAACGAGCACGCAAACAAGGAATTCCCATGAGTCTTGAACAGTTTTCACTGGCCAACCGTCACGTTTTGGTGACCGGAGCTGGCCGCGGCATCGGGCAGGCTATGGCACTGGCAGCCGTCAAAGCCGGCGCACGTGTCAGCGCAGTGTCCCGCACGGAGTCCCAGCTGGAGCAAACACGGCAGCTTGCCGGACTCGATGGGCAACGCCTGCACACCTATACCTGGGATGTAGCGCAAACCGGCAAAGCCAATGAACTTGTAGACCTTGCCGAAGGCAACGGTCCGGTTGATTCCGTGATCCATGCTGCGGGTGTGCAGCTGCGCAAGCAGGCCATCGATTTGGATCCTGAGGAATGGCGATGGGTACAGAAGGTCAATGCCGAAGCCCCTCTGTTCCTCAGCACCGAGATCGCGCGGCGGGAGATCTCCCGCGGCAGCGCGGTCGGAAGCCACGTCTTCCTCTGCTCCCTGGCAAGCACCATTGGGCTGCCCAATGTCGCACCATACGTCATGTCGAAGTCAGCCGTACTCGGAGCTGTCCGCGCGCTGTCCCGGGAATGGTCGCAACAAGGCATCCGCGTGAACGGCATTGCTCCCGGATACGTCCAAACGCAGCTCACTTCAGATCTCCTGGCCAAACCGGCAGACAGAGAACGAATTCTCTCACGGATCCCGATGAATAGGCTGGGGCACACTGATGACTTTGCCGGACCGGTGGTTTTCTTGCTTTCGGAAGCATCCCGGTACATCACTGGACAGATGCTCAACGTCGACGGTGGCTGGCTGGCCTCCTGAATCAGCTAGCAGAGATGCGAAAAACCCCATCGCCTCTGGCAATGCGCCAGTGGTGATGGGGTTTTCCGCATCAGATGAGCCTTAGCGCGAACGGTAGTTCGGTGCCTCAACGGTCATCATGATGTCGTGCGGGTGCGATTCCTTCAGGCCTGCTGCGGTGATGCGGACGAACTTGCCGCGTGCCTTCAGCTCGGGAACGGTGCGTCCGCCAACGTAGAACATGGTCTGGCGCAGGCCGCCCACGAGCTGGTGGGTGACAGCCGACAGCGGGCCGCGGTAAGGGACCTGGCCTTCGATGCCTTCAGGGATCAGCTTCTCGTTCGATGGCGCGTCAGCCTGGAAGTAGCGGTCCTTGGAGTACGAGGTGTTCTTGCCACGGGTTTCCATTGCGCCCAGCGAGCCCATGCCGCGGTAGGCCTTGAACTGCTTGCCGCCCATGAAGACCAGATCGCCTGGGGACTCAGCGGTACCTGCCAGCAGGGAGCCGAGCATGACCGAGTCGGCGCCGGCCACCAGGGCCTTGCCGATATCGCCCGAGTGCTGCAGGCCGCCGTCAGCGATCAATGGAACGCCAGCTGGAATAGCTGCCTTGGCTGCTTCGTAGATAGCGGTAACCTGGGGAACGCCCACGCCGGCAACGATGCGGGTGGTGCAGATGGAGCCCGGGCCAACGCCGACCTTGATGGCGTCAGCGCCAGCATCGATCAGTGCCTTGGCACCGTCATAGGTGGCTGCCTGGCCGCCGATGATGTCCACGTGCGCGGCCGCTGGATCCTTCTTCAGGCGTGCAATCATCTCCAGCACGCCCTGCGAGTGGCCATTGGCGGTGTCGACAACCAGTGCGTCAACTCCGGCGTCGATCAGGGTCATGGCACGCTCGTAGCCTTCGCCGAAGAAGCCAACAGCAGCTGCAACACGCAGACGGCCTTCGTCGTCCTTGGTCGCCAGCGGGTACTGCTCGGCCTTGTCGAAGTCCTTGACGGTGATCAAGCCGGTGAGCTTGCCGTCGTTATCGATGAGTGGAAGCTTCTCGATGCGGTTCTTGGACAGGAGCTCGATTACCTTCTCTGGAGCTACACCGTCATGAGCGGTAACCAGCGGCATGCCGGTCATCACTTCGTAGACCTTGGTGGTCATGTAGCGTTCGCGAGGAACAAAGCGGGTGTCGCGGTTGGTGATGATGCCCAACAGCTTGCGGTTCTCATCTACCACTGGCAGACCGGAGACGCGGTACTGAGCGCACAGCTCATCCCATTCAGCCAAGGTGGCACCCGGGTGCACAGTGACTGGGTCGGTGATCATGCCCGACTCGCTGCGCTTAACCTGGTCAACCTGCTTGGCCTGGGACTCAATGGAAAGGTTGCGGTGGATCACGCCGATACCGCCCTGGCGTGCCAGCGCGATTGCCATGGGTGCTTCGGTCACCGTGTCCATTGCAGCGGAGCTGATGGGCACGTGGATGTTGATGCGCTTGGTGAAGCGGGTGGTGGTGTCCGCCTCCGAAGGAATCACATCCGTCGGGCCAGGCAACAGCAGAACGTCGTCGTAGGTGAGTCCTTCAAAGGCAAAGGGGTTGAACTCAGTCACGGGGGAACCTTTCGGGGCGACAGCGGAGGTTGATTAAATGGTAGAGCTCTTTTGGCGTTCCGGTTATTCCTTCTTGGCGCACTGTGTTCAACCTCATGCCCCATCCCGCATCAGGGGTGATTTATTCCCAGTTTGTTGCTTCCTTGAAAGAAGAAGCGAACTGGCGCTTGGCACTGAGCACGAAGGTCTTGGACAGGTGCGAATCATCCAGGTACGTCAAGACGTTGCCTATGACAGCTTTGCAGACCCCCTCGGGGCAGAGCAACCCCGTCATGTCCAGGGAAACAACCTGGTCGCCATAATCATTGGAATCCAGGAATTGCTCCACTGGATTCACGCTGTTCAAGGCGTAGCCGGCCGAACCATCGCAGTTGGCAGGAAGTCCCTTGTTCGAATCCACGCATTCCGGAATGGAGTAGGTATAGCGCGGGGTATCGCGCATCGCGATGACCCGGCTTCCGGCATCGAGCAGCGGCTGGATCATCTCGGCGTAGTTGTCCACCAGGATCTCCTGCTCCCCCGGGCTGCGAAGCATGTCATCAGGGTCCGCTACGGTCTTGCTGGCCGTGGTCAGCACCATCTGCGGAGCCAGATCCGCTACGTATTCCTGCGCCGCGTCCTGGAAACCGGAGCAGGCTTCTTCCACGCGGTCAGCATCGGAGCCGTAGCGGCAACCCGGTTCGTACACCAAGATCCAGCTGCCGCCAGCTTCCTCGATCATTGCCGAAGCCGCCGCAGACCAGTGCTGCATGTGCGAATCTCCCAGCATTACCAGGTCCGGCGCTCCCCCGTCGAAAGTGCCGCCCTGCTCGCAGAAGTGGATGCGCTCGTCATCTGGAGCGTTCGCCCCTTCGCAGACATCGCCGGGAGTCTGCCATTCGCTATCCAGTTCGGTCGCCAGCGGCAGGGTCAAAGCCGCAGGTGACGGATCCCAGTCATCTTCAGCGTTGGCCCCGGGGTTGTCGGTGGCGGTCTGCGCCGCGGCCATGGCCCTGCGGTGCTCGACGTTGTTCTCCCAGGCCATCACCGGAAGGCTGGCTACGCCAAGCCCCACAGCGACCACGGCAAACTGGGCAATGAGCTTGAACCCGGTTTGCGGAATCAGGCGCGAGAAGCTGGCACTGGCTTGCCAGGCGATGGCCGGTTTCTCGACGAACTTGGTGGTAGCCCATGAAGCGAGAATCGAGGCAAGAATCAAGACACTGCCGGCAGCGAAGGAGGCCTTCTCGTTCCCGGAGACCTCAAGGTAGAAGACCAGCAACGGCCAGTGCCACAGGTACATGCCGTAGGACAGGTCGCCCAGCTTTACCAGCGGGGGCAAGGAAAGCAGGCCCGACGGGTTGGCCCAGCTGCGCGGTGCCGGAGCCGAGATCACCAAGGCGGCGGCGACCGTGGGCACCAAAGCCATGAAGCCCGGGAACTGCCCCTGCACATCCAGTACGGCGCCACTGCCTATGACGGTGGCCAGGCCGGCCCAGCCTCCGATGCGGCGGATCTTCTCGGGCAGGCTGGAGAGCCACGGCAATGCCAAGGCGAGCAGCGAACCGAGGGCGAATTCCCATAGGCGCGCGCCCGTGTGGAAGTAGGCCACCTGCTGGTTGGTGGCGGTGATGTGAATGGAATACGCGAGCGAGCCGAGGAAGATGGCTCCGAAGGCGCCGCCTGCTACGGCGGCGAAGCTGTGCCGGGAGAAGAACTTCTTCCAGAGCAGTGCGCTGCCGGCAAGAACCAGCGGCCAGATGATGAAGATCTGTCCCTGGACAGACAGGGACCAGAAGTGCTGCAGCGGCGAGGCGGCGGCTGTGTTGAAGGCGTAGTAGTCCACCTGGTGATCCGAGAGGTACCAGTTCTGCCAGTAGAACAGCGCGGCATTGGACTGGTCGATCAGCTCCAGCCAGCGCGTACTAGGCAGGATGATCCACGCCGCGATGACCACGCCAATGATGACTACCGCCGCTTGCGGTATCAGGCGCGAGAATCGATGCAGCCAGCCGTCGAGCAGAGGCGGGCGCTGCCCGCGGGCGATGCGCCGTGCGGTGGAAGAAGTGAGGAAGAAAGCGGAGAGCATCAAGAAGATGTCCACACCGCCGGAGACCCGGGAGAACCAGATGTGGTAGCACATCACCAGCAGGACTGCGAGGGCGCGAAGTCCCTGCAAATCAACTCGGAAACCGGCACGCTGGGTGCTGGTCCGAGACTGATCCAAGGTATGGCTCACTGGCTGCGCTTTCGTCGGGGACAGGTTATTGTCCTCGGCGTTTTCTACTTGATTCACGTCAGACAACCAACCATCTTATCAATTCGCCATGGCCACACCGTGCGAGTTGACGCTGCTGCCGCTGTAAAGCAGCGTATATAGATTGACCGTATTGGCCTGACCTGCTCAGGATTAGCTGTCGAAATTCGAGAACTGGCGCAAAGTTCCACGGCGGTTTGCCGCCCAGCCATCGTCGGCACGGCGGCAAATTGTTGCTTGGCCAGGTGAGCGAAGTCAATCCGCGCATTCTGAAACAGCAGCTTTCTTGATTAGACTCATGAATAACTCTGATCAGTTCTAGCCGAGGGGCTCCCGGGTGACGTCTTCAACTCCTATGCCAGGACGACGCGAACGCAACAAGCAGCAGAAGCTTGAACGGATCATCTCCGCGGCCAGCGAACTCTTCGCGGCACACGGTGTCGATGAGGTCACCACGCAGCAGATCGCCGACGCGGCGGATATCGGAACCGGAACCCTTTTCCTCTACGCCAAGTCCAAATCCGAGCTGCTGCTCATGGTGCAGAACCACCGCTACGAACGCTCCTTGGAGCAAGGCATCGAGGCCTCTAAATCAGCAAAGACCGCGCTGGAGGCAACCATGGCCCTTTTGGTACCGATCATCGACTGCAATCGGAAGCATGTCGACAACGGGCGCTTTTATCTGCGCGAAATGGTTTTTGGCGATTCGGCGGAACCGCATCATGCCGAAGCCCTGCGCATAGCGGCGTTGACCGAACAGGCGATTGCCGAGCTCCTGGGCACGCATAGGAATCTGGAGGCGCCGGAGGCAGCCACGATTGCGCGGGCCATCACTTCCATCCAGTTCCTGGCGATGGCTACTGCTGCGGACCCGGCACTGGCCACAGCTGAAGTCGCCCGGGGCATCCGCGCTCAGATTGCTGCAATCCTCCCCCACTGACGAGCAAAGCGCGCCCACCGCCCAGGCGAACGCGCTCGCTTTACTTCTGCTGCATGGAGATGACGGTCTTGCCGCGCCGGCCACCAGCCTCCATCGATTCAAGGGCCTCTGCAGTTTGCGCAAAACCGAAGACCTGGCCCACCACGGGCGTCAGGACCCCGGAGTCCACCAGTTCGGCAATGCCTCGCAGCTGCTGGCCGCTGGGCTTCATGAAGAGGAACTCGTACCCGACACCCAGCTTCTTGGCCTTCTTGAGAACTGACCGGCTTAGCGCGCGGACCGCCAAGCCCATCACCGGATTCAGCCCTGCTTCCTTGGCGAATGCCGGAGTCGGCGGACCCGAGATGCCGATGACCTTCCCTCCAGGGCGCAGGACTCCCAGCGACTTGGCAAGCGTTTCGCCGCCCAGGCTGTCAAGCACCAGGTCATAGCCCGAGATACTTACCTGGAAATCCTCGGTCTTGTAGTCGATGATTTCATCGGCTCCGAGATCCTGCAAGAATTCGGCGTTCGTCGCCGACGCTGTTGTCGCGACGTAAGCGCCCAGGTGCTTGGCCAGCTGGATGGCGATGGTTCCGACGCCGCCAGCGCCAGCGTGGATGAGTACTCGCTGCCCCGGCTGCAGATTTCCCCGCTCAACTAGTGCCTGCCACGCAGTCAGTGCAACCAGGGGCAGCGAGGCCGCTTGCACCAGATCGATGGAGACAGGCGTCTTCGCAATATCCATTTCATTCACGGCAATGCGCTGGGCGAAAGCTCCGATCCGATGATCTCGAGGGCGGGCAAAAATCTGGTCCCCTACCGTAAAGCCGCGGACTCCTGAGCCGAGCCCGATCACGGTCCCGGCGACGTCGTGGCCGAGAACCAGCGGCATCTTGTATGGCAGGATTGCCTTGAATTCGCCTGCGCGGATCTTCTCGTCAAGCTGGTTGACGCCAGCGGCCGCAATCTCGATGAGTACCTCCCGCTCCCCCAACTCAGGTTCAGCGACCTCGGCCTGCACCAGGGCACCCTTGTAGTTTTCGAGAACGAACGCGTGCATGGAAGATCTCCTGTACGGATATGAAATGGGCATCAATCTTTGACTGAGTTCAATTATGAGCGCACTCATTTATCGTGTCAATGAGCTGGGTCACCCCGGGTGGATCGTTTTCTGAGAACAAAAAGCCGCCGCTGGATCCAGGAGATAAATCCTGGATCCAACGGCGGCTTTCGCTCACGAAGCAATGCTTCGGTGACGGGCTAAACCCTAGTGGCCGTGCGCCTCTTCAGCTTCTTCAGCCTTCTCTGCCACCAAGGTCTCGGTGGTCAGAACCAAGGCCGCGATCGATGCTGCGTTGCGCAGTGCCGAGCGGGTTACCTTGACTGGGTCGATGACGCCTGCGTGCAGCAGGTTCTCGTAGACACCGGTCTTGGCGTTGAAGCCTTCGTTGGCTGGGGACTCCGCCACCTTGGAAGCAACTACCGCACCGTCGAAGCCGGCGTTGGTAGCGATCCAGAAGAGCGGCTGCACCAGCGCGCGGCGGACAATCGCAACGCCTGCTGCTACGTCGCCTTCGGTGGCTGCGATGCGGGCATCGGTATCCAGCGAAGCCAGCGCGTCAACCAGGGCGGTACCGCCGCCGGCAACGATGCCCTCTTCCAGGGCAGCACGGGTGGAGGACACAGCATCCTCGATGCGGTGCTTGCGTTCCTTCAGCTCGACCTCGGTGGAAGCGCCCACCTTGATCACGCCGATGCCGCCGGACAGCTTGGCCAGGCGCTCGGACAGCTTCTCGCGGTCCCACTCCGAATCGGTGCGGTTCAGCTCAGCCTTCAGCTGGGCTACGCGCTCTGCGACATCTTCCTCGGTGCCAGCGCCATCAACGATGGTGGTGGAATCCTTGGTGATGGTCACGCGGCGTGCCGAGCCGAGTACCTCGGTGCCAACCTGGTCCAGGGACAGGCCCAGTTCCGGGGAGACAACCTGGGCACCGGTGAGGATAGCCAGATCCTGCATCATTGCCTTGCGGCGGTCACCGAAGCCTGGAGCCTTGACGGCTACCACGTTCAGCAGGCCGCGCAGCTTGTTGACCACCAGGGTGGAAAGGGCTTCGCCCTCGACATCCTCGGCGATGATCAGCAGCGGCTTCTTCGCTTCCAGGACCTTTTCCAGCAGTGGCAGGAATTCTGCCACGGTGGAGATCTTGGCTGGGTTGATCAGGATCAGTGCGTCTTCCAGGACAACTTCCTGGCGCTCCTGGTCGGTGATGAACTGTGGCGAGAGGTAGCCCTTGTCGAACTGCATGCCTTCGGTCAGGACCAGCTCGGTAGCGGTAGTCGAGGACTCCTCGATGGTGATCACGCCATCGGTGCCCACGGTCTTGAAGGCCTTGGCCAGCAATTCGCCGATTTCATCCGACTGCGCGGAGATCGCGGCTACGTTAGCAACCTTGTCCTCTACGGCAACGGCGTTAGCGGCCAATGCGTCCGAAACGATCTCCACAGCCAGTTCAATGCCCTTGCGGACATCGCCCGGAGCGGCGCCTGCGGCGACGTTCTTCAGGCCTTCCTTGACCAGGGCCTGAGCGAGCACGGTGGCGGTGGTGGTGCCGTCGCCTGCTACGTCATTGGTCTTGGTGGCTACTTCCTTGGCCAGCTGCGCGCCAAGGTTCTCGTATGGATCTTCCAGATCGATCTCACGCGCAATGGTGACACCGTCATTGGTGATGGTCGGGGCGCCCCAGGTCTTGGCAAGCACCACATTGCGGCCGAGTGGGCCGAGGGTGACCTTCACCGTGTTTGCGAGCTTATCAATGCCCGCTTCGAGGGCGCGTCGCGCTTCCTCGTTGAATGCTAGCTGCTTAGCCATGCATTTTCTCCTGAAACTTTAGAGAGGTTGGCGTTACTTTACGACGACTGCCAGTACGTCGCGAGCCGAGAGCACCAGGTACTCTTCGTTGCCGACCTTGACCTCGGTTCCGCCGTACTTCGAGTACAGGACTACGTCGCCTTCTGCAACGTCCAGGGGAATGCGGTTGCCGTTGTCATCGATGCGGCCTGGGCCTACGGCGACTACGGCGCCTTCCTGTGGCTTTTCCTTAGCGGAGTCTGGGATGACCAGGCCCGAAGCGGTGGTGGTTACGGCTTCGACCTGCTTGATGACAATGCGGTCTTCGAGCGGCTTGATGGAGACAGACATGGTCTCTCCTTTTCGTGTATGAACCAATGGTTGTAGGGGTGCGCCCTATGGCATTGGACCAACCGTCGTCGCGGTGCCAGTTGGTGGTATCCAGTCAGGCGGTGTGTAACGCTGCAAGCTGCAGATGCGACTTCCATCGTGACACCCACACATGACTTTAGGACGAGCTTTAGCACTCGGTCAAGGCGAGTGCTAATCATTGCCCTACTTCTTCACACCGGTTCGCGCAGAGCGCACAGCCGCGGACTCTTCGATATCCTCCGGAGCGTCCAGATCCATCTCGGTGAGCTTGACCATCTTGGACTTGGTCACCATGCGGTGCACCAGCCACAGTCCGAGGAACAGCGGCAGCCCGATATAGGCCGAGAGCACTTCCAGCCCGTGGCCGGCCAGCACCGCTTGGTAGTTCTGACCGACGATCACGGCAATCAGCATCAGGAAGGCCACGATGGGTCCTAGCGGGAAGAGCGGGGCCAAGTAGGGCAGGTCCTTCACGCTGTAGCCCTGGGCGAGATAACCGCGGCGGAAGCGGTAGTGGGATACGGCAATACCCACCCAGACGATGAACCCGCACAGCCCCGAGACATTCAGCAGCCAGGTATAGGCCGCACCCTGGCCCACCAGGGCGGTGAGGAACCCGAAGAGGCCTACCGCAGCGGTGGCCAGCAGAGCCATGATCGGCACGCCGCGGGAGTTGGTGCGCCCGAAGATCTTCGGAGCCTTGCCATCGTGGGCCATGGAGTAGAGCATGCGGGTTGAGGCGTAGAGCCCCGAGTTGCCAGCCGAGAGGATGGCGGTGAGAATGACCGCGTTCATGGCAGCAGCGGCAAAAGCGATGCCGGCCCGCTCGAAGACCAGGGTGAAGGGCGAGGAAGCCACGTCGGCTTCGCCGCTGGCCAGCAGGCTCGGGTCGGTGAACGGAATCAGGCAGCCGATGATGAAGATGGCACCGATGTAGAAGAGCATGATGCGCCAGAACACCCGGCGGATGGCCTTGGGCACTTCGCGGCGCGGATCCTTGGCTTCGCCTGCGGCGACACCCACCAGCTCGGTGCCCTGGAAGGAGAATCCGGCAATCATGAAGACCGAGACGATGGACAGCCAGCCGCCATGGAAGACATCGTTGCCTTCGCGCCAGTTGGCCAGCGGATCGGTGTGCGCGCCGAGCACCCCGAAGATCATCAGCACGCCGGCGGCCAGGAAGGCGATGACGGTGACCACCTTGATCATGGCCAGCCAGAACTCGCCTTCGCCGAAGGCCTTGGCGGACAAAGCATTCAAGGCGGTCAAGGCCACCAGGAAAGAGCCGGCCCAGACCCAACCGGGGACATCAGGCAACCAGAAGCTCATCACGATGCCAGCGGCCACCAGTTCCGCCGCGACAGTGATGGCCCAGTTGAACCAGTAGTTCCAGCCGATGGCGAAGCCGAAGGAGGGGGAAACGAAGCGGGTAGCGAAGGTCTGGAAGGATCCGGCCACCGGGATCTTCGCGGTCATCTCGCCCAGGGACTGCATGAGCAGGTACACCATGAGACCCACCGCGGCGTAGGCCAGCAGCGCGCCGCCGGGACCCGCCTGGGCAATAGTGCCGCCGGAGGCCACGAACAGCCCGGTGCCGATGGAACCGCCAATGGCGATCATCTGCAGGTGGCGGCTGCTCATGCCGCGCTTAAGCTGGTTCTGCACCAGGGGTGCGGGATCCACGGCCTTTGGACCGGTTGTCGACGTCACTGTCGTTCGCTGCATAGGTTTCATCACAGGTGCCATACAACACCAGTTCCACAGGGGAATGCGACGTGGATCACTTCAGGTCTTGCGGAGGACATGCAGCCGCTTGCAGCAAGCGGGGCGAGTTGGTCCAGCGAACCGTTTCCTAGTGGCGGAGAACTGTAAAACAGCGATAGGGCTACTCGTTAGCCAGATGATCCAATTAGCAACAAGCATTACTCTCTCTAACCAAATCAATGCCCATGAGATAGTGATACTTAGTCTTTTGGTTTCAGTGCTTCACACCTCCCGGCTTCGAACTGCTCTTGGCGCAACTGCTGGGCGGCCGGATCCCGGAGCTTGGCGAAGCCCGCTTGGCAATTCTGTGAATTCTGAATGTGACGCGTTTTTGTCACATAGATCACTGGCCCTGCGGGCTGGGCACACCGAGAGGGCCAGTCTGTTCCAAGACGCATCAACGATAGTCTTGGATCATGGCCCAGGCTTCAAATGACTCCACGCTCAATGAACAATTCGCCGCCCTGCTTTCGGAAGACGGCTGGAAGCTGCTTTCCACCATCGACCCGTCCATGGTGGCCACCAAGGATGCTGCTTGGTCGCTGAATGAGAAGCTGCGCAAGGAAGGCCACGACGCCCAGGTGGTTCGCGCCGTCATGGCGCAGGCCGAGCTGCGTTTCCGGGCGAGGGTGAAATTCGGCCCCTTTGCAGACTCGTTGATCTTGACCCCGGCCGGACTGGAGCAGGCCACGCGCCTGACCATCGCCGGGCTGCATGCCCGCCGCTACACCAATGCCGGTTCCACCCACGTCGCCGACCTCGGATGTGGCATCGGCACCGACTCCATTGCGCTGGCCAGCGCTGGCGTGCAGGTCACCGCAGTAGACATGGATGAAACCACCGCGGCAGCCACAACACTGAACCTGATGCCCTTCGACAATGCCACTGTGATCCACGGCAGCGCCGAGGACACCGATCTGACCGGGGTTGACGGCGTCTGGCTGGATCCAGCCCGGCGTACCGACGTGAAGGGAAGCACCCGCCGACTCTTTGACCCCGAGGCGTTTTCCCCGCCCCTGTCTTTCGTGGAGAAGCTGGTGGACTCCGGGCTGGACGTCGGAGTGAAACTTGGTCCGGGCCTGCCCCATGAAGCGATTCCGGCGAACGCCGAGGCTGTCTGGATTTCGGACCACGGCTCGGTCATCGAGGCCTGCCTCTGGTTCGGCAAGCTCAAGCGCAAGGACATCGCCCGTGCCGCGCTGGTCATCGACAAGGACGGCGCCCACGAGTTGGCCAGTGCAGCTGCCGCGGCAAATGATCAGCCAGCCCCGGTAGGCGAATTGGAAGCGCACATCTACGAACCCGATGGCGCAGTGATCCGTTCCCACCTGATCTCGACCTTGCTGGAGCGCACTGGCGGCCACCTGCTCGATGAGCACATCGCCTACTTCACCCATAACCAGCAGATCTCCACGCCGTTTGCCCGCGGATACAAAGTCATGGCAGTGCATGACTACAACGTGAAGAAGCTGCGCAGCTGGGTGAAATCCAACGGCATCGGCACATTGGATATCAAGAAGCGCGGAGTCGACGTCACGCCCGAAGAATTGCGCCGCATTTTGCTGGCAGGCTCCCCCAAGAGCGCCAAGAACAAGGCAACGCTGATCCTGGCTCGCCTCGGCGACAAACGCGTAGCTTTCGAGGTCATCCCGCACTAGTCTGGGGTGACGCAGGTCCCACCGGAGCATTGTCCCGGCAGGAGCGGCGCAATACATACAATGAGTATGGAGAAACATCGAGGAATCGGTGGACGCTCCATCCACTTTGTTCGGCTCCGGAGCATTCCGTCCGAGACGTCATCAATAGGAGCGCCGTGCAGAAAATCGAGTTCGCCCACTCTTCCCAATCCACTATCGGTGTCGAATGGGAAATCGCCTTGGTCAATCGCGAAAGTGCGGACTTGTGCTCGGTTGCCGAGAGTATCCTTGACCAGCTCAAGGATGAGGCCGGTCTTGACCGCGAAGATGAGCATCCGACAGTGAAGCCGGAATTGTTGATGAATACCGTGGAGGTGGTCACCGGTGTCCATACCAACGTGGCAGACGCGGCTGAGGAACTGCGCACCAACGTGCGCATGCTCAACGAGGTCGCCGGAAACCACGGCGTGGACCTGTATTCCGCGGGCTCCCATCCTTTTGCCGCGCCGACCTTGCAGCCGGTGACGGACAAGGACCGCTATGCCAAGCTGATTGACCGCACCCAGTGGTGGGGCCGCCAGATGGTGATCTACGGCGTGCACGTGCACGTGGGCTTGGACGATCGCGAAAAAGCGCTTCCAATCACTGACGGTTTGATCAACTACCAGCCGCATTTCCAAGCACTCAGCGCCTCCTCCCCCTACTGGGGCGGGGAAGACACCGGCTACGCTTCGCAGCGTTCGCTGATGTTCCAGCAGCTGCCAGCTGCCGGGATCCCCTTCCACTTCGATTCATGGTCCGAATACGAATCCCACGTTACAGACATGCTGCACACCGGGGTTATTGATGATGTCTCCGAGATCCGCTGGGATGTGCGTCCGGTACCTCGTTTGGGCACCGTGGAAATGCGCATCTGCGATGGCGTGAGCTCTCTGGATGACATTGCCGCCTTTACCGCACTGACCCAGTGCCTGGTGCACGAC
The DNA here is from genome assembly GCF_053644955.1 of Glutamicibacter sp. NPDC055354. Classification (NCBI taxonomy): domain Bacteria; kingdom Bacillati; phylum Actinomycetota; class Actinomycetes; order Micrococcales; family Micrococcaceae; genus Glutamicibacter; species Glutamicibacter sp. NPDC055354. The sequence goes on from NZ_JBSHMB010000001.1 coordinate 1,237,612, forward strand.
ATGTCGCTATCAATCGAAGCCGGCTACAAGATTCCTGTCATGCCGGCCTGGTTCCGAGTGGAGAACAAGTGGCGCGCCGCCCGCTACGGGCTGGATGCCATCATCATCCTCAACGCCCAAGGCGACGAGATGCTCGTGACCGACCACCTGCGCTCAGAGGTCAAGCGCCTGGCACCGATTGCCGAGCAGCTGGGATGCGCCGAGGAACTGCAGGGCATCATCCGCTTGATCGAACGCGGGGCGGAATACCAGTTGCAGCGCAATACCTTTGCGGCTTCGGGCGGGGATTTCAAGGCAGTGGTGCAGGAAAACGTCCGGCGCATGAAGGCTGTTTAGTCCGGGCAGAGCCCTTGAAGTCAGGAATTAAGGCATCCAGCTCATGCAGTAATCAAGATTCTTGATAACAGTTCGAGCTGCTGCTTCGGGATCGCCTGCTTCGATTGCGTCTACCAGTGATTCGTGGCCCTCGTGCAGGCAGCCATCGAATCCGTCGGAAAGCCTCTGGACCATCTTGGTTCCGTGGAAAACATCCCCGAAGCTCTCATAGATCTCATGCATCAGCGGAACACCGGAAGCCCGCGCCACTTCCAGATGGAATTTCCAGTCGGCTTTCGCCCACGCAGGATAATCCCGGTTTCCCCATGCTTCGCTTCGCTGGCCCAGCAAAGCGCGCAGCTGTTCGACTACTTTTGCATCAGCGGCTTTGGCAGCGAGCCGGGCCGACTGGGTATCCAGGGCGAATCGCACCTGGAGCACGTCCTGGTCGGAGTGGTCGCGGTACACCCGTTGGGCGGTGCCGCTGATCTCGCTGGTCGCGCGCACGTAGGTGCCATCTCCACGGCGGACCTCGAAGATCCCCGTGCTGGCCAGCGCCTTGATGGCTTCGCGCAAGGTCCCGCGGGAGACGCCCATTTCCGCCATCAGCTCGGGTTCAGCCGGAATGCGGTCCCCCACCTTCCAGCGGCCCTGCGCTACGGCGCTCTGCAGCTTCGCCACAACCTCTTCGGACAAGGGCGGACGCAATGGGGTCTTGCTCATGGCCGCTCCGCTTCAGCCGAGCCGTCCACTTCGATCAACGGATGCGAATCGGCTTCGGTACGCAGGCCGCCCAGCTTGTAGCAGAACAGAAGCTGCACCACAGCGAAGGCGAGGATGATCACCAAGCCAACCGTCCAAGATCCCAATGCGCCCTGCATGAGCCCCAGGGCGAAGGGTCCAATGGCTGCAATCAGGTAGCCGACAGATTGGGCCACCGTGGACATTGCTGTCGTTTCTTCTGCGCTGCCGCCACTGCGGCTGAGCATGAGCATCACCAGCGGGAACACCCCGAAGCCCAGGCCAATTAAGACCGAGCTGATCAAGGACAGTTCTACCGGCAAGAGCAGCAGAGCGATAAAACCGAGTACCGAGCAGCTGGTAGTCAGCACGAAGGCACTGCGCAGCAGGGCCGGCTTCGAAGCCATCCAGAGCATGATCATGACTGCCGGGATGCTGACTCCCTGCACGATGCCCAGCATCAAGCCGGCATCAACTGGCTCCAGCCCGCGCGAAATGAGGATATGCGGCAACCAGCTGACCACGGTATAGACCAGCAGCGACTGGATGCCGAAAACAGTGGTGAACAGCAAGCCCTTGCGCGTGGCCAGTAGCGGCCATGGAGAAACATGCGTGCCCTTCTGAACAGCGGAACGCTTCCCGGAGATGGACAGCGGCACAAAGACCAGCAAAGCCAGGCCGGCGGGAATCGCCCACAAAGCCAATGCCGTCGTCGGCGAACCCGCCTTCACCGCCAGCGGGACGCTGATTGCGGAGGCCAGCGTCGCGCCGATGGACATGGTGGTCGTGTAGGCCGCGGTCATCGACGCGGCGCGGTTCCCATGGTGCTCTCGAATAAATGAGGGCATGGCCACATTGCAGATGGCCAAGCCGCACATGCCTACCACGGTGCCGGCCAGCAAAGCCCAAGTTGAATCGACAATGCGCAAGGCCAGCCCAGCGGTGAGCAGCAGCAAGGACAGGGCGATGCCCAGTTCCAGTCCGGTCCTGCGGATCACCAAGCTCGTTGCCGCGCCAGCCACGGCAAAGCACAAAACTGGGATCGTCGGCAGCAGCGAAGCGATGAACGTGCCGTACCCCATCATCTCCTGCAGGTCATGGAAGAGCGGAGATGCCGAGGCAATACCCATGCGCAGGTTCAGCCCGACGAGGATCACCGCCGCAACTGCCAGTGCGCTTGCCCGCCAGGGATGCTTGGCGGCTTTGCTGGCAGGAGGCGGGGCCGCGGATTCTGATGCGTTGTCGATCACGTTTAAACATTAGACGTTTGATGTTTCACGCGGCGAATCCTGTGATCCAGCGCATCAGAACCTCGCGGCGTGCCCGCTTCCGTCCGCCAAGTGCTGCTGCTCGGGACAGAACGCCGGCTACGTCGTGCACTTGGCAAGCACCGCAGGATGGCCCGCGACCCGATTTACCCCAAGCCACCCTCGGGCTTCCTGGATCCTGGCAGCAGCCAGCCTCCTATGCGAAGCCCAGCTCGCGCGCCGTGAGATTCTTGTATGACGCTTTCCCGCCGGAGACAAAGAGCTTGATCCCGGCATCAGTGGACAGCGGGAACACGCGATGAGAGTGGACGAGCCGCCCGTCGCCGAAGAACACCTCGACGCTAGAGCGATCCACCAGGATGCGCACGTCGAGTTTCCCGCTCGGTACCTCCAATGGGCTCTTGGATTCGCCCTTATCCCCCGGATGGAAGCCCGGCTTGCGATTCACATAGGCGAACCCGCCGGCCAAATAGAGCCCGGTTGCCACATGACGCGTTCCGGATACGGCCCGGCACAGCTCGAAACCGATGTTTTCCGGCGGATTGGCCGGGTCCCACCGCAATTCGCACTGCAGCACATAAGCACTGCTGGAGAACGGGAGAATCTTCTCCCCCGAAACCACAGGGCTGCCGAACTTGGTGGTTGCACGGGCTAGCCTGTCCAGTTGCGCCACCGGAACAGAAGCGAGGTAGTTGCCATTCGGTCCGGCAACCATCCGCACCTCGCGCACAATCATGTCGTCTCCGTTGTAGCCATCGGTGGCCATGCTCGGAGCATTATGCGGATAATCCCAGAAGTTGTTCCAGCCAATGGCGCGGCGCATTCCGGGATTTTCGCTGCCATCGGCGTGGTGGTCTGGATAGGTCACCGCGCCGTAGAAGTCGAAGCCCCAATCCAGCCATTGCGGCTCGGCCTGAGAAGCAGTGAAGGCCTTTCCGTCGAAGTCGCCAATCCAGTAGGCGTAGGTAGCGGGCAAATCGCGGGGCTTGCCGTTAGCGCTGGTTCCCAGCACCCAATGCCTGGAACCATCCGAAGCCTGGATCTGGAAGAGATCCGGGCATTCAAGAATGCCCAGCGTGGTGCGCACGAATTCGCTGGTTCTCGTCCACTGCTTCAGATCCGCCGAAGCATAGATTCCGATGCGGTCTCCCTCGGCATTGAGCAGGACCCACTGAGAGCTCTGCTCATGCCAGATCACCTTCGGGTCTCGGAAGGCATCGGTGCCCGGGTTGGCCAGAACCGGTTCGGTCCCTCCGGGCTTGAAGCTGCGCCCCTTGTCGGTGGAGTACCAGAGGTACTGGGCCTGCATGCCATTGGGTGCTTGGGTGACCAACGCAATCAATGCGCCCTTCCCGTATCCTGCGGTGTTTTGCTGGTCGATGACAATTGATCCGGACCAGCAGTCTCCGTTGGGGCTCTCATGCTTGCTGATAGCTACGCCGCGGTCAGTGAAATTCACGTGGTCAGTGGTACTCGCCATGCGCCAGCTGGTCCCATTGCCGCCGAGAATGTAGTCCTCGTTGTAGAGGTAGTAGTACAGGTATTCGCCATCAAGATACACCGGACGCTGCGGGTCGTTCTTCCAATTGTCGGGGACGCTGAAGTGGTAGCTGGGACGGTAGCTCATGGCCGGGGAAACGCCCTTCTTGGTCTTGGAGCTGCCTGCGGGAGCGGCATGGGCTGCATCTGGGCCAACCCCGGCCAGCCCCAAAGCGGTGGCTGCAGCCAGGGTTTTGACAACATTTCTCCGGGAGGCGCTGCCGTAGGCGGCATTCATATCCAGATTCAATTCATTTCGCTTTCGCCGGCCAGCACCCAGTGCTGGCGTGATTCATCGATCATGTGCTTTTTCAGGGTGGTGCTGGCCGACCAGCGGTGGATCTGTTCACGCAGGGCCGCGCGCTTCGACGCATCCTGGCTGCTGTCGCGGTCCGGGTCGGGTACCGCGCCCACCAGCAGCCGGGTGTATGGATGCCGGGGATTGTCCAGCAGCTGCACGGACTCGCCCGACTCGACTATTCGCCCCTCGTTAAGTACCGCGATCCGGTCCGAGAGATAGCGGGCGGATGCCAAGTCGTGGGTGACATAGAGGATGCAGATCCCATGCTCATCGCGCAGCTTGTGCAGCAGATTCAGCACGCCGATCCGCACCGAGACATCCAGCATGGAGGTAGGCTCATCGGCCAGGATGACTTTCGGCTTGGCGGCCAGCACGCGGGCGATTGCAATGCGCTGGCGCTGTCCGCCGGAGAGCTCGTGCGGGAATGAGGACAACACATCCGGGCTCAGCCCGACGGTGGACACCAGCTTGGCCATTTCTGCGCGCTTGGACTTGATGCTTGGCTGGTGCAGCGCCAAGGCGCGTTCCAGGATGTGCTCCACTCGGAAGGCCGGGTTCAACGAACCGAAAGGGTCTTGGAACACCATTTGCACTTCGCTGCGGTAGTTCCGGGCCGCTGATCCCTTGAGCCCGGATATGTCCTTTCCATTGACCAGCATTTCCCCGGAATCCGGTGCCTCAAGCAATGCCAAGCAGCGGGCCAACGTCGATTTACCGGAACCTGATTCGCCCACCAGCGCCACGATTTCACCGCGGTGCAGATCCAGGTCGATACCCCTCAGGGCCGGAACCTTCGTGCGACGGAACAGTGCGGTGCTGGTGAAAGATTTGCTCAGCGAACGGATACGCACCACTGGCACCATAGAGGCGTGCTTGGCAGCTGTCGAGGTCATGGCAGTTCTCCTTGAGTGAGGACCGGGGCTTGGGTCGGGGCGACCCAATGGCCTTCGCCTACCTGCCTAAGGTCCTTGATGTTGGTGAATCTGGTGCCTTCGGCCAAGCCGGTGAGCTTGACTTTCGGTCCGTGCAGGGGCGGGAACGCCCCGAGCAGCGCCTGCGTATAGGGGTGCTTCGAACCATGGCGCAACGACGGCGCCGGTGCCAGCTCCACGATGCGCCCTCCGTACATGATGCCAATGCGATCGGAGAGCTCAAGCATCAGCGACATGTCATGGGTGATGAACAGGATGGCGAATCCGAGTTCGCTTTGCAGTTCCCTGATCTGCTCCAGGATTTCTTGCTGAACCACTACGTCCAGCGCCGTGGTGGGCTCATCCAGGATCAGCAACCGCGGGTTCAGCGCACAGGCCATGGCAATGACAATGCGCTGGCGCTGTCCGCCTGAAAGCTGGTGCGGATAGGCCCGCAATCGCGCCGGATCGATGCGCACCATGGTGAGCAGCTCTTCGGCGCGCTGCACCGCGGCAGCACGGGTGCCGCCACGGTGCGTGCGGATCACGTCGACAAACTGCTCGCCAATTCGGGTGACCGGGTTCAATGAGTTCATCGCCGACTGGAATACCATGGCGACGTTGTTCCAGCGCCAGGCGCGCAGTTCCGCTTCGTCCATGCCCAGCACATCTTGGCCTTCAAAGAGGATCTTGCCGTGGGTGATCCGCGCAGGATCTTTCAGCAAGCGCATGATCGAGTTGGCAATGGTGGACTTGCCGCAGCCGGACTCCCCCGCCAAACCGAAGATTTCACCGGAGTGGATGGCGAAGCTGACCCGGTCAGCGCCGCGCACAGCTCTCTCGTCGCTGACGTACTCGACGGTCAGGTCCTGGACTTCCAATACCGGGACGCTCATTTTTCTTCCTTTCGCACCACGGTAGTCGCCGCGGTGCTTTTCGTTGCATGCTTCGGGCGGCGCAGGCGCGGATTGGTGATTTCATCCACCGCGTAGTTGCACAGGGCCAAGGCGAAGGCGACCAAGGCGATGGCCAGGCCCGATGGCACGAAAATCCACCATTGGCCCAGCATCAGCGATCCGTCGCTGGTCGCCCAGAACAGGTTGGTACCCCAGGAGATGGTGTTCACGTCGCCCAAGCCCAGGAATTCAAGCCCAGCCTGTGCGCCGATGGAGCCGATGATGCAGCCAAGCAGCGTGGTCATGACGACCGAGGCCATATTGGGGAGCATTTCGCGGACCATGATGCGCAGCGGGCGCTCGCCCGATACCAAAGCCGCGGCAACATAGTCTTTTCCGCGGATGGACATGGCCTGGGAACGCATGACGCGTGCACTGCCTGCCCATCCGGTAATCATCAGCACCACGATCACCGTGCCAAGACCAGGCGGCATGAATGCCGCCAGGATCACCAGCAACGGCAGGCCGGGCACCAGCAGGAAGACGTTGGTAACCAGGGAGAGCACCTCGTCCAGGCCGCGGCCGAAGTAGGCCCCGCTCAACCCGACCAGCACGCCGACAATGGTGGAGAGGATGCCGGCGGCGAAGCCGACGAAGAGCGACGAGCGGGCACCCCACAGGGTCAGCCCCAAAACGTCTTGGCCCTTGCTGGTGGTACCCAGCCAATGCTCCAAGCTTGGTGCGCTGGCACCGGCCGAGGTAATCCGCGACGGATCCCCGGGGAAGAGCGCCGGGGCAAGCAAGGCCAGGATGATAAAGGCAAGCAGGATGCTGAGCCCAGCCACGGCCTTGCCGTTGCGGAGCAAAGTCCGCAGCAACCGGGTAGCACTGACTCTGGCACGCGCGGATCCGCTTTCCTCCGCTGGTTGCGAGGCAGCCAGAGTCTGTGGATCTGTAGCATTCTGGGTCATGGCGATCAGCCTTTCCGCACGCGAGGGTCGAGTCGGACGTAGACAAGGTCTACGAGGAAGTTGGCTATCAGCACCGCGGCAGTAATGGTCAGGAACATGCCCTGCATCAGCGGGTAGTCAAGGCCTTGGACAGCGCCGAGCAGCTGGTAGCCGACGCCTGGGTAGGCGAATACCACTTCGGTCAGCAGTGCGCCGCCGACGATGAAGCCGATGCTCATGCCCATGCTGGTGACCGATGGCAGCATCGCGTTGCGTGCCGCGTAGTTCAGCATGATGCGGTGCGGTCGCAGCCCCTTGGCCTCGGCCATCAAAATGTAGTCTTCGGAGTTGGTGGCAATCATGGTGTTGCGCATGCCCAGCATCCAGCCGCCCAGGGAAACCAGCACGATGGTCAGCGCGGGCAGGACCAGGTGCGCTGCAACGTCCAGGATGAATTCGAGATTGAATCCGGGAACCAGGCCTACGGAGAAGGCATGGCGCATCGGGGCGACGCCCATGTTGATGCCGAAGATGTACAAGGCCCCCATGGCTAGCCAGAAATACGGGAAAGAACCGATGAACACCAGCAGCGGTGGAGCAACCGAGTCCAAGAAGCCGCCACGGCGCCAGGCGGCAAGGATGCCCAGGAGGTTTCCGAGGATCACGGCGAAAATCAATGAAGTCAGTCCCAGCAGCAAGGTCCACGGCAGCTGCGAGGCGATGACCTCGGAGACTGGAGTGGGGAAACGGGAAATCGACATCCCAAAGTCGCCGGTCAAGACACGGCTAAGATAGCCAAAGTATTCGGGGATGATGGGGCCGCCGTCCACTCCCATCAGGGTTCGAAGTGCTTCGACTTGTTGTGGCTCAAGCCGTTGCTGCGAGCGGGACAGCATGCGGGTGACGGGATCGCCTGGCATCAGCCGCGGTAGAAGGAAATTCAGGGTGATTGACGCCCAGAAGGCTAGGAGATAAAAGCCCAAGCGCCGTAGGAGGAAACTCATGTTGTGTGTCCTTGGCTAAGGATCGCAACGCAGCGGGCGGACGGTATCCGCCCGCTGCGAAGGGAAAATGTTGCTAGTTCGCTGGTTCCAGGCTGGTGAGCACCAGAACGGTGGTCGGGGCCCGGTTGCTCAACGTGGCATACGGGTTATCTTCGGTTGGCCAACCCACGAAGTTCTCAGTGGTGTAGGCACCCCATTCCGGTCCGGCGAATAGCGGTACTACCGGTGCCAGTTCGCTGTAGCGAGCCTGCAGGTCGTTAACGATCTGCTTCTGTTCTCCCTCATCGCCGGCAGCCACGAACTTGTTCAACAGCTCATCTGCTTTTTTATCGCTGAACCGGTGGTAGTTGTCAAAGGTCTGCTTGCCCACGGGCTTGACGTTCTGGCTGCCCATGAGGTTGAGGTAGTACTGGTAAGGAGTCGGAGCGTTAGCGGTCCAAACGATTCCGGTGTCGAATTCACCGGTTTCGTAGCTTGCGGTCACCGCGGCCCAATCCGGCGAATCAACAGTCGCCTTGATGCCCACGTCCTGGAGGTTTTGGGCGATGATATTCGCTACCGAAAGCCAATCCGAGGAGGTTGAACCCACGGAGATATCGAAGGTGAATGGCTTGCCAGCGGCGGTGGTGCGCTGCCCCTGTGCATTCTCCTTGAAGCCTGCTTCATCAAGAAGCTTCTTTGCGCCTTCCACATCCCGCGTGGTCCAGTCGCACTGTTCGACGACCGCAGCGTCGCGCCACTTGTCATAGTTGCCGGACAGTCCGGTGCAGTCCGCTGGTTTGGCGTAGTCGGACATGCCGACCTTGACAACCTGTTCGCGGTCTACGGCCATGCTCAACGCCTTGCGTACGCGAACATCCGAGAATTCTTTCTTGGTAGTGTTCAGCTGCCAGTTGATTTCGGCGCCAGTGGTCGGGAACCAGAAATGACGGTGCTCCGGATCCTTGTCCACGTAGGTCGATTGGATATCCGGCATGTAGGTTTGCGTCCAGTCAACATCGCCGGAGATGGCGGCGAGGTTGGCTCCGTCGTTGCCGGCGAAAGCGAGCATGCGGATGCCGCCGATATTCTGCTTCTCGGGTTGCCAATAGTATGGGTTCTTGCCCAATTCGAAGGACTGCGCCTGGAAATTGGCTACTTCGGTGTATGGTCCGGTGCCTACCGGTTTCGGGTTCTCTTCATTTCCGGGCTTGTCGAACTTGGACCAGATGTGGGCCGGGACAATCACCTGCTGGCCCAGTTCGTAGAGGGCCGGGGTGAATGCCTGCTTGAAGTGGAACTCGATGGTCGAGTCATCGAGAGTCTTGATGGACTTCAGGTAGTCATAGCCGCCGAGCAGTTCCTTTTGCAGTTCAACTGAGAGCTTGACGTCCTTGGACGTCAGCGGGGTGCCATCGGAGAATTTAACGCCCGGACGCAGATTGAAGGCCAGCGACTTTCCGTCTTTGCCTGCACTCCACTCCGTGGCCAGCCAAGGCACGGTGTCGCCGCCTGCCGGGTTGTAGACCAGCATGGATTCGTAAATGGACTGCCCGGTCATTGGCGCAGCATTGGGCGAGAAGGGGTTGAAGTTTTTTGAGAAGGTTCCCATGTCCTCGCGCGGAATGGTCAGGAACGCGGCGTTGGCTGATCCGTCGCCCCCATCAGTTCCGCCTGGATTCGATGAGACGCATCCGCTCAAGGCGAGGGTGCCGGCCACAGCGGTCGCGGCCACGGCAAGGTGCGCGCGACGTAAGTATTTGATTATCATTGAAGTTCCTCATCCATTCATGTGATGTGTAGCGGAGGGGAAGTTCATCTGCGGCCGTGCATGGCCACAGACGAACGAATGCGTGGGGGGCAGCCGATGGTAATTTGGCGATTCTCGATCGGCGAGCCCTCTACCATTTGATTCAATAGGGACACCCCCGCCATGCCCAGTTCTTCGAAGGGCAAGGCAATGGTTGTCAGCTTTGGCCGCATATGCGGTGCCAGAATTTCCTGATCATCGAATCCGACGATTGAAATGTCTTTTCCCACCTGCAATCCGCGTTCCTTGATTGCGTCATAGGCGCCCATGGCGATCCGGTCATTTCCGCAAAAAATTGCGGTAGGCGGATCCAGTTGGCTTAGCAGCGTTTGCGTACCGTGGTACCCGCTGTCGGCAGTTCCATCACCAGGCACGATCCGGGAATCATCGAATTCAATTCCGTGATCGCGCAGGGCCTGCTTCATACCGGCTTGGCGTCCGATTTGCGCAGGAATTCCTGTTTTGAGAGTGATGTGCCCGATGCTGGTGTGCCCGGCCTTGGCCAGGATTTCAGCGGCAGCGTATCCGCCGCCGAATTCATCCGGAACAATTGATGGCAATTGGCCTCCGGCATCGAAGCAGTTGACCAGTACGCAGGGAACTGATTTTGCATTTTCCGGCACCGTGATTTGGCGGTGCCAGGAAGTCGCGATGATCAATCCGCCAACCTGCTGTTCAAGCAGCTTCTCAACGGCGAGGTTATCCATGCCTGGATCATCGTCGCTGGGTGCGATAAGGAGGAAGTTGCCGTCTTTCCAAGCTGCCTGCTGCGCTCCCTTGATCACGTCAGTGGCAAAGGGCGAGGTGGCAATTTCGGTCACCAGCCCGAACCAGGAGCTGCGTTTGCTGGCCAAGGTTCGTGCGGCTGCGTTGGGGCGGTAGCCCAGTTCGCGCGCCGTTTGGTTGATTCGTTCTCTTGTGGTTTCGGGGATGCTTGATTCCATCCGGCCGTTGAGTACGAATGAGACGGTTGTTCGGCTCACCCCGGCTGCTTTGGCAACGTCGGCCATGGTCACTGACTGCTGAGACATGCCCCTCCTCCCCTTCGAGATCAGTGCGTTTCGCGTCGTGCCAACGGTTTGCTAACACGATTCAGTAACGCGCGTTACTACGCTGTGAAATAAGGTAACCTACATCACTTACGGCTGTCAAGGAAGAAGTTTTGCGGCAGTGAAAATCATTGACAGGATCGATTCCTGACCGTCAAGGCCATGGATCCAAGACATGGGAATCCCTTGCTTCATTCAGCTGAGTAGGGCAAATGGGGCACGATGCCACAGGGCAGAGGCGTAATCAGCACCCCGAAGCATGGCAGCCATTCCCCGAAATGGCACTGGTGGACACAAAGGAAATCGTGGAAATCAGGTTCGCGGAACCGGCCGGCTCGGTTGTGCCCACGAGTCAGCGGGATTTCATGGACTCGCGCTCAATGAGCGGCATGTCGATCTGATGCTCCCCGGGCTCCAGCTTTCCATCGAGCAGAAGCTCAACGGCCAGAGCACCCATCCCCTCATATGGAAGTCGAATAGAGGTCAATTGCGGGCGAAGGTAGCTGGCAATGATCTCGTCATCGAAAGACAGCACGGACAGGTCCGTTCCTGGCTTCAGGCCATTTTCGGCGAGCGCTTGGAAGACACCCATGGCCACGCGGTCATTGGCGCAAATGATGGCGTCAGGGTTGTACCCGTCGGCTAGCATCCGGATTGTTGCTTCATATCCGTCGGTGGGGTTCCAGTCGTCGAGCACCCAGTGGCCCAGTACTTCGAGGTTTGATTCCGCTAAGGCTCTGCGCAGGGAGCCGAAGCGGCGAGAGATACTTGGATAGGTTCGCGGATCCTTTTCGGCGTTTTCAAGTTCACCGATGACCGCAACACCCTTCGCCCCGGATTCGATAACCCTCTGCACGGCTTTAGCCCCCGAATCCATCTCATTGGGAAGCACTGCGACGCAAGGGCTGTCGTCAATGCCGTTGACCAGCACGGTGGGCAATCCAGTTTTCGGGATCTTCAAATCACGTTGGCGAGAATCCATGAACCCAAGAATCAGCCCGTCAACGTCCCGGTGGGTCATCTGCGTTATTGCTTCAGCCATTTGCTCTGGCTTGCCGAAGGTCTCAGCAATGAGCACCGTATGGTCTCGCTCTTCCGCTGCGCGCAGGATGCCGGTGATCATTTCGGAAGCAAAACGAGTCACGGTAACTTGATCAGAGATGAACCCCAGGGTGCGCGTCTTCCCGCTTCGCAAGGATTGGGCTGCCGCATTTGGCCGGTAACCCAGTTTCTTGGCGGCCGCGCGCACTCGTTCCGTGGCTTCGGCGGACAGTCGCGTGCCCGGCTTATTGTTCAGGATCATGCTGACGGCAGCCTTGGACATCCCCGAAGCTTCTGAAACGTCAGCAATTGTTATCCGCTTGGCTTTAGGCGATTCCACATTTCCCTCTTGAGACAGTTCGAATGCAATTATTCGACCCTAGCCTATTGCAGTGATTCGGCCACGCTGTTAGAGTCTTGTGCTAAATCCATTTAGCCAACTCATATCGAAGGATGGCAGCGTTGCCCGAAACTCAACAGGTCGCGGTGAAGCGACCACAGCTACATTTCACTGCGAAGAAAAACTGGATCAATGACCCCAATGGATTGTTCTTTGACGGAAAGCAATACCACCTGTACTTCCAGCACAATCCTCACGGCGTAGGCCACGGATTCATGTCTTGGGGCCACGCGGTCAGCACCGATCTGGTGAACTGGGAAGAACTTCCTATCGCGATTCTGCACGGCGACATGGCTGATATCTTCTCCGGCTCCATCGTGGTGGACCACCAAAATACCAGCGGCTTCGGCGACGGCACGGTTGCGCCGGTCGTTGCCATCTACACCGCGGCAGCCAAGGATGAGACCAACCAGTCCCAAGCCATCGCCTACTCGCTGGATGGTGGAATCACTTTCACCAAATACGGGCAGAATCCAGTTCTGGATCGAGGGTCCAAGGACTTCCGCGACCCAAAGGTCATCCGATACGAATCCGAGCAGGGTTCCTTCTGGGTCATGGTTGCTGTTGAAGCCATTGATCGCCGAGTGATGATCTACCGTTCTGAGAACCTCAAGGACTGGACCGAGCTCTCCAGCTTCGGACCCCAGGCTGCTGTTGCCGGAATCTGGGAATGCCCAGATCTATTCCAGCTACCAGTTGCCGGCACAGACCAGCTGAAGTGGGTTCTAATTGTTTCGCTGAACCCAGGCGGCGTGGCCGGCGGCTCAGGTACCCAGTACTTCATTGGTGAATTCAACGGCACCACCTTCACTCCTGATGAGACTCAGGAAACTTGGGATAGCTTCGGATACGAATCCTTGAAGCAGGGCGACTGGCTGGACTGGGGACGCGACTTCTATGCAGGTGTCAGCTTCCACGGCTTGCCACTAGACGAGCAAACTCTCATTGCCTGGATGAGCAACTGGGACTACGCCCGCGAGCTCCCCCACGACGGATGGCGCGGATCCATGAGCGCCGCACGCCGGCTGGATTTGGTGAAAGACTCCAACGGCAAGTTTGACATTCGCCAGCGCATTCTCGGATTGCCAAAAGCCGACGTTGCATCAAGCAAGGCCAACGCTGGCGAAAATCGTATTGAGCTGGGCTCCCCCGCTCTGGTTGAACTGACGTTTGCTACCAGCCCAACCGAACCAGCAGTCCTTTCCTTATTCCGCGCCGATGACACTCTTATCAGCGAACTCACCGTTGAATCCGAATTGATTCAGCACCGCCGCGAAGCAGGCAAGGTAGACCACGAGCTCTACGCCTCCAACCAGCGCATGCCTCTGCCCGCTGGTTCGGATGAACTAGATGTGAAAGTTCTCGTGGATCACGGATCTATCGAAATCCTAGCTGCTGGTGGTCGACGTTCCCTTACGGATCAGCTCACCGGTGAGGCAGCGCTGGCCTACGCGACCTTGCGCGTCGCAACTGGTGCGAATGCGTCTTTCAAAGTTCAAGAACTCTCTGATAACGCACTGGAGCCCAAGGCATGAGCCGCATTAGCGTAATGGGCGAATCCCTCGTCGACGTTGTTGAAGAAACTGCGCATCCTGGCGGATCACCGCTGAATGTCGCCGTCGGGCTTGCCCGGCTGGGACATGATGTTCAGTTCTATACGGAATTCGGTCAGGATTCCTACGGCATTCAAATTGCGGAGCACCTGGATCAGGCGGGAGTGCATGTTGCCGCCGGCTCAGTAACTGGGCATCCCACGTCCGTAGCCCAGGTAGTGATGGATGAGCACTTCAATGCTCGTTACAACTTCGACATCCACCAGCAGATTCCTGCTGTCCCCGCTGATGATTCCAGCGAATTGCTGCACACCGGTTCCATCGCTGCTTGGATTGAACCCTCGGGTCAAATTATTGTCGATGCTTTCAAGAATGCATCAGACGATTCACTTCGAAGCTATGACCCTAACCTCCGTCCGGATCTTATCGAGGACAGGGACTCGGCTTTGCAACGCATTGAGCTGCTGATGGGCCTGAGCCACATCGTGAAGCTCAGCGACGTTGATGGTCAGTGGCTATACCCAGGCCTAGAGCCATGGGAGGTTCTGAAGCACGTAGCCAGCCTCGGCCCAGCCTTGGCAGTGATGACTCAGGGCGGCGATGGTTGCGTGGCGCTTTCCTCGGGACGGCAATTTGATGTCGCTGCCTCTCCCACCAATCTTGTGGACACCATAGGTGCCGGGGACGCCTTCATGTCCGGGCTGCTCTTTGGAGTGCTGGCTAATCCAGAATTCGCTCAAGCTCTTCGTCACGGCGCAACGGCTAAGTCTCAAGATGTTGAAGAGACACTTCGTCAGGCCTTAACCTCAGCTGCACTGACAGTGGCACAAGCCGGAGCCAATCCCCCGTGGATTAAAGACTTCTCCCTCGCAATCGCTCAGTAACTACGCTTCGCAGCGTTCACGAAAGAATCCAGGACAAAGATGGCTGGCATTACGACTACTTACAAGAATCCTATTTACCTCCAGAGTTCCTTCTCGATGCTCCTGTTCTTCGCATCGTGGGGCATTTGGTGGTCCTTCTTCCAGATCTGGCTCACCAGCGAATCAGCAGGTCTAGGGCTCACCGGGGCACAGGTCGGCACGCTCTACTCGGTAAACTCGCTGGCAACGCTGATCCTGATGTTTGCCTACGGGGCCATTCAGGATCGGCTTGGCGACAGAAAGCATCTGGCCACCATTCTTGCCTCGGTGACCGCCCTGATCGGGCCATTCTGCACGTGGGTCTACCAGCCACTATTGCAGTCCCAGTTCATGGCCGGCGTGCTCATTGGCGCCATTGTCTTGTCAACTGGTTTCCTAGCCGGAGTTGGGCTATTTGAAGCCTTGACCGAACGCTACAGTCGCCGTTTCAACTTTGAATACGGGCAGGCCCGCATGTGGGGGTCCTTTGGCTACGCTCTGGTCGCATTGGCGGCCGGCTTCCTGTTCACTATCAACCCCATGCTGAACTTCTGGATCGGGTCCGTTCTGGGCCTGGCCCATCTCCTGCTGCTGGTGCTGGGCCGTACCAATAGACAGCCAGTGATCGCCGCCGGTTCCGGCAGGAAAATTCTTTCCCCCGCAACTACACCGACAATTCGTGAAATGTTCAGGCTATTCCGTCTGCCGAGTCTCTGGCTGATCATCTTGTTCGTCATGCTCTCTTGGACGTTCTACACCGTCTTCGACCAGCAGATGTTCCCCGAGTTCTACACCGGCCTATTTGAATCACCCGAGACCGGACAGCGGGTATACGGAATCTTGAACTCAGTTCAGGTGTTCGTTGAAGCAGCCATGCTTGGCATCATCCCCCTGGTCATGCGCCGGATAGGCATTCGTTCAGCATTGCTACTGGGAGTGGCCATCATGTTTGTCCGCATCATCGGCTGCGCCCTGGTTGACGATCCGGTGCTGGTCTCGGCAATCAAGATGTTGCATGCCATTGAGACACCGCTATTCATCTTGCCGATCTTCCGTTACTTCACGCTGCACTTCAATCCGGCACTGTCGGCAACCCTATACATGGTTGGGTTCCAAGTATCGGCACAGATTGGCAACGTCATTCTGTCCACTCCCCTCGGTGCGCTCCATGACCGTATGGGCTACCAGCAGACCTTCATCGTGATTTCTCTAGTTGTGCTATTAGCTGGGATCTACGGATTCTTCGCTCTCAAAAAAGATGATCAGCAGGTAGATGGTGACCCGTTCATGCGTCATTCAAAAGCTGCCATGAACTCATAGCTGACTATTAGGCGAAGCGGGGTGGGATGTTGTCGAATTCGACGACATCCCACCCCGCTCTCGTTTGAGTAAGGAATGTCAAAAATGCGCAACTTCTGCATTGGGTTTATTTATGTTGCACACCTATTGTCGATGACTTAATTTCTTCATTTCGTCACTCTGGCTTCCTACGATCTAAACATTGTCGCCACGATAATTACACGGCGAATCACAGAATCATTTTGAAAGGTCTCCATGAAAACATCGTCTTCTGTTCCACGTCGCGGGATATTGGTTGCCGGCACCGCAGCCGCTATCACTGGACTCTTCGCCGCCAACAGCGCAACTGCATCCCCAGCACCGGCTGAGAATCCGGGAACGGGTCCCAGGCCAAAACTGAAATTCGCGGCAGATGGCAAGTTCAAGATCGTTCAGTTCAATGACACCCAGGATGGACCGCGCACCGATCGTCGCACCATTGAGCTGATGGAGAAGGTTCTGGATGCCGAGAAGCCCGGCTTCGCCCTGATCAACGGCGATGTAATCAATGGCTCCTCTCAAACAGTTACCGAAGGCAAGCAGGCTATCAACAACGTCGTGCAGCCGATGGAGTCCCGCGGTATCCCTTGGGCACTTACCTTCGGCAATCACGATGAAGATTCAATGCCCAATGGCACAGGCATGGACGAGGCAAAGATCCTGAACTTCATCCGAGGCTATGAGTTCAATGCCAACTCGAAGAATGACAAGATTGTTGGCGAATCGAATTCCCAGTTGCTGCTCGCTTCCTCGAAGAGCGCCAAACCTGTCTTTGGCATCTGGCTGCTTGATTCGAACCGCTACGCTCCAAAGACTGTTGGCGGCCAGGACTTCGAGGGCCTCATGTCCTACGACTGGATCCGTCCCGAGCAGATCGCTTGGTATCGCGAAGCTTCCATAGCCACCGAAAACCGCTACGGCAAGGTTCAGTCGCTAATGTTCTTCCACATACCACTGTGGGAGCACAACCACATCAACACCTACATGGGTGACTACTACGGCATCGAGCTCGGCTACGGTCCAGGTACCGGTTTCGGCACCTACGGCCTCGGTGGGACCGAGAACCATCACCTACGCGGCGCCCGGGTCTTCGAACTCGACGAGAACAAGAACAGCGTTTACGCCGGAACCCGCACCGTGTTCTCCAAGGATCTGGGTATCGACATGGGTACTCAGGGACAACCGATCGAAGGGCCACTGCCGCTTCCATAGCCAAGACAAGTTCTGAGCAAGACGAAACCGACCGACGAATGAGCGATTTCGTCTTGCCCAGACTTTTTTACCGCAGCGAAACTGGTAACGGCAAATTATCGAACAGCTGGAAACCATGGCCGGCGTATTTGTAAAGCGTTCCAGACCTTCTACGAAGACGCCTCCATCCACGAGGAATCCAACTCGGCATCATCTTCGACATGATCATGAAACCGGACTCGATGGGGAGCTACAGCGACAAGGACGTGGACCAGGTCGCCACGAAGTGGGTAGCCCAACACAACCACAAGGGCTCGGACTCACACCTGCAACCTCCCATCGACGTATTCCACGACCGCCGCAGGAATGCCACGCAGGATAACAACACTCTGGAACCGGAACAACCAGTCGAATTCCGCAAAACCGCGGGCGCCTTCAACAAGTCCTACGACTTCTTCTCGCAGGTCATCGACTACGGCAGCACCCGAATCGAGAAATTCGCGATCTACCTGAAGCTACTGGCCAAGGCACTGCAGACCACAGCCACCGGCAACAGCTTGGACCTTTCCGATGCGGCGCTCACCCACTATGCCCTGAGGTGCAAGAAGCACAGGACCTGGAGCTAGTGGGTGGGCAAGGCAAGGGAATCGAGAGGTGACTGCAGCCGATTCGGGCGTTGTGCGGGAGACGACCCTACGCACTTTCGACGGACAGATTAAGCAGATCAACGAGCTATTCGAAGACACCGGAATCAGCGACGACGACCAAATCAATGCCGTCGAATCGATCATGCGCACGCCGAACCACACGAGCAGTTACAACGTGAAGCGATTGCAAATGGACCGATAGATTTCAGTTCATCGCCAAGTCTTCCCGAGACTATTGACAAGATCACCTACACCTCGGGAGAAGGACGCAAAAGGCAATCAATGCCTAGCTAGAGGTGGATGCCCCGGACGAGATAGTTCATTTTCTTCTTGCGACTGGTTTGCAAGATCGGGCTAGGAAGCCTTCGCAACGTGATGCTATGACGAATCATTACCCTGAGACACATAGACGTACATAGGTGCAAGAGGTCTTGCTGTTCGCTTTTCCACTCAGTGGCTCATGACCCCGTTAGGAGTTTTGTTTAGTCTTGGACCGACAGATCTTGACTACGAATGCCGATTAGGATGGACAACCCTAGAAATTAGTTTGGGGTCCACCGCCTGTACGTGGTGGCCCCAAACTGAGGTTGCTCAGGTGTCTAGCTTCGAGAATTCAAAACGATGTTCGTTACCGGCTGCGAAGAGTCGGTTGCGAATTCCAGCCCAGACGGAGAAACGCCATCAGCAACCAGCTGCGCGCCGAGAGCTGCAACCATTCCGCCGTTGTCCGTGCACAAACTAAACGGAGGAACCACCAAGGCTATGCCCGCAGAGGCACATCGGGCCGCCAGAAGTTCACGCAAGCGGGTATTCGCCGCCACTCCCCCGCCCAGAAGCAGAGTCTTCAGTCCCTGTTCCTTCATCGCCCGGACTGCCTTCGACGTGATCACGTCAACGACTGCTTCCTGGAATGACGCAGCAATATCAGCGACAGGAATTTCTTCTCCGTTGGCCTCGAAGTGCTCGACGCAGCGGGCTACAGCAGTCTTCAGTCCTGAGAACGAGAAGTTGTTGCGGTGCTTGCCAGGATTCTCGGCACTGCCCACGAACTTCGGCAGCGACAAGCCACGAGGGAACCGGAATGCCTTTCGGTCTCCATCCTTGGCCGCCTTGTCGATAGCCGGTCCACCTGGATACCCAAGACCCAGCAAACGAGCAGTCTTGTCATAGGCTTCACCGGCTGCATCATCAATTGTGGAGCCCAACAGCTGCACGTCGTTAGTCAGCGAAGTGACCTTCAAGATTTCGGTATGCCCGCCTGAGACCAGCAGTGCCCCGAAAGTAGGCGGCAATACGGTTCCTTCGAGAACGCCAACACCTACGTGAGCAACCAAGTGGTTGATCCCGTACAGCGGTTTGCCGGTAGCCAGGGCCAAGGCTTTGGCCGCTGATACGCCAACCATGAGGGCGCCGGCCAGGCCGGGACCGCTGGTCACGGCGATGGCATCAATGTCCTCAAGAGTCAGCTCCGCGGTATCCAAGGCGGACTGCAAGGTAGGCACGAAGGCTTCCAAATGTGCTCGCGCAGCGATCTCGGGAATCACGCCACCAAAGCGTACATGCTCATCCATGGAGCTGGAGACAGCGTTAGCCAGAAGCTTGTTGCCGCGTACGATGCCCACGCCGGTTTCATCGCAGGAGGACTCAATGCCTAGTACTACGGGTTCGGTGATGCTCATGCGTTGCGTTCTTCCTCTTGTCCTTGCTGTGCATCCAGCGGGAGTCTCATAATTAGTGCATCAACCCCGCCTTTGTAGTACCCCTTGCGGCGGTGGATGGTGGTGAATCCGATGGATTCATACAGGCCAATAGCAGTGGGGTTATCAAAGCGGACTTCGAGCATCACATCCAGTGCATTTTTCTCACCAGCCGTCTTGATCAGCAGGGACAATAGCTTGCGTCCCAGGCCTCGACCTTGGTAATCAGGGTGCATGGCGATGGTCTGCACATCGGCAATCGGCAAAACCACGCACAGGCCGGCATAGCCGATAACTCGACCAGAGTCTTCATAGACCCAGTAGGTGCGGGTGTCGCGCTGCGCTAGCTCGGATTCGAAACCAGCCAGTGGCCATGCATCCTCGGGAAACAGCTGCTGTTCCAGCTCGTGGACGGCCAGCAGATCCTCGGCAACCATGGGACGCAGGATGACCTGGTTCGCCTCGTTCATCACTTAGCCTGCTTCATGAACGCCGGAACCTGTGCATCGGATTCACGCAGGTACTGCGGCGAAGTGTCAGACAGATCCTTGCCCGCAGCCAGATCGCTTATGCCTCGGCGGACGAGGTAGCCAGCGTTTGCAATCCATTCAAAGGACTCAGGCATGGGCTTGGCCCCGGCTTCTTCCAATTGCTCGGCATAGATTCCGGCGCCAATGCCGTAGACCGGGAATGCAGGAAGGGCTGAAGCAGCTGAAACATGCGGGCCATCAACCATGGCTCCGTCCTGGTCGTAGCGAGCCCAGTACACTTCTTTGCGGCGCGCATCGGAAGCCACAATGAACTGTGCCGGAGCCTCGCCTGCATCCAGCACCTGTTCGGCGAGCGCATGCAAGGACATCACACCATGCACGGGTACCTGCCATACGAAGCCGAAGGTACGCGCGGCAACCAAGCCAACGCGCAGGCCGGTGAACGGGCCCGGCCCTACGCCAACGATAATGCCAGCAAGGTCTTGGCCTTTCTTTCCATGAGCGTCCAAGAGTTCCTTGACGTATGCCGACAGGGTTTCGGTCTGGTCGTTCCCCTTGGATGAAACCCGCTGGTCGACAACTAAACCGGTGGCTTTGTCAACCAGTGCCACCGATGCGTTGGCGGAGGTGTCGATAGCTAAGTAGTTAGGCATGCTTCTCTTCCGTGTGCTGCGCAGTTACTGCAGACAGCAAAGTGTCTTTCAACTGGGCAAAGGTGTCCTCGTCCCAGCGCGGGCCGATCCCCTTCAGGCTGAACAACCGCGGCTCGTCCAGCTCTTCCTCCGATTCTTCCCACGGGTTGGCACTCGGTGCGGCCAGGGCTTCGCGGTCCAGCTGGATTTCCAGACGCGAGTCCGTGAGATGTTCCACCTTGCCCAGCCCCCACTCCACAACGGTGACTGAATCAGCCAGCGTTGATTCGAGATCCAGGGTGTCCACGTCGTCGTGGCCCTTCAAGCGGTAGGCATCCACGTGGATCAGTCCGGGGCCATCGCCTAGCGCCGGGTGCTGGCGGGCCAAAACGAATGTAGGCGAGATGATTCCCTCGCGTACATTCAGTCCCACGCCCAGTGACTGAGTCAGGGTCGTCTTACCAGCGCCCAAGGCCCCGGTAAGAATCACCAAGTCTCCGGCTTTGAGCTGGGCACCAAGAGCTTCCCCCAGCGCTTCGGTAACAGTGAGGTCATCTAGTTGGCAGGAGAATTCCCGCACCGGGTTACTCACCGGCTTCACCCCAGCTGCCCTCGATGTAGTAGCGGGGCACGCGCGGAGAAATGCGGGTTACCACTTCGTAGTTGATGGTGTTCGCCGCATAGGCCCAAGTGTTCACCGACTGCCCGCCTTTACCGAAGATAATCGCCTCGGCGCCGAGGAAGTCCTCAGGCTTGATGTCCGCGCCCAGATCAATGACGCACTGGTCCATGGCGATGCGTCCGCGTACCGGGTAGGTGCGTCCGTTAACTGTTACCGGCGCACCTGTTGCGATGCGCGGCAAACCGTCTGCATAGCCCATGGGGATCAGCCCGAGGTAGGTCTCCGCTTCAGTCTTGTAATTAAGGCCGTAGGACACGCCCTGCCCCGGATGGACCTTCTTGACGTTAGCCACGCGGGTCTTCACTGTCATGGCTGGACGCAGGCCGAAACTTTCTGGCGAGTCGGTTTCAAAGGGGCTCAGGCCATACAGGCCCAACCCCAAGCGCACCATGTCGTGGTGCGAATCAGGTCGCGAAAGGATACCCGGCGTATTGGCGATATGGCGCACTTCAAGATCGAAGCCGGCTGCTTCTACCAGTTCTATGGCCTTGTTGAAGATTTCCAGCTGCTCGTCCGTTTCGGGCCGCTCTGGCTCATCTGCGACCGCGAGGTGGGAGAAGATGCCAACTACGCGCAGCAGTCCTTCTTCTTGGAAGTCGCTGGCGCGGTTCAACAGATCAGGCAGGGCATCCATAGTGGAGCCATTGCGGCCAAGTCCTGTGTCCACCTTGATGTGGATACGTGCCGGTGTCTGCACGGCACGTGCTGCGGCGGCAACGTATTCCAGCTCCCAGCCTGAGACTCCCAGATCAAGACCGGCATCAATGGCGGCCTCGAATGGGGTGTCCTCGGTGTGCAGCCAGGCCATCATGGGAGCATCGATGCCCGCTTCACGCAGGGCGAGAGCTTCCGTGGCATGGGCACACCCGATCCAGCGGGCGCCGCCCTCCAAGGCGGCCTTGGCTACGGGAATAGCTCCATGGCCGTAGGCGTCTGCTTTGACGACGGCCATAACTGCAGCTGGGGCTACAACATCAGAAATCTGCTTGACGTTGTTGCGGATGGCCGACAAGTCAATGACTGCACGACGTTCAAATCCGATAGCCTGTGCACCGCTGGTGCTGTTTGTCAGGTTGCTTTCTTCAAGCGCTTCAGAGTTCACCTAATCATCTTCGCACTTTTCGGTTCCGCTTGCCTTGTCCACCCGTGCGCAGTTCGGCACATAGTGCGAGTTAAAGTCGGAAGGGGCGGACCCAAGCAACTGTGTTGCTGGGTCCGCCCCTTGGAGACGGATATTTGTCAGGGCTTAGCGCAGAGTCTTCAGCTCGTCGCGGATCTGGGCGAGCAGCTCCAGCTGTGGATCTACTTCTTCCTCTGGCTCTTCTGCACCGGCAGCGCGGCGTGCAGCCAGTCGCTCGTTGAGCTTGGTCATTGGCAGAACCAGCGCGAAGTAGACAGCTGCAGCAATCAGCAGGAAGTTGACCAGTGCAGTCAGGAAGACACCGAACTTGATGTCAACGCCGTCAATGGTTAGCAACAAGAAGCTGTCGAAGTTTGGAGATCCAACCAGGGCGGCGATCAATGGCATCAGCACATTATCGACCAAGGCGGTGACTACGGCGCCGAAGGCAGCGCCGATAACAACAGCAACGGCCAGATCGACAACGTTGCCCTTCATAATAAAATCGCGGAAACCTTTTAGCATGGTTAGAGCATACACAGGAAAATCACAGCACGACTACGAATTTGGGCTCCGATCTGTAATAGTTCGGCAAGCTCACAGAAATCGTTAGCTTAAATATCAGCTGAAGAAGCCTAGATTTTCCTCAATAGCATCCTGCGCACCGAGTGATCCGCCGCCTTGCGCAGTACTAATTGCGCCCGCCCGCGCGTAGGCAAGACGTTTTCCCTGAGGTTCGGCTCGTTAATGCGCTTCCAGATACCGTGAGCAGTTTCCCGTGCCTCGACATCAGTGAGCTGGGCATAGCGGTGGAAGTAGCTGGCAGGGTCGGAGAAGGCACCGGAGCGCAGACGCATGAACCGCTTGATGTACCACTCTTCGATATCCGCGGTACGCGCATCCACATAGACGGAGAAGTCGAAGAAGTCGCTCAGGGCCAGGCCCACGGTTCCATCGGAACGGGTTCGAGCAGGCTGCAATACGTTCAGTCCCTCGACAATCAATACCTGCGGTGAGCGGATTACATTGCGCTCCCCCGGGATGATGTCGTAGGTCAGGTGCGAGTAGACCGGAGCACTTACTTCTGGGGCACCAGACTTTACCGCCGAGACAAAGCGCAGCAGCGCCCGCCGGTCATAGGATTCGGGGAACCCCTTGCGGTGCATGATCCCGCGGCGCTCAAGCTCGGCATTCGGGTACAAGAAGCCATCAGTGGTTATGAGCTGGACATCAGGCGTATGCGGCCAGCGGCGCA
Organism: Glutamicibacter sp. NPDC055354; assembly: GCF_053644955.1. Classification (NCBI taxonomy): domain Bacteria; kingdom Bacillati; phylum Actinomycetota; class Actinomycetes; order Micrococcales; family Micrococcaceae; genus Glutamicibacter; species Glutamicibacter sp. NPDC055354. The sequence goes on from NZ_JBSHMB010000001.1 coordinate 1,261,324, forward strand.
GCATTTCCTGCAGAACACGGGCAGTTGTGGACTTTCCCACGGCAACCGAGCCGGCGACGCCGATGACAAAAGGTGTGCGGCTGGTCTGCTCGCCCAAGAAGGTAGTGGTTGCCTGATGCGTCGCGCCGGCACCCTCAACATAAAGCGACAGCAGGCGGCTCAGTGGCAGGTAGACGTCCCGGACCTCTTGCAAGTCCAGCTGGTCGCCGAGGCCGCGTAGCCGCTCAATGTCCGAATAATTCAGCGGCTGTTCCATTTGATTGGACAGGCGCGCCCATGTCTCGCGCTCCAGTTCAACGAAAGGCGAGATAGGCGTTTCAAGTGTTCCGTGTGGTTCCACGAGGGTAAATTCTGCCAAGAATATGCTCCATATCCCAATTAACAACATCAACAAGGCAATTGGATTAGTCAAAAAACGGCCGACTGGTGATCTAAGACATAGGTAATTTTGAGTGCTCCGACACGATTATTCCCATCGATGGGCATTGAACCGGTAGGATTTTTCCCATGTGCGGAATTGTTGGATATGCAGGAACCTCGAGCCAGGTCGCCGATCATGGCGCCCTCGACGTTCTAATTGAAGGTTTGCGTCGGTTGGAATACCGCGGCTACGACTCGGCTGGTGTCGCTGTTGTTGCCGATGGCGCAATTCATTCTCGTAAGAAGGCCGGCAAGCTGGTCAATCTGGAAAATGAAATTGCCGAGTCCCCATTGCCTAAGTCGATGACCGGCATTGGGCATACCCGTTGGGCAACCCACGGTGGTCCGAGCGATCAGAACGCTCACCCACACCTGGCCGATGGTGGCAAGCTTGCCATGATCCACAACGGAATTATTGAAAACTTCGCCGGCATCAAGGCCGGCTTGGCAGCCGAGGGCGTTGAATTCCTCTCGGATACCGATACCGAGGTTGCCGCAGCTCTGCTGGGCAAGCTCTACAGCTCCGAGGCCGAAGGCGATTTGACCCGCGCCATGCAGCTTGCTGTTCAGCAGCTCGAAGGTGCTTTCACCCTCTTGGCAGTTCACCAGGACCACCCAGGTGTTGTCGTTGCGGCTCGCCGCAACTCCCCTCTGGTTCTCGGTCTGGGCGATGGCGAAAACTTCCTGGGTTCGGATGTCTCCGGCTTCATCGACTTCACCCGTCGTGCCGTAGAACTGGGCCAGGACCAGATCGTAACCATCACCCCGGATAACCATTCCATCACCGACTTCGACGGCAACCCGGCCGAAGGCAAGGAATTCACCGTTGACTGGGATGCAGCCAGCGCTGAAAAGGGCGGCTTCCCATCCTTCATGGAGAAGGAAATCTTCGACCAGCCTGCAGCTGTTGCCGACACCCTGCTGGGCCGCTCGGACGCTGATGGCCGACTGACCCTGGACGAACTGCGTATCGCTCCAGAGGAACTGGCCGAAATCTCCAAGATTGTTGTTCTTGCTTGCGGCACCTCGGCATATGCCGGCTCCGTGGCCAAGTACGCTATCGAGTCCTGGTGCCGTATCCCGGTAGAAGTTGAGCTCTCCCACGAGTTCCGCTACCGCGAGCCAATCGTGGACGAAAAGACCCTGATCGTTTCGATCTCCCAGTCCGGCGAAACCATGGACACCTTGATGGCTGTGCGTTACGCCAAGGAGCAGGGCGCCAAGACCATGTCGATCTGCAACACCAACGGATCGACCATCCCACGCGAATCGGATGCGGTGCTGTACACCCACGCTGGTCCGGAAATTGCTGTGGCTTCCACCAAGGCATTCCTGGCACAGATCACCGCAACCTACCTGCTGGGCCTGTACCTGGCGCAGCTGCGCGGCAACCTGTTCCAGGGCCAGATCAAGGACATCCTTGCCGACCTGGGCAAGATCCCTTCCAAGATCCAGGACGTCCTGGACCGCGCGGAAGAGATCAAGGATCTGGCACGCAACATGTCAGATGCCAACTCCGTGCTGTTCCTGGGCCGCCACGTAGGCTACCCGGTAGCAATGGAAGGCGCCTTGAAGCTCAAGGAAATCGCCTACATCCATGCTGAAGGCTTCGCCGCTGGCGAGCTGAAGCACGGACCTATCGCCCTGATCGACGATGGCCAGCCAGTGTTCGTCGTAGTTCCTTCCCCTCGTGGTCGCGACTCGCTGCACTCCAAGGTTGTCTCCAATATCCAGGAAGTGCGCGCCCGTGGCGCTAAGACCCTGGTTATTGCCGAAGATGGCGATGCTGCGGTCAAGGACTTCTCCGAGTGGGTCTTCTACGTGCCAGAAACCCCAACCCTGCTGATGCCTCTGCTGGCCACCGTGCCACTGCAGATCTTCGCTTGCGAACTGGCATCCGCCAAGGGCTTCGATGTCGACCAGCCACGCAACTTGGCCAAGTCGGTGACCGTGGAGTAATCCACCGAGCACCAGAATTGCGGGCATTCCCTTTCCGAGAATGCCCGCAATTTTTATGCCCTGCAAGCACTGGATAAACTGATAGGCATGATTGCAGGAATTGGAGTGGACATCGTTGATGTGCCGCGTTTTGGCCGCCAGCTCGAGAAGACTCCACGCTTGCGTGAACGGCTCTTCACCGAAGAAGAGCGGGGCCTGCCCCTGCGATCCCTGGCGGCCCGCTTCGCGGCCAAGGAAGCCATCGCCAAGGCGCTGGGAGCTCCTGCGGGCATGAACTGGCAGGACTGCACTATCCGCAAAGATGAAGCCGGTGATCCCCAGGTTCACAACACTGGTTCAGTGGCCGCTGCCAGCGAGCTGCGTGGCATCAAATCATGGCATCTGACCATGTCCCACGATGGAGATATGGCTATCGCAATGGTGGTTGCAGAACGCTAGGCACCAACGCCACGACGAAAGAATAACGACACGCATCTCATTAAATAGGGCATCGCACAGGTGCCTTGAGTATTGTTTGTCTTATGATTCCTGTCTACAGTGTTGCGCAAATTCGTGCGGTTGAAGCCCAGGAGAACTCCAAGCGGGGCGAGACCAGCTTAATGAAGCAAGCAGCCGCCCATTTGGCTTCAACGGCAGTCGCCATGCTGATCGAGAATTCCAGCGCCGATCCGGCTTTCGTGGTGGCGCTTATCGGCCCGGGCAACAACGGTGGAGATGGCTTGTATGCACTGGCAGAGCTCCAACTGCAGAAGATTTCCACTCTGGCTCTGCAGTGCCACGAACAGATCCATGCCGAAGGTGCTGCAGCATATCAAGCTGCCGGCGGTACCGTGCTGGACCTCTCCGACGGTCAAGGCGAATTAGCTAATGCCTCGCTCATTATTGACGCCATCTACGGCCTTGGATACCGTGCCGGCTCTGATTTGCCGAAGCTTCCTGCTGGCGCACGGGTGTTGGCCTGCGATATTCCTTCAGGCCTGGATCCTGAAACGGGCGTTGCGCAGGACTCTGTTCTTCGCGCAGAACGCACGGTAACTTTCGGTGCCATGAAATCCGGTCTTCTGTCTGTAGACGGACCGCTGGTTACCGGTGACATTACCGTGGCAGATCTCGAATTCGACTTTTCTTCCGTCCAAGCTGGAACGCAGCTTGTGGACGAGGTGGCCACTCGCGAGCTGCTGGACCAGCACCGCTCTTGGCGGGATGCCGGACGGCACAAGTACCAGCGTGGAGTCCTGGGACTCATCGCCGGTTCCGGCCTTTATCCCGGAGCTGCTCAGCTGACCGCCAAGGCCGCTGTAGCCTGCGGCGTCGGATTGCTTCGCACCCACGTGCCAGAATCCATTCAGCCGCTCATGGCCGTCGCCGTGCCGGAGTCCGTGCCACTGGATGATGAGCAGATCAAGGAAGCGCTGTCTTCCTCCCGCCGTCAGATTCACGGCAAGGGCGCCAAGATCAAGGCTTGGGCCATTGGCCCGGGCTTGGATGGACGCACTCCCCCGACTGGCGCCATCGCTGATGTCTTTACCAGCCCGCAGCCGGCCGTCATTGACGCGTCCGGATTGGAAGTCGTTCCTGCCGGCCCAAGCGAGCAGCCTCGCGTGCTGACGCCTCATGCCAAGGAACTGCGCATGCTGCTCAGCCGCGCTGGAGTGAAGATCACTCCCGATGAGATTTCCCAGGACCCGATTCGCTGGACCCGGTGGGCCGCCCTGGCATACAACGCCGTGGTCCTGCTCAAGGGACCAACCAGCTACATTGTGGCCCCCAATGGCGACAGCCTGATGGTGAGCCACTCGGCACCAGAATTGGCCACTGCAGGCAGCGGCGATGTCCTGACCGGCATCCTGGGCTACATGCTCTCCGACAGCTCGCTCACGGGCACCGAAGGCCTGCGAACCGTGCCTAACCGCCGCATGATGGAACTGACCGCGTGTGCCGCTTACATTCATGGCCACCTGGGCCGGGTGACCGCTTCAGAGGGAACTGTCAATGCTTCGCGCCTGATCGAGAACCTGCCTAAGGTCATGAAGCAGTTCGGCTTCTAGGCTCTGGGTCCCTCTAGAGGCCGCCAGAAACTTTGAGAACGCTGCCGGTGGTGTAGGCGGCTTCGCTAGACAATAGCCAAGCCACCGCACCGGCTACTTCTGTCGGCTTGCCTGCGCGTCCCATCGGGATCGTCTCGGCGATTTGCGCAGGGCGCTGTGGATCCTCATGGAATTCAGTCCAAAGCGTTCCCGGGCTAACCGCATTCACTCGGATGCCGTCCTTAGCCAGTTCCTTGGACAGTCCCACTGTCAAGGCTTCTACTCCGGCCTTGGCTGCAGCGTAATGCACGTACGTAAAGGGGCTTCCGGATTCAGCCGCCACCGATGAAATGTTCACGATTGCACCACCGCCATGTGACCGGAGCAGGGGCAGCGCATATTTAATGCAGGTAATTGGGCCCAGAAGGTTCACGTTCAGATCCGCGGCGATATCGGTCAACTCGTTGTCTGCCAGATTTCCGATGGCCGTCGCTGATCCCGCGTTGTTTACCAGTCCTTCAAGTTCACCAATGTCCTTCACTCGGGCGAAGAACCTTGCCACTGATTCTTCATTGGCGCAGTCGATCTGCAGGACATGGCAAATAGCGCCGAGCTCACGGACTTTATCTGCCACTGCCTGCGCCGATTTCTCATCCTGCCTGTAGCCGATGATCAAGTTGCGGTCGGTGGCTAGACGCACCGCAATCGCGGCTCCTAAGCCACGACCACCGCCGGTGACCACAGTGTATGCCATGAGGCTCGCTCTCTCTTGCAGTTGCGGTCGCGTACCGCAGCTAGCTTCAGGAAGCCTGTACCGGAATCGAGGTAGTTGCCGGAGCCATGTTGCCCAGCTCGAAGTATTCACCCGGACCGGTAACAGTCCAGCCCTGATTCCGCCATTCAGGGCGGTCCAGGACGTTGCGCCCGTCAATCAGCTGCTTGTTGGCCACTACATCCGCCAGATCCGACGGATTCAGTTCGCGGAATTCATTCCATTCGGTCAGCACCAAGGTCAGGTCCGCATCCTTCGCCGCTTCCTTGAAGGAATCAACGTAGTTCAAGCGCGGGAAACGGCCGGCAGCGTTGGCGTTGCCTTCTGGGTCGTAGACCGAGACTTCAGCGCCCTCGTTGTACAGGCGGACGGCGATATCCAGTGCTGGCGAGTCCCGCACATCATCGCTGTTCGGCTTGAAAGTCACGCCGAGTACGCAGACATGCTTGCCTGCCAGCTCATTGCCCAGCATGTGCGAGGCCAGCGAGACCACGCGGTCACGGCGTCGCAAATTGATCTGGTCGACTTCAGCCAAGAAGCCCATGGTCTGGCTCAGGCCAAGTTCGCTGACGCGTGCTTGGAGGGCTCGAATGTCCTTGGGCAGGCAACCGCCACCGAAGCCCACTCCAGCGTTCAGGAAACGGCGTCCAATGCGCTTATCGTGGCCAATGGCGTCGGCAAGGACCTTGATGTCGCCGCCTACGGTTTCAGTCACCTCCGCAAAGGCGTTGATGAAAGAAATCTTGGTAGCCAGGAAGGCGTTGGCTGCAACCTTGACCAGTTCTGCAGTCTCCAGGTCCGTGGCGATCTCCGGAGTATCCAAGGCAAGGATCGGTGCATAGACTTTGCGCAGCAGTTCCAGTCCGCGTTTATGCTCCAGGCCGTAGACGAGGCGATCGGGGCGCAGGGTATCCTGGACGGCGAAGCCTTCGCGAAGGAACTCTGGATTCCATGCCAGCGCGATGCTGCTTCCGTTCTTGGCGTCCTGGGCAATTTTCTCGCTCAGCCGGCGTGCGGTGCCCACCGGCACGGTGGACTTGCCGACAATCAGCGCTTCGCCGGTGATGTGCTCCAGCAGCGAATCCACGGCACCGTCTACGTAGGACATGTCTGCTGATTGCGAGTCGGCGCGCTGCGGGGTGCCCACGGTGATGAAGTGGATATCCGCGCCGGCAGCGACTTCTGCGTAGCTGTCGGTGAAGCGCAGGCGTCCGGAGGCCACATGCTTGCGCAGCAGTTCTGGCAGGCCTGGCTCGTGGAAGGGCAGAACGCCAGCGGCCAGTGCTTCCAGCTTGGCTTTGTCTACGTCCAGTCCAATGACTTCATAGCCCAGTTCAGCCATGCAGGCGGCATGGGTTGCACCGAGGTAGCCGGTGCCGATCACGCTGATGCGTAAAGTCACGAAAGTCCTTCTCTCCGAGAACGCGAACCGATATCAGTTTCTATTAGTTAGCATGCCACACCCCCGCAGCCTGTTCCGGCGTGGAACGCGCTGCGGGGGTGTGAGTTTTCTTGATATTTACGTGTTGGTTGCTGGGAAGCTACTGGGCCTAGAGGGCCAGATGCTCCTTGACCGATCCTGCCAGAGCTTCGGCTTCGGCCTGGGCCTGCTCGTGGGTAGCCGCCTCGACCATGACGCGAACTACTGGCTCGGTCCCCGACGGACGCAGCAGCACACGGCCGGTGGTGCCCAAGCGTGCCTCAGCAGCGGCAATTGCCCGCTGCAGCGGTTCGCATTCTGGAACGCTGGCCTTGTCTACGCCGCGTACGTTGATCAGCACCTGTGGCAGGACGGTCAGCACGGCAGCAAGTTCCTTCAGGGTCTTGCCGGTAGCCTTCACGCGGGCCGCAATCATCAGGCCGGTCAGCACGCCGTCGCCGGTGGTGGCGTGCTTGGAGAAGATCACGTGGCCGGATTGCTCGCCACCCAGGGAGTAATCGCCTTCGCGCATGCCTTCGAGCACGTAGCGGTCACCCACGCCGGTCTGCTTAACAGTGATGCCTGCTGCTTCCATGGCCAGGGTCAGGCCGAGGTTGCTCATCACGGTGGCAACCAGGGTGTTGTCCTTGAGTTCGCCGCGGTCCTTCATGTCCAGTGCCATCACGGCCATGATCTGGTCACCGTCGACGACGGTGCCTTCATGGTCTACTGCAAGACAGCGGTCAGCGTCGCCGTCGTGCGCGATGCCCAGGTCCGCGCCGTGCTCCAGCACAGCGGCCTGCAGCTTCTCCAGGTGGGTGGAGCCGTAGCCATCATTGATGTTGATGCCGTCTGGATCTGCGCCAATCACGACGATCTCGGCGCCGGCAGCCTTGAACACCTCTGGGGAGCAGCCCGAAGCAGCGCCGTGGGCGCAGTCCAGAACTACCTTCATGCCATCCAGCCGGTTGGGCAGTGCCTGCAGCAGATGCATGATGTAGCGGTCCTCAGCGTCGGCGAAACGCGAGACCCGACCTACCTCACCACCGGTTGGGCGTGGCTTTGGCATCTTCAAGCAGGCTTCGATGGCATCTTCCAGCGCATCGTCCAGCTTCTTGCCGCCACGGGCCAAGAACTTAATACCGTTATCCGGAGCCGCGTTGTGCGAGGCGGAGATCATGACACCGAAATCGGCGTTCAGGTCCCCTACCAGGAATGCCGCCGCAGGAGTCGGCAGCGTGCCGGCATCCATGACGTCTACGCCGGAGGCGGCCAGGCCGGCCTCAATTGCGGCAGACAGGAAGTCACCACTGATGCGCGGGTCCTTGGCAACCACAGCGACCGGCTTGTAGCCGTCCTCTGGCTGGCTCAAGCCCAGCACCACCGATGCCGCCTGCGCCAGTTCCAGCGCGAGCTCGGGAGTTAACAGTTCGTTTGCTTTTCCTCGGACCCCATCGGTCCCAAATAACCTTGCCATCGCCTTCAATCATATGCCCTCTGCATTGATTTAAACGGCTTAAGGTCCCGCATTGGCAGTGAGATGAAAAAAGATTAATGGGATCTTGCAGTCTTCTGCGTTAAAAGGCCAAAGGCCCCGGCGTCCTTTGCAGGATGCCAGGGCCTTTGGAAAGACCTTGAAGCAAGGTTTAGCGCTTCGAGAACTGCGAAGCCTTACGTGCCTTCTTCAGACCAGCCTTCTTGCGCTCGATGACGCGTGCGTCACGGGTCAAGTAGCCAGCCTTCTTCAGGGTTGCGCGGTTTGCATCGCGATCGATCTCGTTCAGCGAGCGAGCGATACCCAAACGCAGTGCACCGGCCTGGCCGGAAATGCCGCCACCGTTGATACGAGCGATAACGTCGTAAGCACCCTCAAGACCAAGGATCTTGAAAGGCTCGTTGACGTCCTGCTGGTGCAGCTTGTTAGGGAAGAAGTTCTCCAGGGTGCGACCGTTAACGGTCCACTTGCCGGTGCCTGGTACCAGGCGAACGCGGGCGATAGCCTGCTTGCGACGGCCAACTGCTGCACCTGGAACGGTCAGCGGAGCGCGCTCGGTTTCGGCAACTACAGCCGAAGCAGAGGTCTCGGTGGTGTAAGTCGAAGGGGTCTCGCCTTCGAATTCAGTGGTTTCTTCAGCGTTCTGAGCCACGATAATCTCCTATTAAGTATTTCTTCTCGGGGCCAGGACTACTGAGCGACCTGGGTGATTTCCAGTGCCTTTGGCGACTGAGCAGCGTGTGGGTGCTCGGCGCCGCGGTAGACCTTCAGCTTCGACAGCTGGGCATCGGAAAGCTTGTTCTTAGGCAGCATGCCCTTGATGGCCTTCTCAACAGCCAGTACTGGGTTCTTTTCCAGCAGGTCTGCGTAGTTGATGCTCTTCAGGCCACCTGGGAAACCGGAGTGGCGGTAAGCGCGCTTGTTCAGCAGCTTCTTACCGGTCAGTGCAACCTTGTCTGCATTGATGATGATGACATGGTCGCCCATGTCCATGTGTGCAGCATAGGTTGGCTTGTGCTTGCCGCGCAGCAGGGTTGCGGCCTGGACGGCGAGACGGCCGAGTACTACGTCGGTGGCGTCAATGACAAACCACTGACGAGTCTGGTCAGCCGGCTTTGGGGTGTACGTACGCACAGTAATTGCCTTACGTTGATTCGTTTCTGGTCAAACAGTCGCTTGGCTGAAGGCGGTGAGATCCCCCAGTGACAGGCACTGTCGTGTTGTTCTTGTGTTTAGACCAGTACGCCAGGTGAGGACTGATGATAACCGGCCGTCCATATATTGTTCGCACACCCAGCAGACCAGCGACTATGCAACTAAGCCGTCACGCTTGGGCGTGTAGTGTCGAACGTGGACATACACAACTCATAAAAGTTTAGCGGATTAAAGTGTTTCCGGCCAAAAAAGCATGTACGTCGTGAGCAACAACACCCTTAAGATCCCGGGGATTATCGGCTAATCAGCTTTCCATGCAGGCTTCGTCAACCTCAGCTTCGGTTCGCCGTGCGCGGGTCAGGAGTGCTCGTTCTGCCAGTTCTTCAGCCTCTGGGTAGTAGACCTCTTCGAGGACCAGGGCCCGCGGGTGCGAAAGCTTGGTCTTGGAGTCGCGGACCATCTGTTCCAGCCGCTGGGCCAGGAACCCCGGTTGCTCACGCCCGTCCCCCACCATCATCGCGGCACCGATTAGCGCACGGACCATGTTGTGGCAGAAGGCATCGGCCTTCAAATGGGCCAGTACCAAGCCGTCGGCTCCACGGGTGAAGGTGAATTCCTGCAGGGTACGAATGGTCGTGGCATGCGGACGGGGCTTGCAGTAGGTCAAGAAGTCGTGGCGGCCCAGCACGCTTTGCGCCTCGCGATTCATCGCCTCGACATCCAGCTCTTCACGGTGCCACGTCGTCAGGTGCCGGGTCAGTGGATCCCAGCGCTGCTGCCCATCGGCAATCCGGTAGGAGTAGCGGCGGGCCAGCGCGGAGAAGCGGGCATCGAAGCCTTCTGGTGCGCGTTCGGCTTCATGCACCCAAACGGCACCATCTTGACGGCCAAGGATGCCGTTGATGCGGCGTACGAGCGCAGGACCGGGAGCCAAGGGCGCCTTGCGTGGCAGTCCCGCGTATTCTTCCTCGGTCAAATCGAAGTGCACCACCTGGTGGCGGGCATGCACACCTGCATCGGTGCGTCCGGCAACAACCACGCGCACGCGGCGCCGGATCATCATTTCCAGGGCCTCTTCAACCAGCTGCTGCACGCCCAAGACATTGGGCTGGCGAGCCCAACCGCTATAGGCGGCACCGTCGTATCCGAGCACCATGCGCATGCGGATCCATGCTGGTGCTGCAGTGGCCCCCAATGCGGTGGTGCCCATTGGATCGATGCTTTCTGGCTGAGTACTCATGTATTCAATTATGCGTAAGCAGACGCGCAACCGTCGAATCAAGTGCCCGCCTTCACGCCGTTATCCACAGGCGCCAAAACGAGAGCTGCTGCCGGAAGTAGCCGATGTGCATTCCACGGACCTGCCACGCAGGCGGCTGGTTCACCAGCACCATTCTAAGGACTCGCCATGTTCAGGAATGCAGTTAGCTTTATCGCGATATCCGCTGCTGTCCCGCTCTGCTTAAGCGGTTGCAGTTCGGGACAGCTGAGCACAAAGCAATCATGCGCCCTCATTAATGAACTGGCCGTAGAGCATTCCATAGAGGAAAAGTGGGCGCTGGCATATATGGGAATTCTTGCGCAGAATTCACAACCTGCGATTGAGGCTATGGAAACAGCCATCGGCATCTACCGGGAAGTCTCCGAGCAAACTGGCGATAGGCACTTGCGCACTGCATTGCGGTCCGAAATCGAAAACTACCAAGACTTCATTGACCTCATTGCCAATCGCTCCTTTGACGATCCAACGCTCGCGTCAGACGTTGAGGCAGCCGAGGGCGGACTGCAAGATCAATACACCGACTATGTGCGTGAAACGTGCCCAGCTTCCGCTTCTGAACCTGATCGGTCCGCTTCTTAGGAAACCGCTGCTTGCCGATCCGCTCATGTCATACACTGCCTGTAATAACTCCTGATTATAGAATAAACAGGTACTTATCGGTGCCTCACGTGCTGGGCCATCGGATCATCATCGTCTAAGGATCTCAATGTCGAAAAAGTTCGCGGCATCTGCCGCTGCGCTCACCCTTGCATCTGTCATGCTCACTGGTTGCAGTGCAGGCAAACTGTCCACCGAGGAAACCTGCGTTTACATCAACGACCAGGTGGCTGAACGCGGACTGCAGAAGAAGGCGGAGGACTCCAGCGCAGAGCTCTTGGCTGGCGATACATCGGCTTATGCCGAGATCATGAACGAGTTCGATTCCATCCTGGGCGAAGCCGCTGAGAACACGAAGGACAACAAGCTTGCCACGTCCTTGAATGCGGCATCGGAACAGACCAAGAAAATGGCTGGCCTGATGGCTGAGGGCAACAGCAGCAACATGATGGAAATTTCGCAGAAGATCGCCGAACTGGATACGGCTGAGGCTTCCGAGGCTACCGAATACCTGAATACGGCTTGCCCGGACATGGATTCGTTCAGCTAGGCAATTCCAAGATGCGGATGCCCCTGCCCTCCAACTGACGGGCAAGATCACCCGCGTCTTCACGCAAACAGGCATAAAAAAAGATTCCCGTTGGTTCCTTGCGGATCCAACGGGAATCTTTTTCGCCTTTGCAGGCGAGAGAGCATTAGCTCGAAGGGGCTTAGGCCTCTTCGGTCTCAGCAGCCTTCTCGGTAGCCTTGGTGGCTTCCTTGACGACAGCCTGCTTTGGCGAAACTGGCTCCATCACGAGCTCGATAACAGCCATAGGAGCGTTGTCGCCCTTGCGGTTACCGATCTTGGTGATGCGGGTGTAGCCACCCTCGCGGTTTGCCATTGCTGGTGCGATGTTCTCGAACAGTTCGTGAACGATCGACTTGTTGGTGCGCGAACGCGAAGCGATGACGGCCTGGACGCGGCGACGCGAAGCCAGGTCTCCGCGCTTAGCGAAGGTGATCAGGCGCTCTGCGTGTGGACGCAGACGCTTGGCACGGGTCAGGGTGGTGGTGATCTTCTTGTTCTCGAAGAGCTGTGCCGACATGTTAGCGAAAATCAATCGCTCATGTGCTGCACTGCCGCCGAGACGCGGACCCTTGGTAGGGGTAGGCATTGTGGTTCTCCTAGATGAATAACCCGTACTGGACGAATATTTCGTTCAGTCGGATGAAGTAGTGTGTCGCTAGACGCGGGTCTTACAGACCTTCGTCGTATTCGTCGCCATCGTCGATGGCGCTACGAGCGGCCAGATCGAAGCCTGGAGGGGAATCCTTCAGGGCCAGACCCAGTTCAACCAGCTTGGCCTTGACTTCGTCAATGGACTTCGCACCGAAGTTGCGGATGTCCATCAAGTCGGCCTCGGAGCGGGTTACGAGTTCACCCACAGAGTGGATGCCCTCACGCTTCAAGCAGTTGTACGAACGAACGGTGAGTTCCAGATCCTCGATCGGCAGCGCCATGTCAGCAGCCATAGCTGCATCGGTTGGCGATGGACCGATTTCGATACCTTCAGCCTGAGTGTTCAGTTCGCGGAACAAACCGAACAGCTCAACCAGGGTGGTACCTGCGGATGCAACTGCATCGCGCGGGGTGATCGATTCCTTGGTCTCCACGTCAACGATCAAACGATCGAAGTCGGTGCGCTGCTCGACACGGGTTGCTTCCACGCGGAAGGTCACCTTCAACACTGGGGAGTAGATCGAATCAACTGGGATTCGACCGATCTCGCCATCAATGTTCTTGTTCTGAGCGGCAGACACATAGCCACGGCCGCGCTCAATGGTCAGTTCCATGTCGAACTTGCCATTGGCGTTGAGGGTGGCGATGTGCAGATCAGGGTTGTGGAACTCCACACCTGCTGGAGGGGTGATGTCCGCTGCAGTAACGATGCCCGGGCCCTGCTTGCGCAGGTAGGCAACGACTGGCTCGTCGTGCTCGGAAGATACCGACAGGTTCTTGATGTTCAAGACCAGTTCGGTGACATCTTCCTTGACACCGGCTACGGTGGTGAACTCATGCAGTACACCGTCAATTCGAACACTGGTGACAGAAGCACCAGGAATCGAAGAGAGCAGGGTACGGCGGAGCGAGTTACCAAGGGTGTAGCCAAAGCCTGGCTCCAGTGGTTCGATAACGAACCGGGAGCGGTTTTCGGCAACTACTTCTTCGGTCAGGGTTGGGCGCTGCGTAATGAGCACTTACATTTCCTTTCAGCGAGCGTCCGCTATATGACGCCTCACGGGGGTGGAAACGACGGTAGCCTGAGGTGGCCGTTCGTCTTTTTGCAGGCTAATAAGTCCAAGATAGTCACCGGAGCACCCACGAGTGAATGCTTCGGTGACTTCTTAGGCTAAGCCTAGCGAATCAATTAGACGCGGCGACGCTTCGATGGGCGGCAACCGTTGTGAGCGCTTGGGGAAACATCCTGGATGGATCCAACCTCAAGGCCAGCAGCCTGCAGCGAACGGATCGCGGTTTCGCGTCCCGAGCCTGGGCCCTTGACGAAAACGTCAACCTTGCGCATGCCGTGCTCCTGAGCGCGCTTTGCAGCGGACTCAGCAGCCATCTGGGCAGCGTATGGGGTCGACTTGCGCGAACCCTTCATGCCTACCTCGCCGGCCGAAGCCCACGAGATAACAGCGCCAGTCGGATCGGTGATCGATACGATGGTGTTGTTGAAGGTGCTCTTGATATGCGCCTGTCCCTGCGCAATATTCTTTTTGTCCTTGCGACGCGGCTTACGTACCGCTCCACGAGTCTTTGGGGGCATTTCTTCTCCTACGAAAAAAGTATTTGAACTAGATCGCTAAGATTTAGCGAGTCTTCTTCTTACCTGCGACGGTACGCTTCGGGCCCTTACGGGTACGTGCGTTGGTCTTGGTGCGCTGACCGCGGACCGGCAGGCCCTTACGGTGACGAATACCTTCGTAGGATCCGATCTCAACCTTGCGGCGAATGTCAGCCTGAACCTCACGGCGCAGGTCACCTTCAACCTTGTAGGTGCCTTCGACGAAGTCGCGCAGCTGCACGAGCTGGTCATCGGTGAGATCCTTGACGCGAGTGTCCGGGCTGATGCCGGTCGCTGCGATGGTCTCTTCTGCACGGGTCTTGCCCACGCCGTAGATGTAAGTCAGCGCGATAATTACGCGCTTCTCGCGTGGAATGTCCACGCCTGCTAAACGAGCCAAGTGGCTACCTTTCAACGAACGGAGGTCTGGAGCAGTACCTTCCGTGATTGCTCACGGCCCCGGCCTCCGAATCCGGGGGTACACCAGGACTTTCGTCCTAGCTGATACTGCCTAATTGACTACGCGTGGGAATCCCGTAAAAACGGAATTAGCCCTGACGCTGCTTGTGGCGTGGGTTCTCGCAGATCACCATGACCACGCCGTTACGACGGATCACCTTGCACTTGTCGCAGATCGGCTTCACGCTAGGGTTAACCTTCAAGGCTTTGTCCTTTTGCGGTTGCAGTTAAATGTGGAGCAGTAAAAAGCTTTGTCCAAGAACATCATTCAGCGGCCGTAGCACAAGATTGTGCTTCGCACGCTGGGAAAGTCTTGGATTCTGCAGATTTACTTGTAGCGGTAAACGATGCGACCTCGGTTGAGGTCGTATGGGCTCATTTCAACCTGCACTCGGTCCTCTGGGAGGATTCGAATGTAGTGCTGACGCATCTTACCCGAGATAGTGGCGAGCACTACGTGTCCATTCGGCAGCTCCACGCGGAACATCGCGTTCGGCAGTGCTTCCGAGACGGTGCCCTCTACCTGGATGACGCCTTCCTTCTTGCCCATTTTCCCCGCTAACTTTTTTTGTTGGCAATTTCCACCAACAAGTAATTGGTTCTGGTCCTTGATCCCTGTACCGAAAACCCGAGGGTTTTAGGCGCAATTAAATCAGGAACCAACAAACAACGATACGGCATTAGTCCACACAGTGCCAATCGTTCATTGACATTTAAAATGTTAGATCCAGCACGCCACAGCCATGTGGCGTACTGGATCCGATGATTTGCCGGCTGGTGCTAGCCCTGGATCGGCGATGGGGTGACGCCGAATGGGGCCAGCCCGGCCGCTCCCCCATCGTGCGCGGTCAATACCCAGATGCCGCCCATGTGGAATGCCACGGTGTGCTCCCACTGCGAGGCGTTGGACTTGTCGTTGGTGACAACGGTCCAGTCGTCTTCCAGCACGGAGGTCTCGATGCCACCGCGAACCAGCATTGGCTCGATGGCCAAGCACATGCCCGGCTTGATGCGCGGGCCGCGGTGCCCCGAGTTGTAGTTCAGCACATCCGGTGCCATGTGCATCTGCGAACCGATGCCATGGCCGCAGTAATCCTCGAGGATGCCCAGCTCGTCGCCTGGCTGGCTGGTGACGAAGTCATCGATGGCCTGGCCGATCTGGCCGATGAAGCGTGCGTTGGCCGCCGCGGCGATGCCGGCCCACATGGCCTGCTCGGTGATGTCGCTCAGGCGCTGGTCAGCTGGGTCGATGTTCTCGCCCACCAGCACGGTGCGTGCCGAGTCGGAGTGCCAGCCGTCGATAATGGCGCCGCCATCGATCTTCAGCACGTCGCCGTCCTTCAGCTCGTAGTCCGATGGGAAGCCGTGGACTACCTCGTGATTGACCGAAGCGCAGATGTTCGCTGGGAAGCCATGGTAGCCAAGGAAGTTGCTGGTCGCGTTGTGGCGTTCGAGCACCTTGCCAAAGGCCTGGTTGATCTCTTCGGTCCGCACCCCGGGCCGAGCCATCGCAACGGCTTCGTCCAGCGCTTCAGCCAGCACCAATCCGGCCTGGCGCATCTTCAGGATCTCGGAGTTGGATTTGTACTCGATTTTCGGCTGTCCTAAAGCCAATGTGATTCCCCTGCCTCAAAGTGTGATGTCCTTGCCGCGTGCCGCTGCCGGCAACCGCAAGGTCCATCAATGCAAAAAGTGCGCAGGGACCGGGCTGCAACATCCATTGTTGCTGCACGGTCCCTGCGCGTTGTAACGCTTGTGTCTAGGCGTTGACGTTCAACGCTGCAAGAACACGCTCGGTGACTTCGTCGATAGCGCCCAGGCCGTCGACCTTGCGCACGATGCCGCGTTCCTCGTAGCGCTCCACAACGACGCGAGTCTCGTCGTTGTACAGGCCCAGGCGGTGGCGGATGACCTCTTCGGTGTCATCGGCGCGGCCTTCGATCTGCGCACGCTTCAGCAGACGGGCTACCAGCTCGTCGTCATCAGCGGTCAGCTGCAGCACTGCGTCCAGGGCGATGCCCTTGTTGGCCAGCATCGCATCCAGCGCGTCCACCTGCGCACTGGTGCGCGGGTAGCCATCGAGCAGGAAGCCCTTGGCGACATCGTCCTGGTTCAGGCGGTCTTCAACCATGTTGTTGGTGACCGAATCAGGTACAAAGTCTCCGTTGTCAATGTACTTGCTGGCTTCGAGACCCAGCGGGGTGCCGCCCTTGACGTTGGCACGGAAGATGTCGCCGGTCGAGATGGCGACAATGTCCAAGCGCTCGGAGATCTTTACGGCCTGGGTGCCTTTGCCGGCACCCGGTGGTCCAATAATAAGCAGTCGACTCATCGCAGAAGCCCTTCATAGTTCCGTTGCTGCATTTGAGCATTGATTTGCTTGACGGTTTCCAAACCCACACCAACCATAATCAGGATCGATGTACCGCCAAATGGGAAGCTTTGGTCAGCGTTGAACAGCACGAAGGCAATCAGCGGGATCAACGCAACGAACGCAAGGTACAACGCGCCCGGGAAGGTAATACGGGAAATCACGTACTGCAGGTAATCGGCGGTCGGACGACCAGCACGAATGCCCGGAATGAATCCGCCGTACTTCTTCATGTTGTCGGCGACCTCTTCAGGGTTGAAGGTAATCGCAACATAGAAGTAGGTGAAGCCGATGATCATCAAGGTGTACACCAGCATGTACCACGGCGATGAAGTCGCCGAGTGCTCCTGCAGCCACATCGCCCACTGGGGCAAGGTGCCATCATCGTTCTGGTTGAACTGAACGATCATCTGCGGCAAAGCCAGGATGGAGCTGGCGAAAATCACTGGGATCACGTTCGCCATATTCAGCTTCAAAGGAATATAGGTGGAGGTGCCGCCCACGGTGCGGCGTCCCACGGTGCGCTTGGCGTACTGCACCGGAACACGTCGCTGGGACTGCTCGACGAAGACCACCAGAGCAACAATCAACAAGCCCACCAGCAGCACGCCAATGAAGGTCATGATGCCCTGCGCCTGGAAGATGGCGCCCATCGAGGATGGGAAACCCGAAGCGATGGAGATGAAGATCAGGATGGACATGCCGTTGCCGATGCCACGCTCGGTGATCAACTCGCCCATCCACATGATCAGGCCGGTGCCTGCGGTAAGGGTGATGATCATCAGCAGGATGACAATCAACGAGTCATCCGGGACCAGCGGAAGGGTACAGCTTGGGAACAGGCTGCCGGTACGGGCCAGGGTGACCAAGGTGGTTCCCTGAAGCAGTGCCAAGGCGATGGTCAGGTAACGCGTGTACTGCGTCATCTTGGCCTGGCCGGCCTGGCCTTCCTTGTGCAGGGCCTCGAAGTGCGGGATCACCACACGCAGCAACTGGACGATAATTGCCGCAGTAATGTACGGCATGATTCCCATTGCGAAAACCGAGACCTGCAACAGGGCGCCGCCGCTGAACAGGTTCACGAATGAATAAAGTCCACCGGTGGTTTCACCCATTGCCAGACACTGCTGAACGTTGCTGTAATCAATGCCCGGAGCGGGAATGAATACACCGACACGATAGATCGCAATGATCCCAAGCGTGAACAGCAACTTGTTGCGCAGATCAGGCGTCCGAAAAACTCGGGCTATGGCGCTGAACAAGCGTCCTCCTGAAGTAAGTGCTTGAGCCTGAGGAAGAGATTCTTCCCAGACCTAACGATTCTAGCGGTCTGTTAGGCAATCCTGCCAAATGCGCCACACGAAATGCACACAAATGTTTGCAGGAATGATCCTAAACCGACTAATCAGCCAAGCAATTATAAGAAATCTTAGAATGTTTCGCCGAGAGAAAAAGAAAGTCCCGGTTCACGTTGATTGCTCAACGCGAACCGGGACCATTCAAAGGCTTGACCCTGTATTAGAGGGTGTTTGCCGAGCCGCCAGCAGCAGCGATCTTCTCGGAAGCGGAAGTCGAGAAGGCGTTAACCTTCACGTCAACCTTAACCGTGATGTCGCCGGTGCCCAGCACCTTGACAGGCTGGTTCTTGCGAACGGCGCCCTTGGCAACCAGTGCCTCGACGGTGACTTCGCCACCTTCTGGGAACAGTTCCGAGATCTTGTCCAGGTTTACAACCTGGAACTCGACGCGGAATGGGTTCTTGAAGCCGCGCAGCTTTGGCAGACGCATGTGCAGCGGAAGCTGACCACCTGCGAAGCCTGCCTTCACCTGGTAACGAGCCTTGGTACCCTTGGTACCGCGACCTGCGGTCTTACCCTTGGAGCCCTCACCGCGACCCACGCGGGTCTTAGCGGTCTTGGCACCCTCAGCTGGGCGCAGGTGGTGAACCTTAAGTGCTTTTTCTTCAGCCATCTCTACTTCGCCTCCTCGACCTTCAGCAGGTGTGGGACCTTGTTGACCATGCCAACAGTCACAGGATCGGCGGTGCGAACAACGGTGTGACCGATGCGCTTCAGACCCAGCGAGCGAACAACGTCGCGCTGGCTCTGGTTTCCACCAATGATGGACTTGACCTGGGTGATTGCCAGCTTGGCATCGCTTGGAACAATGTTCTTAGCCATTGATTAAGCACCTGCCTTCTGGGCCTGGATGTGACGCAGCATTGCTGCTGGTGCAACCTCGTCCAGCGGAAGACCGCGGCGAGCTGCAACAGCTTCAGGCTCTTCCAGAGCCTTCAGTGCAGCAATGGTGCCCTGAACGATGTTGATCTGGTTCTGCGAACCCATCGACTTCGACAGGATGTCGTGGATGCCTGCGCATTCCAACAC
Source organism: Glutamicibacter sp. NPDC055354 (assembly GCF_053644955.1). Lineage (NCBI taxonomy): Bacteria > Bacillati > Actinomycetota > Actinomycetes > Micrococcales > Micrococcaceae > Glutamicibacter > Glutamicibacter sp. NPDC055354. The sequence continues at coordinate 1,280,499 of NZ_JBSHMB010000001.1, forward strand.
GGCGCGCACTGGGCCACCGGCGATAACACCGGTACCAGGAGCTGCTGGACGGAGCAAGACAACGCCAGCGGCGGCCTCACCCTTGACCAGGTGTGGAATGGTGGTGCCAACGCGTGGAACGCGGAAGAAGGACTTCTTGGCCTCTTCTACGCCCTTTGCGATAGCAGCAGGAACTTCCTTGGCCTTACCGTAGCCAACGCCGACCATACCGTTGCCGTCGCCAACGACCACAAGTGCGGTGAAGCTGAAGCGACGACCACCCTTGACGACCTTGGAGACGCGGTTGATAGCTACAACGCGCTCAAGGAACTTGTCCTTGTCTTCGTTGCGGCTATCCTTCTGGTCGCGACCACGACCGCGGCCTTCGCCACGTCCACGGCCTTCACCACGACCGCGGCCTTCGCCGCGACGGGATCCTGCGTTCTCGGTAGCGGGAGCCGATGCAGTCTCGACTGCTTCAGTAGCTTCAGACACCTGAGTTTCCTTCTTGTTAGTTGCTTCGCTCACAGTGCCAGCCCACCTTCACGTGCGCCGTCAGCAACAGCAGCCACGCGACCGTGGTACTTGTTGCCACCGCGGTCGAAGACAACTGCTTCGATGCCAGCAGCCTTGGCGCGCTCTGCAACGAGCTCACCAATGCGCTTGGACTTTGCGGTCTTGTCGGCATCGCTTGCGCGAAGATCTGCTTCCATGGTCGATGCGCTGGCCAGGGTGATACCCTGCGAGTCGTCTACGATCTGTACGAAGATGTGACGAGCCGAGCGGTTGACAACCAGGCGTGGACGAACGGAGGTACCAACGATGTGCTTGCGCAAACGCTGATGACGACGACCGCGCTGAGCGGACTTGCTCTTGCCCTTGATTCCGATAGCCATGATTACTTACCAGCCTTTCCGACCTTGCGGCGGATGATCTCGCCAGCGTAGCGAATGCCCTTGCCCTTGTAAGGCTCGGTCTTGCGCAGCTTGCGGATGTTAGCGGCAACTTCACCGACGTGCTGCTTGTCGATACCGGCAACGGTGATCTTGTTGTTGCCCTCGACCGAGAAGGTGATGCCTTCAACGGCAGCAACCTTCACTGGGTGCGAGTAGCCCAGAGCAAGCTCCAGCTCGGCACCCTTAGCCTGTACGCGGTAACCGGTACCGTGGATTTCGAGCTTCTTCTCGTAACCATCGGTTACACCAGTGATCATGTTGCTGATCAAGGTACGGGTCAGACCGTGCAGCGAACGAGCCTCGCGGGAGTCGTTCGGGCGGCTGACGGTAACAGTGTTCTCGTCCTTGGCAACGGTGATTGGAGCCTTAACGGTGATCGAAAGTTCACCCTTAGGACCCTTGACGGCGACCAGCTGGCCGTCGACGTTCAACTCAACGTTGGCAGGTACGGAAATCGGAAGACGTCCAATACGTGACATTGTATGTTTCCCCTTTCCCGTTACCAGACGTAGGCGAGGACTTCCCCACCCACGCCCTTCTTTGCAGCCTGACGGTCAGTAAGCAGACCGGAGGAGGTGGACAGGATAGCGATACCAAGACCACCGAGCACGTGAGGCAGGTTGGTGGACTTTGCGTAAACGCGAAGACCTGGCTTGGAGATACGGCGTACGCCAGCGATCGAACGCTCGCGCGATGGGCCGTACTTCAAAGTGATAGTCAGAGTCTTGCCGACTTCTGCTGCTACTTCCTCGAACGAGGCGATGTAGCCCTGTTCCTTGAGGATGTTAGCAATGCGCACTTTCAGCTTGCTCGACGGCATCGACACAGTGTCGTGGTAAGCCGAGTTGGCGTTGCGCAGACGAGTCAGCATATCTGCGACTGGATCTGTCATAGACATGTGGGCTTCAGCCCTTCCTCGTTACGGTTTCCTTAGCGGACCTGTAACGTAGTGAGATTAGTTGTTGGTCTTGAATGGGAAGCCCAGAGCCTTAAGCAAGGCACGGCCTTCGTCATCAGTCTTGGCGGTGGTAACGACAGTGATGTCCATACCACGTACGCGGTCAACCTTGTCCACATCGATTTCATGGAACATCGACTGTTCGGTCAGACCGAAAGTGTAGTTGCCATTGCCATCGAACTGGCGGTCGCTCAAGCCGCGGAAGTCGCGGATACGAGGCAGTGCCAGGGTGATCAGGCGGTCGACGAATTCCCACATGCGATCGTTACGCAGGGTGGTGTGGGTACCGATTGGCATGCCTTCGCGCAGCTTGAACTGTGCGATCGACTTGCGGGCCTTGGTAACCACTGGCTTCTGACCGGTAATTGCGGTCAGGTCGCGTACGGCGCCTTCAATGAGCTTCGAGTCCTTGGCTGCTTCGCCAACACCCATGTTCACGACAACCTTGGTCAGGGATGGTACCTGCATTGGGTTGGCGTAGTTGAACTGCTCCTGCAGGGCAGGGCGGATGTCAGCTGCGTACTTAGCCTTCAGACGTGGCTGGATCTTGGTGGCTGCTTCAGTCATTACAGATCCTTTCCGGAAGCCTTGGCGTAACGAACGCGTACAGTCTTGGACACGCCGTTCTTTTCTACGGTTTCCTCGCGGAAGCCGACGCGGGTTGGCTTCTTGGTCTCTGGGTCAACCACTGCAACGTTGGAAACGTGCACTGGAGCCTCGACAACCTCGATGCCGCCGGTGGTCGAACCGGATTCGGTCTGACCTGCCTTGGTGTGCTTGGTGACGCGGTTAACGCCTTCGACCAGCACGCGGTTGGACTCGGTAATGACCTTCAGGACCTTGCCCTGCAAGCCACGTTCCTTGCCAGCGATGACCTGAACCAGGTCACCCTTCTTGATCTTTGCGCCCATGGTTACAGCACCTCCGGAGCCAGCGAAACGATCTTCATGAACTTCTTGTCACGAAGCTCGCGGCCCACTGGGCCGAAAATACGAGTACCACGAGGATCGGCAGCGTCACCCTTGAGGATCACTGCAGCGTTCTCGTCGAACTTGATGTAGGAACCGTCTGCACGACGGATTTCCTTCTTGGTGCGAACGACGACTGCCTTTACGACGTCGCCCTTCTTTACGTTGCCGCCAGGAATTGCATCCTTGACGGTAGCGACAATGGTGTCGCCAATGCTTGCGTAGCGACGCTTCGAGCCACCAAGAACACGAATGGTAAGGATTTCCTTAGCACCAGTGTTATCGGCAACCTTAAGTCGCGACTCCTGCTGAATCACTTCTTACTCCTGTCGTCTCGCTGGTTCTCATGAATGAGCCTTGCGGAACGGATATGGTCTCCACGATACGTATCGCTTACCCCCACTGGCGCGGGCGCACCGAATGCTGATCCCAAATGCCGGCAGGGCCGAGGCGTAAAATATCGAGGCTGCACTTGCGCGGCCAAACGGATTTGGACCGCACTGCATTATGTCGAAGGTGGATAGTCCCCGGGCATGATGCGCACAGATTCTTAAGTCTAGCCTAGAGTGGCGCGAATCCGAAATGGTGTGGTAAGAGAAAAGCGAGCGTCGTTCGTCACACCAAGGACACCGCAGATTCGCTGAATTTCGGGGTTTTGGTACTGCCATCCAGCTGGGCAACTGGTCGCTTGCGGTGGCATCAGAGTGCCATTCGAGGTAGCCCATGCGCCACAGAAGATAAAAAGCGGCTGAATCGCCAAAAGTGAAATTATTTTTCGGTCAGCCCTGGGCAGCTCCAGCATCCGGCCGTCACCGGCAGGAATCATTGCTCAGCGACGGAATTCGACCGTGGCGCTCACCGCAAGATGATCCGAGCCGTCGATGATGTGAGAAGAAGAGCCCGTGATGGACAGGCCCCTCGCCACGATATGGTCAATGCCGATCAATGGCGGGAAGCTCCGGCTGGCTGGCCAGGTCGCGCGGGGCCAGATTCCATCAGCCTGCGCATACCCGTGTCCCAGGGCACGGAATCCTGGATGGGAGCGAACTGAGTTGAAGTCGCCAGCAAGGATAACGGGATGATCACGCTGCTGATTCGACCAGTCGATGACTGCTTCCAAGCCCTGCCTCCATCGTTGCGCATCGCCAACCGGCGGATAGACATGGATGCCGGCCACCCGCACGATCCCACCGGGTGCCTGCACATCGGCAACCGGCAAGGAGTACCAACCGGTGTCCGCTGAATCCAGATCGGTGGAGCGTTCCTGCAATGGGTACTTTGAGAAAATCACGGTATCCCGTTCTCCCCCGGCGGGTGCCTCTTGGCTCCGATAGCCAAATCCATCCAGCGCGTCCAGCCCTGCGAGTTGCTGGTGCATTGGTTCGCTGGTTTCAACAAGGACGAGAATCTGCGGATCCGTGTCCCTGATCAGTTCAGCGAGCTGCGCCGGATTCGCTCCTGCCTTCAGGGCATTGAACGATAGGAGAACCAGCTCGGAGCTGCCGTTTCCGGTCTGGCCAGCGGGAGAGCTCCATTGCACGTTGGGCAGTGTACCGCAGAGCAGGAACACCAGCACGAACCCGCTGATGAGCCATTGCTTGCGCAGTAGCCCGATAACCAGAACCACTGCCGGGAAGAGCAACAGATATGGCTGGAATGCCTGAAGCTTGGGAATCAATCCTGCACCGGGGAAACCCAGATACGGGAGTATGCCAATAGCTAGGGAAGCAACAAGAAGCGAACCCATAGGCCATCCCAGGGAAGGTTTTCGGGCACGCGTCATCGTCATCATCATCCGAGCCTATTCGAAGCAGATGACAATTCCGGCAAGGACACTTCCGCCTAGGTACGATAGCGGCTCGATGCGATTGCGACTGCCCTTGGCTTCTTCATGACTGCTGCGAGGCCCACTGCGCGACGCGCTGGGCGCTCTCTTCCAGCGACAGGTCTTCCACCCTGGACATGATGGACCAGCGCACACCGAAGGGATCCAGAATCGAAGCGAAGCGGTCACCCGAGACGAAGTTGCCCAGTGGTTCTCGGATACTGGAACCGGCAGCCTCGGCCCTGGCCACCACCTCATCTGCGTTTTCGCAGTAGAAACCCAAGGAATAGCAGGCATTCGGCGAAGCTGGCGGGCTGACTAGTCCGTAGGCCGGCGAAGGTTCCCCGATCTGCAAACGGCCATTGCCGAATGCAATTTCTGCATGCACGACAACGCCTCCCATTTCGGTGGAATCTACCATTGTCGCACCGAATACTTCTTCATAGAATCCCAGCGCTGCCCTTGCGTTGGGCACAGCCAAGAATGGCGTCAGACTGGTGAATCCATGAGGGACACCGGCAGTTGTATGCATTCCCGTCACACCTTGCGTGACTTCATCTTGATTTTCCATGTCCCTAGGCTAAGTCTGTGTGGCACGCTGGTTCTTGTAGATATGCGACAACCTGCACGGGTGGTAGAGGCCATGGAATCAGCACCGGATCCGCGAGGCGTTCTCTATCCTGCCCGGCTACCGGCAATCGAGCGATTCTCCCCCGGTCCAGGACTGCAGGAATTGGTCTCCTGGTTTTGGCTGGTGGATTGGAACATCGCGCCCGGACGTACCTCACGGCAAGAACTCCTGCCCTTTCCGCAAATGAATCTGGTTATTGAGCCAGGAGGCATTACGCTTTCCGGCCCGGCCAGCGGCGCTTCGCACCGCGACCTGGCCGGGAGCAGTTGGGCAGTCTCCGCCTTGTTGCGCCCAGCGGCTGCGCAGGCTCTCAATGTGTCCCCCGCAGAGATGCTGGACCAGGAAATCCAGTTCAGCGCACCTGGGCTGCTGGCCTCGATAACAAGGATGAAGACTCAACCCGGCCACGGGAACTCCGGTTCGGCCTGTGCCGAGCTCTTCGATTCGTGGCTCACCGCTCACCTTCCAGCAGCCACAAGTTCTGGCCTCCAAGCTAATAAGCTGCTCGACACCGTCGCAGCGGAGCGCGGAATCGTAAGGGTCTCCCAACTGGCCCATCGCTTGTCGCTCAGTACACGCAGTCTGCAACGGATTTCGGAAAGGTATTTGGGACTGGCTCCGCTGGCGGTGATTCGGCGGTACCGTTTGCAAGAGGCTGCTCATCGGCTGCGCGCAGACACTGCAGTTTCTATCGCTGGCATCGCAGCGGAAATGGGGTATGCGGATCAAGCCCATCTAGCGGCAGACTTCCGCAAAGTCTTGGGCTACTCCCCTGATACCTATCGAAAGGGCCGGACCTAGTCCGGCAGTACCGCCGCCACGGCACTGATTTCAACCAGCGCACCTGGCACACCGAGCTTCGCGACGAAGGCTGCAGACACCAGGGGTGGTTCAGTGGCTGCCAACTGTTCGCCTATGGCTCCATAGACGCTGATGACGTCGGTTCCTTCCACCAGCAGCACGTTCCACTGCACAACATCCTGAAATCCCGCGCTGGCCGCCGCCAGTGCGAGCTTGGCGTTTCCCAGTGCCTTGGTCGCCTGCGTTGCGGCATCCCCGGCTCCGATCAGATGCCCTGTGCCGTCTACAGCGTTCTGCCCGCCAACATAGATAGTCGTGGCACCCGGCGGGACGATGGCTACGTGGCTGAAAGCTGGGGAGTTGACAAGGCCAGCGGGACGCAGTTTCCTGATCTGTTCCATAGTCCAGTGTGGCATTTTATTCACTGCTTTTTAAGACAGAAATGCCCCGAACTCTTCTTGCGAAGTGTTCGGGGCATTCTTCAATCACGAGATCCGTGAAATCGAAGCGAAAGCTTACTTAGCCTTCTCCACGATCTCAACGAGACGCCAGCGCTTGTCAGCAGACAGCGGGCGGGTCTCAGCGATGACAACCAAGTCGCCGATGCCGGCGTCGTTGTTCTCGTCGTGAGCCTTCACGTTCTTGTTGCGACGCATGACCTTGCCGTAAAGGGCGTGCTTAACACGGTCCTCAACGTCAACGACGATGGTCTTCTGCATCTTGTCAGATACCACGTAACCACGGAGGGTCTTGCGGTCGTTACGCTCGGTAGCGTTATCCACACCGTTCTCCTTCTCGCTCATTACTTGGAATCCTTCTTGGTTTCTTCAACCGGAACAACGACATCCTGACGAATGCCCAGCTCGCGCTCGCGCAGCACAGTGTAAATGCGTGCAATATCGCGCTTGATGGTCTTCAGGTTCCCGTGGGAATCCAGCTGGCCGGTAGCCGACTGGAAACGCAGGTTGAACAGTTCTGCCTTGGCCTTCTTCAATTCCTCGTTCAAACGAGCGGTATCGAAGCCGTCCAGGGACTCAATGCTAAGGTCTTTCGAGCCGATAGACATCCCTATTCACCACCTTCACGACGCACGATGCGTGCCTTCATTGGCAGCTTGTGGATTGCAAGACGCAATGCCTCTTTAGCTACCTCTTCACTGACGCCACCGAGTTCAAACATGACTCGTCCTGGCTTTACGTTGGCGACCCACCACTCCGGCGAACCCTTACCGGAACCCATGCGGGTTTCGGCAGGCTTCTTGGTAAGCGGACGGTCTGGGTAGATGTTGATCCAGACCTTACCGCCACGCTTGATGTAACGGGTCATGGCGATACGAGCGGCTTCGATCTGACGGTTAGTCACGTAAGCCGGGGTCAACGCCTGGATGCCGTACTCACCGAAAGCAACGGTGGTACCGCCCTTGGCAGCACCCGAACGCTTTGGGTGGTGCTGCTTGCGGAACTTCACACGACGTGGGATAAGCATTTAAGCCTGTCCTCCTTCCGCAGCCGGAGCTGCAGCGCCCTTGCGATCGTTACGACGACGGCGTTCGCCGCCACGTGGACGGTCGTTGCCGCCACCGCGGCCGCCACGAGCTGGAGCAGCAGCCTGCTGTGCAGCCAGTTCCTTGGCGGTTACGTCACCCTTGTAGATCCAGACCTTCACGCCGATACGGCCGAAGGTGGTCTTGGCTTCGAACTTGCCGAAGTCGATGTTCGCGCGCAGGGTGTGCAGTGGCACACGGCCTTCGCGGTAGAACTCCTTGCGGGACATTTCTGCGCCGCCAAGTCGACCGGAGCACTGAACGCGGATGCCCTTGGCACCAGCGCGCATTGCCGACTGCATTGCCTTCTTCATCGCACGGCGGAAAGCCACGCGGGAAGCAAGCTGCTCGGCGATGCCCTGGGCGACCAGCATGGCCTCCATGTCAGGGTTCTTGACCTCGAGGATGTTCAGCTGAACCTGCTTCTTGGTGAGCTTTTCCAGCTCGCCACGAATACGGTCAGCTTCTGCGCCGCGACGACCAATGACGATACCTGGACGTGCAGTGTGGATATCCACACGTACGCGGTCACGGGTACGCTCGATCTCGACGCGGGCGATGCCAGCGCGATCCATGCCGTTAGACAGCAGGGCGCGGATCTGGACATCTTCCTTCACGTAGTCAGCGTAACGCTGGCCTGGCTTGCTGGAATCAGCGAACCAGTGGGAAACGTGATCGGTGGTGATGCCGAGACGGAAACCGTTCGGGTTAATCTTCTGTCCCATTTAGTTCTCCCCACCCTTCTGCGTGGTTGAAACAACCACAGTCACGTGGCTGGTGCGCTTCTTGATCTGGAATGCGCGACCCTGTGCACGCGGCTGGAACCGCTTCATGGTCGGACCTTCGTCAACAAACGCTTCGCTGATAAACAGCTCGTCCTCATTGAATGCTTCACCTGCGCGGTCCGCGGCGGCACGGGCGTTAGCCACTGCCGATGCGACAACCTTGTATACCGGCTCCGAAGCTGCCTGTGGGGCAAACTTCAAGATGGCCAGTGCTTCGTTGGTCTGCAGACCACGAACAAGGTTGACGACGCGCCGGGCCTTCATAGGCGTTACGCGGATGTGACGCGCAATTGCCTTGGCTTCCATTGCTATCCTTCTCTCGTCTATCGAAGAAGTGCTAAGCGATACTAGTACCCTTGCGGGGCCTAGCGGCGCTTGCCCTTCTTGTCGTCCTTCACGTGGCCACGGAACGTACGGGTTGGGGCAAACTCTCCGAGCTTGTGTCCAACCATCGATTCGGTTACGAACACAGGAATGTGCTTGCGACCGTCGTGTACGGCGATGGTGTGTCCCAGCATGTCCGGGATGATCATCGAACGGCGGGACCACGTCTTGATGACGTTCTTGGTGCCCTTATCGTTTTCAGCAACGACCTTTAGGAACAGGTGCTGATCGACGAAGGGGCCTTTCTTCAGGCTGCGTGGCATGTTTCCAGGCTCCTATCGCTTGTTCTTGCCGGTCTTGCGGCGACGCACAATGAGCTTGTCGCTTTCCTTGTTTGGACGACGGGTGCGTCCCTCACGCTTACCGTTAGGGTTGACCGGGTGACGACCACCGGAGGTCTTGCCCTCACCGCCACCATGTGGGTGGTCAACTGGGTTCATGACAACACCGCGAACGGTTGGGCGTACGCCCTTCCAGCGCATACGGCCGGCCTTGCCCCAGTTGATGTTGATCTGCTCAGCGTTGCCAACTTCGCCGATGGTTGCGCGGCAGCGCACATCAACGTTGCGGATTTCACCCGAAGGCAAACGCAGCTGGGCGTAGCGGCCCTCACGGGCTACCAGCTGGATCGATGCACCAGCGGAACGAGCCATCTTAGCGCCGCCGCCTGGGCGAAGCTCAACAGCGTGAATCACGGTACCAACCGGGATGTTACGCAGTGGCAGGTTGTTGCCTGGCTTGATGTCGGCGCTTGCGCCGGCCTCAATTGGGTCACCCTGCTTGAGGTTGTTCGGTGCGATGATGTAGCGCTTGGTGCCGTCCACGTAGTGGAGCAGTGCGATACGAGCGGTACGGTTCGGGTCGTACTCGATGTGAGCGACCTTTGCCGGAACGCCGTCCTTGTCGTGACGACGGAAGTCGATAACACGGTAGGCGCGCTTGTGTCCGCCACCCTTGTGACGGGTGGTGATCTTACCGGTGTTGTTACGGCCGCCTGACTTGGTCAGGGGACGAACCAACGACTTTTCCGGAGTCGATCGGGTGATTTCTGCGAAGTCGGCTACCGACGAGCCGCGAAGGCCCGGGGTAGTCGGCTTGTACTTACGAATTCCCATTATTAATATTCCTCGTTAAAGTGGTCTCCGCTTAGGAAAGCGGACCGCCGAAGATGTCAATCGAGCCGTCCTTCAAGGTGATGATGGCGCGCTTGGTGCTCTTGCGCGATCCCCACCCGAAGCGGGTGCGCTTGCGCTTACCAGCTCGGTTGATGGTGTTTACGGAGTCAACCTTGACGTTGAAGATCGCTTCAACGGCGTACTTGATTTCCGACTTGTTGGAGCTTGGTGCCACCTCGAAGGTGTACTGACCTTGATCGATCAGACCGTAGCTCTTTTCCGATACGACAGGTGCGATGACCACGTCGTGTGGAGCCTTTGAGAACGCGCTCACTTGGCTTCCTCCTTCTGGACCAGGGCATCGAAGGCAGCCTTGGTGAAGACTACGTCATCCGAAACCAGAACATCGTAGGTGTTCAGCTGGTCGACGTACAGAACGTGCACATTGACGAGGTTGCGAACCGAAAGGGCTGCAACATCGTTGGCGCGATCGATGACGACAAGCAGGTTCTTGCGCTCGGTGAGCGAACGCAAGGTAGCCAGAGCATCCTTGGTCGAAGGCGTTTCGCCAGCAACCAAGTTCTCAATCACGTGAACGCGATCGAAGCGTGCGCGATCAGACAGGGCGCCGCGCAGTGCAGCAGCCTTCATCTTCTTCGGGGTACGCTGCGAGTAATCACGTGGGGTTGGACCGTGGACAATGCCACCGCCGGTCATGTGCGGAGCACGGATCGAACCCTGACGGGCGCGGCCGGTACCCTTCTGCTTGAACGGCTTGCGACCTGCACCCGAAACCTCGGAGCGGTCCTTGGTCTTGTGGGTACCCTGGCGGGCAGCAGCAAGCTGTGCAACGACAACCTGGTGCAGCAGCGGGACGTTGGTCTGTACGTCGAAGATCTCTGCAGGCAGTTCGACGTTAAGTGCCTTAGTCATTTACTTATGCTCCCTTCACGGCGTTGCGTACGAGAACGACGCGGCCGCGGGCGCCTGGAACGGCACCCTTGATCAGCAGGAGGTTCTTCTCAGCGTCGATAGCGTGAATGGTCAGGTTCTGAGTGGTAACACGCTCAGCACCCATGCGACCAGCCATCTTCTGTCCACGGAAAACGCGACCTGGGGTCGATGCGCCGCCGATGGAACCTGGCTTACGGTGGTTCTTGTGAGCACCGTGCGATGCGCCAACACCGTGGAAGTTGTGACGCTTCATAACGCCGGCGAAGCCCTTACCCTTCGAGGTGCCTACGACGTCGACCTTCTGGCCGGCTTCGAAGACCTCTACGGAAAGTTCCTGGCCTGCGGTGTACTCGGCAGCGTCTGCAGTGCGCAGTTCTACCAAGTGGCGACGTGGGGTGACGCCAGCAGCCTCGAAGTGACCAGCCAGTGGCTTGGTGACCTTGCGAGGATCGATCTGGCCGTAGCCGATCTGAACTGCGGTGTAGCCATCGCGCTCTTCGTTGATGAGCTTGGTGACAACGTTGCTATCAGCCTGCACGACGGTGACAGGGATCAGGTTGTTGTTCGAATCCCAAACCTGGGTCATGCCGAGCTTCGTGCCCAGCAGGCCCTTGAAATTACGGGTTGCGGTCATAGTTTTCTCGCCACCTCCCCTTAAAGCTTGATTTCGATGTTGACATCCGCTGGCAGGTCGAGACGCATCAGCGAATCAACAGCCTTCGGGGTCGGATCGACGATGTCGATCAGACGCTTGTGCGTGCGCATTTCGAAGTGCTCACGGCTGTCCTTGTACTTGTGTGGCGAACGGATAACGCAGTACACGTTCTTCTCCGTTGGCAGCGGCACTGGGCCGACTACGGTTGCGCCTGCGCGCGTGACCGTCTCAACGATCTTCCGGGCCGAAACGTCAATGACCTCGTGGTCATACGACTTCAGCCGGATGCGGATTTTCTGTCCCGCCATGGCGTCATGCCTCTTTCTGTTAGCACTATCTAAAGTTTCTGTGCCTATATACGGGTCCTTGCAGACCGGCACGCCTTGCTCTGCGGCTGAATCCGGATCAGATCCGGGTTCCTCACCCGCAGGAGGCTCCGACCCCCGCGCTCGGGCGTGTCGTGAAATTTTCAGTCACAACACTCCCACAAAGTTTTCACTTTATCGAAGGGCCTTATAGTTTGAAGCAGTCGTATCGATCCCGAACCCCAGGCATTATCCTGCGTGAGAGTCGATCCCGGTCGTTCAAACCAGACCGGTTACCCCATAAATGGGGACCGGGTTGCATTGAAGCAACTTATCTAGTCTGACAGGTCGGCAACGATCGCGCAAATCTTTTATGCCTATCCGCGCCCGTGATCTTGACCTCACACCTGGCGCGGCCCGTCCTGCCCGGACGGCTCCTGCCCCGCAGGGATCGGTGGATCAACAGGGTTTTGCGGCCTCACCGGCAGCGAATTCTGCTTGTCGACCTTCACCAGCTTGAAGACCGCGGCCGCAATCAGCCCCAAGCCAATGACCACCAGCCAGAGGAATGCCAAATCGCGCAGGAACCACAAGACGGACAAGGTGATAGCCGCCGCACCCCACCAAATGAACAACCGCTCCCCCAGCTTCAAGCCCCAGGCCACCAATCCACCGAAGAAGACCAGGCCGATCGCCTGCGCAACACCATTGGATTGGACCAGTGCGGCGAGCAAGGCCAGGCTGCCGGCCACCGAGGCGGCCAGCAGGTATGCCCTCTCCAATCGCGCGTTGGCCCTGATATTGCGCCACGCGACCAGCACTACTGCAACAATGCAGGCGTAGGCCGCCAAGTTGCTGGCCCGCGGTGTGCCAAGGATCTGGGCATAGCTGCCCAGCGCCAGCAGCGCGCCCAGGAGGATGAAGCCGTCCACCGCGTAGGGCACCAGCCGCCGCGGAAGTTCAAAGAGCCGCACCAGCACCGCAACGCCGAAGACCAGCAGCGCTCCGCCAGCCACCTGCCAAATCGCACCGCCATCCAGATGGGCGATGCCACCGGCCAGCAACAGGGCCAGGAGCATTGCCGCGAAGTACAAGCGCGAGGAGCTGCCGGGCGGATCGGCATGGAGGTAGCCGGATTCCGGATAGCCGGGAATTGGATCCTTCATTCGCCCATGGAAGATTGCCAGCAGGTACAGCGCGAGGCCCGCGCCAACCAGCGCCCATGCGGCATCCATCGGTGCTAGCACCACTGCCCCACCGGCTTGCCGCACCTCGAAGACTGCACGCAGGATAGCGACGCACAGCATGATGGCGGCTCCGGCCGCGTACCAGGCGCTCTTGCGCGTGTGCACCAGCAGGATGAAGCCGAGGGCCAGCAGCAGGTGCGCACCCACTGCCCACCACGACCCCGCCTGCCACGCGGCGGCCCACGCCGCCGGAAGGAAGATGGCCAGGCCCAGGGCTATCGAGTACGACTTGTTGGCGCGCAACCGCCGTTCAAGCACGAGTGCCGCCAGGCTCAGGGCCAGCAGCATGGCGCAAGCAACCTGGGAACTCCACCACGTAGAGCGGACCCATCCGGTCGCATCTTCCATGGCCAGTGCCGGAATGCTGATCAGCAGGATCAGTGCCAGGATCGGGGCAAATAGATAGAGCTGTCGCTTGGCCACCGTCAAGCTGGTCTCGGCCTTGAACGCGGCCAGCCCGTGCAGCCCGAAGAATAAGCAGGCCAAGAGGATCGTTCCCCGATCCATGCCGCCCGCGAACTGCCCGTAGGGCAGCGTCGCCAGTGGAATGCCAGCCAGCAGTCCCACTGCCATCCAGCGCAATTCCCGGCGCAGTGCTTTGCCGTCGCGGATGCTAGCCAGCAAGCGGAGCAGCTGCGGGACGGCTATCGAAACCAGCAGCAGGCAGAACCGGCCATGGATGTCGAATTCCATGCTGTAGGCAATCCACCACACCATGGAACTGAAGAGCACTTGGGCCAACGCTGCATAGAGGATCTTCCACCGCGTATTTGTGCTGCGGCGCAAGCTCCAGATGAAATAGCCCAAGGTTGCCGCCCCGATGAGGATTGCCAGCGGCCAGATCTCCTTGCCGAAGCTGAGCGCATAAAGCCCCATCAGCAGGCAGGCCGCAACGACATTGATCGGCTGTTCCAGCTCGGGGCGCTGTGCAGGAATATCGCGAAGCCGCCAACCCGAGGCAATGACCAGGCCAACTGCGAGCACAAGGCCAGTGATGAACCACGCCAGCCCGCCGATACCCAGGAACACCACGGTGCTTTCGCTGGCGTAGGAATAGTCGCCAGCGGTTGTCAGCAGGCGCAGGCTGAAGAGCAGCACCACGCCAAGCAAAGCCGAAGCGCCCACCCGTCCCAGCCGGTGCCCCTGCGCCATGCCGGAATCCAGCACGGCACGGCTCGCCAGATTCGCCGCCCACAAGATGAACAGCACGAAGAGCACCGCAATCAACGGGGATGAGCCGTCAGGATTTCCATAGTCCCCAGCCGTGAGCTCATCAAGCGCAGCACCAAGCACGCCTGCGCCAACCAGGGTAACGACCCAGCGCGCATGGAGCGTCATTTCCCTGCGCAGGTTCCGGGCGTTGCGCTGAGCCAGCGAAAGCCCGAGCAGGGCCAGGGCGAATACCACCAGCGGGCGCCAACTGTGGTTCTGCATATCTACCAGCGCCACCAGGGGAAGAACCGCGATGACTCCAACTTCCAGCTTGGCGCTGCGCAGCAAGCCGGGAATGCCCAGCGCCATGAAGATCGGAACCGCGATGTAGCTGAGCACGAAGGCCTCGAAGCCCTGCGCGTAGAGAAACGCGCCGATCACCGAAGCCACCGCTAAGCACCACAGCACCGCACGTTCACTTTGCAGGTGCCTGCGTGCCAATCCCAGCCTCTGCTGGTAGCCGGTGGAGCAGAGCAATACCGCTACGGCTTGGAGCCCGAAGGCGAAGGCGAGCACCAGCCAGCTGCTCGTTGCGGAGAAACCGAGGTAGTTGCAGCCGGCCACGAGCATCGCCATGAAAGCAGCGCGGGCAGCGTAGGTGCGCAGCAGCCGCAGGTTGGGCAACAGCCTGACGCTGAGCAGCAACTGGGCGGTGAGCAACGCGAAGATCCAGAACAAATCCCGGCTGGCGAGCATCTCCAAGAGGATCACCGAGAGCGCAAAGACAAACGCAGGCAGCAGCTGCGCGGTGCCGTGCAGGGCCCGGAAGAAGATTGAGTGGCGGATCCTTTCGCTGCGTACCGCCAAGAGCATCAGCGCAATTGAGAGCACCAGCAGGATCAGCATGTAGTAGAGGACGCCACGCTGCATCGCGGCCGCGCCGGCCATGGCGCTGCTGACCAGAATCAGCACGGCAACCCACGCCAGAACACGGGACTTGAACGTCAGTGTTGCGTAGCCCACGGCTAATGTGCCGATGGCTGAGAAAACCAGCCAGGTCGCCGGGCCGGATATGTTCACCGTGCTGTAGGTAGCGATGGCGCACAGCGGCAACAAAGCCAGCCCGGTGCCGGCAAAGGCGGCTCCTGCCGGACGCAAGGACGGTTTCACTGCGAAGGTGACCAGGCCTCCGCCGTAGAAAGCGGCAGACAGCAGGAATAAGGCGATGAGCTTTGACAGTGGCGGAAGCGCGAAGCTCAGGAAGAGTGCGCCGGCGGCAACGATCATCAGGGCCGCGACGTACAGCGTGATGTTGATGTTGCGCAGTTCGCGCTCGCGTTTGGTGAGCACCTTGATTGGCTTAACCGGTGCAGCAGGCTGGAGAGTGGCCGTGGGGAGCGGCGCGCGGTACGCGGGGGCAGCACCGGCCGCCGATGGCTGGAGGTATGGCTGGCTGGAAGGTGCCATCGATGCGGCCGGCGCTGCATCTTTGCGGCTTGCAGGCTGCGCTTCGAGCGGCTGTGCGGGGACCCCCGGCGCTTGGGCAGCAGCCGGTGCCGAGGCACCCGGCGGCCCGGGTTGCCCCAGGTACTTCACTGCCTCGTCGTAGCCTTGCTGCCACGCTTCGCCCAGCGCATCAAGCTGCTGCTGGCTTTGCGATTTATCCCGACTCCCCTGGCGCCGGCCGAGGCCGAAAGCCAATAGGACCAAGATGATAGAAACGATGATCCAGCCCATCATTGATGCCACTCCCCCACTTAGCGAATTGTCGCGCCCTCCAATTAGACCACCTTCTAGATATATTCACTAGCTGAGGCTCGTATTTAACGAAAAAAATCCCCCAGCACAAAAGTGCTGGGAGATTCTTTTCAGTTCACTAGGGAACTACCTCATCAAGTAGAGACTACTTGGTGATGGTGGTTACCTTGCCCGAACCAACGGTGCGGCCGCCTTCGCGAATTGCGAAGCCGAGGCCCTCTTCCATGGCGATTGGCTGGATCAGCTCAACCGACATTTCGGTGTTGTCGCCAGGCATAACCATTTCGGTGCCCTCTGGGAGGGTGATAACGCCGGTTACGTCGGTGGTGCGGAAGTAGAACTGCGGACGGTAGTTCGAGTAGAACGGGTTGTGACGTCCGCCTTCGTCCTTCGACAGGATGTAGACGTTAGCTTCGAAGTTGGTGTGTGGGGTGATCGAGCCTGGGGCTACGATAACCTGGCCACGCTCAACATCGTCGCGCTTCAGACCGCGAAGCAGCAGACCACAGTTCTCGCCAGCCCATGCTTCGTCGAGCTGCTTGTGGAACATCTCGATACCGGTAACGGTAGTCTTCTGGATTGGGCGGATGCCAACAATCTCAACTTCCGAGTTGATAGCCAGGGTGCCACGCTCGGCGCGACCGGTAACAACGGTACCGCGGCCGGTGATGGTGAAGACGTCTTCAATTGGCATCAGGAATGGCTTGTCGCGGTCGCGAACTGGGTCTGGAATGAAGCTGTCAGCTGCATCCATCAGTTCCTCGATAGCTGCAACCCACTTTGCGTCGCCTTCCAGAGCCTTCAGGCCCGAAACGCGGATCACTGGAGCGTCATCGCCATCGAAGCCCTGCGAGGACAGAAGTTCGCGAACTTCCATCTCCACGAGCTCGAGCAGCTCTTCGTCATCAACCATGTCCGACTTGTTCAGTGCAACCATCAGGGTTGGAACACCAACCTGACGGGCCAGCAGAACGTGCTCACGGGTCTGAGCCATCGGGCCATCGGTAGCGGCAACAACGAGGATTGCGCCGTCCATCTGAGCAGCACCGGTGATCATGTTCTTGACATAGTCAGCGTGACCTGGAGCGTCTACGTGTGCGTAGTGGCGCTTCTCGGTCTGGTACTCGATGTGCGAGATGTTGATGGTAATACCGCGCTGGCGCTCTTCCGGTGCCGAGTCGATGTTAGCGAAGTCGCGCTGTTCGTTCAGGTCTGGGTACTTGTCAGCCAGAACCTTGGAGATTGCCGCGGTCAGAGTGGTCTTACCGTGGTCAACGTGACCGATGGTACCAATGTTGACGTGCGGCTTGTTGCGCTCGAACTTTGCCTTTGCCACAAGTTCCTCCTAGAAACATTTACAGAAGACATTCTTCGTCTGCGCGGTTCGCAAACGAACTAGAAATAGTCTACTGGGGGCTTGGATAATTTAGGAAATTCCGGTCCTCTGCGGGGCCTGCATTGTGATGCAAATCCCTCGTTGGCCGTTTGCGGTGCCGGCTCCGTTTTTCAACGGAACCGGCCCGCGATCGGCCACTTCCCCGCTAAGGGGGTCACGGCCAGGTTTTTATACCGAGGCGATTACTCGCCGCGGGACTTCTGGATGATCTCGTCGGCAACTGCCTTCGGGACCTCAGAGTAGCTGTCGAAGGTCATCGAGTAAACTGCGCGACCCTGGGTCTTCGAACGCAGGTCACCAATGTAACCGAACATTTCCGACAGTGGCACACCAGCGCGGATGACCTTGACGCCAGCAGCGTCGGACATCTCGCTGATCGAACCACGACGGGAGTTCAGGTCGCCGATAACGTCGCCCATGTACTCTTCCGGGGTACGGACTTCAACAGCCATCAGCGGTTCAAGCAAAACAGGGTTAGCGCGGCGTGCGCCTTCCTTGAATACCTGCGAACCAGCGATCTTGAAGGCCATTTCCGAGGAGTCGACATCGTGGTAAGCACCATCGATGAGGGTAGCCTTGACACCGACCAGTGGGTAGCCTGCGAGGATACCGTACTGCATTGCGTCCTGGATACCAGCGTCAACGGATGGGATGTACTCACGAGGAACACGACCACCGGTCACGGCGTTCTTGAACTCGTAGGTGACGCCGTCAACAACTTCCAGAGGCTCGAACGAGACCTGGACCTTTGCGAACTGACCCGAACCACCGGTCTGCTTCTTGTGGGTGAAGTCAACCTTCTCCACAGCCTTCTTGATGGTTTCGCGGTATGCAACCTGTGGCTTGCCAACGTTTGCTTCCACACGGAATTCGCGCTTCATGCGGTCAACCAGAATGTCCAGGTGAAGCTCACCCATACCGCCAATGACGGTCTGGCCGGTGTCTTCGTTCAGGGACACGGTGAAGGTTGGATCTTCCGCCGACAGCTTCTGGATAGCGGTCGACAGCTTTTCCTGGTCACCCTTGGTCTTTGGTTCGATGGCCACAGAGATCACTGGATCCGGGAAGCTCATCGACTCGAGAACGATTGGGTGGGCTGGATCACATAGGGTGTCACCGGTGGTGGTGGCCTTCAGTCCGATTACAGCGTAGATGTGACCTGCGTGGATCTCGTCTACCGGATTCTCCTTGTTGGAGTGCATCTGGAAGAGCTTGCCTACGCGTTCCTTCTTGCCCTTGGTGGAGTTCAGCAGCTGTGCGCCGGACTCTGCCTTGCCGGAGTAAACGCGGATGAAGTTCAACTGGCCGAAGAACGGGTGAGCGGCGATCTTGAACGCAAGTGCCGAGAACGGTGCGTCCTCCGAAGGCTCGCGGGTCAGCTCAACTTCTTCGTCCTTCGGATCGTGACCGATGGTGGCGCCAACGTCCAGTGGGTTCGGCAGGAAGTCGATGACTGCATCCAGCATTGGCTGAACGCCGCGGTTCTTGAAGGCCGAACCACAGAATACTGGGTAAGCTTCCGAGTTCACGGTCAGCTTGCGGATGCCAGCCTTGAGTTCCTCAACGGAGATTTCTTCACCTTCGAGGTACTTCTCCATGAGCTCTTCGGATGCCTCAGCGACATCTTCAACCAGCTTGGCGCGGTACTCTTCAGCACGCTCAACCAAGTCGGCAGGGATTTCGCGGGTTTCGTAAGCAGCGCCCATGGTGACGTCACCCTTGGAGTCGCCTTCCCAAACGAATGCCTTCATGGACAGCAGGTCAACGACACCGGTGAACTCGGACTCGGAGCCGATTGGCAGCTGCATAACCAGCGGCTTGGCACCAAGGCGCTGGATGATGGTATCTACGGTGAAGTAGAAGTCAGCGCCCAGCTTGTCCATCTTGTTGACGAAGCAGATACGTGGAACGTCGTACTTGTCAGCCTGGCGCCAAACGGTCTCGGACTGAGGCTCAACGCCTTCCTTGCCATCGAAGACGGCAACGGCGCCATCGAGCACGCGCAGCGAGCGCTCCACCTCAACGGTGAAGTCAACGTGGCCCGGGGTGTCGATGATGTTGATCTGGTTCTTGTTCCAGAAGCAGGTAACAGCAGCGGAGGTAATGGTGATACCGCGCTCTTTTTCCTGTTCCATCCAGTCGGTGGTCGAAGCACCGTCGTGGGTTTCACCGAGCTTGTGGTTCACACCCGTGTAGAAAAGGATGCGCTCAGTAGTAGTGGTCTTACCGGCATCGATGTGAGCCATGATGCCGATATTGCGGACCTTGTTAAGGTCAGTAAGCACGTCCTGTGCCACGTTGTCTCCCTATAAGGTGAGGCCGGAATTGCTGGGCATCGGTTGATGCCCAGCTTTTCCGAGCGGTTCTTACCAGCGGTAGTGTGCGAAGGCCTTGTTGGACTCGGCCATCTTGTGAGTGTCTTCGCGACGCTTCACAGCGGCACCCAGACCGTTCGATGCGTCCAGGATCTCGTTCATCAAACGCTCGATCATGGTCTTCTCGCGGCGAGCCTTCGAGTAGCCAACCAGCCAGCGCAGAGCCAGTGCGGTTGCACGGCCTGGCTTGACCTCAACAGGAACCTGGTAGGTAGCGCCACCGACGCGGCGGGAACGAACCTCGAGGGCTGGACGGATGTTGTCCATAGCCTTCTTGAGGGTCGAAACAGCGTCGGCGCCGGACTTTGCTGCGGCACCTTCGAGTGCACCGTAAACAATGCGCTCTGCAGTGGACTTCTTGCCGTCTACGAGAACCTTGTTGATCAGCTGGGTGACCAATGGGGATTCGAAGACTGGATCAGAAACTAGTGGGCGCTTTGGCGCCGGACCCTTACGAGGCATTACTTACCATCCTTCTTTGCACCGTAGCGGGAACGAGCCTGCTTACGATCCTTCACACCCTGGGTATCCAGAGCACCACGAACAATCTTGTAGCGAACACCTGGAAGGTCCTTTACACGACCACCGCGAACGAGCACGATGGAGTGTTCCTGCAGGTTGTGTCCGACACCTGGAATGTAAGCGGTCACTTCGACGCCACCGGCAAGGCGCACACGTGCGACCTTACGCAGAGCCGAGTTTGGCTTCTTCGGGGTGGTGGTGTACACACGGGTGCACACGCCACGGCGCATTGGGTTGCCCTTAAGGGCAGGGGCCTTGGTCTTGACGACCTTAGGCGAGCGGCCCTTGCGGACCAGCTGCTGAATAGTAGGCACTTTCGTGTCCTTCCATTGTCTAAGTTCTTCGGCAACACGACGAAAACGCCTAAGCCTAGAAAAGTTTTAGCGCTTCGCAATGTAGCTAGCTGCTTGCTTTACCGCGCACTCAGAATCAAAAGTCCCTAGGCGTGCGAAAGTGTGGCATTCGTTGCGCAACCTACCCGCAACCCGGACGGAGTCCATTTTGCCACACATAAAACAATTGATCCCAGTCTAGCATTAATCCACCGAGCCACCATGTACAGTAAGCTATCTCACCGACCTGGCAACTCTTGGCCCCCGCCGCCATCGAGACGGTTTGGGTAGTGACTACGCTATCGACCCCAGCTGAACGCCACGGGACCGCCAGATGAAAACCACCTGAATCCACAGCCGCCGCCAATGGCGTGTTGTGGCCGTAGCCACGTCACACCAGATGTTTCATCGCCCAGAGGACAAATCACCCTAAACTTGCTCTACTAGCCGGCGGCAGGCACGCCAATCTGCATCAGACGCTGGGCATTAGCATGGTAGTCTTTCACGACATTCCGGTTATGCAGTTCCAGGATGGCTTCGTCATTGCGGCGCAGGCTGGTGGAGTTGTAGTTATGGCTACCGGTGAAGACGAAAGACGCATCCCCGCGGCAGCCTTCCGAAGAAGCCACCTCCCGAAGGCCGGAAACCACCAGATACTTCGAATGAATGCGCCCTGTAGTCGAGCTGTCCTCTACTGAGCGACGGCTGATCCCTGCGGCATCCAGGATATTGGCAACCTGCGCCCCGACCGGCCCAGCAGCTACTGAGACAGCGCAGCCTTGGGTTTTCAGCCGGGCCAGTTCCTCAGCGATGGCGGTGCGTGTATCGTCCCATTCGCTCATGACCACTGCCGCCGAGCTGTTCCTGTTTTTGCACTCCAGCCGCGCGAGCCGCTGCGCTACCGGATCATCGGCGGCAGCTGGGAAGAACCGGACTACCGATGCCCCAGCCGGGCCGCGCGAAGCCACTGTCTTGTTGTAGTCTGGCGACTGTTCCATGCGCGCCAAATCGGCATGGTAGGACCGATAGGCATCGTACAAACCATCATCGCCGGTCACGGTCAGCGCGTTGTTCCAGTAGCTGGTGTGATTCACGTCGGTGACATTGGCAGAAGCCTGCACTACAACATTTTCCTGCCCACCCAGCGCTGAGAACAGCACGAACTTGTTGTGCATGCCTTTGGTTCCCTGGCAAGAACTGGTGTTTCCCTCAGGCGACTGGTGGGAGCACACCGCTACCCACGATCCTGAGCTCATATCTGTGCCCAGCGTATTGATGAGCCTCGCTGCCGGAGCCTTGGAGATTTGCCACCCGTCGATGACCACCTGTATTTCTACCCCGCGCGCATGTGCTGCGAGCAACTGGTCCACGTAGTCTTCGCCGCTCTCCCCCGAAATCACGAAAGCCGCCAGCTTAATGGTTGATCCTGCATAGGCCTGCTTGAAGTACGAGCACAGGCGCTCGGACACTGCTCCGGCCCGGCCTTCTAGCGGATCGGAGAAGACCGCTCCGGTTTCAACCTTGGCCAACGGCGCTGCCGCGCAGGGGGTCTCGGGCTGCTTGCCAGTTTCGATCCGCTGCGTGGCATGGGCCGGCATGGAATTGAACAGCAGCGCGAGGATCATGGCGCCGGTTGCAGCGGCTTTCAATGTTTTACTCAACTTCTCACCTTTTTCTGGCATCAATCGGCGACGGGAGCGGAATTTGCTGATGTCCCCGAGGTCTGGCCGGCTCGGCCGCGCCGCATGGGTGGAAGGCGTCCCATGGAACGCATCGCTCCGGCAACTGAACTTTTTCATGCACCGGTGATAATTGCGTGTCCCGAGGGTGAACAGAAGCGAAACAGCTTAAATGCGGCAGGGCCCGTTGCACGCATCTGCGTGCAACGGGCCCTGCCGGCTAGCTACTGCTCGATTCGGGCTTCTCCGGTTTAGCGGAAGTCCGAGCCGTGATCGTAGTCATCCATCGAGATGGCACGGAATTCAGGCGACAGCCCGCCTTCCAGCGCATCGTCGTACAGGCCCGAGGAGAAGGCCGAGGTGCCGGTGAACAAAGTTGCCTTTGCTTCATCGGTTGGCTCGACGTTGACCTGGGTGTAGCGATCCAGACCGGTACCGGCCGGGATCAGCTTACCGATGATCACGTTTTCCTTCAGACCGCGCAGTGGATCTTCCTTGCCTTCCATCGCAGCCTGGGTCAGGACGCGAGTGGTTTCCTGGAAGGAAGCAGCCGACAGCCACGAATCGGTGGCCAGCGATGCCTTGGTGATGCCCATCAGCTCGTCACGGCCGGCAGCTGGACGCTTGCCTTCCGAGACAGCCTTGCGGTTCGCCGCGGTGAAGCGCGAACGATCGGCCAACTCGCCTGGCAGCAAGTCGGTCTCGCCCGACTCGATGACAGTGACGCGGCGCAGCATCTGGCGGACGATGACTTCCACGTGCTTATCGTGGATGCCCACACCCTGGGACTGGTACACATCCTGGACCTCGCGGACCAGGAACTTCTGTGCCTCACGTGGGCCGAGGACTCGAAGAACCTGCTTCGGATCCAAGGTACCGCTGGTGAGCTGGGTACCGGCAACGATGCTTTCGCCCTCTTCAACCAACAGGCGAGCACGACGCAGAACCGGGTAGGCCTGCTTCTCGTCGCCGTTGTCCGGAGTCACTACAACACGCAGCTGCTTCTCGTCGTCTTCGATCGACACGCGACCGGAAACCTCGGACATCGGAGCCACACCCTTAGGGGTACGGGCTTCGAACAGTTCCTGGATACGAGGCAGACCCTGGGTGATATCGTCAGCCGACGCTACACCACCGGTGTGGAAGGTACGCATGGTCAGCTGGGTACCAGGCTCGCCGATGGACTGCGCGGCGATAATGCCAACAGCCTCGCCGATGTCCACGGTCTTGCCGCTGGCCAGCGAACGGCCGTAGCACAGAGCACAGGTTCCAACAGCCGAGTCGCAGGTCAGCACGGAGCGAACGCGGATTTCATCCACGCCTGCAGCGTACAGCTCGTCGATCAGCACGTCGCCGACATCCGAACCGGCGGTAGCCAGCACGGTGCCTTCAGTGTTCTTGACGTCGGTAGCCAGCGTACGGGTGTACGCCGAGTTCTCCACGGTCTCGTGCTTGACGCGGATGCCGGCAGAGTTATCTGCAATGGCAACGGTCAAGCCGCGCTTGGTGCCGCAGTCCTCTTCGCGAACGATAACATCCTGCGAAACGTCCACCAGACGACGGGTCAGGTAACCCGAGTTAGCGGTCTTCAGCGCGGTATCCGCCAGGCCCTTACGGGCACCGTGGGTCGCGATGAAGTACTCCAGAACCGACAGGCCTTCACGGTAGGAAGACTTGATCGGGCGAGGAATAATTTCACCCTTAGGGTTGGACACCAGACCACGGATACCCGCGATCTGACGCAATTGCAGGTAGTTACCACGAGCCTTGGAAGTCACCATTCGGTTAATGGTGTTCAGCTCTTCCATGCCGTTCTTCATTGCCTCGGCAACCTCGTCGGTAGCCTTGGTCCAGATGTCGATCAGGTCCTGGCGGCGCTCGGTATCTGCAATCAGGCCCTTGTCGTAGGAAGCCTGGACCTTGGCGGCCTTTACCTCGTAAGGAGCCAAGATGGCTGCCTTATCCATGTTCGAGGTAATGTCCGAGATCGCCACGGTGACACCCGAGCGGGTCGACCAGTAGAAACCGGCGTCCTTCAGGTTATCCAGGGTAGCTGCGGCAATGATCTTCGGGTAGCGCTCTGCCAGATCGTTGACGATCTCCGAGAGCGCATCCTTGCCCGCTACGGTGGCTACCCATGGGTAGTCCGCAGGCAGGGTGTCGTTGAACAGCACCTGGCCAAGCGAGGTATCCAGCAATGCCGGGGTACCTGGCTCCCAGCCCTCAGGGGCTGGCTGGTCTGCGGAAGGAACGAAGTTCTCCACGCGGACCTTGATCGGTGCGTTCAGGTGCAGTTCGCCCAGATCCTTGGCCATGATGGCCTCGGATACGGTAGCGAACACGCGGCCGGCGCCCTTTTCGGTTGCACGCTTGGTGGTCAAGTGGTGCAAGCCGATGATCATATCCTGCGAAGGCTGTGCCACTGGGCGGCCATCGGAAGGCTTCAAGATGTTGTGCGAGGACAGCATCAAGATACGGGCTTCAGCCTGTGCTTCTGGGCTCAGCGGCAGGTGGACTGCCATCTGGTCACCGTCGAAGTCAGCGTTGAACGCGCCGCAAACCAATGGGTGCAGCTGCAGGGCCTTGCCTTCGATCAGCTGTGGTTCGAAGGCCTGGATACCCAAGCGGTGCAGGGTAGGTGCACGGTTGAGCAGTACCGGGTGCTCGGTGATGATCTCTTCGAGAACATCCCAAACCTGCGGGCGGTAACGCTCGACCATGCGCTTAGCCGACTTGATGTTCTGTGCGTGGTTGAGGTCAACCAGGCGCTTCATCACGAAAGGCTTGAACAGCTCCAGGGCCATCTGCTTTGGCAGACCGCACTGGTGCAGCTTCAGCTGCGGGCCGACAACGATGACCGAACGGCCCGAGTAGTCAACGCGCTTGCCCAGCAGGTTCTGGCGGAAACGACCCTGCTTGCCCTTGAGCATGTCGCTCAGGGACTTCAGCGGGCGGTTGCCTGGCCCGGTCACCGGACGGCCACGACGGCCGTTATCGAACAGCGAGTCAACAGCTTCCTGCATCATGCGCTTTTCGTTGTTCACGATGATCTCTGGCGCACCGAGATCAAGCAGGCGCTTGAGGCGGTTGTTGCGGTTGATCACGCGGCGGTACAGGTCGTTCAGATCCGAGGTAGCGAAACGGCCACCGTCGAGCTGGACCATCGGGCGCAGTTCTGGCGGGATCACCGGAACGGCGTCAAGGACCATGCCCTTAGGCGAGTTGCCGTTGACAAGGAACGCGTTGACGACCTTCAGGCGCTTGAGCGCACGAGCCTTCTTCTGGCCCTTGCCGTTTTCGATGATGGTCTTCAGCTCTTCAGCTTCAGCCGCCAGATCGAAGTTCTCAAGGCGCTTCTGGATAGCTTCTGCACCCATGGAGCCTTCGAAGAACAGTCCGTACTTCTCACGCATGGTGCGGTACAGGCCTTCGTCGCCTTCGAGGTCGGCGACCTTCAGGTTCTTGAAGCGCTCCCAGACCGCACGCAGGCGCTCGGCTTCGGCCTTGGCGCGCTTGTCGATCTGCAGAACAGTCTTCTCGGCCAAGGTGCGGGCCTTGTTCAGCTCGGCATTCTTGGCGCCGTCAGCTTCCATGCGCTCCAGCTCGGCTTCCAGGTCGGCTGCAACAGCCTTCTTGTCAGCTTCCGAGTTGTTCGCAAGGTTGCGCAGTTCCAGGTCGTGCTGGGCCTGCAGGTTAGGCATTTCGGCGTGGCGGCGTGCTTCGTCGACACCGGTGATCATGTAGGCAGCGAAGTAGATGACCTTTTCGAGGTCCTTCGGAGCCAGATCGAGCAGGTAGCCCAAGCGCGATGGAACGCCCTTGAAGTACCAGATGTGGGTCACAGGAGCTGCCAGCTCGATGTGGCCCATGCGCTCACGGCGTACGTTCGCGCGGGTCACCTCGACGCCGCAACGCTCGCAGATGATGCCCTTGAAGCGCACGCGCTTGTACTTGCCGCAGTAGCATTCCCAGTCGCGGGAAGGGCCGAAGATCTTTTCGCAGAAAAGACCGTCCTTCTCCGGCTTCAGGGTGCGGTAGTTAATGGTTTCCGGCTTCTTGACCTCGCCGTAGCTCCATCCACGGATTTCATCCGCGGTGGCAAGGTTGATTCGCATGAGGCCGAATGAGGAATCGCTGGACATATGGTCCTTTTCTCTCTTCTGTGGTGTCTGAAGTCGATACGAATGAGGGTGGGAATTTGCCGCCGCTGCCTGCAGGTCCTGCAGGCAGGGCGCCAGATTACACTTCCTCTACGGAGTTCGGCTCCGACCGTGAAAGGTCGATGCCCAGCTCTTCAGCGGCGCGGAACGATTCCTCGTCCGACTCACGCATTTCGATAGTGTTGCCGTCGGTACCGAGTACCTCGACGTTCAAGCACAGCGACTGCATTTCCTTGATGAGCACCTTGAACGATTCTGGAACACCAGGCTCTGGAACGTTCTCGCCCTTGACGATAGCTTCGTAGACCTTCACGCGGCCGTGGATATCATCCGACTTGATGGTCAGGATTTCCTGCAGCGTGTAAGCGGCACCGTATGCTTCCAGTGCCCAAACTTCCATCTCGCCGAAGCGCTGGCCACCGAACTGGGCCTTACCGCCCAGTGGCTGCTGGGTGATCATGGAGTATGGACCGGTGGAACGGGCGTGGATCTTGTCGTCCACCAGGTGGTGGAGCTTCAAGATGTACATGTAGCCCACGGAAACCGGATCCGGCAGCGGGTCGCCGGAGCGGCCGTCGAACAGCTTCGCCTTGCCGGAGTTGCCAATCAGGCGCACACCGTCACGGGTCTTGCTGGTCGAATCCAGGATGCCGCGGATTTCCTCTTCGGAAGCGCCATCGAAGACCGGGGTTGCCACGGTGGTGGAACCGGACTCGCGTGGCAGGTTCGGCAGATCGCGGACCCATTCAGGCTCGCCTTCGATCTTCCAGCCCTGCTTGGCAGCCCAACCCAGGTGGATTTCCATAACCTGGCCGACGTTCATACGACCTGGCACACCTAGCGGGTTCAGGATGACATCCAGCGGGGTGCCGTCTTCCAGGAATGGCATGTCTTCCAGCGGCATGATGCGCGAGATGACACCCTTGTTACCGTGGCGACCTGCGAGCTTGTCGCCGATCGAGATCTTGCGCTTCTGGGCAACGTAGACGCGGACCAGCTGGTTGACACCAGGGGAAAGGTCATCGTCGTTGTCGCGGTCGAAGATGCGAACACCAATGACGGTGCCGGACTCGCCGTGCGGAACCTTCAGCGAGGTGTCGCGCACTTCGCGCGACTTCTCACCGAAGATGGCACGCAGCAGGCGCTCTTCCGGGGTCAGTTCGGTCTCGCCCTTAGGGGTGACACGGCCTACCAGCACGTCGCCGGCCTCGACCTCGGCACCGATGTAGACGATGCCGCGGTCATCGAGCTGGGAGAGGATGTCTTCCGAGACATTCGGGATGTCGCGGGTGATTTCCTCGGCACCGAGCTTGGTGTCGCGGGCGTCGACTTCGTGCTCTTCGATGTGAATCGAGGTGAGCACGTCGTCGAAGATCATGCGCTGGGAGAGGATGATCGCATCCTCGTAGTTGTAGCCTTCCCAGGACATGAATGCCACGAGCAGGTTCTTGCCCAGCGAGAGCTCGCCGGAGTCGGTCGAAGGACCGTCAGCGATGATCGACTGGTATTCCAGGCGGTCGCCTTCGGACACGCGAACGCGCTGGTTGTAGGCGTTGCCCTGGTTCGAGCGGGCGAACTTCATGATCGGGTACATCGACTCGGTGCCGTCATCGTTCATGACGACAACCAGGTCAGCGGATACCTCGGTGACCACGCCTGGCTTGGCGGCGACAACGGAGTCGCCGGCGTCAACCGCGGCGAACTTCTCCATGCCGGTACCCACCAGCGGACGCTCGGACTTCAGCAGCGGCACAGCCTGGCGCTGCATGTTGGCGCCCATCAGTGCGCGGTTGGCATCGTCGTGCTCGAGGAATGGAATCAGCGCGGTTGCCACCGAAACCATCTGGCGCGGCGAAACGTCCATGAAGGTCACTTCATCGGAGTCGACGATAACAGGCTCGCCGCCACCGCCCTTTTCGCGAACCAGAACGGTCTCTTCAACGAAGCGGCCGTTCTCATCCAGTGGCGCGTTGGCCTGTGCGATGTAGTGCTGCAGCTCGTCATCGGCGGTCAGGTAGTCGACCTCGTTGGACACGACGCCATTGGCGACGCGGCGGTACGGGGTTTCGATGAAGCCGAAGGAGTTGATGCGTCCGTAGGTAGCCAACGAACCGATCAGGCCGATGTTCGGGCCTTCAGGGGTTTCAATTGGGCACATGCGTCCGTAGTGGGACGGGTGGACGTCTCGTACTTCCATGCCTGCGCGGTCACGGGACAGGCCGCCTGGGCCCAGAGCCGACAAGCGGCGCTTGTGGGTCAGGCCGGCCAGCGGGTTGTTCTGGTCCATGAACTGCGAAAGCTGCGAGGTTCCGAAGAACTCCTTGATGGCAGCCACGACAGGGCGGATGTTAATCAGGGTCTGCGGGGTGATCGCCTCGACGTCCTGGGTGGTCATGCGCTCGCGCACAACACGCTCCATGCGGGACAGGCCGGTGCGGACCTGGTTCTCGATCAGTTCGCCCACGGCGCGGATGCGGCGGTTGCCGAAGTGGTCGATGTCGTCGACGTTAACGGGAACGTCAACGATCTCGCCCTTGCGGGTGCCCTGAACAGTCTTCTCGCCTGCGTGCAGCGCAACGAGGTAGCGGATCATCGCTACCAGGTCGTCCAGCGAGAGCACCGAAGCGTTCTCGGCGTTGACCGGAGTCTCCACGCCCAGCTTGCGGTTGATCTTGTAGCGGCCAACCTTTGCCAGGTCGTAGCGCTTAGGCTCGAAGTACATGTTCTTCAGCAGTGCCTGGGCGGCCTCAACCGTAGGAGGCTCGCCTGGACGCAGCTTGCGGTAGATGTCCAGCAAGGCTTCGTTCTGATCCTTGATGCTGTCCTTTTCCAAGGTTGCGCGCATCGAATCGTACTGGCCGAACTCGGACAGGATCTGCTCTTCGCTCCAGCCAAGGGCCTTGAGCAAGACGGTGACCGACTGCTTGCGCTTGCGATCAAGGCGTACGCCGATCTGGTCGCGCTTGTCGATTTCCAGCTCGAACCATGCACCACGCGATGGGATGATACGTGCCGAGAAGATCGTCTTGTCACTGGTCTTGTCCGGCGTGGACTCGAAGTACGCACCTGGGGAGCGAACCAGCTGGGACACAACGACACGCTCGGTGCCGTTGATAATGAAGGTGCCCTTTTCGCTCATCAGCGGGAAATCGCCCATGAACACGGTCTGCTGCTTGATTTCGCCGGTTTCATTGTTCATGAATTCGGCCTTGACATACAGCGGTGCCGCGTAGGTGGCGTCGCGGTCCTTGCACTCTGCGATCGAGTACTTAGGATCAGCGAACTCCGGATCCGAGAAGCTCAAGGACATGGTGTCCTGGAAGTCCTCGATTGGGGAGATTTCCTCGAAGATTTCTGCCAGGCCCGAGGTGTTGGGCACGCTGAAGTCACCAGCGGCTTCTGCCTTGGCCAGGCGCTCTACCCAGTTCTGGTTGCCGACGAGGCGGTCAAAGCTCTCGGTCTGCAATGCCAGCAGGTTAGGCACTTCAAGGGGTTCGTGAATCTTTGCAAAAGAAAGTCGGCCAGCGTATGCAGCATCGCGAGCCGAACTAGCGGTTTGGTTGTTAGGGTTGCTCGAGGCGACCAAGATGGATCCTTCCAAAGACCGTCAGGTTTCCGAACGCTTACCGTGCTAAGGTTCCCGCCATAGGACAGTTCCTCTTTTTTCGTCCGCACGAACCCACCGCTATATGAAGGCCGCGCGCGCAAACAGTAAGGCGCAAATTTCTACTCTACCGGAGGAAAATCCGGTTGTCGATACTCGGTGCAGAAATTCGTGCTATAGTTTTCGCCCCCACTTTCGCGCGGGCTGCCACTCAGGTTTCCAAGCACCGCGCCAGCGCGCAACCCGGTCGTACCGCGCACCGAAAAGTGCATGCATTTTCCCAACTGATGCCCTTGTTTTCGCGGATTCTTGCGAATTGCCAAAGGTCTCGGCCCGCTGAACGCAGTCTCCGGATTCCGGGCATCAGGCAACGTTATGCTTTCTGTCACATTCTCCTCAGCAGGCATCAGAAACCCCAATTTTTCTCCGCTTCAGCCGCATGGCGAACGTTCTTGGAGATTTTTTTCCGGGTATCCGGGAGGCTTGAAGCTACACGCTCCCCCAGCAGATATAAGCCTTTGCGACCTCGTGTGTCCGGTGGCTTCTTCTTTCGCCACTAGCTATGATCGAGCAAACATCCACGGTTAGGAGACGAAGTGAATAAGCTGCAGTCAGATGAAGCACTGACCCGAGTTACCCTGGACGCCTCGCGCCGGAACATCCCAATCGAGATTGTGCCGCGCGACAAGGTCCGCTCGCTGGAAGAGGCTGCGGACGCCTTGGGAATCTCGGCCTCGGCCTTGCTCAAGACGCTGGTTATCAAACGCACAGACGGCACCTTTGTCTTCGCGCTGATCCCCGGCGGGCGGAAACTGGACTGGGCGAAGCTGCGCGGAGTCATGGGCGTCAATAAGCTCTCCCTGCCATCTTCAGATATCGCTTGGGATGTCACGCACTACGAGAGCGGAACCATTACGCCTTTTGGCTCGCACACGGTACTGCCTGTCTACATCGATGCCAGCGTCTTCGAAGAGCCCGTATCGGAACAGATAGGACTGGGCAGCGGGGACCGAGCCCATGGACTGCTGGTTCGCGCCAAGGATTTGGTTAGCGGATTTGATGCCACGATTGCTGATATTTCGACTCCGGAATAACCAGCCCTGGCTTAGCCAATGCCTTCTTGGCCCAGGCCTGCGACTTGGTCAATCCCTTGATCGTCGCGTTGCGCAGCAGCAGACCCAGCGGCTGCTCGACGAAGCGTGCCACCAGGTAGGCAATTCCTAGCATCAGCACCAGCAAACCGGCCAGCAGCACGTACTTGTTCACGAAACCGTGCAGCTGGTTGATTAGCCACCAACCCCACAACTGGTGCACCAGGTACACCGGGTAAGTCAATGAACCGGCCACAGCCAGCCATTTGCCCTGGACGTTCTTGAGCGGAGTCAGGGTGCACACCGCCAGCAGAACTACGCACAGGACGGTCAGCAGCTGGAAATGCCAGGCCGGGATATCCATCCCGGAGAGCAAGTCCGCGTCACTGCGCCCCTTGATGCCGGTGAAAAATGCGGCGATGGCAGTATTGCCTGCGACCATGGACCACCGCAGAATGCTGTGGCCGCTTTGATAGATCAAGAAGAGCACCATGCCGGCTGCGAACAGGGCCGCATACTGCCCGGCAATCCATTCCTGCAGCTTGTCCAAGCTTGTGAAATGCAGATACAGGCCCAGAGCGGGCCAAATGGCAGAGAGCAAGAGGATGTGCTTGTTCTTCACGAAGCCCATGGACAAGAGCACTGCGAGCAACACGTAGAAACGCAACTCGACCCATAACGTCCAATAGACACCGTCCATATCGGTGACGCCGAATCCAGCCTGCATCATGCTCAGGTTGGGCAGAATATCACTGGCCGAGCGTCCCTCGTTGCCGGAGGGCCAGATCCCAAGCGAGAGTACTGTTGCTGCGAGTACCGCGAGCCAGTAGGCCGGGTAGAGGCGGCCCACACGCGAGCCGATGAAACCAATGACGTTCTTTCCCTGGAGGGACATCAGGATTACGAAGCCCGATATGAGGAAGAACAACTGCACACCCAGCTGTCCGTAGCGGGTGAATTCGGAGAGTACTGGCCAGAACTCTGCGGCCTGCCTCCCCCAGTGATCATGTCCCCATGCGGTGTAGTGGTACAGGACGACAATTAGCGCAGCTGTAATCCTCAATGCGTCTAGGAGCCCTAGCCGCGGTGCTGGTTTCTGGTTCTGGGTAGCTACGGTTTTTGACACATTTTCACTGTAAACAATGAACTTGAATAAACGCTGTTAATAGAAACGTTATAAAACAATTGCTATGGACTTCCCAGCTTAACGACCAAAGGCCCACAGACTTTCGTCTGTGGACCTTTGGCAATAAGTTGCGAGTGACCGCTGTACTTACTTAACGGTGACGGTAGCGCCGGCAGCTTCCAGAGCTTCCTTAGCCTTCTCGGCAGCGTCCTTTGCAACACCCTCAAGCAGAGCCTTTGGAGCAGCGTCAACGAGCTCCTTAGCTTCCTTCAGGCCCAGGGAAGTCAGTGCGCGAACTTCCTTGATAACTGCGATCTTCTTGTCGCCGGCCGACTCGAGGACTACGTCGAATTCGGTCTTCTCTTCAGCAGCAGCTTCGCCGCCTGCAGCTGGACCAGCAACTGCAACAGCAGCAGCGGTTACGTCGAAGGTCTCTTCGAATTCCTTAACGAACTCGGACAGTTCGATGATGGTCATTTCCTTGAATGCGGAAAGCAGCTCTTCGTTGCTGAGCTTCGCCATGGTGGGCGTCCTTTCGGTTTTTGGCCTTGAGGGCCGATGAATTTGGGTTTACGTTGCGAGAGAACTCGAAAGCTTAGGCTTCTGCCGGAGCTTCCTCGGCAGCTTCGCCACCGTTCTCGTCGAGCTTTGCACGCAGAGCTTCGACAGCGCGGGCAGCAGCGGAAGCTGGAGCCAGCAGCACTGCTGCAACGCGGGCGAGCTGAGTTTCGCGGGATTCCAGCGCAGCCAAAGCAGCGATGCCGCTCTGGTCCAGTGCCTTACCTTCGAACCAACCGGTCTTGATGACCAGCTTTTCGTTAGTCTTGGCGAATTCCGTGAGGCTCTTAGCGGCAGCAACTGCATCGCCCTTAATGAAGGCGATTGCGGTTGGACCAGAAAGCTGTTCATCGAAAGCATCGATGCCAGCGTTCTTCGCTGCGATTGCGGTCAAGGTGTTCTTTACGACTGCGTACTTGGTCTCCTGACCAAGCGAGCGGCGCAGATCCTTGAGCTGTGCAACGGTAAGCCCACGGTATTCGGTCAAGACAGCCGCCGACGAATCATTGAATTCCGCGGTGATTTCTTCAATCGCTGCAGTCTTGCTTGGGGTTGCCATAACACTCCTTCCGGGGATTTGTTCGGTACCGTTTCAAAACCGGCGAGGCCATAAAAATAGCCCCGCGCAGGAGCACAGGGCGTTTCAACTTATTCAAAGTCAAAAAATCTATGTAACCTGCGTTGGTCATCCTTGCGGATCTTTAGGAGCAGTTGGAAACCAAATGCTCGACCGACGGTCTTCGGTATTTCTAGTTTATAGGAGCACTCCAGCCCACAGCAAATCGAAGCCGGAGCCAATCTCATGATCCTGGTCACTAGGGGAATTAAATTAGAATGGCGGGACTCATTTACCAACGCTTGGGGAACGCTAGTAGTAAGTCCCGCCGATACAAAAGTTTTGGGGAAACTTTCGTATCTCATCCGCGTAGGGCCTTGGGGGATCCATACGCGGATGACCGAGATACTCGGTAGTCAAAGCTTATCATCGGCTACCGGCTGGTACGAAACATGAATACGCTTTCCAGCAGCCGTGGCCATCGCGCAGATTCCTCGCTTAAAAAGGAAGGGAGCATGCCGATTATCGGCATGCTCCCCCAAGCTAGTTAGCTACTAGACTTAGGCCTCAACGCGGGTTACGTTCGCGTCAACAGGAATACCTGGACCGAAGGTGGTAGCGATGGTTGCCTTCGAGATGTAGCGACCCTTCGAAGCCGAAGGCTTCAGGCGCATAACCTCTTCCAGAGCTGCTGCGTAGTTCTCGGTCAGCTGCTTTGCGTCGAACGAAACCTTGCCAATGATGAAGTGCAGGTTCGAGTGCTTGTCGACGCGGAAGTCGATCTTGCCGCCCTTGATGTCGGTTACAGCCTTGGCCACATCCATGGTCACGGTGCCGGTCTTAGGGTTTGGCATCAGGTTACGAGGACCCAGTACCTTACCCAAGCGGCCAACCTTGCCCATCAGGTCAGGGGTTGCAACTGCTGCGTCGAAGTCGGTCCAGCCGCCCTGGATCTTTTCGATCAGGTCGTCCGAGCCAACGAAGTCGGCGCCAGCTTCGCGAGCTGCTTCTGCCTTGTCACCGTTAGCGAAAACAACCACGCGGGCGGTCTTGCCGGTGCCGTGTGGAAGGTTTACGGTACCGCGAACCATCTGGTCAGCCTTACGTGGGTCAACACCCAGGCGGAAAGCAACCTCAACGGTCGAGTTGGTCTTATCGCCTGCGGTCTCCTTAGCCAGGGCAATTGCCTCGGCTGGAGCGTAGACGTTGTTGTCGGCATCGATCTTAGCCGCGGCGGCTACGTATGCTTTGCTGCGCTTTGCCATCTGCGTTTTCTCCTTATGCAGTCGTGGTCATATGGACCGCGCGGGGTCCTGCCACGGGCGAATCGATCAGATGACCGTTTCGCCTTAGATTGAATTCTTGAGTGCTATCCAGCGTGTGAACAGCGGAAGGCGGGATTAGCCTTCTACGGTCACGCCCATGGAGCGGGCGGTGCCGGCGATGATCTTGGCTGCAGCAGCCAGGTCATTTGCGTTCAGGTCAGCCATCTTGGTGGTGGCGATTTCCTCAACCTGAGCCTGGGTCAGGTTAGCAACCTTGTCGGTGTGCGGAACACCCGAA
This sequence comes from Glutamicibacter sp. NPDC055354, assembly GCF_053644955.1. NCBI lineage: Bacteria > Bacillati > Actinomycetota > Actinomycetes > Micrococcales > Micrococcaceae > Glutamicibacter > Glutamicibacter sp. NPDC055354. The sequence continues at coordinate 1,315,477 of NZ_JBSHMB010000001.1, forward strand.
CCCTTTGCAATGCCAGCTGCCTTCTTGATCAGCTCAGCTGCAGGAGGAGTCTTGGTGATGAAAGTGAACGAACGGTCTTCGTATACGGTGATCTCAACTGGAACAACGTTACCGCGCTGCGACTCGGTCGCTGCGTTGTAAGCCTTGCAGAATTCCATGATGTTGACGCCGTGCTGACCAAGGGCTGGACCGATTGGAGGAGCTGGGTTAGCAGCACCTGCCTGGATCTGCAGCTTGATGAGTCCGGTGACCTTTTTCTTTGGGGCCATGTCGGGTCCTTCTTACTCTTGCGTTTCCCGTGGCACAGGAGCGTGGCACGGGGATCTGGCTATCGTGGCGCGACAGCCAAGCGTACCCTCGCATCGATAAGCGACCGATGCGGGGCACGAAGACTTAATACTACTGGATCTTGGTGACCTGGTTGAAGTTCAGGGTCACTGGGGTTTCACGTTCGAAGATCGAAACCAGTACTACCAGCTGTGCGGCATCCAGCTTGATCTCCGAGATGGTTGCCGGCATCGTTTCGAACGGTCCGTCATTGACGATAACCGATTCGCCGACTTCGAAGTCCACGGTGACCTCAGTAATTGGAGCACGGCCTGGCTTGGACGCCGATGGCTGCTCTACTGGATCAACGATGGTGTGCTCAAGCATGGAGAACACTTCGTCAAGGCTCAGTGGGTTTGGATCGTGGGCGTTGCCAACGAATCCAGTGACACCTGGAGTGTGTCGAACAACACCCCACGACGCGTCAGTCAGCTCCATGCGGACCAGGACATAGCCCGGGATGCGCACGCGGCGAACGATCTTGCGCTGAGTGTTCTTGACCTCGACGACCTCTTCCATTGGAACCTGGATATCGAAGATGAACTCATCCATGTCCTGGGTCTGGATACGGGTCTCAAGATTGACCTTCACGCGGTTTTCGTAACCAGCGTAGGTGTGAATGACAAACCAGTCACCTGGAAGACGACGGAGCTTAGCGCGGAATTCTTCCTTGAGCTTGGCTACGTTGTCTTCGCCCTCGGCTTCTTCAGCGTCGGCTTCGTTGTCTTCGCCCTCGGCTTCTTCAGCTTCGGCTTCGTTGTCTTCGCCTTCAGCTTCTTCAGCTGCGCCTTCGATTACCTGAGCGTCTTCAGCGTCCTGTGCTGGTGCTTCGGTTGGGTCGACGTCAGCTTCTACAGCTGGCTCAACCTGATCGCCGGCGGCTTCAACGAACTCGTTTTCGACCTCGTCATTAATCTGCGGTTCGAGTTCCTTGTCGGACACTGCAGCTCCTGCTTTCTTTGACTGAATGACACTAAATTGCCTCGGGGTAATCATACCTCCGAGGCAACAAAATTACTGTTCGACCTTGTTGGTGAACAGGAGGATCGAACCCTGCCCAAAGACGAAGTCCAGGGCCGTCACGATCAGCATCACCACGACCACGAAACCGACAACAACCAGGAAATAATTCACTAGTTCACTGCGGGTCGGGGTGACGACCTTCTTAAGTTCTGCGATTACCTGGCGGAAAAACAAGAAGATCCGGGCAAAGAAACCCAACTTCTGTCCACCCTTACCGGAGCTGAGAGCAGATTCGGTCATGTTCTTCCTCGTTTCAAAAATTTGGCCAGTTGAAACAATCACGGTGTGCCATAGTCTATTCGACTGCAACACACCGTGATGAGATAATTCGCTAAGCGATAAATCGCTATTGCGCAGGGCAGACAGGACTCGAACCTGCAACCTGCGGTTTTGGAGACCGCTGCGCTACCAATTGCGCCACTACCCTTCGGAGCTTTTTACCGCTCCCACCTAGAACATCTTAGCGGATAAAACATTCAGCTTCGTCCGTTGCGATGTCTCGGCAACGAGAAATAACTTTACGCAACGAAATCGGAAATGTCGAACTAACAACCTCCGGTGTGGCGCAGAACGCATTCCCGCGCCCCGTTGCGCACCTTATTGTGTCATTTTCAAAATTGTGATGCTGAAGTGCAAGGTTGCGAACTAAACTGAGGTGTAACAGCTGTCCCCATAGACTTCAGGACGAATCCCCAATGTCTCGCATTTCTCGCCGCATCGGCGCAATTTCCGAATCCGCGACTCTCGCAGTAGATGCCAAGGCGAAGGCTCTTAAAGCAGCAGGTCGACCAGTAATCGGTTTCGGGGCCGGTGAACCCGACTTCCCAACCCCTGGCTACATTGTCGAAGCAGCAGTCAAGGCGGCCCAGGATCCAAAGAACCACCGCTACTCCCCTGCAGCCGGCCTTCCCGAGCTGCGCGAAGCAATCGCCGCCAAAACCATGCGCGATTCGGGCTACGAGCTCAAGGCCAACCAGGTTCTGGTCACCAATGGCGGCAAGCAGGCGGTGTACAACACCTTCGCAACCCTGCTTGATCCAGGTGACGAGGTCATCGTTCCGGCTCCGTACTGGACCACCTATCCCGAAGCCATCCAGCTCGCCGGAGGCAAGGCCGTATCGGTCTTTGCCGGCCCGGAGCAGGGCTACAAGGTTACCGTCGAACAGCTCGAATCCGTACTGACCGAACGCACCAAGGTGCTGCTGTTCGTTTCTCCTTCGAACCCCACCGGTTCCGTATACACCCCGGAGCAGGTCCGCGAGATCGGCCAGTGGGCTGCTTCCAAGGGGCTGTGGGTTGTTACCGATGAGATCTACGAGCACTTGACCTACGGCGATGCAACTTTCAGCTCCATCGCGACCTTGGTCCCAGAGCTCGAAGACCGAGTTGTCATCCTCAACGGCGTGGCAAAGACCTACGCAATGACCGGCTGGCGCGTGGGTTGGATGGCAGGTCCGCTGGATGTCATCAAGGCCGCCACCAACCTGCAGTCCCACGCCACCTCGAACGTTTCCAACGTATCGCAGCGAGCCGCCCTGGCTGCTGTTGCCGGGCCGCTGGATGCCGTGAACGACATGAAGGTTGCCTTCAACCGTCGCCGCTTGGCCATCGTCGAATCACTGAACGCGATTGACGGCCTGCACTGCCCTACTCCGGAAGGCGCGTTCTACGCGTATTCGGATGTTCGAGGCCTGCTGGGTCGCGAAATCCGCGGCGTTGTGAACAACACCAGTGCAGAACTTGCTGCTTTCATCCTGGAACAGTCAGAAGTTGCCGTCGTTCCAGGTGAAGCATTCGGCCCTTCCGGCTATATCCGCATGTCATATGCACTGGGTGATGCTGATCTCGAAGAAGGCGTCGCACGGATGGCCAAGCTGCTGGGCGAAGCCAAGTAGAAAAACCGCGCCGCTAAAGAAGCCGGGCAGTCCATGATGGACTGCCCGGCTTCTGTGCTTTGCCGCAGTGCCGTTTAGAGGATCTTGCGGTCCACAGCCCAACGGGTAAGTTCGTGGCGGTTGGATAGCTGGAGCTTGCGCAGCACATTGGACACATGCGATTCCACGGTCTTTACCGAGATGAACAGTTCCTTGGCTACTTCCTTATAGCTATATCCCCGGGCAATCAAACGCATGACTTGCAATTCGCGGTCAGAGAGCAAATCCAGCTCTTCATCAATTTCTGCCACCGGACCGCTGCTGCCAAAGGCGTCCAGGACGAACCCGGCCAAGCGTGGCGAGAACACGGCATCTCCCCCGGCCACGCGACGTACTGCATCGGAAATTTCGGCCCCGGAAATGCTCTTGGTGACATACCCGCGAGCACCGGCACGGATGACCGTCACTACGTCCTGTGCTGCGTCGGAAACGCTCAATGCCAGGAAACGCGTGGATCCCAGCAGCCCGGTGCACCCCTTGAGCACTTCGGCCCCGCCCCCGCCGCGGCCACCGGGCAGGTGCACATCCAGGAGCACCACATCCGGTTGCTGTTCGGTGATCACCTCGATGGCTCCTTCCACGGTGCCAGCTTCCCCGACAATCTGGATGTCCTGGGCCAAATCGGCACGTAAACCGGAACGGAAGATGGCGTGGTCATCCACCAGCACTACACGGTAGTTCTCGGTGGTGTTCTCAGCGTTCATGTTTCTATTCTTCCTCCATGTTCAGTGGCATGCTCAGCTGCACCTCGGTTCCGGATTCACCGCTCCGGATATGCGCCATGCCGCCTGCGCGTTGCATGCGGCCAATGATTGATTCCCTGACGCCGTGCCGGTCCGCCGGTATTCCATCTACTTCAAAACCGGTGCCGCGGTCACGCACATACACTTCTACTTGTTCGGCCGAGCATTCGATGAATACCGAAATCTTGCCCTCGGCATGCTTCGCTGCGTTCATCATCGCCTCGCGGCTAGCGGCCACCAGTGCCTGCTGCCCGGCAAAGCCCTGAGCATTGCCTACGGATATGACTTCTACATCACGCAGTAGCAGCTGTTCGATGTGGCTTGCCTCGTGCTGGATCTCAACGATTACATCTTCATCATCAAGGTCATGGTTGCCGTACAGCCATTGGCGCAGTTCACGCTCTTGGACGCGTGCCAAGGTTCTCACCGCCGCTGGGTCTTCACTGCGTTTTTGAATCACTGCCAAGGTCTGCAAGACCGAGTCGTGCAGGTGGGCCGCGAACTCTGCACGTTGGGCCGCCGCCTGGCGCGAGCTCCGTTCAGCGATGAAATCGCGCCAAAGCCGAGTGCCCCAGGGAAGCAACACCACGACTGCGCCGACAATGATCGCCAAGGCCGCCCACAAGCCGCCGAGCAGGTCTGTGGCTCCGACAGTATTGCCCAGCAGGGCCAGCAGACCGCCGATGACCAGGACCAGGCCAAAAGCCAGGCGCAGCAAGAAAGGCAATGACGGGCGCTTCTTGTGCTCGGTGATACCTTCATCGAACTGGATCCAAGCCAGCACAATACCGGCAATCACGCCCAAGGTAGGCCAGATCAGATCCCAGCGGATATTCCAGCCGGTCCACTGTCCATAAGCCAGGACGGCGAGCGCCAGCAGGCCCGCACCGATCAGCGTGTCACGCCAGGTGGAGTTCCTTTCCCAACCTTCGCGTGGACGGAAGATGCCTTGCTGCACCCGGTTCATTTCTTCAGCAAGGCTGCGTGATCTGGTGCCCCAGGAGCGAAGCTCGTCAGCGTGCGCCTCTTCGGCGCTCGGGACGAATGCCCAAAGCCACGCGTAGAGCAGAATGCCGATGCCGCCCAGTGCGGACAATCCCAGGAACCCAATACGCACGTACCCCAGCGGGATGCCCAGGTGCTCCGCGAGGCCGCCGCAGACGCCGGCGATTAGCCGGTTCTCGCTGCGCACCATCAAACGCCGTTCAGGACTTTCCATAGTTCTAAGTCAAGCACGTTCTTGTCGTTTCTTCCCGGTTGATCACCGGATCTAGGGGCACCCCTAGGGGAAGTTCAGGGTATCCCCTCATAGCGCGGGACCCCTGCCACACGAGAACATTGGACTATGAACAACGAAGGCTCTCAACGTCGTCGCGGCTTTTACGACCAGCTGCGCAAATCACCGATCACTCGCCAGGACTCGCAGTGGCTCGGTGGCGTTGCAACTGGTGTCGCCGAATATTTCAAGGTCGATGTAGTGCTGATCCGCGGCATCTTCGTGGTGCTCGGTGTCCTAGGCGGCTTGGGCATGGTGCTCTATGGACTGGCTTGGGCGTTGCTTCCTGATGCGGGAGGCAAAATGCATCTGGAAAGTGCCGTGAACCGGAACTGGACCAGCGGCATGACTGGCGCGGTGATCATCTTTGCGCTGGGCATCTTCCCTGCTCCCTGGTTCTTGGATTCGCTGGCACCGGTCCTGTGGCCCCTGGCTATTGTTGCGGCTATCGCATTCATTATCTTCAGCAGGAAGAACACCCGGTTTGCGCGTCCGGACCAAGCCCGCAATCCGGCAGCGACCGGTGACAGCTCTGCTGCCTCGCCAAGGGCTGCCGAGAAGAGCACCGCGTTGGAGCATCCTTGGCGTGAGGACGGCACCCAGAGTTTCAATGCGAGCGTAGCTAGCGGGTTCGGGACGAACTACCCGGATGCGCCGATGAAGGAGCACCCCATGAATTCAGGTGATTCTGGTCCAGCGGGCCAGTACGAAAATAGCTATTCGCCGGATCCCGCATACACGAAGGCCTACAGTGCCAAGGCGAATCGCAAGCCGATCAGCCGCCCGATTCCGGGTTGGCTTGGCACCACCGTCTTCGGCGTTACCGTGCTGGTGGTCGCCGTGGTCATGCTGGCCGACTACCTGGATATCGTGGCCTTGCCTGGTTCGGGCTGGACCGTGGCCTTGGCTTGCGGCCTGTTGCTTGTTGGCATCACCATTGTCCTAGCGGCCCTCTCCGGGCGAACCAGTGGAGGCCTGTTGGGTTTGGCCATTCCATTGCTGGTCCTGACGGTGATCTTCTCTGCTACGTCTTTCGAGGAATCTGCCCGCGGGTTCGTTCGATCGGCTACCGGCAGCGACAGCCAATACAGCGCTGTTTTCAGCAGCTCAACGGTTGACCTGACCCATCTGGGCAGTATCACCAAACCCACCACGGTGGAGATCGATTCGGTCTTCTCCAGAATGGATCTGCTGCTGCCGGACAATGTTCCGGTGAAGATCGAGACCGACGGCGCATTCCTTTCCGGAATGGATATGGAACTGCCGCAGGACCGGCGGTCCTTGCCGGGAAATGCACCAATGCTGACCATTCAAGTAGACGGAGTTTTTTCCTCGTTCTCCACGACCGTGGATGATCCCAGCATCCTGAACCCCAGCAACACGGATTTCTAAGGACTGAGCCCCATGAATACTTCTTCTACTCCCGCTAGGAAATTCCCTACCGGAACCTTGGTCTTCGGCCTGATTCTGATCGTTGTCGCCCTGGCATCGCTCAGCCGTCTGGTCTTGCAGTGGAGCTTTGACATGCCGCTGTTCTTCATCGCTATCGTCGCCTTGGCCGGCGTAGCCATGATCTTCTCCGGATTGGCATCGGCCGGCAAGGCCCGCAAATCCGAAGCCGAAGCACCGGTTCCCACCGACCCCAATCTCTAAGCCTCCAAGCTTTTCCAACAATTAGGAGTTCTCTGATGGACGCATTCTTCAACTCGCTTCGTTCCATGCCGCTTCGTCGCGGGCCAGGCCGATTGGCCGGTGGCGTCGCCGGGGGCATCGCCGACAAGTTCGGGTGGGATGTCACCTTGGTGCGTATCGCCCTACTGCTTTCGTTCTTGCTTCCGGTAATGGGTGTTGCTGCATATATCCTGGCGTGGATCCTGATCCCAGCGCAGGACAACACCATCATCTTGCAGAACTGGCTTCGCAAATTCTAAATACCGTTCCCGGCTGGCCTGCTCGGGAACGATGCTTGGCATCGCTATCCGGCTAGGGCGAGGCTCGTGCACTTCCGTGACATGAGACTCGCCCTAGTGGCTTTAAGCACGTACAATGGCACGCAGAGTAGATGCTCAATGGCGCGCGGATATTGACTGAAATCCGAATGGAACTCTTTGCTGTTACAGCGTTATCACGGGGCCTGCACGCTCCAGCTGTCGCACAAGGCTTTCCCATTACTAAGCGAGGGCCAATGCGCATTGGAATCATGACCTCAGGCGGCGACTGCCCCGGTCTGAACGCCGTCATCCGCGGTGCGGTACTGAATGGCATCAAAAGCTACGACGACGAATTCGTCGGTTTCCGCGACGGCTGGCGCGGCGTCAAGGAAGGCGACTTCTTCGACCTTCCGCGAACCGCTGTGCGTGGCATCGCCAAGCAAGGCGGCACCATTTTGGGCACCTCACGCACCAATGCGTTTGAAGGGGAACTTGGTGGCGCGGAGAACATTTCCAAGGTTCTCAAATCCACTAGCATCGATGCGCTGATTGCCATCGGCGGGGAAGGCACCTTAGCTGGCGCCCAGCGCCTATGCGAAGCCGGCCTTCCTATCGTTGGCGTTCCCAAGACCATCGATAATGACTTGGACGCCACGGATTACACCTTCGGTTTCGATACCGCTAACCAGATTGCGGTCGAAGCCATTGACCGCCTGCGCACCACCGGCGATTCCCACCACCGCTGCATGGTGGCCGAGGTAATGGGCCGCCACGTAGGCTGGATTGCACTGCACGCGGGGATGGCATCCGGTGCGCACGCGGTGCTCATCCCGGAGGTTTCCACCACCATGGAGCAGATCTGCCAGTGGGTGAACGAAGCCCATGAGCGCGGACGCGCCCCGTTGGTGGTTGTGGCCGAAGGCTTTGTGCCAGAAGGCATGGAAGAAGCGTTCTCGGTACGTGGTCTCGATTCCTTCGGACGCGCCCGCCTTGGCGGCATCGGGGAGATGCTCGCCCCGGTCATTGAGGAACGTACCGGCATCGAAACGCGTGCAACCGTGCTGGGACATATTCAGCGCGGCGGCGTCCCCACCGCTTTTGACCGTGTCCTGGCCACCCGTTTGGGAATGGCTGCGGTGGATTCCATCCATGCCGAGGCGTGGGGCACCATGGTGGCGTTGCACGGCACCAAGGTGCTGCGCGTACCGCTGCGTGCCGCACTGAACAACCTCAAGCGTGTCCCCATGGAACGCTACGAAGAGGCCGCCGTGCTCTTCGGCTAGGCCTGGAGATACACCAAGGGCGTGGGTTGGAATGCTGTTCACAGCATTCCAACCCACGCCCTTCTCTTTGGCCTTTAGCCTTGCGGCGGGGTTCTCAGGAACCCGGTAAAGCGCCCAGCGACCTGGCCGGCGTCGGTCGCCACAATGACTTCCTGCGTTGCCGGGTAGCTCGTTTCGCCGTCCACCACGGACAGAACCGCTTCCGGGTCAACGTTGCGCTTGACCACGGCCAAGGCGATTGGCCCGGCTTCATAGTGCAAAGTCGCGGAAGTGATCCGGCCAACCGTGCGCTCCCCCAGCTTCACTTCGGCGCCGGTGGCAGGCAGCGTGTGCATGGAACCGTCGAGGTCCAAGAAAACCATGCGACGAGGCGGGTGGCCGATGTTGTGCACCCGGGCAATTGTTTCCTGGCCTTTATAGCAGCCCTTGTCCATGTGCACCGCGGTACGCAGCCAATCCAACTCGTGGGGAATGGTCTTGTCGTCTATCTCGGCACCGAAGCGCGGCTCCCACGCGGCGATACGCAAGGCCTCGACAGCCATCATGCCTGACAGCTCTTCGTCAGCTACTGCGACGGCAAGCTGCTCCAACTCCACGATATGCAAGAACCACGGACGTTCCTTGCCCGGGTGATCCTCACGGGAATAGGCCCAACCACCGTCGGTGATTCCGGGCCATGGGTTCTCCCAGACCAGGCTCCCGGCAGTGCCAATCTTGCGGGTAGCCGCCAATACGCCGTAGCTCTCGGAAAGATCATTGACCTCAACGCGCAGCATGAAGCGCATTGAGTTCAGGAACTGCGCCAACGCTGCTCCGGCACCAGGTTCAACGATCAGCAGCAAGCGATCTGCGGTGGCCAGCACCTTCATTTCGTGCTCAATGCGTCCTTGAACCGAAAGCAGCAGCGTTTGGGTGCTGTCTCCTGGCTTCAGGCTGGAAATGCGCTGGCTGCTGAGCGTATCGAGCCAACTCTGGCGGTCTTCGCCGCGGATCTCCACAACATCGAAGTGGCTCAGATCGGCAATTGCCTGGCCCTCAGCGAGTTTGCGAGCTTCGCGGGTAGGAGCGCCGTAGTGGGCTGCGACGCCGGCATCTACGCCGCCAGCTTCCACTGCAGCAGCACGGTCCAGCAGGACCGAACGGTATTCAGTGGCCATGATTAGTGCACCGTGCCTTCCGAGGTGACACGCTTGAGCGCCGCCGAGGCGTGCGCTTGAAGATCCATATTGCCCTTGGAAACATCCCAGCGCCAGAACAGCTCGCCATTGACCAGACCGTAGATCCGGGTTGAGGACGCGTAAGCTTGGGCGTTCTTGCTGCGCAGCAAGCTCTCGGTGGCCAGCTGAATGCGTGGTCCATTAATCAGGCCGTAATACAGCTCTGAGATGCCGTCTGGTCGGACAATTTGCGCCTGGATCTTGAAGCCGTCTTCGGTATGCAGCTTCTGCACATCGTCGGCCGAACGCAGTACCGGGAAGATGTCACCGGGCTCCATGCCAGGACCGGCATCGGCTTCCTGCTGTTCACGGTCCAAGGACCAGAAGCCGGTTTCAACGGCTAGGATCCGCAGCTTCGTGCCATCGGCTTCGGTCAGCCAGGCTTCACTGCGGTATTCAAGGTACGGCCCGCAAACGTCACGGAAGGTGACTTGCTGCCAGAAAAACTCGTCCTCGGCTTCGCCTTCGCCAAGACGGCCAGCACCTTCCCAGGTGCCGATGAGCCATGCGAAAGGTACAAGTTCCGGGGTGAGGTCCGTAGGTAGGTCAAAAGCCATGGACTACTCGCTCCTAAGTCAGTTAGTGATGAAATGAAAACAGCGCACACGTTGTTGTGTGCGCTGTTTCTACTTCTGGCCCTGGAAGAGGCGCTTCACTACCAAGCCTGCGAACCCAGCCATTCCGAGACCGGCGATCACTACAAGTGCCTGGAAGAAAATTTCGATTGCAAGGTAATTTTCATTCATGGCTTCATCTTAGCGCGGGAGGCAGGAGAACTTCGACACGCGTGACGCAGCTAGCATCATATTTGAACCGCTCACCGCTAAATGAAAGCCAGCACTTCCATCGCGTACCAGCTGACCGCACCGCTCATCAGCAAGATGGCGCAGGCAAGGCCAAGGATTCCACTCATGTTTCGTACGCTGCGGCTGACCAAGGCCAATGCCCGTAATGAACCCACCAGCAAGCCGGTCAGCAGTCCCAGGGTCGCCCCTTGGTACCAGAGCATATCGATTGGCAGCGCGCTGGAGGCCGCGCCCAATGCGGCAGCGACCACAGGCGCCAGGATCATGGTCATCCGGTTTGGCAGGCGGGTAACGGCAACCGCACCAGCCCCAAGCAGAGCGACCACGGTTGTGACGGCCAGCCCAAAGCCGTAGGGCACATAAGCACTAGCGGCCCAGGCGGAACCCAGCACGCCCAGGACTATGCCGGTCACGCCAGAAACCACACCGGCCAGCCGGCCTTCGGCTTCTGCCCCGCGCAATACCTGGCTGATAAATACCAGAAGCACGCCAACGGCGATTGCTTCGACACTATGTGACATCACCGACCCGCCTGGCATGAACATGGTCGAAGCCGTAGCCGCCAAAGAGCACAACGCCAAGATGATGGTGATCGGCCAAGGCGCATCGGAGCGGACCATTCGTGGCCAGGTATAGGCGAAAATCAGCTGCAAGACCGCGGTGAGCACACCCATCAGCCAGCTCATCGAATCCAGACTTGCAACAACGACAAGCAGTGCCGCTGCAACGAGTCCACTGAATAAAACCTTGATTCTCAAATTCTGATTCCTGACGGTAATGTGTCCGCACTTGCGTGTTCACATGCGTGCTTCAACTGATTCATTCCTTATACTGTGACACGTAAAAGTGATTTTTTCGCAACTATCTGGCAGGAGGAAGACCGATTGGCTCACCTACTGCTATTAAGTAATCATGCCGAAAATGCCGCTGAAGTTCTTCCGGCACTCGAACTGTTATTGCACGAGATTTCTTTCTTCCCTGCAACAACGGAGTCGCTGAGCCAAATCCCTGAGTGCGACGCGGTCATCCTCGATGCCCGTACAGATCTCATTCCGGCGCGCTCCCTGGCGCAGTTATTGCACGCCAATTTGAATCTGCCCTTGCTGCTGGTTGTCAGCGAAGGCGCACTGGGCATTTTGAACTCGGATTGGTTTGCGACTGATTTCCTGTTGCCTTCCGCCATCCCTGCCGAGCTTGATGCACGCATCCGCCTGATGCTCTCCGGAGCCACGGTTCCCGCCCCCGCACCGGTGGCCACTGAAAGCACTTCGGGCCTGCGCATCGATGAGTTGAGCTACACCGCCCGTATCGATAACCGCATGCTGGACCTGACATACAAAGAGTTCGAACTGCTCAAGTACCTGGCACAGTTCCCCGGCCGAGTCTTCACCCGCGAACAGCTGCTGCATGAAGTGTGGGGATACGACTACTACGGAGGCACCCGTACCGTAGACGTGCATGTGCGACGTTTGCGCGCGAAACTCGGCACCGATCATGAACAGCTCATCGGAACGGTGCGCAACGTCGGCTACCGCTTCCACACCGAATCATAACTTTCAGATAACTCCTACCCACTTCGCACATTTTACGACTATCGTGAAATGCATGAGCGAACTGCCACAGAACACTGTTTCCATCCAGCACGTCCCCGGTGAGCTTGATGAACGGGCGCTATCCGACGTGCGCCAGCTAGCCCTCGATGCGCAGAAAGCCGATGGCAACCCGCCGTTGAGCGACCAGACCCTGGTGGCATTGGCAGCCGATGAGCCTAGCCAGAATCTGCTTGCCCTGCTGGCTGAAGCCGGCGAAGGCGCGGAGTCGACGTTGGCCGGCGTTGCCATCGCGGTTCGGGAATCCCCGGATCAGCCTTGGGTCCTGGAACTGGTAGTCCACCCCGAGCATCGCCGCGCTGGCATTGGCCGGACCCTGCTGGGCAAGCTCGGTGAGCTGCTGGATCTCTCGAAGATCCAGGCGTGGGCGCACGGCGACCACGATGCAGCCAAGAAGCTGGCCGCAGGTGTGGGCCTGGACCGCGTACGCGAGCTGTTCCGGATGCGCCGCGAAGGCACCGATTACCTTGAAGAGCCTGCGATTGATCGCCGGATTACGGTCCGCACCTTCCGTGTTGGCGAGGACGAGCCGCAATGGCTGGAAGCTAACGCCAAGTCCTTCGCGCATCATCCCGAGCAAGGTTCGCTGACCCTCAATGACCTCGAAGCGCGCATGTCCGAGGACTGGTTCGACCCATCCGGCTTCTTCCTGGCCTTTGACGCGGAGGAGAATCTGCTCGCCTACCATTGGACCAAGATCCATCCTGCTACCGCAGACGCGGTCCGCCCCACCGGCGAGGTTTACGTTGTCGGCGTCGTTCCCGAGGCGCGGGGACTAGGCCTGGGCCGGTCCTTGACCACCACCGGCATCAACTACCTGCTGGAATTGGGCGTCGATGCGGTGATCTTGTACGTGGATGCCGATAATGAAGCTGCAGTTAAGCTCTACCGCTCGCTGGGCTTCACACTTTGGGATGCGGACATTATGTACGGTCCGCAGAAGATAGACTAGGGGTACCGGCAGTCCCTGATTTATCGGGACTGCCGCCAGCGGTGTCTTTAGCGTCCACTTGCAGGAAAGAAGTGAGTTCAGCCGATGAATAGCTACCCCAAGGAAACTGGTACTCAGCTACGTGATGTTCCTTCCTCGAAGGTCAATGAAGATCGTATAGAGCCAGCAGATTCGCTACCGGATCTGCATCCCGATGGCGGATTCAAAAATGAGCGTTTCCTTGACCGTGAGCTCAGCTGGCTGCATTTCAACGCCCGCGTTCTGGAGCTGGCCGAAGACACCGATCTGCCCTTGCTTGAACGGGTGAACTTCCTGTCCATCTTCGCCTCGAACCTTGATGAGTTCTTCATGGTTCGCGTTGCCGGGCTGAAGCGCCGCATCCACGCTGGACTGGCGGTGCCGGCGGCTAACGGAATGAACCCGGTAGACCAGTTGGAGTTGCTGCTATCCTCGGCCCACGCGCTGCAGACCCGCCATGCCAAAGTCTTCGCCGACTCGGTATACCCCGATTTGGCCGAGCAGGGTATCCGCATCACCACCTGGGAAGACCTCTCGGCATCCGAGCGTGACCTGCTTTCCAAGTGGTTCGTTTCCCAGGTATTCCCGGTACTCACTCCGCTGGCGGTTGACCCTGCTCACCCATTCCCGTACATCTCCGGGCTGTCGCTGAATCTGGCTGTGGTGGTCCGCAACCCGCTGACCGGCAAGGAACTCTTTGCCCGCTTGAAGGTGCCAGACACCATCGCCCGCCTGATCAGCATCGACGGCAACCGCGCGGCGCACTCTTCGTTGCGCACGGCCCGGTTCATCCCGCTCGAAGCACTTATTGCGGTGCACCTGGAGCTGTTGTTCCCGGGGATGGAAATCGTCGAGCACCACTTCTTCCGTGTCACCCGCAACGAGGACCTGGAAGTTGAAGAGGACGATGCAGAGAACCTGCTGCAGGCGCTGGAGAAGGAATTGCTGCGCCGCCGCTTCGGTCCTCCCGTTCGCCTGGAAGTCGCCAATGACATCAACCCTGAAATCATGGAGCTGCTCACCCGCGAGCTCGGTGTTGAAGAGGACGAGGTTTTCAAGCTTCCCACCCCATTGGACCTGCGCGGTTTGGGCGTTATCGCGTCGCTGGACCGTTCAGAGCTTCACTACACCAAGCATGTTGGCCATACCTCGAATTACCTGAACGAATCAGAAACTGCCAAAGCCGCCAATGTGTTCGCGGCCGTTCGGCGCCGCGACATCCTGCTTCACCATCCCTATGATTCCTTCTCCACCAGCGTGCAGGCCTTCCTGGAACAGGCCGCAGCTGATCCGAAGGTCATGGCCATCAAGCAGACCCTGTACCGCACCAGCGGCGACTCGCCCATCGTCGATGCGCTGATTGATGCGGCCGAAGCTGGCAAGCAGGTTCTGGCCCTGGTAGAAATCAAGGCCCGCTTCGACGAGCAGGCCAACATCTCTTGGGCGCGCAAGCTGGAACAGGCGGGCGTGCACGTGGTCTACGGCATCGTGGGCCTGAAAACCCACTCCAAGCTCTCCTTGGTGGTTCGCCGCGAAGGCGACAAGCTGCGCCGCTATTGCCACATCGGCACCGGCAACTACCACCCGCGCACCGCGCGGTATTACGAAGACTTCGGCCTGCTCACCTGCGACGACGAAGTTGGCGAGGATATCTCCAAGCTGTTCAACCAGCTTTCGGGCTACGCCCCGCGCTCGACCTACAACCGCCTGCTGGTTGCTCCGCGCTCGGTACGCACCGGCTTGCTGGCGCATATCGAGAAGGAAATAGCCAACGCCGCGGCCGGCAAGCCGGCAAAGGTCGTCATCAAGGTCAATTCCATCGTGGATGAAGCCATCATCGATGCGCTGTACCGGGCCAGCCAGGCAAGGGTCAAGGTGGAAGTCATCGTTCGCGGCATCTGCGCCCTGCGCCCGGGAGTGCCGGGACTGAGCGAGAACATCGAAGTACGTTCCATCTTGGGCCGGTTCCTTGAGCACAGCCGCGTGTTCATGTTTGAAAACGGCGGAGATCCACTGGTGTACATCGGCTCCGCCGACATGATGCACCGCAACCTGGATCGTCGCGTGGAAGCCCTGGTCTCGCTGCGCAACCAGGAGGACATTGATCGCATGATCACCCTGCTGGCCCGCTACATGGACGACAAGACCGCTTCGTGGCACCTGAACTCCGATGGCGACTGGATTCGCCATTACCAGGACGAGGATGGCAAGGCGCTCTCGGACGTCCAGTTCTGGTTAGTTGAAGAACATGCCCGCCGACGAAACAGTGGACGTAATAGCTAGTGACCGAACCAGAGCTGCGCGATACCCGCACCAGGGCTCGTGACATCATCCGTTCTGCAGATGCCGAGGAAATCCGCCTTGGCGAATACGACATCGTGGCCGCCGGGGCAATCCCCTGGCGCGTGAAGGACGGCAAACTCCAAGTTCTCCTGATCCACCGCCCAAAGTACGATGACTGGTCCTGGCCCAAGGGCAAACTGGATCAGGGTGAATCCATCGCCGAGTGTGCGCTGCGCGAGGTCCGCGAGGAAATCGGGTTGCGCATCACCTTGGGCATCCCGCTTTCAGCCACCGCCTACTCCGTGGG
This sequence comes from Glutamicibacter sp. NPDC055354, assembly GCF_053644955.1. Classification (NCBI taxonomy): domain Bacteria; kingdom Bacillati; phylum Actinomycetota; class Actinomycetes; order Micrococcales; family Micrococcaceae; genus Glutamicibacter; species Glutamicibacter sp. NPDC055354. The sequence continues at coordinate 1,331,187 of NZ_JBSHMB010000001.1, forward strand.
CCAGAAAACCAAGGTTGTCTACTATTGGGCAGCCAAGACCGATGCGCAGACGGTAATTGAGCCTGATGGCGCAGAATGCGACGAGGCTCTTTGGACCAGTCCCAAGAAGGCTGCCAAAATGCTGTCCATTGCCACGGACAACCAGCCGCTGGCCGATCTGGTCCTGGCTTATGAAGCCGGTGTGCTCGATACGCACCCGGTGCTCATTGTCCGCCATGCAAAGGCCAAGCCTCGCGGCAACTGGACTCGTGCCGAAGGAGACCGCCCGCTGGCGGCGACGGGACGACGCCAGGCGCAGGCAGTTTCCCGGATGCTCGAAGCCTGGAAGCCGATGCACGTGGCCTCTTCTCCGTGGATGCGATGCGTCCAGACGATCACGCCCTATGCCGCCTTGCACGCGTTGAAGCTCAAGAGCGTTAAGGCCCTGACCGAACATGCGGCGACACGCAATCCGGAGCGGGCACGCAAGGCCGTGCAGAAGCTCTTCGACAAGTACCGTTCCCAGGTGATTTGCACCCATCGCCCGGTGCTGCCCTTCGTGCTGGAGGTTCTTGCCCAGAACTCCACTGATGAACTGGCCAAGGCCCTGCCGGACCAGGATCCCTATTTGGAACCGGGGTCCCTGATCATTGCGCAGCAGGTCCAATCCGGCAGCCCGCGAATTGTTTCCTTTGAGATTCATACGCCGTATCACGACTAGTCTGATGCGGATGAAGCCCGGCATTGCATGCCGGGCTTCAGTGTTCTCTCAGGGCGTGGCACCAGCCGTTGCATCTGCCTCCGGTTAGGGATGAGACTATGAATAGGAGACACGTCACAGCCAAGAATGAGGTAATGCCATGACTGCCCAGCAACCGAACCAGCCAGTCGAGAAGATTGTGCACCATGGACTGCGTTTGGATCACGATGCCAGCCGCGGCCGCTATTCGCTGTGGCACGGTTCCACTTTTGTCGGTTTCCTCGGCTACTACGAAGAAGATGGCATCGCCACCATCCAGCACACCATAGTCAATGAGGAATTTGGCCGTCGTGGATACGCCCGCGCGCTGGTGACCTTGGTCCTGGACAAGTTCCGCGACAAGGGGCTGAAGATCGTTCCGGAGTGCAGCTACGTCCAGGACTACCTGCGCCGCTACCCGGAGTATAACGACATGGTGGCTGCGAGCTAGGCTCGAGTGCGAGCAGCATCATCAATGCGCTTAGTTCCAGGAACTTTCCGTTTGATCTAAACTGGGACGTGTGAATATGCCAGCGCCGACCACCAGCACGACAGGTATGATGACGACTCCAATCGCAACCCCTTATGAAGATCTGCTTCGAGACGTGCTGGAGAACGGCGCCTCCAAGGAAGACCGCACCGGAACTGGAACGCTGTCGGTATTCGGCCGCCAGATCCGCTTCGATCTGAAGGATTCTTTCCCGCTGGTCACCACCAAACGCGTGCACTTCAAATCCGTGGCAGCAGAACTCTTGTGGTTCCTGCGCGGCGAATCCAATGTGAAGTGGCTGCAGGACCAGGGCGTGCGTATCTGGAATGAATGGGCTGACGAAGCCGGCGAACTCGGACCGGTCTATGGTGTCCAGTGGCGCAGCTGGCCAACTCCCGATGGCGGCCACATTGACCAGATCTCCCAGCTGGTCGACTCGCTGCGGAACAATCCGGACTCCCGCCGCCACATCGTCTCGGCGTGGAATGTCGCAGAGATCCAGAATATGGCGTTGCCTCCATGCCACGTGTTCTTCCAGTTCTACGTGGCCGAGGGCAAGCTCTCCTGCCAGCTCTACCAGCGCAGTGCAGACATGTTCCTGGGCGTACCGTTCAACATCGCTTCCTACGCACTGCTCACGCGCATGCTTGCCCACCAGCTCGATCTGGAGCCAGGCGAGTTCATCTGGACTGGTGGCGACGTGCATATCTACACCAACCACTTGGAACAGGTCAAGGAGCAGCTCTCCCGCGATCCTTACCCATACCCGACGCTCAGCTTCAATTCCAAGCCCGAGTCGATCTTCGACTACACGCTGGAAGATTTCAGCATCAACCACTACCAGCACCACCCGACGATCAAGGGAGCCGTAGCGGTATGACTCCCAAGCCTCGCCACGCACACGACGTTGAACCGCTGATTGGCGCCATTTGGGCCCAAGCCGAGAACGGCATTATTGGCGCTGACGGCGCCATGCCATGGCACGTTCCCGAGGACCTGGCCCATTTCAAGCGCACGACCGCTGGCCATCCAGTGATCATGGGTCGTGCCACATGGCATTCCTTCCCGGCGAAGTTCCGTCCATTGCCAGGACGCACCAACATCGTACTGACCACGCAGGCTGATGCCCACGCGCAGCTGCGCAAGGATGGCGCACTCCCCGTCTCCAGCTTGGAAGAAGCCATCGCGTTGGCACAGCGCAGCGCCGGCGGCGAAGAAGTATGGATCATTGGCGGCGGAAAGGTCTATGCCCAGGCACTGGCGCTGCTGGACGTCGCGGTGATTACCAAGCTCGATGCCTCCCCTGCTGGAGATACCTCCGCACCGAAGCTCACCGCTGACTTCGCTCTGGGCGCATCCGATCCGTCCCTAGATTCGGAAGCTGCCCACTGGCACACTTCCTCCACCGGTACCCGCTACCGCTTTGAAACCTGGCTTCGCCAAAAGGATTAGAACGACCATGAAAAAATACATCGGAGAGCTCAAGCAGCACCCCGAAGCACTCTTCATTCTCGGATACATGCTCTTCCCGCTGCTGGCCTTGGTGGTGGCCGTACTCGGCTTCTTCATGGTTCTCGGCGGCCACAAGGTATTCGGCCTGATCATGCTGCTGGTCCCGACGCAGATCTTTATCTTCTCCGCCATGTGGGCGATCAAGAACCGCAAGCTGCTGCTTGAGGAAAAGTAAAACTTTCGCTGCACCGAGTCACACCTGAACCCTGCTGGGGCTTGGGTGTGATTCTGCTTTAACTGGTGTAACGAACCGGGCTCTGCCGGATAAACGCCCCTACCATGGATACATGACTTCATCTGTTGGTTTTGTAGGTTACCGAGGCATGGTTGGTTCCGTGCTGATGCAGCGCATGCTCGACGAGGGCGATTTCGCCCAGATTGACCCGGTATTTTTCTCGACTTCCAATGCCGGCGGCAACGCCCCGGCATTCGCTGAGGGTGCTGGGCCGCTGCAGGACGCGTTCGATATTGAAACGCTGTCCAAGTTGCCGATCATCGTCACTGCCCAGGGCGGGGACTACACGACCAAGGTCCACACCGAGCTTCGCAAGTCCGGCTGGGACGGCCTGTGGATCGATGCGGCGTCCTCGCTGCGCATGAATGATGATTCGGTCATCGTTTTGGACCCGGTCAACCGAGCCGTGATCGATGAATCCCTGGCCTCTGGCGTCAAGGACTACATCGGCGGCAACTGCACCGTCTCTTGCATGCTCATGGGCTTGGGCGGGCTATTCAAGAACAACTTGGTCGAGTGGGGCACCGCGATGACCTACCAGGCCGCTTCCGGCGGCGGCGCACGCCATATGCGCGAACTGCTCACCCAGTTCGGCGACATCAATGCGTCGGTGGGCAGCGAGTTGGCTGATCCAGCCAGCGCCATCCTGGAAATCGACCGCAAGGTCCTGGAAACCCAGCGCGGAAACCTGGATGCCGCGCAATTCGGCGTACCACTGGGCGGCTCGCTGATCCCATGGATCGACGCTGATTTGGGCAACGGCCAGTCCCGCGAAGAGTGGAAGGCAGGCGTGGAGACCAACAAGATCCTGCAGACCCCCGGCGACAAGCAGATCATCATGGACGGCCTGTGCGTCCGCATCGGTGCCATGCGCTCGCACTCGCAGGCACTGACGCTGAAGCTGAAGGAAGACCTGCCGGTCTCCGAAATCGAGTCGCTGCTCTCAGCAGACAACCAGTGGGCCAAAGTCGTTCCCAACGAGAAGGAAGCCACCATGGACCAGCTGACTCCGGTCGCGGCGTCCGGTACCTTGGATATCCCGGTCGGCCGTATCCGCAAGCTGGAAATGGGTCCTGAGTACATCTCGGCCTTTACCGTTGGAGACCAGCTGCTGTGGGGCGCTGCCGAGCCGCTGCGCCGCATGCTCGCTATCGCCCAGGGCCGCCTCTAGGCACCTCCGAGGCAAAGCCACGGCCAAGCCCAGAACAGAAATTTCTGTTCTGGGCTTGGCCATTTCCCTTGCAGATGAGCTCTAGTGGGCCCACTCATCCCGGAGTACCGAATAGATCAGCTGGTCATGCCACGCACCGGCGCGCCACTGCGCTTGGCGGATGACACCCTCGCGGGTGAACCCCAGCTTCTCCAGGCACTTCTGCTCAGCCGCATTTTCTGCGGCTGTCGTAGCCTGGATCCGATGACGGGGGTAGTGGGTGAACAAGTAGTCGACGAGCATCTTCTGCGCCTGCGTGCCATGGCCCTGGCCGCGGTACTGGGCAAAGATGCCGATGGCGACTTCCCAGCAGGCCGAGGTGTTGGCCCGGCCCCACGACGAAACGGTGAACCAATCGACTTTGCCGATTATTTGCCCCCCAAGCAGACTGCCAGCGCGCCATCGGCGTTGCCGATCAACTGGTCCTGGCCGACACGGGCGCGCAGCTTGTTCGTATCCCAGAAGCCGAACCACTGGGCTTCACCGGCACCCTGCACGGATTGGAAGTTCGCTTCCAGCAGGTCGATATCCTCCAGCCCGAGCTTTCGCAATGACAAGTGCACCCTTGTTTTCCTCCCGTGTTCCGGCGATGGCTGGCATGCTGCTCGCTTAGAGAGCTAGGCCGATCAGCAACGGCTCATTGACCAGTTCAATGCCAAAACGCTGCTGCACGCCGGCACGAACTGCCCGCGCAATGGCCACAATGTCCTGGGCGGTGGCTTCCCCGCGGTTGGTGATGGCCAGTGTGTGCTTGGTGGACAGGGACGCTCGGCCGCCAGCGAGCGCGAACCCCTCGGTCCCCTCCAAGCCGTAGCCCTTGCCGAAACCGGCCTGGTCGATGAGCCACGCGGCGGACAGCTTGAGGAAGCCAGCTTGTTCCGCCGGGTAGCTCGGAGCGTTCTCGGGAAGCTTGCCCATGACGCTGGATTCAACGATGGGGTTGGTGAAGAAGGAACCCGTGGAGTGCGAGTCGGCATCCCTGGCATCAAAGACCATGCCCTTGGAACGACGCAAGTCCAGAACGGTCTGGCGCACTTCGAGCGCGTCGGCGCGTTCGCCAGCTTCAACTCCGAGCCGGCGGGCCAGCTCTGCATAGCGGATAGGAGCCGATTCATTTTCACGGGTCAGCAGGAAGGCCACTTCCAGGACCACGTAGCGTGGGGATCCGTTGGTGCTCGTGCGCTTGATGACCGAATCGCGGTAGGCGAAACCAAGCTCGGAGTTATCCAGCTTGAGTACCTGGTTGCTCTGGCGGTCGTAGGCACGCAGCCACGCCAGGGTCTGGGAAATGTCTGCCCCGTAGGCCCCGACGTTCTGCACCGGAGTGGCACCGGTGCACCCGGGGATGCCCGAGAGCGCTTCCAGTCCGCTCAGGCCCTCAGCCAGGCTGTATTCAACGGTCGTGTCCCAGTTCTCGCCGGCGGCAGCGCGCAGCAGCACCTTGCCATTAGGCTGCTCGTCCAGGTGCAGTCCGCGGGTGGCGATCTGCACTGCGACGCCCGGGTACCCCTCGTCGGAGATCACCAGGTTGGAACCCCCGCCAATGAGCAGAACGTCGTGCCCTGCGGTGTCTGCTGCCGCAACGGCTTGAGCCAGTTCAGCTTCGCTGGTAGCGGTCACCAATTGCTGGGCTGGCCCACCAACGTGGGTCGTGGTCAGATTCTTCAGCATTGCTTCAGTTTACTTTCCGTATGGGAACGAATAGGTGCGGCCGGCCGGCGTTCTACGCTTTGCCTGCGCCGCCGGTACGGTTTCCGGCGGCATTGGAGGACAAGCAGAAGGCCACGACCACCAGGATGGAAATGGAACCCAAAGCAGGTAGCAGGCCGATGACTTCAGCCAGCAGTCCCAAAAGCGGCGGGCCACCGAGGAAGGCGCCGTAGCCGATGGTGGACACTACCGAGACGCGGGTCGCGGCATGAACAGGATCATCCGATGCCGCGCTCATGGCCAGCGGGAAGGTCAGGGCCACGCCCATGCCCCAGATGGCCAAGGCCACGAAGGCCAGCGGCAGGTTGTTGCCAAAGGCGAAGAGCAGTACCCCGACCAGGGCGCTGATGGCGCTGGCCCGGATCATGACGACACGGCCCAGGCGCAAGATCAGATCGCCGGACAGCAGCCGGGTCAGTGTCATGGCGGTAACGAAGACGCCGTAGCCGATGGCTCCGACGCCTTCCTTCGTGTGGTATCCATCCACCAGTGCCATGGCCACCCAGTCGCCGGCTGCGCCTTCAGCCAGGGCCATGCCCAGAACCAGAACGCCCAAGAGGACGGTCTGCGGTTCGGTCCATGCCTTCTTCAGCGAGGTCCCGCTGCTGGTGCGCGGGGTCCGGCTGTAGTCTTCTCCGTAGAATCGGGCACTGTAGAGCACGGTGAAGACGATAACCAGGCCCATGAAGCCGTAGTGGTACTGCAACGGGATCTGCAGTCGGGCACCTAGCGCACCAGCGCCGGCACCGATCACGGTGCCGATGGAGAAGAAACCGTGCAGGGCGGGCATGATGCTCTTGCCCAAGGCGCGTTCCATGGCCGCACCTTGGACATTGGAGGCGACATTCCATGATGCGGTCCCCAGGCCCTGGGCGAAGAGGAAGATGCCGCAGATCAGGGCGCTGCCAAAGATTCCTGCGCCCACGCCTACAAGAATGAGTGAACAGCCGGCTATTGTCGCGGCGATGCGCATGACGCGGGTGGCCCCAAGGCGCAGAACCAGTTGTCCTGAGACCGAGACGGACAGGAAGGATCCTGCACTCATGCACAGCAGCAGCAGTCCAACGCTGGCGTGGTCCAGCTGCAGGGCATCACGCACTGCGGGCAAGCGCGAAACCAGGGCCGAGATCAGCAGGCCGCTGGCCAGGTAGGCGGCCATCAGCGCGTTGCGCCACTGGGTTACAGGCCTCTGCGCTTCACCGGGAAGTTGCATGCCTAGAGCTGCACCACGGCTTGGCACTTGAGCAGTACCTTGCTGTCATGGGCCGAGACTGCCAAATCGATGCGGGCGGTGCGGGCTTCGGAGTCCAAGGCGCCGACCTTGCCCTCCACCGAAATGGTGGTACCTTCGTGATTCGCCGGGTTGGTTCCTTCGGGATCTTCGACGACTACCGGCTTGGTGAAGCGGGTCTGGTAGTCGATGATGGCTCCCGGGTTGCCGACCCACTGGGAGACCAGGTCGATGACCGATCCCATGGTGAACATGCCGTGGGCGATCACCGATGGCAGTTCCACTTCCTTGGCGAAGCGCTCATTCCAGTGAATCGGGTTGAAGTCGCCCGAGGCACCTGCATAGCGGACGAGGTCCGCGCGGTTGACCTGCACCGTGTGCGAGCCAATGACCTGGCCCTTTTCGAGGCTTTCGAATTCAATCATGCTTAGTCCTCAGCTCGTACAAGTAGCGATGAAACGGTGGTTGCGATCTTCTCGCCAGCCACGGTGGTTATTTCCGCGCGGGTGGTGATCATGGCACCGGCACCCATTTCACGGACCTGGTCCACGTAGAGCTCGGCAAGCAGTTCATCGCCGGCAACGATTGGACGGTGATGGGTGAAGCGCTGGTCGGCGTGCACCACGCGGGAGAAGTCGATGCCACTGGCCGGGTCGGCAATCAGCTGCGCGTCAGCGCGCTGGGCGATGATGATCGCGAAGGTCGGAGGGGCAACGACATCGCTATAGCCCAGCTCGCGAGCGGCCTGCACATCGTAGTGCGCCTGGTTGGCGGCCTTGGTGGCCTTGGCGAATTCGCGGATCTTTTCGCGGCCTACCTGGTAGGACTCGCCGGCAGGGTAGATGCGCCCTACCAGGTCGGGGTTGATGCCCATGGATTCTCCTGAACGTTGTTGGAAGTGGCCAGGCGAGGCTGCCGCCGGATACGGGACCCGGGCGCAGCCAAGCGGTCACACGGTGGAATTCTTGCGGAGCCCTAGTCCTGCCCGTCCGCCGGGCGCTTCTTGGCTCGAGGGGCCGCCAGGCCATTGGCAATACGCCACTGGCGCGCATCCCTGGCGCGGACAACCAGTCCGGCGATGTGGCAGAGCATGCCGATGACCATGATGCCGATTGCTGTGTAGACCGTTGGCAGCGATGGAATGTTGGCGCCGATGATGGCCAAGATGATGCCTGCGCCCATGATGCCCATGGCAGCGAAGACGAGCTTCTTATAGCGTGATGAGGCCGATTCCCAAGGAGTGTTGGTCATGGTTCAAGTCTAGTTCAGCTCCGGCTGTGTCCGCTCATTGAGGCCGGGGCATTTCCCCGTGACTCCCCCGACAACGCTGGGCCTGATTCAGAACAGGGCGGATTGCTCTTCCCTGAAATCTCCGAAGTTCTCCACGATGGCGACCTCGCGGGTCTTCAACTCGGCGGCATCCAGCAGGCGCACGGTGGTGCCTTCGCCGCTGTCTGCGAGGATGCTTTGCCCCAGCACGCCGCGGATGCGCAGATTCACGGTGTTCCCGCCCAGTGCCGCATTCCAGGCATGCAGCGCATGGGTATCCCAGGCGTCAACGACCGGGCGGGCGAAGGCCGGTTGTTTCCATAGCTCGTCGCGCAGCTGCACGCCGTAGGTCTCCAGGCCCCGCTGGGCGCCAAGGAAGACCCGGGTCCGGCTTGCCGCTTCGGAGTTGATCTGGTCCAGCTGGGCGTAGTCCAGTTCCCAGCTGGCCAGTCCCTTGATCTTGGACTTCTGCCGGACTTGCTGGCTCAGGCCCACGTGTTCAGTGACCAGGTCTTCGAGCACTCGAATAGCGGCGCCATCAGCGGCGCGGGCAACATAGCGGGCAATGACCGCTCCCTGCTGCGCCAAGCGAGTCCATTTGCTATGGGTCGAGGTGGTACCGACCTTGGTCGCCCCATGGGCGAAGCTTGCGACATACAAGAAGTGCGGCTGCTCCAGGTACTTGCGCATGCCCTCCGGGGCTTCGCCGGTCTTGTGGAAATGATGCATGAACTTTGAATGATCCAGCCGGCGGCAGCGTTCGCACTGGGTTCCGGTACGCAGCGCTTTGTTCTTCGGGCAAGGCAAGGTGTTGCGAGAGCCATCGCTGTTCATCGTGATGTAGCCCAGGCAGAATTTCAGTTCGCCGATGCGCAGGCTTAGTGAACGGTTGGCTTCCAGGTATTCGGTGCTCCATTTTTCCGCTTGCCGAAGCCGGAGCATGGGGGCGCATTCATGCTCTGAGAAGCTGATGCCGTGGCAGAGCTGCCGGTGGTCGCTGGCGAATTCCATCGATGCCTTCCTCGAAGTTACCTCTTTAACGATAGTTCACCGGACATGGCTAGCTCCTGCAAGGCAGGTTGGCCGGCGCCTGCAGCCCGAAAGTTTGCTGGACGAATTCCCGATTCGTTCTGGCCTAATTCCTAGGAGATGCCCTTAAGCTGGAACTGCACCGGAACCGTACCGCGGGCCGGGCCATGATCTGCTGAGGTGATCCAGGATTTCTGTCCCATTTGATGACAAGACTCGTGCAGTGGCCATCGCAGCTGCCGAGACCGCCCCTTCGCCGGCCGAGCTGCAGCGATTGACGCAGGCTTTCCGCCATGATTTCCAGCGTTTCATGATGGAGTACCAGTTTGCGGTGGACGAGGTGCTGACCAAGGTCTCGATCTTGCGTGAAGAGTTCTTGTATTTGCACAATTACAATCCAATTGAGCACGTCACTTCCCGGGTGAAAACTCCGGAGAGCATCATGCGCAAGGTCTCCCGCCGGAACATCTCCCCGTCCCTGCCTGCCATTCGCGAGAACATCAGCGACATTGCCGGCGTGCGCATTACCTGCAGTTTCGTCAAGGACATCTACAAGGTTCTGAACACGCTAACCTCGCAGAATGACCTGAAGGTCCTCCAAATCAAGGACTACATCAAGAACCCGAAGCCCAACGGCTATAAAAGTGTCCATGCGATCGTGCAGATCCCGGTCTACTTATCCGATGGCCCGGTCGATGTCGTGGTGGAGCTGCAGATCCGTACCATTGCCCAGGATTTCTGGGCAAGCCTGGAACATAAGATCTTCTACAAGTACGAGGGCGAAGTTCCAGAACATCTAGTGCAAGAGCTTGCCGACGCGGCGGCCATGGCGACGAAACTCGACATGCAGATGCAGCGCTTGCATACCGAAGTCCACGGCCATGATGCCAATCAGGCACCGAGCCAAGAGGCGGATTTCGATACGACAGCGATCCAGGGGCTGCTGTCGCTGGCTCAGCAAGCCAAGGACGGGAACCAGGAGAAGGACTTGGATCACTAGCCGTTCATGCCCTCGAAGGACAATGCTGCTTCGGGGCCGGAAACCAAAAAAGATCCTCGGCCGAGGCCGAGGATCTTTGATTTGGTAGCGGCGCCGGGACTCGATCCCGGGACCTCACGATTATGAGTCGTGCGCTCTAACCAGCTGAGCTACGCCGCCACAAGTGAGAAGCAATCCAGTAGAAGCCAAGAATGCTTCTCACTCAGAGCCCCCTGCCGGAATCGATCCGGCGACCTCGTTCTTACCAAGAACGCGCTCTACCACTGAGCTAAGGGGGCAACGAGTAAATACTCTACACGGATTTCCCGGCAAAGAAAAATCGGCGGATCACCCCGGAAAAGACCCGGAAAATTCTGTAAAACCACTAGTCAATGGCTATTTATCCCCTCACTCGCCACCCCGGGGACGAAGGGTGGGACAAAAAGTGCCCTGGTGACGATGCTCACGGGAGTGCTCCTCGTGGTCAATCGCGGATTTGCCCGGGTGCGCAGGATAGAATCCCGCGGATTCTTCCCGGTGGCCAAGCATCGAATTACTCCGCTTGGAATTTCGGAACGCTGCCACCTTTTCCCGCTCCAGAACCCGTGACCGAGCGGCACTTGGGCAACACCCGATCCACCCTGGCACGCAGGCACGGCTCCAGCGGCCGGCAGTTGGATCCCAGGCCGCGAACCGGGGTGCTGGAAACCGCCAGGAAGGCAACAGCTCCTTGCCGCCCATTCCGGTCTTGAGTAGGAATATTGTGACCTCAGCAACAAATTCCCGACGGATTTTGCAAACCTCAAAAACCTGTGTAAAGTATTTACCTGTTGCCCCCTTAGCTCAGTGGTAGAGCGCGTTCTTGGTAAGAACGAGGTCGCCGGATCGATTCCGGCAGGGGGCTCGAAATAAGAGAGGCAATCTGGTTCCAGATTGCCTCTCTTTTCGTTTATCCCGCAGATGCCGTGTAGCCACTGCGAGCATGGCCCAGGGCACACCCCAAGCTGCAGCACCGGCTACCGGCTGCGTCTTGCGCCCCGGATTCCAGGTGCCCCCGGCAAGAGTCTCCGGCCAATGAAAAGCATCTTGGCCCGCCACAGCCGGCCCTTCCCACTTCCTTGATGTCAGGCCCTGACCACTGGGTTTGCGTTTAACCCTCGCAAGCGTGCTAAGTTGTTCGCGACCACACGGGTGCCCTGGCAAGGGCTGAGATCGGGCTATCGCCGTCCGCGACCGTTGAACCTGTCCGGGTAATGCCGGCGAAGGAAGTGAGTTTCCCCAGTGGAACAAATTGAACAGCACCCTGCCCACACCCTTGCCTACCGTGAATCTGCGGGAATTTCTGTTCCCGTCACGCAGATCCAATTGGCAGACTCCCCCAATGGACAGTCCAACGAGCCGCTGGCTGTATATCGCACCAGCGGACCGGGAAGCGAGCCCACCCAAGGCCTGCAACCCTTCCGCGAGCGGTGGATCCTGGAACGCGGGGACGTGGAAACCTATGCAGGCCGCGAACGCAACCTGCACGACGACGGACGCTCAGCGGTCCGCCGCGGCACGGCCAGCGCGGAATGGGCCGGACGCTCAGCCCCGCCGCTGCAGGCCGTTGGCGGAGCCCGCGTGACGCAAATGCACTATGCGCGTGCCGGGATCATCACCCCGGAAATGCGCTATGTGGCCCTGCGCGAGGAATGCGATGTCGAGCTGGTGCGCAGCGAGCTCGCGGCCGGGCGAGCCATCATCCCGGCGAACATCAACCACCCGGAATCCGAGCCGATGATCATCGGCAAGGCGTTCCTGGTCAAGATCAATGCGAATATCGGCAACTCGGCGGTGACCAGCTCCATCGCAGAAGAAGTCTCCAAGCTCCAGTGGGCGGCCAAATGGGGCGCGGACACGGTTATGGACCTGTCCACCGGAGATGACATCCACACCACCCGCGAGTGGATCATCCGCAACTCCCCGGTCCCCATCGGCACCGTGCCGATCTACCAGGCGTTGGAGAAGGTCAACGGCGAAGCCAACGAACTGACCTGGGAGATCTTCCGCGACACCGTCATTGAGCAGTGCGAGCAGGGCGTGGACTACATGACCATCCACGCCGGGGTGCTGCTGCGCTACATCCCGCTGACTGCCAACCGGGTCACCGGCATGGTCTCGCGTGGCGGGTCCATCATGGCCGGCTGGTGCTTGGCGCACCACCAGGAGAATTTCCTCTACACCCACTTCGATCAGCTGTGCGAGATCTTCGCGCAGTACGACGTGGCCTTCTCGCTGGGCGACGGGCTGCGCCCGGGTTCCATCGCAGATGCGAACGACGCCGCCCAGTTCGCCGAGCTGGACACCCTGGCCGAGCTGACCAAGCGCGCCTGGAAGTACGATGTGCAGGTGATGGTCGAAGGCCCGGGGCATATCCCGTTCCATCTGGTGCGCGAGAATGTGGAACGCCAACAGCAGCTGTGCGATGGGGCGCCGTTCTATACCCTGGGCCCGCTGGTCACCGACATCGCCCCGGGCTACGACCACATCACCAGCGCCATTGGCGCCACGGAGATCGCACGGTACGGGACCGCGATGCTCTGCTACGTCACTCCCAAGGAGCATCTGGGACTGCCCAACCGGGATGATGTGAAGACCGGGGTGATCACCTACAAGATCGCTGCGCACGCCGCCGATCTGGCCAAGGGCCACCCGGGCGCCACAGCGCGGGATGATGCGCTGAGCAAGGCGCGCTTCGAATTCCGCTGGAATGACCAGTTCGCGTTGTCCCTTGACCCGGTCACCGCACAGGAATTCCATGATGAGACCTTGCCGGCCGAGCCGGCCAAGACCGCCCACTTCTGCTCCATGTGCGGGCCGAAGTTCTGCTCCATGCGCATCTCCCAGGATATCCGCGACGAGTACGGCTCGGCCGAGGCGCAAGCCGCCCTGGCCGGGATGGCGCAGAAAAGCAGGCAGTTCCTGGAAAGCGGCGGCACGGTCTATCTCGGGGACGGGATCCCGGTGGGAACTCCTGCTCCGTAAATAGCCTGCGGCGCACGAAAAACGCCCTTGGGGCAAGCTTTCGGCTTGCCCCAAGGGCGTTATTCAATGCTGTTCAGCTGCGTGCGGCTGGCTTAGTAGTCGCGACGTCCACCGCTGCGGCCCGAGTCGCTGAAGCGATCCTTGCCGCCGCGTCCGCCACCGCCGAAGCCGCCACGTCCGCCGCCGCGTCCGCCACCGAAACCGCCACGGCCGCCACTGCGTCCGCCGCCGAAGCCACCACCACGGCCGCCACGGAAGCCACCGCGGTCGCCTTCGTCGTCACGGCGCGGGCTGCGGCCATTGTCGAGCTCGAGCTCGATGGCTTCGCCGCCGATGCGGGTCTTGGACAGTGCACGCCACTGGTCCTTGCTCAGCTCTGCTGGCAACTCGACCAGGGTGTGGTCCGAACGGATCTCGATGCCGCCGATTTCCGAAGAATCGAAGCCGCCCTCGTTGGCCAGTGCGCCAACGATCGAGCCCGGCTGCACGCGGTTGCGTCGGCCTACGGCCAGACGGTACATGGCGTTGCCTTCGGCAGCGGTCTTGCGGGCACGTGGACCGCGATCGCCACGGTCACCGCGTTCGCTACGCTCGCCGCGCTCTGGGCGATCCATGCGTGCCTTCTTCGAAGGGGACATGACTGGTTCGGTCATCAGCAGCGGGCGGCCGCCCTGGGCCATCAGAGCCAGTGCAGCTGCAATTTCCAGCTGGTCCAGGTCTTCGTGCTCGGAAGCGAACTTCTCCACGATTTCGCGGAAGGTGGTCAGGTCCTGGCCGCTGATGGTCTTGTCGATGCGATCGGTGAACTTCTGGATACGACGGTCGTTGACCGAATCCAGCGAAGGCAGCTGCATCTGGGTCACCGGCTGGCGGGTAGCCTTCTCGATGGCACGCAGCAAGTACTTCTCGCGCGGGGTCATGAACAGGATCGCGTCGCCCGAGCGGCCGGCACGGCCGGTACGGCCAATGCGGTGCACGTAGGACTCGGTGTCATGCGGGATGTCGAAGTTGATAACGTGCGAAATACGCTCAACGTCCAAGCCACGAGCTGCCACGTCGGTAGCAACCAGGATGTCGATCTTGCCCGAGCGCAGGTTCTCAACGGTGCGCTCACGCTGCTGCTGAGGGATGTCGCCGTTGATGGCAGCCGCGGTGAAGCCGCGGGCCTTCAGCTTGTCGGCCAGGTCCTCGGTAGCCATCTTGGTGCGGACGAAGGTGATAACGCCTTCGAACGACTCGGATTCCAGGATGCGGGTCATGGCGTCCAGCTTGTGGGCGCCCATGACCTGCAGGTAGCGCTGGGTGATGTTGGTGCCGGTGGACTGCTTGGACTTCACGGCAACTTCCTGCGGGTTGCGCAGGTATTCCGAAGCGATGCGGCGGATGGTGCGTGGCATGGTTGCCGAGAACAGGGCAACCTGCTTGTCCTCTGGGGTAGCTTCCAAGATCTTGTCGACCTCTTCGGCGAAGCCCATGCGCAGCATTTCGTCGGCCTCATCAAGGACAACGTACTGCAGGTTCGACAGGTCCAAGGAACCCTTGTTGATGTGGTCGATAACGCGACCTGGGGTACCAACGACTACCTGGGCGCCACGGCGCAAGCCGTTGAGCTGCGGGCCGTATGGCGAGCCGCCGTACACTGGCAGAACGGTGAAGTTCGGCAGGTACTTGGCGTAGGAAGTGAAGGCTTCGGCGACCTGGAGGGCCAGCTCGCGGGTTGGAGCCAGAACCAGGATCTGCGGGGTCTTGGCTGGACCATTGGTGTCAGCCAGCTCTGCCATGCGGGACAGGGCAGGAAGCGCGAAAGCAGCGGTCTTGCCGGTACCGGTCTGGGCCAGGCCGACAACGTCGCGGCCTTCGAGAAGCAGTGGAATGGTCGCTGCCTGGATTGGCGATGGCTTTTCGTAGCCAAGGTCGGCAAGCGATGCAAGCACGCGGGCATCCAGGCCAAGTTCGGAGAAGAGCACGGTTGGCTCTTCCGGGGTCTGGTTGTCGTCGGTGTTTACGGGCATGTCAGAAGACACGAAGAATTACCTCATTCGTTAGGGGATAGGCCTTGGCCGTCCCCAAAGAAACGACGTATAGGCTGCACAGTCAGATACAAGTCACGCTCATCAAGCGCTCCCCTATGACATAAAGACCCGCACACACTTTGCGGAAAATACAACACGAGAAGGCTCCGGCCTCAAAAATTGGGCTGGATGCGAGAGGGATACCCTGATGTTCGCGAACACTTAATGCTAGCTTGAACAGGCCACTATTGTCAGTGTCGAGAGCGTGTGAGATCGGGCACCGCACCAAAGCACGTAGGGTTGAGAACGTGAAGAAACCACTTTTTCCGCGACGTCCAGATGAGCCCACCCCAGGCGGATTGTTCATCGCCCAAATGCTATGGCTCCTAGCCGGAGTGCTTTTTCTCGGCTTCGGAGGCTTCCTGGCTTACGAGCATATCCAGGATTCCGCGCTGGATTTCGGAGCCATTGCGCTGATGATCTTTTTCGCCGCTGCCGGCCTTGCCTGCTGTGTGCTGGGTTACCGCTTATTCACCGGGGACCGGGCCGCGCGCGCCCAGCTGTCCTGGTTGGGCCTGATTACCGCGCTGCCGCTGTTGCTGCGATTCGGCCGCTATTCGCTGCTGGCGGCCATCATCATGTTCAGCGTGGCCTTGATGTGGATGCCAGCGAGCAACAGGTATTTCAAGATCGTGGATCCCAAACCGGCCAAGCGCCGCCGGTAGCCGATCCGGAACTTCGTTCAAAGCACCAAGGACCTGGGTTCCGTTGCCCTTTGCGGGCAGCGGAACCCAGGTCCTTTGCGCTTGGTTCTTACAGGTTGGCGAAGGCCTTATCCAGGTCTTCAATCAAATCCGCAGGGTCTTCGATGCCAACGGACAGGCGCAACAGGTTCACCGGAACCGCCAGCTCGGTACCCTTCACCGAAGCGTGGGTCATCTCCGACGGGTAGTTCATCAGCGATTCGATGCCGCCCAGGGATTCTGCCAGGGTGAATAGCTTGGTGCTCTCGGCAATCTTGCGGGCCGCCGCTTCACCGCCGGTGAACTGGACGGACACCATGCCGCCGAAGCCGGACATCTGCTTCTTGGCAATCTCGTGGCCCGGGTGGTCTTCGAAGCCCGGGTAGAGCACGCGCTCGACTTCGCTGCGCTCACGCAGCCACCCGGCAACCTGTGCAGCGTTCTCCGAGTGGGCGCGCATGCGAACGCCCAGGGTCTTCAGGCCGCGGGTGGTCAAGAAGGCGTCCATCGGGCCCGAGACGGCGCCCACAGCGAACTGGATGAAGCCGATCTTTTCTGCCAGCTGCGCATCCTTGACGATCACCGCACCGCCCACCACATCGGAGTGGCCGCCGATGTACTTGGTGGTCGAGTGGACCACGATGTCAGCACCCAGGGTCAGCGGCTGCTGCAGGAATGGGCTGGCGAAGGTGTTGTCCACGACCAGCAATGCGCCGGCAGCATGGGCGATTTCAGCGACCTTGGCGATGTCGGTGATGGTCATCATCGGGTTCGAAGGGGTCTCAACCCACACCAGCTTTGCCTTGTTCTTTTCGATGGCGGCAGCCAGCGCTGCTTCGTCAGCCATGTTCACCGGGGTGTTGCCGATGCCCCAGTCGCCCAGCACGCGGTCAATCAGGCGGAAGGTTCCACCGTAGGCGTCGTTGCCCAGCACAATGTGGTCGCCCGGACGCAGGATCGCACGGATCAGCGAGTCCTCGGCGGCCAGGCCGGAGCTGAAGGAGAAGGCGTGGGTGCCGAATTCTGCGCCGGCCAGCTGCGCCTGCAGCGCGTCGCGGGTCGGGTTGGTGCCGCGGCCGTACTCGTAGCCGTTGCGCAGGCCGCCAATGCCGTCCTGCGCGTAGGTCGAGGAGAAATGCAGCGGCGGAACTACCGCGCCGGTGACCGGTTCGAATTCCTGGCCCGCATGGACAAAGCGGGTGTTTGCTCCCTGATGGTTTTCAGTCATCGATATCAATCCTTTGAGGTGTTGTCTCTAGCGGGTGGAGTAGGCCAAGAGATCGGCTGCGGTAGCCGCGGCGATCACTTCGCCGCCCTTGGTCAGCAGTACGGCCGGGTGGCTCCTGAGCAGTTCCTGTGCATGTTCCGGGGTGTCTGCGGTGCCGATGAATGGCTTGGCCAAGTCGCCCAGGTCTGCGAGCGTACTGGTTGGTTCTGCGCCAGCCAGCAGTGCGTCGGTGATGTCCCCCGCGCCAATGACACCGCGGATCTCGCCGATACGCGCTGGCAGCGGCGAGGTCGACACGACCAACGCGTCATCGCCCTGCTCGCGCAGTGCCTTGGCCGCTTCGGCCAGGGTGGTATCCAAAGCCACCGTGGTGGTGCCCTGCTTGGCAAGTGCCGCGCCGATGAAGTCCAAGGCGGAGTATTCATCAGTGGTGAAGCCCTGGTCCAGCATCCACTGGTCGTTGAAGATCTTGGCCAGGTAGCCGCGGCCGCCATCCGGGGCGATCACGACAACTACGTCGTCTTCGCCCAGGTCCTTGGCTGCACGCAGCGCGGCGACCACTGCCATGCCCGAAGAACCGCCCAGCAGCAGGCCTTCTTCCTTGGCCAACCGGCGGGTCATTTCAAAAGCCTCAGCGTCGGTGACTGGTTCCACGGCATCCGGCACGGATGGGTCGTAGTTCCCTGGCCACATATCTTCACCGACGCCCTCGACGAAGTATGGGCGTCCGGTGCCACCGGAGTAGACCGAGCCATCCGGGTCTGCGGCAATGATCTTGACCGGGCCCGAGGCGCGGCCGGCGGAAACCTGTTTGAGGTAGCGTCCGGTGCCGGTGATGGTGCCGCCGGTTCCTGCGCTGATGACCGCATGGGTCAGCTTGCCGTCGGTGTCGTTCCAGATTTCCGGTCCGGTGGTTTCGAAGTGGCTGTCGGGTGCTGCCGGGTTGGCGAACTGGTCGGGCTTGTAGGCGCCGTCGATCTCGGTAACCAGGCGGTCCGATACGCCGTAGTAGGACTGAGGGGAATCCGGGGCCACCGCGGTTGGGGTGACTACTACCTTGGCACCGTAGGCGCGCAGTACGTCGCGCTTTTCCTCGCCGACCTTATCCGGGGTGACGAAGATGGTGTTGTAGCCCTTGAGCTGGCCCACCATGGCCAAGCCGACACCGGTGTTGCCGCTGGTTGGTTCCACGATGGTTCCGCCGGGCTTGAGCTGGCCGGATTCTTCGGCGCGCTCGACCATCTTCAATGCGATGCGGTCCTTGATGGAACCACCCGGATTCAAGTATTCAAGCTTCACCAATACAGTGGCTTTGATCCCCTCGGTGACTCGATTGAGCTTCACCAAAGGGGTATTGCCGATCAGATCTAGGACTGTGGACGCATACTTCATGTCAAGAACTTTACCGGCGGTTGTCATACATGTCGTTCCGGCACGTAGCGAAACGTCACGCAGTGGACGGGCACTTTTCATCAGTGCTAGGCAAGCCTGCCGCAAGCTACTGCAGGCACGAGGCTATAGGATGCGATTCATGGAGAAGCCGTTGAGCGCCGATTACGATCCGCACCGCCCCGTGTCCTTGCTCAAGACTTTGGGAATCCTGCGCCGGGGACTGGGAGATCCGACCATCCGCCTGTCCCAGAGCGAAGCATGGCTGGCCTTTGGAACACCGTTCGGAGATGCCACGCTGCAAATCAGCAAGCCCGCGCCCACCGCCCCGGCAACGTTTCGAGCATGGGGTCCCGGAGCCCACTGGGCCATCGGCTCAGCTCCGAACCTTCTAGGGGCGCTCGATGACTGGAGCGATTTCGACGCGAGGATCAAAGAAGGGCAGTTCCCCGAAATTATCGCGCGCACCCGCTCGTTGCATCCGGACTTCGTTCTGCCCAGCACCGGCAGGATCTTTGAGCACGCCGCTGGGGCGATCTTGGAACAGCGGGTGACCGGGATTGAAGCGAATTATGCCTGGCGCTGGCTGATCCGCCATTTGGGACAGCGGGCTCCGGGTCCGGCTCCCGAGGGCCTGATGATTTTCCCCGGATCGCAAAAGCTAGCCTCGATGAGGCGCTGGGACTGGCAAAAGGCGCGCGTTGAAGGACAGCGGGCTAACACCATGGCACGCCTGCTGCAGGTTGCCGGCAGTTTGCAGTGGTGGGCAGAGAAGCCAATGGACCATGCACGGCCCACCGCCAAGGCTCCGGGCACCTTGGAAGCCGCCTTGGGTTCGGTGCCGGGCATTGGTCCCTGGACAATTGCCGAAACCCTGCAGCGCTCCCACGGATCCAGTGACCATATTTCGGTGGGAGATTTCCATCTGGCTGATTTCGTGGGCCAGGTGCTTACCGGTTCCCGAATCAGCGATGGGCAGATGCTGGAGCTATTGGCGCCATACGCCCCGCACCGTCAACGCGTAGTGCGCTTGCTGGTGCTTTCGGGGCAGAAAAAACAAAGCTTCGGGCCCCGTTACGCACCGCTGGATCACCGGCGGAGGTAAGGAGCCCGAAGCCTCTAATGGTTCTTAGGAATCAGCCTGCGCGGCTTCCTCGGCGATCTGCTTGTGCACTTCGCTCATGTCAATGCCCTTGACCGCAGTGACTAGATCTTCGAGCTGGGTCTGGTTCAACGCACCAGCCTGCGAGAACACGAGGACCTGTTCGCGGAACGCCATGATGGTAGGAATCGAGGTCACGTTAGCTGCACGTGCCAGGCCCTGCTCAGCTTCGGTATCCACCTTGGCAAAAACGACGTCGCTGAACTTGTCCGAGGTCTGGTCGTAAACCGGTGCAAACTGCTTGCACGGCCCGCACCAGTCGGCCCAGAAGTCCACGAGGACGATGTCGTTGTCTTCAATCAACTTCGCGAAGTCGTCTTCGCTCACATTTTTCGTTGCCATGGTTATACGGTAGCCGATCCTTATTTGAAATACGTAGAAAGGTGATCTTGTTCGGAACCGGGAATAGGAAAGATCCGGGTTGCCGTGCATTCCTTCCGCATGCAAAAAACTCCCGGATCCTGGGATCCGGGAGTTATTTTGTGGCAGATACTGGATTCGAACCAGTGAAGGCGTTGCCAGCTGATTTACAGTCAGCCCCCTTTGGCCACTCGGGTAATCTGCCGAGTACGTTCGCTTCAAGAACATTTGCTCTTGTCGGAACGAGAAATAACTCTACAGGAGTTTTTCGATGTTGTGAAATCGAGAGGGGCATTTTTGCTGTAAGCCTGATCACACCCCAAATCCAGGGGGCAAAACCGGTAGGCTATGAAGCGAATCAGACCCGTTTCAACTAGGAGTATTCACATGGCTAGTGATTCCACATTCGACGTCGTAAGCAAGGTTGATAGCCAGGAAGTCGCCAACGCGATGAACCAGGCCCAGAAGGAAATTGCCCAGCGCTACGACTTCAAGGGCGTTGGCGCTGAAGTTGATTTCAGCGGTGAGAAGATCCTGATGAAGGCCAACTCGGAAGAGCGCGTCAACGCAGTACTGGATGTTTTCCAGTCCAAGCTGGTCAAGCGCGGCATTTCCCTGAAGTCATTGGATGCCGGCGAGCCATTTGCATCCGGCAAGGAATACCGCATCGAAGCAAGCATCAAGGAGGGCATCGCCCAGGATGTCGCTAAGAAGATCAACAAGCTGATTCGCGATGAGGCGCCTAAGGGCATCAAGTCAACCATTCAGGGTGACGAGCTTCGCGTCTCTTCCAAGTCCCGCGATGACCTGCAGGCCACGATGGCTCTGCTGCGCGACTTCGAAGAAGCGGATCTGCAGTTCGTGAACTTCCGCTAGGACTGACCCAGCGTTAGAAATCACGTGATACACAGCGAGGGCTGTTTCCCATTCACCATGGGAAACAGCCCTCGCTGCCATCTGCGCACCACTGGATCATGGACCCGGGAAGGATCAGCGCTGATCCTCGTCGCGCTTCTGCTTCTTCAGCCTCTTTGCTTCTTCGCGGGCCTTCTTCGCGTAGTACTGTTCGCGAGTCCTTTCCCTGGCCCGCCGCTTGACCTCGGCCACATCATCAGCGAAGTGGTCCTTGGTC
The DNA here is from genome assembly GCF_053644955.1 of Glutamicibacter sp. NPDC055354. NCBI lineage: Bacteria > Bacillati > Actinomycetota > Actinomycetes > Micrococcales > Micrococcaceae > Glutamicibacter > Glutamicibacter sp. NPDC055354. Next base: position 1,352,620 of record NZ_JBSHMB010000001.1, read on the forward strand.
ATGGCTTTGAATTCATTGAACTTCGCGGCCATCTCTTCCGGCGAAGGTCCCGGCACCCATGGTTTGATCCAGAGGATCTCAGCGGCGTTGCATGCGGCAACGAGCACTGTCACAAAACTGCTGTCACGCAATGAGCTGGTAACTGCATAGGCCGCAGCAAAGCTGACCATGATGGACACCACGAATGGAAGGACGACGTACAGCACTCCCCCCCGGGGTTGGGACGGCGTTCTTTCAGGACAATCGGTCGAACGATGATGGCGCCGAGGATTTCCGAGAGGAGATACGAGATCGCCAGCGTGATAGCGAATGTGCCGAAAGCAGTGTGGAGGGCAATCCATGATGAGCAAATCCAGGCCGCAAGCAGGCAAGCCAATCCTTTGACCGTTCCGGTGGCCAGTTGACCGGCTATGGCATCCCCAAGCCTGGGCAGAAGTGCCGCGTCGTCGTCTCGCATCCTTGTTCCTTGCTCCATCATCAGACGGCAGAGGGTCTTCTTTTCGGTGCCGCTACGATCAGCCCATCCTCGATTGACTAGGGAAGACGAAGAATATCGCCTCATCCTTTAGTAGGAGGGGAAGTAACTATTAGTTCAACGGTAAAGGCCCAAAACAAGCTAAAGGCCGCATCTCCATATGAGATGCGGCCTTTAGCCCAGGAGCTGCTTTGCACTTAGTATCCGCGTCCGCCAGCCATCGCTTCAAGCCGTGCGATGCGATCCTCCATTGGCGGGTGGGTGGAGAACATGCGCTTGAGGCGCGAGCCGAATGGATTGGCGATCATCAGGTGCGAGCTGTTGACCAGCTTCTGGTCGTTGGAAGCCAGCGGAGCCTGCGTAATCCCTGATTCCAGTTTCCGAAGCGCGCTCGCCAACGCCAGCGGGTCATTGGTCAGCTTGGCTCCGTCCTCGTCTGCATCATATTCGCGGGTGCGGCTCACGGCCATCTGGATGATCGACGCTGCCAGTGGCGCCAGCAGGGAAAGGGCAATCAAGGCGATCGGATTCACCCCGCGGTTGTCATTGCTGTTGCCGCCGCCGAAGAACATCAGGAACTGGGCAACGGAGGTGATAACGCCCGCAACCGCGGCGGCGACCGAAGAAGTGAGGATGTCCCGGTTGTAGACATGCATCAGCTCGTGGCCCAGCACCCCGCGCAATTCGCGTTCGTTCAGCAACTGCAGGATGCCTTCGGTGCAGCACACCGCCGAATTCTGCGGGTTGCGGCCGGTGGCAAAGGCGTTCGGCGAAGTGGTTGGCGAAACGTACAGTCGCGGCATCGGCTGCTGCGCGTTCATCGACAGCTCACGCACGATTCGGTACATTCCCGGCTGTTCCGCTTCGCTGACCGGGTAGGCATGCATCGAGCGCAGAGCCAGCTTGTCGCTATTCCAATAGCTGTAGGCAGTAGTTCCGAGGCCTATCAAGGCAAATATCCAAATGAACATTGAACGGCCGGTGCCCGCGGATATCAGCGAGCCAATGGCCAGCAGCAGGGCAAACATTCCGCCCATCAAAAAGGCGGTTTTGAGTCCGTTGTTATGTCCATGCACGGCGATGCACTCCCTCAATGAAGCAAACCAAGTTGGTGTTCTCTAGTCTAGTCAACGACTGGAATTCCATTTATGTTCCGGTGAAAATATCACAGAGCCGTGTGGAATGGCAGGCACCGCCGGCCCAGGGGAATATCCAGACGGCGGGAACGTTGTAGTTTTAAGATGCGGTTCCACAACTTATTTCCCGGTGGGCCGCTCCCTTGATCCATTTTGTTTCTGAAAGTGTGCGCCCTGCATGTCCGTAAGTACCGCTAAACCGATCCGTTCAGAACATAGCTACGGACTGATCCAAGGCACCGCCGCGTACCTGATTTGGGGCATGCTACCGGCTTACTTCCTATTGCTGCCTGACATCTCGGCCTTCGAATTCGTTGGCGTTCGCGTGATCTTCTCGCTGGTTTTCTGCCTGTTGCTGCTGGCGTTCACGCGCCAGGTCAAGCAGTTCCTTGCGATGTTCAAGGATTCCAGGACCATCTGGCAGTTGGGACTGGCTAGTGTTCTGATTGCAGCCAACTGGACTCTCTACGCACTGGCGGTCTTGACCGGACATGTGCTGGAAGCCTCGCTGGGCTACTTCATCAACCCAATTGTGGCAATCCTTCTGGGTGTCGTCGTCCTGAAAGAAAAATTGCGTCGGCTGCAATGGATCGCTGTTGCCATAGCCACCGTTGCTGTACTTGTCTTGACGATCGGCTTGGGACAGGTCCCTTGGATTTCCCTCGGCTTGGCTTTCTCCTTTGGCTTCTATGGCCTGGTGAAGAACAAAGTGGGCCAAAGCGGAACTGCGCTGGGGTCCTTGACCATTGAAACCGTCTTGCTGACCCCGTTGGCCATCGGCTATCTGGTTTGGCTGGCCGTTGACGGGAAGTCTGCGCTGTTCTCGGCTGATGTTCCTGGCCTCTCGCTTTTGGCAGCGAGCGGCATCATCACCGCAGTACCGCTCCTGCTCTTCGGGGGTGCAGCTCGCCGCCTGCCTTTGAGCACCCTGGGCTCATTGCAATTCCTCGCCCCGCTCTTGCAGTTCATCCTGGGCCTGCTGGTCTTTGGCGAGCACATGCCATTCGAACGCTGGGTTGGTTTCGCCTTGGTATGGGTTGCGGTGCTCTTCGTGCTCGTGGACATGATGCGAATTCCACGCATTGGCTCCATGCCCGAACCGAAAAAGTTGGTCTGAACGCCCGGTTGCACTCACCGCCGATACAGCGAATGCCTCGAATCTCCCGTGGGAGGTTCGAGGCATTCGCTGTTTAGGACCAGTTTTGAGCTACTTAGGCGACAGCCTTGCGGATCGCATCTTCCAATACGTTGAATGCATCCTCGAGCAGCTCGTCGCCGATCACCAGCGGAGGCAAGAGGCGAACCACGTTGCCGTAGGTGCCGCAGGTGAGGATCAAGACGCCCTGGGCCAGGCATTCGGCTGCGATGGCCTTGGTCAGCTCGGCGTCCGGCTGCTTGCCACCAGCCTTGACGAATTCCATTGCAACCATGCCGCCACGGCCACGGATGTCGCCCAGTTCCTTGATGTCCTTCTGCAGCGCACCGAAGCGGGTGAAGAACTTCTCTTCGATCTCGCGGGCGCGACCCGCCAAGTCCTGCTCTTCCATGAACTTGATGGATTCCAGAGCCGCGGCCACAGCAACCGGGTTGCCGCCGTAGGTGCCGCCCAGGCCGCCACCGTGCACCGAATCCAGCAGTTCGGCACGGCCGATAATGCCAGACAGCGGCATGCCGCCGGCGATGCCCTTGGCCAGGGTGATGATGTCAGGCTCAATGCCTTCGATGTCCGAGGCGAACCAAGCACCGGAGCGTGCGAAGCCTGCCTGGACTTCGTCAGCAACGAAGACAATGCCGTTTTCCTTGGCCCATTCGGCGATGCGCGGCAGGAAGCCGGTGGCCGGAACGATGAAGCCGCCCTCGCCCTGGATCGGCTCGATGATGATCGCAGCGATCTGGTCGCCGCCGATCTGCTTTTCCATGGCCAGGATCGCGCGCTCGGCTGCTTCCTTGCCGGAGATGTTCGGGTTCTCTTCGCGGTATGGGTAGCTCATTGGCATGCGGTAGATCTCCGGTGCCAGTGGGCCGAAGCCGCGCTTGTATGGGGCGGCCTTGGCGGTCAAGCCCATGGTGAGGTTGGTGCGGCCGTGGTAGGCGTGGTCGAAGGCGACTACTGCCTGGCGGCCGGTGGCAATGCGGGCTACCTTGATGGCGTTCTCTACCGCTTCGGCACCGGAGTTGAAGAAGACTGCACGCTTCTCGAAGTTGCCCGGAGTGATGGCAGCCAGCTTCTCGGCCAGCTCGATGTAGTTCTCGTACGGAGCGACCATGAAGCAGGTGTGGGTGAAGCGCGCGGCCTGTTCGGCGACGGCTTTGGCTACTGCCTGATTCGAGGCGCCAATGGTCGTTACGGCGATGCCGGAGCCCAGGTCAATCAGCTGGTTGCCATCGACATCGACAATGATGCCGCCATCAACCTCTGCCGCGTACACCGGCAGGCTGGAAGCTACGCCGGCAGCAACTGCTTTGGCTCGGCGTGCGGTCAGTTCCTGCGACTTCGGGCCGGGGAACGGACCGTTGATCTTGCGCTTCTGGTCAATGCGGTAGGTAACGTCCATGTGATTGTCCTTCCAGAACTTATTCGTGAGCTCACTGGCCCTATTGTCTCTATAACTAGAGAGTATTCTCCCGGCTGCCCGGCCACTACGCGGATCGGCACAACACGTTTCGTGTCGCATAGTGCATTTGCACAGGAAAAGGCCTCTTCATTCCAAGCCGGGGCTTGAAACGAAGAGGCCTTCGATCCAGATGCTGCTTGCAGGTTCTAGTTGCCTGCCGAGCCAGCTGGCTCGATCACATCGTCATCGTGCTTTTCAGGATGGCGATTCAGGCTGATCAAGGCGATGGCCAGGCCTCCCCAAATGGTCAGCATGGAGATAATCATGAAGACAATCGCTATAGGACTCATGGCTAGTATTCCTTCCTGGACACTTCAGGGACTTCTTCTGCCTCGACGTTCGCACGATGCTGATCGAACTCGGGGTCGTTTTTCTTGGAGTTCTTGCTCCAAGGGACCAGGGACAGCAGGACCGCGCCGACAATCAATGCCCCGGCCATACCCCAACCGAAGATCCCGAGGAACCAAACAGGGTAGTCCTCATAGGGAGTTGCAAGCTTGGTCTGGATTTCATTGATCAGCATGTAGCCCAAGACAGCTGGGCCCACGCCGCCGACCAGGACCATCCAGCCGGTACCCAGCTTGATGGAGCTGTGGCGGTTCAAGTGCTTGGCCAGCTTAGGCAGCATGCCCAGGCCTGCACCGAAGACGATCACAATCACCAGTGCGCAAGCGAGGATGCCGAACTGGTTCACGAACGCATCCATGGTGTCCAGCAAATACAATCCAGTGGTGGTTGGGAACAAGATCATGGAGATCAATGCCACCGGAACGACAACAACCAGGGTGGCCGACTGGCGCTTCCAGCCCAGCTTGTCCTGGAAAGCCGCAACAATCACCTCGAGGATCGAGATCAACGAGGTAATGCCGGCAAAGACCAGCGAACCGAAGAACAGCACGCCGATGACGCCGCCCAAGGGAGCCTGCGAAACGATGGTCGGGAAGGCGATGAAGGCCAGGCCGATTCCGCTGGTTGCCACTTCGTCGACGGAGCTGCCGGCGTTGTACGCCATGAAGCCAAGCGCCGCGAAGACGCCGATACCTGCAAGCAGTTCGAAGCTGGAGTTGGCGAAAGCAACAACGTAGCCCGAACCGGTCAGATCGCTCTTGCGCTTCATGTACGACGAGTACGTCACCATGATGCCGAAAGCCACGGACAGCGAGAAGAAGATGTGCCCGAAGGCCGCAGCCCACACCGCAGGGTTCGACAGCGCCTCGAAGTTCGGCGTGAAGAAGGTATTCAAGCCGTCCACAGCACCTGGCAGGAAGACCGACTGGATCACGAGGATCAGGAACATCACGATCAGCAAAGGCATGAAGACGGCGTTTGCCCGGGAAATACCCTTGTTCACACCGGCGACCATGATCACGATGGTCACCAGCCAAACGAAGAACATCGGGATGAAGATGTTGCCGACGAAGTCGAAGCCGACGTTGACGTTTTCCGAGACCTTGAGGAAGTCGTTCATGAAGAACCCGGCGGCGCCGTCGGCGTTCTTGTCCCAAGCCTTGGTGATGGAGAACCAGCAGTACATGGCCGCCCACGCAATGATGGCCGCGTAGTAGATGGCGATGATGAAGCAGATCAGTACCTGCCACCAGCCCAGGACCTCGGCCTTGCGGTTGGCCCGGCGGTACGCCAGCGGAGCAGAGCCGCGGTAGCGGTGGCCGATGGAGTAGTCGAGGAACAGCAACGGAATACCGGCGCAGAGAATTGCGACCAGGTATGGGATCAAGAATGCGCCGCCGCCGTTTTCGTAGGCGACGTAAGGGAAACGCCAGATGTTTCCCAGACCAACGGCCGAACCAATCGCTGAAAGGATGAACAACTTTCGGGAGCTGAAAGTCTCACGCTTCTCGGTTGCGAGTGGAGCGCCCTGTGATGAAGATGGAGTGCTCATGTGTCTAAGCTACTGCAAAACTTTCACATTGTGGTCATTTCTAGGGGTCGCGTGTCCACATTTTGAGCATATTGCTAAATCGGGAACTTTTCGCCATCCCTCTAGAATGGCTATATGGCAATTAGTTTACGCGGTCTTCTGGAACATGACGAGCTCGATCTTCGACCGCTGACTGAACACACCCACCGCGATGGCATGGTCATCACCTGGGGCGCGGTGACCGAGCTGCTTGACCCGTCGCAGTTCCTCACCGGGCGAGAAATTGTGTTGACCACCGGCGTGCGCCAGAAGACAAAAGCCGCACAGCGGCAGTTCGTCAAAGTCCTTGCGGCCAACGATGCCGTAGCTCTGGGTTTCGGCACAGGCCTGGAACACGCTTCAGTACCGCAAGCGACCGTTGAAGCCGCCCGCGAAGTAGGGCTTCCTGTCTTCGAGGTGCCCTATCAGATACCCTTTGCCGCAATTACCCGGCTGATCGCCGAAGCACTGAATTCCGACCACCTCAAGCGTGTTGAAAGCCTGCTGAAATCCCACCAGAAGCTGGCCCAGACACTGCTTTCCTCGGATCTGGACAGCATGCTCGAGGAACTCGAGCGAATGCTCGGCACCCAGGTAGCGCTGACCCTGCACGGTGAAGTGATCAGCGGGGACTATGACCCTGCACGTTCCTGGAATGAACGCCCGGTGGCGACGGGCCTGCGTGATAAGTGCACCCTGCATATTGCAGAACCCTATGTCCACCATCCAGTAGTCGATTACGCGCAGTCGCTGATCGGGCTGGAACTGGCCAATAAATCCCGCCTGCGCGCCTCGCAGCGCCATGCCAACGGCCAGGTGCTCGAGGACCTGGCCACTGGCGCCCTGGTTGGCGCCGATGCCGCTGGCCGCCTTGGGGCACTTGGCTTGAATACCCAGCGTGAGCACTCGGTCATCCTGGTGCACGCTCCATCACAGGTCGAGCGTTTGCAAACTCTGCCACTGCCCGCAGATCTGTCCTCGCAGGTCTCAGCCATCATAGATGGCCGCTTGGCGATCATTGTCGCGCACAGCAAGCTGCAGCTGTCCATCAAGCACCTCGATGAGTATCTGCTCGCGGCCGGCCTTCCGGCTCGGGTGGGCTACGGCGGGCGCTACCCGAATACCACCGGCATCCGCTGGAGCTACTTCGAGGCCCTGGAGTCCCTGCGCCACGGAGAGCGGGTCAACGAACCCACCAAGCTTTCTCTCACCTCGCTCTTGCTCGCCGCCCACGATGTTCCGCTGCAGGATTTGGCCATCGAAGCCCTGGGACCGTTGCAGGAATTCGACGCCTCCCACGATTCTGACCTATTGCTGACCTTGCGTGAATACCTCAACCGCGATGGCTCGGTGGGAGCAGTGGCCGAGTCCTTGGGCCTGCACCGCAATACGGTGCGCTACCGGATCCAGCAGATTTCCGATCTTTCTGGCTACGACCCTAATGTGACTAGCGACCGAGTCCAGCTCTGGATCGCGTTGAGTGCCCTTGAGCTGGGCTAATCTCGATAGGATAAAGACATGGCAGACATGTTTCTAGAGAAGTTCTGTTCCCTGGTTCCCAAGTACTTGGAAGACCAGTGGAACGAAGCCGATGGCTTGAGCGCCGAAGAATTGCGCGAAGGGCTGGCGCAGTCCGAGGTTTCAATTCCATTTGTCCTTGAAGAGTTCTATCGTGCTCTGGGCAACAATGAGGATTTCATGGAGGCCTACCACTACTTCTTCGACCCTGAAGAACTGGAAATCGAAGACGGCTACCTCCTGTTCCTGGAAGATGAGGAAGAGAAGTTCGTGTGGGGCTTCAAGGCATCCCAGCTCGATGTTCCGGATCCAATCGTCTACCGCCGCAGCAATGCCAAGGGAAAATGGACCAGCGAGGAAGGCACCTTCAGCGAATTCACCCTGGACATGTACACCTGGGTGTTTGAAGAGCTGGCCGCCGAATTGGAGGACTAGTGCTCCACCGTTCCCATGAACCAGCCAACTACCAGTGTCCCTTCTGCGAGCTGGTCAACGACCAGCCTTTCAGCCAGGACAACTTGTGCGCGCCCACGGATCTGATCTACCAGACAGATCTGGTGGCAGCAATCATGGCTTGTGATGGGTTCGGCAATTACGGCGGGCACGTGATGATCATTCCGACCGCGCATCTGGAAGCGCTCTACGATCTGGACGAGCAGACCGGCGCCGCGATCATGCGGGAGACCAAGCGCGTTGCCTTGGCGATGAAGCTCGCCTGGAATCCCGAAGGCACGAGCACTCGGCAGCATAATGAGCCTGCGGGCAATCAGCATGTTTGGCATTACCATCAGCACGTTTTCCCGCGCTACGCCGATGACGAGCTCTATCGGCAGCTGCGCCACCGGGTATCGATCCAGGATCGGGCCGGCAAAGCGCAGCAGCTGCGCCAAGCGCTCTTTTCCCCCGAGCATCCGCAGCCGCTGGTCCCGGAGAACATCGTCCGATAAGCACTAGGGCATGACGCTGGCGCGCGCGGGCCTCGGGAACGAGAATTTGTTGCCGGGGCCTGCTTGCCACTTATGGGAGACCTCAGGCATTTTCCGCTCAGCACTAGGGCCATGCTCCCGGTTTACAGGAATATCATCACTGAGGTGGTACTGCATCTGTCAGGACCTTCATAAGATGAAGACATGAATCCCCTGGTCCCGAATACCTACGACCTGATTATTTTCTACATCATCCCGGCCCTCGTGGCCATTGGCCTGGTCATTCTCGCCGTCAGATTCTTTACCGCCAGCAAGAATCGTCCTGGGAGTAAAGCGTCAACCGACGACGGGCAGAACTGCAACGACCAGCTCTAGCAGGGATCTGGCAGCAGCCGCGGACAAAACAGAACCCCGGAAGACCTTTGCAGTCTTCCGGGGTTTTGCTTGTTCGAGCTTGCCTAGGCTTCGCGGGTAACAACCGCATCCGCGAAGGAAATCAGCGCCTGCTTCACGGTGCCCTCCGGCAGTGGAGCCAAGACGGCAATCGCGTCATCGGCCCACTGGCGTGCGGCCTTCCATGCATCATGGATTGCCTGGTGCGAGGTGACAGCTTCCACAGCGGCCGCCAGTGCTTCATCGGTGGCCAGGTCCGCATCAACCAGTTCGACAGCCTGCTGCGCTTGCGCATCGCCCTCGGCTGCTGCCTGGCGCAGCAGCAGAATTGGCAGGGTCGGCACGCCTTCACGCAAATCGGTGCCCGGAGTCTTGCCTGAGTCGGCTTCCGTGGATGCCAAGTCGATCACGTCATCGGCGACCTGGAAGGCAACGCCAACCTTTTCGCCATACTCCCGCAGTATCTCAATGTACTGCGGGGCGCCACCGAAACGGGCGCCGAAGGCTCCGGAGGTGGAGAGCAGCGACGCGGTCTTGTCGCTGATTACCTGGATGTGGTGCTCGATGGCATCGTCGCCCTCGCGCGGGCCGATGGATTCATGCAGCTGTCCGAGGCACAAGCGCTCGAAGGTGCGCGACTGCCACATGACTGCTTCTGGGCCCAGCTCGGATCCGAAGACCGATGCACGGGCGAAGATCAGGTCGCCGGCGAGAATCGCCACCGAGTTGCCCCACACCTCGTGAGCTGTTGGTGCACCGCGGCGCATTGGAGCGGAGTCCATGACGTCATCGTGGTACAGGGTTGCCAGGTGGGTGAGTTCCACTACGGCAGCGGCCTTGATGACATCGTCATTCACGCCGTCGCCCAGCAGGGAAGTCAGCAGCACCAGCAGGGGACGCACTCGCTTGCCTCCGGCCTCAACGAGGTGGCGGCTGGATGCGTCGATCAAGGGGTCGGAGTTGGCCAGCGCGTCGCGCAGCAGCTTCTCCACCTTTGCCATGCCGATGGAAATAGCCGGACCGAAGTCCGGGTCCTCGGCCAGCAAAGCGAAGCCCGAGGGAAGATTGATGGCCGCAGCTAATGCAGCGGTTTCAGGATTCAGCTCAATCGAGTCGGACACGTCGTGTCCGGCTGCGGTCCAGTTGCTCTTCGAATCAGTCACTGTTCTACGGCTTACTTATCTTTCATCGGGTTGGCCATCGCGGTATGCGAAGGCAATCTGCCTGCAAGATGCACGCAAACATCTCTTCACTCTAGCCGATGCTTTCCACTGCACATTGCTGGCATGGCCAGACCGGGCATACCGGTCTGGTACCAGCGACCTAGGAGGTCGTTTTAGAGTTTACCGGGTTCCCCCGGTACTTCTCACCAGACCCGGCCGAACTCACAGGGGTGACCACGGACACCCGCAAGCCTTTTCCCCCGGCATTGCGCGGTAGGCTTAGCCTTATCATGTCTGCAGATTCGCCCGTTCTTAGCGCCAGTGCTCATCAGCCGTCGGCTCCTGTTCTCACCAGCATCACCTTTGAATACCTTGATGCCGCCGAAACACTGGTTGCCGACTCATTGCGTCACCGAAGCTTGGTCTGGACCCGCAACGGCCACGGTCTGGTTGGCTTTGGCACAGCGGCCCGCTTGCACACCCACGGCGAAGAGCGCTTTGCACGTGCCCGCGCCTGGCTTGCACAGGTCATCGAACAGGCACAGATCATTGACCCGATCGCCCGCCCCGGCAGCGGCCTGGTTTCCTTCGGTTCTTTTGCGTTCTCCTTCACCAGCGTCTTCGAATCGCGCATGGTGATCCCGCAGCTGGTGATCGGACGCGATGAGGAAAAGTCCTGGATTACCATCACCGGCAGCGCAGAGGAACTCGACGGGCTAACCTACCAGCAGGCTTTGGCCCGCGCCGAAGCCGCGATGGCCGATGCGTCGTTGCCGGCGGGCGAACCGGGCAGCATTGAACTGACCAGCGGGCAGCTGACCGCCGGTTCCTATCTTGATGCCGTGGATCAGGCGCTGGGCCGTTTCGAGGAACGCGGAATTTCCAAGCTGGTGCTGGCCCGCGATGTGTTGGCACATAGTTCCACCCCGATTAATCTTGCCCGCGTGGTCGATGCGCTGACCGAGCACTATGGCAATTGCTGGACCTATTCAGTGGACGGCCTGGTAGGCGCTACCCCGGAGATGCTGGTGCGCGTTACCGACGGCTTGGCCGAGGCCCGCGTTTTAGCTGGCACGCTGGACCGCGCGGCCGCTGGCGCTGAGGACCCCGGTTTCGCGCACCGCAACCTCTTTGAAGATCCGAAGCAGCGCAACGAGCACCAGTTGGCCATAGATTCGCTCACGGCTTCCTTGAATCCCATTTCGCACGGCATGAGCGCGCCGGAAGAACCTTTTATTCTGCAGCTTCCCAATGTTTGGCATTTGGCCAGCGACGTACGCGCCCAGTTGCGCGCCGATGCCGCCGGCGTTCTGCCTACCGCACTGGATGTTGCCGAGATTTTCCATCCGACCGCTGCCGTGTGCGGCACGCCGACCAAGAAGGCTGGCGTGCTCTTGCGCGAGCTGGAAGGCATGGACCGCGGACCGTATGCCGGCCCCGTGGGCTGGGTTGACAGCCGTGGCGATGGCGAATTCGGCATCGCGCTGCGTGGCGGAATCCTGGAAGACGAAAAGCTGATGCGCCTGTACGCGGGTTGCGGCATTGTTCCGGGCTCGGTGCCCGAGGATGAACTAGCCGAATCATGGGCGAAGATGCGCCCCATGCGCCAAGCCCTCGGAGCCGAGTAGGCGCAGGCTGCGCAGCGGATCAAGGCCGCTAGGATCGCACTGAGCATAAATAATCCTTAGTCTCGACGCGACATGTGTGAGGTGAATCTCAGCCTAGTGTTGCCCCGGTTATGATTGTGGCTACGCACTGATCCACTCGCATAACCCGAAAGTAGGTTCTGATCCTATGCGTAGTCTCAAGAAGAAGTTCGCCTCCGCTGTTGCCGTCACGTCCGTTGCACTGCTGGCTCTCACCGCCTGCGGTTCCGGCTCCAGTTCCGAAGGTGAAGCCGAAGCTGGTTCCTTCCCGCTCAACGAAGGCAAACTCACCATTTGCTCAGACATTCCTTACGAACCATTCGAATTCGTCAAGGACGGCAAGAACGTCGGCTTCGATATGGATATCGCTGCCGAGATTGCCAAGGATGCAGAACTGGATCTGAACGTCATCGATGCCAGCTTCGACTCCATCGAATCCGGTCTGTTCAGCACCCAGTGCGATATCGCGATCTCCTCGGTATCGATCACCGAAGAGCGTTCGGCCAAGATGGACTTCTCCACCCCTTATATGGATGACGATCTGGTGCTGATTTCGGCTGACGGTTCTGAAATCAAGGATCTTGAATCCGCCAAGGACAAGAAGGTCGGCGTCCAGCAGGCCACCACCGGCGAGAAGTACGCCAAGGAACAGGGCTTGAGCAACATCGTTGGCTTCGAGGATGCCGGTTTGCAAACCCAGGCACTTCTGGCTGGCCAAGTGGATGCATTGCTGGGCAACCAGTCGGTCTTGGGCTACGCGATCAAGGATAAGGACGGCTTCAGCGTCGTGGCCGACTTCAAGACCGGCGAGCAGCTGGGCATTGCGGTTCCACAGGAGCAGCCAAAGACCTTGGAACTGGTCAATGGCACCCTCAAGCGGCTGGCCGATGCAGGAACCATGGAAGAACTGACTGTGAAGTGGTTCGGCGAGAAGTAATTCTCGAGCATCAACTGATTCCAAGGCAAGCGGGGGCATGGACTGCACCCACAGGTTGGCAGTCCAGCTTCCGCTTCCTTTATGAGAGGTAATCAAGCATGGCAATGACTACACGTCAGCGCGCCCGCATGAGCAAGACCATTCAAATCGCCATCTTCATCATCGCGATCATCGCACTGGTCTTGGCCGTTGATTGGAACAAGGCCATTTATGCCTTCTTCTCCTTCGACAAATTGGGACCGATGTTCCCTGGCATGATCTTGGTCGGTCTGAAGAACACGATCTTCTACACGATCATCTCCTTCGCCTTCGGCCTCATCCTGGGTCTGCTTCTGGCCCTGATGAAAATGGCGTCCTTCGCGCCCTATCGCTGGTTCGCCACCGCATTTATCGAATTCTTCCGCGGTATTCCAGCCATCCTGGTCCTATTGGCCTTCGGCTTCGGCTTGCCTCAGGCGTTCGGAACCCAGTGGCCGCAGCCGGTCAATGTCATGTGCGCCTTGGGCCTGGTCTCCGCCGCCTACATCGCGGAAACCCTGCGTGCAGGCCTGCAGGCGGTGCCAAAGGGACAGACCGAAGCTGCACGTTCGTTGGGCATGCCAGCGTGGCGTGCCATGGTCACCATCGTGATTCCGCAGGCGTTCAAGATCGTATTGCCGCCCATGACCAACGAAATCATCTTGCTGACCAAGGACACCTCGTTGGCATTCATCCTCGGTGCGTCGATGGCCCAGTACGAAATGACCAAGTTTGGCCGTGACGGCATCTCGCAAATCGATGCCGGCATCACCCCGCTGGTTGTCGCCGGCCTGTTCTACTTGGTGATCACCATCCCGCTGAGCTTGGTGGCCCGCAAGTTTGAATCCCGCGCCGCCAAGACCAAGCGATAGATAGGACTTGAAAATGTCGACTGACACCAATGAACTTTCAGTCCATGCTTCGGGCGTGGAAATCACCGGACTGCGCAAGTCCTACGGTAGCAACGAAGTGCTCAAGGGCATTGACTTGAATGTTGCTCCGGGCGAGGTTGTCTGCCTGATCGGCCCCTCCGGTTCAGGCAAGTCCACCCTGCTGCGTTGCGTGAATTTGCTGGAGCAGCCAAACGGAGGAACCATTATGGTCGGTGGCTTCAACGTCACCGATCCCGATGTGAACCTGGACAAGATGCGCCAGCAGGTAGGCATGGTCTTCCAGCAGTTCAACCTGTTCCCGCACCTGACCGTGCTGGAGAACTGCACGATATCCCCCATCAAGGTGCTCAAGCGCAAGAAGGCCGAAGCCCAGAAGGTCGCGTTGCGCAATCTGGAGCGTGTAGGCCTGGGCGACTTCGGCGATCGCTACCCTGACCAGCTTTCCGGTGGCCAGCAGCAGCGCGTGGCCATTGCCCGAGCGCTATCCATGGAACCAACGCTGATGCTCTTCGATGAGCCAACCAGTGCATTGGATCCGGAGACCGTGGGCGAGGTCCTGTCCATTATGAAGAATCTGGCCCAAGCGGGCATGACCATGCTGGTGGTCACCCACGAGATGGCTTTCGCCAAGGAAGTTGCTGACCGCGTGTTCTTCATGGACGGTGGCGTCGTGGTGGAAGAAGGCAAGGCCGTGGATGTCATTGGCAATCCGCAGCAGCCACGTACCCAGGACTTCCTGCGTCGCGTGCTCGATCCCACGCACGTGGATATCTGAGTTCAACTGCAAAAATTCCCCTGCGTTGCCCATCGTTGCCGATGGTCGACGCAGGGGAATTTCTTTTTTCCCTACAGCTCTGGCCAGGCTAGCTGCCCGATCTGTTGATTTGATTCAAGATTCTCGGCGCGCAGGCTGCTCCGCGATGCAGGCACTTCAATCAGGCGCAGGTTCGCCGGCTGCGTTGAAGTCAAGACGGCGCTGAGCTCTTCCTTGCTTGCGGCCCTGGCGTACTGCCAGCCATAGGCTTCGGCGAGCGCAGGCAGGCTCAGCTGCTGCGGTGTGGCAAAGAGCCGTTCCACCGCATTGGCGTACCGGCCCGAGGCATCCACGGCACCATGCTCCAGGGTGGAGAAGATTGCTCCTCCCCCGTCGTTGTAGACCACGATATCCACCATTGGCTGCTCTTCGCCGGGGGTCCAGGACAGCGAGCTGGCGTCATGGGCGAAGGTAATATCTCCCATCACCGCAAGCGTCCGCTTTTTGCTTCCCCGGGCCAGGCCCAGGGCGGTGGCAATGGTCCCATCGATTCCGGCAAGACCGCGGTTGGCATGCACGGTCATAGTTGGTTCGGGTGCCGGTCGGGCCGCCAGGTCGAAGTCGCGAACGATATTGGATGAGCCCAGCAGCAGGACTTCCGGCGCGTGATCCCAAATAGCTTCGGCAACATCTACCCCGTTAATCAGCGATTCGCGGCTCAGGCGTTGCCGTACTTCCAAAGCTTGGGCATCAAGCTGCTGCCACGCTTCCAGCCACCCCTTTGCACCGGTTCCGGCGAACTCCTGCAATTCGCTCCACGAGCTGACCGGTGTTTCGCGTCGCCGTCCCGCTTGATACCAGGCCACTGGCGCAGGCTGCCAAATCACCGATTCGATCGCCGGGTTGGCCAGGAGCTGGCCCACCGGGCGGCTCAACGTCGGACGGCCAAAGAGCACCACGCGTTCAATGCGGTCCAGGCCCACCGCTATCAGCGGACGATAGTGGCCGATGGCATTGGCCGAGAAGCGTGCGTTAGAAGATGGTTCGGCAAATAATGGCAGCCCCAAAGCCTGGGCGAAACGTTGCGCCTCTTCTCCGGCGCCATGCCCGGCGATGACAACGCTCCGGCGTGGCTCCAGCTGCTGGACCGGCAAGCTCGCCCTGTCCAGCTGGTCGTGTGCCTGCCACTGCCCCGGCTCAACTGCCGTCCAGCTTTGGCTCTCGATCCTCTCGTCCTGTGCGGGGGTGAGCGGATCCCGGAACTGCAGATTCAATTGGACCGGACCTGCGGCAGTGTGCTGGTCACCGGCCAAGGCCAGTAATGCGCGTTGGACCTCGTGTTGCGGATCGGTCCCAGCGGGGACATTGGCGGCCAGGCGAACGTGCTCGCCAAAGAGGGTTTTCTGGCGCGTGCTCTGGCTGGCTCCGGTGCCGTGCAGTTCATCGGGACGGTCGGCAGAAAGGACCAGAAGTGGTGTCGCGGTGTGGTTGGCTTCCATTACTGCCGGCAGCATTTGCCCGATGGCCGAGCCGCTGGTGGCGGCGAGGGCGACCGGCCGCATGGTGCTTTGGGCGAGGCCCAGTGCCATGAAGGCCGCGGAGCGTTCGTCGATGCGCACATGGATATCCAGGATCCCCGCGGCTTCTGCCTCGGCTGCAGCATAGGCCAAGGGTGCGCTGCGCGAACCGGGAGAAATCACCAGATCCCTGATCCCGGCACTGATCAGGGCGGCGAGCACATGGCGAGCTGTAGTGATGGCGCGTTGCTCGCCAGGTTGCTGCATTCCCACGCCGCATGACTCCTTAGATTCCAAAGCTGAAGGCAATGATCCAAGTCTATGCCTTGACCTGCCGGTCAACCGATTTGGAACGGCAAAGGGCGCCGGCCGGATCCCGGAGAGGATCCTGCCGACGCCCTTGCACTGCAGGCTAGTCCGACTTATTTGTCGTGACCCTTGCCCTTGTCGTGACCCTTGCCCTTGTCGTGACCCTTGCCCTTGTCGTGTCCCTTGCCCTTGCCGTTGCCCTTGCCCTTGCCCGGCTTCGCATCTTGCTTGAAGACCTGGACGACCGATGGGCGCGGGCCGTAGAACTCGCCCTTGCCGGCTCCTCCTGCGTTCTTCACGAAGTCCGGGAACAGCGAGGTAGGGCTGGCGAAACTGCCGCCTTCACCCGGGTGCTGTACCGCGACGAAGACCGAGTTGTCCTTGTCATGGATCAGCGGGCCGCAGGTCTCTGCGCCGGTTGGCACGGCCAGGAACTGCTCGACGCGACCGCGATCCTTGCCGGTCAGGGTGACCTTGTGCAGTGCATCGGAGTAGCCGATGGTGCCAGGGGCGCCGTCGGTGGAGATCCACAGGTTGCCCTTGGAATCGAATGCCAGGTTATCCGGGCAGGAAATCGGCGAGACCTTGTCCGTTGGGTAGCCGGAGAAGTAGGTCGATCCGTTCACATTTGGATCGCCGGCAACCAGCAAGATGTTCCAGGTGAACTTCGCGGCGGTGGCGTCGTTGCCGGCTTCGGTGATTTCCAAGACGTGGCCGTCGCGGTTGCGTACCCGTGGGCTGACCTCTGTTGCGCCTTCCTTGCCGTCCTTGCCGCGGTCGGTGTTGTTGGTCAGTGCCACATAGACCTTGCCGGATACCGGGCTCGGCTCAACGTCTTCGGGACGGTCCAGCTTGGTGGCGCCGACCTTGTCAGCTGCTTGGCGGGTGTAGACCAGCACCTCGTCGATGCCCATGCCCTCCACCTTGGATTCGCCGTTCTTCACCAGTGGCAGCCAGGTTCCCATGCCGTCGAAAGCACCATCAGACGGAACTGTGCCGCTGCCGTCGATCTCGCTAGCTGGAGAGTTGCCGGCGAACTTGGCAACGTACAGGTCGCCTTCGGAGAGCAAGCCCATATTGTGCTTGCGATCGTGCTTGGAGAAAGTGTTTTTCGAGACGAACTTGTACAGGTACTCGAAGCGCGAGTCATCGCCGGAGTAGGCAACAGCCTTGCCGTTCTTGGCAATGCGAACGTTGGCGCCCTCGTGCTTGAAACGGCCCAGGCTGGTGTGCTTGACCGGGGTGGACGAAGGGTCCTGCGGATCGATTTCGACTACCCAGCCGAAACGGTTGGCTTCGTTTTCGTAGCCTTCGTTGTGCAGGCCGAAGCGCGGGTCGCTTTCTTCCCAGCCGCGGTCGGTCGCGGTGGTGCCAATGCCGTAGCGGGATTCCTCGGCGGTGCCGTTGCCGCGGAAATACTGGTCGAAGTTTTCTTCACCGGAGAGTACGGTGCCCCATGGGGTGGTGCCTCCGGCGCAGTTGTTCAAGGTGCCAAGAACCTTGGTACCGGTTGGATCTGCGGCGGTCTTGAGCAGGTCGCTGCCTGCGGCTGGACCATCGACCCGGAATTCAGTACTGGCGGTGATGCGGCGGTTGCGTTCGCCGCCCTGCACGTAGCTCCACTTCTTGTCATTCTTCTTGCGCTTGACCTCGACCACGGAGAAGCCATGCGCGTTCATCGCGATCTTGCGGGCTTCTTCCTGGTTCGCTTCGAACCAAGCCGAGTCGAACATCATGTCTTCATTGGTGTATTCGTGGTTGGCAACCAGCACGCCGGTGCGTCCCGAGTACTTGTCGACAATGATGTCCAGGTAGTCGCAGTTGTAGCCGAACTGCTCAGCCTGCTTGCGGGCGGACTGCTTGGAAGCATCGAATTCCGCGGTGTTCTTGAAGAGCGGGTCGCCCCAGCGGATGATGGCATTCCAGTCGTAGCCCTCGGGAACGGAAACAGTATCCACCGAACGCGACACCGGCTCAATGGCATCGAATGAAAGGTGCCCGCCCTTGCCCGGCTTCATTGGCACCAGTGGTGCCGCGGTAGCGTCGGCTGCACCGAAAAGCTGCGGGCCGATGACCAGCGCTGAAGCACCGACGGCTCCCAGGCCCAGCATGCTGCGGCGGGAGAGCGATTTGTCGGCAATGTCCTTGAAGTAGCCGTTGGACGAAGTGTTGCAATCCGGCTTGGTGCAGGCGTCGGCGCACTTGAAGTGGCAAGTAGCTGCAGAACGACCGCCGCGGGTGTGGCCCAGCATTGGCAAAAGGGTACGGGTTGGATTCATGATCCGCTCACTTCCTCAGTATGTGGCTCATTGTCAGGGGAATGACTCGAACTGAGGTTTTCACTTGGAAGTGTTCTAAATGCAACGCAAAGGTTAACGCCGGGGAAATAGATTCTTGCCTGGGGTTATCCCCTAGTCAGCTCGGCATAACAGGACTCCAGGCGTTGCAGCCACCAGCGCACGCGCGCCTCTTGCGGACGCAAGCCATCCAATTTCTGGTGATCCGGCTCAATGCGACGCACCGGCAAGTACCCAGCGGTGGCCAGCAACGGCTCGGCACATACGTCTTCGGCGAACAAGGTGCCCGTCGCAAGGCCGCAGGCATAGGGCAGTTCTGGCAGCGCGCTGGCTAAGGCGGCGGCTTGGGCCAGCCCTACCGAAGTATCCAGGGCGCTGGACACGACAACATCCAGTTCGGCTTGCTTGGCAATTTGCAGCACCGCACCGATGCCGCCCAGCGGTTGGGCCTTGATGACCATCAGATCTGCGGCGCCCAACCGCGAGACTTCCAAGGGGTCGGTGTGCTTCCGCACCACTTCATCAGCGGCGATCTTCAAGGGGTTGCCGGCGTTGCGCAGTTGCTCGCGGACTTCTGCCAGCCCGGTAATGCCAGGCACGGGTTGCTCCGCGTATTGCAGGTCGTACTCGCTCAGGGCCTTCAAGGCCGGGACCGCCTGGGCAATATCCCATCCCATATTCGCGTCCACGCGCAGCGCTGCTTGCGGGTAGAGTCGACGGGCCTCAGCTACACGCGCCAGGTCCTGCTCAATCCCCTGGCCTTTTTCTGCCACTTTGATCTTGATGGTGTGCGGCGCGTCATAGCGTTCGAGAACCGCTCCGACATCTTTGACCGCAACTGCAGGCAAGGTGGCGTTGACCGGAATGCTGGTGCGCAACGGTTCCGGGAACGGCTGGTAAGCGGCCTCGATTCCGGCGGCTAGCCACCGTGAGGCTTCGGCCGGTCCGTACTCGGTAAATGCAGAGAACTCGCCCCAACCTTCCGGCCCGTTGATCAGCAGCGCTTCACGCTGGGTGACACCACGGAATTTCACACGCATCGGCAACCGGACAACATGGGAATTTGCCAGCAGATCTTCAAGGGGCGGAAGTTCAACACTCATGCTCTAAGCCTATCGAGGGTGGGCATAGTTACATGCCTGAACTGTGCCGTTCCCCGTGCCGGATATGACACCCTAGAGATATGCCTCGCAATCCAGCATCCGCGCGCCCGCACCATATCAGGTGGTGGTGGGCTCTGCTGTTGCTGATTTCGCTGTTCTGCCTCGAATACTTATTTTTCGTCCAGCAGCGTGTGGGGCAATGGGCCGATCAGGCTGGATTCATAGCGTGGTCGCAATGGTGGCCCCGGACGGACCTGATTAATCCGATCCGTGAATTCCTGAATCTCTTGCCGGCAATCTGCGGCATCATTGCGGCAGTTTTCCTGCTGTATCGCGTGATTCGCGACCGGCGCTTCCTGCGGGCCATCGTGGCGGTCATCGCGGCCGCAGCCGCAGCGGGCAGCACGCAATTGCTCAAGCACGAGATCTTGTCTCGCCCGGATTTCAACTTCGGCACCACAGGAAATTCTTTTCCGTCAGGACACACCACCGCCGCTGCCGCCGCAATGGGACTGATGTACCTGGTTTCACCACCGAAACTGCGTCCGGTAGTCCAGCCGATCGCGTGGTTGTTCGCGACGGTGACCGGGGTGGCCACTTTGATCTGCGGTTGGCACCGTCCAAGTGACATTGCAGCTGGTTTCGTGGTGGCCGGATTCTGGATGGTCTTGGCCTCGGTAGTGCTCCAACGCATCCAGCCGCTGAGCCATGAACTGCCAAAGGGCACCTGGTCGAGGAAAGTTGGGGCCGGCAGCCTGGTTGTCTGGGCTGCGGTAATCGGGCTCTCGTTCCTCCTGCCGCACCCGCATATCCAGAAGATCCCGGAGTTCCTGCAATTGGTCTACGCGGCATTGGGGATCATCCATGTCGTGGCCGCTTCGCTGGTATCCGGCTTGGTGCTGCGCTCGGTGGTTATCGGGCCCATGCGCACCTTCAATAAGTAGGGCGCAGGCCCAGAAACGTTGTTCGCTACTGTTTACCGCAGGCCATGCGGGCATTGAGCAGGTCTGCGGCTTGCTGCGATTCCGGGATGGTCACGGCGAAACGCTTCTTGTTCTTGAGTTCGAAAACGAGGCCTTCGTGTTCTTTCATCACGATGGCCGAACCGCCTGGAATGATTCGCCAGCCCCAGCCTCCCCACATCATGGGAACGATCTTTTCGCTGGTCGCAGATTCAATTTCGTCGATTTTGATGGTTCGCATCGGGAACCCCAAGACCGCTGATGATACCCGGAAGCGATCACCGCTGATCGATACCCGAATCCAGATCAAACCCAGAATCGATACGCACGCCACGGCCGACAGGGTCATGGCAACGATGAAGCCCACCCAGTCGCCATCTTGGCTGTCACCGGTCAGCAGCGGCAACGCAACAGCAATGAAAAGCGCCGCGAACACCACCAGGCATAGCAGCCGCATCCACCACGGTGCTGCCATCGTTTGATTGAATTCTTGCCGTGCCATGACTGGTGTCCCCGCCGCAACAGGCCGCTGGATGCCCTGCGCTGCATCACTTCGTGCCTGGCGGGCCTCAACGGATTGCCTGGTGTATTGCTGGTAGATGCCGCTGACCCACAGTGGTGCAATGCCCAGCAGCGAGCAGGCAATCAGCACAACCATCATGCCGCCCAGCACTGCGGTTTCAGGTGTCTCGGCGAGCGCTGTAGGCACCGCCGAGCCGACGAATACGCCAGCTGCACTCCAGGAGAGCAACCCGCCGGCGAAGAGCAGCACCATGAACAGTGCCGGTTTGCTGCGCAGCGCCAAGGAAATCACTCCGGTGATGGCACCAAGAATGCATAGCCCGATGCAGACGGGAACAAACACCGCGGTGCGGGTAAACCCGTCCGGATAGGTCGAACTCCAGTGAGTGGCGGTCATTTCCGGCAGTTTGCCGGCGAGCAGGGCGTAGGCGCCCAGCACAATGGCCGTCGGTAGCAGGAGCAGCAGGTAGATGAATGGCCGGTTCTTGATTCCGGTCCCCGCTGTTGACATCTCAATCCCCTGTTCCTGCTGCCTAGCCCGCGTCATAAGCGGCTGGAAAGCAACCCAACATATTTCCAGCATAGAAATAATAATTGGTTCGATTCTAGCAACCTATATTTGACATGCTGATAAATGATCGAACATAGATGAAATATCAGCAAAAAGGGTGATGCCCGTCAATCCTCGTGAGGTTCGACGGGCATCAAGATCACTCTTGAGAGCGAGCACTGCGCACAGTAGGCGCTAGAGCGAAGCCAGCGCAGTCTTTGGATCCGTCATCGCGTCGGCAACATAGCGCATGAAGCCGGCAGCGGTTCCGCCATCGCAGACCCGGTGGTCAAAGCTCAGTGTCATCTCGCAGATGGAACGGACCTTGATCTTGCCATTGACCACCCACGGCTTCTCGATGATGCGCCCCAGCCCCAGAATGGCCGCTTCCGGATAGTTGATGATGGCCGCGGAGCCATCAACATCGAACACGCCGTAGTTGTTGATGGTGAAGGTGCTGCCGGACAGGTCGGCGACACCGGCCTTGCCCTCGCGGGCCACCGTAGCCAGTCGAGCGAACTCGGCTGACAGTTCCTTGGCGTTCAGCTTGTGGGCGTTGCGCACATTTGGCACAACCAGGCCGCGATCGGTCTGGGCTGCGAACCCGAGGTTCACGCCCTCGAAGAGGGTATGGCGCAAGCCCCCATCAGCTTCAGCCTCAATGCGGCTGTTCAGTTCAGGGAAGCGCCGCAAGCCGGCCACCGCGAAACGGGAGATCAGTGCCATGACGCTTGGAGCTTGGCCTTCGGCTTCCTTGATCTTCGATCGCAGCTTCAGCAGCTTGGTGACATCGACATCCACCCACACGGTAGCCTCGGGGATCTCGCGGCGCGAAGTGCTCATCGCGGTGGCGATGGTCTTGCGCACGCCCGAGAGCACCTGGGAAGATGCGACCGGCAGGCCGGTCTTCGAATCCGCCCCGCCAGCCTGGGCTGGTGCAGCGGGCACCGCGGCTGCGGAAGCCGGGGTCGGTGCTGCCGGGGCAGCGGCCGCCGCAGCTGCAGGCAGCCCCGCATCAGCCGACAAGGCAGCTTCCACGTCGGTGCGCAGAATCAGCCCTTCTGGACCAGAGCCTAGAACCGTTCTGATATCCAAGGCGTTATCCCGCGCCAGTTTGCGTACCAGCGGGTTGATCACGCGGGCCGCTTCGGCCGGTGCCTGTGCCGCTGGCGCGGCTACCCCGCCGCGCGGCTTGCGCCGACGGCTGGTCTTGCGCTGGGCAGAGGAAGTGCCGTAGCCAATGAGCACATTGCCGCTACCCTCATCGGCTTCTGCTGATTCTTCGGCAGGAGCCTGGGTGCCAGCACGCTCTTCCTCGCGGTAGGACTGCGCACGTTCGGCTTCAGGCGCTTCAGCTTCTTCGCCACCGGTGTTCACGGAGATGAAAGGCTCATCCACCAGCATCATCTGGCCAGCGTCCCCATGCAGGGTCGACACTACGCCTTCAAACGGGCAAGGGATCTCCACCAGCGACTTCGCGGTTTCCACCTCCGCTATGGGCTGGTCAACTGCGACAACGTCACCGGCGGCAACCATCCAGCGCACCAGCTCGGCTTCGGTCAGGCCTTCGCCAAGGTCTGGCAAGAGAAAAGTCTTGATGCTCATTTACGCCTCCCACTGAAGCTGGTCAACCGCGTCGAGAATGCGTTCGGCGCTTGGAAGATGGAACTTTTCCAGCGTTGGGGCCGGGTATGGAATGTCGAATCCGGTCACGCGAAGCACTGGAGCGGCCAACGAGTGGAAGCAGCGCTCCTGCACCCGGGCCACGATTTCACTGGCTACCGAGGCGAAGCCCTGGGCTTCGGCAACCACGATAGCGCGTCCGGTCTTGCGCACCGATGCGCAGACGGTCTCGTCATCGAAGGGCACAATGCTCCGGATGTCGAGAACTTCCAGGCTGATACCTTCCTCGGCTGCCAACTTGGCAGCTTCCAATGCGGTGGAAACGCTTGGACCATAGGTAATCAGCGTGGCATCGCTGCCCGGACGGGCGATGCGCGCCTGGCCCTCGGTCCTAGCGCTCTTCTTGGCCTCGTACTGCTCGGCCAGCTGCGCCAAGTCCACCTGCTCCTTGGACCAGTACAGCTTCTTCGGCTCGAAGAAGACCACCGGATCATCCGAATCGATGGCTTCGCGCAGCATCAGGTAGGCATCCTCTACGCACGAGGGCGTGAAGACCTTCAGCCCTGGAGTGTGGGCGTAGTAGGCTTCCGAGGAATCGCAGTGGTGCTCCACGCCGCCCACGCCGCCGGCGTACGGTATGCGGATGACCATCGGCAGGTTCAGCTTGCCCTGGGTTCGGTTGCGCATCTTGGCGACATGCGAAGCGATCTGCTCGAACGCCGGGTAGGCGAATGCATCGAACTGCATCTCGATAACCGGGCGCATGCCGTTGATGGCCATGCCCACGGCCATGCCGACAATGCCGGATTCGGCCAGCGGGGTGTCAAAGCAGCGTTCGGAACCAAAGCGTGCGGTCAGCCCGTCGGTGATGCGGAAAACGCCGCCAAGGGTTCCCACATCCTCGCCGAAAATCACTACCGAGTTGTCGTCAACCAGCGAATCAGCCAAGGCGGTATTCAGCGCCTTGCCGAAGGTCACCGGCTGGTGCTCATTGGCGGCCTTGGCTGCGGCTCGTGCGGTGGCAGCGCTGACGTTCGGGTTCAAGCGCGAAGTAGTGGCAGTCATCCTAGGCCTCCTCACGGTCTAGTTCGTCGACGAGCATGGCTTGCTGTTCAGCCAGCTGCGGGGTCTTGGCCGAGTACACGTGCTCGAACAGCTCACGTGGATCGGTGTTGGCTTCCTGGTTCATGCCATCACGCAAGGTCTTGGCGACCGACTCGGCGTCTGCGGTGATCTTGGCGACGGTGCTATCGGTCAAGAGCCCGGCATCGTCCAGGTACGCCTTCATGCGGGTCACCGGATCCTTGGCGATCCATTCCTGGACTTCGGAGTCCTCGCGGTAGCGCTTGTCGTCATCTGCGTTGGTGTGCGCCTGCATGCGGTAAGTGTGGGCCTCGATCAGCAGCGGGCCGTTGCCTTCGCGGGCCATGCGCACCGCTCGGGTCATGATTGCCATCAAGGCCATCAGGTCGTTGCCATCCACGCGCTCGCCGGCCATGCCGTAGCCAACAGCCTTGTGGGCCAGGGACGGGGCGGCACTTTGCTGCGAGAGCGGAACCGAGATGGCGTACTTGTTGTTCTGCACGAAGAAGATCACCGGAAGGTTGAAGACCGCGGCGAAGTTCAGCGCTTCGTGGAAGTCGCCCTCGCTGGTGGCGCCATCGCCGCACATGGCCACCACTACGGTGTCTTCGCCGCGCAGCTTGGCAGCGTGGGCGACACCCACTGCGTGCAGCAGCTGGGTCGTGAGCGGGGTGGACATCGGTGCGCAGTTATACGCCTTCGGGTCGTAGCCGCAGTGCCATTCGCCGCGGAAGCTGGTCATGACTTCCATCGGGGCTACGCCCTTGGTCAGCACCGCTACCGTGTCGCGGTAGGTTGGGAAAAGCCAGTCGTTCTCGCCCAGGCACAGGGCTGCTGCGATTTGGCAGGCTTCCTGCCCGTGGCTGGAGGGGTAGACAGCCATGCGGCCCTGGCGGACCAGTGCGGAGTTCTGGTCGTTGACGCGGCGGCCGGTGACCAGGGCCGCATAGGCTTCCAGCAGCCGGGCCGGGCTTGGCAGCGGGTACTCGTGGCCAGGTTCAGTACCCTGTTGGTCCTCTGGGCGCAGGGTTCCGTCCGGGTTCAACAGGTTGATCATGTGGCGTGCTGGCAGCATGTAGTCTTCGGGGGTAATCCCGAACTTCTTGCTGACATCAGAGATGCGATCTGCATGCGCTTCAGTGCTCATGTTCTCCCACCTTTCGTGGTTCTGGCTCGGTCCATGAGCACAACTGCTTGTGACTCACTTCACCTAAACATCATTTGCAATCAATTATGGGTATGCGTGGCATTCTGTATCCAGTCCGGCGTGGAATCGTGGAAAGTTGCGATTGGTATCCTTATACTCGTAGACGAAAAGTTTCGATAGATTGTGTTTGGAACAGAGACGTCCGACACGTCAACAAGGAGTACCAATGGCCGCGGAAGCGGAGTTAAAACTCGATGATGTCGACCATGCGATCCTCGCTGAGCTAACCAGCGACGGGCGCCAGTCGGTCACCACCGTGGCACAAAAGGTGCATGTATCGCGTGCCCACGCCTACTCCCGTATCGCAAAGCTCCAAGATGCCGGGGTGATCACTCGTTATACGGCGGTGATTGATCCGGTGAAGGCAGGACTCAAGGCCAGCGCCTACGTGACCTTGAAACTCCGCCAGCATTCCTGGCGCGAACTGCGCGATCACTTGGCGTCCATTCCCGAGGTGCATCATGTGGGCCTGGTCGGAGGCAATTTCGATGTGATCCTGCTGGTGCGAGCCAAGGACAATCTGGATCTGCGCCGCGTGGTCTTCGAGCAATTGCAGTCTTTGCCAACGGTCCTGGATACGCAGACCCTGCTGATCTTCGAAGACACCGACACCCGATAGGCAGCAGTTCACCAGAAGATACGAGAAGAGCACCTGGATACCATTTCCAGGTGCTCTTCTCGTGTCTGCTGCGAAACTACTTCTGGCCGGTGAACACCGGCTTGCGCTTCTCCTGGAAGGACTTGAAACCTTCGGCGTAGTCAGCGGTGTCGCACAGCGCTGCCTGCGCCCGGTTCTCGGTACGCATCGATTCCCACAGTCCCGCACGCTGGTCACGGATTTCCTTGACCAGCTGCTTGGAAGCGACTAATGCCTGAGTTGCACCCTGGGCTACCTTGGCAATGATTTCTTCGCTGCGCTCTGCCAGTTCCTCTGCTGGGAATGCCCGGGAGAAAAGCCCGGAACGCACCGCTTCAGCACCGGAGATCAGTTCGGCGGTGTAAATCAGATCCAGCGTGCGGTGTGCCCCGAGACGCTCGGTGAACAGCCAGTGCCCGCCGGAGTCGAGGGTCGCGCCAAGGTTCGCAAACGGGGAACCAATCTTGGCGTTTTCCGCGACGTAGACTACGTCGGTAGCGATCGCCAGCCCCAAACCCACGCCCAAGCAGGCACCCTGCACCAGCGCGAAGGTTGGCGCAGGGAAGCTGGACATCTTCTCCAGCAGCGGCTGGACCTTGCCGTCAAGATAGCCGATCACGTCATCGTCCGCGGGATCTACCCCGGAGATGTCGCGACCTGCGCAGAATCCGCGTCCCTCGCCGGTCAGTACCAGCGCGCGCACGGTGCCCGCAGCCACTGCGGCAGCCGCTTTGTCATAGGCTTCCGAGAGCTGCGCCAAGGCCGCTTCATCCAGCGAGTTCATTTTCTGCGGAGCGTTGAGCACCACCCGCGCGATGGAATCTTCAATCGTCAGTTCGATCATGGATTCGTCCTGGCCTTTCTAGGCGTCGAAGTCGACGCTCAGCTTTTCGCTGGTTGGGTGCGACTGGCAGGTCAGTACGTAGCCGGCTTCGACTTCGTCGGGTTCCAGCGCGTAGTTCTCGGCCATGGTGACCGTACCGCAGGTGACCTTGGCACGGCAGGTGCCGCACACGCCGCCAGCGCAAGCGAACGGCACATCCGGACGCACGCGCAAGGCAGCGTTCAGCACGGTTTCGTTGGCACGCACCGGCGACTTGACCTCGCCCTTCAGGCCGTCGAGGTTGAAGCTGATCTCGTAGCTTTCCTCATTCTCGTCCGCCACCACGGGACGGCCGATATGCCCTTGCGGCTTCGTCGGCTCGCCGGTGGTGAATAGCTCGAAACGGACCTTCTCGGCGGGAACTTCCAAGCTGGCCAGCTGGTCGCGGACCAACTGGACGAGCTCGAATGGGCCGCAGAGGAACCACTCGTCAACATTCGGTGCCTGGACCACGCTGGTCAGCAGCGTGGTGAGCTTCTCGGCGTCGATGCGGCCCGAAAGCAATGGGGAAATGCGCTGTTCGCGGCTGAGCACGTGGTGCAGTGCCAGCCGGGATGTGTAGCGGTCCTTCAGGTCGGCCAGTTCCTCCAGGAACATGACGTCCATGGCGGCCTTGTTCGCGTAGATCAAGTCGAAGCGGGTGTGGTCATTGGCTTCGAGGATCGTGCGGGCAATGGCCAGCACCGGGGTAATGCCCGAGCCGGCGGCGACGGCCACGAAACGGTCCTGCGCTTTAGTGTCGATGGTCGACGGGTTATTGATCTGGGTGAGCTTGTGCTTGGAAATGAAAGCGCCGGCAGGGCTCATCACATCAATCTGGTCCCCTGCGGCCAGGGACTCGTTGGCCCAGGTGGAGAACAGGCCGCCCAGGTCGCGCTTGATCGCCACCTTGATCTCGTCGCCCGTCGGGGCGGCGCAGATCGAGTACGAACGGCGCAATTCGACCAGCTCGCCTTCGGCGTTGGGGATTTCCTTGCGCAACGCCACGTACTGGCCTGCGACGTAGTCGTATTCCTCGCTCAAGTCGCCAGGGATGGCGAAGCTGACTTCAATTGAGTCCTTGGTCAACCGGCGCACATTCGAGACGGTGAGCCGATGGAAGGATGCCCGGCGTCGGGTGGGAGTGGTTTGTTCGGTCATGAGAGCACCTTGAAGTAGTCGAAGGGTTCCAAGCAGTCTTTGCAGGTGTAGAGCGCCTTGCAGGAAGTCGAGGCGAAGCGGGCCAACTCCCGGGTGTTCAGCGAGTGGCACCGCGGGCATTTCACGCTCATGCCCAGGGTGACGCGGCCTGCGTGGCCCTGGCCGGTCGGTGGGGCAATCCCGTACTCTTCGAGCTTGGCCTTGCCTTCCGCGGTCATCCAGTCCGTTGACCACGCCGGGCTCAGCACCAGCTTGACGTCCACCTTTTCATATCCGGCGTCTGCGAAAGCGGTGTACAGGTCGCCATTGATGGCATCCATCGCCGGGCAACCTGAATAGGTCGGGGTGATGACTACCTGCACGGTTCCGTCCTCGGCCATCTCCACCTCGCGCAGGATTCCCAGGTCCGCGATGGATAGCACCGGAATTTCCGGGTCGGTCACCTGGGAGGCGATAGCGAACAGGTCTTTGGCGCCAGCGATCGTCTTGCTCAAGACTGCTTCCCCCTTTTCGGGCAAAAATGTTGCGTAGTTACCAGCTGGCACCGGGATGCTTGCGGGCGAGAACTTGCATCTCTGCCAGCAGGTAGCCCAGGTGCTCCGAATGCTCGCCGCGGCGTCCGTAGGCCATGGCCTGTCCGGTTGCAGGAATCTCCAGTCCGGCGTCGGCCAGTACCGCAGTGATTTCTTCATCCCATGCACCGCGCAGGGTGGAGGGCAGCACGGCGATGCCCGCAAGGTCCTGGTGGACTTCCTCATCGCGGAACATCTCATCGACGTACGGCCAGAGGATTTCCAGGGCATGGCGCATCTTGGACGCTGATTCCTCGGTCCCCATGCCCAGGCGGATGGTCCACTGGATGGCGTGGTCGCGGTGGTAGTCGACTTCCTTGACTGCCTTGGCCGAGATGGCGGCCAGGGTTTCGTCCTTGGACTGCGCCAGCTGCTTGTAGAGCAGGTTCTGGAAGATCGAAACGATCAGCTGGCGGATGATGGTCACGCCGAAGTGGCCGTTAGGCTGTTCGACAATCCACAGCGAAGTGAATTCTTCTTCCTCGCGCCAGTAGGCCAATTCGTCTTCGGTCTTGCCCCAGGCCAGTCCGGCGTAGGTCAGGAACGAGCGGGCGTGGCCCAGGATATCCAGGGCGATATTGCCCAGGGCAACATCTTCTTCCAGTTCCGGAGCGCGGGAAATCCAGTGCGACATGCGCTGCGCCAGGATCAGGGCATCGTCGCCCAGGGTCAGCGCGTAGCGCGCGACCTCTTCGCTTGGCTTGACGCCGTCTACTGCGATGTCCTCCGGACGCAGGGCATTGCCCGGGGTGACGCGGGTGGCCGAGGCCAGCGCGTCGCCGAAGCTATCGAGCGCTTCGTCGAGTTCTTCGTGCTTCACAGGTGCTTCACTCCCTCGCTGGCCTTGTAATAGGTCGCGTGGCGGTAGTCCTTGCCCTGCGGGGATTCGAAGAAGGAATCCTTTTCACCGGGGTCGGAGCTGATGATGTCCGAGGACTTTACGACCCATAGCGAGACGCCTTCATTGCGGCGGGTGTACAGATCGCGGGCGTTGCGCAGTGCCATCTGCTGATCCGGTGCATGCAGGGATCCGGCGTGGACGTGCGAGAGTCCTCGGGACGAACGGACGAATACTTCCCACAGGGGCCAATTGCTCTGTTGGCTCATGCTAGGCGACCTCACTTCGTGCTTGTTTTGCTGCGTATGCTGCGGCTGCTTCTCGGACCCAGGCACCTTCGCGGTGCGCTTCACGGCGGCGTTCCAGCCGCTGCGCGTTGGCCGGGCCGTTGCCCTTGATCACTGCCATGAATTCATCCCAGTTCAAATCCTTGTGGATCCACTGCTTCTTTTCTTCATCGAAGTGCAGCTGGGGATCCGGCAGGGTCAGGCCCAGGACCTTGACCTGCTCGGCAATCATGCCAACGAAGCGCTGGCGCAGTTCGTCATTGGAGAAACGCTTGATCTTCCAGGCCATGGACTGCTGGGAGTTCGGCGACTGGTCATCTGGCGGACCGAACATCATCAGCGAGGGTTCGTAGAAGCGGTTGATGGCGTCCTGGGCCATCTTCTTCTGCGCCTCGGTGCCGCGGGAGAGCGAGAGCAGGATTTCGAAGCCCTGGCGCTGGTGGAAGGATTCTTCCTTGCACACGCGCACCATCGCACGGCCGTAGGGGCCGTAGGAGGCGCGGCACAGCGGAACCTGGTTGGCGATGGCCGCACCATCGACCAGCCAGCCGATAGCACCCATATCCGCCCAGGTGCGTGCAGGGTAGTTGAAGATCGAGGAGTACTTGGCCTTGCCGGAGAGCAGCTGCTCGTTGTACTCGTCGCGGGTGGTGCCCAGGGTCTCGGCAGCCGAGTAGAGGTAGAGCCCGTGCCCGGCTTCATCCTGCACCTTGGCCATCAGAATGGACTTGCGCTTCAGCGAGGGAGCGCGGGTGATCCAGTTGGCCTCAGGCTGCATGCCGATGATTTCGGAGTGCGCGTGCTGGGAGATCTGGCGGCTGAGGGTCTTGCGGTACTTCTCAGGCATCCAGTCGCGTGGCTCGACGCGGGAGTCCTGATCGATCAAGGCGTCGAAACGCGCTTGGGACTGCTCTTCTTCGTAGCTCGGGACGGCACTCAGTCCCGGCTCCTGCGGTGTGGTCGGGGCCATGGGTTCACCTCATCGAAAACAAATTACATACTGACCGTTCGTTCAGTATGTCAGAGTGCGCTCGATCACGTCAACACCAACCCCCTCCAGGCACAACAAAACCCCGGGAAAGAATTCCCGGGGTTTCCTTGAAGCTGGGGATTAGGCGTTAGCCAGCGCCTTTTCCGAGTTCTTGCCCTTGAATATCAGCGCATCAAGCGAGATGCGGCCTGGGCCAGTCAAGAGCAGTGCCAGCGCGCCGGCAGCCAGTGCCAGGACAAGCTCGAAGCCGCCATTTTCCACGAACACGCCACCTGAGGCATGAACCATGAACAGGGCGGCAATCATCTGCAGGCCCAGCAGGCCAGCGAAGACGCGGGTCAGCAGGCCAAGGATGATCGCGGCGCCGCCGGCGATCTCCAGGGTTGCCGCCACTGGAGCAATCAAGCCGGCAGCAGGAACGCCCATCTGGCCAAAGGCCGCAGTGGTGCCCTCGATGGTGAACTGGAAGTACTTCTGCCAGCCATGAGCCAGGAAGAGGAAGCCGAAGGCCAAGCGAAGCAGGGTACGCGCAGCGGTCTGCAGACCCGGGTTGTTTTCCAGAGCGGACATATTTTAACTCCTAGGGATTGGGGCACGGGAAGATCCCGTGTGGCTACTGCTCCAACCCTACAAGGGAATAAGTTGAACCTTCAAGCATATGAAGGTTTTTGTCCCGTAAGCTTCGTCACGAAAAAACCGTGCTGCCCGCAACCAGTTTCATCTGGTCGTGGACAGCACGGTTTTCCGCTGGCTTGGCGGTACGGCTCAGAGAACCTTGGACAAGAAGTCCTGGGTACGCGCCTGCTGCGGGTTGCCGAACAGCTGTTCGGGCGCACCCTGCTCGCAGACAACACCATCAGCCATGAAGACCACGCGGTCAGCGACTTCGCGCGCAAAGCCCATCTCGTGGGTCACCAGAACCATGGTCATGCCGGTGTCGGCCAGCTCCTTGATAACCTGCAGCACCTCGCCGACCATCTCCGGGTCAAGAGCGCTGGTAGCCTCGTCGAAGAGCATGATGCCCGGGGCCATGGCAAGCGCGCGGGCGATGGCCACACGCTGCTTCTGGCCGCCAGAGAGCGAGGCGGGACGGGCGTTGGCCTTCTCGCGCAAGCCCACGCGTTCCAGCAGCTCAAGTGCGCGCTCCCGGCCTTCCGCCTTGCTCATCTTCTTGAGCTCGACCGGCGCCAGCATGATGTTCTCTGCCACGCTCATATGCGGGAACAGGTTGAAGTGCTGGAACACCATGCCTACATGGCGGCGCACCTCATTGATGTCCACCTTGGGGTCGGTGACATCAAAGCCATCGACAACCACCTTGCCCGAGGTAATGTCCTCAAGCTTGTTCAGGCAACGCAGCAAGGTGGACTTGCCGGACCCGGAAGGGCCGATCACGCACACCACTTCGCCTTCGCGGACATCCATGTCGATGCCCTTGAGGACATTGTTGGAGCCAAAGGACTTGTGCAAGTCCTTGACCTGGATCTTCACGTTGGAGCTTTGCTCGGTTACGGTGCTCACTTGTTGAACCTCCGATCGGCATAATTTGCCAATTTGGTCAGCGCCATAATGGCAATGAAGTAGATAATGCCCACGATCAGCAGCGTCTCAGTGACACGGAAGTTCGCCGCGTAGATCTGCTGGCCCTGGTAGAGCAGCTCCGTGAAGCCGATAGCCAGCAGCAACGAGGAGTCCTTCAGGCTGATGATCAACTGGTTGATCAGCGACGGGGTCATCATCTTGAAAGCCTGCGGGATCACGACCTTCTGCATCGACTTGCCATAGCCCAGGCCCAGCGAACGGGATGCTTCAAGCTGCCCTGGATCCACCGATTGGATACCGCCGCGAACGATTTCGGCGACATAGGCACCGGCGTTCAGCGACAGCGTCAGCACGCCTGCGGTCCAGACGCTGATCTCCCAGCCGGTCAGCTGCGGCAGGCCGAAGTAGAACATGAAGGCCCAGAGCAGCAACGGGGTGCCGCGGAAGATGTTCACGAAGGTCGTGGCGATGCCGCGCAGCACGATGTTCCCGGAGATCTTCATGAAGCCGAAGACCAGGCCCAATGCCATGGCAATGGCGAAGGAAATCGCGGTCACCAGCAGGGTG
The DNA here is from genome assembly GCF_053644955.1 of Glutamicibacter sp. NPDC055354. Taxonomy (NCBI): domain Bacteria; kingdom Bacillati; phylum Actinomycetota; class Actinomycetes; order Micrococcales; family Micrococcaceae; genus Glutamicibacter; species Glutamicibacter sp. NPDC055354. The sequence goes on from NZ_JBSHMB010000001.1 coordinate 1,385,642, forward strand.
TGCCACAGACCGGTCATCAATGCGGGAATGGACTTGACCAGCAGGTCGAAGAAGTTGCTTGGCGCCGCTGCGGTCGGGTCGGCAAGGTAGGAGTCCAGGATCTGCTGGTACTGGCCGTTGGCCTTCAGCTCGGCCAAGCCGTCGTTGAACGCTGCCAGCAGCGCGGTGTTCTCGCCCTTGTTCACGGCGAAGCCATAGGAACCGCCCGGGACCTTGTCGGTGACGGTCTTCAGGCCATTGCCCTGGGCAATGCCGTAGGCCAGCACCGGGTAGTCGTCGAAGACGGCAACTGCAGAACCGGCCTTGACCGATTCGTACATGGTGGCCGACTGGTCCAAGGACTTGACCTCGAAGCCGTATTCCTCGGCGATGGACTTTGCATAGCTTTCGCCCTCGGCGCCGGTCTTGGCGACAACGGTCTTGCCTTCCAAGTCCTCGTAACCGGTGATCTCGTCATTGCCGGCAGCGACAGCCATCTGCACGCCGGACTCGAAGTACGGCTCGGAGAAGTCGTAGATCTCCTTGCGCTCGTCGGTAATCGACATGCCGGCGATCACGCCATCCACCTGGTTGGAGGAAAGGGCGGCCAAAGCGGCGTTGAAGCCCAGGGACCTGATCTCGACTTCAAAACCCTGGTCTTCGGCAATGGCGCGCAGAAGATCCATGTCGATACCGGTCAGTTCGCCGTTCTGGCGGAACTCGAAGGGCGCGAAAGTCGTATCCGTGCCGATGACGTAGGTCTGGCCCTCGACGCTTTCACTGTCTTGGGCCACGGCCGAGGGTGCCCCGACGACCAGGGCCATCAAACCGATGGCAGCCGCGGCTATCCATCGGGCCAGGCGCCCTGTGGGGGCAGCTGTTCTTTTCTTTTCCACTGATGTATCGCTTTCTCGTACTGAAGGGCGAATGGCCCAAGGTGCAGATGATACGTTCTGCCTGCAAGCCTAGGACTTATAAAGCCTAGCCGGTACCCCGCGACTCGCCTGCACTTGCATCGTTATCGGTTTGAAACCGCTGTTCTGTCCGCGCTGAGCATAGCTGCACCCGCATAGCACGGTAGTGGGATTGAATAGGGGTATGACTCCAGAATCGTTGACCGCCAATGCACCGCGTGCCGCAAAGCTGCCCACCACCCGCAGCTTCCACGGCGATGACTTCATCGACAACTACGAGTGGCTGCGGGAGAAAGCCAACCCGGATGTCATCGCGCATCTGACCGCAGAAAACGAGTACACCGACACCATCACCGCTAGCCAGCAGCCGCTGCGCGATGCCTTGTTCAGCGAGATCAAGGCACGCACCGTTGAAACCGACTTGTCGGTTCCAGTGCGCCGCCGCGGCTGGTGGTACTTCACCCGTTCGGCCGAAGGCAAGCCCTACACCATCCAGTGCCGCGTCAAGGCATCGGACACCGGGGACCTTGTTGCCGACTGGACTCCCCCGGTCATCGACGCGGAAACTGCATTGCCTGCCGAAGGGGTGCTGCTTGATGGCAACGCCTTAGCCGAAGGGCAGCCGTTCTTCTCGCTCGGCGGCATGGCGTTGAATGAAGCAGGCAACTTGCTTGCCTACTGTGTCGATAATGCGGGCGATGAGCGATTCACCCTTTTCATCAAGGACCTGGACACCGGCCTGCTGCTGAGCGACACCATTGAAGGAGTGTTCTACGGCCTGGCCTTCTCCCCCGATTCTTCAACTGTCTTCTACACGGTGGTTGACGAAACCTGGCGGCCACACCAGATTCGTGCTCACCTGCTGGGGACCCTCCCAACGCAGGACAAGATCATTTTCGAGGAAAATGATCCTGGCATGTGGCTCGGCTTCGATCTGAGCCCGGACCGCAACACCCTGATGATCTCCAGCGGCAACTCCGAATACGCCGAAACCAGCATGCTGGATCTGGCCGATCCTTCGGCTGCCGTGACCTTGCTGATGCCGCGCTCCTTGCGCCTGCTGCACGGAATCGACCTGATGCCGGGCGCCGGCCAGGCCTTGATCACCCACGACCACCAGGCACCGAACAACATGGTGTCGCTGGCATCCCTGGACCAGCTGGGCGAAAACGCCGACCCGGCGCACTGGCAGACCGTGGTGGCCCACGAGGACACGGTCAAGATCGAAGGCACCGCGCTGACCGGTTCGCACGTGGTGCTCTCGGTGCGCCGAGATACCTGCGAGCGCGTGCAGCTGATCGCCTTGGACGGATTGGGCACCAAAGCCCAGCAGCCGGCCATTGAACCGGATTTCGATGATGAGCTGTTCACTGCCTCGGCGACCTTTGCCGAGCTGGATGCTCCGTTGATCCGCATCGGCTACACCGCAGACTTCACCCCGGCCCGCGTATACGACCTGTGGCTCCAGAACCAGTCGCTGGTGCTGCGCAAGCAGACCCCGGTGAACAACTTCGATCCTGCCAAGTACCTGTCCACCCGCGAGTGGGCCACCGCGGCCGATGGCGCCAAGATCCCCTTGACCATCATGCGCCGTGCCGACCTGGATACCTCGGTTCCCCAGCCGGTGCTGATCTACGGCTACGGTTCCTACGAGGCCTCCATGGATCCTGGTTTCGGCATCCCTCGCTTGAGCGTGCTGGATCGCGGAGTGGTCTTTGTCATTGCCCACGTGCGCGGCGGCGGCGAGCTGGGCCGCAACTGGTACCTGCAGGGCAAGAAGCTGCACAAGAAGAACACCTTCACCGACTTCATTGATTCCACACAGTACCTGCTCGATTCCGGGTGGGCCGATCCGCAGCGCATCGCCGCCCTGGGCGGTTCGGCCGGCGGACTGCTGATGGGCGCTGTCGCGAACATGGCTCCGCAGCTGTATACCGCGATCATCGCCCAGGTGCCGTTCGTCGATGCCTTGACCTCCATCCTGGATCCAGAGCTTCCGCTCTCGGCACTGGAATGGGAAGAATGGGGCAACCCGATCGAGAGCAAGGAGGTCTACGACTACATGAAGTCCTACACTCCCTACGAAAACGTCACAGCACAGGATTACCCGAAGATCGCGGCGGTCACCTCGCTCAATGACACCCGTGTACTGTATGTGGAGCCAGCCAAATGGGTGGCCAAGCTGCGGGAAGTCGGTACCGGACAGGCCCCGATTGTGCTGAAGACCGAAATGGATGGCGGTCACGGCGGCGCTTCGGGACGTTACGAGTCCTGGAAGGCCCGCGCGTGGGACTACGCCTTCGCCTTGGACGCCCTGGGATGCACCGACGAAATCTAAGTAGCAAAGGAACGGCGGCCATGCACCACATCAAGATCAGCGACTACCGCAATGACCCTGCGATTCGCCGCTTGCTGGTGCTGGCCGCCGAACCTGCCAACGAGCAGGCGCTCGAAGCGCTGCTCGATGAATGCGAAGGCCTTGAGGTGCTTTCCATCGCCACTGCCGCGGGCGATATTGCGGCACTGGCCGCCTACCGGCACAGCGGCAAATACGCGGTGTGCGTTGAATACCTGGCCGTGGAAACATCCCACCAGGGCCGGGGGCTGGGCTCGAGGCTGCTCGCTGAGCTGCGCGACTGCCATGAGAAGAACGTTTGGGCCACCACTGCAGAGGATGCGGTGGGTTTTTACCGCTCGCTGGGTTGCGTTGTTTCGCAGTCTTCTGCCGACCCGCGCTGGCCGGATGCCCGGCGGTACCTGTGCACCTTGCCCTTCTACCCGCTGCTCACCGGCCAGCCAGATGAAGATCCGGAATACGAGGCCGTGGGTGGAGAGCTGATGCGCGGCCTCATAGAGATTGCCGAGCCATCGAAGCAATGGGCCAGGGACTTCCACCGCCTGCACCATCGAATCGCCAGTGTCCTGGGGGCCACCGCGTTGGCCATTGAACACACCGGCTCGACATCCGTTCCGGACCTGCCCGCCAAGCCGATCATCGACATCGTCTTGCTGGTCCCCGACGCGGATCAGGAAGCGTCCTACGTTCCGGCGCTGGAATCCAGCGGCATGCTTCTTTGGCACCGTGAACCTGGCTGGTATGGCCACCGCATGCTCAAGCCCGCTGCCGGTTCGCGGCTCCCCGAGGCCAATATCCATGTCTTCAGTGCAGGAAGCCCCGAGTATCTGCGGCTCGTGCTTTTCCGCGAGCATCTGAAACACCATGAAGCCGACCGTTTGGCATACGCCGCGGTAAAGCGGGAAGCCGCCCGCGCACTGGCTGCAAGCGACGGCGAGAACGGCCTGGTCATGGACTACAACCGGATCAAGGAACCTTTCATCCTTGACGTCCATCAAGGGATATTCACTGCCTGAATCCGCTGCGCTTCATCGCTGAAACAGTACCGCCAATACGGTCGCATAACTTGACTTAGCTCACATAATGTTATTACCTAATGATCGTTCGGTAAATAATTCGGCGAAGGAAGACGATGAGCGAAACACAGGTAGAGAATACGGTCCCACACGCCATTCTCCACAATGACTACGCGACCCAGTGGATGGGAATCGAAGTCGTCGAGGTCTCCGATGGGCACGCAGTCATCACGATGACGCTGCGCCAGGAAATGCTCAACGGCTTTGGTATTGGCCACGGTGGCATGATCTTCGCTTTAGCAGACACGGCATTTGCGTTGACCTGCAATCCGCAGGAGGGCTCCGATGAGACCATCACGGTCGCTTCGGGCGCTGACGTCAACTTCCTCAAGCCAGCAATACCCGGACGAGTGCTGACCGCCACCGGCAACCGAGTCTCGCAGCAAGGACGCAGCGGGATCTATGACATCACGGTGACCCAGCCAGCGGCCGACGGCTCAATTGAAACCGTGGCGCAGTTCCGCGGACGTTCGCGCACGGTCCCAAAGCCTCAAAGCCGCTAAGCACCCAGCCCACTCCACACGAAAGTTTCAGCATGTCTCAGAACACCGACCGCGACAGCCTTCCGAATCCGCTTGATCCAGAAGAGACCATGAGCCGCGAGCAGATCGAAGCGATCCAGCTGACCCGCCTGAAGGAAACGCTGCACCATGCTTATAACAACGTTCCGTACTACAAGGCGAAGTACGATGCCGCTGGGGTGCACCCGGATGATCTGAAAGAACTGGCCGATCTGGCCAAGTTCCCGTTCACCGACAAAGAAGACCTGCGCAAGAACTACCCCTTCGGCATGTTCGCGGTACCGCAGCATGAGATCGCCCGCATCCATGCCTCCTCTGGCACCACCGGGCAGCCGACCGTGGTCGGCTACACCAAGCAGGACTTGGAAGACTGGGCCAAGCTCGGTGCCCGCTGCCTGCGCATGGCCGGCGTGAAGCCAGGCTGGAAGGTGCACAACGCCTACGGCTACGGCCTGTTCACCGGCGGCCTCGGTGCCCACGCGGCAGCTGAATACCTCGGTGCCACCGTCATTCCGATGTCCGGCGGACAGACCGATAAGCAGATTTCCCTGATCCAGGACTTCGAGCCGGATGCTATCTTGTGCACCCCGACCTACCTGCTGACCATTGGCGATGCCATGCAGCGCAAGGGCCTGGACCCTCGTGCCACCTCGCTGAAGGTTGCCGTGCTCGGCGCGGAACCATGGACCGAGGAAATGCGCCACGAGCTGGAAGAGATGTTCAACATCACCGCTTGCGACATCTACGGCCTGTCCGAAGTCATGGGCCCTGGCGTGGCTGGCGAGAACGGCGAACGCAAGGACGGCAGCCACATCTGGGAAGACCACTTCCGCCCAGAAATCATTGACGCCTTCGACGAGACCAAGGTGCTGCCGGACGGCGAACACGGCGAGCTGGTCTTCACCTCGCTGACCAAGCAGGCACTGCCAATCATCCGCTACCGCACCCATGATCTGACCCGCCTGATGCCAGGTACCTCCCGCCCAGGTCACCGTCGCATGGGCCGGATCACCGGACGCAGCGATGACATGATCATCCTGCGCGGGGTGAACCTGTTCCCAAGCCAGATCGAGGAATTGATCCTGAAGGTGCCATCGCTTTCGCCGCACTTCCAGCTCATCCTTTCCCGTCCAGACCGCATGGACCAGCTGGCAGTGAAGGTGGAGCGCCGCATGGATGCCTCATCCGGGGACGCCGCCAACGGGGCCAAGGAGCTGGCCAAGCTGATCAAGATCCACGTCGGTTCTTCCTGCGCCATCGACGTGGTCGAGCCAGAATCCTTGGAGCGTTCCATGGGCAAGCTCAAGCGCATCTTTGATCTGCGCAACAGCTAACCCAGTGAGCACATGGGATAATCGATAAATCATGGAAACTACCGATATTGTGAACCGTCCGGCCAAGCGTGGCCGCCCCGGGTACGACCAGGAAACCGTATTGCGCATTGCCGTAGAGGCATTCAACGAATACGGCTACGACGCGACCTCCATGGGCAAGCTCGCTGACCGGCTGGGTATCAGCAAGTCCGCGATTTACCACCACGTCCCTTCCAAAGAGGACCTGCTGCGTCTGGCGTTGGATGAAGCGCTCATTCCCCTGGAAGCGGTGATCGCCGAGGTCCGCTCCCATGAGGGCAGCGCCGATGAGCGTTTGGAATTCTTCTTGCGCGCTACCTTCCGGATCCTGTTGGCCAAGCGTTCCTACGTGACACTGCTGCTGCGCTTGCGCGGCAACACCGAACTGGAACGCCAAGCTCTTCAGCGCCGACGGGCGATGGACCGCCAGCTCGCTGAGCTGGTCACCGCAGCCCAATCCGACGGCAAGCTGCGCGCGGACTTGGAACCGCGGGCCACGGCCAGGTTGCTGTTCGGCCTGATCAACTCTGTAGTGGATTGGTACCGCGCTGACGGTCCGATCAACGGACCAGAATTGGAAGACCAAGCCATTTCATTGCTCTTCAACGGATTGCACACCACAGCGGCTTAATCGCTGGATTGCATCTTGCGCTGGCTCCCACCTGATCGGTGGGAGCCAGCGTCGTTTAAGCGTGCCACAGGGCAAGCGGCAATGTGGCGTATGCCTCCTTGTAATCTTGTCTTCCTCACAGAAATCGCCGTTAGCATCGAAGGGGTGCTTTAGCACCAGTCATTCTCGATCAACCAAGTGAAGAGCGCTGTGGATTCCCTCTTAGAAACCCTTTTCATGGCTACCGCCGAAAGCAGTAGTTCCTATGTCCAGATCTTGCTCTCTGCGGCAAGCATGCTGCTAGTTTTCATTTCTGCAGTACTGCTGGCGCACCGCAATGACCTGGGCTGGTGGACCTTGATCCTGGGCGCCTTCACCGGCCCCGTCATCACCTCGCTGCAGTACGACCTGATGGGCCTGCTCTACGCCGTGCCGCTGCTGTTGATCGCTGTCTTCGGCCTGTGGCGCTTCTCGCTGTTCAAGCTCAACGGGAAATTCACCCGCATAGTCACCAGCACCCCGGTAACCATTTGGTCAGCGGTCGGCCTGCTCATGGGCTTGATCCTGCTCGTTGCCCTGCGCTTCGGCCCGTTCCTCTTCAACGGCGGCTTCATGAGCGCAACCCCTGAAATCTGGGTCCTCTACTTCGCTGATGCAGCCATCTTCGCCTCTTTCGTGATGATCGCTCGCGGCGTGCGCACCGGCTGGCTGGTCTTGGCTCTGGCCGCCATTGCCGATCTGGTGATCTACTTCCTGATCTCCCCAATGCTGGGCATGATGGGCCTGTTCGTATTCATCGCTCTGGGAGCTGTGTATGGCTTCTTCCTGTGGCGCGGCCTTCCTGCCCAGGCTGCCGAGCCGGTGCAGGTCGAGCTGGACGAGGAAGAGCTGGCCTTGCAAAAAGCCAAGCAGGCAACCTTGGACAAGCTGAATGCCAAAACCGAAAAGTAGCTGAACCTAGAATGATCCCGCCCCAGTGTAAACTGGGGCGGGATCATTTTTTTGTGGCTAATTGCGCCAGCTGTCGTTCAGGTTCAGGGAACCGTCCGCATTCACGGTCGCGATGCGGTTGGCCCCTGATTCCCACGTGGCATTGCCGCTCTGGTCGTACTTGACGTACTTGTATTCGAACTGCGTTCCTGCCGGAAGGTCCACCGTTCCGCTCCAGCTCGGGTAGCTGGCACCTGATAGCTGTGGCGCCTTGGCCGGATCCCAGCTGCCTAGTTCCGGCTGGTTGCCGACGATGCGGATGTTCTGCCCCATGACGGTTTGGGCGGTGACCGCGACGCTGACATCAGTGGTGTCCTCGACCGGATCCGGCGTTCCTGATCCGCCATCGGATACGGCACCGATGTGCAGGGCCATGGCACCGTAGGCAGGCAGTGTCGCGGTGAACTTGCCGTCGGCGCCCACAGTGATGGTCTTCGAGCAATCGTCTCCGGACACCACATCGCAATAGGTGCCACCGGCCAGCGAGCTGGTGTATTCGCGGGTGGTTGCCGCCGAGGTGTTGTTGAGGGCTACGAAGCCCTTATTGCCGCGGCCATATGCGATCTGGTTGCCGCCATCGTCCCACCAATTGCTGACAGCCGCGTCGCCGACGGCGTTGTTGAAGCCCACCATTCCGGTGATTTCATCTTGCCGCTGTTCGCAGGTCCAGGCGGAGGAGTCGCAGTCGGCATTGGGTACCGATGCGTCACTGGCGCCCGGAGCGCCTGCTTCCTTGTCGGTGAACGCGAATCCGGAATACACGGTGGGTGACCCGTAGGGCCAGGACAGCATGAAAACATTGGCCAGCAGGTACTTGGCGCCCCACTTGTAGTTCATGGATTCGCCGTTGCGTTCGGTGTCGTGGTTGGTGACAAAAACCCCGGCCCGGTCACTGGTGAGCTTGCCGTCGCCGATGAAGCGCAAGTTGGCGATTTGCGCGTCGAAATCATGCTTGAGCTGTCGCGAGTAGTCGAATTCGTGGGAGTCGCCGCTGCCCAAATATTCGCTTTCCTGGATTGGCTCTCCCGAGGCGCCGATGACTTCGTGCACCCAGTAGGCACCGGAGTTCTTCATCTTTGATTTGATAGCTTCCAGGTCTGTTGCCGGGATGTGCTTCGAGGCATCGATGCGGAAGCCGGAGACGCCGAGCGAAACGAGATCATCCAGGTAGTCGGCGATGTTTTGCTGGACGTAGCTGCTGGAGGTTTTCAGATCCTGCAAGCCCACGAGGCGGCAGTGCTGCACTTGCCAGCGGTCGGCATAGTTGGTGATGTTGGTGCGGCAATCGTTGAAGTCCTGGGCCGAATACTCTGGGAAGTTGCCATCGGAGAAAGCCGAGCCTGCGGTTCCAGTACCGGTCTGCCCGGCTCCGGTCATGTGATTGACCACGGCGTCTGCGATCACTTTCACGCCTGCGTCGTTGCAACTTTTGACCATGGCGGAGAATTCCTCGCGGTTGCCCAGTTTCGAGTCCACCTTGTAGCTCACCGGCTGGTACGAGGTCCACCATGCAGTGCCGCGCAGGTGCTCAGCTGGAGGCGAGACCTGGACGTAGCCATATCCTGCTGGGGCGATGCTGGACTCGCATTCCTGGGCTACCGAATTCCAGTTCCATTGGAACAGGTTGAGGATGACATCCTTGCCGTCGTTGGATGGGGTGGCGGCTTGGGCGGGTGCTGCGAACAACGGTGCGGCGAGCAGGGCGAGCGAGGCGCCGAGTGCTGCCACCGGCTTCACCGTCCTGGCTCCGTGCTGGCGTTGTGTTGATTTGGCGCGTGATGGCAAAAGTTCCACAGAAAAACTCCTTTGTTGTGATGATCGGGCTGCGATAGCTCGACGCGACAGCGTCGGGATCGCTCAACCACACGTTCCCCATCAACGCGTGACCTGCGACACAACTGTAAGCGTTTTCTTAGCTCTCTCCAATAAGTAAATTTCTGTAAATACATTAAACCCGCGAAACTGTCCGCGTAAATTGCCCTAAAATTTTTTTACTCCACGTCAAATCTTGCCAAAATTGGAAACGCTTTCATAGATATCCGGCAAAGCTGTCCTGGCTCCGAGCACGCAAAAGGGTGGATGCCGTGGTTGACGGCATCCACCCTTGCTGAAGTTGCGTTTTAGCCTTCGAAGTTGGCGTAGGTGAGGTTTTCTTTCTCAACCAAGGTCAAGACATCGTAGGTCGCGACAATCTCATCATTCTGGTTGTGCAAGATCGCATCCCATGCGACCTCGCCATATTCATCGGTGACTCGCGGCGTGATTTTCTTGGCCGTCAGGGTCACGCGGATTGAATCTCCGGCAGCCACCGGGGTGATGAAGCGCAGGGATTCCAATCCGTAGTTGGCTAACACTGGCCCCGGCGCTGGCTCTACGAAGAGGCCGGCAGCCCACGACACGAGCAGGTACCCGTGGGCGACGATTCCCGGGAAGAACGGGTTCGCTTCGGCTGCCTTTGCATCGGTGTGGGCGTAGAAGGTGTCGCCAGTTTTCTTGGCGAATTCGCTGATCTCTTCAAGGTTCACTACGCGCAGATCAGAGGCGAAGCCATCGCCTACTTGCAGCTCGGCCAGCGACTTGCGGAACGGGTGCGTGTATTGCTCCTGGCCGCCGAACTTTTCGCATCCGGCCAGGCGCTGTTCAGCACCGGCATGCCACACGCCGCTGAGCGCAGTGAGCATATTCGGCGAGCCCTGAACGGCAGTGCGCTGCATATGGTGCTTCACTGATCGGATTCCGCCTAGCTCCTCGCCGCCGCCGGCGCGCCCTGGGCCACCATGGACCAGGTGTGGCACTGGTGAACCGTGACCGGTCGTTGATCGCGCGGTTTCCCGGTTCAGGATGTGCACGCGGCCATGGTGGGCGGCGATTCCCAGGGCCAGTGAACGCACGGTGTCGGTGTCATTGCTGCACACGGTGGCTACCAGCGACCCTGCACCCATGGCGGCCAGCCGCACGGCTTCGTCAAGATTGTCGTAGCCGATGACGGAGCTGACCGGTCCGAACGCCTCGCGGGAGTGCACAAGCGGGTTGCGGGCATCGGCCCATCGCAGAACCACCGGAGACATGAAGGCACCGAATTCGGCCACGGCGTCGCGTTCTGGCGCCACGCGTACGGCTGGGGCATCCAGGCGGCCAAAGGCCAGCTCGCCACCAGCGTCAATCATGTCCTGCACTGCAGCACGCACATCAGCCAGCTGTTCCAGGGAAGCCAAGGCACCCATGGTCACGCCCTCGACGCGGGGGTCGCCAATGACAACCCGCTGCTCGATTCGCTGGCCGATGGCGGCAATGACCGGTTCTACCAGATGGGAAGGCACGATATTGCGGCGGATCGCGGTGCATTTCTGGCCGGCCTTGGAGGTCATCTCGGTGACGACGACCTTGACGAAGGCCTCGAATTCCGCTGTTCCCTCCTCTGCATCAGGGCCGAGGATGGCCGCGTTCAGGGAGTCGGTTTCTGCTGCGAAGCGCACTCCCCCGTCGATGACATTTGGATGGGACTTCAGCTTGCTGGCCGTGGCGGCCGAGCCGGTGAAGGCGAACATGTCACGGTAGTCGAGGTGGTCCATCAGGTCGCGGGCTGATCCCGAGAGAAGCTGCAGGGACCCTTCGGGAAGGATGCCTGATTCCAGCATCATCCTCACGGCTGCCTCGGTGAGGTACCCCGTTGGAGTCGCTGGCTTGACGATGGTGGGAACACCAGCGATAAACGCCGGGGCAAACTTTTCGAGCATGCCCCATACCGGGAAGTTGAACGCGTTGACCTGCACCACGACACCACTCATTGCGGTGTAGATATGCGTGCCGACAAAAGAGCCGTCCTTGCTCAGCGGTTCCGTTGGCCCGTCCAGGATGACATTGCTATTGGGAAGTTCACGGCGGCCCTTGGATGAGAATGTGAACAGAACACCGATTCCGCCATCGATATCCACCATGGAATCGATTTTGGTGGCCCCGGTCTTGAAGGAAATCTCGTAAAGGTCTTTGCGTCGCTCGTTCAGATACAGCGCGAGTTCCTTGAGCTTGAGTGCGCGCTCATGCAAGGAGAGCTTGGCCAGCTCCTGATGCCCGGTGCCACGGCCATAGTCCACCGCCGCTGCAACATCCAGCTTGTCATTGGTGACAGTGGCTAGAAGTTCTCCGGTGTTGGCGTCGCGGACTTCTGTTCCGCCCTCGGACTGCGGGGTCCGCCATTCTCCGGCGATAAAGCTGGGTACCACTCTGATCTGTTTTGTCGACATCGACATAATTCCTTTCTGAACGGTCGGTCAGTATTAACCTTAACCTTATCAGCAAGAGCGTGACCGGGAACACCTCAAATTGTTGTTCGCGAGAATTCTCCACCCCGCCCGCTACTCAGGAATTCCGTGCGAGATCACTCAGGTGATCGAGACCCTCCTCGCTCATGCCCTGGGACAGCAGATAGGAGCGGGCCGTACCAAGCCATGCACAGAATTCCGACAGGGCCGTGGCTCTTTCTTGAATGATTTCCCGCAGCTCTTCTTCACCCCGATAGCTCTCGTAGGGATGCTTTCGCGGCGAGACACGATGCCATTCATTGATACCCCGCACCGCCAGCTCATCATGGACGAGAATCTGATCCCGGGAACCTGCGAGATCCAGCAGCATGGTGGCAATCAAGCCGGAGCGGTCGCGGCCTGCCGAACAGTGGATCACGGTTGACCCTTGGGAGTTCGCCAAATTCTCGAAGACTGCACGCAGTTGGTCGCCGAATTCTTCGCACACCAACCTGTACATGGCGGTGTGATTCATATATGGCACGGCAATCGATTCGAACCTCGGATTGCCGGGCGTCTCCAGCGGCAGGTTCACCAGTTCAATGCCGGAGAACGCTGCCTGGGGTACGGCGGGGTCATGCTCCCGCCGGCGGATCTCGTTGGGGTTGCGCAGGTCCACGACCTTGCTGACTCCGCCCTCGTGCATTTGCTGCCAGCCCCGGGCACTAAGCCACTCGTGGCGACCCATTCGATAAAAGGCTCCGCAAATATGCCGCGCATTCACGGATCCTTCCCATTCCAGATCTCCGCCTTGCTTTTGATAGTTCAGGCCCTGACTCATTTACCCATTGCAACATATTGATTCTCTGTTGTAGAGTTCTACTCATTGGCAACTGCCAATCAGTCTATTGAAGGAGGGGTAACGATGATTGCTTACCGCAGTTCCCGGTCATTGATCTCTTTTTCTAAGGACTTATCCCCATGCATTTTCCTGCTGGAGAACCAACCACCAGCTCACAGGTAACCTCGTCCAACTTCGCTGACGCAGATACCAAACTCAAATTCCGCAGGCACAAGCCCGTATGGAACGAATCATCCTCGGATGAGCCACCGGCTGGCCAGCGCTACTCCACCTGGCCGTTTATCGAAAAGGGCATGCGCGGGCCGCAACCATACCCGCTATGGCTGATTGAGGACGCCGGTGCCGTAGACACCGAATTAGGCATCCTCAAAACCGGCAAAGAAGGCGACGTCTTCCTGTTGGAACGAGCAACACAGGAGCGCTCAAGCTTACTGGCCGCCAAACGCTATCGCTCCCGCGACCACCTTCAATTCAGCCGTTCGCAAGCTTATAGCGATGGCAGGTCTGCCCGGCGCTCGCGCGATAATCGAGCCATCAGCAACAATTCCGCCTACGGCCGGGACATCGCCGCTTTGCAGTGGGCCAACGCGGAATGGACCTACCTCTTGCGCTGTTACGAAGCCGGCATTTCGGTGCCGTATCCGGTACAGATTGACGGCACCGAAATCCTCATGGAATTCATTGCCGACCCGGACAATTCGCTGGCGGCAGCACCCCGCCTGCAACAGCTTGCGCGCTTTGATCCACGGCTTCCCGCACTATGGGATCAACTCACTGACGCCCTTGAGAAGTTCGCTGGATTGGGCATTGCCCATGGCGACCTGTCCGCCTACAACCTCCTGGTTTCTGGCGAGCGCCTAGTGGTCATCGATGTTCCGCAGTGCGTGGATTTGGCGGGCAATCCGCAAGGCATGGACTTCTTGCACCGCGACTGCGTCAATTTGTGCGAGTGGTTTGATTCCAAGGGACTGTCACATGATCCAGATGAGCTCTTTGCTTCACTGCTAGGACATCTCTTCTAGAATCCAGAGGGACAATGGCCTCCGCCAGTCATTCCTGACCGGCGGAGGCCATTGTCGCTGAAGGTTATATGGCGGGTTTCCTACCAGCTGTAGAAGCCTTGGCCGCTCTTGCGCCCCAGCTTGCCCTCGGCCACCATATCCCTGAGGATCTGCGGTGGAGCAAACCGGTCACCCAAGGTCTCATGGAGGTATTCTGCGATTCCCAGGCGCACATCCAAGCCGACAATGTCGGTGGTTTTCAGCGGTCCGGTCGGGTGCTTGTAACCCAGGACCATGGCATTATCGATGTCTTCGGCGCTGGCTACGCCTTCTTCCACCATGCGCATGGCTTCCAGGGCGATTGCCACGCCCAGGCGCGAAGAAGCGAAGCCCGGAGCGTCATTGACCACCACGGCGGTCTTCCCCAGCGCCTGTACCCAGCTGCGCGATGCATCAACCAGGTTCTTATCAGTCTGCTCGCCGATGACCACCTCGATGAGCGTCGAGGCGGGCACCGGGTTGAAGAAATGAAGCCCGAGGAACTTGCCGGGCCGAGCCAGTTCCTTAGCCAGCCCGCTGACCGACAGGGAGGACGTATTCGAGGCCAGCACGGCCTCGGCGTCCAGCACCTGCTCCACAGCCTGCAGCGAGGAGACCTTCAAATCCCAGATTTCCGGAACTGCCTCGATCACCAATTGAGCGGTGGCGAATTGCTCGTAGTCCGTGCTCACCGAGAAACGCTGCATGAGCTCATCTTTGGATTCGCACACGACGCCGCGCGCGATGGACTTGTCGACGGACTCGGCGACCCTCTCATAGGCAGCCTGCGCAGAGGCCTCATCGCGCTCAACGACAACCACCGTGCTGCCGCTGGTCAGCAGGGCGTGGGCGATTCCCGCGCCCATGCGGCCGCCGCCGAGTACTCCGCTGTACTTAGGCAGCTGGCCCATCACAATTTCATTGGTTGCACTCATGGTTACTTCTTCTTTCGATCAAGGAATGCCTGCATGCGTTCAAACTTGGCTTGGGATTCGAACAGCATCCCCTGGGCCAAAGTGTCGATGACCGGATGGGCTTCACGCGGAGCGTGGAATACCGACTTGGTGATCCGCACAGCCAAGGGATCCTGGGCCGCAATGCGATCAGCCAGCGCCTCAGCCGCCGCATCCAGTTCGTTGGCCGGATGCATTTCCGTGATCAGTCCTGTTTCCAGGCACTGCCGGCCGGTGAGCACCTTGCCAGCCAGGAGGATCTCCTTGGCCATCGGTTCACCCACCAGCTCCTTGAGCCTCCAGGTCGCGCCGGCCGCGGCGATGATGCCGAGGTTGGTTTCGGGATTGCCCATGCGCAGCTCTTCGGTGCCTATGCGGAAGTCCGCGGCGTAGGCCAGTTCTGCTCCCCCGCCCAAAGCAAATCCGTCAAGGGCGGCGATCACGGGCATCGGCAGCTTGGCGACGCGATCGAAGATCCCAGAGTTGATCCCGGCGAGTGCATCATCGCGGCGGCGTTCTCGCAGCTGCGAAATGTCGGCACCGGAAGCAAAAATCCCCTTGCTCCCCTTGGGATTCGCGGCGCTGGGCGCTTGGCTGGCAGTGCCGGCTAAGATCAGGATTTTGGGATTCCTTTCCAGGTAATCGCAGACGGCATGCAGTTCGTCGACCATCGCCTGGTCGATCGCATTGCGCACCTCGGGCCGGTGGAGCCGGACCCATAGTCGATCATCGGTTTCGCTGACCTTGAGGGTCTGGAATTCGCTAGCGAGGCTTTCCACTCTAGGCTCCTTCCAGCAAGATGGCCGAGCCTTGACCCACGCCGACGCACATGGTGGCGACCGCCAGCTTGCGCTGCGCTGAGACCAGTTCGCGTTCCATGCGGCCCAGCAGGGTGATCACAATGCGTGAACCGCTGGATCCCAGCGGATGGCCCAATGCGATGGCTCCCCCGTCGCGGTTCACGATCTGCGGATCCACGCCGAGCTCGCGCATGCTGGCCAGCGACTGGCTGGCGAAGGCTTCATTGATCTCCATGGCGCCGATCTGCTCGATGCCCAGCCCGGCACGTTCCAGCACCTTGCGGGTGGCTGGAACTGGGCCCATGCCCATGATTTCCGGCTCCAGGCCGGCGGCCTGGCCATCGACGATGCGGGCGCGCGGGGTCAGCCCGTACTTCTTCAGGGCGCGTTCGGAAACCACCAGGATGGCCGAGGCGCCGTCGTTCAGCGTGGAGGCGTTGCCGGCGGTAACTACGCTGCCGCCCTTGACGACCGGGCGCAGTCCGGACAGCACGTCCATGGTGGTGCCGGGGCGCGGGCCTTCATCGGTGTCCACGATGCTCTCGCCCTTGCGGTGCTTGACGGTCACCGGGACGATTTCATCGACGAAGCGGCCAGCTTCAATGGCGGCGATGGCCTTTTCGTGGGACTGCACGGCGAACTGGTCGCAGTCCTCGCGGGAGATGTTGTACACGCGGGCGACTTCCTCAGCGGTCTCCGGCATGGAGAAGGTGGCCTTGCCATCACGCGAGTATTCGCCGGAGAGGAACTGCGGGTTGGTGAAGCGCCAGCCGATGGAGGTGTCGAAGGTTGCTCCTGGCTTGGCGAAGGCCTTGGATGGCTTTTCCATCACCCAGGGGGCGCGCGACATGGATTCGGTGCCGCCGGCGATCACGATGTCCGCAGCTCCTGCCTTGATCATATGGCTGGCCATCGTAATGGCGCTCATGCCCGAGGCGCAGAGGCGGTTGACCGTGATGCCCGGGACGGTCACGGGCAGGCCGGACAGCAGCGCAGCCATGCGGGCAACATTGCGGTTCTCTTCGCCCGCGCCGTTGGCGTTTCCGTAGATGACTTCATCAACGTCGGCCGGATCGATGCCCGCGTCTTCAATGACTCGGCGAATAGTCAGCGCTGCCAGGTCATCGGGGCGCACGGCACTGAGCGCACCTCCATAACGGCCTACCGGCGTGCGTGCTCCACCTACGAGAAATGCCTCGGTCATCTGTGCTCCTTATGCCAAAATGGTTAGTGACCCTCAACACCTAAACTTACCGACCATTCGTTCAATAATAAAGTCGCGGGTCGCCGGATTTTCACAATTGAGCATTTCAAGGCCGCCGAGACCACATGGCCGGGCCACGGGCCAACCCCCGTTCTGTCCGCAATTGCGGGCAATCAATTCCATGTCAGTGGTTGATTTTAGAAATTGATTCGAATAGCCTCTGGTATTTAACCGACTCCGGGGAACTCCCGGATCGTGGACCGCGGCCAAGGCGATGAATTCCTATCTGGCCTTAGGGCGATCGGTCGACGGAAAGCTGAAAACAACGGAGCAGCAATGCAACCGGAACATAGCCAGCCAAACGACAACTCGAATGCACATAATTTCACTCCCGACCTGGACCATGACATCGGGCCGGACATGAACACGCAAGAAGGCCGGCAAGAAGTTCGCAAGGCCACTGCGGCATCGGCCATGGGCAACATGACCGAGTGGTTCGACTACGGTGTCTATGCCGTGGCCGTCACCTACATCACCGCCCACTTCTTCCCCACCGAGGGCGGCACCTTCATGGCCTTGGCCACCTTCGCCCTCTCCTTCCTGGTCCGCCCGATTGGCGGCCTGGTCTGGGGCCCGCTGGGCGACAAGCTGGGCCGCAAGAAGATCCTGGCCTTGACCATCATCATGATGTCGCTGGCCACCTTCCTCATCGGCATCCTGCCAACCTTCGAAGCCATTGGCGTCGCCGCGCCAATCCTGCTGGTTCTGCTGCGCATGATCCAGGGCTTCTCCACCGGTGGCGAGTACGGCGGCGCGGCAACCTTCATGGCCGAGTATGCGCCGGATCGCAAACGCGGCTTCTTCGGTTCCTTCTTGGAATTCGGCACCTTGGGCGGTTTCGCCCTCGGCACCGCCGTGATGCTGGGCCTGCAGGTGGTGCTCAGCGAGGAAGCCATGATGGCTTACGGCTGGCGCATCCCATTCTTCCTCGCTTTGCCCATGGGCCTGATCGGCCTGTACCTGCGTAGCAGATTGGAGGACACGCCGGTCTTCCAGGAGATGGAAGAATCCGGCGAAGCCCAGCAGGGCGGGTCGCTCAAGGAACTGGTGTTCACCTACTGGCGCCCCATGCTGACCATGACCGGACTGGTCATCGCGCTGAACGTCGTGAACTACACGTTGCTCAGCTACATGCCGACGTACCTGGAAACCCAGTTGGGGCTGGACCCCAACGCTTCGCTGGCCACCATCCTGATCGGCGAGGTGGCCATGATGGCCGTAATTCCATTTGCGGGCTCGCTTTCGGACAAGGTCGGACGCAAGCCAATGTGGTACGCCTCAGTCATTGGCCTGTTCGTCTTGGCAATACCGATGTTCTGGCTGATGGGCAAGTCCTTCGCCTGGGCCATTGTCGGCTTCGCCGTGCTGGGTCTGCTCTACATTCCGCAGTTGGCCACGATTACCGCGACGTTCCCGGCGATGTTCCCTTCGCAGGTGCGCTTCGCAGGATTCGCGATTACCTACAACATCGCTACGGCGGTCTTCGGCGGCACCGCCGCGATGGTCAATGAAGCGGCCATCAATGCCACCGGTTTCCTGCTCTTCCCGGCCATCTACATGATGGCAGCGTGCGTGATTGGTGCGATCGCCATCAAGTTCATGCCGGAGACCGCCGGCGCGTCGCTGCGCGGCACCGCGATTCCCGATGCCTTGGACACCGGCATCCTCGCTGCGGTGCAGCGCGATGAAAACCGAACGTCCTGAGCCATCCAGCCGCCAAGGGGGCGCATCAGTTGCACTGCTCCCCTTGGCGGCTGGCGCATAATCGCTGGCGGCCTAGAAATCGATGCCCACCCGGGCGTGCTTGCGAGCAAAAAGCCATCCGCCCCACAACAGCAAGGCGAACACCGGAATTGTGGCGATCGTGTACAGCCCCACCGGGAAGACCTCGCCGCTTTCCCCGGTCAAGGTATCGAAAGAAATCAGGACGGTGATAACCAGCAAGGAAATCAATCCGACCCAACCGGTAATAGGCGACCCGGGCATGGGCAGCGAGGAAACAGAGCCCTTTTTCTTGCGCAGCATGAGCTGGCATCCGAAAATCGAGGCCCAGGTGAACAGCACGCCGATGGATGCGGTATTCAAGGCAAGGTCGAAGGCGAAGGAATCACCGAGCCAGATGTTCAGGATAACGCCGGCAAGATAGACCACGCCCACGGTGATAATGCCGGTGGAGGGAACAAAGTGCTTGTTCATCTTCGCGAGCCACTGCGGAGCATGCCCATTGCCGCTCATGGTGCGCAGGATGCGGCCGATGGAATACAGGCCCGAGTTGCACGAGGACAGCGCAGCGGTAATCACCACCAGGTTCATCGCGCTGCCAACCCAGCCCAGGCCCATCTTCTCGAAGACCGTGACAAACGGGCTGACCCCGGATTCGTATTCGTTCCATGGCAGCACCATGGCCAGCAGGGAGACGCTGCCTACGTAGAAGACCAGGATGCGAACGACCACCGCACGGATTGCCGATGGAACTTCCTTTTCCGGGTTCTCCATCTCGCCGGCGGCAATGCCCACCAGTTCAATGGCGTTATAGGCGAAGATCACCGAGTTCAGGACCAGGATGCTGACGAAGAAACCACGGGGGAACATACCGCCCTCGCCGTTCTCATCGCCGATGAAGAGGTTGGCCACCGACGCGGTGTGGTCTCCCACCTGTGCGTTGGTCACCACCATGTATGTACCCACGGCCAGGAACAGGACGATCGCGGCCACCTTGATGCAAGCTGCCCAGAACTCGAATTCTGCGAAAGCCTTGGCGCTGAAGAGGTTGATGGCCACCAGCAGCAGCAACGCGCAGAACGCGGAAACGGTTACCGGAACATTCGGGAAGAAATACTGGAAGTACAGGCCGATGGCGATCAGCTCGGCAATGCCGGTCATGATCCAATTCAGCACGTACATCCATCCGGAGATGAAGGCGCCCTTGGGACCGAAGAGCTCAGCCGCGTACGAGACGAAGGAACCGGAAGTCTGGCGGTACATGATCAGTTCGCCCAGTGCCCGCATCAGCAGGTAAGCCAAGGCGCCAGCTACCAGATAGGACAGCACCAGCGCCGGACCGGTCGAGGCCAGGCGCCCGCCGGAGCCCATGAACAGGCCCACACCGATGGCTCCGCCGATCGCGATCATCTGGACGTGGCGGCGGCTCAGGGATTTCTTGTAGCCCTCGGCACTGATTTCCGGGGTTGCCGGGCGATGCTGACCAGATGGCATAGATGAACTCCTGACCTACGGACGCGTTCAATGGATCCGTGCAAAAATCGTGAAATGAATCCGGTGATTCACTGGATGGTCCAAGTCGTACGGGCGGGGATTCCACGCGCAACCGCGAGTCGGGCCGTGAAAAGTCTACTACTCCTTTCTTAGAGTTCCGGACGAAACCGACTAGCATTCATAGGGTGAGTAGCCTGAATAATTCCGCATTGCCCGAGAAGGTCTCCGATGTCTTCGACCCAACGCGCTGGCGCGTGGTCGAGGGATTCGACTTCACCGACATCACTTACCATCGCCAAGTCCAGCGAGCGGCGGATGGAAGCATCGTGCGCGACCTTCCGACCGTGCGCATCGCTTTCGACCGCCCCGAGGTGCGCAACGCCTTCCGCCCGCACACCGTGGACGAGCTGTTCCGCGCCATGGACCATGCCCGCATGACCAGCGACGTAGCCACCGTCCTGCTGACCGGCAATGGCCCCTCCGAAAAGGACGGCGGACACGCATTCTGCTCCGGCGGCGACCAGCGCATCCGCGGCCGTGACGGCTACCGCTATGCCGAAGGCGAGACCCGCGAATCCATCGACCCGGCGCGTGCCGGGCGCCTGCACATCCTGGAAGTCCAGCGCCTGATGCGCACCATGCCCAAGGTTGTCCTCTGCGTCGTCAACGGCTGGGCTGCCGGTGGCGGCCATTCGCTGCACGTGGTCTCGGATCTGACCATTGCCTCGAAGCAGAAAGGCAAGTTCAAGCAGACCGACGCTACCGTCGGTTCCTTCGATGCCGGATACGGTTCGGCATTGCTCGCCCGCCAGGTCGGGCAGAAGACCGCCCGCGAAATCTTCTTCCTTGCCCGCGAGTACTCGGCCGATGACATGGTCCGCATGGGCGCCGTCAACGAGTCGGTAGAGCACGAACGCCTCGAAGAGGTGGCCCTGGAGTACGCAGCCGACATCGCCCGCCAGTCCCCGCAGGCCATCCGCATGCTGAAGTTCGCTTTCAACTTGGCCGATGACGGCTTGGCCGGCCAGCAGGTCTTCGCTGGCGAAGCCACCCGCATGGCGTACATGACTGATGAGGCAGTAGAAGGACGCGACGCGTTCCTGGGCAAGCGCGACCCGGATTGGTCCAACTACCCTTACTACTTCTAATCTTCCGCGACGGAACGAGGACCGGATATGGACGAACAACTCTCTGAACTGCTCGCAGCGTTGGCCACGGTGGCCAACGACGGGGGGCCGGCCGTTGAGGTATTGCTCGATGAGGCCAACCCCAACGGCTGGCGCATCGAGTACTTGGCGCCACAGGACCTGCCAGGTTTCGAGCAGCCCATGGCAGTGGTGCGGACTTCCGGTTCCACCGGCCGGGCCAAGCGCACGGTGCTCAGCGTTTCGGCGTTGGCATCCAGTGCGCAGGCCACGGCCGAGTTCCTCGGCTTCGAAGGCCAATGGCTGCTGGCCTTGCCGGTGCACTATGTCGCGGGACTGAGCGTGCTGACGCGTTCATTGTTCGCCGGCACCAAGCCCGTGGTGATGGACACCGAGGGCAGTTTCTCGGCCACGGCATTCACCGAAGCCGCCAATCAAATGATCGACTCCCGCCGGATCACCTCGCTGGTTCCAACCCAGCTTGCCCGGCTGCTGGATAACCCGGCGCCGGAAACCTTGCAGGCGCTGAAGCGTTTCGACGCCATCCTCTTGGGCGGCGCGCGAGCCAGCAAGGACCTGCTGGTCAGCGCCCGCCATCATGGGCTGAAGATTTTCCAGACCTATGGGTCCTCGGAAACTTCCGGCGGCCTGGTCTACAACGGCACGGCCCTTCCCGGCGTGCAGCTGGCAGCGCATGAGGGGCGCATCTGGGTCGCCGGCCCCATGCTCGCCGACGGATACGCCAACTCCCCCGAAGCCACCGCCGAGCACTTCATTGAACGCGATGGTGTCCGCTGGTACGTCACCGATGACCTGGGCACCGTTGAAAAACAGCGGTTGAAGATCATTGGACGCATCGATGATGTGATCAATACCGGGGGCATCAAGCTTTCGGCATCGAAGATTGAAGGGCTGCTGGAAGAATTCTTCACGCAGGCAATCGTGGTCCCGGTGCCCGATCCGCAATGGGGCCACAGCGTTGGCCTGGCCTATGCGGGCCCGACCAATACCGCCGATGCCTTCGAAGCGGTGCGCCGGACCTTGGGCAAGGAAGCGGTGCCCAAGCACGTGCGCCACTACCCTCTTGGCTTGCCGCAGCTGCCTAATGGCAAGTTCAATCGACAGCTGGTCATCGAAGAACTAGGCGTTCGCGACTAGTCTCGATTCGCCTTGCACGCCTAATCGCGGGAAACTAGAGGGTACGAGTTTCCGCTTGCCCTGAAAGGACAGAAAGTGGCCACACTTTCCCAGTGGGTTTCTGGGGCGCGTTTGCGCACCTTGCCTATCGTCATTGCCCCGGTTGTCATCGGTACCGCAGCCGCGCTGGGCGAAACTGGAACCGTTCATTGGTTCCGTTTCGTCTTGGCTCTGCTGGTGGGCCTGCTGCTCCAGGTCGGAGTGAACTACTCCAACGACTACTCGGACGGCATCCGAGGCACCGATGACGAACGCGTCGGCCCGCTGCGCCTGACCGGTTCCAAGCTCACCGAGCCGAAGAACGTGCGCAATGCCGCTTTCGGCTGCTTCGGGCTAGCCGCCATCTTCGGCCTCGTGCTGGTCATCATTTCTTCCTCGTGGCCGCTGCTGCTGGTAGGCGTCGCCGCGATCTTCGCCGCTTGGGGCTACACCGGCGGCAAGAACCCCTACGGCTACCGCGGCTTGGGCGATATTTACGTTTTCATCTTCTTCGGCTTGGTCGCCACCTTGGGTACCACCTTCACCCAGATCAACCAGCTGACCATGGCTTCGCTGTGGGGTGCCATCGGCACCGGCCTGATTGGCTGCGCTCTGCTGATGGCCAATAATGTGCGAGACATTCCTACCGATAAAGAGGTGGGAAAGATTACCTTGGCGGTGCGCCTTGGCGAACACAATGCCCGCTTGAGCTACGTGCTGATGCTGGCGGTAGCCATCCTCCTCCCTTTGCTGGCCACCAGCGCCTTCCCATGGATGTGGCTGGTCCTGCTCACCTTCGTTCCTGCAGTGGCTCCATCGCTGCTGATGCTTCGCGAGCAGCAGCTGCCAAAGCTGGTGCTGGTGCTTAAGCAGACCGGCATGGTCAATGTCGTATATGCGGTGCTCTTCTCCTTGGCTATCGCCATCGAGGTTTTGGCCTAGCCACCGCTGCAGAAGGAAAAACGAGATGGGCTGGCCGGATCAATTGATCCGGCCAGCCCATCTCGTTAATTGTCATGCCGGCCATGCGCTAATGGCTGGGCTATGCAGTTCGAGGTGAACCTGCGTGGGGAAATTTACTCGGCGCCAGGGGTCTGCTTGCGCTGTGATTCGTCGAATTCATCCTCAACGGCTTCATCAGCTAGCTGCATCCTGGTCTTGTTTGCCGAGGTCTTGCTGAAAGCGTTGCGGATATCTTCGTTCGCCTTTAGCCGAAGTTTATTGAAGAAAAGGTAGGCCACCGCGAAGGCCACGACCAGGCCAATAATTCCGGAAACGAAGATTGGCCACTTCATACCTAACCAGAGGCCCAAGAAAACGGCTAGGAATATGCCTAGGCGGATAACGCTATATTTCACAAACTGCATAGTCTCAATTCTACCGGTGAACCTGTGAACAGGATTATCACTAGAATGGAAGCATGGTCCGCTTATTGATTTTCGCCGCAGTGGTTTCGGTTGCTTTGACGATTTATACCCTGATCGAATGCGCTCGTGCAGAGCGCCGCAGCATTCGTTCATTGCCTAAGCCTGCGTGGATTGCGGTCGTCATCCTCCTTCCGCTAATCGGAGCCGGTTTGTGGTTCCTCCTAGGTCGCCCTGTTGCGTCAAATGGAGCCCCTGCGCAGAAGTCCATGGCTCCGGACGACGATGAGGATTTCCTGCGCCAGCTGGAGGTCTGGCGCCGCCAGCAGCAGCGTGAAGCCGACTCGAAGGCGCGTGAGCAAGACCTCACTAAACGTGAAGACGTGCAGAAGGCCGATGGCGAGAAACCAGCCAAGCCTGAGGCCAAGGAACCGAAGCCAGGTGCAGAACGCAAGAACAAGCCAGAAGGCACCGACAGCTCTTCGTCTGAAACCGAATAACCACCTAGTTCTGCCGGGATTCCGGCAACCAGCCCAGCACGCGTGCCAGCGCCGCTGGGCTTTTTTCATGCCTCGTGGGAGCTTCGGGCATTCTTGCAGGCGGCCCGGGGCGCGGGGCTTCCTCTACGGGCGCTGGAGGGACGGACGGGGGCAGGCGCCCGTCAGTGCCCCGCACTTGAGTACCAGGGCCTGCAACGAACGCTTAAAGTACTGCGAGCGGCCTCTCCGCTAAAGGGAAACCGCTCGCAGTGCTGGATTCTTAGGAACTAGACTCCGGCGTAGGAGTGCAGACCGTCGAAGAAGATATTCACGATGGTGAAGTTGAAGACCACGCACAGGAAGCCGATGATCGACAACCAGGCCGAGCGTGGGCCCGTCCAGCCACCGGTGGCACGGGCGTGCAGGTAGCCTGCGTAGACAACCCAGATCACGAAGGACCAGACTTCCTTTGGATCCCAGCCCCAGTAGCGGCTCCAAGCGGCCTCTGCCCAGATCGCACCAGCGATGACAGTGAAGGTCCACATCACGAAGCCGATGGTGTTGATGCGGTAGGCGAAGTTCTCCAATGCGCCGGCACCTGGCACCACGCGCATGAAGGGCAGCTTGTCGTCCTGGCCAGCGGCCAGCCGGTTCATGCGAGCATGCTGTACCAGCTGCAGCACATTCATGGCGAAGCTGATGGCGAACAGTGCCGACGCCAGGACGGCGATGGAGACGTGAATGACGATCCATGGCGACTGCAGGGCAGGAACGAGGTGGCCAACCGGTGTCGGGAAGCCGATGGTGGCACCGCACAGCATCAAGGTGACCAGGCCGGAGATGAAGGATCCCATGAAGCGCAGGTCCTTGAAGATCAGCACCAGCAAGAAGACCAGAGCCACCAGGAATGCACCGGTGGACAGGAACTCGTACATGTTGCCCCAGGGCACTCGGTGCGCGGCTATCGCACGGGAAACCACGGCACCGCCGTGCAGGGCAGCGGCCAGCCACATCAGCACCACGGCAATGCGAGCCGTGGGGCGCTTGGCCGACAACTGCGTGTACTCCATCTTGTCGGTCACGATATGCTCGCCGACGTTGTCGGCACGCACAGCGGCACCCCGGCGCGAACGGGGCTTGGTGCCCACGGCGCCGCCAGCGCTAACCAGCAGTTCCTCGTCGCGCTTGAGCGCTTCGGAATCCATTTCGCTGATGGACTTGTTGGTCTTTGCCAGGTCCAAGGCGAAAATGATGAAGACCACTCCGTAGACCATGGCGGCCAGCAGCATGAACAACTGGCTGTATTCACCCAGCGTTTCATTGATTGGCGCTAATGCCCCAGCGTTATCCATTTACTGCTCCTTGGTTCTGCTCCTGGCTTGCCAATGGCCAAGCCTTGTCAAAGATCTTCTGTAGTTCTGTAGCTTCGCGTTCCAGACGCGGATCCTCGCCACGTGCCAGCAGTGCGTACTCGATACTACGCTTGCCGTTTTCTTGTTTCAGCTTCACCCAGACGCGGCGACGCGGGGTGAACAGCGAGACCGCAAGGCCGATCAGCGCCAGACCTGAGAAAATGCCGATTGGCAGCTTGCCCGGGTCATGATTGATGTCCAATGCGACGAAGCGCTTGAGGTCGTCAAAGGTAATCGAGCCCTTGCCGTCGGGCAGCTCGTAGGTCTGCCCCGCTTCGAGGATGATGCCGCCGGCATCCAAATCACGGCTGTTCAGCGGTTCCATCTTCTCCGTGTCCAGCACGAACACGTTTTGCGGATTGCCGTCGTCAAGGCCCAGATCCCCGAAGTACGAGTTCAGGTGCAGCTGGGGGTTGATGGCGTTGGGGTCGCCCGAGATGCCGAAGCCGTTCTCATCCACCAGTGCGGTTGGCAGCAAGAAGCCCTGGAAGCCCAGCTGCGATGGCTCGGCGTCCGGAACCTTCAGCACGAACATCGAGGTGTAGACCGAATCCTGCGGAATGGAAACCGCCGGGCCGGAATAGGAGACATTGCCGTTGCCATCCTTGACGGTGATCACCGGGGCGTAGCCATTGCCGACCAGGTACACGTCACCGCCGCTGATCCGCAGCGGATGGTTGACCTTCAGCTCCTGCTTCACTGGCTCGGCATCGGGCGATTCGCGCACCTTGACGTGGGCGGTGAAGTCCAGCGGCTGTCCGAAATGCGATTCGGATTCGCGGTCGAAGATGATGTCGAATTTGTCCAGCGTCACAGCAAAGGGCGGCAAATTATCGGCATTGAAGCCGGTGCCCGGGGTGAAGGAGTCGTAGGCCACCAGCGAATTCACGAAGGTCTCCCCCTCGACAACCACGCGCTGCCCGGTGTAGCCCAGGGCTCCGCCGATCGCGGCCGAAGCCAGTACGCCCATCAGCGAGATGTGGAAGAGCAGGTTGCCGATTTCGCGGGTATACCCGCGCTCTGCGGCAACCGAGGCCCCGGTGGCATCCTCGCGGCGCTCGACACGGTAGCCGCGCTTCTTCAGGATCCTGAACGAATCCTCGATGACCTGCTGGTCATCGGGCGTATCCGTCTCGCCTTCCAGAATTTCATGCGAGCTGTACTGGGGAAGTCGTTCCAGGCGCACCGGGGTCCTCGGCGGCGGGGTGCGCAAGGCTTTGGCGTGCTTCTTCACACGCGGGATGATGCAGCCAATCAGCGAGACGAACAGCAAGATGTAGATCGCGGAGAACCACACCGATGAATACACTTCGAACATCTGGAAGCGATCCAGCCATGGACCAGCGGTGGTGTGCTGTTCCAGGTACTGGGCTACAGATTCGGGGTTGGCGTCGCGCTGCGGGAAGATCGATCCCGGTACCGCAGCAACGGCAAGCAGCAACAGCAAGAACAAAGCTGTCGGCATCGATGTCAGCTGGGTCCAGATCCAACGCATGGAACCCATGAATCCCAGGGCAGGCGCGTCGCCAGTTCCCTTGGAATTCCGTTGTTGTTTCGCCATTAAATTGGCAACCTCACTTCATTGGCAAACCAGTTTTGCAGTTCTGCTACCCATGTTCCCCACAGACCGGTCACCATGACCAGTCCCAAGGCAATGAGTAGTCCCCCGCCCAAACGCATGATGAAAACCTGGTGCTTGCGGAAGAACGCCAGCGCCTGCATGCCGCGCTGCAACCCCATCGCAATCAGGATGAAGGGCAAACCCAATCCGAGGCAATAGAACACAGTCAGCAGCGTTCCACGCCCTACGTTCGCGTCCACACCGGTGGACATGATCAGTACCGCACTCAAGGTGGGGCCGATGCACGGTGCCCACCCCAGGCCGAAGGTCAGCCCCAGAACCGGGGCACCCCACAGGCCTGCAGGCGGTTTCCTGTGGATCTTGCGGTCACGCTGCATCCAGGAGAAGCCGCCCATGAACACGATGCCCATGAAGACCACGACCAGGCCCAATGCCTGGGTGACCCAGGAGCCGTTGAACCTGAGCCACGCGGAGGCCTGGCTGAAAAGCACGCCCGCTGCGATGAAGACCACGGAGAATCCCAGGACAAAGAGCAGTACGCCGGAGACCACGCGGCCGCGCCGGTGCTCCTTCAGATCCGCACCAGTCAACCCGGTGACGTAACCGAGGTAGCCCGGCACCAGCGGCAGGACGCAAGGCGAAAGGAAGGAGACCAGCCCGGCCAGCAGTGCTACTGGGGCAGCCAGCAGCAACGACCCGTCCAGGACGATGTCGGCAAAGGGATTAGTGGTCACTGATCAGCTCACAACTCTTCGGTCAGAGCGGAGTCGATCAATGACTTCAGGGTGCCAGGCTCTACGGCACCGATCACGCGGGCACGGACACGGCCCTGGCGGTCCAGCACCAAGGTGGATGGAACCGCTTGCAACGGGACGTACTTGGTCATCGCCAGCTGGATGTCCCCGGAGGTATCCTGTACCGACTCATAGGGGATCTCGAAAGTGCGCTCGAAGGCCTTCGCCGCTTCGGCTTCATCGCGTACGTTGACGCCAATGAATTCGACTTTCTCGCCGAAGCCTTCAGCGATTTCCTTCAGATCCGGTGCCTCGATGCGACACGGAGCGCAGGCGGCATACCAGAAGTTCATGACTACGGGCTTGCCCTGCCACTGCGTGAAGTCGATATCGGTGCCATGGTAGGTGGTGGCCTTGAGGGCAACCGGTTCGCTGCGCTTGGAAACTTCGTACTCTTCCACGGCGCCGTCGCCAGCGATGTAGTTCTTGCCGTCGCCGCTGTTTGCTTGCGCGGTCAGCGCATCTTCCTTGCCGCTGCAGGCAGCCAAGGGCACCACGGCGGCGGCAACCATGAGCGAACGCAACATGGTGCGGCGGCTCAAGTGGCGAGGATTAGGCACAGGATCTGTCATTTTGCTTTAGGCTCCAGGGATATTCGCCGCGCCGGCAAGCAGCTCGGGGCACGGCTCGGTGTAACGCACGGAGACCAATTCGTCTCCCTCAAAATCAAAGCTGGTGATGGAAGCCAGAGTGCACTCGCGCTGGCGCGGATCGTGCCACAGCGGCTTCTTCTCGGCGGCGCGGCGCGTAACCCAGATCGGCAGCTGGTGGCTGACGATAATGACTTCCGCTCCTTCGCCGTGCTCGGCGAGGGCGGCCTTGCGGTGCTCATCCATGGCCAGGCGCATGCGAGCAACCTGCTGGGCATATGGTTCGCCCCATGAAGGCTTCAGCGGGTTGACCAGCAGCGGCCAGTACTTCGGCTGACGCAGGTGCTCCGCAACCTTGGACAGCCCTTCCAGCTTGTTGCCGGCTTCGATAACCCGCTCGTCGGTGTGGACCTGCAGATCCAGAGCACTGGAGGTCGGCGCGGCTGTCTGCTGGGCTCGCAGGAGCGGTGAGGCCACCAGGCGCACTAGGTTGCCGCCTTCTGCTTGGCGCTTGGCAAAATATTCTCCTGCCCCATCGGCCATCTGGAATCCGAGTTCCGAGAGCCCGAAGCCGGGGATCCTGCCGTAGAGCATACGGTCAGGGTTGAAAACTTCCCCGTGGCGCAACAAATGGACGGTCGATAAAGGCATGCCTCCAGTGTCTCAAATATTCGGTGCAAATTAGCCATATTGTGGCCACCGTCAACTATTCACAGGACACGCATTGGAATCCCATATGGAAAAACCATCCTTTCGGAGGGGTTGCTCACAACCGACTGCCACTACGCTTAGTTAATAAGACAGTTCGACCCAGAAGGACGCATCATGAGCGACAACGATCCTAACCAGCCGGGCCAGCCCTACAACCCGGGCCCTTCCGGCCAGGGTTCATCGCAGAACCCGTACGGCGAAAACCCCTACGGCCAGCAGCCCTCGCCGTACGGCCAGAACCCGTACGGCCAGAATCCGAATCCTTACGGGCAACCGCAGGCACCGGGCTACGACCAGTATGCCCAGCAGGGAGGTTACGCCGGCGTGCAGCCGCCGACCGAGCGGCCACGGACCTTGGCTATCGCCTTTGGCTTGATCATGCTCGCGGGCATCTTCAGTGCCCTCGCCAGCTGGCTGATGACCAACTCCAACATGATGGCCAACATGATTGGCCAGCAGTGGTCGCTGGTGCAAGAAGAGTTCCAGAACCAGATGCAGAGCACCCCGGGCATGGAGCAGGATCCACTGGTTGAACAGATGATGGCAAGCCCTGAGGCCTTCATGGCCCAGGTCAATTCCATGATGTCGACCTTCGTGATTATCTCCATGATCATCACCTTGGCCCTGTATTTCCTGGTGGGCTTCTTCGTTGGCCGCGGCGTGGGCGCCATGCGAATTATCGCCACGATCCTCGGTGCGCTTTCACTGCTGAATCTGGTGACTATCGTTCCAATGATCAGCATGTTCGCTGACACTCAAGCCGGAATTATCAACGCTGTCTACGTTGTGGGCATCTTGTTGGGCATTGCAGGCGTGGTCTTCGCCTGGTTGCGCCCTTCTTCGCAATACATTGCGCAGCGCCGCCAGGCTCGCCTGGCCGGCTTCCGCTAAACGCATGGCCGAGCCTCTTCGCGAGGCCCTGCAGGGACAATAAAGGCGTAGCCGCTCCATCCACCCAAAGGATAACGCGGCTACGCCTTTTCTCGTCTGCGCGGCTTCAGCCTTGAACGGCGAGGTATGCCAGGATCTGCAATTCAGTGGAAAGATCAACGCGCCGCAGGTTCATGCCCGCGGGTACGCGAAGCGGCATCGGTGCGAACGAGAGCACCGAGCGGACCGAAAGCGCGGCCAGTTCGTAGACCAGGTCCTGCGCAGCATCGCCCGGAATTGCCAGAACAGCGATGTTGATTTCTTCGCGTTCAACCACTGCGGCCAAGTCCGCGATCGCTTCCACGTGCAGCTCGCCGACCGGCCTGCCGACCAGTGCGGGGTCGATATCCAGGATCGCCTTGACGTTGAAGCCACGAGTCCTGAATCCTGCATATCCGCTGAGCGCGCGCCCCAGGTTACCGGCGCCGAGGATGGCCACACGCCAGTCCTGGTTCAGGCCGAGGGTGCGGCTGATATGTTCTGCCAGTTCGCGGACCACGTAGCCCACCCCGCGGGTTCCGTAAGAACCCAACCAGGAAAGGTCTTTGCGCAGGATGGAGGGGTTCACTCCAGCTTCCTTGGCCAGCACCCCGGAACTGGTGCGTTCCAGGCCCTGGGCTTCCAAGGCGTTCAGCGCGCGCAAGTACTGGGTCAGTCGAGCCAGCGTGGCCTCAGGCAGGACCCGGGCTTCAAGCTCTGACATCTTCGTTCTCCCGCACTTTTCGGTGCTCTTGAAGAGCACAACGCATTTTCATTTATTCGGCAGCGGCTAGCTGCTCAGTAGTCGTTCCAGACGCTGTGCGTCGATGTGCCAGAAGTCGCGGACTTCTCCGTTGATCAGCAGAACCGGCACTTCCTCGTGGTGCTTGGCCAGCAATTCAGGGTGCTGGTCAATATCCAGTTCGGAAAACTCCATATTCAACCGGCCAGTCACCTCGGCCACGGTTGCGCGTGCGGCCTGGCACAGGTGGCAGCCTTCTCGAACCAACAGCTGGATCTGATTCAAAGTACTCACCTGCCTATAATCTCACGAGCCGTAACCGCCCTTAAACTTGGCAATGAAATAAACTGGATCAAATGTCTTCCATCGATCATCACCCCAGCCCGAATTCCGCCCTGGCTCCGGACACGGTCGCCGCTTTCTTCGATGTAGATAACACCCTTGTGCGCGGTGCATCGCTGTATCTGCTGGCCCGGAAACTGCATGAGCGCCGCTTCTTCCAATTCCGCGAAATCCTCTGGTTCGCGCTCAAGCAGTTGCGCTTCGCCGCGCGCGGTGAGCACCTAGGGGACATTCACCAGATTCGCGACCGTGCGTTGATGATGGTCCGAGGGATCCCGGTGTCCGAGATCGAGAAGATCGGCAACGAGATCTATGACGAATACATCGAACCCAAGCTATGGACCGGTACGGTAGCCATTGCTCGCCAGCATCGGACGGTGGGCCGTGAAGTCTGGCTAGTCACTGCCACTCCCCTGGAAGTGGCGAATGTCATCTCGCAACGTCTCGAACTTACCGGTGCATTGGGCACTGTAGTGGCCAGCGAAGACGGTTTCTACACCGGAGCGCTGGCCAGCCCGATCCTGCACGCTGCGGAAAAAGCGCAAGCGGTGCGCACCCTGGCGAAGGCTCGCGGCATCTCGCTGTCGAAATCATGGGCATACTCGGATTCCTACAATGATGTTCCCTTGCTTGAAGCTGTGGGACATCCTGTGTGCATCAATCCCGATGCGCGGCTTCGCGCCTACGCCAAGCGCCGCGGCTGGCAGGTCTACGACTTCCGCACCGGCCAGCGAGCTGCCAAACTAGGCCTGAAGGCCGCTGGAGTGCTTGGTGCGCTCTGGGCGGCGCGACGGTCCATTCTGCGCCGTTCCGGCTCTTAGACCGACGCTGGGCGGCTTTGGATAAAGCAATCGCCACCGTTCAACAGTTTCACTGTGAAGCGGTGGCGATGATTGCCAAGCGGCAAATGCTCAGAAGTAGATTTACTTCTTATTACGACGCTGGTGGCGGGTCTTACGAAGCAATTTGCGGTGCTTCTTCTTCGACATACGCTTGCGGCGCTTCTTGATAACAGAGCCCATAGTGGTTCCTCACAAACTAAATAAATGCGTCAACCCCAAATGCCTGCTTGCGCGCGAGCCCAAGGACAAGGTTGACCGGACGTTAAACGTTCCTTAACAGATTACCCGCTTTTCGGTCATGCTCTGACCATCGCGCGGACTATCGACCGTAAGAACCGGTACCGTGCTGCGGATCAATGGCCGCGGCATTCAGATATGATTCCACGGCGTTTTCCGGAACGCGATAGGAGCGACCGAACTGAACAGCAGGCAAATCACCGGCGTGGATCAGCCGATAAACGGTCATTTTGGAAACGCGCATCATGTCGGCCACTTCGGCCACAGTCATGAAACGGGCTCCGGCAAAATTCTGTTTATCCGTCATGCGGGATATTCTCCTGACGCTGATCTCTTATTCGTCGCGTTAATTTTGCGAAGATGAACTTACACGACTTTGGATCAACATCGGCGGTTCAGGTTCACGTTCGCTTTGTACTAGTCTAATCGCACTTTTGTAACTTTTGCATCACGAAACACACACGTGACCATCTGAATCACATTTTTTGATGCCTGAACGAGACAATCCGCGTGATTTCACCGGGTCCCCAATGAATTCACGCGGATTGCAGCGCTGCAGATTATTAGATGACGCCCTGTGCGAGCATTGCGTCTGCGACCTTCACGAAGCCTGCGATGTTGGCGCCGGCGACGTAGTTCCCCGGCATGCCGTACTCGTCTGCAGTAGCAGCACAGCTGGTGTGGATGCCGACCATGATCTCAGTCAGGCGACGCTCGGTGTGCTCGAAGCTCCATGCATCGCGGCTGGCGTTCTGCTGCATCTCCAGAGCCGAGGTAGCAACACCACCAGCGTTGGCAGCCTTGCCCGGGCCGAAGAGCACCCCTGCATCCTGGAAGATCGAGGTCGCTTCTGCGGTAGTAGGCATGTTGGCGCCTTCGGCCACGGCGATGGTGCCAGCAGCAACCATCTTCTTTGCGGCCTCAGCGCCCAATTCGTTCTGGGTTGCGCAGGGCAGCGCCACGGTGCCTGCAACGTCCCAGACGCTGCCACCGGCAACGTACTTCACCTTCTTGGTGCCACGGCGTTCGGCATACTCGGAGATGCGGCCGCGCTCAACTTCCTTGATCTGACGCAGCAGATCCAGGTCGATGCCGCCCTCGTCAACGATGAAGCCGGCCGAGTCGGAAGCCGTAACGACCTTCGCTCCCAGTGCCTGCGCCTTCTCGATGGCGTGGATTGCCACGTTGCCCGAACCGGAAACGACCACGCGCTGGCCAGCGAAAGTCTGGCCGCGGGTCTTGAGCATTTCTTCAGTGAAGATCACTGCGCCGTAGCCGGTGGCTTCCGGGCGAACCAGGGAACCGCCCCAGCTCAAGCCCTTGCCCGTCAGCACACCGGACTCGTAGCGGTTGGTGATGCGCTTGTACTGGCCGAAGAGGTAACCGATTTCGCGGCCGCCAACGCCGATATCGCCGGCTGGCACGTCGGTGTATTCGCCAATGTGGCGGTAGAGCTCAGTCATGAAGGACTGGCAGAAGCGCATGACTTCGCCATCGGACTTGCCGCGCGGGTCGAAGTCCGAGCCGCCCTTGCCGCCGCCGATGGGCATGCCGGTCAGGGAGTTCTTGAAGATCTGCTCGAAGCCCAGGAACTTGACGATGCCAAGGTAAACCGATGGGTGGAAACGCAGACCGCCCTTGTATGGGCCCAGAGCCGAGTTGAATTCAACGCGGAAGCCGCGGTTGATCTGCACGCGGCCTTCGTCGTCAACCCATGGCACTCGGAAGATGATCTGGCGTTCAGGTTCGCACAAACGCTGCAGGATTGCGGCTTCGGCGTATTCGGGATGCTTGACCGATACAGCTTCAAGGCTGTCGAATACTTCCGTGACGGCCTGGTGGAATTCTGCTTCGCCGGGATTGCGGCGGAAGACTTCGTCGCGAATCGTCGCTAAGTGCTTATCCAAGTTTTTCTCCTCATCACTTGGGGCAGGCACAGGCGCACAAGGGGCCTCATTGCCGGCGTCACTGCCCCGCACACGAGAATGCCATGCTGGGCATTCTGAACAAAATTTTCATGTTATAAAACAGGATTGCGCGCGTAACTTAAAAGATTGACCATATTGCACGGTTGCAGCGCCGATGACTGGACAAGAGCTAGCGCCGACGCCCGAACCGCGGAAGTTTCTCGAAAAACTCTTGCGCACGTCCAGTAACTTGTTCCAGGCCTTGGCCAACGCGCCGCCCGATCTGCTGAGCCGTTGGATTCGATACCGCTGCCAGCTGCCCCTCGGCTTCGGCCTGCGTGGTTGCCAGCTCTTGGCCCTCCGGTTGGGCAGGTACCAAATCGGCGCACCAGCGCACGAGGTCTTCCAGCGCTGAGGTATCAATGCTGTAGATGCGCCGCTGCCCGGCAGCGGCCATGCTCACGAGTTCAGCTTCGCGCAGCACCTTCAAGTGCTTGGAAACAGTCGGCTGCGAGATCTCCAGTTCAGTGACCAGAGTGCCCACTGCTTTCGGCTCGTTCTTGAGCGCTTCTATAATCTTTCGTCGGGTTGGTTCAGCCAACGCCGAAAACACTTCATCAATTGCCACACACATAACCCTAACGGCATATGAACGGTTGGCAATCGATTTCCATGCCTAAAATGCTGTGAAGTCTCGCCTCTGTCTCCGGTGGCCGCAGCCATGCGAGGCTAGTCGAACCATGGATCGAGCCCGAAAAGCGGGAATATCTCCTTGCGTGTAGCAATGATGGTTCGGTCTACCGGATCGGCCGGATCAAAGCCGACTTCCCAATTGCGCCACCACAGCTGAGCGTCATCGCCCATGAGGTAAGGCATGGCACGGCCGTACCTTTCCAGAACGTAGCGGCGGAAGGTCTCGGGAACATAGGTACGCAACGGCACCGGCTTGCCGGCAACAATCGCCGTCAGGTGGGTCCAGGTACGCGGCACGACGGCGGTGACGTTGTATCCCCCGCCTCCGGTAGCCAACCACCGGCCTTCGCACAGCTCATCTGCCAACTGGGATATGTCCAGGGCCGCCTGGCGTTGCGCATCAACAGACAGCTTCAAATTGGTCATGTCATCATCGCGGTGCGCATCGCAACCGTGCTGGGAGACGATGATTTCCGGCTTGAAAGCGCGTACCAGCTGCGGAACGATCGCATGGAAGGCACGCATCCACCCGGAGTCCCCGGTCATTGCCGGCAGAGCAACATTTACTGCGCTGCCTTCGGCGTTCTTGCCGCCAATTTCATTGGCGAATCCCGTACCGGGGAACAGCGACAGCCCGGATTCATGGATGGAAATGGTCAGCACGCGTTCGTCATCCCAGAAGATCGACTCGGTGCCATCCCCATGATGCGCGTCCACATCGATGTAGACCACGCGTTGGGCACCCTGTTCCAGCATGCGATGGATCGCGGCAGCAGCGTCATTGTAGATGCAGAAACCGCTGGCCTTGCTTTTCGCGGCGTGGTGCATGCCACCGGCGAAGTTCACCGCACGGACCACGTCTTGGTCCATGATGGCTTGGGCCGCTGCTACCGAACCGCCAACAATGCGCCCGGCGGCTTCATGCATCCCGGCGAATACCGGGTCGTCTTCGGTGCCCAAGCCGAATTCTTCGGCAACGAGTGTTGGATCCTTGCTCACCCGCCGCACCTGATCGATATAGCTCTGGTCATGGACGGAGCCGATGACCGCATCGTCGGCAATATCCGGAGCCTGTATCGTGACGTTCGGCGCATCGAAGATATCCAGCTCATCGCTGAGCCGATAGGTCAGTTCTAGCCGTGAAGGGTGCATGGGATGCCAGTCGCTGAATTTGTACTTCAGATACTCTTCATCCCACATCACCATGGTGGGCCGTGGGGCATGCTGCGGATCTAACACGATTTCAGGCTACCCGATAGTGACCCAACTCATGAATTCATGGCAGTTTGCGCGGCTTGTCGGGTCTTTAGCCGGGCAACACAAGCGTTTAGCGGTGGAAACGCGTAAATTACTAGAAGGACTTCAAATCCTCATGGCAAAGAACTGTTCCCCAGGAAACGGCGAGTAATAAATGAGCACAGCCAGTGCATCGGGCCCCAGCGCCCGGGCAGCTGAAATGCGCGAACAGCGACGCAAGAAATGGCTGACCGTTCGCATCGCAGTTGCGGACTTCACCGTGCGCTCCCCCGCGCGCTTGACTCTTGGCGCCTTCTTGCTGGCAATCACGTTGTTCACCTCCCTGCTCGCGGCGCCGTTTTCCTCGGCCACGGGGGAAGCCACCGCGCTGCATGACGCATTATTCACCGCTGTGTCGGCAGTTTGCGTTACTGGCCTAACGACCGTCTCCACCGCTGTGCACTGGTCATTCGCCGGTCAGCTGATCATGCTGGTCGCAACGTTCATGGGCGGCCTGGGCATTTTGACTCTGGCCTCCATCATGTCCCTGGCGGTATCCCGCAAGCTGGGCGTGCGAGCCAAGCTGATGGCGCAGAATTCGATGAACAGTTCTGGAGCCTCAGCCCTGGGTGAAGTAAGCTCATTGCTGCGCATCGTGATCCTCACAGCGATCAGCCTGCAGGCGGTCATCGCGCTCTTTCTGATCCCGCGCTTCTACATGCTGGGTGAAAGCGTCCTGTCCGCCATCTGGCATGGAATCTTCTATGCCGTCTCGGCTTTCAACAATGCAGGCTTCACCCCGCACTCCGACGGATTGGTTCCCTACGAAACCGACCTGTGGATCCTGGGCCCATTGATGGCCGGCGTGTTCACCGGTTCCTTGGGTTTCCCGGTGATCATGGTGCTGCTGGCGCACAAGTTCAATATGAAGAAGTGGAACCTGCACACCAAGCTGACCATGCTCACCACCACCATCCTGCTCTTTGCCGGATCCTTCCTGTGGCTGATTTTCGAATGGGCCAATCCCAAGACCATCGGCGGCTTATCCATCAGCGACAAGCTCATTCATGGCTTCTTCGCCTCCACCATGACCCGTTCTGGCGGCTTCAACCTGGTGGATCAGAACGACATCCACCAGGTGACCATCTTGTTGACCGACGCATTGATGTTCGCTGGTGGCGGTTCAGCTTCTACTGCTGGCGGCATCAAGGTCACCACCATTGCCGTGATGTTCTTGGCGATCTTGGCCGAGGTCCGTGGCGATACTGACGCGAAGGCCTTTGGCCGGCAGATTCCGCAGGGCACCATGCGCGTGGCCATCTCCGTGGTCGCCATGGGTGCTTCGCTGGTGATGGTCGCTACCGGCGCGCTCGTGACCATCGACGAATCGGTGGGCTTCTCGCGAGCCCTGTTCGAGTCGATCTCGGCCTTTGCTACCGTGGGCCTGAGTAGCGGGGTTTCGCAAGAAGTGCCTCCGGCCGGCAAGTATGTGCTCAGCGCGTTGATGTTTGCCGGACGCATCGGCAGTATTACGCTCGCCAGCGCGTTGACCATGCGCCACCGCAATACGCTGTTCAGACTCCCAGAAGAAAGGCCGCTCATTGGCTGACAAGAACATAGACCACAATGCCCCGGTGCTGGTGATCGGCCTGGGCCGCTTCGGTGCATCTGTCGCTGAAACGCTGGTCAAGCAGGGGCGCGAAGTGCTGGCCATTGAGCGCAGCCCGGAGCTCGTTCAGCAGTGGGCCAGCACCTTGACCCACGTGGTCGCGGCCGACGCGACCAATATTGACGCCCTGCGCCAGCTCGGCGCCCAGGAATTCTCCTCTGCCGTCGTGGGCGTGGGTACCTCCATCGAATCATCCGTGCTGATCACCGTGAACCTGGTGGATCTGGGCATCGAGCATCTGTGGGTCAAGGCCATTACGCCCTCCCATGGCAAGATTCTTACCCGCATTGGTGCCAACCACGTCATCTACCCGGAAGCCGATGCCGGTGTGCGTGCCGCGCACCTGGTCGGTGGCCGCATGCTCGACTTCATCGAATTCGATGACGGCTTCGCCATCGTGAAGATGTACCCTCCGAAGGAGACCCAGGGCTTCACCTTGGCCCAGTCCCAAGTCCGCTCCAAGTACGGGGTGACGATCGTTGGTGTGAAGTCCCCGGGCGAGGATTTCACCTACGCCATGCCGGATACCATGGTGACTCGCCGAGATGTCCTGATCGTCTCGGGGCACGTGGACCTGCTCGAGCGTTTCGCAGCCCGCCCGTAGGGCACGAGGATCGGGAATACGGCGGTGGCCGGCAACCAATTGGTTGCCGGCCACCGACGTACTGGATGCTCGTTCCTAGCCGAGCTCTTCACTCAGCTGCGCTGCACGGGCGGCTGCCGCTTGCGTGCCCGCAGCAATAATCTTTGGAATTCCCTGCTCATCGAAGGTGGCGATAGCCTGCTCGGTGGTGCCCTTCGGGCTGGTTACTGCCTTGCGCAGGGTCGCGGGATCCGCGTCAGGGTTCGAGAGCATCTTGCCGGCACCGGCCACAGTGGCACGTGCCAGCGCGATTGAAAGCTTTTCATCCAAGCCCATGGCCACACCGGCATTGGCCATGGCCTCAGCCAGGTAGAAAGCATAGGCCGGACCGGACCCGGAAATTGCCGAGAGCGCATTTTGCTGCTCTTCGTCGATGACGTGCACGTCGCCGGATCCGGAGAGCAGATCGGTGACCAACTTGGTCTGCTCGTCGCTCACGCTTGCCGCCGGGCTGATTCCCACCACGCCGGCACCGACCATCAAAGGGGTGTTCGGCATGGAACGGATGACCGGCTGGCCAGCTGGCAGATGAGACTGCATGCTGCTCAGGGTGATAGCGGCGGCTACGGAAACAACGACCTTCTGCGCGTCCAGCGATCCGGAAATCTCCTCGCACAGTTCGGTGATGCCTACCGGCTTCACGCCCAGGAAGATAATGTCTGCGCTGGCGGCAGCCCGGCGGTTGGCTTCGGGATCTTCCTCGCTGACCAAGACGTTGATGCCCAATTCGCGCAGTTCCGCTACGCGGTTATCGCTTCGCACGGTAGCGGTGATGAGCTGCGGGTCATGGCCCGAGGCGATAATGCCACGCAGGATGGCGCCGTTCATGGAGCCGGCGCCGAGGAAGGACAGGGACAGATTCTTTGTTGCTTCACTCATATGGCTATTGTGTCATTGGCTTGGGGTCGCTGCCGACTGTTAAGTGCTGGCGGGCAAATTCTAGGGTCTTTCCCAGCCATTCTTCTTTTTGCCCGGTGTTGCGAGCTTTGCGTGTGGAGACCTCGACCGCTACGGTGCCGCTCCAATTGGCATCACGCAGATATTGCAGCGTTTCGGCCACCGGTTGGGTGCCCAGGCCTGGCACAAGGTGCTCGTCTTTGCCGTTATCCAAACCATCGCACAGATGAACGTGCGCCAGTCGCTGGCCCAGGTCCTCAACGGCTTGGCGCGAATCCATATTGGCAATCGCCGCATGGGAGAAATCCCAGGTCACATGCTGGTAGTGCTGCGGGACTGGGTTCCAGTGCGGAAGGTACATTTTCGCTTCACGGCCCCGGGCACGCCATGGGTACATGTTTTCCACGGCGATTTTCATCCCCGTGGTCTCAACCAATCGCTGCACGCCTTCGGCGAATTCTTCGGCGTAGGCGCCCTGCCACCTGAATGGCGGATGGGCGACAACCACATTTGCGCCGACCGCTTGGGCCAGGATGACCGAACGTTCGATCTTGGCCCAAGCAGAGCCCCACACCTGCTGGGTGAGCAGCAGTGTCGGTGCGTGAATGGCCATGATCGGCAGTTGGTACTTGTCCATCAAGGCTTTGAGCGCGGTCGCAGATTGGCTGGCTGCGTTGCCGGTAATCAGCACTTCCAGCCCGTCGTATCCCACGTCCTTGGCCATCGCGAAGGCGTCATGGACGGTCAGCGGATAAACTGACGCGCTAGAGAGGGTGACT
Organism: Glutamicibacter sp. NPDC055354; assembly: GCF_053644955.1. Classification (NCBI taxonomy): domain Bacteria; kingdom Bacillati; phylum Actinomycetota; class Actinomycetes; order Micrococcales; family Micrococcaceae; genus Glutamicibacter; species Glutamicibacter sp. NPDC055354. The sequence continues at coordinate 1,425,965 of NZ_JBSHMB010000001.1, forward strand.
GGCACCTTCATTGTGCTCTTCTGGTCTTCCATGCTCTTGCCTCCTGTTACCGGGTCCACTGTGCGGGCACCGCTTAGCCAAGAAGGTTAGCTGCTGGGTTTGGCGAGAAATTTGTACTTCTCGTTATCCAGAGCTACTTCCCCAACTCCAACGCTACTACTGAGCGGTGTCGCAGAGTCAAACATCACGTGATCAAAACGTCGCAGCATCAAGCCTTCACGAATCGCCCAAGGGCAAATCCGCACAGATTTCAGTTTCAAGGCATTCATCGCTTCGTGAGCGACAATCGCCCCGGCAAGCAGTTGCGGGGCGCGAATCTCTGAGACACCGGGCAATTCTGCCCGTTCAGCCCAGCTCATCGCGGTCAATCGGTTGGTCCACAATTTCAATGCGTCACGATTGAGCACGCGCTTAACATAGGGGCCTTCCGTGCTCGGCGCGGCTCCGGTGATGCGAGCCAGCGAGCGGAAAGTCTTGGAAGTAGCGGTGGCCAAGGTGGGCTTGCCATACTGGCGCAGCTCGGTAGTTGGGTCCGTGAGAACGTCACGCACGTACGTACGCAGTTCCTTGACTTCCTTAATGGACGGCAGGTCGTTAGGAAGCCATTCGCGGGTCAGCCGGCCGGCACCCAGGGGCACGGAGAAGGCTGTTTGCGGGAACTCGTCAACGCCCAAGGCCAGCTCCAGCGAGCCTCCGCCCATATCCAGGTTCAGGATGGATTCCGAAGACCAGCCAAACCAACGGCGTACGGAGTAGAAGGTCATGCCGGCTTCTTCTTCGCCGGTCAGTTCCATCAAGCTCACGCCTGTCTCGACTTCGACGCGTTCCAGGACGGCAGCACCGTTGGAGGATTCGCGAATCGCTGAAGTGCAGAAAGCCATGAAGTCCTCAACCTGGTGGTTTTCGGCGAACTTGGCGGCTTCCTTGATGAAGGAGATCAGCTCGCGCTGGCCCTCTTCAGTTATGGCGCCATACTCATTGAGGTAGCGCACCAAGGACAAGGGTCGCTTGTGCGAGGCATAGGGAACCGGGCGGGCTCCCGGATATGCATCGACGAGCAACAGGTGAACGGTATTCGAACCGATATCCAATACACCGAGTCTCATGGTGCGCTCCTCGTTAGGCCTGGCAAGAAAGACTAGTCAGTCTTTTTCGCGGTCGTCTTCTTGGCCGTAGCCTTCTTCGCCGGGGTCTTCTTGGCTGCTGGCGTCTTGGCCGGCGCCTTCTTTGCCGTGCGCTTCACCGGTCCGCGGGCACGTTTGTCTGCCAGCAGCTCGATAGCCTGCTCGCGCGTCAGTTCCTCCAGGGAGGTAGTGCGCGGAACGGTGATGTTGGTGACGCCGTCGGTGATGTATGGACCGAAGCGGCCATCCTTGACCACGATGTTCTTCTCGCTGGTCGGGTCCACTCCGAACTCGGCCAATGGCGGTACCGCGGCACGACGGCCACGCTGCTTCGGCTGCGCGTAGATCGCCAGCGCTTCGTCCAAGGTGATCGTGAAGATCTGCTCTTCGCTCTCGATCGAGCGCGAATCGCTGCCCTTCTTCAGGTACGGACCGAAGCGGCCGTTCTGCACGGTGATCTCTTCGCCGTCAGCGTCAGCACCCAGTACGCGAGGCAGGCTCATCAGCTTCAGGGCATCTTCCAAGGTCACTGATTCGACAGTCATGGACTTGAACAGCGACGCGGTGCGCGGCTTGACCTTGGTTGGCTTCTTCGGCGGCTTCGGCTTGCCATTCTTGTAGTACTCGACCGGCTGGGCCGCCAATTCCTCTTCGGTTGGCTCCGGGATGATCTCGGTGACGTAGGCGCCGTAGCGGCCATCCTTGGCTACGATCTGGCGACCGGTTTCCGGATCAATGCCCAAGTGCATTTCGGAGACCTGCGAGTTGGCAAAGAGCTCCTCTGCCTTTTCGGCAGTCAGCTCATCCGGGGCCAGATCCTCAGGCACGTTGGCGCGCTGCGGCTCGGTGCCTTCCTCGGCGCCTTCCGGGATGGCACGTTCCAGGTACGGGCCGAACTTGCCCACACGCAAGGTGATGTCGTCGGTGACCTTGATCGAGTTGATCGCACGGGCGTCGATGTCGCCGAGGTTATCGACCACATGCTTCAAGCCTTCGGATTCGGTCTCCGCGCCCTTGCCGAAGTAGAACAGGTTCAGCCAGTCGGTGCGGGCACGATGGCCCTTGGCGATCTCATCGAGATCATCTTCCAGGCGGGCGGTGAAATCGTAGTCCACGTACTTCGCGAAGTGCTCTTCGAGCAAGCGGATCACCGAGAAGGCGATCCAGCTCGGCACCAGGGCGCCGCCTCGCTTGGTGACATAGCCGCGGTCCATGATCGTGGAGATGGTTGGCGCGTAGGTCGACGGGCGGCCGATCTCGCGCTTTTCCAGCTCGGCCACGATTGAAGCTTCGGTGTAACGAGCCGGCGGGGAGGTTTCGTGGCCCAGAGCGGTCAGTTCATCGCCGGCCAGCTGCTGGCCCACAGCCAGCTGCGGCAGGCGGGCTTCGGCATTCTCTGTTGCGGCTTCCAGGGCCTGTTCGTCCTTGCCCTCCTCATAGGCGGAAAGGAAACCGCGGAAGGTGATTACGGTGCCGGAGGCCGAGAACTCGGCCACGCGCTGATCGCTGGCGGTGCCCTGCAGCTTGATGGTGGCGGTGAAGCCCTTGGCATCGGCCATCTGCGAGGCGACGGTGCGCTTCCAGATCAGCTCGTACAATGCGTACTCGTCCTTGGACAAGGAGGAACGCACGTCCTTCGGGCGGCGGAACATGTCACCGGCCGGGCGGATTGCCTCGTGGGCTTCCTGCGCGGCATCGTTCTTCGCCTTGTAGACGCGCGGCTTGGCTGGAACGGAATCCGCGCCATACAGTTCGGTTGCCTGCTTGCGCGCGGCGTTCACTGCCTCGCCCGAGAGGAAGACCGAATCGGTACGCATATAGGTGATGTAGCCGTTTTCATACAGCCGCTGAGCGATCTGCATGGTGATCTTGGAGCTCCAGCGCAGCTTGCGGGATGCTTCCTGCTGCAGCGTGGAGGTGGTGAAAGGGGCGGCCGGACGACGGGTGTACGGCTTGTCCTCGACGGAGGTCACCGCAAAGCCGGTATCCGACAGGTTCGCCACCAGCGACTGGGCCGACTCCTGATCCAGGTGGGCCAGCTTATTGCGGGTGGTCTTCAGCTGGCCGCGGTCATCGAAGTCACGGCCGGAGGCGACACGGGCGCCGTCCACTGCCGAGAGCTTCGCTGCGAAGCCTTCGCCTTCACTGGTGGCGAAGTTGCCCTTCACATCCCAGTATCCGGCGGGGATGAAGGCCATGCGTTCGCGTTCGCGCTCGACGACCAAACGGGTTGCCACGGACTGCACGCGGCCTGCGGACAGCCCGCGAGCCACCTTGCGCCAGAGCACCGGTGAAATTTCGTAACCATAGAGGCGGTCCAGGACACGGCGGGTTTCCTGGGCGTCGACGAGGTCGGTATCGAGCTCGCGCATGTTTTCCAGTGCGCGGGCGATGCCTTCCTTGGTGATTTCGGTAAATGCCAGGCGGCGTACCGGAACCTTTGGCTTCAGGACCTGCAGCAGGTGCCACGCGATGGCTTCGCCTTCGCGGTCCGCATCGGTTGCGAGGTAAAGTTCGTCAGCTTCTTTGAGCTTCGCCTTCAGTTCGGAAACGCGCTTCTTCTTGTCCGGGTAGACCATGTAGTAAGGCTCAAAGTCGTTGTCCAGATCGACAGCGAACTTGCCTACTGAGGTCTTTTTCAGCTCGGTTGGCAGTTCTGAGGGCTGCGGAAGGTCGCGGATATGGCCCACGGAGGCATCCACGTCAAAGCCTTCACCCAAATATTTGGCGATCGACTTCACCTTGGCAGGAGACTCCACGATTACGAGTTTCTTACCAGTCTTTTCCTTGGCCTTGGGGGGCACAGCACTCCTTTAGACAACACGGACCTTGGATACCCATTTCCGGGCCCTGATCAATCCGCCATCGCAGCTTCGTTCTTCATGCCTACTCTATAAGCACATTTCCCGATGATCTTACACCGAAGAATCTGCGCTCCCTGAGCCGGGCATACTTATGATGATGCCTCCCCCATGCTCTGGTATTCGGGAAGCAATGAGATTAAGTAGAACATACGCCGCGAATCAATACTGCGTTCCTCGGCTGTTGCCTGTGCCTCGTATTCGTAGACCAGATCCAGCATTCTGCGGTTGAACTCGCGTTGCTTGGCTTCCGAGAGGAAGACCAAACCGCTAGTCAGCATCGGCGGACGATCCGGGTCCGGAGCGATTCCGGTCTTCGCTTCTGCCTCGCGCCGCTGGACTTCAGCATTGAGCCGGGTGCGGAAGGCGTTCAATTGCACGTTCAAGTACGCAGTTTTGGCGTTCGCCGAGTCGATCTGCGTGTTCAGCTCTAGCCGTTCACCAGCCGCTCGCCACCGCCGCTCGCGTGCGTCTCCTTCGCTGGCAGCACGAATCACGTACCCGTACTTCTCCAGGGCCCGGAGGTGATAGCTCATGGCGCTAGGTGTCAGCGCACACAAGGATGCAAGTTCTGTAGCGGTGCGGGTGGTCTGCGAAGCAAAGAGCTCATCCAAGACGATCAGTCGAGCGTCATGGGCCAACGCTCGAATCGCCTGGGGGTCAGTGATCGAGACAACTTGTGGGATTTCCGCCTCATCGCGCGAGGCGGCCCCACCTTGTTCCTCAATTGTGTTCCGTGTCATAGGGAAAAACTTTAGCGCTTGTTTCACATTTTCTGAAGCAGGCCATGTCGCAAGAGTCGCTTCACTGCTTCATAAAGCAAGTCCGCGAAGTCTTCTTGCCCTTCTCCAATCAAGGAATCCAACGCGTTGGCTAGTTGCGATACCGACAAATCACCATCGCAGGCGGAAACAAATCCTGCCTGTGCGGTATCAAGCAATTCAGTACGGCGCAGCCCTGCCCCCTGCCGCAGCAAGATCACGCCGGGGTGCTCCGCCCCCGGGCGCTGATGGCGCTCCTCAGTAACATCCTCGGCCACCAGCAGGTGCCAATCCTTGAACCCTTCATTGGCGGCGGCCAGCTGGTCGGACATGGCAATGTCCCGCTGCAGGGTCGGGGCGAGCGGCTGTTCCACCTGGTGCGAGATCTGCTCGTAGCGCTGCAGTACCGGATGGCCTGCGGCTGGACGGCGGAAGTACACCAGACCGAAGCCGATGGCACCCACGCCGCGGGACTCGAAGTCATCGAGGTATGCGTTGTAGGCGGAGATGTATGAAGTGCTGTCCTCGGTCTGGGAAGAGTCGCGCAGCCATGTCTCGGCGTAGCCGCTTGGCGTTGTTTGCTCGCGCTCGATCACCCATACGTCCAGCTCGTCGCCGAACCACTGGCGCACGCGGGCATCCCACGGCTGGTTGGATTCATCATCTAGGCGAGGAATCTCCCAGTTTGACAGCATTTGCATGCAGCCACCCGGCGCCAGGAAGCCAGGAGCCTGCTCGATCAAGGTGCTCACCAGCGTATCGCCGGCCATTCCGCCATCACGGTAGGTGAACCGGTCCTTGGCGCGCTCATTGCTGCTTCGCGGGGTAATCACGAACGGCGGGTTGCTGGCGATCAGGTTGAAAGTGGATCCAGCCACCGGATCGAACAGGCTTCCCTGGAGCAGGGTGACCCGCGATTCGAGGTTATCCGGATCCAGCTCCAGGGCCTGGTAGTTGAGCATCAGGTTGAAGCGGGTGAAGCCCAGGGCTCGGGCCGACAGGTCTGTGGCCGTAACATGCTCCGCGTGCGATAGCAGATGGAACAGCTGGATGCCGCAGCCGGTACCCAAGTCCAGTGCGCGCTCGACCTTTTCGCGGATCGTGATCTGCGCCAGGGTCAGGGACGCCTGTCCAATGCCCAGCACATGGTCGGTGCGCAACACGCCGGGACGCTGGTGGGCACCCAGGTCGTGGGCCACCCACAATTCACCGTCAGCATCGGAGGAATGCAGCGCCAGGGCAATCTTGGCCCGGTAACCGGTAGCCCAGGACTCGATCAGGCCCAGCTTGAGCAATCCGTCGGTCTTCAATGTCGGGAAGGCGGCATTGATGGCCGCGTCTTCCTGGGTCTGGCCCATTTGGAAGAGGCGAACCACACAGGCAAGCGAGCTATCTGGCCTGCTACGATCCAGGTTTCGCAAGGCAGGGTGGAGCTGGTCGCGGGCAAATGCTGCCGCAGCTTCCTCACCAAGCAGCCCCGCAACATTTTCATAGTTGTACCCGACATCAGTGAGGTCTTTGGCTAGGGAGTCGATGAGCAGTTGATTGTAGCTCTGGGGAGCGTCATCAATGGAAGAAAATTCAGCAGCATTCACACCTCCAAGTCTACCGAGTAACTCAACGGGTGATAGCTAGGCCAGGCAAACTACGGCGACCTATGATGTGGGCATGACCCAAGTAACGGTGACCTATCTCCAGCAACTCGACTCCGCTGATGTCATTCGCTCGGCCAAGTCCTTGCCCGAGGACGCCCGGATCGAGCTGGCCAAGGAGATCTCCCCGGAATTTTCGCGGTTTCTGTATCAGAGCGTGGGCAGCGAATTGAACTGGTCTGACCGCCTGGGTTCGACCCGAGACCAGTGGGACGAAGTGCTTCGACGCCCGGGCTCAGAAACCTGGGTGCTCTACCAGCACGGTGCTCCCCAGGGGTACGTGGAGCTCGTCACGGAAGTCGCGGACGCCGGCAGTGAAGTCGAGATCTTCTACTTCGGCTTATTTCCCGAAGCTACCGGCCGCGGCCTTGGCGGGGTGCTGCTCAGCGAAGCACTGCAACAGGCCTGGGCCCTGGGTTCACGATGGCCGCAGCTGCCTGAGGTCAGCCGGGTATGGCTGCATACCTGCTCACTGGACGGACCGGCGGCGCTACCGAACTACCAGGCGCGAGGGCTGAGAATCTACCGGACCGAGGTGGAACAGGTCGACGTCAAGGATGCGTCGCGCGGAATGTGGCCGAAAGTGACCGCATAGAAAACGCGGCCTGGACTTATGGAAAGTCCAGGCCGCGGTTGGTGAAAGCTGAAGTTAGGCGTCTACGGTGCTGCAGTCTGGGCAGCGGCGCAGTGCTTCGTCCTTTGCGCAGTCCTCGCAGAACAGGCGCAGGTTGCGGCAGGCCGGGTCCGAACAGTTCTCGAACTTGTTGGTTGGACCTTGGCAGCCCACGCATTCACCGATGGTGACAGCGTCTTCGGAGAATTCGGTATGCATGCGCTTATCGAAAACGTAGAGAGAGCCTTCCCATAGGCCTTCATCCCCGTACTTCTCGCCATAGCGGACGATGCCGCCCTGCATCTGGTACACCTCTTGGAATCCGCGTTTGACCATCAAAGCCGAAAGCACTTCGCAGCGAATGCCGCCGGTGCAGTAGGTGACCACCGGCTGGTCCTTCAGGTGGTCGTACTTGCCCGAATCCAGCTCGGCAACGAAATCGCGGGTGGTGTCCACTTCGGGGACAATCGCGTCCTTGAACTTGCCGATCTGCGCTTCGAATGCGTTGCGGCCATCGAAGAAATGGACCTTCTCGCCGGTCTTCTTCTTGTTGTCAACCAGCTCGTGAAGTTCTTCGGGGCGCAAGTGGGTGCCACCGCCGACAACACCGTTCTCGTCAACTTCCAGTTCGCCAGGAGCGCCGAAGGTCACGATCTCGTCGCGAACCTTGACGGAGATACGCGGGAAGTCTTCTGCCGAACCTTCCGACCACTTGATATCCATCTTCTTGAAAGCTGGCAGTTCTCGCGTGGCCTTGACGTAGGCCTTGACTGCGGAGATCTCGCCACCAACGGTGCCGTTGATGCCGTCTTTGGAGATGATGATGCGTCCGCGCAAGCCCCAGCGCTCCAGCAGCGAGCGCTGCCAAAGGCGGATTGCCTCCGGGTCTGGGAGCGGAGTAAAAGCGTAATACAGAACAATACGATGAATGGCCACCCTACAATGTTAGTAGCTTTTGGCCGCGAAACGCCGAGGAAAAGAGCAATGTCACATTGATCTTTCCCGAAAATATCGGGCTCTCGGCCAGTGCAATAGTTCCAAGTAGGCAACGATTAGTTCAATGTCAGCTAATTCCTAGGAAAGACAAGGTAGGGTCAAATTATGGCATCAAACGCAAGCGATGAACTGATTGGCACCTGGGTAGCAGGCTGGGCTGGGGCTCGTGGTTATGAAACCCGCAACGAAGGACGGGTCCACGCTGCGCTGCGCCACGACACCACTGAAGACTGGGAATACGTCATCTATGCTCCCTCCAAAGAGGAACTCGCAGCAGTAGCCGAGACCCTGACGAAGCACCCGAACCGTCGGCTGACGGCTTTCGACGACTCCGCCGAGAATCTGGTTGCCATTGCGGCTGAAGTAGGCCTGCAGGTCACTGCCGATGACGAAGCACTGATGGTCACCGAACTAGCCGTGCACGACGTCGAGGTCCCACTGCCTGCAGACGGCTTCGTCTTCCAGATTGAACGCGATGGCACTCATGCCTACGTGTCGCTGCATCCCGAGGACAACCAGGAAGTCGTTGCGGCATCCGGCCATGTCTCAGCAGTTGGCGGATACGCAATCTTCGACCGCATCATCACCGGCGCCGATTTCCGCCGCAAGGGCCTAGGTACCCTGATCATGCGTGCGCTGGCTTCGCTGGCTCAAGAACACGATGTTGATGAAGGCCTGTTGATCGCTTCGGTCGATGGCCAGCAGCTTTACGCTTCGCTGGGCTGGACTTCGCTGGGCAAGGTTGTCATGTTCAAGGCCTAGGGCCTCCAAGATTACTCTTATCGCCGTGCTTGACGCTTCCGCGTCAAGCACGGCGATAGTCTTTAACTCCAGCAGTTCTCGGTCCGGAAGGCGTCCTCGTGAAGTCAGTGCGTTCTCTCTTAGATCCCTATGACCGGACCAATGATCCCGATGCTGTGGTGCACCGCCGCACCAGGGCTGCCAAAGACGAGATCACCAGCCAATGGCCAGCGTGGCTCAGCGCTGAACTAGTTGGGATATTCCAGGGACTGGGCATCCAGCAGCCTTGGCTGCACCAGGCCCAAGCAGCCAACCTCATCCACGAGGGCCACCACACCATAGTTTCCACCGGTACCGCCTCAGGCAAGTCCATGGCCTACCTGATGCCAAGTCTGGAACAGTTGTACCAGGCGAAGGACAGCGGATTCAACGATGCTGATGCCGGTGCATCGGTGCTTTATATCTGCCCAACCAAAGCACTGGCAGCTGACCAGCTTTCCGCTGTGGAGTCCCTAGGCGTTCCCGGGGTCCGAGCCGCTCCCTACGATGGCGATACCGACCAGGCCACCCGTGCTTGGGTACGCCAGCACGCCAACTTCGTCTTCACCAACCCAGATATGCTGCACCGCGGCATCCTGCCCAACCATCCGGCCTGGTCCAGATTCTTCAAGCGCCTTCGCTACATCATTATCGACGAGGCCCATTCCTACCGTGGGGTCTTTGGCGCACACGTAGCCAACCTGATGCGCCGGTTGCGTCGCATTTGCGCCTATTACGGCAGCTGCCCGGTCTTCATCGGTGCGTCCGCGACGAGCTCAGACCCCGAAGCATCCTTCGGGCGTCTCATTGGGGCGCCAGCTCAAGCGGTGGCCAACGATTTCTCCGCCAGCGGTGAACTGGTGATGGCCTTGTGGGAACCTCCGATGAGTGATCACCGCGGTGAAAATGGTGCACCGGTACGGCGTACCGCCATCGCCGAGAGCGCTTCGATCCTCACCGATCTGATGGCTGATCATATTCGAACCATTGTCTTCATCAAGTCCCGCCGCGGTGCTGAAACAATCGCAACGCTCACCCGCAAGCATCTGGAAAAATTTGCACCGGATCTATCCGTCCGGCTTGCAGCGTACCGCTCGGGCTACTTGCCTAATGAACGCCGTGAGGTGGAAAAGCAATTGCGCAGTGGCGAGCTGCTGGGTGTCACCTCAACTTCGGCGCTGGAACTGGGCATCGATATTGCGGGGCTGGACGCGGTAGTGGTGGCTGGGTGGCCAGGCACCCGCGCATCGTTCTTCCAGCAAATCGGCCGTGCCGGACGTTCGGGCCAGGATGCGCTGGCGATCTTTGTCGCAGCTGAAGATCCGTTGGACACCTACCTGGCACATCATCCCGAAGCCATCTTCGATTTGGGTGTCGAAGCGACAGTCTTTGATCCGCAGAATAAGTATGTGCTTAGCGGCCACCTCTGCGCCGCCGCGCAAGAATCTCCCCTGCGCCCGGAGGAGTTGGAAATTTTCGGTCCGCAGACCGAACAGCTTCTGGATTCGCTGGTGCAACGCGGCTACTTGCGCCGGCGCCCGGCTGGATGGTTCTGGACGCATCCGCAACATGCGGCAGGGATGTTCTCCATTCGGGCCGATGGCGGTGGACCAGTGGACATCATCGATGCGGAAACCGGCGCTCTGCTAGGCACGATGGATTCCCCGCAAACGCATTATCAGGCGCATCCCGGGGCCATCTACGTCCATCAGGGTGCCAGCTACCATGTGGAAGAACTTGATGAGCAGAACCACGTGGTGATCGTGACTCGGGTGAATCCTGATTACTACACCACGGCGCGTGATCTCACCACGGTTGCCATTGATTCCGAGGAACGCAGCCGTAACCACCGAGAACTGACGATTCATTTCGGTGAAGTCACTGTGACCACCCAGGTCGTGTCTTTCCAGCGGAAGTCGGTGGCTTCTAATGAAGTGCTGTCCGAAGAACCGTTGGAGCTTGAAGCCCGGGATCTGAATACCAAGTCCATTTGGTTCACCCTGACCGAGCAGCGATTGCTTCGAGCTGGTTTGGAGGTAGATCAGTTCCCCGGAGCCTTGCATGCTGCCGAGCATGCCATGATCGGGTTGCTGCCGCTGGTTGCTACCAGCGACCGTTGGGATATCGGCGGAGTATCCACTGCGCTGCACATGGATACCGGCCATCCGACAATTTTCGTCTATGACGCGCAGCCTGGCGGTGCTGGATTCGCCGAGCGTGGTTTCGAGCGCTTCACCGATTGGATCCGGGCCACCCGGGATGCCATCGAGGCCTGCGAATGCCAGCACGGCTGCCCAAGCTGCGTGCAGTCCCCCAAGTGCGGTAACCGCAATAATCCATTGGACAAGGCTGGAGCGATCTTGCTGTTGACGGCCGTGCTTGACGACGTGGAGCCAGCGCACCACCGCTAACCGCTTCCGCCATGCTCACCGCCCCGGTGCATCCAGTGGCGGTGCACCCGCCCGTGCCTGGGCTTCGGCCAGATACAGTTCTATGCCCATGGCACGGAATCCGACAGGAACGTTAGTCGTAACGCGCACCGACTGGCCGTCGGGTTCCACCGTGCATGCTGCCAGCAGTGCACCGTTGGATTCGGCCAACAACGCCGCAACTGTGCAGGGGTCCCCGGGGCGCAACCCGCGGGCCGTATCCGCAGCAGCCAGCGCCGACAGATCGGCGGCGCTGGCAGCCTGCATCGCGGCTCGGGTTGCTGCAACCCATGCTAAAACGGCACCGGCAATTAGCAGTGCAACAACCACGAGCGCTGTTGCCATGACCGTTCCGCTACCCTGTTCGCTTCGAAGGCTCCGCCGCTTTTTCATTCGACGGCCACGCTGGCTTGTCCATGGATTTGAAGGCTGCCAACGATTGGAAGGCTCACCGATTTGCTGACGTGAACCTGCCAGTAGCCGTTGGCTGTTGAGAGCGAGAAACGGGCTTGGCTTCCTGCCAGCCTCACGCCACTGGCGCGAGCGGTTGCATCGTCCTCGCCGCGGGCCAATTCCCTGGCCATGGCCCCGGCTGCCTGCTGAACTTGGATCTGCTGGATCCCGACGACACCCAAGCACAAACCCAAGGACAGCATCATGGCAACCGCGGGTAGCAGCACCGCAAATTCGGCGGTGCTGCTACCCGATTCGTCGCTGAAGCTCATGGCCTACAGCGACAGCGCTTTAGTAATCAGGCCCATCAGCATGCCACGTACGTCGCCGCTCGACAGGATGCTGATCAGCAAGCCGGCAAAAGCCACGGCAGCCAGCGTGACCATAGCAAATTCGGCGGTGGTGGATCCCTGCTCTTCTCGCAGCAGATCCCTGATTTCCCGGAACCGTCGGTTCATTGTGTTGTCCTTTCTAGACTGTCATCCCCGGCGTCGATACCGTGGATGTTGTGCTTCTACCATCGGCGAGCGCCGCGGGCAGCAACATGGGTTTCCTACGAGCTGGGCATAACCTTCGGCCGGGGATTACTGGTAGCTGGGGAATAGCGCGATGATCAGTGGAACCACGCCCAGGGCGATGAAAGCCGGCAGTGCGCAGGCCCCTAGAGGCAGTACGAGCCTGGTACCGAATTGTGCTCCGAGGCGCGCGACTTTCTGTGCATGTTCACGGCGTTGCAGAATCGCGGTATTTCGTAGCAGATTGGCTGCCGGCGCTCCGGTCATGTGGGCAAAGTGCAGTGCTCTCCGCAGCGGGTCGAGCCAGGGCGGAACGGCTTCCCAGGCTTTGTCCCACGCCATGTTCATTTCCAAGCAGCGCGCTACGCTGCGCAGCACCGCGCACTGTTCAATGCTGTGACCGAGCAGATCGAGGATCTCGGTGATGGGCATCCCCGAGTCCAACAGGCTGGCGCTCAGATCCAGGATCAGCTCGACAGGTTTTTCATCTTCCTGCCGTCTTTTCCCAAGGCACTGCGGCGCCTTGCCTTCTCGACTTTTCGAGTTGGGCCGTCCTAATGCCAAAGCGATGGAAAGCGCCCCTAGAAGCAGAATCAGAACGATCATGACAGTGCCTGGCTAGTGGTTGCCTGCATGAGCCGCCGGCACCAGATCCGGTTGGCGATCCACAGCAATGCTCCAATGAGCACGCTGAGTTGCGCCGCCCATGATCGGCCTATTGTGCCCAGAACATCAATGCCCACAAGCAGACCGAATCCAAACCCGACTAGTGGAAGCCATGTCAGCAACTTAGTGGTTGCTTTCGGGCCTGCCATGGCCGCTTCGAATGCTTGCTGGGCTGCTAGGGCGCATTCGAGGTCTTCGGCTAGCCGTTCCAGCACATCGGCAAGGCTGGCACCGCTGCGTTCGGAGAGTTCCAGGCACCAGTGCAGTCGTCGCACCGCTGGACCTTGTCCCTGCTCCGCCGGAAGACCGGGTCCGGGAGCGCTGTTGCTTAGCCGATGCGTTGCTTGGAGGTCCTTGAGCGCTCGGATGATGTTCCCACTGTCGTCCTCGGCCTCCAGCAACGCATCAACTGCGGGATGGAAATCCAATCCGCTTCGGAGCAGCGCCGAGAGTTCACGAATGATGCGGGCATCGGTGCTCAGTACCTGGTCATCGTCCGTGTGGCGTTCCGCCCGGCGATCCCGGAGCCTGCGCAGGGAACCCGCTTTGATTTTGCTTGCCGGGTGCGCGGGGATCCACAGCCACAAGGCCAGCGCGCCAAAGATGAGGATCAGCATTGGTCATTGCTCCTTGGCATGCTCATCGCCTAGCGCCTTGGCAATGGTGCGCGTGAGCGATGGGCCAAATCTGTTCGCCAGGAAGCTGTGCCCGTAGTCGGCCAGCGGTTCGGCGGCGTCCAGGTCTATCAGGCGCCGCATGTGCATCTGGCCATCGCTACCGGTGTCCAGGCATCCAAGGGCCACCGGTCCGCGCTGCCCTTGGCTCCCCCTGTTCATGTGAATGACAAGATCCAAGGCGCTGGAGGCCTGCAACGAAGTCGCCTGCACGCTCCATCCGGCGAGCGCACCCAGCGCCGCCAAGCGGGCCGGAACTGACTGCGGGTTGTTGGCGTGCATGGTGCCTGCGGCTCCCTGATGCCCCGTGTTCATGGCTGCCAGAAAATCGCGTATTTCCTCCCCACGGCATTCGCCAACGACCAGGCGGTCAGGGCGCATGCGCAGGGCTTGGACAACCAAATCCTTCAGCTGCACCTGGCCGGCAGATTCGACGTTGGCCGACCGGGTTTGCAAGGACACAACATGCGGGTGCGGTACATGCAGTTCTTGCGAGTCTTCCACGATGACCAGACGGTGCCGCGGATTGGCTTCGGCAAGCATGGCTTGCAGGAGGGTAGTTTTGCCGCTGCCTGTTCCTCCGGTAATCAGGAAGTTCATCTGGCGTTCCACGATGGCTTGAAGCAGCGGTAGCCAGAACCCGTTCGATCCTTCCAGGACGGTGCCCAGTTCGAGCTGGGCACTGCGCTTGACGCGAATCGAGATCAGCGGTCCGGCTGTGGCAATTGGAGGCAGTACAGCGTGGACGCGGTAATTCTTCAAGCTCATGTCCATGAACGGGCTAGCTGAATCGAGCCGTCGGCCCGCAAGGGTTGCAAGATGGACGGCCAGGGTCCGAACCTGCTCTGGGGAAGAAAACCGGAATTCGGTGGGCTGCAGGCCGGCCGGAGAATCCGTCCAGACCATCCCTTGCCCGTCGACCAGGACATCGGTCACCTCGGGCCGCTGTGCGAAAGGCTCGAGGATTGATAATCCTGCCACTTCGTTCTGCAGCGATTCCAGCGATTGTGCGGCACCTTGGGAACCCAGAGCCGCGCCGGAGTCGTGAACGGCTCCTGCCAAGGCAATCGCATCAAGCTGCCCGCCGGTGAGCAATGCGCGTTCACGCACGGATTCAAGGATTTTGGCATCCAGCACAGGCCCGCCCGTTGATGGGTTGGCGTTGTGGCTATGCCGTCCCGGGCTCATGGGTGCTGCTCCTTCATTTGCGGTATCAGGCAGAGGTTGGACAGGTGTTGGCGCAATGCCCGGGATTTGAAACTGTCGAATAATTGGCCGCGCTCGATCGCTTTGCCGATCCGGGGAAAATCGGGGAAGGCACCAAGAATCTGAGGAAAACCCGCAGGGGTGCTGCGTAGTTTCTGTTCCCCGCACAGCACCACTTCCCCAGTGGCTGGCACGGTCAGCGAACTGGCAGTGGCGATATTCCGGTCTATGAATTGGTTCAGTGCCAGCCGTTGCGGATGCGGTGCGCGCCCGGCATCCACTACGACCAGATCGAATCCTTGCCGGGCGGCGGCCAGCAGGCGGATCACCAGCTGGTCCTCCAGCTCATGCGTTCTGCTTGCCTGGGACCAGGTCAAGATCGCGGTATCGCGAAGCTTCGGCAGCGTTTCAGCCAGTTGATGAGCAGCAAGCGCGCCACCGGATTGCCGCAATTCTTCCCATCCAATTCCCGTTGGCGGTTGTGTGCAAACCAGCGGCCAAGCGCCCTGGGAATGCGGATCCAGATCAATCATGGCGCTGCGAAGACCACTTAATGTCCCGGCATGCGCCAGCAACAGGGCCAGGGTCGTTGTTCCCAGCCCGCCTGCTGTGGAATGCAGTGCCAGTGTGTGTCCATGCCCTGCCCTCATGGCCCATAGACCCAGGTACTCGCCGAGCCATTGGCTGGCCGAGGGCAAAACTGCCACCCTTGCCTTGGGAATTCTGCTGGCCAAGCTCCACACGATGGCCTCGCCATCTTCCAGACCGACCAGGACATCCACCGGCCGGCTCGTGTTTTCGGCTAGTGCTGCCATGTCGCTGCCCCACAGCACCGGCCCAGAACCATCGGCGGGCAGCAGCTGCGGGTCGGTGCATTTGTTGATTCTCACCGCCGCGCCGACCGCGATCACTGCGCATCGCTCAATAATCCGTGCATCGTTGCTCACGATGGTGCAGATCGGTTCATCTTCCGCCGTGCGGTCAGCCGCTGCCGGCCTCCTGGTGCTGTTCGGAGGCGCCTGCGCGAAATCCAGTTCAGTCATCACGAATCGTTGGGTGTTCTTCAGCGGTTTAGCCGATGAGGACTCTGATAGCCATTTCATGCATCGAGCGTGGCATCTGCCCGATCATTTGCGTGCCGCTCGCCAACCAACTGGGGATATCGGCCGCTGGCACGGCACAATAGATCCATGAGTGCCATCGCTTTCCTTGCTGCCGATCCTGATGGCTATGCCCTGATCGATCTTCGCGACCAGTATTCTGGCAACTCGCTGCAGCCGGTCGTCTCGGTATCCCGGGATGATTTTGCCGGATTTGTTGCCGAAATCGAAGCACGGCATTCGCCCCGATGGGCCATGCTCCGCACCACCCCGTGGATGCAGCCGCTTGTTTCTGCCGGTGTTCATCTGGCCAAGGCCTATATTCTCTCTTTGGCCCAACGCATCTTGCACCGCTCGCCGCTGAGTGCGGAAAAGCTCGAAGACTTCGATCTTGAACGACCAGTTCAGGCTCACGAAAGGGCCAACCAGGATGCGCTCTTTGCCGCCCCGACCTACGGCGAGTCCCTTTCCGAGCTCGTAGCCATGTACGTTGCCCAGCGCAAAGCGTTGCCGCAGGAGCCCAGCACCCGTCAGCGTCTGGAATTATTGATCCACGCCGAATCGGTAGGTGCGTTGATTGCCTGCGAGATGGAAGCGGCCGGTTTGTCGTGGGATGAAGCCGGACACCGCGCCCTGCTGCGCGAGCAATTGGGCGAACGCGTATCCGACTATGGACGGCCGCCAAAACTAGCGGCCAAGGCCCAGCAATTGGCCAAGGCATTAGGCAGTCCCGGGCTCAACCCGGATTCGCCGCAGGAGCTGTTGCGCGCCCTGCATAAGGCCGGTTTCGCGGTGAGCTCGGTGCGGGCCTGGGAACTGGAGCAGATCAAGCATCCATTGATTTCTGAGGTTCTTGAATACAAGAAACTCTCGCGCCTTGCCAGCACCCATGGTGATGCGTGGTTGGATCAATGGGTGAAAGGCGGCCGCTTCCATCCGCATTATGTGCTGGGAACGGTGACTTCAGGACGCTGGGCCGCTTCTGGTGGCGGGGCGCTCCAATTGCCGCATTCCATCCGGCAAGTCGTGCGCACCCGTCCCGGCTCGACGTTTGTGGTGGCCGACGGGAGGCAACTGGAACCTCGAATCCTGGCAGCTATTTCCAATGACCAGCAATTGCAAAAAGCAGGCCAGCAAGATGACCTGTACCAGTGGCTGCTCGATGCCCAGCTCGTGGCTTCCCGAGATGATGCCAAGCTGGGCATGCTCTCGGTCATCTACGGCGGTGGCGGCGGTGCTTCAGGTGCAGTGGGTGCGGCCCTGACCCGCAGTTTTCCCACCGCCATGCGTTTTGTCGAACAGGCAGCTCTTGCCGGCGAGCAAGGTGAAGGCGTGCGCAGTTTCCTCGGCCGCGGCTGCCCTCCAGCCGATGAGCAGTGGCTGCAGGCGCAGAAAGCTACCAACGATGAAGCATCGCAGCGGGCTGCTGACGGCGCGGCGAGAGCCCGCGGCCGGTTCACCAGGAACTTTGTCGTACAGGCGACCGCCGCGGAGTGGGCTTTGGTGTGGATGGGCCACGCACGGCACCTGATCCATCAGGCCGGGTGGAGCCGGACCTGCCGCCAGGTGTTCTTTGTCCATGACGAAATTGTCTTTGAATGCCCCACCGAATTGGCTGGGCAACTGCAGGAGCTCATCCGGCATGCGGCCATGCTCGCCGGGCGTTCCCTGTTCGGCCAGGCCTCCCCGCGCTTCCCGGTCAGTGTTGCGATCTCCGGGAACTACGCGGATGCGAAGTAGCCGGCTTCAGGCCATGCGCAGTTCGCGGCGGTTGTTCCACGGCTGGGTCCAACCCAGCTCGTTGAACAGCCTGTCCAGCACGATCGCGGTGAAGCCCCAGATGATCCGGTCTTCAAAATCGAAGGCCGGGGACTTGAACTTCTGATTGCCGCGCTGCACCACGCCGGTCAGGCGATTCCTCGGCTCCAGCAGGTGCGCCACCGGGGCGCGGAATACGCCGGCGCTTTCGGCCGGGTCAGCCGGATAAACCCTGGATTCGGTATGCCACCAGCCAATCACCGGGGTGACCAGGAAGTTCGAAACCGGCAATTCGGTTTCCCCCAAGGTGCCCAGGACCTCGATCCCGGAGGTGTCCACGCCAGTTTCCTCCCACGCCTCGCGCAAGGCGGCGCCGGCAACGCTCGAATCCTCCTGGTCGATCCCGCCTCCGGGGAAAGCGATCTGGCCCGCGTGCTTGCGCAGGGTCGCGGCGCGCTCCACGAACAGCACGTCCAGATCGCCGGCCCGGGAGTTCGGCTCCAAGGCCGCTTCGCCGGCAGCACCGAACAGGATCAGTACCGCGGCACGGCGTGCAGCACCGAGCTCAATATCGCTCATCACCCATTCGCTGGGCAGTTTCTGCGTTGCCCCGACCTGTGCCGTGTGGCGGGCAATTACTTTTTCCAATTCCAAGCGCGCGCTCATGCGTCCAATCCGTATCCTTCAGCCCTCAGCTCGCGGCGGGTTGCGCCGGCGATCATTTTCGCCAGCAATTCTTCCCGTCCTGGTGCGAGCTCATACTTGAGCAACGCTGTGGCCTTGGCAGGTATTTCCTCGCCGATGCCGAACGAGGGGCAAAGCTTGGCAATGGCGCAGGCCCCGCAGGCAGGTTTGCGCGAGTGGCAGACGCGGCGGCCATGGAATACCACGCGGTGGCTGAGCATCGTCCAGTCGCGTTTTTCGAACAGTTCCCCCACCGCGTGCTCGACCTTGACCGGATCGGTTTCATCGGTCCACCCAAAGCGGTTGGCCAGGCGCCCGAAGTGGGTGTCCACGGTGATTCCGGGAACACCGAAGGCATTTCCCAGCACGACGTTGGCGGTTTTGCGTCCCACCCCGGGAAGCTTCACCAGCTCTTCGAGCTTGGCTGGCACTTCTCCGTTAAAGCGTTCAACCAAGGCGGCGGATAGCCCGAGCAGGGAGTCCGTCTTGGCGCGGAAGAAACCGGTGGGGCGGATCAGCTGCTCAAGCTCGCCCCGTTCGGCTTGGCTCATTGCGTGGGCGTCCGGGAAACGGGCGAAGAGCGCTGGAGTGATGGCATTGACCCGCACGTCGGTGGTCTGCGCGGAGAGCACGGTGGCTACCAGCAGTTCGAAGGGGTTCTCGAAGTCCAGTTCGGGCACCGCGTAGGGGTAGGCCTTCGCCAGTTCCCGGTTGATCTTGCGTGCCCGGCGCTTCAGCCCCAGCTCGGTTTCATTGTCCAATTTCTTCGCCACGCTTTAGATCGTGTCATGAGGGCGTGAAGTTTTCACCCTTGGACACCATCTTGGCGTGCTGTTCATCGCGTGCAGCTAACCGCTCGGCGCACAAATTACCCCATTTCCCCTTTCCCGGTGACACAAAGCACACCGGCCCTGCTGGAGGATGTAACTTTGATCACAGGGAAATATTTGTGACTACGCGGAAGGACGCGAACACAGTGAGTGATTCGAAAACCTTGGATAACCTGTCGACCGAAACCCGTTCCTTTGCCCCGAGCAAGGACTTCAGCGATCAGGCCATCGCAACGCAGGCCCGCTACGACGCAGCCAAGGCAGACCGCTTGGGCTATTGGGCGGACCAGGCACGCCAGGTACTGACCTGGGACACCGATTTCACTGAAACCCTGGACTGGTCGCAGGCACCGGTGGCCAAGTGGTTCGTCGGCGGCAAGCTCAACGCGGCCTACAACGCGCTGGACCGCCATGTGGAAAACGGACTGGGCCACCGCGTCGCCATCTACTTCGAAGGCGAGCCGGGCGATACCCGCACCTACACCTACGCGCAGCTGACCGAAGAGGTCAAGAAGGCCGCCAACGCTTTCGAATCCCTGGGCGTGGCCAAGGGCGACCGCGTGGCCGTCTACCTGCCAATGATCCCGGAAGCCGTCATCACCATGCTGGCCTGCGCCCGCATCGGCGCCATCCACTCGGTGGTCTTCGGCGGCTTCTCCGCCGACGCGCTGCGCAGCCGCATCGATGATGCGGACGCCAAGCTCGTGGTCACCGCCGATGGCACCTGGCGCCGCGGCAAGCCGTCCTCGCTGAAGCCGGCAGTGGATGCGGCGCTGGAAGCACCGGGCCACACCGTGGAAAACGTGCTGGTAGTCAAGCGCAACGGCGAGCCCACCGAATTCGGCGCACTGGACAAGTGGTGGGATGACGTCGTCGGCACCGCCGCCACCGAGCACACTGCGGTAGCCCACGACTCCGAGCACCCGTTGTTCGTGCTGTACACCTCGGGCACCACTGGCAAGCCCAAGGGCATTGTGCACACCACCGGCGGCTTCTTGGCCCAGGGCGCCGTGACCCACCGCGACACCTTCGATTTGCACCCGGAAACCGACGTGTACTGGTGCACCGCGGACATCGGCTGGGTGACAGGCCATTCCTACGTCACCTACGCGCCGCTGGTCAACGGCGCCACCCAGGTGATCTACGAGGGCACCCCGGATACCCCGCACCAGGGCCGCTGGTGGGAACTGGTGGAAAAGTACGGCGTCACCATCCTGTACACCGCGCCCACAGCAATCCGCACCTTCATGAAGTGGGGCCGCGAGATCCCGGATAGCTACGACCTGTCTTCCCTGCGTGTGCTGGGTTCGGTGGGCGAACCGATCAACCCGGAAGCATGGATGTGGTACCGCGATGCCATCGGCACCAACAACGGCAAGAACGGCGAACGCAAGGAACACCCGGCCCCGATCGTGGACACCTGGTGGCAGACCGAAACCGGCGCGCACATGATCGCTCCGCTGCCGGGCGTCACCGCAACCAAGCCGGGTTCGGCCCAGGTGGCCGTGCCGGGCATCGCCATTGACGTGGTGGATGAAGCCGGCGAATCCGTGGCCGACGGCGAGGGCGGCTTCCTGGTCATCCGCGAGCCGTGGCCAGCGATGCTGCGCGGCATCTGGGGCGACATGGAACGCTACAAGGACACCTACTGGTCGCGGTTCGAGAACATGTACTTCGCTGGCGACGGCGCGAAGAAGGACGCCGATGGCGATATCTGGCTGCTGGGCCGCGTGGATGACGTGATGAACGTCTCCGGGCACCGCCTGTCCACCACCGAGATCGAGTCCTCGCTGGTCGCCCACCCGTACGTGGCAGAGGCCGCCGTGGTGGGAGCGAAGGACGAGACCACCGGCGAGGCCGTGGTGGCCTTCGTGATCCTGCAAACCGAGCCGGCGGAAGGCGAGGATGTGGTGGCGACCCTGCGCAACCACGTGGGCAAGGACATCGGCCCGATCGCCAAGCCGAAGCATGTGCTGGTGGTTCCGGAACTGCCTAAGACCCGCTCGGGCAAGATCATGCGCCGCCTGCTCAAGGACGTGGCCGAGGGCCGCGAGGTCGGCGATGCCACCACGCTGTCCGATTCAACGGTGATGAGCCAGATCGCGCAGTCCATGGGCAAATAGCCTCAGCACGCCCCAGTGCAGCAAGCCGCCGTTCGTCCACACCGCTGGTGTGGACGAACGGCGGCTTCTTGTATTACGGGGCCAAAGGATTCGGGCGGGAATTTCCCGGTTGTGTAATAGATTTGAGTTCATGACTGAGAACGCATCGAACACCATCTTGCTGCTCAACGGCCCCAACCTGAATCTGCTGGGCACCCGGGAGCCGGAAATCTATGGCCACGACACCCTGGCCGATGTTGAGCAGTTGGCCCGGGAAACCGCTGCGGCCCTCGGCTTCGAATTGCGCGCCTTGCAGTCCAACCATGAGGGTGTGCTCATCGACGCGATTCACGAGGCCCGCACTACCGCAGCCGGCATCATCATGAACCCCGGCGCATTCACCCATACCTCTGTGGCTATTGCCGATGCCATCAGCGGCGTGCAGTTGCCAGCCATCGAGGTGCACATCTCGAACGTGCACAAGCGTGAAGCGTTCCGCCACCATTCCTTCATCTCGCCGGTAGCCAGCTCGATCATCATCGGTGCGGGCGTGCACGGCTACAAGCTGGCGGTTCAGCAGCTCGCGCATTTGCTGGGCAAATAGCCGCAAGCCCTAGCCGGTGACGCAGTCGCCTGTTTTGATGCTGGTGCGCCGATCGCCGCCCAGCTCCATGGCGTTCTCGATCTCTTCGAGGCTCAGGGCGAAGCCGACCTCGTCATCGCTGCGCGACTTGGCGAAGATCAAGCCCACCGCGTCGCCGGATTCATCCAGCAGCGGTCCGCCGGAATTGCCCTGGGCTACTTCCGCGGTGAGCTGGTAGACAGAGATTCGAGATGGGTCCGCGCCATAGATATTGGCAATGGAGACGAAGGCACGGGAAGCGATCAAGGCTCCGCGGATCTGCTGCGGGCCGCCCGCTGGGTGCCCGATAAAGGTTGCCGAGTCGCCGCGCATCAGGTCATCAGCAGCGAGGTCGATAGGCTCTGCCCCCAGCCCTTCGACGTAAAGCAGCGCGATGTCGGCCTTGGGATCGAAATAAACAACCTTTCCGCGGTGAACTTCGTCACCGCCGACCTCCACGGTTGCCGCGCTCAATCCGGCGACCACGTGCGCGTTGGTCATGACCAGCTCGTGGTCGACAACGAAGCCTGAGCCGGTCAGGTTCACACCGCATTGCACCGCGGTACCGGAGATCTTGGCGGCCGATTGAGCAGCGGCCAGCTGCAGGTCGTTAGCTGCCCATTCGGTGTTGGCCGGCGCCTGGACCGGGGGCGCGAAAGGCTCCAGGAATGCGGGGAGGGTTTCGGCGATCACCTTGGAGCGTGCGGTGGAAATCGCGGCATCGACAAACTCGGGTGTCAGGCCACGAATCGAGTCGATCATCTTGGACTTTCTGATCTCCAGCGAAAGCCTTGGAATACCCATGCTTGAAGTGGAAAAGGCCAAGCCACCGATGATTGTGGCGGTAATGAACACCGACAGCACGCCACCGGCAATGCGGTCCGCGGCACGCAGGAAATCGACATTCATCCAGTGGCGGATGCGGGTTGCAATCACCCGTCCCAGAGCTTGCCCGAGAATGATCAGCACGGCTGCGGTAGCTATCATCAGGCCGACCCGCCACCAGGGGTTCGTGGCGAAGGTGGAAACCAGCGGGATGGCGAAGAATGCGGCGACGCCGCCGACAATCAGGCCGAGCATGTCGCCAATGGTCAGCAGAAAACCTCGACGAACTCCAACAACGAAAAACGTCAGCAAAACAGCGCAGATGACTACGTCGAGCCAGCTGAAAATTCCGAGCACCAAGACCCCAGTTCATTCATAAAGTTCGTATAGACCCAAGGTACCCTTAGAAGCTGATGGATTTCTGCGAGCAGATTCGCGAGTTTTAGTCGAATGTGCGTGATTTTCAACATTTTCTTGGTTAAACCACGTGTGGAAACTGTCACATTGTTACCGAATACGGCACAATGAAGTAAGCGCCTACTACTGTTGACAGGAGATTTAATGGATATCGAGGTACTGCGTCGCGCGCCACTGTTTGCGTCGCTTGGTGATGAAGTATTCGCCGCGCTAACCGAAGAATTGACCGAGGTTGATCTCTCCCGCGGCGCATCGGTGTTCCGTGAAGGCGATCAGGGTGACCGTCTGTACTTCATCGTTTCGGGCAAGATCAAGCTGGGTCGCACCTCTTCGGATGGTCGCGAGAACCTGATTGCTGTTCTTGGCCCAGGCGAACTGTTTGGCGAGATGGCATTGTTCGATCCACACCCACGCAACGCAACTGCAACCGCCGTGTCCGAGACCCGCCTGGCGGGCCTGAGCCACGAGAACATGCGCAAGGCTATCTTGAACTCCCCTGAGGTCTCGATCCAGCTGCTGCAGGCTCTGGCTGCACGTCTGCGTCGTACCAATGAGTCCCTGGCCGATCTGGTCTTCTCTGACGTTCCTGGCCGTGTTGCCAAGGCTCTGTTGGATCTGGCTGACCGCTTCGGTCGCCCAGCTACCGACGGCATCCTGGTTGCCCACGAACTGACTCAGGAAGAGCTGGCTCAGCTCGTTGGTGCTTCCCGCGAAACCGTGAACAAGGCTCTGGCCGAGTTCGTACAGCGCGGCTGGCTGCGCCTGGAAGCACGCGCCGTCGTGATCCTGGACATCCAACGTCTGCGCCAGCGCTCGCGCTAAACCGCAGTGATGCAAACAGGCCGAGAATCCTTCAAGGATTCCCGGCCTGCTTTGTTTAAGTTCTGCTCTCAGTGCCCGGCAGTAGTCTGCCATGGGCGGGAGGATTCAGCGCTCATGGAGCCAAGGACTTCCAGATAGTAAATGCCATCGCGCACCAGCAGGTCCGGATGCTTGAGATTCAACGAACGGGCCCTCGAAAGGTAGGCGACCACTCCATTGGCCTCCGCCATGGCTTCCAGGATCATTTCCACCGCCGGGTAGCTGATCTCCGAGAGCGCGAGGTTCACCGTGTTGGGTTGGCCAACGCTGTCCCCCAGCTCGCTGGTGCTGCGTTTGGCCAATATTTCCCCGGCGGCACACCAGCGCCCCCATTTGCCTTTGCCGCGCAGCAAGGCAGCCTCCTGGCGGTTGGGCACGGTGGCAGTGAAGTACCAGGTGTCGAAGCGGCGCAGGGCAAAGTTCGGGTTGAGCCAGTGGGAAACCGGACGCAAAAGGTCTGTGCGCAAGCCCAGTCCGCGGCGGCGCAGGAATTCGTCGAAGGCCAGGTCCTGCCCGGCGATTGCTTCGCGGGCGGTCATCCAGTCTTCTGCATCGGTCATTTCGACCACGGATTGCTCATCGGTGCCGGCCAGCAGGATTCCGGTCTCTTCGAAAAGCTCGCGAATGGCGCAAACGATGTATGCCTGCGCCAACTGCTGGTCCAGCATGTCCATGCGCTTGGACCATTGGGACAGGCTTGGACCGAACCATTGGTAGGTGGCACGGTCGCTCGCCTCGTGGCTGCCGCCTGGAAAGGCCACGTTGCCCAGTGGGGAGCCCCCGGGGCGATAAGTCAGATAGGTCTCCACGCCGTGGGAAGAATCCCTCACAAGGCAGATGGAGGACGCGCGCCGCGGGGTGCGCGGCGTGCGCGAACCGAAAGAGAACCAGTTTTCGGCGGTGGCAATTTGATGCGGTGGCAAATCAAAGAGCCGGCGCACCATACCGCTGCGCGGCCCCGCCGGGAATGCCCGTCGGGACCGCGCAGCAGGAATCTGGCTTGAATTACTCAAATTCGGCGATGACCTCGACCTCGACAGGTGCATCCAGCGGCAGAACGGCAACGCCGACGGCCGAGCGTGCGTGCAAACCTGCATCGCCGAGTACCTCGCCGAAGAACTCCGATGCCCCGTTGATGACGCCTGGCTGTCCGGTGAAGTCCGGTGCGGACGACACGAAACCGACAACCTTCACGATGCGCTTAATGCGATCTAGATCACCAATTTCGGCCTTGATGGCGGCTAGCGCGTTAAGCGCAGCGGTCTGCGCCTGGGCCTTCGCTTCCTCGGCCGAAACCTCGGCACCAACCTTTCCAACGGCTGTGAGTTCACCCTTAATCAGCGGAAGCTGGCCGGAGGTGTAGACATAGTTGCCGGTGGTAACGGCTGGCAGGTAGGCGGCTACCGGCTTTGCCACAGCTGGCAAGGCATGACCGAGCTCGGCCAGACGAGCCTCGACACGCGAGGAAGTAGCTTCTTGCATGGGATTTCTCCTTCAGTAAATGTTGTTGCTAGTTACGCTTTCGGACGCTTCATGTAAGCCACTGGAGATGAGCCGTTGGGGCCTGGAACCACGGTTACCAGCTCCCAGCCATCGTCACCCCACTGGTCCAAAATCTGCTTCGTAGCGTGAATCAAAAGCGGCAAAGTGGCGTATTCCCATTTAGTCATACTCGATACGTTAGCGCGTCCTTGTAAACTAGTGGGTATGGCAGCCAAGAAGTCCCCTTTTTTTGATACCGCTACCACCCTGGGAAAAGTCGTTGCATTCTTCGGAATCAGCGCCCTGTGTGGTGTGCTCGCAGCAGGCATGCTCGTGCCCATTGCAGCTATCGCAAAAACCGGTTTGACCACCGGTAACAACATCGTCAGCGCGCTCCCGAGCTCGTTCGAAAAGCTCCCCATTCCTGAGCCTTCCACGATCCTTGACGCTGATGGCAAGGCCATTGCGAACTTCTACCAGCAAAATCGCCAGCCTGTGAAGCTAGATGACATCTCGCCGAACATGCGCAAGGCGATCATCTCGGTGGAAGACGAGCGTTTCTACGAGCACAAGGGCATCGACCCCAAGGGCATCGCCCGTGCAGTAGTTGGCAACCTCACCTCTTCGAGCCGCTCTGGTGCGTCCACCCTGACCCAGCAGTACGTGAACAACCTGCTGGTGAATAACCAAGTGCTCACCGGTTCGGACGAATCCACTGTTTCCGGCCAGAAGGGCTACTCGGATAAGATCCGCGAGTTGAAGTACGCGGTGGCCATCGAGAAGGAAATGTCCAAGGACCAGATCCTGGAGGGCTACCTGAACCTGGTGCTCTTCTCGGGTCGCGAGTACGGCGTGCAGGCTGCCGCTCAGCACTTCTACTCAACCGATGCCAAGGACTTGAACGTGCAGCAGTCGGCCATGCTTGCCGGCATGGTCCAGCTGCCAAACGTCTACAACCCGATCAACAACCCTGAGCGATCCATCGACCGCCGCAACAAGGTGCTGGGCAACATGTACCGCACCGGTGCAATCACCAAGAAGGAATACGACAAGGCGGTGAAGTCGGACCTGGAACTGGATCCGCGCACGTCCCCTTCCGGTTGCACCGCGGCCAAGGAAAATGCGTACTTCTGCGACTACGTCACCAATCTGATCCTTTCCGATGACACCTATGGCAAGACCAAGGAAGATCGCGAAGGCCTGCTGTACCGTGGCGGCTTGACCGTCAAGACCACCCTGAACAGCAAGCTGAACAAGAAGGCCGCCAAGGACGCAGCGAAGGCTATCGATCCAAAGGCCAAGTCCAATACCGACATTTACTCCTCGATCGTTTCGGTCGAGCCGGGCACCGGCAAGATCCTGACCATGGCGCAGAACACCACCTACGGTCCGGAAGTCAAGAACTCGGGCGAGAACACCTATTACAACTTCGCTGTCGAGCGTTCCCTGGGTGGCGCTGGCGGGTTCCAGGGTGGTTCTACCATGAAGCCGTACACCACCTTGGGCTGGCTGTCCGAAGGCAACCGCATGTACGACAAGATCAATGCCAAGAAGCAGGTTTTCGTACCCGGCTCCAAGTGGCGGGCATCTTGCCTTCCCGGAGGAACGACAACTGTTGGTTCTAATTGGGAACCGAAGAATGCATCGCCTGGCTTCTACCGCTCGATGACCGTGGATACCGGCCTGTACTGGTCGATCAATACCGCGACCGTGCAGGAGGCCTACAAGACCGACCTGTGCACCATCGCCGATTACACCAAGAAGCTTGGCGTACTGGATCAGGGCGCCAAGGGCGGCCCTGCCCCGATCTCGCCTTCCAACCCTTCGTTCATCATCGGCTCGGCAGAAATCACCCCGCTGTCCCAGGCTGCCGCTTTTGCGGCTTTCGCCAACAAGGGCGAGTACTGCGAACCACGTGCCATCAACAGCGTGACCGACAAGGACGGCAACGAGTACAAGGTCAAGAAGGAATCCTGCTCCCAGGAGATCGACCCGACCTACGTTGCCGATCTGAACGGCACCCTGAAGAAGATCGCCACCAACCGCGTCTCCAAGGGCCGCGTCGACGGCCCAATCGCTGGCAAGACCGGTACCAACAACTACGCGTCCTCGACCTGGTTCGTCGGCTACACCACCGGAATTTCGACCGCCACCTGGGTCGGCCGACTCAAGGGCAAGGCCGGCGAAGAGAAGAACCAGATGCACGGCGCGATGGTCAACGACAAGAAGGCCCCTTGGATGGTCGATTCCTCGACCTTCGCCGCCCCGCTGTGGGTGGACTTCATGGAGGAGGCCGTGCACGAATACGAGCGGAACAACTTCGGTTCGGCCCGTCGCCAGCCGCCTCCGCCAAAGCCGAACGAAGAAGACGATTCCAAGTCCGACTCGGATGAGAAGGACAATGACAAGGAAGAGTCGAAGGAAGATTCCAAGCCTAAGGAAGAATCCTCGCCGAAGCCCGACTCCGATAACAAGGGCAACGGAAACGGCAACGGCAAGAAGTCCGATGACTAGCTGAATATTCGAAAGGCCGCGTTCAACTTTGGTTGGACGCGGCCTTTCGGTTTAGATTGGCATAGGAGAACTCCACCAGAAGTTGCCTCCGGGCTTGAAAGGACGATGGCACAGAAGTCATGGTTGAACAGAATAATTTCGCTTCGGCATTACGTCATGCCAGCGGTACTGCGGCCCTTGCCGCCACCGGCGCTCTGGCTATCGGCGGAGCTCTGGTGGGCTATGGCATGCTGGAGGCCCAGAAGTTCGGGCTGCGCCACGAATCGCTTAAGGTCCTGCCCCGCGGATACGGCGACATCAAGGTCCTGCACCTTTCGGACATCCACATGGTTCCAGGGCAGGAAGCCAAAACCCAGTGGCTGCGCGGTCTGGCTGATCTGAAGCCCGACTTTGTCATCAACACCGGGGATAACCTCAGCCACCGCAAGGCCGTGCCGGCTTTGATCAAGGCGCTGGAACCGCTGATGGCTTTCCCTGGCGCCTTCGTTCCCGGGTCCAATTGCTACTACGCTCCAAAGCTGAAGAACCCGTTCAGGTATTTGGCTCCTTCCACCGGAACTCCCAACCCTGCCCCGCGCGACCAGTTGCCGTTCGAAGAAATGCACCGGGCCTTCGGCGGAGCCGGCTGGATCAACATGTCCAACCGTGCGCATTCCACGGTGCTCAATGGCCTGCGCCTGGATCTTACCGGCGTGGATGATCCGCACATCGACCGGGACCACTTCGCTGGCTGGCCGCGTGGTTCCTCCTCAAGCAGCCAGGCGCCCCACGTGCGCATTGCGCTCACCCACGCGCCCTACCAGCGGGTTCTTGACCAATTCACCGAGGCGAAGGCTGATGTCATTTTCGCTGGCCACACCCACGGCGGCCAGGTGTGCATCCCGGGCTATGGCGCGTTGGTCTCCAACTGCGATCTGCCTACGTGGCGCGCCCGCGGCCTGAGCGATTGGGAATACAACGGCAACACCGTTCCGTTGAATGTTTCCGCTGGCGTGGGCACCTCGCGCTTCGCTCCGATTCGCTTCGCCTGCCCGCCGGAAGCCGTCATGGTTACCCTGGCTGCCCGCGACTAAGCCACGAAATTTCTTCGGGTAATCCCCGGTCAAGCACCTTCTTGGTGCTCGACCGGGGATTATTTGCCTCCAATATGAAGCACTTCTTTCCAATAGTTGCCTATTGATTGAATTATCCCAACTACTGCCGGTAGTCTGTAGCTCTGTCAAACTTCTGGATGAATGCGGGGTACCGTGGCTCAAGCTCAACAAGCCGGTTCGAAAGATCCGGTCCCGCTCTCCGCAACACTGAAACGGCTTGCTCCTTTCGTCAAGCCGATCTTCCCCCGGCTCTTTTGCGGTTTCCTCTGCGCGCTCGGCGCCGGCATTGTCGCGCTGGCCATCCCCCAGGTGCTCGCCTGGCTGGTGAATGTCGTCCTGCATCGTGATGGAGCAGCTTCGGAGGTGTGGCTCTCTGTTGGCATCGTTGCCGCATTGGGCTTTGTCGAAGCCCTGCTGATCTTCCTGCGCCGCCAATTCGTGCTGAATCCCGCAGCCGGCCTTGAAGCGCAGATGCGCATCCGCTTCTACAAGCACCTGCAGCGCCTGCCCGTGGCGTTCCACGAACGCTGGGGCTCGGGGCAGCTGCTCTCCCGCTCCATGTCGGATCTCTCCTTGTTGCGCCGCTGGCTCGCATTCGGCGCGATGATGCTGGTCGTTGAAACTGTCACCGTCATCACCGGGCTAGTGCTGATGTTCACCCATTCATGGATCCTGGGATTGCTCTACCTGCTGGGATCCATCCCGATTGCCATCAAGGCCTACCGTTTCCGCAACGACTACCGGGCTGCCAGCCGCCGCAGCCAGGACCAGGCTGGCGACCTGGCCACCGCGGTGGAAGAATCAGTGCACGGCATCCGCGTCATCAAGGCCTTCGGCCGCGGACCGCATGTCTACGCGGGCTTCAGCGCCCAGGCCAAGTCCCTGCAGGAAACCGAAATAACCAAGGCCAAGACCCTGGCCAGCTTCCTGCTCACCGTGGTTGCGGTGCCTGAAACCATTCTGGGCATCGGCCTGCTCATCGGCATTGCCCAGGTCGCCAACGGCACGCTGAGCGTCGGCTCGCTGGTGGCCTACTTCGCCATCGCCGCGGTCATCGCCGGCCCCGTCGAGGGCATGGGAATGCTGCTGGGCATGACGCTGAGCACCAAAACTGCGCTGGACCGCCACTTCGAGGTCATGGATTCAATCAATGACATCGCTTCCCCCGCGCAGCCCCGGGTCCCTGCAGAACGCGATGGCAGCGTGAAGCTGGAGCATGTGCGCTTCGCCTACCCGGATACCGCCGGCAGCCACCGGCCGATCCTGGCCGACATCAACCTGGAGATCTGTCCCGGGGAAACCATGGCCCTGGTCGGCATCACCGGTTCGGGCAAGTCCACCTTGCTGAATCTGGTTCCGCGCCTGCATGAGGCGACCGCCGGCGAGGTGCTCATCCATGGACAGGACGTCAAGGACTGGGACCTCCAGGAACTGCGAACCGAGATCGCCGTGGCTTTCGAGGACACCACCTTGTTCTCCACCTCCATCCGCGGCAACGTGCTGCTCGGCGCCCCGGAAAACCTGGATGAGCAGCAGCGCGAAGCCCTGCTCGCCGAAGCCCTGGACGTCGCCCAGGCGCAGTTCGCCTACGCGTTGCCCGAAGGGGTAGACACCTTGATCGGCGAGGAAGGCCTGTCGCTATCGGGCGGCCAGCGCCAGCGCATCGCCTTGGCCCGCGCCATCGCGGCGCGCCCGAGCGTCCTGGTCCTCGACGATCCGCTGTCCGCCCTGGATGTGCGTACCGAGGAACTGGTCACCGAGAGGCTGCGCGAAGTCCTGGCCGGAACCACCACGCTGATCGTGGCCCACCGGCCCTCGACCGTGATGCTCGCCGACCGCGTGGCGCTGCTGCGCGATGGCCGCATCGACGCGGTGGGAAGCCACGCCCACCTGCTGAGCACCAATGAGCATTACCGATTCGTCATCGCCAGCCTGGATGACGAAGACCAGCCAGCCACCGTGGAGGTCTCCCGATGAGCAAGCCACTGGGCGTCGCCAATGAAGACGCCATCAAGCTCTCTGCCGCCGAACGCAAGGTCGTGCGGCAACGTTCCTTCCGGCTGCTGGCCTCGCTGGCCGTGCCGCAGAAGAAGCTGTTCGTCCTCACCGTGGTGCTGGTGCTGTTCTCCAACGCGGCACGCGTGCTGCTTCCGGTGCTGATCGCCTTCTCGATCGACTGGACCCTGCCGCAGGTGCGCGAAGGCAACTGGGGTGCCCTGGGGATGACCGGGGCCGGATACATCGTGTGCGCCGTGCTCAGCGGCGTGCTGCTCTCCTGGTACATCACCAGTGCGGCGAAGATCTCCCAGGCGATGCTCCTGGATCTGCGCCAGCAGGTCTTCCGCCATACCCAGCGGCTGAGCCTCGAATTCCACGAGAATTACACCTCCGGGCGGATCATTTCCCGGCAGACCTCCGATCTGGAAACGCTGCGCGAGCTGCTCGATCAAGGCGTCTCGGAACTGGCCTCCTCCTGCGTGTTCGTAGTCTTCACCCTGGTCTCGATTTTCTTCCTCGACTGGCGCAGCGGCCTGGTGGTCTGCGTGGCCGCCCTCCCGGTTGCGATCCTCTTCTTCTGGTACCAGCGCCGCTCCGAACTGCTCTACCGCGAATCCCGCGTGGTCTCGGCCAAGGTCATCTCCACCTTCGTGGAAACCATGACCGGCATCCGCGCGGTCAAGGCCTTCCGCCGCGAGGAAGCCAACGACGCGAACTACTCGGATCTCGCGGAGCAGTACCGGGTGAACTCGGTGCGTTCCTTCAACCTCTTCGGCGTCCTGCAGCCGGGACTGGTCTTGATCGGCAACCTGACGGTGGCGGCATTGCTCGCCTACGGCGGATTCCGCATCATCGACGGCACCATGCAGGTCGGTGCGATGGTGGCCATCCTGCTGGCCTCCAAGCGCCTGTTCCAGCCAGTCGAGCAGATCGCCATGTTCTATTCCTCGCTGCAGTCGGCCACCGCCGCCCTGGAGAAGGTTTCGGGGCTGCTGGAGGAAGAACCGACGGTCCGCGAGCCTGCGGCCCCGCGCACCATCCGCAAGGTGGCCGGCGAGCTGGTCTTCAAGGACGCGGTCTTCGGCTACGGCGAGGGCCCGGTGATCATGGAGGAATTCAACCTGCGGATCCCGGCGGGCCAAACGGTGGCCGTGGTAGGCCAGACCGGTGCCGGCAAGTCCACGCTGGCCAAGCTCATTGCCCGCTTCTACGACCTGCGTTCGGGCACCTTGGAACTGGATTCGGTGCCGATAAACGAGCTGTCGAACCAGGAACTGCGCCAGCACGTGGTGATGGTCACCCAGGAGGCGTTCCTCTTCTCCGGATCGGTGGCCGAGAACATCGCGCTGGGCCGGCCGGGCGCCTCCCCGGAGGATATCGAGTCCGCCGCCCGCGCGGTCGGCGCCCACGAGTTCATCATGGATCTGCCTGAGGGCTACGGCACCGACGTGAACAAGCGAGGCGGACGGGTCTCGGCCGGCCAGCGCCAGCTGATTTCCTTTGCCCGCGCCTTCCTGGCCGATCCTGCGGTGCTGATCCTTGATGAGGCTACCAGCTCCCTGGATATCCCTTCGGAACGGGCCGTGCAGCGCGGACTGCAAACCCTGCTGGGCAACCGCACCGCGCTGATCATCGCGCACCGCCTGTCCACCGTGCAGATCGCGGACCGCGTGCTGGTGGTCCATGATGGCAAGATCACCGAGGACGGCACCCCAGCGCAGCTGATTGCCGATGAAGGACGCTTCGCGGCCCTGCACAAGGCCTGGAAGGACTCGCTGGTCTGATCCCGCCCAGGACAGCGTAAAGCCCTCCGCAGATCACTTCGATCAGCGGAGGGCTTTGCCGTGCGTGGTTCTTCTTCGCCTGCGCCTAGGCGCTGAAGACCTGGCCGGTGAGCCGTTCATAGGCCTCGATGTAGCGGGCACGGGTCTTCTCGATGATTCCGGCTGGCAGCTGAGGCGGTTCTTCGCCCGAGTTCTTGTCCCAACCCGATTCGGCGGAGGTCAGCCAGTCGCGGACGAACTGCTTGTCGAAGCTGGCCTGCGCCTGGCCCGGCTTGTAGGATTCGGCATCCCAGAAACGCGAGGAATCCGGGGTCAGCACCTCATCGCCCAGGGTGATCTCGCCGGTGGCCGGATCAGCTCCGAACTCCACCTTGGTATCGGCCAGGATGATGCC
Organism: Glutamicibacter sp. NPDC055354; assembly: GCF_053644955.1. Lineage (NCBI taxonomy): Bacteria > Bacillati > Actinomycetota > Actinomycetes > Micrococcales > Micrococcaceae > Glutamicibacter > Glutamicibacter sp. NPDC055354. Next base: position 1,459,160 of record NZ_JBSHMB010000001.1, read on the forward strand.
GCGCGCGCGGGCGATCTGCTCGGCCTGCTCGTACAGGGCCACGGTCTTCTCGCGCAGCGCCTCGGACACTTCGGCGCCAACGCGTTCCACGGTCTGCTCGAAGGAGATGTTCTCGTCGTGCTCCCCCACCTCGGCCTTGGCCGATGGTGTGAACAGCGCCGGTTCCAGGCGCGAGCCATCCACCAGTCCTGCCGGCAGTGGCAGCTCGCACACGGTTTGCGAGACCTTGTACTCGGCCAGGCCCGATCCGGTCAGGTATCCGCGGGCGATGCACTCGATCGGGTACATCTCCAGCTTCTTGCACACCATCGCGCGTCCGGCCACCTCGGCTGGAACATCGGTGGAGATGACATGGTTGGCGAAGTCGCCCAGCTGCTCGAACCACCAGAGACTGAGCTGGGTGAGCACCTTGCCCTTGTCCGGGATTTCGCTGGCCAGCACGAAGTCGTAGGCGCTGATGCGGTCGGAGGCCACCACGAGGACACGGTCGGTGCCTTCGAAGCTGGCGCCCGCAGGCACGTACAGGTCGCGTACCTTGCCCGAGTAGTAATGGTCCCAACCTTCTAGGTCGAGCACTTCGGTCTGGAATCCTGCCATGAGTTCTGTAGTCCTCTACTTGCTTTCGTTGGCGATGGCGATTTCGCCGCGTTCGGCCTTCAACGCAATGTCGGTGCGTGACTGGGCACCGTCCCAGCTGATCTCGGCAACCCCGGCGTACGCTGCGGCGCGGGCCGCGGCGAGGTCATCGCCCAGGCCCACCACGGCCAGTACGCGGCCACCGGAAACAATGATGTTTCCTTCAGCATCCGCGGAAGTTCCGGCATGCATCACGTGCACGCCGTCAATTCCGTTGGCTGCCTCCAGCCCGGAGATCACCGCTCCCTTGACCGGGGTGTCCGGGTAGTTCTCGGCGGCGATGACCACATCAACTGCGGTCTGCGCGGACCAGGTCAGCTGCTCGGCATCATCGAGCCGGCCCTTGGCGGCAGCCAGCAGCACACCGCCCAGCGGAGTCTTCAGCCGGGCAAGGACAGCCTGGGTTTCCGGGTCGCCGAAGCGGGCATTGAACTCGATGACGCGGATGCCGCGCTTGGTGATCGCCAAGCCGCAGTACAGCACGCCGGTGAACGGGGTGCCGCGCTTTTCCATTTCGCGCAGGGTCGGGTAGGCGACGCGGTCCATGACCTCGTCGACGAAGCTCTCAGCCAGCCATTCCAGCGGCGAGTAGGCACCCATGCCACCGGTGTTCGGGCCTTCGTCGTTATCGAAGATGCGCTTGAAGTCCTGTGCCGGGGCCAGCGGAACAGCATGCTTGCCATCGCAGATGACAAACAGGGAAACTTCTGGGCCATCGAGGAATTCTTCGATCACTACGGTTCCGCCGGCGGCAAAGCAGGCTTCTGCGTGCTCCAGCGCTTCGTCGCGATCGCCGGTGACCACGACGCCCTTGCCGGCGGCCAGGCCATCGTCCTTGACCACGTACGGCGCACCGAAGTCATCCAGCGCACTGGCGGCTTCCTCGCGGTTGGTGGCCACATGGGCCATGGCGGTGGGAACCTCAGCGGCAGCCATGACGTTCTTGGCAAAAGCCTTGGACGCTTCGAGCTGCGCGGCAGCCTGGGTCGGGCCGAAGACCGGGATCTGCGCTGCGATCAGCGCATCGGAAACACCGGAAGCCAGCGGCGCTTCGGGGCCGACGACCACCAGATCGCTGCCCAATTCCTGGGCGAGCGCGACGACTGCGGCAGGGTCCTGCGCATCGATCGCGTGGGTAGTGACGTCCTGTGCGATACCGGCGTTGCCGGGGGCGCAATGAACTTCGTTGACGTAGGGGTCTGCACTCAGTGCACGGACAATTGCATGCTCACGGCCGCCTGGGCCAATAACCAGTACCTTCACCCGGTCGAGTTTACCGGAGATCCAGCGGGTCAACCGCGTCTATGACGCACAGGCATTAGCCGCAGGCCCCGTCCATCAAGCCGCCCGCCTGGCACCGGGCCGCGGGGCGAATTCGGCAGCAGCAAGCCCAAAGCACCCCCTGGAAGTCTTCGGCACAGCATCATGCCGGCATCCAACCGGCGCTGCGTTGGCTGAACTAGAGTTGGCATGGCTGGATTTCTTGGTTTTCCAGATCCACAGTAGATGCCCAGCGCACGCAAATATGACGTTTCTCCGTCATTGAGAGAAAGTGGAATTGACCCATGGCAATCAAACGGCGCGTTGATGAAACCGCTGGCCGAGCGGCCCTGCGCGAATGGTCCGGAACCACGCAGGGACAAGGAAAAATAGCCCGCCCGGTGCTCGCCACCGCGGTGCGCTTTTCGCTGGAGGAGCTGGCCTCCCGCGCCGAGGGCAACTCGGTCGAGGTACGCGTTCCGCCCTTCGGTGTGACTCAGTGCATAGCAGGTCCCCGGCACACCCGCGGAACACCCCCGAACGTGGTCGAAATGCCTGCTGAACTCTGGCTTTCCCTTGCTACTGGGCGTATCGGCTGGGCCGAGGCCTTGCAGACTGGGCAATTGCATGCTTCGGGACTTAGGGCAGACTTGTCAGCGCACCTACCACTTATTGAGTACCCTTAAAGGTATGGAGCAACACCCCGCTACCCCGTCTTCTGCCGATCAGAGTGTTGAAGTGCATATTCACTCGTCGCCCAAGTTCTGGCCGTTCATTTTGACTTTCGCGGTCCTTGGCGCGCTAGCCGGTCTCATCATTGGACTGCTTGGCGAACCATCGCAGGATTACACCCGCACCTCGGCGTCCGGATTCTTCGCCATATTCGGTGCAGGCCTGGGCGTAGGCATCGGCGCATTGGCGTATGTGATTGTTGATCGCGTGACCTCACGCAAAACCACCAAGCATCTGGCAGTTCCTCTGGCCGAGGACACTGACTCCAGCGGACTACAAGGCTAGGCAGCTTTTCTCCTGAATTAGAAGAGCAGGCGGCCGCGCACCTGGCCGCCACCCACCACATTTTTGGTCGGTGTCGACCAACTGGAACATGAGAGAATAACCAACATGGCGCGTGGCGATGGATTCTTAAATCACGACCTGCTTCCAAACGAAAAGGGGCCGCAGGATGAATGCGGCGTTTTTGGCGTTTGGGCTCCTGGCGAAGAGGTCGCAAAACTCACCTATTACGGCCTGTACGCCCTGCAGCACCGCGGACAGGAATCCGCTGGTATTGCCACGAGCGACGGTGCGCGTATCAACGTCTACAAGGACATGGGCCTGGTCTCCCAGGTGTTCGACGAGAATACGCTGAACTCCATGGCCGGCCAGCTGGCTATCGGCCACTGCCGCTACTCGACCACCGGTGCCAGCCACTGGGCCAATGCGCAGCCGACCTTGGGCCCGACCCAGGCCGGTACCGTCGCCCTGGCCCACAACGGCAACCTGACCAACTCCGCTGATCTGGCCGATATGGTCTCCGCCAAGCAGCGGGCCGAAGGCGGCAAGGTCCGCGGCGAACTCGCCCAGGGCAACACCACCGACACCGCCTTGGTCACCGCCTTGCTGGCCGGTTCCGAAGGCCAGTCGCTGGAAGAAACCGCGCTGGAGCTGCTGCCGAAGATCGAAGGCGCCTTCTGCTTCGTCTTCATGAACGAGGACACCCTCTACGCAGCCCGCGACCCGCATGGTGTTCGCCCCCTGGTCCTGGGCCGGCTGGACCGAGGCTGGGTTGTTGCTTCGGAGCAGCCTGCACTGGCTACCGTTGGCGCCTCGTTCATCCGCGAAATCGAACCCGGCGAAATGATCGCCATCGACGAGAACGGCGTGCGTTCCACCCGCTTCGCCGAAGCCACCCCCAAGGGCTGCGTCTTCGAGTACGTCTACCTGGCTCGTCCCGATGCTGCCATTGCCGGCCGCTCGGTCTACGAATCCCGCGTGGAAATGGGCCGCCAGCTGGCACGCGAGAACAGCGCGGACGCGGACATCGTGATCCCGGTTCCGGAGTCCGGCACCCCGGCCGCCATCGGCTACGCCGAGGAATCGGGCATTCCATTCACCCACGGCTTCGTGAAGAACGCCTACGTGGGCCGTACCTTCATCCAGCCATCGCAGACCCTGCGCCAGCTGGGCATCAAGCTCAAGCTCAATGCGCTGGAAACCGTGCTGCGCGGCAAGCGCGTCGTGGTAGTGGATGATTCGATCGTCCGCGGCAACACCCAGCGCGCGGTGGTGCGCATGCTGCGCGAGGCCGGTGCCGCCGAGGTGCATGTGAAGATCTCCTCGCCTCCGGTCAAGTGGCCTTGCTTCTACGGCATCGACTTCGCCTCGCGTGCCGAGCTGATCGCCAACGGCGCTGCCGTGGCTGAGATCGCGACCTCCATCGGCGCGGACTCCTTGGCCTACATTTCCGAAGACGGCATGATCGAAGCGACCCGCCAGCCGCGCGAGCGCCTGTGCACCGCGTGCTTCACCGGCGAGTACCCGATCGCCTTGCCGAACGAGGAGCGCCGCGGCAAGAACCTGCTGGAGCGCAGCAACCAGGGCGGCTGCGAGCCGGGTCCTGATGCCGAGTTCGAAACCAACAGCTAATCCCCTCCACGATCCCAACCATCTCGTTGCAAAGGGCGCCGGAAATGCGGCGCCCAGAACAGAAAAGGAACCGACTGCCATGAGCGGCAATGATCAGCAGCCAACTTCCATCACCTATGCCGGTGCCGGCGTTGACGTTGAGGCCGGTGACCGTGCCGTTGAGTTGATGAAGGGCGCGATCAAGGCGACCCACACCGCGGGCGTTGTCGGAGGGGTCGGCGGCTTCGCCGGGCTCTTCGATGTATCGTTCCTGACCGGTTACAAGAAGCCGTACCTGGCTACCTCCACCGACGGGGTAGGCACCAAGGTTGCCATCGCCCAGAAGCTGGACGTCCACGACACCATCGGCCAGGACCTGGTCGGCATGGTGGTCGACGATATTGTCGTGGTGGGCGCCAAGCCGCTGTTCATGACCGACTACATCGCCACCGGCAAGGTCGTCCCGGAGCGCATCGCGGATATCGTGCGCGGCATCGCGGAGGGCTGCAAGCTGGCCGGCACCGCGCTGGTTGGCGGCGAAACCGCGGAGCACCCGGGCCTGCTGGCCGAGGACGAATACGATGTTGCCGGTGCTGCTACCGGTGTCATCGAAGCTGACCAGCTGCTGGGCCCGGAGCGCGTGCGGGCCGGCGACGTCGTCATCGGCATGGCGTCCTCGGGCATCCACTCCAACGGCTACTCGCTGGTGCGCCGCGTCATCGCCCACGCCAAGTGGGAGCTGGAACGCGAAGTTGCAGAGTTCGGCAAGACCCTGGGCGAGGAACTGCTGGTTCCGACCCGCATCTACACCACCGCGTGCCTGGATCTGGTGGGCGAACTGAACGACGGCGAGAACTTCGGCGTGCATGGCTTCAGCCACGTCACCGGTGGCGGCCTGGCTGCCAACCTGGCTCGCGTGCTGCCCCAGGGCCTGATGGCCCGTGTGGACCGCTCGACCTGGTCCCTGCCAGCAGTCTTCTCCACCATCGCCCAGCTGGGCAACGTGCCGCAGCCTGACCTTGAGCGCACCCTGAACCTGGGTGTGGGCATGGTTGCTGTTGTTGATCCAGCTGTAGCTGATCGTGCCGTAGAGCTGCTGAACAAGGCTGGCATGGGAGCTTGGGTCATGGGCGGCGTCGAGAATATCGATCCAGCGGCAGCCGATGCCGGACTGGACTACGTCCAGGGAGCCAAGGGCGTTGACGGCGGCGCAGTGCTGCTGACCGGCAACTACGCCAAGTAGTACTCGCAGGATCCGCTTCCTTGCCGATGCGCCGCACTGATCCCAGTGCGGCGCATCGGTTCTTTAACGCCATCGCCATGCGAATGGGGATGCAGGGTTGAGCGGAGCCCTCTTGCCCGGCTTCCAGGCGCCAGGCAATGCTGCCGGTGGTGCTGCACCAGTGCGAGCTTCTTGCCGGGCTGATTGCCCAGAGCAGCATTTGGCGCGCTTCATTGGTGTCCCTTGCGGGACGAAATACCGGCCTGCTAGTCCAGTTGCTTCAGGGCGTGCTCCAAAGGCACACGCCAGCGCCAGGTTGCTTTTTGTTCACCGCGGACGTGGCCGTTGGTAATCAGCGCCACCGGCAAATCCCGCTTGACGAAGTTCAACAGGATCTTGTATCCGCTCATCACTGCAAGGGATGAGCCCAGCACCAAGAGCGACGTGGATTCCCCTTCCAGTGCCGCAATGCGTTCCTTGCGTTCAACCGGAACGTTCTCGCCGAAATACACCACATCAGGCTTCAGGGCCAGCGAGCCGCAGCTCAAGCAAGCCACCATGTTGAACCGGTCAACCAGGTACTGGGGCAGCTCCACATCCCCATCGGGGTTCACCGCGCTGGGGTCGATTTCCACGGCCTCCAAATAGCCCTTGTTGGCCGCCTGCAGGCGCAAATCAAAGTCATTGCGGTTCTCGCTGTATCCGCAGTCCAGGCAGCGGACGATCGACAAGTCGCCATGGACCGGAATGACCCGTTTGGATCCGGCCTGCTGGTGCAGCCCGTCAACGTTCTGCGTAATGATTCCACTGATTTTCCCGTGCTCTTCCCACTGCACCAAGCGCTGGTGAATGTGGTTAGGCTCGGCTTTGTCCATATGGCGCCAGCCGACGTAGCCACGGGCCCAATAGCGCTGCCGGGCTTCAGGACGGAATCGGAATTCTTGATAGGTCATCGGCCGGTGGCGCTGCAATGAACCGTTGGGTCCCCGGTAGTCGGGGATTCCGGAATCGGTAGAGACACCGGCTCCGGTGACCACCAGGACCCCGCCAGCGGAAAGCATGTGGCGCACCCCGGCACGCGCTTCGGCTTCCGGGGATTCAGGTGCCTGCTGCTCGACAATGCGCTGCATCGACCGGATGGCCGAATGATGCGCCATCTGGATGGATAGCTCTTCTGGAGTGCTCACGTTCCACCTAACAATTACTGGGCACGACAAAGGCCGCAACGACTAAAAGCTAATTTAGCTTAGTCGCTGCGGCTTGTCGCAAAATGTACTGAAGAGCTGTACCACTCAATGCTTAAGGTGTGGCACTCTGAGCCAAGGACTCCCGGCATCAGAAGACGAGGCTACTCGTCTTCGTCATCTCCCGAGTACTTCTTAGTCAGCTCGTCGTATTCCGAATATTCTTCGTCATACGATGAATCATTACGCTCAGTGTTCTGAGCATGATGATGGGACTGAACGCCCAACTCGCGTTCAAGTGCCGAAAGGTCAGTGGACGGCGAGTAGTACTTGATATCTCGCGCCTGACGCTGTGCTTTAGCCTTTTGACGGCCGCGCCCCATGGCGTGACCCCCTCTTTTCAGTAGAGTCGGGAGGTGGTCCACCTTGAAAAGATGAAGGCCCCCGAATATGTGATCAGTTCTTTCGTAATTAAAGGTTAACACGATTCACCGGCGAGCGCTGAATGCAACACCCTCCGAAACCGCTAGACTGTCGATTAGTCCAACGACTATGTATTGAGCCGGCGAGCGATCGCCCGACCCAACCACGAAGGAGCTCAACAGGTGGTGGAAAACAATCTGCCCGAGCCGCAGGCGGCTTTGCCGCCATTGCAGCCAGAACCGGAGAAGCCCAAGCGTCAAAGTGCCCAATGGGCCTTGATGATTGTCGCCGTTCTCGCACTGGCCGCGGCAGTGGTTTTCGTGGTGTTGAGACTAGTGGATCCCCCTGCTTCGCCAACTGCGAACAACGTGGAGCGCAACGAGAATCCAGGCCTCGACGGCATTGTTGCCACCGAGATGCCTCCAACCCAGTTGGAGCAAGGCGACTGCCTGCGCGGATTCAATTCGCCATTGGATCCGCAGACGGTCGTGACCTGTGATTCCTCCCATAACGCCCAGCTGATCGGCATCTTCCAGGTCACCGGCGAGGAGTACCCGGGAGCCAACGTGCTGCTCACCCAATCCGAAGACCTGTGCAAATCGGTGTCACTGGATCCTCGTGCAGGGCTGGACTCCACCTGGACCTATCACTTCTCGCGTCCCTCTGAGAGCACCTGGGGCCAGGGCGACCGCACCGTTTCATGCTTCCTGAGCCTGTCCGAGGGCGACGTCCGCAACTCGTTGCTGCCCGAGGGCGCTACGGATGGAGAATCGGAGAACTCCGAAGAGGAGCCGTCCAAGGCACAGGAGACCACCGACAGCTAAGTCTGCGTTCAGGAAAAATGGCGAGGGCATGAACGGAATTCCATCCGTTCGTGCCCTCGCCATTGCCAGGCTCCTAGGCCTTCTTGGCAACTTTGAGCTTGTCGCCAACTTCGTCCAGGGTGACCTCTACGGTATCCCCGTCCTGCACCGTTCCAGCCAGGATCTCCTTGGCCAGCCGGTCTCCGATCTCGCGCTGCACCAGGCGGCGCAGCGGACGAGCGCCGTAGGCAGGATCGTAACCGGTCAGGGCCAGCCAATCGCTGGCGGCCTGATCCACCTCCAGGTTCAAGCGGCGGTCGGCCAAGCGCTGTGCGAGCAGGTCGATCTGCAGCTTGACGATGCTGCCCAGCTCTTCGATGCTCAATGGGTCGAAGAGGATGACCTCATCGAGACGGTTCAAGAACTCCGGCTTGAACGATGCATTGACCACGCTCATCACCGCTGACTTCTTGGCCTCGTCTTCCATGCTCTGGTCCACCAGGAACTGGGAACCGAGATTCGAGGTGAGGATCAGAATGGTATTCCTGAAGTCCACGGTGCGGCCTTGGCCATCGGTCAGCCGCCCGTCATCGAGCACCTGCAGCAGGATATCGAATACTTCCGGATGCGCCTTTTCCACCTCGTCCAGCAGAATCACCGAGTACGGGCGGCGGCGCACAGCTTCGGTCAGCTGCCCGCCCTCTTCATACCCTACGTAGCCCGGAGGGGCACCGACCAGGCGCGAAACCGCATGCTTCTCCGAGTATTCGGACATGTCGATCCGCACCATCGCCCGTGGATCATCGAAGAGGAAGTCAGCCAGGGACTTGGCCAGCTCGGTCTTGCCGACACCGGTAGGACCCAGGAACAGGAAGGATCCGGTAGGCCGGTTCGGGTCGGCAATGCCGGCGCGGGTACGGCGAACGGCGTCAGAGACAGCGGCAATAGCCTGCTTCTGCCCCATCAGGCGCTGCCCGATGATTTCTTCCATATCCAGCAACTTCTGGCTTTCGCCCTGCAGCATGCGCCCGGCCGGAATACCGGTCCACGCCGAGATGACTTCTGCAATGTCATCCGCGGTGACTTCTTCGGCAACCATGGTGTGCGTATCGGCCTTATCGGCTTCGGCAGCGGCCGCCGCATCCAGTTCCTGCTGCAGCGTTGGGATCTCCCCGTAGAGCAGGCGAGAGGCCTTCTCCAGGTCGCCCTCGCGCTGGGCCTTGTCGGCCTGGCTGCGCAATTCGTCGAGCTTGACCTTCAGGTCGCCGACGCGGTTCAACCCGGCCTTCTCCGCTTCCCACTGGGAGTTCAGCGCGTCCAGCTGTTCCTTCTTGTCGGCCATGTCCTTGCGCAGCGCATCCAGGCGTTCCACCGAGGCTGGATCCGTTTCATCGGACAGCGCCAGCTCCTCCATGGTCAGCCGGTCCACCTCGCGGCGCAGCTCATCGATTTCCTCCGGAGCCGAGTCGATCTCCATGCGCAGGCGGCTAGCGGCCTCATCAACCAGGTCGATGGCCTTGTCTGGCAGCTGGCGGCCGGAGATGTACCTGCTGGACAGCGTGGATGCTGCCACCAAGGCGGAGTCCGCAATGGAAACCTTGTGGTGCGCCTCGTAGCGCTCCTTCAACCCACGCAGGATGGCAATGGTGTCATCCACGCTGGGCTCGCCGACATACACCTGCGCGAAGCGGCGTTCCAGGGCGGGATCCTTCTCGATGTTTTCGCGGTACTCGTCCAAGGTAGTAGCACCAATCAAGCGCAACTCGCCTCGGGCGAGCATTGGCTTGAGCATGTTCCCCGCGTCCATGGCGCCTTCGGAGGCTCCGGCGCCGACCACGGTGTGGATCTCGTCAATGAAGGTGACAATCTGGCCATCCGAAGCCTTGATCTCTTCCAATACCGACTTCAGCCGCTCTTCGAATTCGCCACGGTACTTGGCCCCGGCGACCATGGCACCCAGATCCAGCGAGATCAGGGTCTTGCCACGCAGGGATTCCGGCACGTCGCCCGCGATCATGCGCTGGGCAAGCCCCTCAACTACAGCGGTTTTGCCAACGCCTGGCTCGCCGATCAGCACGGGGTTGTTCTTGGTTCGGCGGGAGAGCACCTGGACCACGCGGCGGATCTCGCGGTCGCGGCCGATGACTGGATCCAGCTTGCCCGAGCGCGCCAGTGCGGTCATGTCGGTGCCGAACTTCTCCAGGGACTGGAAGGTGGCCTCCGGATCCGGATTATCGACCTTGCGGTCGCCACGGATGGTGGGCAAGGTGCCCACCAGCAGTTCGCGGGTGGCCCCGAATTCGCGCAGCGCGTCGCCGGCCTTGGTCTGGTCTGATGCCAAGGCGATAAGCAGGTGCTCCGTGGAGACGTAGGTGTCCCCCATTTCTGCGGCAGCCGCTTGGGCGTTGCTCACAACCTGCAGCAGCTGTCGGGAGTACTGGGCCTGGGCCACTGAACTGCCGGAGCTGGAAGGCAATGCGTTGATGACAGCGCTTGCCTTGACCGAAAGCGCGTCGACATCCAATCCGGCGGTCTTCAGGAGGGCGACTGCGACGGAGTCGCGCTGGTCCAGCAAGGCCTTCAGCAGGTGCGCAGGTTCAATCTGCGGATTGCCTGCGGTTGAAGCGTTCATCCCGGAAGCCGAGAGAGCTTCTTGGCTCTTAGTGGTGAGTTTGGTGTCCACGCGCATCCTTTCTCTAATTGGGTGAACCCATAAACTTGAGTGTACTTAACTCAACTCTACTCGCACTCTTCGTATTCCAGCTAGAGCAAGATTTTCGAAAGATTTTCTATTTCACTTGCCCCAGAGGCAAAATCCCTTGTCACTAACGATTTGCCGACTTAAGATAAGGCATGGACAACCCGGATTCCAAAGACATTTTTTCACTGACCCGCGATGATATGGTCCAAGTTTTCATCGATCAGCACCGGCAGATGCTGCTTTCCTGCACCGGCGGACTGAGTGAAGCCGAAGCCAGATTGAAGTTGGTTGAATCCAAGACCACGCTGCTCGGGCTGGTGAAACATGCGATCTTCGTGGAACGGGTCTGGTTCGGTGAAGCAGCCACCGGCCGGAGCCGTGCAGAGCTGGGCATTGCCTCTTCGCCCAGCAAATCATTCGACTTGGAGGCTTCCGACACCATCGATTCGATTCGGCACGAATATGCCCAAGCCATCGAACTGTCGCATCAAGCAGTCGAAGGCAAAACAGGGGATGACGTCTTCTCAGGCAACCGGCGTGGACCGCTGCCGCTGCGCTGGATCCAGCTGCATATGCTGCGTGAATTGGCACAGCATTGCGGACACGCAGATATCCTGCGTGAACAAATCCTGGCCGCGCGGAAATAGCGTGCCGCCCTCAACCGGTAGACTCCGGGCATGCCATTAGAACTCCACCCGCTTCCCGCTGAAGAATTCCAATCGTGGATGGCACGAAGTACCGCCGAGTACGTATCGGACCTTGTTGCCGCTGGCAGTTCCCAGCGCAAGGCGCAGGAAGATGCAGACCGGACCATGACCCGGGCCCTTCCCACCGGATTGCCAAGTTGCACCAATGCGGTATTCACCCGGGAGCATGGCATTTTCGGCGATGTGGGCTATGTCTGGATCGGCCACGACACCTCAGGTGATCCGGCTTCATGGTGGGTTTGGGACATAGTTGTCGACCCCGGGCACCGCGGCAAGGGGTTCGGACGCCAGGCCATGAATTTGGCCGAAGAATACGCCCGTGCCCACGGCGCACGTACCCTGGGGCTGAATGTGTTCGGTTTCAACCAGAGCGCTCGCGGCCTCTATGAATCGCTTGGATATGAAACCACCAGCATCAAGATGCGCAAGTCGCTCTAGCAGCGCCTAGTTCCTGCCGCTGGCCCACGTTGCTCCAAGCGAACTGCATTCTTCGAATTGCTATTGATGCCTACCCAACTGCACAAAGACAAAGTACATTACAGATCATCATGACATCCACGGACCAAGATTTTTCCAGAAGCATCGCATCAGGATAAGCTGGTAGAACGTAAGGGAGTATTCATAATCGTTGAATCCGTCAATACGCAGGACTTCATGGTCCTGCCGGGTTTTGCGGCCAGCCCCGGGGTCGGTGAAGAGACTTACTCAGATGCGTTCGCGCGCTACTTACGAAAGCAGGAATCCCTATGGGAGTTTCCCCTATGATTTGGGGAATCACGATTGTCGTGATTCTCGCCCTTCTGGCCTTCGACTATTTCTTCCACATCCGCAAGGCCCACGTTCCATCGCTGCGTGAAGCAGCCATCTGGTCCAGCATCTATGTTGGCTTGGCCCTCGTTTTCGGTGTTCTGGTGCTGGTCTTCGGCGGCATCGACATGGGTGCCGAGTACTTTGCCGGCTACATTACCGAGAAGGCCCTGTCGGTCGACAACCTGTTCGTCTTCCTGATTATCATCGCCAGCTTCCGCGTACCCCGCGAAGACCAGCAGAAAGTCCTGCTCTTCGGCATCGTCTTCTCGCTGATCGCACGTACCGCCTTCATCTTTGTCGGCGCGGCGCTGATCAACCAGTTCGCTTGGGTCTTCTACCTGTTCGGCCTGATCCTGCTGTTGACCGCGGGCAACCTGCTGAAGAAGGATGACGAATCCGATGAGGCCAACAACTTCATCATCCGGATCGCCAAGAAGCTATTCCACACTACCGACAACTATGACGGCGACAAGCTGTTCACCAAGATCGATGGCAAGAAGGTCCTGACTCCGATGCTGCTGGTCATGGTGGCCATCGGCGGTACCGATATTCTCTTCGCTCTGGATTCCATCCCTGCGATCTTCGGACTCACCCAGAACGTCTACATCGTGTTCACGGCTACCGCCTTCTCGCTCATGGGACTGCGCCAGCTCTACTTCCTGCTCGACGGATTGCTGGACCGCTTGATCTACCTGTCCTACGGGTTGGCAGCAATCCTGGCATTCATCGGCGTGAAGCTGATCCTGCATGCACTGCACGAGAACAACTTGCCATTCATCAACGATGGCGAACACGTGATGGTCATTGAAATCAGCACCGGCCTGTCGCTGAGCGTCATTATCGGCGTCCTGGTGCTGACAATTCTCGCTTCGCTGTTCAGCAAGGCAGGCAAGGCCCAGACTGCCATCGGCAACCTGCGCCGCCATGCCAACAGCTACAACGACCTGAGCTACACCTCGGACGCGGTCGAACGCGAACGCATCTACCGCGCCTTGGTGGAGGAAGAAGCGTATGTGAAAACCATGGAAAAGAAGTACCGCGACAAGGCCAAGGACGTGGACAAGATCCGTGTCGAGGTCGCCGAAGCGCACCGCCAGCACGATGAGTACCTCAAGAGCTGATCAGGTTCGTACATAAAGCAAATGGCTGCCAACCCCATCAAGGGTTGGCAGCCATTCGCTGTCTTGGTGCTGCCTAGCGGCGAACACCGCCGATGAAATAGTCCGAAGGCACAATGACCTTGCCCAGAGGCATCAAGGAAACCGGGATCATCTTCAAGTTTGCGATACCCAGCGGGATGCCGATAATCGAAATGAACATCGGGATCGCGGTTACCACGTGCCCCACGGCAATCCAGATACCAGCAAAAATGATCCAGATGATGTTGCCCAGGGTGGAGAACGCGCCTACCGGGCCGTTGTCGACCACGGTGCGGCCAAACGGCCACAGCGCATAGCCGGCAATGCGGAACGAGGCGATGCCGAATGGAATGGTCACGATCAGCACGCAGCAGATGATGCCCGCCAACACGTAGCCCAAGGCCAGCCACAGGCCGCCGAAAAGCAGCCAAATAATGTTGAGAATACCGCGCACTAAATCAGTCATGGTTATATTCTCTGTCTTCTGCCTGTTTTACTCCATCGGGGATCCCCCCGATTTTCTTCTAGGGGTGTCCAATCCCCTACAGTTCGGCAAGCATCGAAGCAGCTTGCTCGGCTAGGATTAATCATCATGAGCGAATCGAGCGAGCAGCAGCGCCCAGCCCACGGCACTGCCCCTAGGAACCCAGACCTTTTCCGTGCCGAGCCGGTATCCTTCGTGCGCCGCGGCAACCGCCTGCAGGGCCGCCGTGCCAGCGCCTGGGAGCGCAATGCCGATCAGTACGTCATTGAGCCGCCCCGCAAGATCGCCGACACTTCGGTTGCCGATGACTTCCAGCTCGATCCTGCCGAGGCTTTCGGACGCACCGCACCGCTGATCGTGGAGATCGGCACCGGCCTGGGCGAATGCATCGCCAACGCCGCCAAAGATGATCCCGAGCGCAACTACCTCGCCGTTGAGGTCTACCGTCCGGGCCTGGCCCAGCTGATGCTGAAGGTCGAGTCTTTCGGCATCGCCAACGTCCGCGCAGTGCAGGCCAATGCACCAGAGGTTCTGGATGTCATGCTGGACGAGAACAGCGCCGATGAGATCTGGATCTTCTTCTCAGATCCATGGCACAAGCCGCGCCACCATAAGCGTCGCCTGATCAAGGCCTCGTTCCTCGACAAGGTCTCCCGCGTGCTCAAGCCGGGAGGCACCCTGCGCTTGGCCACCGACTGGTCCAACTACGCCGAGCAAATGCGCGAAGTCCTCGAAGCCCATCCGGACTTCGAGAACCAGCATCATGGCAATCTGTCCGGCACTGAGAGCAACCTGACCAAGGTGCGCCGCGAGGGCATGGAAGGCTTCGACCCCGAGCCAGAATTCACCGATGCCCAGGGTGGCTGGGCCCCGCGTTTCGAGCGCCGGATCCTGACCAGCTTCGAAGGCAAGGCGCTCAAGGCTGGTCGTCTGGTCTTCGATCTGGCGTACACCCGCATCGGCTAGTCGCGGAAATAAAGCATTGAAGAGGCCATGGAATCCATAGGATGGATTCCATGGCCTCTTCTTCTGCGCTAAGTCTGCACTACGCCCAAGCTCCGAGAATGGACTATGCCGGGGTGCGGCTAGAACAATTGTCAATGGACCACGCCCCGGATCTGATCCAGCTCGCAGCCAACGGCCAGTTGGATGAAGCGTGGTTTGCCACCACTCCATCGGCCGAATCCATGCGCTTGGATATCCAGCGCCGCTTGGCATTGCAGGAAACTGGCGAGATGGCTCCCTTTGCGATCATCGACCTGTCCACCGGCAAAGCGGTGGGGGCCACGACTTACTTGAATATCGACGCGGCAAATCACCGCGTGGAAATCGGCTCAACGTTCCTGGCCATGCCAGCCCAAGGCACCGGGATCAATCCAGCTGCCAAGTTCATGCTGCTGCGCCGGGCTTTCGAGGAACTGGATTGCTATTCAGTGGCTTTCTGCACGCACTGGCACAATGCCGCTTCACGCGCCGCGATTGCACGGCTCGGCGCCAAGCAGGATGGCGTGCTGCGCAATCACAAATATGATCCAAAGAGCGGTACCCTGCGCGATACGGTGGTGTTCTCAATACTCCCGCACGAATGGCCTGCCGTGCGCACCCAATTGGAAGCGCGCTTGGCCCGGCACGGACGGATCTAGCGTCCGATAGCGCGGCGCGCGGTAAACAGCGTCACGGTCGGTTCACGGCGTTCAGGGCGCATGCCCCTAGCCAACGAAACGATGTCGCCTCCAGCGGTACCCGCAGCGAAGATGCGAGATTGGCCCTGGCGTACGGCGGAAAGTTCTTGGCGAAGCCCATTGACTTCGGTTTGCAGATAGGCGACTTGATCTTGCAGGTCCAGGATGCGCTTGATGCCCTCGAGCGAGACGCCTTCCTTGCTCAAGGCCTGCACCTGGCGCAACAGCGATACGTCGCGCTGCGAGTAGCGGCGTTGCTTTCCGCTCTGGCGGCTGGGCGAAACCAAACCAATGCGGTCATACTGGCGCAGCGTCTGCGGATGCATGTCTGCAAGTTGCGCGGCGACGGAAATGACGAAGACAGGTCGCAGGTACTCCCCGTTCACGTTGCTTCTACCACCTTTCTGCAAGGACCTTGGATTCGGTCCCTATTGACTTCGAGTCTATCTTCCCTGCCCAGCCAATTCGATGAGGGGGCAGGGAAGACAGCCTATTGGGTTCAGAGCTTGGCTTTGGCAGCCAAATCCACTCGTGGATCCTCGCCCTCGGTGGCTGATGCGAAGTCCTCCACGGCCTTCTTTGCAGCATCCGAGAGGTTCTGCGGAATCGCGACATCCAGGACGATCAGCAGATCGCCGGTGGCCTTGGAGGTCTTCACGCCGCGGCCCTTCAGACGCAAGGTGCGCCCGGAGTTGGATCCAGCGGGAACCTTCACCGCAACGGAATCCCCGTCCAGGGTCGGTACGTGGATCTTTGCTCCAAGCACCGCTTCAGCGAAGGTCACCGGCACGTGGATGCGGATGTTGTTCTCTTCGCGCTTGAAGAACGGGTGCTCGCTGACCTTGACCTTGACCAGCAGGTCACCGTTGCCGGCAGCACCAGGCTGGCCCTTGCCGCGCACGCGCACCGACTGGCCATCCTTGATGCCCGCCGGTATGCGCACGTCAATGACCTCGCCATTCTGCTCGCGCAGGCCAATGGTGGTGCCCTTAATTGATCCGGAGAAGGAAATCGTGGTGCTCGCCGTGCGGTCAGCACCCTTGCGCGGTGGTGCGCTCTGGCCGAAGCCGCCGCCACCGAAACCGCCGCCACCACCGAAGAGGTCGGAGAAGTCCGGCTGCCCGCCGCGGCCACGTGGGCCCGCTCCGCCGCCTCCGAAGAGGTTGGAGAAGATGTCCTCGAAGCCGGCTTGCCCGCCGGGGCCGCCCGGTCCGCCACCAGCAGAGAATCGCGCTCCGCCGCCCATGGCACGGATCGCGTCGTACTGCTCGCGCTCTTCCTTGTCCGAAAGCACCGAGTTGGCTTCGGAGATGTCCTTGAATTTCTTTTCAGCGGCCGCATCACCCTGGTTGGTATCCGGGTGGTACTTGCGCGCAAGCTTGCGGTACGCCTTCTTGATGTCCGCCTCGCTGGCGTCCTTGGAGACGCCCAGAATGGCGTAAAAGTCTTTTTCGATCCAGTCCTGACTTGCCATCAGGGCCCCATCCTTTCAGTGCCAATTCGACACTGCCCACTGTCGAAGACTCGGCAGTGGGCAGTATCGATTGTGCTATTCGTGGCTATTCGCCGGTTGCTACCAGCACCTGAGCTGCACGCAGGATGATGGTTCCCTTGCGGTAACCGGTGCGCAGCACCTGTCCCACGTGGTCGGCTGGAATCTCGTCAACAGCCTGGCGAAGCAGGGCTTCGTGGATGTTCGGGTCGAATTCCACGCCGGCCTCGTTGATGCGCTCCAGGCCATGCTGAGCCAGAATTCCATCCAGCTTGTTGGCGATCGATGCGAACGGGCCGTCGGCGAGGTCGCCGTGGGCTCGTGCCGCATCGATGTCGTCAAGCACCGGAAGCAGGGTGTTGAGCACGGACTGCACGGCGTTTTCACGCGCTACGGCCCGGTCGCGTTCCACGCGCTTGCGGTAGTTGACGTATTCGGCCTGCAGGCGCAGCAGGTCGTTGCGCAGTTCGGTTTCCACCGCACCGGCCTCTTCCGGCTGCGCCGAATCGGCTTCAGCGCCAGCAGCAGCTTCGTTCAGGATCGCCTCGGCCTGACCCAGGGCGTCAGCGGTTGGCTGCTCGTTGGCGGCCTCTGGCTGGTTCTCCGGCTCCTGGCCGGAGTTCTCGTTCTGGTCCTTTGCCTCGGACATATTCCTAAACTCCTTACTTCTTGTCGGCTTCGTCTTCGTCGATGACCTCGGCGTCGACGATGTCTTCATCAGCGTTCGGTGCCTGCTCGCCCTCAGGAGCCTGGGCGCCCTCGGCCTGCGCGTTGGCGTAGATTGCCTCGCCCAGCTTGGTCTGCGATGCCTGCAGCTTCTCGAACGCGGCCTTGACCTCGTCGTCGTTGTCCTGCTTCTCCAGGGCAGCCTTCAGGGCGTCGACGTCAGCCTGGACCTCGGTCTTGACCTCTTCAGGCAGCTTGTCTTCGTTGTCCTTGATCAGCTTGTCTACGGAGTAGGCAGCCTGCTCAGCGGCGTTACGGGTCTCAGCGGCCTCGCGGCGTGCCTTGTCCTCTTCGGCGTGTGCTTCAGCTTCCTGGACCATGCGCTCGATGTCTTCCTTGGACAGCGAGGAACCACCGGTGATGGTCATCGACTGCTCGGTGCCGGTGCCCTTGTCCTTGGCGGATACGTGCACGATGCCGTTGGCGTCGATATCGAAGGTGACCTCAACCTGCGGAATGCCACGAGGAGCCGGTGCGATACCGGTCAGCTCGAAGGTGCCCAGCGCCTTGTTGTCGCGGGTGAACTCGCGCTCGCCCTGGAAGACCTGGATGGATACCGAAGGCTGGTTGTCCTCGGCGGTGGTGAAGGTCTCCGAACGCTTGGTCGGGATCGCGGTGTTGCGCTCGATCAGCTTGGTCATCACGCCGCCCTTGGTCTCAATACCCAGGGACAGTGGGGTGACGTCGATGAGCAGAACGTCCTTGCGCTCGCCCTTCAGCACGCCTGCCTGCAGCGCTGCGCCCACGGCGACAACCTCATCTGGGTTCACGCCCTTGTTCGCTTCCTTGCCGGCCAGGTCCTTGACCAGTTCAGCAACGGCTGGCATGCGGGTAGAACCGCCAACCAGGATCACGTGGGCGATGTCCGAAACCTTGACGCCTGCCTCGGCGATGACGTCGTTGAATGGCTTGCGGGTGCGCTCCAGCAGGTCCTTGGTCAGGTCCTGGAACTTGGCACGCGAGAGGTGCTCGTCCAGGTGCACTGGGCCTTCCGGGGTCACCGAGAGGTACTGCAGCGAGATGTTGGTGCTGGTAGCCGAGGACAGTTCCTTTTTGGCCTGCTCAGCAGATTCCTTCAGGCGCTGCAGCGCAATCTTGTCCTTGGACAGGTCCGCGCCCTTGGCCTTGGCCTGGGCCAGCAGCCAATCCACGATGCGCTGATCCCAGTCGTCGCCGCCCAGGCGGTTGTCGCCTGCGGTGGAGCGGACCTGGATGGTCGAGAAGCCGTCGTCGTCCTTGCCGACTTCCAGCAGGGAAACGTCGAAGGTGCCGCCACCGAGGTCGAAGACCAGGATGAGCTCGTCTTCCTGGCCCTTTTCCAGGCCGTAAGCCAGCGCAGCTGCGGTTGGCTCGTTGACGATGCGCAGGACGTTCAGGCCGGCGATCTCGCCAGCTTCCTTGGTGGCCTGGCGCTCTGCGTCGTTGAAGTATGCAGGAACGGTGATCACCGCGTCGGTGACCTTCTCGCCCAGGTACGACTCAGCGTCGTTCTTCAGCTTCATCAGGGTACGAGCCGAGATTTCCTGAGCAGTGTACTTCTTCTCGTCAACGTCAATGGTCCAGTCGGTACCCATGTGACGCTTGACCGATGCGATGGTGCGGTCGATGTTGTTGACAGCCTGGCGCTTGGCGATATCGCCAACCAGGACTTCGCCGCTCTTCGAGAAAGCAACGATCGACGGGGTAGTGCGGTTGCCTTCCGCGTTTGCGATAACGGTTGGCTCACCACCTTCGAGCACGGAAACTACGGAGTTGGTGGTTCCTAGGTCGATACCTACGGCACGCGACATAATGGCTCTCCTTTGCCTTGGTTGAAAGTACTAACGCTGAGGACATTTATCCTCATTGAGCGTTCTGCACTCAAGTTTACTCAGCCGCTTTCGACTGTCAAATCAACTTGAGCGAAGGTGACTCAACTTTGCGTTCTGCTCATTTCAACTGCCGTGGTGAGAGAATAATTCCCATCCTGAAAAAATTTTTCATTCATCCGCTTTCAACGCTTCCAGCGGGCGGGAAAAGCGGCAGCTAGGAGCCACCTCATGGAAACGAAGCGCAAGTTCCAGGATCTGCCACCGGGCGGAAAGATCGCGGTCGCCTCTGCGGCAATTGCCGAGCTGACCTTGATGGTTGCGGCACTGCGGGATTTGTACAAGCGCCCCGCCGAACAGGTCAAGGGTCCAAAGCCGGCATGGGCAGCGGCCAGCATGATCAATTTCCTTGGCCCCATCGCCTATTTTGCTTTTGGACGCCGCAAGTAATCCCTTGGCATTCCATAGCCACTGGAAAGCAAGCCGTCCTCGTTGGTTCGAGGACGGCTTGTTCGCTTTCAGCGATTTCCGGTTAGCCCATCAGGCTAATTCCCCGGGCAGCCAGAACGCCAAACGCGGTGCCCCACAAGATAATCGAGATGATCTGCCAGATGATCACCTTCTGCTTATTGGCGCCGAAGGAGACCAAGGCAGCCGAGGTCACCTGCGAAGGCAGGATGGTCTGCCCCAGAAGGCTCACCCCGGCAATGCCGTATTTATCGAAAGCTCGGCGCAGCTTCTCGAACTTGCGTTCCTTCTTCTCCGAGTCCTTGCCCTTGCGAACCTTGTTGCGCACGGCGTGGGCGCTGTTGACGAACAACAGCATGGAAATCACGTTGCCGATCACGGCGGTGGCGATGGCAGCAACCACCGGAACACCGATAACCACGCCAATGGCCGAACCAAAGTAGGACTCGATCAGCGGAATGGCAGCTAGCAAAGCAACAGCCAAGAACTGTAGCGGTTCTGGGAAGGACGCGGCGAAGTTCTGCAGGGATTCAATCATGGCTGGTGCTCCTGAAGCGGTGAAGGTTAATCGGCGACTCGTTGCTTCAATCCTATGTATCGCCTAGTCGAGGAGGGATCAATCAGCGGAGCTAAACTTTTGACGCGCAATTTCCCGGGTATAACGCAAAACTCCCCCGCATCCATTGGGATGGATGTGAGGGAGTACTCCGCAAGGATTAGTGCCAGCGCCTAGTTGCCACGACCAGCTGGGCTCGATGCGCGACGCGGGCCACGCGAACGGCCACCGGTTGCACCGCCAGCGGCATTCCGGCCGTCGGTTCGCGGTGAGCGCGAAGGGCTCGACGGGCGTTCAGCGTTGGCACCTCGTGCGCCGCGGGCTGGACGGTCAGAGTTCGCACCGCGGGCGCTGCGCGCTGGACGCTCGCCCTGGCTAGCGCCGTCACGTTCCGTACGGCGGCGTTCGCCGCCACGGCCCTGGGCTTCGGCAGCTGGCCTGGCGCCACGCGCCGGGCGCTGGCCGCGGCCACCGCGGCCGGCACCTTCACCGGCAGGCTTGCTCTTGGCAGGATTGCGCTTCTGCTGAGCCGGAGCAACGTAGGCAACCGGCTCGGCAACTTCGCCGACGACCTTGGCCACAACCGGAGAATTCAGGTTGACCTTTTCGAAAGGCACCTTCAGTCCGGCCTGCTTCAGCAAAGTCGAAACGTCGCCCTGCTGATCAGGGGTGCAGATGGTCACTACAGTTCCATCCGAACCCGCACGTGCGGTACGGCCGGAGCGGTGGGTGTAGGCCTTGTGCTCTGCTGGTGGATCTACGTGGACAACCAGCTCCACACCATCAACGTGCACGCCACGAGCGGCTACGTCGGTGGCGACAAGAACCTTCGCCTCGCCTGAAGCAAAAGCAGCAAGGTTGCGGTCACGGGCATTCTGCGAGAGGTTACCGTGCAGGTCTACCGCCGGAACGCCAGCCTTGGACAGGGTGAGCGCCATCTTCTTGGCGTGGTGCTTGGTGCGCATGAACATGATGCGACGGGCAGTGCCCTGGGCCAGAACGCGGATCAGGTCCTTCTTATCATCGTTGCCGATGACGAAGACGTGGTGCTCCATGGTGTTCACAGCGGCCTTGGGTGCATCCACCGAGTGAATGGTCGGGTTGCTCAGGTAGCGCTTGACCACCTTGTCCACACCGTTGTCCAAGGTAGCGGAGAACAGCATGTGCTGGATGCCGGTTGGCATGCGGTCCATGATGCGGCGAACTACAGGCAGGAAGCCCATGTCGGCCATGTGGTCGGCTTCATCCAGCACGGAGATTTCCAGCTGGGACAGGTCCACGACCTTCTGCTTGATCAGGTCATCCAGGCGGCCCGGGCAGGCGATGACAATGTCCACGCCCTCATTCATGGCCTTTTCTTGGCGGCTCTGGGCCACGCCACCGTAGATCACGGTGGTACGCAGGCCTGCGGCCTTTGCCAGGGGGTCAACGGTCTTGGCAATCTGGGTCGCCAGTTCACGGGTTGGAGCCATGATCAGCGCTCGTGGGAAACGGGCCTTGCGGCGCTGTGGGCGATCTGCCAGCCGAGCTACCAGGGGCAGCGAGAAGGCCAAAGTCTTGCCGGAGCCGGTCTGGCCGCGGCCCAGGACGTCGCCGCCGGCCAAGGTCGACGGCAAGGTGGCTTCCTGGATCGGGAAAGCGGCTTCGATTCCGCTGGCAGCAAGGACCTTCGACAGGTATTCGGGCACGCCGAGGGCGCTAAAAGTTACGGACATATTCAAACTTTCTCTCTGATTCGCACGCCTGTTTCAGGCGTTGGGTTTCGCCGAGCCAGGAGGAAGTCCGCAACATGCAAGGCCAAGGAAGGCCTGCTGCCAAAAGTGGACCGGCGGAGGTTTTCCGGGCGATCCACAGGAGGGAAATCTAAACTGTCGACGCATGCGCCACAGAATTTTCCGGTGACGCACAAGTATCCATACTACAGTGCAAAAGCGGGGCCCGTCTGTGAGCGGCCCCGCTTTGCACTGCCGCCCCGGGAGACGTTCACCACTAGGGCTCCCGGGACAGTCCACCGCGCTGCCTAGTTCAGCTCGAATTCCTTCTTCGCCAATTTCGAGGGCCACCAGACCTTAGGTCCGATTTCTTCGACCAGCGCCGGCACCAGCAGGCTTCGCACGACGAAGGTATCCAAGAGCACCCCGAAGGCCACGATGAAGCCCAACTGGCCCAGGAACATGATTGGCACCACACCCAGTGCGGCGAAGGTAGCGGCAAGCACCACGCCGGCGGAGGTAATCACGCCGCCGGTGACCTTCAAGCCCACCCGCATGCCCTCACGGGTTCCGCGCTTCAAGGATTCCTCGCGCACACGGGTCATCAAGAAGATGTTGTAGTCAACGCCCAGCGCCACCAGGAAGACGAAGCCGAACAGCGGTACGGATGGATCGGCACCCACGTAGCCGAAGACATTGTTGAAGACCAGCGCACTGACACCCATCGCCGTGCCGTAGGACAGCACGGTGGTCAGGATCAGCAGCACCGGAGCCAGAATGGAACGCAGCAGCAGCATCAAGATCAGCAAAATGGCCAGGAGGGTAATCGGAATGATCTTGAACAGATCCGCGATGGCCGTCTCGTTGGTATCGAGCTGGGTCGCAGTGGTGCCGCCGACCAGCGCGTCGGCGTCGACCGCATGCAGCTGCTCGCGCAGTTCGACCACGGTCTGCTTGGCGGCATCCGAGTCGGCCGCATCGGCCAGCGTCACCGACATCAGGTTGCGGCCTTCGACGCTCATTGGCTCGGCCCCGCGGGCGGCCATGGCCGGTCCGCCGTCTTCAGCCTGCAAGTAGGCCGAATCCACGCCGGTGACATCAAGGGCCTTTTCCAGGGCCGTCTGCGCTTCGGCTTCATCGACAATCACCGTGGCCGGGGATCCCGAGCCGCCAGGGAAGTGCTCGCCCAGGGCGATCTGCCCGTCACGCGACTCCGAACCGCCTACGACCAGCTCGCTCTGTGGCACGCCATGGGCCTTGAGCTGGGTCATGCCCAGCGCTCCCACGGCGAGCACCAGAGCGGTGATGATCCAGATCGGGCGCGGATGGCTGGCAACGAACCGCGCGATGCGGCCCCACAAGCCTTCCTTCTCCTGGCCTTGGGCGTCCACGGCCGCCGGCTTGGGCGGGAAGGGCCAGTAAGCGGCCCGTCCCAGCAAGCCGAGCACCGCCGGCAGGAACGTCAACGCGGCAATGATCGAGAAGATGATGCCCGAGGCGCCAATGGGTCCCAGTGCCTTATTGGAGTTCAGATCGGAGAACAGCAGGCACAGCAGGCCCACCGTCACGGTGCCGCCCGAAGCGACAATCGGTTCCAGCGAGCCTTTCCATGCGGAAGCCACGGCCTGCCACTTGTCCTGGCCGGCCATGAGCGCTTCCTTGTGCCTGGCCACGAACAGCAGCGAGTAGTCGGTAGCCGCACCGATGACCAGGATGGACAAGATGCCCTGGGCCTGGCCGTCGAGCCGGATCCAGCCTTCGGATGCCATGAAGTACACCGCGACAATTGCCGCGCACAGCGCGACGACCGAGGTGAGCAGCACCGTGAAGGGAAGCAGGATCGAACGGTAGACCAGCAGCAGGATCACCAGCACAGCTACCAGGGCCACGCCCAGCAGCACGCCGTCGATGCCGCCGAAGGCCTCGACCAGGTCGGCGCTGAAGCCTGCCGGCCCAGTGACATAGGCGGTGGTACCTTCGGGCTTCTCGGCGGCCAGGAGCGAACGCAGCTCTTCGACTCCGGTATCGGCCTCCACCTCGCCGGAGACCGGAACGATGAATTCAGCGGCCTTGCCGTCTTCGGAAAGGAAGGGCCCGGTGATCTGCCCGTCCAGATGCGTGAAGTCCTTCAGCGCCTCGCCGATCCCTCCAGCAGTTTCCTTGCTGACCTCGCCATCGCTGGTGAGCAGGACCACCGCGGGGATTGCTTCGGTGGAGCGGAATTTATTCTGCCATTCCAGGGCTTCGGTTGCTTCGGCGGTGGCCGGGAGGAACGAGGTCTGGTCGTTGGTCTGGACCTCGGAAAGCTTGCCGAAGGTCGGGCCGCCGATTCCTGCTACACCCAGCCAGAGGATGATCAGCAGGGCGTAGATTCCTGCCCTGATGCCGATACCCTTCTTGTCCAATCGCTTCTTGCCCGATGGCTGGTCGGTTTTCGCTACATGCGCCACTGATCCGTCCTCACTCGTGATTGCTGGCGGTGGATCAAAGGGCGATCCGAATGCCATACTACAAGACTTACTTCCATGGTAGAAATACTTCCCAGGCTATTAAATGCTTTTCCGACTAGGATTGCGCCTATGAGCGCAAGAGAACAGCACAATTTGGTCATGCTCCTGCAGGAATTCGGCCAAGCCTCGGACCGCTACGTTGAGTCCACCGGAGCACTTTACGCAACGCACCGCACGGACATGAATGCGCTGTCGATCATCATGAAATACGAGCAGCGCAGCCTTCTGCCTTCCCCGCGCGACCTGAGCCGCGACCTGCAACTGAGTTCCCCGGCTACCACCGCCATGCTCGACCGCCTGGAAAAACTGGGAATGATCGAGCGCCAGCGCTCGGACCGGGATCGCCGTGTCATCCGCATCGCCATGACACCCAAAGCCCGCGGCAAGGGCATGGAAATGTTCATGCCGCTAGGTGCCAAAATGCGGGAAGTGATCAGCCACTACGACGAGCAGCAGCTGCAGGTCATAGCCCGCTTCATGGCAGAAGCCGTCGCCGGCGTGGACAGCGCGCGCGAAGAAGTCGTAACACAGCGGACAACGAAACCAGCCAAGAGCGCGACGGACACTAGCCTTAAGCAGTGACCCTTTCACTCTGGATATCCCTTCTCAGCGCCTGCATCGTCATCAGCTTCACCCCCGGCGCCGGAGCCATCAACACGATGAGCAATTCAATGCGCCAAGGCTGGCGCGCTTCCATTTGGGGCGTGCTCGGGCAGCAGATCGCCTTGCTGATCCACGTGGTGATCGTTGCCGCAGGAGTCGGTTTGCTCGTGGCCAGCTCGCCGTTGCTGTTCGCCATCATCCGCTACGCAGGCGCTGCCTATCTGGTGTATCTCGGTATCCGCATGCTGCTTTCCAAGCCGGAGGTCGCCTCCGATGGAACCAGCACCGGGCACCGCCTGACCCGCTGGTCCATGCTCAACCGGGGCATCCTGGTCAACCTGCTCAATCCGAAGGCCATCGTCTTCTTCTTGGCTTTCACCCCGCAGTTCATCCGCACCGATCAGCCGCTCCTGGCCCAATACGCCATCTTCATCGGCACGGTCATCGTGGTGGACATCGCGGTGATGTTCTTCTTCTTTGCCGGCACGGCCCGCACCTTCCAGCGCTTCACCGCGACCTACCGCGGCGCCAAGCTGCTGAACATCCTCCTCGGCGTACTGTTCATCCTGGTCGCCGCGCTCCTGCTGCTCATGCACTAGCATTTTCGCCCGCTCTTGCCGTAGAACTCCTAGCCGTGAACCGATTCCCGGGCCAATTTCCGAATCGTTGCCGATTTGTTGCCGGGAAACGGGCGCGTAGCTATCGATCGAATCGCCTTGTGCCCATAGACTGATGCCATGTTCCGGATAATGATCGTGTGCACGGGAAATATTTGCCGTTCGCCTATGGCCGAGTACATGCTCAAGAATGCGCTCAAGGATGCCGAGGTCTCGCAGGTCGAGGTCATATCGCGAGCCATCACCGACGGTGAAGTCGGCAAGCGCATCGATGAGCGTGCTGCCAGTACTCTGCGCAGCCATGGCCTTGATGCATCTGAGCACATTGCCGCCCAGATCGACTCGGACGAAATCGCCAAGATGGATCTCGTACTGGCGATGGACACCGACCACTTCGAGGAACTCGTTCCCGAATTGGCCGAAATCGATCCGAGCGAACGTCCGCAACTGCGGATGTTCCGTTCCTTTGATCCGGGAACCGCGAGCTCCCCGCACGACCAGCAGGGCATCTATGACCCCTGGTACGGTGATGCCGGAGACTTCCGCGAGACCTGGAAACTCATTTCTGCTTCCCTGCCTGCCCTTGTAGATTACGTGCGGAGTAACATCGCCTCTCGTGGAAACCGCTAGACCAACGCTGATTGCCATTGACGGGCGTTCCGGATCCGGCAAAAGCACCTTTGCAACAGACCTAGCGAAATACCTGGAAGCCACCGCCTCCGTAGCTATTTTGCGCCTTGAAGAGCTCTACCACGGTTGGGACGGGCTGCACCGGTCCTTCGATCTCTACCACCGGATCCTGCCTCAGCTCGCAGCAGGCAACACGATCACCTACCCCACCTGGGATTGGGCCGCGGGTGCCCTTGGCGCATCCAAGAACTTCACTCCGGCCGAGGTAGTGATCATCGAAGGCGTAGGAGCGATCCATTCCGACGCCCGAGAATTCCTCGACATCGGGATCTGGCTGGAAGCACCCGAAGGCTTCCGCCGCGACCGGGCGCTGGCACGCGATGGACAGGCCTACCGTCCGTACTGGCAGATGTGGGCCGTACAAGAGGAACGCTACCTGCTGGCCCATCAGCCGCACGCCGCAGCAACCCTGCTCATTGATGCCGCTGACGACCAGGACCCCATCGAGATCTGGGCGCGTTCCTGCCGCTACCTGCCGGCCATGATGCGCCAGCTTTGCCTCCGCTCCAACCAGTCCCCCATTGCCCCAACCTTCCGCCAGAGCTACGAGGCGCCAGACGATACGGCGTCACTCTTCGAGGAACTGGCCCGGTCCCTTCCGCATGCCGCACTATTGGAATCAACAAGCCATAAGCTCAACGACCCGTTGGGACGCAACCGCTACTCGGTGATCGCGCTTTCGGCGGCAGAACAGCCCCCGGTACTGAGCGCCACCAGCCACGGCACGACCGTCAGCCTGCCCGGAGCGCAAGTACGGCTGGGCGAGGATTTCTTCCGCGCGCTGGCAGGCCTCTGGCCTGCCGGAACCACCGCTAAAGTCGGCTACCCGCTGCCGGCATGGGTGGGGTACCTCGGTTATGAGCTCAAGCGCGAGCTCGGCGCCGCGGATCTGCAGGCAGTGGTTGAACCCGGGCGGGTGCGCCCCGATGCCCAGTTCTTTGCGCCGGATACCGTGGTGGTCATTGACCATCAAGAAGGCCAGATGCATCTGCACAGCATTAGCGAACCGGCAGCAGCGCTGAGCATCCTGTTGGGCAATCCTCCAGAACTGCGCGCCCACCACCCGTTGCCTATCCCGCAGTTCAGCTGCGCGGATACCGAAGCCGGTTACAAGCAGAAGATACGCCAGGCCCAACGCGAGATCTATGAAGGCAACACCTACGAAGTTTGCCTGACGACCGAACTGACGGCCCATGCCGAACTGTTCGATCCGTTCGAGGCCTACTGCCGGATGCGCCGCTCCAGCCCTGCACCGTTTGCCCACTACCTGCGTTTCACTGATCTGCAAATCGCCAGCATTTCACCGGAACGGTTCCTCGCGCTGTCCAAGGACGGGCAGTTGCGGGCCGAGCCGATCAAGGGCACCCGGCCGCGTGGCGAAAATGAAGAATCAGATCTCGCGTTGAAGCATGATCTGGCCACCCATCCCAAGGACCGGGCCGAGAACATCATGATCGTTGACCTGTTGCGCAACGACCTGTCGCACCATGCGGTTCCCGGGTCGGTGAAGGTCGCCCGGCTGTGCGCGGTGGAAACCTACGCGACCGTGTACCAGATGGTCTCCACCATCGACGCCACGCTATCCTCCCCGCAGCTGGCCGCCGAAGCCCTGCGCGAAGCTTTCCCGCCGGGCTCCATGACCGGTGCACCGAAGCTGTCCACGATGAGCATCTTGGATGAGCTCGAAGAGCACCGTGCCCGCGGCCTGTACTCCGGGGCCGTGGGGTATCTGGGTGCCGATGGTGCCGCCGATTTCTCCGTGGTGATCCGAACCCTGGTGTGCGACCGGCTAGCTGACCAGTCATGGCGGTTGAGCCTGGGCCTTGGCGGGGCAATCACCGCTGATTCGGTGCCCGCTGAAGAGTGGGACGAGGTCATCACCAAATCCCGTGGCGTGCTTCAAGCGCTGGGCGCCAGCTTCCCGCAAGACACTTAAGCCAACTGAATTATTGCAAGGTGGCCGTCAAGCGCGCCACGTTGTCGATCCAGCGTTGCATGCGAGGACGGCGGCGCCACTGCGAGAGGGTGATTTCCGAGGAAATCCCGCGGTAGTGGTTCTGCACCTGATTAACCGCATCGACCATTTCCTTGCCCAGCAGCATCACGGAAATTTCCATGTTCAGGCTGAATGAGCGCATGTCCATATTCGAGGATCCCACCACGGCCA
Organism: Glutamicibacter sp. NPDC055354; assembly: GCF_053644955.1. Taxonomy (NCBI): domain Bacteria; kingdom Bacillati; phylum Actinomycetota; class Actinomycetes; order Micrococcales; family Micrococcaceae; genus Glutamicibacter; species Glutamicibacter sp. NPDC055354. Next base: position 1,488,185 of record NZ_JBSHMB010000001.1, read on the forward strand.
CGTCGTTATCCACGGTGAAGCACTTGGTATGCAGCACCATCGGTGCCGGGTAGCGGTGAATGCGCACGCCGGCTTCCAGCAGCTGCTGGTAGTAGGACTGCTGCGCGTGGTGCACCAGGAACTGGTCGCCCTCTTCGCAAACATACAATTCCACTTCTACTCCGCGCTGGGCGGCAGTGGTGATGGCATAGAGCAGCGAATCGTCGGGAACGAAGTAGGGGCTGGTGATTTCCAGGCGTTCGGAGGCCGAATAGATCAGCGTATTGAACAGCCTGAGGTTGTTCTCGGTACCGTATCCGGGGCCGCTGGGCAGCAGCTGCGCCAGGGTGGAACCGGGACGTTCCTCATAGGCCAGCGGGTGGCGGGCCTCGGCCATGTCCATCAGCACTTCCTGGTCGTCGTCCTCCTGCCACCAGTCGGTAGCGAAAGTGACGTCGAGGCTGCGCACCAGCGGACCTTCGACCCGGAGCATCATTTCAACCCATTCGCGGCCCACCTTATGCGAGGACTCGCGCTTGTAGCCGGGTTCAATCAGGTTCTGGCTTCCGGTGAAGGCCACCTCGCCATCAACAACGAGGATCTTGCGGTGGTTGCGCAGATCCGGGCGGCGCCAACGACGGCCAATCAGGTCGATGGGCAGCATCGGGCGCCAGTTGATACCGGATTTCTTCAGCCGCTTCTTGAAATCCTTGTAGCCCTTGACGCGCAAGGTTCCCAGGTGGTCGAAGAGCAACCGGACGTGCACGCCGCGCTCCGCGGCCGCTTCCAGCGCATCGAGTACCGGTCCAACATAATCCGGGTCATCGCCCATGATGTAGAACTGGATGTGCACATAGCGGGTGGCGTTATCGATTTCCTTGCGCATGGCATCGAGCGAAGCCCGGTAATCGGAGATGACCTCTACCTGGTTGCCGCCTTCCAGCGGCATGGCACCAAGATTGCGGTTGAGCATGACTGCCGATTCGACCCATTCCTCCTGGGAATGGAATTCTTCGGGCAGCTGCATGTGGCTCGTGGCCTTCATGATTTCATCGTGCGCACGCCGCTGCTTTTCCAAGCGGCGGCGCGACAGGTGCGGATTGGCGAAAAGCCAGTATGCGACAAGTCCCACAACGGGCAGGAAGAAGATAGCCAATAGCCATGCCATGGCGGTGGTGGGGCGCCGGTTGCCCGGAACGATGCCGATCATGAAGTAGCGAACCGCTAGCTCTATTGCGACCAGCACGCTCCAGAGAACGCCGCCAATCTGCAAGAAGACTTCATTACTTGGCCACACTCGGGCACCCCCTTGGCTACACCCCGCGAATTCGGCATTATCGGCCTCTGATCTGCGATGTACAGGCCAAAATCCTTCGCTTAGCTTATCGAACATTGCCGGACTTGTCTGAATCTCCGCCTGCAGAAATCGCGCAGAAGACGCTGGGGTTCGATAATCTGTCTTTATGAGCTCACTTGTATTCTTGGATCCGGCCTATCCGGCTGGTCGTCTTGCAGACATCACTGCACCGCAACTTCTGGTCACAGCACAGGGAGTCACGCGAGGTGATGGCATCTTTGAATCGATGCTCTACACCAACCAGGCCGTACGCAAATTCGAAGCGCACCTGGCACGCTTGGCGACCTCGGCTGAAGTTGCCGACTTGGCCATTCCCGATGCGCGCAGCTGGTTTGCCGCGGTAGATACCGCTGTGGCCGATTTCGATGCCACCGGCGGCGCTGAAGAAGCGGTGGTCAAGCTGGTCGCCGCGCGCGGCGAGCACGACAATGATCCTGCCATTTGCTGGGTCACCGTGACCCCTGCCCCGGCTTTGGGCAGGGAACAGCGTGAAACCGGTGTGGATGTCCTGATGCTGGATCGCGGCTACGACTCGAAGCTGGCCGAACGTGCGCCATGGCTCATGATGGGCGCCAAGACCCTTTCCTATTCGATCAATATGGCCGCCCTGCGCTACGCGCACAAGCACGGCGCCCATGATGTCATTTTCACCTCCGCCGACGGGATCATCCTGGAAGCTCCGACCTCGACCGTGCTGGTAGCCCAGCGCGATGGCGAGACCAAGCGGCTGCTGACCCCGATGCTTGAAACCGGCATCCTGCCAGGCACCACGCAAAGCGCCATTTTCGACGCTGCGGCCCAGGATGGCTGGGAGCTGGGCTACGGCCCGTTGCGCCCGGAAGACCTGTATCAGGCCGATGGCGTGTGGCTGGTTTCCTCCATCCGCCTGCTGACCCCGGTGCGCACCATCGATGCCAAGCCGTTGCGCCTGGACGCTGAGCTCCATGAAGAGCTCAGCGCCCTGAGCGAAGCAATCCGCTAGGACCACACCAAGTTGTAGGTCCCTGCCAGCACGGCCGCAGCCATTGCGGCCGTGCCAAACAGGATCCCCGTGGCCAGCACCATGCCATCACGCCAGGTGAAGGTGGCCGTGCGAATCCATGTGCGCTTGGCCGTGCCGAACCCCTTGGCCTCCATCGTGGTGGCCAACCGTCCGGCGCGGCGAATCGCTTGCACCAGCAAGGCCAGCACCTGGCCCAGGGTTGCCTTGATGCGTTGGCCCACGGTGCCGAAGTTCCCGACACCGCGAGCGCGCCGGGCCAGCGTGAGCGTGGTGAATTCTTCCACCATCAACCCGAGCAATCGCATGCCGGCCAAGGCCCCGAGCACAAACCGGTGGGGTACCTTCAGCTGCTGAGACAGCGCCCCGCCCAAATCGCTTGGATTCGTGGTGGCCAGCAGCAAGATGCACGGGATGGCCAGCGCGAAAGCGCGCAGTCCGGTGGCAATGCCCCCGGCCACCGATCCCTCGGTGATGCTGAAGGCGCCGAATTGGGCGTAGACCATGCCGCTATCCTGGCCCACCAAGGCGATGCCCCACGCCGCAAGGATTCCGGCAATCAGCAGTGGCCACGCGCGCTTGAGGAATTTCAGCGGGCTCAGCCCTGCCAGGGGGAAGAACACCACGGTCGCCACGATCACGACCAGCGCCGAAACCCAATCCAAGGTGGTGATCAACGGCAGTGTTGCCGCAGCCACCGCACCGAGCTTGGCCAGCGGATTGATCTTCGCCAACCAGCTATGCCCTACCGGCGCATCAAGCACCGGCCCCTGTCGCGGGGTACCAGCTTCCGGGGTGCCGGCAGTGAGCACCAGGTCCCTTGCTTTGAGCACCGAGGCAAAGTGATCGTCGTGGGTCACAGCAATGATCGCGGTGCCCTGCTGCAATTCCTCAACCAGCAGCCCGGCCAGTTCCCTCCACGTATTCGCATCCTGCCCGAAGGTCGGTTCGTCGAGGATCAGCACCTGGGGGGATGCGGCCAGAACAGTGGCCACGGACAAGCGCCGCTTCTCGCCCCCGGAGAGAGTGAACGGGTTCGCGTCTGCCAAATGCGCCAGGCCCAAGCGTTCCAGCAACGCGTCCACGCGCGCTTGGACCTGGGCCGGCTCGTATTTCGGCGCATCGGCGCTGCTGGCCTGCGCGCGGCTGGGAGCGAAAGCCAGCTCTTCCCGAACGCTCTGGGTCACGAATTGGTGTTCGGGTTCCTGGAACACCGAACCGATCCGCCCAATCAATGCACCGGCTTTCCAGGCAAACGGGGAGTTGCCCAGACCGTCGGCCAGTTGCGCGGTGGCCGCCAACCCGCCGTCGGCCGGGACGAGCAATCCGCCCAAGGTCAAGGCCAGCGTCGACTTTCCAGCGCCATTCTCGCCGCGAATCACCGTCGCGGTGCCCGCTTGCACTTTCACGTCCACCGCTTGGGTGCGCGGTGCCGTGGCGGTGCGGGCGGATACCAGCTGCTGCGCTTCCAGCAGCATGGCACCGGCACCGTTCGTTGCCCGGGCCACCTGCGGGAAGTAGCCTGGAATCCACAGCCCGGCAGCAGCCAGCTCCTCGCGCACCGTTTCATCGGTGTACAGCTGCTGCGGGTCCAGATCGTGCGCGACTCCCCCACCGGGCTGCAGCACGATAACCCGGTCCACATGCTGCGCCCAGGCTTCAATCCGGTGTTCCACGACGACCAGCGTGGCACCGGAAAGCCGGGCGGCGTTCAGCACCGCATCGCGCAAGAGCTCAATGCTCTGCGGGTCCACATTGGCAGTCGGTTCATCGAGCAGCATGACGCTGGGTTCCATGGCCAGAATGCCGGCCAAGGCCAACCGCTGTTTCTGTCCGCCGGAAAGTTGCTGGGTGCGGTGCTCGAAGGACAGCGCACCCAGACCCACAGCGTCCAGCACTTCGGGGATCCGCTGGCGGATCAGTTCGGGATCCATTCCGAGGTTCTCCGCGCCAAAGGCCACATCATCGGCGACCCTGCTTTGCACTACCTGGGTTTCCGGGTCTTGCTGCATCAAGCCCACCGGGTGGCTCCGGATGAAGGCATCGCTGCCATCTATGAGCAGCCGGCCAGCGACTTGATCGCCCTCATCCGCATCCAGCAACCCGGCCATCGCGTGCAGCAAGGTTGACTTGCCGGCGCCCGATGGACCGACCAGCAGCACCTTCTCACCGGCGTGGATCACAAGGTCCAGTCCCGAGATGGCAGGATTCTTCCTCTCGGAGTGCTGCCAGCCGAACCCCGTTGCGGTGATGGCGGCACCGCGCTGGGTCAGCGAGGCTGCGCCGGAATTGGCAAAGGAACTCATTTTGCGCTTTCCAGGTGCGCACGCCGGCTCGGCAGGGCGCTCAATGCACCGGTCTTCGCCAGTCCACGCGTGGCCAACCAGGACAGCAGCCCTGCGACGACTACGCCGGAAATACCGGTGGCGATCACGTGGAAGATCTTCATTCCGGCGGTGTACTCAACATAGTAGGCCAGGATGTAGGCCTCGGAAATGCCGGCGAACAAGCCAGCGAACAAGCCGGCCAGCAGCGCCACGCCCAGGTTCCACTTGCGGTAGCGGAATGCTGCGAAGACCAGCTCTGCACCCAGGCCCTGGACCAGGCCGGAGATCAGTACGGTCAAGCCGTAGTGCGAGCCCAGCAGCGCTTCAACTACGGCGGCCAGCAGCTCGCAGTAGATTGCGGCGCCTGGCTTGCGGATGATCAGTGCGCCGAGCACCGCCGGGAAGAGCCACATGCCGGTGAGCAGCGCGGTGGCTGGCGGGAAAGCCGCAAAGGCGAGTGAGAACAGGCCATAGCCGGCACTCCACGCCCAGAAAATAACCCCTGAAGCGACGGCGATCACCGAGGCGACGACGATATCAACTACACGCCAGCCGGTACGCTGCTTCGAAACTGTTTCGTTCATTGCTGGTCCTCCTGTGGAAAGGAGGGGAGATGGACGGAATGAGGGCATACTGCCGCGCCTATCCGCATCCGAGATGCTCGACTTCCTTCGCCGGTACTAGCCGGGGCAGGTTCGAGGGTCTGCGATCTATCGCACTCTCAGCGTCTTGCGACTTTTTTTAAAAGTCTGACGCTCCCCTGTCGGAATAATTACTGCTCCCCCACCATACCGCAGGTATGCTGGGCAGAGGAACGATATGTCAAGAGCTTGATCGCGAGGAAAAAATGGATAAAGTGCAGAAACTTGCCACTACCGGTATCACCGTTGGCGCTGGCATGCTCGGCGGCAAGCTGGTTGATTTCCTTTGGTTGAAGGCAACCGGCAGCAAAGCACCACGCAAGGGCACTGAGGAAGCAGCGGAAGCTTCTTTCCGCCGTGCCTTGGGCTTCGCAGTCGTTTCGGCCCTGGTCGCAGCAATCCTGCAGACCGTGGCTGATCGCAGCGCCAACAAGGTTGTTGCCAAGTTCACCAAGTAAGCTTCGGCGTTGAGCCAAAAGCGGGAGCCGCCCAGAGGGGCGGCTCCCGCTTTTTCTCAATCTTGTTCGTCTGGCGATCCGGTCTTGGAAACCGGGGTGGTTCCGGTCGGCGGTGTTCCGTTGACCTTGTTGACCACGTGGCTCAGCTCATCGGAGAACAGGGTTTCCTTGGCAGCGTGCTTGGTCCGGTAGCCGGAACGGCCAATCATGTGGGCCGAAACCGGTGCGGTCAATAGCTGCATTCCCCAGGCCAGCACGAGTACCGGCACCACAGCCCAGCTGCGCAGGTAAATGGCCAGTCCAGCGAAAATCAGCAGGAAGCCGAGTACCTGCGGTTTGGTCGCTGCATGCATGCGGGTGAGCATGTCCGGGAAGGTCAGCAAGCCGATGCCTGCGATCAATGACATCAGGCAGCCAAGGATCAGCAGGACGGCAACGAGGACATCAAGGAAGATTTCCATTAGGCGTTCCTCTGATCCGAAACGAAGCGCGAGACGGTCACCGAACCGATGAACCCGAGCATGCAGGCGGCCACGACGAACAGCAAGTAGTCGGTGTGCTTGTGCAGCACCATTTCCAGGCACAGCGCGGCGGAGATGATCAGCAGCATCACGTCCAGGGCCAGCACCCGGTCAAGGATTGACGGCCCCTTGGCAACACGGACCAGGCAGGCGACAGCACCGAGCCCGAGCATGATGCCGCAGATCCAAATGACGATATCCAGCATGTTACCCCTTCCTCGCATCAAAGTTCGGTCCGCATTCGCTCTTGATCGCTTCGTACTCGTCTCGGCTGCCGATAGCCATGATCAGCCGGCGTTCGATGTCCCGGATGCCGGAACGCGCCTTCTCCACGTCCGCAGGCGACTCGATGTCGATGTAGTGCAGGTACAGCGTCGACGAGCTGCGGTCCACGTCGATCACGAAGGAGCCCGGGATCAGCGTGAGCACGTGGCCCACGGTCATCACGATCAGGTCCGAGTCGGTGCGCAGCGGGACCGCAATGACCGCGCTGCGGGTGCGCTTCCCGCGGACCAGCGCCAGCCAGGCCACGTGGACGCTGGCCGCGAAGACCTGTCCGAGGAACCAGATGAACAGCTTCAGGCAGTACCAGGCATTGATCCGGCCCGAAAGGACCACCGGCGGCAGCGGGAACAGGTTCACGATCAGCAGCGCGATGATCACGCCGAAGACCATGTTCCCCAGGGAGAAGTCCTGCCAGAGAGCACCCCAGACGAAGAGCAGCAGCAGAAGCAGCGGCCATTCCTGCTTGAGTGTCGCGCGGTGGCGCACGCCGGAGGTATCCAGCGCATCGTCAATGCGCTGGTCACGCGGTTCAAAGTTCTTGTTCGGCATCATCCCTCCAATCAGAATGGCAAGATCGAGCTGATATACGGTTCGCGGGCGATCAGTTCCGCAGCCACCCGCTCGCAGAATTCGAAGATCGGCCCGGCAAAGACGGTCAGGGCGATGCCCGCAAGCACCAGCGAACCGGTGGCGTAGCGCATGCCCCACGGCAAGGAGTCGGCTTCCAGCTGCTTGGCCAGTTTCAACCCCAAGCGGGGGTTCTGCGCGCCGCCGGCCAACGTCTCGTCGGCGACCTGCGTCGCTTCGGCCACCAGGTCCTGGTTGGGCACCTCGGCATCAGCGGCACGGCGCCAGAACACACGGGCCCACACGCGGATGATCGCCATCAAGGTCAGCAGGCTGGTCAGCAATCCGGCGCCGATCACGACCCAGGTCAGCGGATCGGCATCCTGCGCGGCCGCATGCAATAGCCCGAATTTGCCCAGGAATCCGGAGAACGGCGGGATGCCGCCCAGATTGATGGCCGGGATGAAGAAGAGCAGGGCCAATGCCGGGGAAAGCTTGGCCAGCGAGCCGAGCCGGGTGACATTCGAGCTGCCGGCACGGCGTTCGATCAGTCCCGCCACCATGAACAGCGAAGTCTGCACGATGATGTGGTGGCCCACGTAGTAGATGGTCGCGGCGATGGCCAGCGGCCCGCCCACGGCCACGCCGAAGATCAGGTAGCCGATGTGGCTGGTGAGCGTGAAGGAAAGCATGCGCTTGAAGTCCGTCTGCGCCAGCGCACCGAGGATACCGATGACCATGGTCAGCGCGGCCACCACCAGCAGTCCGGCGTTGACCGAGCCGCCCGGGAAGAGCAGGGTTTCGGTGCGGACGATCGCGTAGACGCCCACCTTGGTCAGCAACCCGGCGAACACCGCGGTCACCGGGGCCGGTGCGGTCGGGTAGGAGTCCGGCAGCCACAGGGACAGCGGGAAGACCGCGGCCTTGATGCCGAAAGCGATCAGCAGCAGCACATGCAAGATCAGCTGCGGGCCCTGGCCCAGTTCGGGCAGCTTCACCGCCAGGTCAGCCATGTTCACCGTGCCGGTGGCCGCATAGGTCATCGCGATGGCCATCAGGAAGATCACCGAGGAAACCACGGAAACCACCACATAGGTGGTACCGGCGCGGATGCGCTCGGCGGTACCGCCCAAGGTCAGCAGCACGTAGCTGGCGGTGAGCAGGATTTCGAATCCGACGTACAGGTTGAAAAGGTCAGCGGCCAGGAAGGCGTTGGACACTCCGGCCAGCAGGATCAGGTACGCCGGGTGGAATATCGACACCGGTCCGGGCTCGTCCCCGTCGGCCAGGCCCTGGCTGGTGGCGAAGAGCAGCACAGCCAGCGAGACGACGGTGGAGACCAGCAGCATGAAGGCGCTGAACCCGTCGACCATCAGGGCGATGCCGAAGGGCGACTCCCAGCCGCCAATATGGATGGCATAGCTTTCCCCGCCCCATACGGCGGCGAGCATTCCCGCTTCGAGCACCAGGGTCAGGCACAGGATGCCGATGGTGATCAGGCGCTGCAGGCGGACCTGGCGGCGGGCCAGGAAGGCTGCCCCGGCGCCGAAGATCGGCAGCACCACGGCCAAAGGGGCTAGATCCAGGAAATTCACTCTTCCCCCTCGCGCACTGGGCGTCCTTCTTCATCGACGAATTCGGTCGTATCCTCGGCCACTGGCGAGTCTTCTTCCTCGTCGTAGGCGGTCTTCTGGGACACCTTGATATCTTCGGTGTCATCGGTGAGCTCATCAGCGCTGGTCAGGGTCCAGGACCGGTAGATCATCGCCAGCAGGAAGGCGGTCACCGCGAAGGTGATCACAATGGCGGTGAGGATCAGGGCCTGCGGCAGCGGGTCCGAGTACGAGTCGGCCGCCGCATCCGGCTTGAACAACGGCGCCGCGCCCTTGCGCCCGCCGCTGGTGAGGATCAGCAGGTTGATGCCGTTGCCCAGCAGCATGATGCCCAGCAGCACCCGGGTCAGGGTGCGTTCGAGCACCAGGTAGAAGCCGGCCGCCAGCAGCACGCCGGTGACTACGAGGAAAGTGATGTTCACGCTCATCGGCCAACTCCAGTCCGGGAGGCCTGGATCTCGTCGTGGCGCTCCACCGGGCTGCGGCCCTCGGAGAGCGAATCAATCTCACTGCCCAAAGAACGCAGCACGTCCTGCACGAGGCCAAGGACCACCAGATACACTCCAATGTCGAAAATCGTTGAGGAAACGAACTTGTGCTCGCCGAAGAACCAGAATTCCAGGGCATAGGTGGTGAAGATGCCATCACCCAGCAGCAGCGGCACGATGCCCGCCAATCCGGCCAGCGCTATGCCGCCGCCGATCAGCATGCCCGGAGCGATGCGCATCGACTCGGAAAGTTCCACGCGGCCGCCGGCCAGGTAGCGGATGGTCAGCGCCAAGCCGGCGATCAGCCCGCCAGCGAAGCCGCCGCCCGGGGTATTGTGCCCGGTCAGCAGCGTGTACACCGACATGATCAGCACCGTGTGGAAAATCAGCCGGGTGACCACTTCAAAGATGATCGAGCGGCGCTCGGCGACCAGGGTGCTGCCAGCCATCAACCAGTCCTGGTTGGAGCTGGAGGCAAAGCGGCGGGCAATGCGCAGCTCGGTTTCCTTGGAGTCCTTGCTGCCCATGGCTTCGGAACCCGCGTCGATGCTGCCCGGTGCCACCTGGTGGGCCCGCACCCGATTGCCGAAGCTGCGCCCGGCGAAGATCAGCGAAGCCACACCGGTGGCAGCCGCTGCCAGCACGGTGATCTCGCCGAAGGTATCCCACACGCGCAGGTCCACCAGGGCCACGTTGACGATGTTCTTGCCGTAGCCCTCGTAGTAGGCCAGATCCGGCCAAGCCAGGGAAATGCGGGCCTCGTTGCGGGCGGCCATCATCGCGATGGCAATGTAGACGACCATCACGGCCAAGGCGATCGACAGGATGGCCCGGCCCCACTTGATCCGGGTCAGGCCCACCCACAGTCGCTTGGGCAGGGCGCGCAAGGCGAGCACGAAGGAAACCAGCACGATGGTTTCCACCAGCAGCTGGGTCAGCGCCAGGTCCGGGGCACCTTGCAGGGCGAAGATCGCGACCATGCCGTAGCCGGTCACCGAAACCATCAGCACCGCCATGAAACGCTTCGGCGCGGTAATGGAGACCACGGCACCGGCGATGATCACCGCACCGATCAGCAGCTGGGCCGGGTGGTCGGCGATGATCCAGTTCGTTGGCCACGGGGTGTAGACGGTCAGCGCGATGGCCAGCGGGATCACCAGCACCACGACCAGGATGACGCCCAGGTAGAAGGAGAGCGAACCACGCTGGGTGCGACCGGTGATCCAGATGGCCACCTTGTCCAGCACGTTCACCGACATGCGGTAGATTTCCTCGGCCGAGGTGACCATCCGGCGCAGCGGTGCGCCGGTGTCGGTGCGGTGACGCAGCCAGAAGAAGCACAGGCCCAGGCCCACCGAAATGGCGCTCAGCCCCAGTGCCGCGTTGAAGCCGGCAAATGGCAACAGGTGCATTTTGCCCGGTCCGCCCTGCGCGGCCGACCAGTGGATGGCCAGCGGCTCCACCAGCTGCGGGTACAGGCCCAGGAACAGCGTCGCCGCCGAAAGAACCAGCAAGGGCGCCAGGAAGATCAGTGTCGGGGCCTTGCACTGCAATGCAGGCAGCTTCTTTTTCTTCACGCCGAAAGCCCCGAAGAAGAAGCGCAGCGAGTAGGCCATGGTCAGCGCCGCACCCATCAGGATGCCGATGAGCGCGGCCATTCCCCACCCGGTTTCCAGGTGCAGGGCCGATTCGTATACCGCTTCCTTGGCAACGAAGCCGAACAGCAGCGGCACGCCGGCCATGGACGCCGCGGCGATGCCGGTGGTCGTGGCCAGGATCGGCATGGCACGGCGCAAGCCGCTGAGCTTGCGGATATCGCGGGTACCGGTGTTGTGGTCGATGATGCCCACGCTCAGGAACAGCGTCGCCTTGAACAGTCCGTGGGCCAGCGTCATGGCCAGTGCGGCAAAAGCCGCTTCGGGGGTGCCGAAGCCGAAGACCGCGATGATGAAGCCCAGCTGCGAGACCGTGCCGAAGGCCAGGATCAGCTTCAGGTCGTATTGCTTGAGCGCCCGGTAGCCGCCGATGAGCATGGTGAGAATACCGATGCCTACGGTCATGGGGACCCACAGGGTGGTCTCGGCGAAGCCCGGGGCCAGGCGGGCGATCAGGTAGACGCCGGCCTTGACCATGGCTGCCGCGTGCAGGTACGCGGACACCGGAGTCGGAGCGGCCATCGCGCCGGGCAGCCAGAAGTGGAAAGGCACCAGGGCCGATTTGGAGATCGCCCCGACAATAATCAGCGCCACCGCAACATCGGTGAAGGCCCCCAAGGCCACCAGTTCATCGGCCGATGCCATGATCTCCGAGAGCTGGTAGCTGCCGGCCGCCGCGCCGAGCATCAAGATGCCGGCGAGCATCACCAGTCCGCCAAGGGTCGTGATGATCAGGGCGTTCATGGCTGAACGGCGCGCGGTGATCAGGGCCTGGCTGAAACCGATGAGCAGGTAGGAAAGCACGCTGGTGATTTCCCAGAAGATGAACATGATGATGATGTCATCGGCCGTGACCAAGCCGGTCATGGCTCCGGCGAAAGCGACCATCTTCGCCGCGAAGCTGCCGATCTGCGGATCATCATTCTTGAAATAGCGGGCGCAATAGAACAGCACCAGCGCGCCCACGCCGAGGATCAGCAGCAAGATTGTCGCGGCCAAAGAATCCATGCGGAAATTCAGGGCGATATTCAGCCCGGGAATCCATTCCATTTGAACCGATGGCGGCGCATTTGGCGCACCATTGGCCAGGGAATTATCGGCAGAAAGCACCGCCGGCATGCGGGTCAGCAACCAGATGAATCCCACTGCGGGCACGGCCGCCACAACGTAAAAACCGTTTCGTTTCAAGGCCCGGAATATTAATGGGCATAAAACAGCGGTGGCAAACAGCGCAGTGAGAATTATTAGCACGCTTTTCCTCTGTCGGCTGGTGGTGGGCAGAGTATCCAGAGCACTTCGAAAAGCGCCTGCATCTGTAATTTTATCAGCCGTGACCTGCCTGCAATCGCACGAATGTGCCCTTTAAGGAATATTCCCTGCGTTTTCCGCGACCAGCTGATTTTCCAAGCTAGCCGCTATTCTCCAAAAGGTCGTTCCTATTCATCGCCTGATTACCTGTTGCAGGTACGATGCCAGCATGGGAATCAATCAGGTCGAACCGTCGGCGATTCGTGAAAAGTGGCTTAATAAGTACACCTGGGCGTGGGCCAGCTGGGATTGGGGACAAGCCGCGATCAACGCTGTCATGATCACTTTCGTGTTTACCGTCTATCTCACCAGCGAGCTATTCGGCGACACCGACCATGCGTCGCTGGTCCTCTCGCAGGCATTGGCCATCGGCGGCCTGGCCATCGCCCTGCTGGTGCCCGTCACCGGGCTTCGCGCCGATGTTGCCGGGCGGCGCAAGCTGTGGATCGTGGTCAACACCCTGGTTCTCGTCGCCATCTGCGCGGCCTGCTTCTTCGTCTACCCCGACCCTTCCTACCTCTGGTTCGGCGCGATCCTGGTCGCGGCCATGTCGGTCTTCGGCGAATTCGCCGGCGTGAACTACAACGCGGTGCTGAACCAGATTTCCACCAGGGCAACGGTCGGCAAGGTCTCCGGTTTCGGCTGGGGCATGGGCTATGTCGGCGGAATCCTCGCCCTCGCCCTGGTGCTCTTCCTGTTCGTGCAGCCAATCGTGGACTGGCCAGGTACCAGCACCGAAGAATCGTTGAACTTGCGCTGGGTGGCAGTGTTCTCTGCCGCTTGGTGCTTGCTCTTCGCGCTGCCGCTGTTCTTCGTGATTCCCGAAGCGCCACCGAGCACCTCGAAGAAAATCCCGCTGATGCTTACCTACAAGGTGCTGTTCAACAACATCAGGGAACTGTGGCGCAGCGACCGCAACCTGCTCTTCTTCCTCTGCTCCTCAGCCGTCTTCCGCGACGGGCTGGCCGCCATCTTCACCTTCGGCGGCGTCATTGCCGCGGGCACCTTCGGTTTCGAACTGACCGAAGTGATCATCTTCGCGATCGTCGGCAACGTCGTTGCGGCCCTGGGCGCGGTGCTTGGCGGCCGCATCGATGACGTGGCGGGCCCGAAAGCGGTCATTGTCGGTTCGCTGATCGGCCTGCTGGTTGCCGGCGCCGGAGTCTTCTTCTCCCCCGAAGCCGCGGGCTTCTGGATCTTCGGCCTGCTGCTGTGCTTGTTCGTCGGACCGGCACAGGCAGCTTCCCGCTCCTACCTCTCGCGCTTGATTCCCGAAGGACGCGAAGGAGAGCTCTTCGGGTTGTACGCGACCACCGGTCGCGCCGTGTCCTTCCTGGCACCGGCGCTGTTTGCCGGGGCCATCGCCATCGCTACCCCGCTGGTGGCATCCGGCCAAGCCCAGCGTTACGGCATCCTGGGCATTCTGGTGGTCTTGGCGCTCGGCCTGCTCCTGCTCCTGCCAATCCGGTCGCCCAAGAAGGTCACCGCGTAGCTTCCAGCCGCAAACGGCGCTGGCCCCCAACAAGTGTTGGGGGCCAGCTCCGTTTGCGGGATCCTGAGCGGTACTGCCGCTTAGTTCTCGATGATGGTCCGGTGGAAGTTCAGGTGGCTGCGCGAAGCCGTGGGGCCACGCTGGCCCTGGTAGCGGTTGCCGTAGGGTCCCGAACCGTATGGATGCTCGGTGTCCGACGTCAGCTTGAAGAAGCACAGCTGGCCGATCTTCGATCCCGGCCACAGCTTAATGGGCAAAGTAGCCATGTTGGACAGTTCCAAGGTCACGTGGCCGGAGAACCCTGGATCAATGAACCCTGCGGTGGAGTGGGTCAGCAGGCCAAGGCGGCCCAAGGAGCTCTTGCCTTCCAGCCGCGCGGCCACGCCGTGGCCCAAGGTCACCACTTCGTAGGTCGAGCCGAGCACGAATTCGCCCGGGTGCAGGATGAATGGCTCATCGGGGTCGACCTCGACCAGGCGCGTCAGTTCATCTTGCTCCACCGAAGGATCGATGTGCGCATACTTGTGATTATCGAAAAGCCGGAAGAACCGGTCAAGTCGAACATCCACGGATGCGGGCTGGACCATCTGCGGGTCAAAGGGCTCTAGCCCAATCTCACCGGACGCTATTTCTCGACGAATGTCACCATCTGAATACAACACGCGTATAAATTTATCCTGACTTTCCCCGGCAGCCGAACTATTAGGCCAATTATGTACTGTGAGTCGAGATCACTGGCCGCCTCCTGTTCACCAGCTGGTCGCAGATTTCCCACCAATTACCCAGCGTTTCCAGCTATCGTTAAGGTGGGATTTCCCATCATCGCTCCGCAACTCAAGGGTTTATTCAACATGCGCCTAGCCTCCGCGCTGACTGGCACCGTACTCGCATCGGCATTGCTGCTCTCCGGCACCGCCGCACTCGCTGCGCCGGCCGAGGATCTGCCTGCCGTCGAGAGCTCGCAGCTGTCGAAGGCATCGAGCCCCTTGGCCTTGATCAACCCCACCACGAAGCTTTCGCCGGAGGACTATGTTCCCGGCAAGCTCGTTGGTGTTGCCGGCAGCTCGATGACCCTGCGTCCCGAGGCGGCAAAGGCCGTTGAAGTGTTCATTGCTGATGCGCGCGCTGCCGGCCATTCGATCAAGCTGCTGAGCGCATACCGTTCATACCAGCGCCAGGCGGTCTTGTTCAACCAGTACCAAGCCAAGTACGGCACGGCTTATGCCGAACGGATTTCTGCGCGCCCCGGAACCAGCGAGCACCAGCTTGGTTTGGCCGCAGACCTGGGCTACACCAATAGCCGCGCCGAATTGAAAGCCGAATTCGGCCAGACCCCGGCCGGCCTGTGGATTGCCGAGCACGCGGCGGAATACGGCCTGATCATCCGCTACCCCCAGGGCAAGGAAGAGATCACCGGCTACAAGTACGAGCCGTGGCATGTGCGCTATGTCGGCGTCGAGCATGCCGAAGCGATGCTTGCTTCCGGAGCGGAAACTTTCGAAGAGTACCACCAGATGCTGGCCGCCTCGATAGCGGAGGCCGAGCAAAGTGAAGCAAAGGCAGCGGTCGAGAAAGAACCCGCGAAAGCCAAAGACGAAGAGCCGCAGGAAAAATCCACGAAGGCGGGCGAAGATGTGGTCGTGGACGAGGACTTGATGGTCCTGCGTTTCCTTCCGCCGTACCGCGACTGGGGCTTCGGCTTCACCCAGTAGCCTGGTCTGGAACAGGCCGATGCCAGTACCGCCGAAACCACGTACATTGCCGCTGCGAGTCGCCATTTCGCGGCTCCGCCCGCAATCCGCTGGGCGTTGGGCAACGCCCGAATCATGGTGCAGCGGGGTATCCAGCACTAGCGTCCAATATTAACTAGTGCCCGGGACGCGAAGCAGCAAGTTCACGCGAAGTAGCCTCGTCAGCACCCTGCCCCTCTGCGCTTCGCGCAAGGGGCTTCCCTTTTGCGGGAGCATCCTGGAATCTGCCCTCCGCACCGCGAGCAATCCCGGGAACGGTTTTCCAGGTTGCGTGGCGCCAGGTGGCATGAAAATGCTCCCCAAAAGTTGCTGGCTTCTACAGTCCAAATTTTGGGGAGCAGTTCATGGCAGGTGGTTCCTGCCCAGAGCGCTGGAGAATTACTTCGCGCGCACCGGAATGCCGGTGAAGGTCGGCTTCAAGGTCTCGGCGAAGAAGTCCTCGCCCTTGTCATCGACAACGATGAAGGCCGGGAAGTCCTCGACCTCGATCTTCCAGATCGCTTCCATGCCCAGTTCCTCGTATTCGAGCACCTCGACCTTCTTGATGCAATCCTGGGCCAGGCGTGCCGCCGGGCCGCCGATGGAACCAAGGTAGAAGCCGCCGTGGGTGTTGCATGCGTCGGTGACCTGCTTGGAGCGGTTGCCCTTGGCCAGCATGACCATCGAGCCGCCGGCAGCCTGGAACTGGTCCACGTAGGAGTCCATGCGGCCTGCGGTGGTCGGGCCGAAGGAACCCGAAGGCATGCCTTCAGGGGTCTTGGCAGGACCTGCGTAGTAGACCGGGTGGTCCTTGAGGTACTGCGGCATTTCCTCGCCAGCGTCCAAGCGTTCCTTGACCTTGGCGTGTGCGATATCGCGGGCCACAACCAATGGACCGGACAGCGACAAGCGGGTCTTGACCGGGAACTTGGTCAGTTCGGCCAGGATTTCGCTCATCGGCTTGTTCAGGTCGATCTTGACCACCGAAGAGCCACCGGTGCCGGTGACGCCATCGGTCTCGTCGTCGTGCGCGGCCAGGGCCGGGTGGCCCTCCGCCGGCATAAAGCGGGCTGGATCGGTTTCCAGCTGCTCGACGAACAGTCCCTCTTCGGTAACCTTGGCCAGCATCTGGCGGTCAGCCGAGCAGGATACTGCGATGGCCACCGGCAGCGAGGCGCCGTGGCGAGGCAGGCGCACCACGCGCACATCGTGGCAGAAGTACTTGCCGCCGAACTGCGCGCCAATGCCGAAGTGGCGGGTCAGCTCAAGGACCTTGTCTTCCAGCTCGGTGTCGCGGAAGCCGCGGCCGGTCATCGCGCCTTCGGTCGGCAGCGAATCCAGGTACTTGGCCGAACCGTACTTCGCGGTCTTCAACGCCATCTCGGCCGAGGTGCCGCCGATGACGATGGACAGGTGGTACGGAGGGCACGCGGCGGTGCCCAGCGAGCGCAGCTTCTCATCGAGGAACTTCAGCATCGAGTTCTCGTTGAGGATCGCCTTGGTCTCCTGGTACAGGAAGGACTTGTTGGCCGATCCGCCGCCCTTGGCCATGAACAGGAACTTGTAGCTGGTGTCAGCGCCGTCCTTGGTGTTCGCGTAGAGGTCGATCTGCGCCGGGAGGTTGTTGCCGGTGGCCTTCTCTTCCCAGGTGGTGATCGGAGCCAGCTGCGAGTAGCGCAGGTTCAGGCGGGTGTAGGCGTTGTAGATGCCGCGCGAGAGCGAGATCTCGTCCTGCTCTTCGGTCAGCACGCGCTGGCCGCGCTTGCCCATGACGATCGCGGTACCGGTGTCCTGGCACATCGGCAGGATGCCGCCGGCGGCGATGTTGGCGTTCTTCAGCAGGTCCAGGGCGACGAACTTGTCGTTCGGGCTGGCATCCTCGTCGTCGAGGATATTGCGCAGCTGCTGCAGGTGGGCCGGGCGAAGGTAGTGCGAGATGTCGTGCAGCGCGGTCTCGGCCAGCTGCTCCAGTGCCTGCGGCGCGACCTTCAGGAAGTTCTTTCCATCCGGGCCGGCGACAACTTCGACACCTTCGGAGGAAATCTTGCGGTACGGGGTGGTATCTTCGCCAATTGGCAGAAGATCCTCGTAACGGAATTCAGGCATGCTCAGTCCTTGATTCAATCGTGTGTGCTCATCTGCCATTTTAGGCCTTTACCCCGAATTAACCGCATTCGGCGTTTGCACCTGGGGGTTTATCGCGACATGCTGTAGTACATGAGCAACGAGAACACCTCCGCCGCCGCTGAAGGCCAAGAACCAGACCAGGTCCCGGATGCGATCATCGAAACGCCAATGGACAAGCAGCGGGCACAGCCCAAGACGCATTTCGAAATGATGCTGCAGGCCGGGCTCAATAAACCTGAGCTGTCCGGCTCGGTCATCGGCGCTTTCATGAGCGCCGAGGTGTATTTCCTCTCCCGTGACGAGGTCACCGGCGAGAACAAGAATGCCCAGCCGATGATGCTGACCAACCCTTCCGGCGAGGCCGTGGTTGCGGTCTTCACCACCTTGGAGCGCATCCCCTCCTCGTACATCGACATGGCGCCCTACGGCGTGAAGGTCCAGGGCGCCACCGTGGTGCGCGCATTGGACAATACCGGCTTCGTGGTGAACCCCGGCGACGAGCTCAGCTTCGAGGTCCCGGCCGATGGGGTGGCGATCCTGCGCGAGCAGCTGCTCAACGAGAAGCCCTCCGAATAGGCATTGCGTAACTTTGGCCACGATTTTCCGTGCCGTTTTCCGGTGCGCGGGATTCGTGGGATATGCTTTTGATGCCCGGGCCGTCAATAGGCCGCTCGGTGCACTGCGGGCGTAGCTCAATGGTAGAGCGCTAGCTTCCCAAGCTCGATACGCGGGTTCGATTCCCGTCGCCCGCTCAAGCGAACGCCGGGGCACCAATGGTGCTCCGGCGTTGTTGGTCTGCTGATAGCCAGCGAAGGAGCACGATGACCGGAGTCCTCGAAGGCTTCTCCATCATTTGGGTTGTCATTCTCGTCGGCTACTTGGTGGGCCGCACCGGGGTGCTGGGCGAGCAAGGCCGCCACGTGCTCAGCCGGGTCACCTTCTTCGTGGCCAGCCCCGCCCTGCTGTTCACCACCCTGGCCGAGTCCGATCCGGTTTCCGTGCTCGGGCCGCTGCTCTGGGTTGCCGCCCTGTCCGCGGCGCTGACCGCGGTGCTCTACTACCTGGCAACGGCCCGGATGCTCAAGCGCCCGGCCTCGGAAAACATCATCGCGGCAATGTCCGCCTCCACGGTGAACTCCGCCAACTTGGGCCTGCCCATCGCGTTGTACGTGCTCGGCGACATGTCCTACGCGGCCCCGATCATCCTCTTCCAGCTAGCCCTCTACCAGCCGATCAATCTGGCGATGCTGGATGCCACCACCTCGCGGCACCGCACCACCCCGATCGCTTTGCTGCTGGCCACCGCGAAGAACCCGATGATCATCGGGTCGCTGCTCGGCTTGGCCGTCGCGCTGACCGGCATCGAATTGCCCTCCATCGTGCTCGAACCGATCGACCTGATTGCCGGCGCCTCGATTCCCGCCATGCTTATGGCTTTCGGCATCTCCTTGGTGGGTTCCAAGCCGCTGGAAAAGAAGTCGGGCCGCCGCGCCGATGTGCTGATCGCCGCCGGAGCCAAGCTGCTGCTCCACCCGTTCCTGGCCTGGGCACTGGCCTACTGGGTATTCAATCTGCGTGGCGAGCTGCTGGTGGCGTCGGTCATCATGGCCGGCCTGCCAACTGCGCAGAACATTTTCGTGACGGCCATGCGCTATGACCACGGGGTGGTAATCGCGAAGGACACGGTCCTGGTCACCACCATCTGCGCGATCCCGCTGATGATGCTGCTGGCGATCGTCCTCGGAATTTAGCGTAACTTCCACCTGCAGGAATAAGCGATCATCACTAGAGTGTTCAGTAGGACAACAGCTTTTATCCACTCCCCTAGCGAGGTCACCATGAAGCGCACTGCACCACTGCTGGCTACTGCCGCAATTATCGCCCTGTCACTGAGCGCCTGCGGCTCGGCAGGCCCATCGACCTCCGCAAGCGAATCCGGTGGCGCCAAGTCCTCGGCGGACACCGGAGCCACCTTGAAGAAGGTCCAGGATTCGGGCGTGCTGACCGTGGGCACCGAAGGCACCTACCGCCCGTTCTCCTACCACGAGGGCAACGAGCTGACCGGCTACGACGTCGAGGTCATCGAAGCCGTCGGCGAGAAGATGGGCGTCGAGGTCAAGTTCCAGGAAACCCAGTGGGACGCGATCTTCGCCGGACTGGATGCCGGGCGTTTTGATGCCATCGCCAACCAGGTCTCGATCAACCCGGAACGCGAAGAGAAGTACCTGTTCACCGAGCCTTACACCGTCTCCACCGGCGTGGTGGTGACCAAGAGCGATAACAGCGAGATCACCTCCTTCGAGACGTTGGAAGGCAAGACCACCGCGCAGTCGCTGACCAGCAACTTCTACGAGACCGCCAAGGCCGCCGGCGCGAACGTCGAGCCGGTGGAAGGCTGGGCCCAGTCGATCACCCTGCTCAAGCAGGGCCGTGTCGATGCCACCGTGAACGACAAGCTGACGTTCCTGGATGCGCAGAAGACCAACCCGGATGACAGCATCAAGATCGCTGCCGAATCCGAGGAGAAGAGCGAATCCGCTGTAGCCCTGCGCAAGGATTCCACTGAACTGGCCCAGGCCATTGACACCGCGCTCGAGGAGCTGCGCGCCGAGGGGGAACTGGCAAAGATCTCCGAGAAGTACTTCGGCGAAGACGTCAGCAAGTAGCAAACACTATAAGTAGACTGGCTCCACACGTAAGAACGCGTGGAGCCAGTCTCATTTGCGCAAAAGGTAGCCCATGGATTCGAAATGGCAGTTATTCCTCGACTCGCTCGGGCCGTTAGCCCTCGGGGCGATCACGGCAACCATTCCGCTGGCCCTGATCAGCATGGCCTTGGGCCTGGTCATCGCCTTGCTGATGGCGCTGATGCGGATCAGCAAGAACCGGGTCATCTCCTCGATTGCCCGGATCTACATCTCCATCATTCGCGGCACGCCGCTGCTGGTGCAGCTGTTCGTCATCTTCTACGGCATGCCTTCGGTGGGCCTGACCATCGACCCGTGGCCTAGTGCCATCATCGCCTTCAGCCTGAACATCGGCGGTTACGCCGCTGAAATCATTCGTGCCGCGATCCTCTCGGTCCCCCAGGGCCAATGGGAAGCCGGCTACACCCTGGGCATGTCGCGCACGCGCACCCTGTACCGGCTGATCTTGCCGCAGGCCACCCGGGTGGCTGTGCCGCCGCTGTCGAACTCCTTCATTTCCCTGGTCAAGGACACCTCGCTGGCCTCCACCATCCTGGTCACCGAAATGTTCCGCAAGGCCCAGGAAATCACGGCCTCCACCTACGAGTTCCTGCTGCTCTATTGCGAGGCCGCAGCCATCTACTGGGTCATCTGCCTGGTACTTTCGGCCCTGCAAAACTCTGTTGAAGGAAGGCTTGAAAAGTATGTCGCCAAGTAATTCCGCCCTGCTCTCCGTCACCGCCCTGCATAAGGCCTTCGGCGAGAACCAGGTGCTCGAAGGCATCGACTTCACCGTGCATTCCGGTGAAGTGCTGGCACTGATTGGCCCGTCGGGCTCTGGCAAGACCACCGCCCTGCGTTGCCTGAACGGCCTGGAAATCGCCGATGCCGGCACCGTCGGATTCGCCGGCGGGCCGGAAGTTTCCTTCAGCGCCGGGATGAAACCCAAGGCCGCACAGATCCTGCGCAAGCGTTCGGCGATGGTGTTCCAGGGACATCACCTGTTCCCCCATCTGACGGTGCTGCAGAACGTGAGCATCGGGCCGATCGAGGTGCAAAAGCGTCCCAAGGACCAGGTCCTGGCGCAGGCGAAGAAGCTGCTGGCCCGCGTGGGCCTTGAAGCCAAGGCCGACGCCTACCCGAACTCCCTGTCCGGCGGCCAGCAGCAGCGCGTGGGCATTGTCCGCGCGCTGATGCAGCAGCCGGATCTGCTGCTCTTCGACGAACCCACCAGCGCACTGGATCCGGAGCTGGTCGGCGAGGTGCTCACGGTCATCAAGGAATTGGCCCAGGAGGGCTGGTCCATGGTGCTGGTGACCCACGAGCTGGCCTTCGCCCGGGATGTGGCCGACACCGTGGTGTTCATGGATGGCGGGGTGGTCGTGGAGACCGGTCCGGCGGCCCAGGTGCTCGGCACGCCTGCCAACCCCCGCACCCAAACTTTCGTCCAGCGTCTGTTGCACCCGTTCTAAAAGCAATAGAGTGAAGCCATGACCCAGGAAACGAATACTTTGCTGACCAGCCTCGTTGAGGGCTACAACTTCGAATCCGATTGCTTGGAGCTCGGGGCTGCACTGATCGGCGGCAAAGCCGAGCCAACCGCGCAGGTCCGCCTGCCGTTGAAAATGCTCAACCGCCACGGCCTGATCGCTGGTGCCACCGGCACCGGCAAGACCGTCACCTTGCAGACCATGGCAGAACAGCTCTCCGTGGCCGGGGTTCCGGTTTTCCTCGCCGATGTCAAAGGCGATCTGAGCGGCCTGGCGCAGCCTGCCGAACCGTCGGAGAAGCTCAGTGCCCGACTGGCCGAGCTCGGCCACGAATTCGTTGCGCGCACCAACCCGGTCGAGTTCCTCAGCCTGGGTGGCAATGGGCAGGGCGTCCCGGTACGCGCCAGCGTGGACGCCTTCGGCCCGATTTTGCTGGCCCGTGTCCTGGAACTGAACGAAACCCAGGAAGAATGCCTGCAGCTGATCTTCCATTACGCCGATTCCAATAAGCTGCCGCTGGATGACCTCAGCGACCTGAAAGCTGTCATCAGCTTCCTGCTCAGCGACGACGGCGCCCCGGCGCTGGCCGCCCTGGGCGGCGTCTCCTCATCCACCGCATCGGTGATCCTGCGCGGCATCACGATCATGCAGACCCAGGGACTGGACCAGTTCTTCGGGCAGCCGGAGTTCGATACCGCGGACTTCTTGCAGGTGCGCGACGGCGCGGGCGTCATCAACATCCTGGAACTGCCCTCGGTCAGCTCCCAGCCAATGCTTTTCTCCACGTTCCTCATGTGGCTCCTGGCCGACATGTTCGAGGACCTGCCAGAAGCCGGGGACCTGGAGAAGCCCAAGCTGGTGTTCTTCCTCGACGAGGCCCACCTGCTCTTCAAGGATGCTACCAAGGCGTTCACCGATGCGATCATCAACACCGTGCGCCTGATCCGCTCCAAGGGCGTGGGCCTGTTCTTCATCACCCAGTCCCCGACCGACCTGCCCGATGAGGTGCTCGGCCAGCTGGGTAACCGCATCCAGCATGCGGTGCGCGTGTTCACCGCCAAGGACCAGGGCGCGCTCAAGCAGATCATCAAGACCTTCCCAACCGGTGAGCTGGACCTGCAGGAGGCGCTGACCCAGGCCGGTGTCGGCGAGGCTGTGGTCACCGTGCTGGGCGAGCAAGGTGCACCGACCCCGGTAGCGTGGACCAAGATGTCCTCGCCGGGGTCCAACATCGGCCCGGCCTCACCTGAGGTGATGGCCCAGGTCCGTGGCACTTCGACGCTGGCTGCGCAGTACAGCGCCGCAGTGGATCGTGATTCTGCCCGCGAAATGCTCGAGGCCAAAACCCGGGCCGCGGCGCCGGCGCCAGCGACTGCTCCCGAGCCGGCGAAGGAGCCACGACGGGAAAGCGCCCCACGCCAGAGCCAACCGCGCCAAGAAGGGAACCCGATGATGGACATGGCCATGGGGGCCGCCAAGGTGCTTGGCCGCGAGCTGATCCGCGGCTTCTTCGGCAACCGCAAGCGCCGCCGTTAGTAATACCTGGCTCTTCCAGCACGCCGTTTTCGGTCTGGGCCCGGAAACCAGATAGCCTAGCTACTGATGAACACTCGTAATTCCACGCCGATCTCCGCTGCCCGCCTGGCTCTTCGCTGGGCATTGGCTGCAGCGGCTGTCGTCGTTCTGGTCATTGCCGGAACGATCGCCGCCAACCGTACGCTCTTCTCCCCCCAGCACCAGGTGCAGGCACTGCAGCAGCATCTGGCCAGGGGCGAAGGCGCCGAAGCCCTGGGCCTGATGCAGGCCCAGGTCCCGCAGGGCGATGCTGTTGCCCTGGACGGGGACGTGCTCAAGCGCACCCAGGCCGGAATTACGGATTTCACCACCGACAAGGCCCAGGCGGTAGAGGGCGATGAGCAATTGCGCACCGTCACCGCGCATTACAAGGCCCACGGCGTGGACAAGGAATCGACCTACACGCTGCGCCATGCCGGCAAATCCTGGCTGCTGTTCGACAAGTGGGCCTTCGAGCCAAGCACGCTGCCCAGCGTGAAGATCAAGGCCAACACCGTCAACGAGGTCACGGTCAACGAGCAGAAGATCCCGTTATCGGCTGGCGTGAGCACCCTTCCGGTGTTCTACCCCTCGATCCTCGACGCGAGCTTCAGCACCAAGAACTTTGCGGCCGACACCCGCGGGATGGTGGTCACCAAGCCTGCCAAGGAGCCGGTGGAGATCGCGCTGAAGACCGAGCCGACCAAGGAATTCATCGCTGCCATCAATGCCAAGGTGAAGAACTACCTCAACGAGTGCGCCAGCGAGCAGGTGCTGATGCCTGCCGGATGCCCGTTCGCCTACAGCACCTCGGCGCGCGTGGACCCGGCAACCATCGACTGGTCCATCGCGAAGTACCCCACCATTGAAGTGAACTACTACAACGGTGCCTGGGTGCTGTCCCCGCTGAAGGCCACCGCCACCTTGACCCTGACTGAGCAGGATCTGCGCACCGGCGCCAAGGCCAAGAAGACCGTCAAGGATGACTACTCCTTCACCGCGCAGCTGACCACCAGCACCACCGAAGTTTCCGTGGTTCCGGTGGCCGGCGGCGAACAGGTGGCCGGCTAGCGTCCGAGCAGTTCGCGGAACTGGCTGCGCAGCGGCACCGCGTTGGTCTTGAACTTCTGCCAGACCACCAGCGCTGCCAAGCTGGCGGCCAGCGACAACCCGGCGCCAATGGTCACGGCGATCTGGATCCCGAACAGTTCAGCGAACCAGCCGATCAGCGGCGAGCCGATGGGCGTACCGCCCATCACCACCATCAGGTACAGCGCCAGCACGCGCGCCCGGTACTCCGGGGGCACCGAGGTCTGCACCATGGTGTTGCAGCTGTTCAAGAACGTCAGCGACCCCAGTCCCACCGGGATCAGCACCAGCGCGAATGCGATGTAGTTGGGCATCCACGCACTGGCAATCCCGGCGATGCCGAAGAACACGCCGCCGCCGATCAGGAAGCGCCAGCGCGGAGCCGAACGCCGGGCAGCGAACAGCGCCCCGCCAAAGGTGCCCACGGCCATGATCGAGCCCAGGATGCCGTACTCCCCTGCTCCTACCCCGTAGACCTCGGTGGCCATCAGCGCGTTGGTCATCTGGAAGTTCAGCCCGAAGGTGCCGATCACGCCGGCCAGGAAGAAGATCAGCACCAGGTCCTTGCGGTTCTTCACGTAGGCCAAGCCCTCCCGCACCTGCCCCTTGGCGCGCGCGACCGGCTTGGAAGGGTTCAGTGCGTCCTTGCGCATGAACACCAGCGAGAAAATCACCGCGAGGAATGAGGTGCCGTTGAGCAGGAACGCCGGTCCGGTGCCCACCAGGGCGATGACCGCACCGGCCACGCCGGGTCCGGCCAGCCGGGCCAAGTTGAAGTTGGCGCTGTTCAACGCCACCGCGTTGGCCAGGTGGGTGCCGGGAACCACCTCGGAGACGAACGCCTGGCGTGCCGGGGCGTCGAAGGAGGCGCCGATGCCCAGCATCGTGGCCAGCACGTAGACATGCCACAGCTGCGCCGTGCCGGTAACCACCAGCAGGCCCAGGACCAGGGCGCAGACTCCCATGAAGCTCTGCGTGAGGATCAGCAACCGGCGCTTGTCGAAGCGGTCGGCGATCAATCCGGCATAGGGGCCCAGCAGCAGCACGGGCAGGAACTGCAGGCCGGTGGTGATGCCGGTGGCCACTGCATCGTGGTCGGTGAGCTCGGTGAGCACCAGCCAGTCCTGGGCCACGCGCTGCATCCAGGTTCCGATATTGGAGACCAGCGCACCGATCACCCACAACCGGTAATTTGGTACTTCCAGTGCACGGAACATTTTCGACGCCATAGCTACCGCCAGATCCCTCCGGCTCCTCCCGCCCTCCAGTCTAGCCACCCGGGCAGGAAAATGCTGAGGTTTCCTCAGATTCTTGCTGTGGCGCTGCCCGGGCGTTCGCCGCCGGGCACGCAAAAGGCGCACCATCCTTGGTGCGCCTGATGCATGCTTCGGGCCGGGGCTAGTTCACGCCACGCAGGTCAAGGAGCAGTTCGTCCTCGCCCTCTGCGTCCAGCACCACCGGGATGCCCCAGTCCTGCTGGTACAGGTGGCAGGCCGCGTGATCGGGAATCTCGCCGCCCGGTTCGCCATCGCAGGCCGCCGCGCGGGCGGTAATGTGCAGCACGCCCTCGGCCACCTCCGGGTTCAGTTCCAGGGTGCGGGACAGGCCCACCGAGGTGCCGGCGCCGTCGAGGATCAGTTCCTCCGGGCTGGCCGAGATCTTCAGCTGGGTCGGATCGCCCCAGCGGTCATCGAGCTTCTGCCCCTTGGGTGCGGCGAAGCGGACCAGGATCCCGTGCTTGCCGGCCTGCACCCGGGTCTTGGGGCGCTGGGTCTGGCTGGCGCCCTGGTCGACCACCAGTGCTTCGGCAGGGATCGGGATGCGCACCAGCTGGTGGGAGTTGGTCTCCACGACCAGCAGCACCGGATCTCCGTCCACGGTGGTGTCCACCAGCACGTCGGCCGGTTCCTTCAGGCCCTTGGCCAGGGTGGACACGGTCTTGGTGGCCGGATCGAAGCGGCGCACCGCGCCGTTGTAGGAGTCGGCAATCGCAATCGAGTGGTCCGGCAGCACGGCCACGCCCAGCGGGTGCTGCAGGCGCGCCTGCTGCGCCTGGCCGTCGCGGAAGCCGAAGTCGAACAGGCCGGTGCCCACCGCGGTGTTCACGCTCTTGGCCTTGCCTTCTTCAACCTCGATCCAGCGCAGGGCGCTGGTTTCCGAGTCGGCGATCCACACGTTCTCGCCATCCAGCGCCAGGCCCGAGGACTGGGCGAACCAGGCCTCATCCGGCGCGCCATCGGTTAGGCCTTCCAGCCCGGTGCCGGCGAAGACCGACACGGCGCCGGTGCGCGGATCGAAGGCGAAGATCTGGTGGGTTCCGGCCATCGCGACGATGACCTGCCCCGATGGGTGGTAGAGCACATCCCATGGGGACGAGAGCGAAATATTCAGCGCATCGGTGCCCAGCTCGGTGGGCTGGACTTCTTGGCGGGCGTTCTCCGAATCCAGCAGGCGCTGCACGCCGTTGCCGGCCAGGGTGCCCACGGCGCCGGTGGCCAGGTTCACCGAGCGCAGGCGGTGGTTGACGGTGTCGGCGACGATCACGTCGTAGCCGACTTCGGCGGCCAGTTCCGCCGGCAAGGCGGCCAGCCCCTGCAGTTCGTTGAACTGCGCGGTGGCAGCGTCCCCGTCGGCATAGCCCTTGACCCCGGCGCCGATGGTGCGCACCACGGTGGACAGGTCGCCGGCCAGTTCGACCAGGCGGTGGTGGCCCGAATCGCCCACCAGGAAATTGCCGTTGGCCAGGGCGATGGCCTTGCCCGGGAAGCGCAGGTCGCCTTCGCGGGCTGCCGGTGCCACGTACGGCCCGTTGCCGCGGTGCAGCGTTCCCTTGGCTTCGTGCTCGGCTACCAGTTCCTCGACCAG
This sequence comes from Glutamicibacter sp. NPDC055354, assembly GCF_053644955.1. Classification (NCBI taxonomy): domain Bacteria; kingdom Bacillati; phylum Actinomycetota; class Actinomycetes; order Micrococcales; family Micrococcaceae; genus Glutamicibacter; species Glutamicibacter sp. NPDC055354. Next base: position 1,515,418 of record NZ_JBSHMB010000001.1, read on the forward strand.
CGAGCCCAGGCCCTGGGCGTGGCCCTCGCCGGACAGATGCGCGACGATGTAGCCTTCGGGATCCAATACCACCAGGGTAGGCCAGGCGCGGGCGCCGTAGGCCTGCCAGGTGACCAATTCCGGGTCGTCGAGCACCGGGTGGTGGATTTCATAGCGCTCCACGGCCGCGGCCAGCGCATCCGGATCCGCTTCGTGCTCGAACTTCGGGGAGTGCACGCCGACGGTGACCAGCACGTCCTTGTACTGCTCCTCCAGCGGGCGCAGCTCGTCGAGCACGTGCAGGCAGTTGATGCAGCAGAAGGTCCAGAAGTCCAGGAGCACGATCTTGCCGCGCAATGCGTCCAGATCCAGTTGCTTGCCGCCGGTATTCAGCCAGTTGCGGCCCAGCAGTTCGCTGGCGCGCACCTTGTAATTGGCGCGGACGGATTCGGAAGTGCTCATGGTGATCCTTTCGCTGTCGCCGCGGCTGCGGCAATTCGAACCTCAATTATCTGCCACCGCGGCCCGCTGGGGCTAACGGTGTTAAGCAACATTGAGAAAAGTGTGAAACTCGCTCACGGTCTGCTGGTGTAACCGCAGGCCCACGCCTTCTATTCCCTGCCGGGGCGGCGAGCTAGGGCAGCTGCGCGAGCACGGTGTCCATGATGCCGGTGGCCACCTGGTTGAAGGCGGCATCCTGCAGCGAGGTCGCCGAGAGGAAGGAGACCATCACCGCATACTCCCCGGTGCTCTTGATCAGCACCAGCGAATCCTGCGCATACTGCCCATCACGGCTGTAGTACAGGGCCGAATCCGCATCCTGCACGCCCGGATCGGAGAACGCCAGGGTCTCGCGGTAGTCCAGCCCGTTGAGCTTCACGCTCTTGCATTCCTCCAGGATGGTGGCCACGTTCGCATTGTGCGCCGCCACCTTCGCCGCCCCGTCGCCGAGCTTGGCCACCTCCACCGACCCGGTGATCGACTGGTTCTCGTTGGTGAAGTCGGTGCGCGCCGCCTCGGTGCCCAGCTGCACCGGCGACCAGTTCAAGTCCTCGATCGGAGCCGAGCATTGGGACGGCAGGACCACCAGGTCCTTGAGCGTATCGGTGGGCGGCGTGGCCAGGGATTCGAGGTCCTCGCCCTGGATCTTGGCGCTGGAGGGGAAGCCGAGCTCGGCGGCCATCACTGCGCCGGCCGTGGTGGCCACCTGCGCGGTGGTCATTTCTTCCGGCTGGGCAGGCTCTTGCGGCTCTTGCGATGCGCTGGGCGTCGCGGTGCCCTGCACGGCGATCTTGTGCGTTTCGTCCTGCGGCATTTCGGATTGCGCGGAGCAGGCGCTTGCGGCCAGCAGCGCGCACACCGCCAGGGAGGCGGCGAGGATTTTCTGGGTGCTAGGCACGTGGGTCCCTTCGGTCGGCTTGCTTGAAGCGGGCGAACATTTCGTTGTAGGCAGCCAGCTCGGCGTCGTTGTCGCGCTCGGCCTGGCGGTCGTAGCGCTTGGTGTCCTTCTTGTCCTGGCGCAGCCACGAGATGACCACGAAAATGGCCAGGACCAGGGTCGGCACTTCGCCGATCGCCCACATCGCCCCGGCACCCACCACCTGGTCCTCCAGTGCGGTGCCGCCCCAGGTGCGGCCCATGTTCCCGAAGTAATCCGGGGCCAGCAGGGTTTCGGTGCTCATCAGCGCCACCCCGAAGAAGGCGTGGAAGGCGACGGTGGCCAGCAGCACCACCAGGCGCATCGGGTACGGGTAGCGCTTGGGGACCGGGTCGGCGTCCACCAGCGACAGCGCGAACAGGTATCCGGTGAGCAGGAAGTGCAGGTTCATCAGCTCGTGGCCCGCGTGGTAGCGCATGGCCGGTTCCAGCAACGGAGTGAAGTAGAAGACGACGATCGAGCCGGCGAAGTTCACCGCGGCAAAAATCGGGTGGGTGATGACCTTCGAGTAGCGCGAGTGCACCAGGTAGAGGATCCATTCGCGCGGGCCGCGGGTGCCGTCGACGCGCGATCCCAGCACCTTGAGCAGCAGCGTGACCGGGGTGCCCAGGACCAGGAAGATCGGCACGATCATGGTCAGCGACATGTGATCGACCATGTGGGTGGAGAACTGGATCTTGCCGTACACGGCCACCGCGCCGCTGGTCACGTAGAACAGCGCGAAAAGGCCCACGATCCAGCTGGCCAGGCGCAGCACGCTGGGCTTGTCGCCGCGGCGGGCCAGCTTGATGAAGGCCCACAGGTACACGGCCAGGCCGAAGAGGCACACGGCCACCCAGATCCAGTCCATGCGCCAGGTGGTGAACCACGCGGCGGTATCCGGGGCCGGCGGCAGGTCGTAGCCGGTGAGCAGGCGGGCCGGGGTCGCTTGCACCGGAGGCTCATCGGAAGTCGGCGGAGCGGTGCGCGCCAGCACGGTGGCCACCGACATCACCGCAGCCATCAGGATGACCTCGCCGGCCACGACCTGCCAGGCCGCGCGCAGCGCCGTGAACTTGCCCTCCAGCAGCCGCGGGATCACCATGCGCCGGTGCCACAGGCCCAGTGCGCCCAGCCCCAGGGTGATCAGGATCTTCACGATCACCAGGATGCCGTACGGGGTCAGCCACTGGTCCCAGCCGGTAATGCGGATCACCGCCGAAGCCAGGCCCGAGCCGATCATCAGGAACACCGCGAAGGTGGCCAGCGCGGAATAGCGCTTGAGCACCACCCCGGCCAGCACCTGCCCGCGTTTGCGTCCCGGCGCTTCGCCGGCCAGCGTCGGAGCGAGCAGGGCCAGCACCATGATGCCGCCAAACCAGAGCACCACGGCCAGCAGGTGCAGGCCGATGGAGTTCACCGCGGCGAAGTGGTCGTCTCCCCCGGCCGCGTGGCCGATGAAGGCCAGCGGCAGGATGCCGAACAGCGAGAAGAATGCGCTGAGCCCCACCGTGGTCCTGGAGCGCGCGGCAAGGGCCAGCGAACTGGTGATCGCGGCGATCACCACCATCCAGGCCCAGGTCCGCCCGCTGGTGATCGACAGGATGTAGTCCAGGATCGCGGCCGAATACTGCGGATCCAGGCTCATCGGGATGCCGGCCAAATCCCAGAAGGTCAGCAGCATGACGGTGGCCGCGGACAGGGTCCACACCACCGCGGCCCCGGCGGCGATATTCATCGTGCGGGCGAACGCCGGATGGGCCTGGCCTTCGGCATCGCCGGTCACCTTGGCGGACCGCGGGATGATCGCCGCACCGAAAACCAGTGCGGCGATGCTCAGCGACATCGAGGCATGGTGGATGGCCCGGGAGATGGGCAGCGACCAGCGCACGAAAGCCCCGGGATCGGCCAAATCCGCCGGCCGGGCGATCCCGGTGAACAACACCGCCGCCAGGAAGGCCACCGCCGCAGCGAGGATTCCGGGCAGGATGAAGCGGGTGACTGAAACCGTGCGCTGTGCTGTATCCATAACCTTCTCATCATCTCATTTTTCGCCCGGCCGGTCACCGCGCGGCAGCCCGCTTTGGGCGCATCTCACACCTGGCCCAGCAACGCCTCCCCCAGGTAGCCGCCTTCGCGCACCCCGGGAAGGATCGCGTACAGGCCCGATCCCACCGGCTTCAGCCAGGTGTTCAGCGCATCTGCGGCCGCCAGCCGGTGCTGCACCGGGATGAAGCTGGTGGCCGGGTCGCGCTGGTAGCTGGCGAACAGCAACCCGGAAGCCGCCCCGTCGAAGTTGTAGCCCCGCCGGTGCATGGTCTCGTCCGCGCTGGCCGGCTTGGCCAACGCCACGTGGGCGTTGGCCGCGATCGCCGGCAGCCCCAGCTCATTGGCCGCGGCCAGGTCCACCGGATCATCCACGCTGGCGCCCGACAGCGGCGCGCCGTCGGACTGCCGGCGGCCCAGGGCATGGTCCCGTCCGGCGCCGTCCACCTCGTCCCAGCCGTCCAGGTCCATCTCGAACCTGCGCAGCGCCAAGGTGGTCCCGTTCTCGATCCAGCCCGGCTGGCCGAACACCGCGCTCTCGCGCAGTTCTCCGCCGGGGTTGTTGATCCCGTCGAGCTGGCCGAACAGGTTGCGGAACCCGCGCCCGCCGGGGTTGATGAACCCGGTCTGGGCGAAGCGCCTGGCGCCCAGCCCGCGCAGGTTCTTGGACACCGCCCGCACCGCATGGTGCAGCACGGTCTGCTCCTGCGCGCAGAACTGGATCAGCAGATCGCACTGCCCGTACTGCTCATCGAGCTGGTCCCCGGCGAAGCGCGGCAGCGTGCCGATCTGCCCGCGCCCGGCCACATCCAGCAGGCTCTGGCCCAGCCCCACGGTCAGCGTCAGCTCGCCTCCGGGCTGCGCCATTTCCGGTTCGGTGTCGGCCAGCACCCCGCGGCCACTGGCCAGCCGGGCCGCATCATCGGTGATCATCTGCAGCACCGCGCGCAGCTGCTCCTTCTTGGAGCCCTCGCGCCAGTGCAGATCCCACCCGGCGAAGACCGCGTGAGCCTGCTGGCCGTCGAGGATCCCCGACTGGTACTTCCCGTAGAACGGGCGGTACCCCTGCGGGTTGGCGGTGGCCGCTGGGGCTGGAGCGCTCAGCTTTCCGGTGCCGAACCCGGTGAGCATCCCGCCCAGCGCGACGGCCGCGGTGGTGCCCACCAGCACCCGGCGGTTGACGCTAGTGCCCGGCATGCGCATCCCCGGCATGCTCGTCGTAGCTTTCGTTGGCCCCGTCGAAGTTGCGGATCGGGAAGTCCACCTCGGTGCTCGACCCGTCGGCGAATTCCAGCTTCAGCCTCGCCGTCTGGGCCGCCACCAGCGGTTCCTGCAGGTCCATGAACATCAGGTGGTGGCCGCCCGGTGCCAGCACCGCGTCCTTGCCGGGTTCGATCACCAGATCCCCTTCGAGCTGCGCCATCGTCATCCCGTCGCCGGTGCCGCGCATTTCGTGGATCTGGATCTGATCGCCCTGGGCATTGCTGATCTTGCGCAGCGCAATCGGGGTGCCAGAATGATTGTGCAGGATGCCGAAGGCCGCGCTCATGCCCGACTCGGCGGCCTTGGCCCAGGTTTCGCTGGTGGCCAGCGCTTCGGCTTGCCCGGCGGTTTCCTGTTCGGCGGCCGGTGCGGGCTGCTGCCCGTCGGCGCTCTGCGCGCAGCCGGTGAGCAGCAGTCCAAGGACCAGGGCCAGTGCAGTGGTTTTGCGGAAATTCATGTTCTCAAGCTTTCGGGTTCGGTGTGCAGGCGCGCCAAAGGCAGCGGTGGCCTCGGGCGCACCGGAAGGGTGGGGGCTACTTGGACTGGCGCATGAACTTGGCCAGCACGCCCAGCGCGCCGCCAAGGATGACCACGCCGATGATGACCCAGACCACCGGGCTCATCGAGCTGCCCAGGTCCTGGACCGGGTTAGCGCCTGGATCAAGGTCGGCGGACCCTGCGGAGTCGCTAGGCGCCGCTGGCGCGCTCGAGCTGACCAGGGTGGGGGCGGCCTGTGGCGCGTCGACGCTGAAGCCGATCTTGTTCTCGATCGGGTGGCCGTCAGACGAGACCACGCGGTAGGCCAGCTGGTACTCGCCGTTGCCCAGCTCCTTGGCCGGAGTGACGGTGACCTTGGTGCCCTTGGTCTTGGCCTCGGTGTCGATCTTTTCCCCATCGAGGGTCAGCGAGACCACCGTGGAGTCCACGCCGGATAGGCTCTGGAGCACGCCGGAGAATTCGAGGGTGATGTCCTCGGGCACTTCCTGGATGGTGGCCCCGGCCTCCGGGGTGGAGCCGATCAACTGGTCGTGCGCGTTGGCGGCACCGATCGAGCCGGCGAAAGCCAGCAAGGAGAATGCCAGTACTGCGACCAGCCGGGTGATGTTCTTGGTTACTACGCTCATGATGTTCCTTCCAAGCCCCTTGCGGGGCGCTTCGATTCTTTACTCAGGCAGCAAGAATGAAGCAGGGCGGACCGCGGCGCTCCGGCAGTCTTCCCAATTGCGCCAGCTTGAGTTGGAAACGCAAGGGGAAGTAGGCACGAAGCGGCCGGGCAGCAGGTACCTGCACGCGAATGCGCGAGAGGATCCGCCGGGCCGTTGAAAGGGTGAGCCAGCCGGCCAAGGCCTTGAGCAGGCGTTCACCGCCGTAGAGCACCAGAACGCTGGCGATCGCGGCCAGCACGTGGGCGTAGAGCATCGATTCGGTATGCACGTTGGCGTACTGCGCGGTGATGTCCTGCGCCAGCGCTGGATTGCGCCCCGCATGGTGCGCGTGTTCCAGTCCGGAAAGATCGCCGCCCTGGTGGCTCATCACCGACAAGCTCAGGTGGTAGAGCCCCTGGCTGAGCAGCACGACCAGGCTGGTCGCCCACAAGGAGAACTTCCGGCCCACCAGCACGACGCCGATTGCCGCAGAGACGCAGGTAATGAGCACCATGGCCACCACCGATAGCGCTGTAGGCGCACTGTGGGCGTGCGCGGCAAAGGCTGTCCAGGTGCACACGCTTGCCGCCAACCAGCCGCGGATAACGCGGGTTGCGGGTTTCTGTGACACGATGGGCAGCCATTCTTCGCGGAGTTCTACGATCGAAGCTGATTCTACGCGAAGTAGAAGAGCGCCTCAAACGGTGTTCCGATAAAGCAGAAGGCCCGACCCTGCCTCCTGGATTTCTCCGGAGCGGGTCGGGCCTTGCGCAAAGCTCTAGCGGAAGCTTACTTCTTGGCTACAGCAGCCTTCAGCTTCGACCCAGCGGTCAGCTTGACCGAGTGGCCAGCAGGAATCTGGATTGCTTCACCGGTCTGTGGGTTGCGGCCGGTGCGAGCTGCACGATCGGTGCGCTCTACAGCCAACCAACCTGGGATCGACACCTTCTCACCCTTGGAAATCTGGTCGACGAAAACCTCGAAGACTGCATCCAGAACACCATTAACGGCAACCTGGGAGTTTTCGGTCTTCGCTGCAACAGCAGCAACAAGTTCGCTACGGTTCATAGCCAATGTATGGTCCTCCTGGACTAGTGATCCAAAGCCCTCTTCCGGGCCCCGAACGCCGCACGGTCGCACGGTCTTACCAGTGAGAACATATCAAACGTTTTGCCCCAGAACTGCGGAAAACAGGCGGAAAACCGGGATTTTTTCAACTAATTGCAGATTTCTTGGCTCAACGGCAGCATTTTCGGGTTCAATGAAGGCTTTTGCAACGTTCCTTAACGCCGCAAGGCCCGCCAATCCGGGAACGGATAGCGGGCCTTGCGCAAAGCTCTAGCGGAAGCTTACTTCTTGGCTACAGCAGCCTTCAGCTTCGACCCAGCGGTCAGCTTGACCGAGTGGCCAGCAGGAATCTGGATTGCTTCACCGGTCTGTGGGTTGCGGCCGGTGCGAGCTGCACGATCGGTGCGCTCTACAGCCAACCAACCTGGGATCGACACCTTCTCACCCTTGGAAATCTGGTCGACGAAAACCTCGAAGACTGCATCCAGAACACCATTAACGGCAACCTGGGAGTTTTCGGTCTTCGCTGCAACAGCAGCAACAAGTTCGCTACGGTTCATAGCCAATGTATGGTCCTCCTGGACTAGTGATCCAAAGCCCTCTTCCGGGCCCCGAACGCCGCACGGTCGCACGGACTTATCAAGAGTTGAACTTACCAGCTGAAAGCGACAAAAAGTGCATCATCTTGCGGATTCTGCTGAATTTTCGCCAAATCAAGGGTGTGAAAGTTCACCCGGGACCTACAGCGCGAACGGATCGAGGCCTTCGTTTGCCTCCACGAAAAGTTCCCAGGCTTTGCTTTGCAGCTCCTTGCCGCGGGTCGCTTTCGCCGGGCTGGCCAGTGCCGTTGGACCCTTCGTGAGGTATTTCGGCCCCAAGTAGCTGCCTCGGGGCGCGTCTTCGAGTTCCGGCGCCAATGCCGCTTCGACCAATCCCACCGCACCTTCATGTTTGCCCTGCGCGAAACTGGACTGCAATTGGCCAATCAGCCGCTTGGCAAAGTCCGGTTCGTTGATGTTGGGCACCTGCGGGGTCAGCCCGGAAAGCGAATACCCCGGGTGGATGGCCAGCGCGCGAGCAGGCAGGTCCAGCTGGCGCAGCCGGTGGTCCAGGGCCAAGGTGAAGGCTTGCACTGCCGCCTTGGACTGCGCATAGGCACGGTATGGATGGTAGTCGCGGGTCAAGGCCAGGTTTTGCGGATCGGTAGCTAGCATCCGGGTGGACATCGATCCCAGCCCGATGAACCGCAGCGGCTGGGCGAAGCGTTCGGCCAGCTCGCCGACTAGCCGCGCATGCCCGATGAAATTCGTGCTCATGGTCAGCTCATGGCCCAGCAGGCCCTCGACGCGGCTCTGCGGCGCCCGGATGACCCCGGCATTGGCGATCAGCGCATCCAATGGCCGATTGCGCAGTTCAGCTGCCAGTCCCATTGCGGATTCCATGCGCGAGGAGTCGAACTGCATGAATTCCACGCTAGCCGCCGGTACGCGCAGCCGGATCTGCTCCATGGCATGCTCCGCACGGCTCTGGTTGCGGCAGGCCAGGATGACTTGCGCACCGGCTCGCGCCAAGCCGAGGCTCGCGAAGAAGCCAAGGCCGCTATTCGCGCCGGTCACCACAACGGTCTTGCCTTGGCCCAGCGGCGCCCACCGCTGCCGGTTCGCGTAGATGTCAGTTGCGGGTCTCGGATAGCGCGTCGCTGGCTTCATGGAATACACGCTACTACAGGGATAATGCTCGATTGCGGGTGGGACATGGCCGCTTATAGCGATCTCCAGCCACCTCGCAGCCGCTTGCTGGGCACTGGATCCTTGGCGAAGCGCCCGAACCCGAAGGGAATGATTTTATCTTCCCACCTCCCCCATCAATTGCTTCGGAAAGTCCCAGTGCCGTTGCCGGGCTCAGGCACACGGTGGGATCATTGGAAGATGGAGCACAGCGAGGATGCCGCACTGAATGCGGCCCGGTACAAGATGAAGCAAGACAGCGAGCCGTTGCCGGTGGACGAGTATGCGCAGGCCACCGGGATGGCACCCGTCGAGAAGCAGAAGACGCCGCTGCAGCTGCATGCCGAGGACGAGGCATGGGAAGTGGCCAACTCCGTGCTCGATGAGGCTTTCGCCCGCGGGGACTTCGACAATCTTGCCCTCTCGGGCCAGAAGATCGACCATATCACCAGCAATGACGATCCCGACTGGTGGCTGAAGTCCATGATGCGCCGAGAGCAGCTTACCGGGCTGGGCCCACCAGCGCTGACTTTGCGCGTGGAAGATGAGCAGATGGAGCAGACCTTGGACCGCTTGCCCTCTGAGCGGGCCGTGCGTGAGCATATCGAGGATTTCAATGCCCGCATTATCGAGGCGCGGCGGCAGCTGCTTGGCGGCCCGCCGGTGATCACCGCTTTGCGCGATTCCACCGCAGAGGTGCTTGGTTGGCAGGAACGCCGGGCGGCAGAACCTGCACCGGTGGCAGAGAAGGCACCGGTGAAACGCCGGTGGTGGCGACGTTAAAAGGCGAAGCCGCCTTCCCGAAAGGGAAGGCGGCTTGCTAAGTCAAAAGACTTGCAGGTCTTACCAGGAAGACTTGGTGATGCCCGGAAGCTCACCACGGTGCGCCATGTCGCGGAAGCGAACACGGGAGATACCGAACTTCTGGAAGGTGCCGCGTGGGCGACCGTCGATTGCGTCGCGGTTGCGAACGCGAATCGGGGAAGCATCGCGTGGAAGCTTCTGCAGGCCTACGCGTGCAGCTTCGCGAGCTTCGTCGGTTGCGTTTGGATCAACCAGGGTCTTCTTCAATTCGAGACGCTTTGCAGCGTAACGCTCGACAATGACCTTGCGCTGTTCGTTCTTTGCGATCTTGGACTTCTTGGCCATGTCTTAGCGCTCCTCTCGGAATTCAACGTGCTTACGGACGACTGGGTCGTACTTCTTCATGACCATGCGGTCAGGGTTGTTACGACGGTTCTTACGGGTTACGTAAGTGAAACCGGTTCCAGCGGTGGACTTCAGCTTGATGATCGGACGTACGTCCTTATCCTTCTTTGCCATTTTTAGAGCTTCACACCCTTCGCAATCAGGTCAGCAATTACAGCGTCGATACCGCGAGCATCGATGACCTTGATGCCCTTGACCGACAGGGTCAGGGTCACCTTACGGCGCAGGGAAGGCACGTAGTAGGTCTTCTTCTGGATGTTCGGATCGAAACGACGCTTGTTGCGACGGTGCGAGTGGGAGATGCTATGTCCGAAGGCCGGAGTAGTACCGGTTACCTGGCAAACAGCTGCCATGATCACTCCTCAGTTAGTTAGTAGTAAAATTCGGCGGTACTCGCGCACAGTGCCCATACCAAAATATCGACACCGCTTCTGCGTTATGAGTCCCGCCAACCAGTGAAACACCGTTAATACTGCACACTAGGAAGGTAACCAGGCTGGGTGAGAACCAACCGAAGAGCCTTAAAGTATGTAAGTCGGTGAACTTCGCAACCGGTCGAGCAATTTCCCCGTACTCAGTCGGCCACGATATTCGGTATTACGGGCAACGCGCAGTTGTTCTGCTGTTAGACGGCATAACAACACACGCGATTAACGCCTGATTAGCTTATCGAGAATTCCTCAGTGTTCCAAATCGAGGTTTTCCGAATTCAGGATCCAATGATCCGCATCAAGCGAAGTTGTAATTTTGCGTGCGATCCGCGTGAGATCGTTAACGTCCTTGTCATCAAGGGTATCGAAGAGAAGTCCGCGCACCGAGGCAACGTGGTGAGGCGCCATCTGCTGCACGGCTTCCCATCCGGCCTGCGTTAATGAGGCGATTTTCACACGGGCATCCTCTGCGGACTGCTCGCGGGTAACCCAGCCGCGCTTCTCCAGCTTCTTGACCACATGCGACAGTCGCGAAAGCGAAGCACTGGTGTGCGAAGCCAGCGTCGTCATGGTCAGCTGATGGTCCTTGGCCTCGGAGAGCATGGCGAGCATGTGGTAGTCGAAAAGCGTGATGCCTTCCAGGCCCTGCAGATCGGAATCCAAGGCCGCCGGAAGCAAAGTCATGACAGCATGCAGTCCAAGCCAGGCGTCGCGTTCAGGCCCGGAGAGCCAAACTGGCTTATCGCTCATGAAGTTTCCAATCGTTCATAGACCTGCACCTACAGGCCAGCAAGGTATCAACCTGTAGACCATATATTGTAAAGCTAAGTATTTACTATATGTCAGATGCCCGCATTTCGGCTCTCTGCCAATATTTCGTTCCGCCAGCCACCCTAATGGCCTTTGGGCCCGGCTGCATCCTGCAGGCAATGGTCCTGCAAATCACCGCAAGAGCAGCAAGCGGCCGGAGGCCTAGCGCCAGTCCAAAAACGTGCAGGTTCCAGAGGGCGCAAGGAGCGAGCTGGGTAACGCTCATGCTAGTGACGATCCCTGCTTTTTGACCAGCTGGCAAGCCAAAGGCCCGCGCTGAAGAGCGCGGGCCTTTGGAACCTAGGAATTCTCCAGCTGTTTCTTCTTCCGGTAGCTGATCACCTGTCCGATGACCACCACGAGCAGGGCAAGGATGAACATCGCCGAACCAATGACATTCGCCTGGGCCGGGATGCCGCGGGTAGCTGCCACATAGATGAACTTCGGGAAGGTCTGGAAGGTGCCGGAGTTGAAATTCGTGATGATGAAATCATCGAAACTCATCGCGAAGGACAACAGCGCGGCGGCCACAATGCCTGGCAGCAGCAGCGGGAACGTCACCTTCCAGAAGGCCGCACGCGGCGAGGCGTAGAGATCGGCGGCCGCTTCTTCCAATCGCGGATCCAGCGAGGAGACACGAGCCCTGACGGTGACGATCACGAAGGACATGCAGAACACGATGTGGGCGATCACGATGGTGGCGTAGCCCAGTTCCCAACCGAGGTTCAGGAACTGTGCCAGCAGCGAAGCACCGAGCACGACCTCCGGCGTAGCCAACGGCAAAATGATTAGCACATCGGTGAGCTTGCGGAACCGGAACTTGTAGCGGACCAGGCCGATGGCGATCAGCGTGCCCAAGGCGGTAGCGGCAATCGTGGCCACCGTGCCGACCTGCAGCGAGTGCACCAGCGATTCGCAGACCGCCGGAGCGCCGCAGGGGTTCTGCCAGTTCTCCAGGGTGAAGCCGCGCCAGTCCAGGTTGGTGCGGCCGGCATCGTTGAAGGAGAACACGAAGATGTACGCGATCGGGACCAGGAGGTAGATGAAAGCCAGCCCGCCGACAGCAGGGATGAACCAGCGTCCGATTTTCTGCTTCATGCTACATCAGCTCCTTGGTCCCGAAGCGGCGGATATAGATCGTGACCAGGACCAGGATCGAGACCATCAGCACGAAGCTCAACGCCGAGGCGCCCGGGTAATCGATGACCTTGAAGAATCTGGAATCGATGATCTGGCCGATCATCGTCGTATTGCGGTTATTGCCCAGCAGGGCCGCGTTCACGTAGTCGCCGGCGGCCGGGATGAACGTCAGCAGGGTGCCGGCGAAGACGCCTGGGGCGCTCATCGGCAGCGTCACCTTGAAGAAGGAGGTCATCGGGCTGGCATAGAGATCCCCCGAGGCCTCGAGCAGGCGTGTGTCCAGCCGGCCCAGGTTAGCGTAGATCGGCAGCACCATGAACGGCAGGAAGTTATAGGTCAGGCCCGCGACGACCGCGAACGGCGTGGCGGTCAGGTGCCCGTCGGCTGGCAGGATCGCCAGGAATTTCAGCGTTTGGGCGATGAACCCCTCATCGGCCAGTATCTGCTTCCAGGCCTGGGTGCGCAGAATGAAGCTGGAGAAGAACGGGGCGATCAGCAGCACCAGCAAGATGCCCTGCAGCAGCGTCTTCTCGCGCAAGCGGACTGCGACCAGGTAGGCCATCGGGAAGCCGATGAGCAAGGCCAGGACGGTGGCGATCAGCGCGAACCCGAAGGAGCGCAGCAGCTCGGGCCAGTAGGCGGCGAGCACCGTGGCGTAGTTGCCGATTTCGAAACCCGGCACGAATTCGCCGATTTCCCCGCCCTCGGGCTTCACGTACAGGCTCATTGCCAGCAGGACAACCACCGGAAGCGCGAAGAACAGGGCGAGCACCAGCATGCCCGGGGCGATCAGGTAGACGCCGGTGCGGCCCTTGCGCCGCTCCGCCCGGATCTCCTCGGGGCTGCGCAGGTCGACGATGCCCTTCTTGGTCATGACCGTCATGGCTGGTCAACTCCGGCATCCTCGTGCTCGGCACCGGCCAGGCCGAAGGAATGCTGCGCTTCCCAGGACAGGTACACGGTGTCGCCTTCGGCAGCCGGCTGCTGGCCGCGATTCTGCGTGAAGGTCCCGAGCGTGCCGATACCGTCCACCTCGACCAGGTACTCGGTGGTGGTGCCCGTGAAGGACACGTCGACCACGGTGCCGGACAAGCGGTTCTCCCCCGCATAGCCCTCGCGCGAGATCGTGATCTTCTCCGGGCGCACCCCGACGACCACCTCCCCTGAGGCCTGCACGGCGCGGTCGGCCGGCAGCAAGATGGTTTGGCCGTTGACCATGACGCTGAGCATGCCGGCGTCATTGCCGCTGACCGTGCCGCGCATCAGGTTCGACTTGCCCAGGAAGTTCGCGACGAACGCGGTCTTGGGCAGTTCGTAGAGTTCGCGCGGCGGGCCCATCTGCTCGATCCGTCCGCCGTTCATCACCGCGACCACGTCGGCCATGGTCATGGCTTCCTCCTGGTCGTGGGTGACGTGGATGAAGGTCAGGCCGACTTCGGTCTGGATGTTCTTCAGCTCCAGCTGCATTTGGCGGCGCAGCTTCATGTCCAGTGCCCCGAGGGGCTCATCGAGCAGCAGCACCTGCGGGCGGTTGACCAGAGCCCGGGCCAGGGCCACGCGCTGCTGCTGCCCGCCGGAGAGCTGGATCGGCTTGCGATTGGCAAGGTGCCCGAGCTCCACTAGGTCCAGCCCGGCCCTGGCTTTCTCCATCGCCTGCTTGTCCTTCTTGCGCTTGAGCCCGAAGGCCACGTTTTCCAGCACGCTCATGTGCGGGAACAGCGCATAGGACTGGAACACGGTGTTCACCGGACGCTGGTGGCTGGCCAGCGCGGTGACGTCCTGGCCGCCGATCGAGATGCTGCCCTCGCTGGGGGCCTCAAGGCCCGCGATCATGCGCAGGGTGGTCGACTTGCCGCAACCGGAGGGTCCGAGCAGGGCGAAGAAGGTGCCCGAAGGGACCACCAAATCCAGGTCCTTGACCGCCACGAAGCTGGAAAAGCGCTTGGTGATGCCCGAGAGGTGCAGATCCGCGCCGGTGGCAGTGGTTTCGGTACGCGTTGCCAAGGTTGTCATGCCCCTATCACTTCCTGGAACTGGTTGTGGAAATCGGTTTCTGCTGCCGGTACAGCACGTGCGGAGGTTGCCCGGTTGACGACGTCCCTGGCGCTGGCCGGGCCCGGACCGCGGCCTTTGGGCAGGCGCTGGCAGTTGATGGCTCGTTGGCGAGTCATGGTGTTCCCCGCTTTCTAGGCGCCGATTGCACTCTGGAATTCAGAGTTCAATGCGGTCTCTTCATCCGCTTCCAGCGAGCGGAAGACATGCGCCTTGGCCAGATCCTCATCGGTCGGGAAGATCAGCGGGTTGCCGACCAGGTCCGGGTCGATCTTTTCCATTTCTTCCTGGGCGCCAACCACCGGGCAGATGAAGTTCACGTAGGCTGCGACCTGCGCGGCCACGGCCGGGTCGTAGTAGAAGTCCATGAGCTTCTCGGAGTTGGCCTTGCGTGGCGAGGCCACCGGGACCATCAGGTTGTCGCTCCACAGGGTGCCGCCGGCCTCGGGGATCACGAACTCCCACTGGTCATCGTTCTCGAAGTTCATCTGCACGATATCGCCGGACCAGACGATGCCGGCGATCGCATCGCCCGAGACGAAGTCCTCCTTGTAGGAGTTGCCCTTGACCTGGCGGATCTGGCCATTGCCGATGTTCTCGCGCAGCACGTCGGCAGCGGCGCCGAATTCGCTTTCGCCCCATTGGCCGGCGATGTCCACGCCGTTGTGCAGCATCAGCAGGCCGATGGTGTCGCGCATTTCATCGAGCACGGTGATACGGCCCTTGAGCTTTGGATCCCAGAGGTCCTCGACGGATTTCAGGCCCTTGGGGAATGCCTTCTTATTCCAGGCGATGCCGGCGTAGCCGGACTGCCAGGTCAGCGAGTGCTTGCGTCCCGGGTCGAAGTCCACGTCCTTCAGGTTGGGCAGCAGGTTGGCCGAGTTGGGGATGTTCGCCAGGTCCAGCTCCTGGGCGTAGCCCTGGCGGATCATGCGGCCGGCCATCCAGTCGGTCATCGTGATGATGTCCTGGCCGATGTCCTGGCCTGCCTTGAGCTGGCCCTGCACCTTGCCGTAGTAGGTGTCGTTGCCGTCGATATCCTCGCGGTAGTTCACCTTGATGCCGGTCTGCTTGGTGAACGCATCCAGTGTCGGGTAGGTCTTCTTCTCGTCGTCGTAATCCAGGTACAGGGTCCAGTTGGCCCAGTTCACGGTGGGGTCATTTGCGGAAATGTCCTCGATCGACGGTGCGGCTTTGGTGCTGCTTCCTCCGGTGCCGCAGGCTGCGAGCAGCCCGGTCAGGCCCAATGCGCCGGCCGCGGAAAGCACGCTGCGGCGGGAGTAGCTGCGCTGGCTCATGGCCTGGACCAGTGCGCGGACTTGGGGGTCTTGCGGAAGTCGGCGTTGCGAGTGCGACATGGCTGGAATCCTAACGACGAATGTGATCGGCCACACATGAAAGTGTTGTCGTTCATCCTGCCAGCAATGCACAGGTCCAACAAGACCCGAACGCAAGTTTCCTTGTAAAAATTACGTTACGAAAACTGAAAACTTTCAAAAATACCCCTTTCGCAACTGAATCAGTGACGGTAGGGTCTGTGGAAAGTCCCTTAGACCTAGGAGGTCGATATGACGCTGCCCTCGCATACGGCACAGGCCATTGATGAAATTTCCAAGGAGATCATCGAGCAGCTGCAGGAAGATGGCCGGCGCTCCTATGCCGCCATCGGCAAGGCAGTGGGCCTGAGCGAAGCGGCTGTGCGCCAGCGCGTGCAGAAGCTGGTCGAGAGCCGCGTCGTGCAAATCGTCGCAGTCACCAACCCGCTGGAGTTGGGCTTCACCCGCCAGGCCATGATCGGCGTCGTCGCCGCCAGCGACATCAGCGGCACCGCCGACCGGATCGCCGAACTTCCGGAAGTCGACTACTGCGTGGTCACTGCCGGCAGCTCGGACATACTCGCGGAGGTCATCTGCTCGAACGATGAGGACCTGCTGCGCGTGATCGGAACGATCCGCGGGCTCGAAGGCGTGGTCAGCACCAATACGTACACCTACCTTTCACTCAAAAAACAGGAATACAACTGGGGAACACGATGAACACACCACGTGGTACCGATCGCCAGCAAGCCGCTCGCGATCACCTTTGGATGCACATGGCCCGGCACTCCGGAATTTCCAACGGCGCGCACGTTCCGATCATCTCGCGCGGCGAGGGGCACAAGATCTACGACGATGCCGGGCGCGAATACATCGACGGCTTGGCCGGGCTGTTCGTGGTCAACGCGGGGCACGGGCGCGCCGAATTGGCCGAAGCCATGGCCAAGCAGGCCGAGAAGCTGGCCTTCATGCCGCTGTGGTCCTACGCCCACGAACCGGCGATCGACCTGGCTGAGCGCCTGGCCAGCTATGCACCGGGCGACTTGAACCGCGTCTTCTTCACCACCGGCGGCGGCGAGGCGGTCGAATCCGCCTTCAAGCTGGCCAAGCAGCATTTCAAGATGAAGGGCAAGCCGGGCAAAACCAAGGTCATTTCGCGCGCCCTGGCCTACCACGGCACCCCTCAGGGAGCCTTGGCCATCACCTCGCTGCCGGATATGAAGACCCCGTTCGAGCCCTTGGTCCCCGGCACCTTCCGCGTGCCGAACACCAACTTCTACCGCGCACCGCAGATGTTCGCGGACAACGAGAAGGACTTCGGGCTGTGGGCCGCGGAGCGCATCCGCGAAGCCATCGAATTCGAAGGCGCCGACACCGTGGCGGCGGTCTTCCTGGAACCGGTGCAGAACTCCGGCGGCTGCTTCCCGCCACCACCGGGGTACTTCGACCGGGTCCGCGAGATCTGCGACGAATACGACGTGCTGCTGGTTTCCGACGAAACCATCTGCGCGTTCGGCCGCATCGGCTCGATGTTCGCCTGCAACGACTTCGGCTACGTCCCGGACATCATCACCTCGGCAAAGGCGCTGACCAGTGGCTATGTCCCGCTGGGCGTGATGGTCGTTTCCGACAAGCTGTTCGAGCCTTTCACCAAGGGCGATACCACCTTCTACCACGGCTACACCTTTGGCGGGCATCCGGTGGCAGCCGCGGTGGCGATGGCGAACCTGGACATCTTCGAGCGGGAAGGATTGAACGAGAACGTCAAGAACAATGCCGACGCGTTCAAATCCACGCTGTCGAAGCTCACCGATCTGGACATCGTTGGCGATGTGCGCGGCGCCGGCTACTTCTACGGGATCGAGCTGGTCAAGGACAAGGCGACCAAGGAGACCTTCAGCGACGCGGAGTCCGAACGCCTGCTGCGCGGGTACCTCTCCCCGGCCCTGTGGGAGGCGGGACTGTATTGCCGCGCCGACGATCGCGGCGACCCGGTCATCCAGTTGGCTCCGCCCATCACGATCGGGCAGCCGGAGTTCGACCAGATCGAATCCATCCTGCGCACCGTGCTGAAGGAAGCGGCCAGCAAGATCTAGCGCCACGAAGGCTCGCAGGCATCGCCTGCGAGCCTTTTCGCAAGTCAGAGCGTGTTACTTCACGAAGCTGCACGCAATTGGTGCTTTGTGGCATAGGCCACTAGTCTGAGGTCATTAGACGATCAAGATCGCCTTTTGGAAGATTGCAGGAACCTCATGACTTTGGAACCGACCAGAATCAGGTTGGCACGCGAACGTGCAGCGCTGAGCCGGTCCGCCTTGGCCGCCTCGCTGGGTATTTGCGAGCGCGAACTCGCCCATGCTCCCGAGGATCTTTCCCTTGCGCTGGCCGATGCGCTGGGCTGCGCGCCGCAGTTCTTCCGGCTTCCCGCGGCCCAGGGCATCGACACCGAGCGGATCTTCTTCCGCTCCCCGCGCCGCACCAGCACCGCGCAGAAAGTCGCCGCGGCCGCGCTGGGCCGCAACGGCGTGGAACTCTACAACCTGATCACGCGGAACTTCCGGCTCCCGCACACCGGGATCCCCGAGCTGTGCGGCTTCACCCCGGAAGATGCCGCCGCGCATCTGCGCACCGAATGGGATCTGGGATGCGGCGCGTTGCCCGATCTGCTGCATCTGCTCGAAGCCCGCGGGGTGCGGGTGCTGAGCCTGCCGGCCTCGCTCGAAGCGGTCAAGACCTTCAGCTTCTGGGAAGACGGGCAGGCCTTCATCTTCCTGGCCGCCGGCAGCCGCAATGCACAGCGCCTGGCGATGGCCCACGAGCTGGGGCATCTGCTGATGCACTCGTCGCTGGGCGAGAACCGCGAGCAGGTGGCCGCCGCGGAACGCGAAGCCGACGAATTCGCGGCACGCTTGCTCCTGCCCTCCCTGTCCCTGCAGGTTCGGGTCTCCGATTCCCTGCAGATCCCGCAGCTGCTGGCACTCGAAGAGCAGTTCGGTGCACCGGCCCAGGTGATCCTCGCGCATTCGCGTGCCCGCGGCTTGCTGGGCGAAGGCGCCTACCAGTGGTTGTCCCAGGAGCTGGCGCTGGAACCGGCCCAGGAGCACCAGCAGCTGGTCTCCCGGGTCTTCTCCCTGGTCTTCCCCTCCCTGCAGCGCGACCATCGGGCCAGCACCGCACGGATCGCCCGCGAATTAGGGCAAACCGCATCGCAGATCCATGAGCTGACCTTCGGGCAGGCGTTCGTGCTGCTCGAAGGAGAGAACCTGCACGACGCCGGCCAGGCGACCCGCGGCCACCTGCACGCGCTCTAGCAACCCCGGGGTTTGGCAGCTACGCTGGTGCCACCAGGCGATGGCGCCGCGGCCGATCGCCGAGCCAAAGGGGATCGCCATGCAAATCAACGCCGACAAATCCCGGCAAGTCGCCGAGGAGTCCCGCGAGCAGTTCGACCGGCCCAGCTTCGCCAAGGGCCTGTACATGGGGGCCGTGGACTTCTCCCTGATCGAACCATTGCCCAGCGCCCTGCATCCAGAACGCGGACAGGAATTCCTGCCGCAGCTCGAAGCGGTCCTCGATGGCATCGATCCGGAGCGCATCGAAGCCCAGGCGCGCATCCCCGGCGAATATATTGCCCAGCTTCGCCGCATCGGTGCCTTCGGCATGAAGATCCCGGTCGAATACGGCGGACTGGGGCTGAGCCTGCTGGACTACGGCCGGGCGCTGATGCGCGTCGGCGTGGTTTCCCCGGCCATCGGCGCGCTGCTCTCGGCCCACCAGTCCATCGGCGTCCCCGAACCGGTGAAGGCCTTCGGCACCGAGGAGCAAAAACGCGAGTACCTGCCGCGCTGCGCGGCAGGAGCCATCAGCGCCTTCCTGCTCACCGAGAACGATGTCGGTTCCGACCCTGCACGGTTGGGCACCGAAGCCCGGATCAGTCACGACGGCAGCCACTACATCCTGGATGGCGCGAAGCTGTGGACCACCAACGGGGTGGTCGCCGAGCTGCTCGTGGTGATGGCCGCGGTGCAGCCGCATGAGGCCCTCGGCCAAGAGCCTGCAGGTCGCGGCGGAATCACCGCCTTCATCGTCGAGGCCGATACCGCGGGCATCACCGTCGAGAACCGCAACCAGTTCATGGGCCTGCGCGGAATCGAGAACGGGGTGACCCGGTTCCGCTCGGTGCGCGTGCCGGCGGCCAACCGCCTGGGCAAGGAAGGCTCGGGGCTGAAGATCGCGCTGAGCACCCTGAACACCGGGCGCTTGTCCATCCCGGCCATGTGCGCCGGGGCCGGCAAATGGTCCACGAAGATCGCCCGTGAATGGTCCGCGGCCCGCGTGCAGTGGGGCCACCCGGTCGGCAAGCACCAAGCCGTCGCCGGCAAGCTCGCCTGCATCGCGGCCAGCAGCTATGCGCTGGAAGCGGTGTTCGAGGTGTCCGCCCGGCTGGCCGATGCCGGCATGAAGGATATTCGCATCGAGGCGGCCCTGGCCAAGCTCTGGGCTTCGGAGGCTGCCTGCACGATCGCCGATGAGCTGCTGCAGATCCGCGGCGGGCGCGGATTCGAGACCGCGCAGTCGCAGGCAGCGCGCGGCGAGCGGGCGGTGCCGGTCGAACAGATGCTGCGCGACCTGCGGATCAACCGCATCTTCGAAGGCTCCACCGAAATCATGCACCTCCTGATTGCCCGCGAGGCCGTGGATGCGCACCTGCAGGCGGCCGGGGACCTGGCGCGTGCCGGGTCGAGCATCCAGGACAAGGCCCGAGCGGCGGTGGATGCCTCGGGGTTCTATGCCCGGTGGCTGCCCAAGCTTGCGATGGGCGCAGGCTCGCTTCCGAACTCCTATGCCGAGCACGGCCCATTGGCCAAGCACCTGCGCTATGTGGAGCGGACCTCGCGGCGGCTGGCACGCCAGACGTTCGCCGGGATGGCGCGCTGGCAGGCCGGCCTGGAAAAGCAGCAGGTCTTCCTGGGCCATATCGTGGATATCGGCGCGGAGCTGTTCGCCATGTCCGCCGTGATCGCCAAGACCACTGCGCTGCCGCAGTCCCCGGCTGGCCAGCGCAACTCGGCGCAGGATCTTGCCCTGGCCTTCTGCGAACAGGCCGCGCAACGCTGCGAGGAGCATTTCGGCAGGCTCTGGAAAAACACCACCCGTACCGATGGACGGATCGCCGCGGACCTGCTGGACGGGAAGTTCCAGTGGCTGGAGGCAGGGGTCCGCGATGTCTCCGAAGGCACCGGAGAGTGGATCGCCCAGTGGTCCGATGGAGTTCGCAAAGACGTGCGGTGGCCCTACCCGGAGGATGCCTAGGGCTCCACGATCTCGATGTCCAGTTCCCCGGCACGCCACTTCGCGGTCATGCGCTCGGCGAGGGCATCGGCCGCCAGGGCTTCCTGCGGGGTCATCCAGTAGGTGTTCACCCGGAGTTTCTGCTGCGGGTCGAGTTCCTTGGACAGCAGGGCCATCGGCCGGCATCCAGGGATCTTCACCGCGTGGAACAACCCGCAATGCCTGCCGATATGGTGGATCATGCATCCCAAGGCCGCGGACTCGATGTCCGTGTTGCCGCCCTTTTCCCACGCGTCGAGATGATCCAGTTCGCATCGTTCGGCGGGCATGCTGCATCCCGGATACAGGCACCCTCGATAGGCCGCCCGGATGGCGCGGCCCTGCGCCTTGCTATACAGCCGCTGGGTGCGGCCCAGATCCAGGGGCAGGCTCTGGCCGTTCAGCACCAGCGGATAGATTCCGGCCGTGCACAATGCCGCTCTGGTTTCGCCCGGGGATAGCTGGATCCCGGTGGAAGTGACCGCGAATTCCTTGCCGTCGCGTCTCATCTTCTCGTAATCCAGGATGATGCTCACCTGCGGTACCGCCAACCCGGGTTGTTTCCCTGGCGAACCGCTCTGGTTGCGGTCGGTCATCAGCAAGGCCAGGAATCCTACGAGCCGGCGTCGTTCTGGCTTGAGCTCCTCGAACTGGGTGGCGGCCGGGCCGGCAGGTTCCTCGGGCTCTTCAGGTTCTTCGGGTTCGTCAGGTTCCTCGGGTTCTCCAGGTTCGTCAGGTTTGTCAGGTTTGTCAGGTTCTTCGGGTTCTTCAGGTTCGGCGGATCCCTCGGGTGCCGATCCGGCAGGTTCCCCGTCTTTGGCCCAGTCGGGCATCGATTCCTCGTCATCCCAGCCGCTGCCCTGGGCACCGGTGAACTGCGCCTCGGCGTGCGCCAGGGCTTCGCGGTTCCCGGCCACGGTGGCCGGGTTGTCCAGCGCGTTGAAATACGCTTCGATCATCGCCGCATGGGCGGGCAGGACGCGCAGGACGTATTCGACCAGGCCCTGGCGCATGCCCTTCTTGAAGATCCCGATCCCATCCAGCAGGGCCTGCAACGGGCGCTGGCCGGACTTCACCTGCGCCACCAGTGCGTTGATGTGCCTGCGGGCGGCCTTGGGTTCGCTGCGGATGAAGGCGGCCGATTCGGCTTGCAGCTGGTCCTTCTTGGCCTGCCCGGCCTGGCCTTCGCCGAAGTCCTTGCGGGCCGAATGCAGTTTCAGCGCGGCCGAGGACACCAGCCGGGGATCCACGTCGGGGTCGGCGAATTGCCCGGCCAGTTCCGGCAACCAGGCGGGCAGCGTTTGCCCTGCCTCGTCGACACCGCCCAGCAAGCAATCCACCAGGGCCAGCCGGTCGCGGACCGTGCTGCGCGGGATGTCCAGCCAGCCGTGCAGCAGCCCGGCCGTGTTCTTGAAATGCGTGCGGGCAGTGGTGGTGCGCCCGGCGGCCGCCTGGAATGCGGCGAGGCTCGGGTGCTCGCCTGCCTCGGTGACGGCCTGGAAGGATTCCTGGTCGAGCTTGTGGGCACCGGTGCGGCGCAGCGCATGGGCGGCGTGCAGCTGGGTGCGGCTCTGGCGGCGGGCGAGCTTGTCAGCAAGCTGCGCAAAGCAGGCCGCGTGGCCGGGGCTCAATGGCCCGCCGGCAAGGACCGCGGTGGCCGATGCGATGAGTTCTTCCGCGTCGGCCAGGTCCTTCAGCGCCTGTGCCTGCTCTGTGCTCATGCCCCCATGATGCCTGCGGCGTCCTGCGGGGTTTTCTCACCGGGAGCCAAGTGTGGATAGCTCAGCCGTGCATGCGGTACCAGAGCAGCGCCACCTGCAGCGAGGCGCGGGATTCGGCGGAGTCCAGCTGCACCCCGAGCTTGGCTTCGAGCTTGGCCAGCCGGGAGTAGAGGGTGGGCCGCGAGAGGTAGCCGGCCTTGGCCAGCGCGGTTTTGTTCCCGCCGTGGGCCAGGTAGAGATCGAGCAGGTCAAGGGCGGCCAGGTCGAGCGGGTTGAGCAGGCCGGAGAGCTCGGCCAGCGCGAAGGTGCGCAGCTTCGGGTCGCTGCCCATGGCCGAGAGCACCCCGCGCAGGCGCAGGTCGGCGAAGCGGTAGTAGGGCTGGGCGCGGGTGGGCAGGTGCGGGACGATCTGCGCGACCTGCGCGGCTTCCTCCAGCCCGGCGATGCTGGTAGCCAGGGTGCCTTCGGGGCCCACGCCGATGGCCACCGGCGCGGTGAGCTGCTCGGCCAGGCGGCGAGTGAAGCCCTGCAGGGTGGAGTCCAGCAGTTCGCGGGCGCGCAGCGGCAGAATCAGCCCCAGGTACCCGGGCTTGAGCGAGCCGGCCAGGATGCCCAGGTGCAGGGTGTCGGCCAGCTGGTCGAGCACTTCGAGCAGGGCGCGGTCGGCCAGCTGGGTTTCGGTCGGCGTGCCGGAACCGGCCAGGGAGATGACCACCGGGACATAGTAGGGGGCGGCGGCCAGGCCCAGGGCCTGGGTGCGGATGGCGATGTCCTTGTCGCTGTAGCTGTGCCCGGCCTGCAGTTCGTGCAGCGTGGAGGTGCGCGCCTGGTAGAGCAGCTCGCGCTGGTCGCGCCCGGACAGGCGGGCGATGGTCAGCGCCTGGCCGGCCCGTTCCAGCACCAGGGCCGCGCGGTCGTCGTCCTCCAGCACGGCCGGGACGATCAGCCGCCCCCAGCGGCTGCGGACCGCGCCGACCGGGGTCTGCAGCCAGTTCTCGGTGCCGGTGGCGCGTCCAGTGTGCTCCAGGAACCCGACGAAGCGCGAACGGGTGATCCAGTGTTCCAGTTGCGCGCCGGACTGGGCGAGCACGTGGTGGCGGACATCTTCCAGGACCACGGGGGCCGAGAGCAGCTGCGCGGTGCGGTCCACGATCTGCGCTTCGTCGGCCTCGGTCAGCGAGAGCCCGGTGTAGATTTCGTGCACCGTGCGGGAGAACTGGACGGCCTCGAGCTGCTCGGCGACGAGTTTCTGGTGGATGACCTCGGTGATGGACACGAAGCGGGTGGTGGTGCGCAGGGCGATGACCGGCAGGCCCAGGTCGGCGACGTCCAGCGGTGCGCCGGAAAGGTCCTCGATGATGACCCCGACGGCCCCGGCCTCGCGCAGCGCGGTGATGAAGGCGCGCACGTCGCTCACGTTGCGCAGGGTCGTGAGGATCAGCTCGCGGCCCAGCAGCAGGTCGATGTTCTCGGTGGATTCGGTCACGTGCACCCAGCGAAGCGGCGCGTCCATCCCTGTTCCGCAGAGCACCTGGGGGTCGGCGGCTTGGACCACCGGCAGGTGCAGTACCTCGTCTACCGTCAGCATTTTTTACACTCCGTCAGCACTAGTGCTTAAATCATGACACAGTGATGGTGTCGTCCCTCACATCCATGACCCATGATGAAGGCAGGCACCCAACTTCGAAAGGCCGATACGATGACCGCAACGCTGACCGGCACCCTGCAGCACTGGATCAACAACGCCAATTACTCCGCCGATGACCGCACCGGCAAGATCTACAACCCCGCCACCGGCGAGGTCACCCGCCAGGTTGCGCTGGCCTCCAAGGCCACCACCGAGCATGCGATCGCCGCAGCCGCCGAGGCTTTCCCGAAGTGGCGCGACACCTCGCTGGCCCGCCGCACCGCGATCATGTTCAACTTCCGCCAGCTGCTGGCCGAGCGCAAGGGCGAGCTGGCCGCGATCATCACCGCCGAGCACGGCAAGGTGCTGGACGACGCGCTGGGCGAAGTGGCCCGCGGCCTGGAAGTCGTCGAGCTGTGCTGCAACGCCCCCTACCTGCTCAAGGGCGAGTTCTCGCAGAACGCCTCCACCGGCATCGACGTGCAGTCCATGCGCCAGCCGGTCGGCGTCTCGGCCATCATCTCCCCCTTCAACTTCCCGGCCATGGTGCCGCTGTGGTTCTTCCCGGTAGCGATCGCCGCCGGCAACGCGGTGGTGCTCAAGCCATCGGAGAAGGACCCGTCGGCCGCCAACTGGCTGGCCGAGCTGTTCACCGAGGCCGGCCTGCCCGAGGGCGTGCTGAACGTGGTGCACGGCGACAAGGAGGCGGTGGACACCCTGCTGACCGATCCGCGCGTGAACTCCGTGTCCTTCGTGGGTTCCACCCCGATCGCGCAGTACGTCTACTCCACCGGCACCGCGCACAACAAGCGGGTGCAGGCCTTTGGCGGCGCGAAGAACCACATGCTGGTGCTTCCGGATGCCGACCTGGACCTGGCCGCCGACATGGCGGTCAACGCAGGCTTCGGCGCGGCCGGCGAGCGCTGCATGGCGATCTCCGTGGTCGTCGCGATCGACACCATTGCCGATGAGCTGGTGGCCAAGATCGCCGAACGTGCCAAGACGCTGCGCGTGGGCGATGGCACCCGCGGCTGCGACATGGGCCCGCTGATTACCGGCGAGCACAAGGCGAAGGTGGCCGGATACATCGAGGCCGGCATCTCCGCCGGCGCGGACCTGGTGCTCGATGGCCGCACCGGCACCGTGGACGCCGATGGCGAGGGCTTCTTCCTGCACCCGACGATGTTCGACCGCGTGGGCACGGACATGTCCATCTACACCGAGGAGATCTTCGGTCCGGTGCTCTCGGTGGTGCGCGTGGAGAGCTTCAACGAGGGCATCGGGCTGATCAACTCCTCGCCGTACGGCAATGGCACCGCGATCTTCACCAACGACGGCGGCGCGGCCCGCCGCTTCGAGGACGAGATCCAGGTGGGCATGGTCGGGGTCAACGTGCCGATCCCGGTACCGGTGGGCTACCACTCCTTCGGCGGCTGGAAGGCCTCGCTGTTCGGCGACCAGCACGCCTACGGCCCGGAGGGCTTCAAGTTCTTCACCCGCAACAAGGTGATCACCAAGCGCTGGCTGGATCCCAGCCACGGCGGCATCAACCTCGGCTTCCCGCAGAATGACTGATACCCATGACTGAACCACTGACACAGCCACTGACGCAGGGCGTTTCCGCAGCGGATATCGCCGCTGGCCAGCACGCCTACGAGCTGGACCGCAAGCACGTCTTCCACTCCTGGCAGGCCCAGGGGCCGTTCGCCCCGATGACCATCCTGAAGGCCGAAGGCTCCTGGGTATGGGACGGCGAGGGCAACGCGCTGATCGACCTCTCCAGCCAGCTGGTGAACACGAACATCGGGCACCAGCACCCGAAGGTGATCGCCGCGATCCAGGAGCAGGCCGGCAAGCTGGCCACCATCGCCCCGCAGCATGTGAATGATGCGCGCTCTGAGGCGGCCCGGCTGATCGCCAAGCACACCCCCGGGCAGCTGGACAAGATCTTCTTCACCAATGGCGGTGCCGATGCAGTGGAGCATGCGGTGCGCATGGCGCGGCTGCATACCGGCAAGCACAAGGTGCTCTCCGCGTACCGTTCCTACCACGGCGGCACCCACCTGGCGGTGAACCTCACCGGGGATCCGCGGCGCTTCGCCTCGGACCACGCCACCGATGGGGTGGTGCGCTTCTTCCCGGCCTACCCGTACCGCTCCTACTTCAATTCGAGCACCCTCGAGGAGGAGACGGCCCGGGCGCTGAAGCACCTGGAGGACACGATCCTGCTCGAAGGCCCGGGCACTATTGCCGCGATCATCTTGGAGAGCATTCCGGGTACCGCCGGCATCTACCTGCCGCCTCCGGGGTACCTGCAGGGCGTGCGCGAGCTGACTAAGAAGCACGGCATCGTGTACATCGCCGATGAGGTGATGGCCGGATTCGGGCGCAGCGGGCAATGGTTCGCGGTGGACCATGCCGGGGTGGTGCCGGACCTGCTGACCTTCGCCAAGGGCGTGAATTCCGGCTACGTGCCGCTGGGCGGGGTGGCGATCAGCCCGGAAATCTTCGAGACCTTCCGCGAGCGGGTCTACCCGGGCGGGTTGACCTATTCGGGCCACCCGCTGGCCTGCGCGGCGGCGGTAGCCACCATCACCGCGATGGAGGACGAGGCCATGGTGGAGAACGCCAAGCGCTTGGGCGAGGAAATCATCGGGCCGCGCCTGGCGCAGTTCGCCGCCGAGCACCCGAGCGTGGGCGAGGTGCGCGGAACCGGCGTGTTCTGGGCGATCGAGCTGGTGAAGAACCGGGAAACCCGCGAGCCGCTGGCCGCCTATGGAGGCAGCAGCCCGGAGATGAACCAGGTGGTTGCCGCCGCGAAGGCCGCAGGGCTGCTGCCCTTCGCGAACTTCAACCGGCTGCATGTGGTGCCGGCGATGAATATCGAGGACGACGTGCTGATCGAAGCACTGGATCGCCTCGAGCAGGCCTTGGCCGTCGCCGACACGTTCGTTCAATAGCACCGATCTGGCAGGACAGTTCAGCTGTCCTGCCAGTTCTGCATTCAAAGGAGATCGAGATGACTACCGTGGCGACCAGTCCAGTGCTATGCGCCCATCCCCGGGCCTCGCTCGATGAGCAGGACCGCAAGCAGGCCAGCGTGGACCGCTCCGGCTATGTGCCCCCGACCTTTGCCGACGGGGTGATCTTCGCGCAGGACATCGATGATGTGGTGCTGGCGATGCAGTTGGCCCACAAGCATGGCGCCACGATCGTCCCGCGCGGGGCCGGCACCGGGCTGGCGGCAGGGGCCAGCGCCGAGGCCGGGCAGATCGTGCTCGACTTGTCCCGAATGGACAAGATCCTGGAAATCGATCCGGTGGAAGCCACCGCGGTGGTGCAGCCCGGCGTGCTCAATGCGGCGGTGAACCAGGCCGCCGGCGAGCACGGGCTGTTCTACGCCCCGGATCCTGCCAGTACAGCGATCTGCTCGATCGGCGGCAATATCGCCACCAACGCCGGCGGCATGTGGTGCGCCAAGTACGGGGTGACCCGCGAGTCGGTGCTCAGCTTGCTGGTGGTGCTGCCCGACGGGCAGTTGCTGCGTACCGGGCGGCGGACCATCAAGGGCGTGGCCGGCTATGACATGAATGCGCTGATGATCGGTTCGGAAGGCACCTTGGGCATTGTGGTTGAAGCGCTGCTGCGCCTGCGCCCGAAGCCCAAGCACACCTCCACCTTGGTCGCCTACTTCCCCGATGAGGATACCGCGGCAAAGGCCGTCTCGGCGGTGATCGCCGAACGGCTGGCCCCCTCGGTGCTGGAGCTGATGTGCGGCAAGACCCTGAAGGCAGTGGATGCGGCGCTCGGAACGGATCACGAAGCGCGCGGCGGTGCTTTGCTGCTCGCGCAGACCGACGGCTACGGCGCGCAGCTGGAAATGCAGGCGCTGCAGGATGCGATCGCCCCGCTGGCCGCGCACATCGAGATCGCCACGGACCAGGAGCAAGCACAGGCGCTGATCGAAGCCCGTCGCCAGGCGATCCCGAGCATGGAGCTGCTGGGCACCGCCTCGATCTGCGATATCGGCGTGCCGCGCAATCGCTTGGCCGAAGCCTTCGCCGGCCTGCAGCGCATCGAGGATGAACGCGGAGTATCGATCTTCACTATCGCCCATGCCGCCGATGGCAACCTGCATCCGATCATCGTGGTGCCTGAAGGCCAATCCATCACCAGCGGCGCGCCGAAGGCCGCGCTGGGAGACATGTTCCACCTCGCCAAGTTCCTGGGCGGCACGCTCACCGGCGAGCACGGCATCGGTTTGCTCAAGCAGGATTGGCTGGCCCAGGAGCTGGGGGAAACCTCGCTTGCGCTGCAGCGACGGGTGCGCGCGGTGTTCGATCCACAGGGCATCTTGAACCCGGGCAAGGCGATTTAACCCTAGAAGTCATCCGCTGACATGGGTAGGGTAAATACATGGATGAGTATCTACCGGTGGACTTCAGCCTTCCTCTCGTGTCGCTGGCGGCTTCTGTGATCTTCTTGCTGATCGGGTTGCCCTTGATCATCCACGCCCTGATCCGACGCAACGGCTTCACCCGCCTGCGTGACGGGGAGCAGACTTATGCGCGACGCGCATCCATCCGCACCGAGTTCATTTCTGCCGGAATTGCTGTGGTGGCAACGGCCATCTGCCTGCTCATGGGCATCACCGGCTACAACACCGCGATGAGCAACCTCGTGGCGAACGTCCAGAAGGAATATTCGCCGACCGAGTTGGAGATCAAGTACTGGAACGGGTCGTGGGCAACAGCAGATATCGCCTTTGCCGATGGCACCAGCTACGTGGATGCCCAGATCTCAATGCAGTCTGCCTACCGTCCACTAGTTGAACCGAAGATGACGCAGGATTAGCTGGCAGAGAACTGTCGCCATGATCCAACTTCAGTATGAAATACTGGCCACAGCATATTTTCACGCCGATATCCTGTGGAGGGAAAAGACAATGACCGGAAGTGGTGCGCCAGCAGGCGATCCGTTCCAGCCGCATCTTGAATGGGGTCTGAAAACCTCGTTCGTGAGCTATATTTCTTCCCTCGCCGACGGACGCATTGAAGCTGCCAACGGGGTATGGCAGGCAGGCAACGCGTTGGCGTTCCCCGTCTCCCCCGCTGCAGAGGTACCGGAAAACGAAATCTGGTTCAACGGGCGTGTGTCCTTCTCCGGGCACGGCGGCATGATGAAGCTGGATCTCTTTGAACCGCGCATCGTGAACCATGACGAGAACATCAGCCTCACGATCGACGAAGCCGGCGAACGCGTTGCCATTGCCGAGCTCACCGAAACCAGCGTTTCGAACGCTTTCGGCTTGGTCAAGACCCGCTTCTCGGCGGTGCTCACCGAGGCAGGTTCGAAGCTGTTCAACGGCCAGTACCCTGCCGGCCAGCAGATGGAAGAAGTCGAGGTCGTGCTGCGCGGTTAGCAGCTCACCAGCAACAGGGCCCGGCACGAAAGTGCCGGGCCATTGGCATATCTATCACCCGTGTTCAGTTGCCGGGGCTGGTTTTCTTCATTTAGCAAGGTAGGTTCGGATCATGTCTAGAACTTTCCTGTCGAAGATCAGAATCCTGACTGCACTGAGCATGGCGATGATGGCTTTGTCTTTCGTCATGGCTCCTTCGTGGTTATTGCAGATCATCACGCTGGGTCTAGGCGCTTCGGCACTAATATCGGTCTTCGCCCGTATATGCCAAATAAGGCGCACAAGTGCCGACAACCAGTCACTTCTGCTTCCCTCGCTCGCCATCACCGCGGCAGGTGCATTCATCTTCCGGTTCTTCATCTTGTGGGCGACATCCAGGCCTGCAAGGTACGCCGACTACATGCCCGAGAACGGTGTACCGATCACGAATGGAATTGCATTGAACACGCAATTCTTCCAGTTGCTATCCATGGGATTGATCGTGCTCTTGCCGATCGCGTTCTTCGTCCTGCTGATGGTATTTTTTCGTGGAAAGAACATCATAAGCCAGGTGCATACCGCCAACTAGGGCGCGTACTGATATTCGGGGCTTCAGGATTCCCGGGAGAATTCTGAGGCACGCAATACCTGCTCTTCACTTAGTGCGTGGCCGGTGTACTTCTGAAACTGCGCCGCGGCCTGCAGGGCGATGACTTCTGCCCCGGTAATCACCTGCTTGCCAGCAGTTCGTGTTGCGCGGATCAATGGTGTTTCACTTGGGAAAGCCACCACGTCGAAGACGGTTCGTGCGGCTTCAATCTGCTGGGTGCTAAATGCGTGCTCCTCAGACTGGGCTCCGTCCATGCCCAGCGGCGTTACGTTCACAAGAATCTGGTGTCCTGGAGCCGGGTCAGCACTGGTAAATCGGTAACCGTATTTGTCAGCTAAGGCTTGGCCGGAAACTTCGTTACGTGCCAGCACCGTCAGGTCGTTGAATCCGGCTTCGCGGAAGGCGGCCACGACGGCCTTGGCCATTCCTCCGGAGCCTCGGACAAGCACGGAACTTTCAGGATCCAGCTGGTGGCGTTCGATGAGCGTCGCGATCGCCTCGAAGTCGGTATTTGAAGCAACCAGTCGCCCGTTGGTATTCACGATGGTGTTCACCGAGTCGATTGCCTTGGCCGAAGGCTCAATCTCATCGACCATGTTCATCACGCCTTCCTTGAAAGGCATGGATACCGAACAGCCACGAATGCCCAAGGCCCGGACCCCAGCGATGGCACCAGCGAGGTCTTCGGTCGAGAAGGCCTTGTAGATGAAGTTCAGCCCGAGTTCTTCATACAGGTAATTATGGAACCGGGTGCCGATATTAGATGGTCGACCAGATAACGAAATGCATAGGGTCATGTCCTTGTTCAAAATAGGCACGCGTTGCTCTCCAAATACTGTCGTCGGTTCACTTCCCAATATACGTGGCGATACGCGGCGGATCCTTTCATGAACCGGCAATGGCGACTAGCGTCTTGGCCTATGAACAACGAACTTGATGACGGCCCGTTCTTCCACGGCACGAAAGCCGAACTGCAGCCAGGAGAAGTCTTGACTGCCGGATTCCCGTCGAATTATCGTCCGGAAATCATCATGAACCACATCTACTTCACCGCATTTGCCGATGGCGCGGGGTTGGCCGCCGAAATTGCGGCCCTGGAGGGGACCGCCCATGTCTATGAAGTGGAACCGACCGGGGCGTATGAAAATGACCCGAATGTCACCGACAAGAAATTCCCGGGCAACCCCACGCGCTCCTACCGCAGTGCGCACCCCGTACGGGTGATCCGTGAAGTCCACGATTGGACCCGGCTGTCGCCCGAAGCCTTGCAAAGCTGGCGTGTACGCATCGCAAGGATCGCCGATGACCCCACTGCCGAGATCATCAACTAGCCTTCGCACGCAAATAGGCGGTGTCCGATGCCTGGATAGGCACCGAGCACCGCCGGGGAATGCTGGAGAACGCAGTCTCCGTCAGCCCTTGATGATCTGCGGCTGGGCCAGGGACTTCAAGCCGTCAATACCGAATTCCAGGCCGTAACCGGACTGCTTGGCGCCGCCAAATGGAATGCGCGGGTCGATGGTGCCGTGCGAGTTGATCCACACGGTGCCTGCCTGGATCTGCGCCGCGACTTCCAGTGCCTTCTCCCGGTTGCTGCTCCATACCGAGGCTCCGAGCCCGACTTCCAGGGCATTGGCGTGCTTGACCGCTTCGGCCGTGTCCTTGACCTTGATGATCGGCAGGGCCGGGCCGAATTGCTCCTCGACCACCAGCGGGTTGCCCGGGTCGATGTCGGCAATGAGCGTGGTCGGGTAGAAGTAGCCGGCCGCGTTTTCATCGGGGTTGGCACCGAGCAGCACCTTGGCACCGGAATCCACGGCATCCTTGACCAGGGAAGCGACAATGTCGTACTGGGCCTTGTTCTGCAGCGGGCCGAGCACGTTGTTCTCGTCGAGGCCGACACCCATGGGCATCTGCGCGGCGACGCCGGCCAGTGCATCGCACACCGCGTCGTAGATCGATTCGGGCACGTACAGGCGCTTGAGCGCGGCACAGGTCTGGCCGGTGTTGATGAAGGCACCCCAGAACAGGTCTTCGGCGATGGCCTGCGGATCGGCGTCTCCGAGCACGATGCCGGCGTCGTTGCCGCCCAGTTCCATGGTCAGGCGCTTCACGGTATCGGCCGAGGAGCGGATGATGGCCTTGCCGGTGCGGGTGGAGCCGGTGAACATGATCTTGGCGATATCCGGATGGCCCGAGAGCCTCTCGCCGACCTCGCGTCCGCCAGCCACGATCTTCAGCACGTCTGCTGGCAGCACTTCGTTGAGCACGTGGACCAGGGCCAGGACCGAGAGCGGGGTGTATTCGCTGGGCTTCATCACCACGGTGTTGCCCATGCGCAAGCTCGGAGCCAGCTGCCAGATGGAGATCATCATGGGCCAGTTCCACGGGCCGATGGCGCCCACTACGCCCAGTGCGCGGAAGTGCTTGGCTGCATAGGTTTCGCCGTCGTCCACGACCACTTCCGGCTCGATTTCGTAAGCGGTGGCGGCGCGCAGCCAGGCGGCTGCTCCCCCGACCTCGAAGCGCGCATTCGGCCCGTTCAGCGGCTTGCCCTGCTCACGGGAGAGCAGCTCGGCGAGCGCTTCCGCATTGGCTTCGATATTGTCCGCGGCCGCATTAAGCACGCGCTTGCGCTCGTCGTGGCCCAAGGCATCCCAGGCCGGCTGGGCGGACTTTGCGGCGGCAACGGCCGCGTCGAGATCGGCGGCACTCTGCTCGGCAACACGGCCAACCAGTTCACCGGTTGCCGGGTCCAGGATTTCGGTGCCACCGGTTGCTGGCTGGATCGCATCCAGCAGTTCTTGGGCGTTTGCGTAAGCCATCTTTGAGCTCCTTGGTAATGAGTTGTTAGGTGACGGGAAGTTTTTCGGCCATCGGTGCACGCCGTTTGGACGAGCGGATGACCAGTGCCAGCACCCATGCGATGAGGCCAGGCAGGATCACGATGCCTTGCAGCACATAACCGAGCATTCCCGGTTCTGCCATGCCAAGCAAGATTTCGAAGTTGATGACGATTTGAGCGAAGACATAGACCAGGGCGATGCCCGAGACCAGCGGAGCGATCACCCGGGTTATCAGGGATTCTCCGCTGCGGTTCGCCTTGAAGTATCCGATGACGGCAAAAGAGGTCAGTGCCATGAGCAGCACCAGCCCGTAGGCCGCCGAGTTGGTCATCCAGGTGAACATCGTGAACACGACATACATCGGATCCTTGCCATGCGAGATCACCGCGAAGACGGCGATAACCGCCAGTCCGAGGGTGGACTGCGCCAGCGAGCCTGCAACGGGGGCGTGGGTGGTGCGCGAAGTTGCGGCAAGGAACTTCGGCAGCGCCCCGCCGCGGCCCATGGAGTAGAAGTAGCGGGCAATGACGTTGTGGAAGGCCAGCAGCGCGGCGAACAGGCTGGTGATGAACAGGATGTTGGCCAGATCGACGAACCAGGCTGGCGCGTTGGCGCCGAAGAACGCGAAAATCAGGTCGGGGCCGAATTCTGCCGAAGCGCCGATGACGTTCGAGGCGCCTTCGCCGACAGCTACGGCGAAGGCCGAAAACGCGTAGAAGCAGGCGATGATGACGACCGCGATCATCGTGGCACGCCGGGCGGTGCGTGCTGGATCCTTGACCTCTTCGTTGTAGATGGTTCCGGATTCGAAGCCCATGAAAGCGGCGATGGTGAAGGCCATGACGGCGCCCATGCCCGGTGCGATGGCGTCAGCCATGTTGAAGGATGCGGCCGGCTGCGGCGCTTCGGGAGCCAGCACGAAGGCCATGATGTTGTAGATGATGACGACGAGGAATTCTGCGGCCACGACGATGCCCAGGATCTTGACGGAGAAGTCGACCCGGTTCATGCCCAGGAAGCCGACAACTGCCCAGGCGGCCAGGGCCATGGCCCACCATGGGATGGCGGTGCCGAAGGACGCATTGGCAAAGGATGCCGCGGCGAATCCGAACATGCCGTAGATGCCGATCTGCATGAGGTTGTAGCTGACCAGGGCGACCATTGCCGCTCCCACGCCCAATGCCCGCCCCAGCCCCTGGGCAATGTAGGCGTAGAAGGCGCCGGCGTTCGGGATGTAGCGGCTCATCGCGGTGTAGCCGATGCTGAAAACCAGCAGGATGGCACCGACCATGAGGAAGGACAGCGGCACGGATTCCATGCCGGTCACCGCGTAGTTGGTAGTCACGCCGCCAGCCACGGCGGTGAGCGGTGCGCTGGCGGCAATGATCATCACGACCAGAGCCGGCACCGTCAGTGTGCGTTGTTCGAGTCCCATTCGATCCCCCATTTGCCGAGTGCTTGGATATCAGCATCGCCCAAGTGCTCGGGCTTGTCCTTGGCATTGAGTGCAGGACCATTGGCTCCGCGTGCACAAGAGTGTCCTGCGCCTCAGCCGGCGCAGCGGTATTTGCCCGGGGTGGAACCGAATTCCTTGGAGAACATGCGGCTGAATCCGGCCGCATCGGCAATCCCGACCCGGGACCCGATGGCTTGGACGGGCAGTTCGGCCAGCAGCGGGTCGCGCAGCAGGCGCGCGGCCTCGCGCATCCGCAGATGGCGGATCAGGGCGGCAACACTGAGCGGCTGGTTCTCGAAAAGCGCGTGCAGGCTGCGCACGGACATGAAGTGGGCGGCAGCGATGCGTGCAGGTCCCAGGTCGGGATCATCCAGGTGCGCGCCGATGTAGCTGGTGGCCAATTCGCGCTGCCGCTCCTTGGCATCGCCATGGCACTCGGCGCCCAGCGCCCCGCCCAGGGCAGTTGCCAGCAGGTCCACGGTATTGCGCGCCAGCTGGTAGCCGCCGAATTCATCCCATTGGGACAGATTGGCGCCAAGATGGCGCAGCAGCGGGGCGACGGTTCCCGATAGCGGGTGGGTTTGCCTCAGGGCGACGGCGGTGAGCTGGCCGACCTGCTGCTGGGACAGGCGGAACAGACCATGGGGAACCAATGCGACGAGCACCGACGCCGGCTTTTCAAAGGCCAGGGTGTAGGGGCGCTGCGTGTCATAGATCGCCAGGTCCCCTGGCGCCAGCAGGGTCTCGCGACCGTCTTGGATCAGCAGCCCGTAGCCATCGAGCTGGTAGGAGACCTTGTAGAAATCCCCGTCGCCGCTGGAAGTCAGGTTCTCGGTTCGTTGCACTGCGTGGGGTTTGGCATGTATGCGCATCAAACCGATATCGCCGAGCATATTGGCACCCAGCGTGGCGGTGAAGTGGCCGCTGGAAATCTGCTCGCTTTGCAGCCTGACGAAGGCGTCGGAAATGAGCCGCGACCACGCGGTGAACGAATCGACGTGCTGAAGTTGGTACATGCTTGCCTCCCCATTGAAGCCCATCAACTGTGTCGGGCATCACGAATGAGAGTACGCCGAGCGAAGCGAAAAGTCACTATTTTCTTCGCGCGGAGAATATCCGCCTAGCTCTGGGGGTGCAGGCGGCGCAACGCATCCAGGCGGTATTGCAGCTGCGCTTCGAGCGACTCGGCAGTGTTGACAGCTTCATCGAGCACGCTGCTGGCCTGAGCGCCCATCAGGAAATTGATCATCGAGTCGCGGGCAACACGCGCCGCGGGATGCTCCGGACCCAGCAGCTGCCCAAGCCACTGGTCGATGAGCTCGCGCCACCGGTCCATGGTTTGCGCATTGACCGCAGCCAGCGCACGGTCCCCGAGGGCCAGATGCCAGAAGTGCACAGCAATGCGGGCTTCATTGCGCCGCAGCTCATCAAGCGGGAGCACTTCGCGCGAGAACGCCTCCAGCGCACCCAGCCCGGCTTGCCCCTGGCACATGCGGGCGATGCGCCGGTCGGTAGCCTCGGCCACGTAGCGGAACGTGGCAACCAGCAGCGAATCGCGCGTCGGGAAGTAGGGCTTGAAGGCGCCATTCGAATAGCCGGCTGCGGCCGCCAAGTCACGCAGATTCAGCTTCTCGATGCCTTGGCGGGCAATGAATCGCCAAGTGACTTCGACAATCTCCCGGCGACGCTGATCATGGTCCACGATTTTCGGCATGGTTCAAGATTAGCGAAAAACAATTTATTTCAGGCAAGGGCTTGCGTCACATTGACCCCGTCCGTATTCTCTACAACTAGAGAATAATAAATGTCGCAGATCACACTTCAGTGCCGAAGGAGCCAATCCCATGCCAATCACCACCACCACGGATTTCACCCTGCTCAGCGAAGCAGAGATTGCCACCGCCAAGGAATTGCTGGTCAGCCACCAGCTTTTCACCGAGAACACCCGCATCGCCTACATGGGCCTGGAGGATCCACGCGCTGACCGCCCCGGACGTTTTGTCCGCGTCATGCTCATGGACAAGCTGGCCAACTCACCCAAGGACGTCGTCCTGGACTTGGTCGGGCAGGCCGTGCACTCCCGCATCGACCTGGATCCGGCCAAGGTGGGGCAGATGCCCGTGCTGCTGGAGGAATTCGAAATGGTGGAGGCCATCCTGGTTGCCGATCCGCAGTGGGCGGCCGCTCTGGCCAAGCGCAACCTGACGCCAGAACAGGTGCGCGTTGCCCCGCTCTCCGCAGGAGTCTATGAGGACGAGTACCCGCAAGAAGCCGGGCGCCGCATCCTGCGCGGCCTGGCCTTCCGCCAGGATTTCGCCGAAGACTCCGCCTGGGCCCATCCCGTTGATGGACTGGTGGTTTACATTGACACCATCGCCGGAAAGATCGACCAGTTGCTGGACCTGGAAGTCATCCCGGTGCCCGAAACCCACGGCAACTACACGGATCCGGAACTCACTGGCCCGGTGCGCACCACCCAGAAGCCCATCGAGATCACCCAGCCTGAGGGCGCCAGCTTCACGGTCAGCGCAGGCAACCACGTCGAGTGGGAGAAATGGTCGCTGGATATCGGTTTCGACATGCGTGAAGGGCTGGTGCTCTACAACATCGCCTTCAACGATCGGGGCACCGAACGCCGCATCCTGGATCGTGCGTCCATCGCGGAAATGGTAGTCCCCTACGGGGACCCTTCCCCGGTGCGCAGCTGGCAGAACTACTTCGACACCGGCGAGTACCTGATCGGGCGCCTGGCCAACTCGCTGGAGCTGGGCTGCGACTGCCTGGGCGAAATCCACTACATCTCCCCTGTGGTCACCGACGCCGATGGCAATGCGCAGAAGATCACCAACGGCATCTGCATGCACGAGGAAGACGCCTCGATCCTCTCCAAGCACGCCGATGACTGGTCAGGCGTGAAGTACACGCGCCGCAACCGCCGCCTGGTGATCAGCTTCTTCACTACCGTGGGCAACTACGACTACGGCTTCTACTGGTACCTGTACCTGGACGGCACCATCGAATTCGAGGCCAAGGCCACCGGCATCGTGTTCACCTCGGCCATGCTCGACGAGCGCTACTGCTCGGAAATGGCGCCTGGCCTGGGCGCGCCCTTCCACCAGCACATCTTCGGCGCCCGGCTGGACTTCGCCCTGGACGGCGGACCCAGCCGCGTCATCGAAGAAGAAGCCGTGCGCCTGCCCATCAGCAAGGAGAACCCCCGGGGCAACGCCTTCACCCGCAGCCACACGGTGCTGGCTACCGAGAAGCAGGCGGTACGCGATAGCAATCCGACCGCCGGCCGCACTTGGGTGGTGACCAACCCGGATTCGAAGAACTACCTCGGCAAGCCGGTGGGCTACAAGCTGATGTCCCAGGGACTGCCGACCCTGCTGGCCGCCGAAGGATCCTCCATCCATCGTCGCGCAGAATTCGCCTCCAAGGCCCTGTGGGTGACCAAGCGGGAGGACGGCCACCGCTATCCAACCGGTGACTTCGTGAACCAGAACCCGGGCGTTGACGGCATTGGCTCGTGGATCGAGGACGACAAGAACATCGACGGCGAGCAGATCAGCCTGTGGCACACCTTCGCGTTGACCCACTTCCCGCGGACCGAGGACTGGCCGATGATGCCTGTGGACACCGTTGGCTTCACCATCCGCCCCGAGGGCTTCTTCGACCGCTCCCCTGTCCTTGATGTTCCAGCCCCGGTCCAGCACGGCTGCTGCGCCACCAAGGAATCAGACGGTTGCTGTGGCAGCGGCGACTAGCCATGCGGCCAGGGTGCCGGCCGGACACATTGCCCTGGGAGCCGCGTCGCTGGGCCTGGCCGCAACCCACCTGCTGGTTCTGGTTCTGATGCCGCACTCCCTGTGGTGGAACCTGGCATTGCTTGCCATGACCTTGTGGTGCATCAAATGCTCCTGGTGCGTGCTGCGCGGCGGTTCTCCCCTGCGCCTGCTGGTGATGAGCGCGCTCATGGGCACCGCCCATGTGGCGATGGTGATCGGCATGCCGTGGTTTGGCGGCCATCACGCGTCCCACGCTGCGCACGGCGCCCAGCATGCACCGGTGATGCTGGCAGTTGCGGCCGCCGAATTCCTCCTGATGTTCGGCGCGGCTTGGCTCAGCCGCCATTTCCCGGGACGGGCGCATCAATTCACTAGCGGTAAACCGGTCGCGGTTCCCGCATGACCAGGCCCGGTCTTCGAAGCAGTGCTTTGCTGTTTCGAAGGCCGGGTTTCGGCTTGGCTTCGGGACCTTGACAACCCCGAGCGGCGCAGGCTTAGATGAGTAATGAATCACATTCAATTTGTATTCATCTTTCCGAGAAGAGGGATAGCCTTGGCCGCCGATTGGCACTCAACTGGCATCCCCGGTGCCCAGCAGACGGCAAAGCCGCACGGACCACTGGTCGTTCCCCTGCCTCGATAGCGCCTGCCGAACCCGCTACCTTCGAGGAAAGAACTAATGAACAGCACCAATGACCTGACTTTTGACAGGCATGAAGCCGAAGTCTCCCCCACCCTGATCTCCCGAGCATTGGCCGGCGCCAAGCGCACCAGCTACTGGCTGGATCATGAGCACCGCCCCGCACCCCACCCGGCGCTGCATGGCTCACTCACCGCCGACTTGCTGATTATCGGCGGCGGCTACACCGGATTGTGGACCGCGCTCCAAGCCAAGGAACAGAACCCCGGCCGAAAAGTTGTACTGATCGAGGGCCAGCGCTTGGGCTGGGCTGCTTCCGGGCGCAATGGCGGCTTCTGCGAAGCCTCCCTGGTCCACGGCGAGGCCAACGGAGAAAACCATCTGCCCAAGGAAAATGCGCTGCTTGCGGAATTGGGCAGGAAGAACCTCGACGAGTTCGAAGCGACGGTGCGCCGCTATGCGATGGACGTGGACTTCGTCCGCGAGGGCGCGCTCAGCGTGGCCACCGAACAGCATCAGATTGCGTGGGTGGCCGAGGAAGCTGAGGCACCGGGTGTCGACTACCTCGATGCCGGCGCGGTAAGGCAACTGGTCAATTCGCCAGACTTCCTGGCCGGCGCCCGTGACCATGATTCAACCGCGCTGGTCCACCCCGCCAAGCTGGTCTGGGAGCTTTCCCGCGTCTGCAGCGAATTAGGCGTCGAATTCTACGAGCATACCCACGCCGTGGAGATGAACAATGCCGGCACGCAGGTGCAGGTGCTGACCGCCGACGGGCAGATCACCGCCAAGCACGTGGCCCTGGCAACCAATGTTTTCCCGTCTCTGCTCAAGCGCCACCGCTCCCGCATTGTGCCGGTATACGACTACGCGCTGATGACTGAACCGCTCACTGCGCAGCAGCGCGCGGCCATCGGCTGGGATGGCATGGTGGGCTTGGCCGACCTGAACAACCGGTTCCACTATGCCCGCCCAACCACCGACGCCGAAGGGAACTTCCGCATTCTCTACGGCGGCTACGACGCGGTCTACCACTTCGGGGGCAAGGTCCGCTCCAGCTACGACACCAACCAGCAGACCTTCGAGAAGCTCGCCGCGCATTTCTTCGGCAGCTTCCCGGACCTCTCACAGGTGAAGTTCTCCCATGCATGGGGTGGCGCCATTGATACCTGCTCCCGCTTCTTCTCCTTCTTCGATCTGGCCTACGGCGGCAAGGTGGCCTACTGTGCAGGCTTCACCGGCCTCGGTGTCGGCGCGACCCGTTTCGGTGCAAGGGTCATGCTGGATCTGCTCTCGGGCCAGAAGACCGAGCTGACCGAATTGGAACTGGTGCGTACCAAGCCGATCCCATTCCCGCCGGAACCTGCCGCATGGGTGGGCGTGAACCTGATGACAAGCCAGCTGGTCAAGGCCGATCGCAATCGAGGCGAGCGCTCGGCCTTCTTGAAGCTGATGGATAAGATCGGAATGGGGTTCGATTCCTGATGCCTGAAAGAATACTTCAAGCCGGCATCGTCCAAGCCGATGCCCTTGAGGTCAAGCATGTTGCCATCGGCGACGAGCAGGTGGTCGCCGGTCAGGCATCCGCAACCGCAGGCTACCGCGAGCTGGGCACCCTCGGGGATGCAGGAATCGGCGTCTGGGAGATGTCCCGCGGCGCCATGCAGGATATTGAAGCGGACGAGTACTTCGTGGTGCTTGCCGGGTGCGCGACGGTGCAGATTCTGGAAGCCGATGGTTTCGGCGCCCAAGAACTGGTGCTGGTTCCAGGCAGCGTTGTCCGGCTTCATGCGGGCATGAGAACCCGTTGGATCGTCACCGAAACCCTGCGCAAGATCTATTTCACCCTCTGAATCCCCCTAGGAGAATTCACATGGCCTACTACGATAGTTCCCTTGGACACCAGTTCATCAATGGCCAGCAGGTCCGCGGGCACGGCCCGGTGCTGGAGCGCGCGAATCCAGCCACCGGAAAGAAGCTGCTGGACGTGGATACCGCGACCGGCGAGCAGGTTGACCAGGCGGTGCAGGCGGCCGCCGGCGCCTTCAAGGCCTGGTCCAGGCTGACCCCGGGCGAACGGGCCGACCACCTGCTGGCATTCGCTCGCGAACTGGAAAAGCATGCCGATGAAATCGCCGTCCTGGAAACCGCTCAGACCGGCAAGAGCATCCGCATGTCGACCCAATTCGATGTGCCCGGTTCCATCGACAACGTGAATTTCTTTGCTGGCGCTGCACGCAATTTGCAGGGATTGGCCGCCGGGGACTATGCGGGCAACACCACCTCGATGGTTCGCCGTGAAGCTATCGGCGTGATCGGTTCGATCAGCCCGTGGAACTACCCGCTGCAGATGGCTGCGTGGAAGGTCCTGCCAGCGATTGCCGCCGGCAATACGATTGTGCTCAAGCCCAGCGAGCTGACCCCGGGCACCTCGGTGCTCTTTGCCCAGGCCGCCAAGGATGCCGGTTTGCCGGACGGCGTGATCAATATTGTCGTTGGCGACGGGCCCAGCGTTGGTTCGCCCCTAGTGCGCCACAAGCTGGTGAAGATGACTTCGTTCACCGGTTCTACCGCCGTGGGCCTGAAGATCATGTCCATGGCGGCCGAGACCGGTACCCGGGTTCATCTTGAACTCGGCGGCAAGGCGCCGATGGTGGTCTTCGATGATGCCGATATCGAAGCTGCCGCGCATGGTGCGGTGGCCGGCTCGACGATCAATTCCGGACAGGATTGCACCGCCGCCACCCGCGCGTACGTGCATTCCTCGGTCTTCGAGAAGTTCACCAGCAAGGTGGCCGAACTGATGGAGGCCATGGTGGTGGGAGATCCGGCCGATCCCGATACCGACATGGGTTCGATGATCAGCGAAGCCCACCTGCAGAAGGTTTCCTCGATGGTTGAGCGTGCCAAGGATGCCGGAGCAACGGTGCTTGCCGGAGGCCGGCAGCTTCCGGGCGATGGCTGGTTCTACCGTCCTACCCTGGTGGTGGGAGCTGCGCAGGATTCAGAGATCGTGCAGCAGGAAGTCTTCGGCCCGGTCCTGGTGGCGTTGGCATTCGATACCGATGACGAAGCCATCGAATTGGCCAACGACACCCCGTATGGCCTGGCGGCGAGCGCATGGACCAAGAACGTTGACCGCGCGATGCGTGCCAGCGCCGAAATCCAGGCCGGTTGCGTGTGGATCAACGAGCATATCCTGATCGTTTCCGACATGCCGCATGGAGGCTACAAGGCTTCGGGGATGGGCAAGGACATGAGCCAGTATTCCTTCGATGAGTACACCAATGTCAAGCATGTGATGATCTCCCATGATCCCGCGGCCCATCGCGAATGGCAGGATACGGTCTTCAAGCAGCGCTAGGTCCAGAAGGCTAGAGGCTCGAAAGCAGCTGGCTCAGTTTCTTC
The DNA here is from genome assembly GCF_053644955.1 of Glutamicibacter sp. NPDC055354. Taxonomy (NCBI): domain Bacteria; kingdom Bacillati; phylum Actinomycetota; class Actinomycetes; order Micrococcales; family Micrococcaceae; genus Glutamicibacter; species Glutamicibacter sp. NPDC055354. Next base: position 1,557,849 of record NZ_JBSHMB010000001.1, read on the forward strand.
GTAGCCACCCCGGGTTCTGTGGTGGCAAAGAAGTACTGGGCCAGCTGTTTTTGCGCCCCGGCAACCGAGGACGCGGCAAGATCCGCAACCCGCTGCGCCAGCCCGTTGGCGTTGCCCAGCCGCTGGTCCAATGGCAACCCTGAATGGAGCTTGCTTTGGGGGTCTCCGGCCAGCAACAGCGGGATGTTGAGCGCTACCGCGTCATAGGCCATCGCCGAGGTGTCGCAGATGGCCACATCCGCCCAGACCAAGGACTGCGCCGCGTCGCTGAGCGCATCCACGGTGGCAGCGTAGTTGCTTTTCAGGCTGACCACGGCCTTTTTTGCCTCTGCGGACACATCACCGGTCTTCGGATGAGGACGGAAACGCACTTCGAAACGCTCATCGTTGCTCAGCTGGGCCAGAATTCTCTCGCCCAAAGTAGCCACCGAGGAGTACGCCATGGCTTGCGAGTCGCCCTCCCAAGTCGGTGCGTAGAGAACCCGGATCTTCTCCGAAGGGCCGGGCAATTCCAGGTCATCGAGCTGCGGGCGTCCGATCTGCACCAGATGCGATGGGTCGAAACGAGAGATGTTCTCGGTGATGCGCTCTACCGCGGCAGCACCAGCCACGCAGGCGAAATCGTAGGCTTTGAGCTGGTTGGAGACCATGGAGGCCTTTTCGCTCTCACCGTGGTTCAGGTGGATATGCGCCGGTCCGTTGAAGCGCAGCATTGTGAAGTTCCGCTGGGCGTTGTTCACGTAGTTGATGGATTTGGTATTCCACTCGCGCAGCTTATTCTCGATCTGCTCCATGGAACGCGAGAACAATATCGGCAGGTTCGATTCTGCCAGCGCATGTCGTGCGCTTAGTGCGTCCATGAGCACCACGCCGACGTTGAGCCCCTGGGCAGCCAGGCGCTCGAAGGTACCCAGCCAGACTCCGAGCTGGTAGAACTGCCCGGGCCCCTCGGCGAAGAAAAGCACATGGTCGGCTTGCTCGATTCCCCGGTCCGAGTGAGCGATCTCCGCTCGAACAGACCGCTCCGCAATGAGGGAGCGTGCTTTACCTGTCGCTTGCGTTATCTGGGAAGAGAACAATGCCATGCATTTAGTTTACGTAGGTTTAGCCGTTGATTGCGGAAGCCAAGTCGGAAATGTTGGATTCCATCCATTCGAGGTAGCTGGAATCATCCTGAATGGTTTCTGCAAAGTCGACTACAGGTACCTGTCCCCGCTCAGCGTTCTTCTTCAGCGCCTTGGTTTCGCTGCCTTCGGTCTGCACGTTGTAGGCAAGCATGTCAGCGTCGCCAGCAACGAGCTTGTCTTCAGCCTTCTTCATGGTCATCGGCGCAATGCCCTCGCCCTCTTCGATGGCTTCGCTCAGCCCTTCAGGAGTGGTGTTCTCCATGCCGGCTGCTTCCAGCAAGTGGAATGGAACCGGCTCGGTCATCATGAAGCTCTTGCCATCCAGCTTGGCGGTTTCGAGCTGGGCTTCGAGTTTCCCGATCCCTTCGTTGAAGGCTGCTGCGTTCTGCTTGTACTGATCCGCGTTGGCGGTATCGACCTTGGCGAAGGACTCGGCCAGCGCATCAGCAAGTTCACCCATGGAATCCAGGTCGTACCAGATGTGCTCGTTGTAGCCCGCGTGGTCGTGGCCCTCATGGCCGCCCTCTTCAGCGTGCTGCGCATGCTCCTCGGCGCTTTCGCCCTCATGGCCGCCCTCATCAGCGTGCTGCGCATGCTCCTCGGCGCTTTCGCCCTCATGGCCGCCCTCATCAGCGTGCCGCGCATGCTCCTCGGCACTTTCGCCCTCATGCCCGGCCTCTTCGGATTCCGCAGCTACCGGCGAGGAGTCCACAGCGTGAATGAGCGTGATCTCTCCAGACTTGCCTTCCGGTAGCGAAGAAACGAGAGAGTCCATGAATTGGTCATATCCGCCGCCATTGGCAAGGACCAGGTCCGCGCTGGAGATCGCAAGCTTGTCGCGTGCGGTTGGCTCATAGGAGTGCGGATCCTGTGCGGCCGAAGTGATGATCTCGCTGACCTCCACGCTATCTCCGCCAATGGCACGGGCGATCTGTCCGTAGACGTTCGTCGTGGCCACTACGCTGATCTCTGCAGATTCCGCTTCGTTCGATTCGCTTCCTGTGGCGCTACCGCATCCGGCAAGGATCAGTCCGGCAGCGGGCAGGGCGACGGCAGCTGCGAGCAGCGAGCGGTAGTTCTTCATGGTGGTCTCCATCTAAATCGGATCGCTATTGAGAACTATTCTACATTACATATGAGAATGGTTCGCACCTAGGAGTCGGAGCTTACACTCTGCAAAGCCCGCTTGCCGTGGGCACCGCCGGTGCCGGTAGCTTTCACCACCATCACTGCAATGGCGGTGGTTACCGGGATCGCCAATACCAATCCGATGGAACCAATCAGGATTCGGATGACCTCTTCAGCCATGGCGCCGGAGCCGAGGGTGACCCCGAAGCTCTGGTTGCTCAGCGCCGCAATGGCCAGCACCGGCAGGGCCGCACCGGCGTAGGCGAAGGCGATGGTGTATACGGTCGAAGCGATATGGTCCCGGCCGATGCGCATGCCGCGGAAGAACAGTTCCCTGGCCGAGGCCTTGGGCGTGCTCTCTGCCAGTTCCCAGACGGTTGCCGACTGCGTAATTGTCACGTCATTGAGCACACCCATGCCGCCAACCAGCACGCCGCAGATCAGCAAGCCGGGCAGGGAAATTTGCGGGGCCACCGTCGATAGGGTGATTGCCGATTCATCGTTGGCTCCAGTCAAAGCGGCCGCATCGGTCAACCAAAGCACCATCGCCGCGGTCACCGCTAGGCCAAAGAGCGTTCCCAGCAGCGCTGTGGATGTTTTCGCGTTCAGCCCATGGGCGAAATACAACGCGACAAACATGATGGCGGTAGAACCGGTGAGTCCCACCAGGACCGGATTGCCGCCTTCAAGCAAGGCCGGAACCATGAAGATGATCATGAAGGCGATGCCACCGACCAAGCCGATCATCGCCCGCGTGCCGCGCCATCCGGCGACCAGCACCACGACCACGCCATAGGCGATGGCCAGCAGTGCCATGGGCAAAGTGCGCACGAAGTCAACGAATACGTACGGGCTGCCGCTGGTGGTGTCCACCGCGGAGAGATCAAGGTATCGAATGCTGTCGCCCGCGCGCGCATCACGTGATTGCAGCATTTCCGGTGGGATTTCCAATTGGATCTCCGCGCCACCGGATTCGGGCATCACGTAGGTGACTTGGCATTCGAGAACCTTGCCACCAACTTCTTCCAACCCTTGGGAAGACGGGCAGTCCTGGACTGTGCTGCGCGTGACAGTGCCCACTTCCATCGTTGCGCCACCGGTAGTGTCCATGGCTCCGTTCAGGGCAAACTTGTCGTAGTTGCCTTGCGGCCACAACAAGATGACCATGACCAGGGCCAGGGCGCCGATAGGCGCAAGCAGCGCCCACAAGATGATCGAGGCACGCCGCCGGCGCCGGGGATCCTGCAAAATCGGTTCGTCATGGTGATGATGGCCCACGTGGTGCTGCTCCAAATCAAAGAAGGCGAATCGTTCTTTCCAAGTGTAAGAGCTAGCCCCTTGGAGTTTGCCTTGGATGCCGACCGCGTTGCGAAGAGCTGGTCCTGGATATTCAAAAGGATGACCCGATAAATCCTCCGTAAGGTTCATACCTTCAAACACTGCGGAACGGGAGAATTGAGCCATGAGCTTGCCAATGAACCAGCCACCCTTGCCGCAAGGCGCCGAGGGTGAGATGAACTATTCGTTCCATCGCCTAATGAGACGCAGTGAGAACTACCGCTGGTGGAGACCGCTGGCGTTCACCGGCATCGGCATTGGCTTCTACGGCGCGGCATTGCTCATCGCCATACTGGCGATGTTCATTGCACTGATCATGAACCCGCTGACGTGGGCTGCGGAGAATCCAGATGAGGCTCCCGATCAGTTCCTCATGGATCCAACCCTGAACATGGCCACGGCGACGGACTTCTCGATGACCATGGTCTCCCTGATCATCATGATCCCGGCGGTCTACCTCGCCTACTTGCTCATCGGGCCCAAGCCTGTCGGCTTGCTGATATCGGTCGCCGGCAAATTGCGCTGGCGCTGGTTCGGCCTGACGTTGGGTGCCAGCGCCATCTTGTTCGCAGTGTATTTCGGGCTGAGTTTCGGGTTGGGCGCCTTGGGCATTGGCGAGTCCGAACCCGTGCCGGCGAGCAGCCTGCCGGCCGATCCGCTGTTCTATGCCCTGCTGGTGATCCTCTTGACGCCCTTCCAGTGCGCAGCTGAAGAGCTTGTTTTCCGTGGCGCGTTCATGCAGGTCATCGGCAGCTGGCTGAAGCATCCACTGTTCGCCATCCTGCTCCCAGTTCCCTTCTTCACCATCGGCCATCTCTACGATGTCTGGGGGCTTCTCGATGTGGCGGCGTTCGCTATCGCGGCAGGCTATCTGACCTGGCGCACCGGTGGCCTTGAAGCAGCGATGGCGATGCACATCATCAACAACACCTTCTTGTTCCTGCTCGGTGCAATGGGCGTAGTTGATCTGAACGCCACGGAATCCAACCCGCTCTCGCTGGTCTTCTCGGTGTGCTTCATGGCCCTATTGACCTTCGTGCTGGTGAAGCTGGCAGACAGGCAAGGCATTGCGCGTACGGCAGGCCCGATTCCAGCAGCAGAGCGCCGTCCGATGCTGCAGCCTTGGCAGATGAACCAGCCACCGGTTCACCCTAACCAGGCCTACTGGGCTCCTCCGGCCTATCAGCCTGGACAGCAGCAGAACTCCGATCACGGTTCAGATGTTTCCCCACCGGCTCCCCCGGCAGCCGGCTCGTCAGATCGCTAGGCACCAGATAGCTGGAACGCAAAAAACGATCCGCGCAGGATTTCCTGTGCGGATCGTTTCATTTAGTGAACTGTTCAGGATTTGGCCCAGCGCAGCAAGGCTGCGATTCCTGCACCGCCAGGAATCACCGAATCCGGTACATAGCGAATGCTGGCATCGGTCAGCGCGGTGGCCCGCAGGAGCACTTCTGGCGCCGGCCATTCCCCGACGACCAGCTCTGCATGGTCATCTCCGTCCTGATGGGCAATCCATGGTTCGGCGCTCAAGGCGCGAAGGGTATGCTCGCTTTGGTACTGTCCAACCAGCACCATTTCGGCTTGCGCCGATTGGAGCGCAGTGACAACTTCATCGAGTCCGACAGCAAGCTGCGCTTTGCCGTTGCCGGACTGCGCAGCGATCTTCGATTCCAATTCAGCCAGGGACTTGGCTTTCACTTCCTCAACAAGCTTGGTGATTTGGGCATCGACTTGCTTGGTGTCCGCACCCCCGGTGCGCGTATGCGAGTCGATGACTTCTACATAGTCTTTGAGCGCCACGGGTACTGCCCCGAGCACCAGTTCACGAGCCTTGATGTCGCCCGAAAGAATGATCAGGCGGACGTAGTTCTCGTTGGACATTTCACTGATCAGCTCGGCAACTTCGTCAGCGTTTCGACGAGCCATCTCATCGGCGGCGGCCTGCGCCTTGGGCTGGTCGTATTCCCCGGGCACCTTGCGTGCATGGTGGATTTCCTCGGGCAACCCGACGATGCCACGGCTGCCCAGGCGTTCAGGTGACGCCGTATTGTAGAGGTGCACCTCGCCTCCGTCCTTGCTGACTTCAGCTACGAGGTAGGAGAACGATCCGCCACGGGCGCGGGCCAGCGCCGTGAAGTTCGGGAACGGACCCACATCAACCGATGAAGTTTGGACCTTGAGGCCTGGGATGACTTCGTTCAGGACGATTTCGCCGTCATGAACAGCTACGAACCGTGCTACTGGTGCTCGCAGTCCCTGGGCTGGCTCCAGTGCGCCGATCAGTGCTTGGACATCGCTGGGCTGCGCCTGCTGGCTCTTGAGCAGCTTGGCTACCTCGTCCGGAAGCCGGTCTGCTGCTTCCTGGGCAGCAGTGGTTCCCAACGATGCATCCACGAGAGCTGTGCTCCACGAGCCGTTTCTCCGATAGAGCGAAGCGTCGATTCCATTAGAATCCGCGCGTAGTGCCATGCTGACTCCCTTCCGCACGCGACCCTTGGCCGCGGTGCGACTAGATCCGTGGCACTAACCTAACATCACTATTCAGTGGCTGGAAGAGGTAACCAGAAACTATGTCGTTGTTTGGATGAAATCAGCATGGCAACTTGCGTTTACCAGCGGCCGCGCCAGTATTGGGCGGGGAATGCCATCGGTGCACCCAATTCCTGCGCCGAACGGTTAGCCCACTGCGGATCGCCCAGTGCAGCGCGCCCAACGCAGACGCCGTCCGCTTGCCCGGTCACGACGATCTGCTCTGCCTGCATCGGCTCGGTGATGACGCCGACCGCGGTAACGAAGGCATCCTGGGGCAGCGCTTCCTTCACTGCCTGAGCCAACGGCACTTGGTAGCCCGGACCAGACGGTCCGTTGAACTTGCCAATTCCTGCACTGGAGAGGTCGAAGTGGCGCACACCGTAGCCGTAGAGTTCCTTGGCGATCCGAACGGTGTCAGCAATGCTCCATCCATCGTCCACCCAGTCTTCTCCGGAGAAGCGAATGCCCAGGGCCTTGTTTTCCGGCCACACGGCAGCCACTGCCTCGATGACTTCACGCAGGTATCGAGTGCGGTTCTCGAAGCTGCCACCGTATTCGTCGGTGCGCTTATTGGTCAGCGGCGACAGGAATTGGTGCACCAGGTAGCCGTGCGCGGCATGGATCTGGATCAGGTCGAATCCGGCCGCGTCGGCACGCTTGGCCGCATCAGCCCAGTCCTGCACCGATGCCTCGATCTGTTCCACGCTCATCGCGGTAGCTGGCTTCAGCCCGTAGAGCTCGCTGGGCGAGGAAGTGAAGGTTTCCCAGCCGCCATCTTCCGCGCTGATGCTGCCGGATTTTCCAGCTTCTTCAAGATCCTTGAGCCAGCCATAGGTCGATGCCTTGGCTCCGGCGTGCGCCAGCTGCACGCCGGCGGCTGCCCCATGGGCGCGGATGTATCGGGCAATCGGTTTCCAGGCTTCGGCCTGCTCGTCATTCCACAGGCCGGTATCGCGATCCGAGATCCTGCCTTCAGCTGCCACCGCAGTTGCTTCGGCGATCACCAAGGAGTATCCGCCATGGGCCATGGAACCCAGGTGAGCCAAGTGCCAGGTCGTTGGAACGCCGTCGCGTTTTTCCACGGAATACTGGCACATCGGCGGAAGCACGACGCGGTTGCGAAGCTTCAGGCCTTCTCCGCTTCTGGCCGGGACAGTAAATTCAGTAAAGAGCTTGCTATGAGGCATACCTGTTACGACGCTGGGATGCGCGAATTTATTCCGCGCACCCCAGTGCAGCTGCAGGCTATCCAAGAATCAGCACGGCCACCGACAGGTAGACGATCAGCCCGGCGGCATCCACGAAGGTTGAAATGAAGGGGTTGGAAAATACCGCAGGATCAACCTTGAAGAATTTACCGATGATCGGCATCACCCCGCCGACAGCGGCAGCAATGCTGCACAGCGCCACCAGGCTGATGCCTATCACCAATCCGATACGCAGTTCGAAAATGCTCCCGGCCACCACCAGCGCTATGGCGCCCAGGCACAGTCCCAGGACCGCTCCGATTCGCACCTCGCGCATCAGCACCCGCCAGAAGTCGCTTCCCCGCACATCCCCCATGGCCAGCGCACGGGTGACAGTGGTCGCCGCCTGGTTGCCGGTGTTCCCGCCAATGCCCACGATCAAGGGGATGAACAAGCTGAGCACCACCATCGACTCCAGTGTCTGCTCGAAACTGGACAGCACCTTGACCGTCAAGGTGGCGCCGATAGCCAGGACCAGCAGCCAGATGATGCGCGCCTTCACCAGGTGGCGCAATGGCGTCCCCAAGTAAGGGCGGAAGAGCGGATCCGTTCCGGAGCCGTACGCGGAGCGGCGCTCTTCGGCATCCTCAAGGATCCCGATCGCCATGGGCAAGGTCAGCACTCCCAGCAGGCGATCTTCCCGATCAAGCACCGGGAGCATCCCTGCCTTCCGATCCACCACCACCCGTGCCGCGCTCGTCTCCGGCTCGCAGGCCTGGACGACCGGGCTCTGGGTGCACAGTTCTCCGATCGTTGTCCCGGCCGGCTCGGTGAGCAGCTCGCTGAGCTTGATGGTGCCAAGCAGCCGGCGTTCATCATCGATCACCAGGATGAGCTGCGCGTTCTCGCAGTTCCCGAGGCGTGCGCTGATGCGTTCCAGGGTTTCGGCCACAGACAGCTGCGGATGGGTGGCGATGAAATCCGGGGACATCGCCCTGCCGGCGCTTGCTTCCGGATAGCCCAGCAGGATTCCGGTTTCCTGGCGCTTGGCCTTCGGCAGCCCTGACAGCAGTTTCGTGGCCACGATCGCTGGCAGTTCATCGAACAGCGCTACCCGTCCCGCGGCGGGGAGCTGGGCGAAGGCATCGATGACGGTCTGCGACTGCAGCGCCCGCACCAGGTCGGCTTGCACCGGGGCGTCGAGTTCCCGGAAAACCAGTACCGCGGCCTGCTTGTCCAGCAGCCGGTAGGCCAGGGCAGCCTCCGTGGCATCCAGTGCTTCGAGGTGCTCAATGGTCTGGGCGATGTGCAGACCGCCCAGCAACCCTGCCGCGAGCTGGAATTCTGCGTGATTGAGATGGGAGCGCAAGGCTCGCGAAATAGTAGAGAAGTCTACCTTTTCTGGAGAAAACATGATTTTGGTCCAAATGGTTCATTTGGCGCGTGAATACAAGCCTGCCAGCAACTTCTCACCGCTCAATCACCCCATGAATACAGGGAGATAAATCAGTCAGTATTTGCGTGCAGGACCAGGCGCCGGTGACATGTACAAGAGTCACGAACTCGTTGGGATCCCATGGCAGGATGCTGCCAGATTCGGCTGATTCGGCTACGAGCGTCCGGGTGAGTTCGTGTGCATAGATCGACTAGAACTGTCTTCCACGACACTCACCTCCTCGAAACTGGTTTGCGCTAGCGCGCTTTGGGCCTAGTCCCAGTTCTATCAGCTATGGCTGGGAATTGCCGGACTTGGGGGCCAAGATCACATTTAAAAAGTTCGGGAGACCTGCAGTGCAGGCCTCCCGAACTGGGTCATGCGTTACTGGGAAATCAGCATTCCACCACGTTGACGGCCAGGCCGCCCATCGCAGTTTCCTTGTACTTGTCGCTCATGTCCTTGCCGGTTTCGCGCATGGTGATAATGACTTCATCCAAGGTGACGTGATGTTCGCCGTCGCCCATCAGCGCCATCTTCGCCGCGTTCACTGCCTTGGAAGCAGCGATGGCGTTGCGTTCGATGCAAGGGATCTGGACCAGTCCGCCGATCGGGTCGCAGGTCAGGCCAAGGTTGTGTTCCATGGCGATTTCCGCTGCGTTCTCTACCTGCGCTGGGGTGCCGCCAAGAATTTCGGCCAGGCCGCCAGCAGCCATCGATGATGCCGAACCGACTTCGCCCTGGCAGCCGACTTCGGCGCCGGAGATCGATGCCTGCTCCTTATACAGCACGCCGACGGCACCAGCGGTGAGCAGGAAGCGTACGACAGCGTCGTGCTTTTCCTCCTCATTCCAGTACTTTGCGCCCGGTGCGTAGTGGGTGGCGTAGAACAGCACGGCCGGGATGATGCCCGCTGCGCCGTTGGTTGGAGCGGTGACCACGCGTCCGCCGGAGGCGTTCTCCTCATTGACGGCCAGCGCAACGAGGTTGATCCATTCCTGCCAGTAGACCGGATCCCGGTCCTTGTCTTCCTTGCGCAGGCGTTCATGCCATTCGGGCGCACGGCGGCGAACCTTCAGGCCGCCGGGCAGCACACCGGTGCGTTCCAGCGCGGAATCCTTGCAGTCTTCCATCACTTCGTAGATGTGGACCAGGCCGTTGCGGATCTCGTCGCGGGACCGGTAGGCCATTTCGTTGGCCATCATGATGTCGGCAATGGACAGGCCGGTTTCCTTCACATGTTCCAGCAGCTTGGCTGCCGTGGTGAAGGGATAGGGCTGCTTGTTCAGCTTCTCTTCGAGGTTCTTCTCGATGCGGTCTTCGGCGCCTTCGCGCACGATGAAGCCGCCGCCTACGGAGAAGAAGGTCTCGTTGGCGATTTCGTTGCCGTCAGCGTCGAGGGCAATGAACTTCACGCCGTTGGTGTGGCGTGGCAGTACGGTGAGCGGATGCTGGATCATGTCTTCGACCTTGTAGTTCAGGTCCTTGCGCTGATCAAGCTGTTCGGCCAGGTGGAGGATTCCAGTGGCTTCCATGTCCGCCAGGCGGTCATCGACCTGTGATGGCAGCACGGTTTCAGGTTCGAAGCCTTCAAGCCCCAGCATGATGGCAGTGAAGGTGCCGTGGCCGCGTCCGGTAGCGGCCAGGGATCCGTAGACATCAACACGGATATTTTCCAGTGCGTCCAGTTGGCCTTCTCGGATTACTTGGGCAATGAATGCGTGTGCTGCACGCATTGGTCCCACGGTATGGCTGGAAGACGGTCCGATGCCAACCGAGAAAAGATCGAATACGCTAACCGCCATAGCGGGTCACATCCTTAGAACTTGGGTAATCCGAGAGCTTCTGCCCCGGATCTGTGGAGTGTGGTTCCAGAGGCGTGCGGCCACCGCACGTACCGTGCAGCGCCTGGACCTCTGGATGTTGAAAGACCGCGGGCCCGAAAAGCGAGTATTTCCACCTTCCGGGCCCACATCCTAATCAGATGATGCTACTCGGAAACCTTAGCCAGTTCCGGGTACAGCGGGTGGGCCGCGGCAAGCTTCAGAACACGATCCTTCAGCTCCGGCAACACCGCCGCATTACCCTCAGCACCAGCAATCAACGTCTGTGCAATGATCTCCGCAACCTCAGCGAACGCAGCCTCCGAGAAACCACGGGTAGCCAACGCCGGGGTACCAATACGCAACCCCGAAGTCACCATCGGCGGACGAGGATCAAACGGCACCGAATTGCGGTTCACCGTGATCTCCACCTGAGCCAAAAGATCCTCACCCTGCTGCCCATCCAACTCGCTATTACGCAAGTCAACGAGCACCATGTGAACATCCGTGCCACCAGTCAAAACGCTGATGCCCTTGGCAACAACATCTTCCTGGGTCAAGCGCTCAGCCAAAATACGCGCACCAGCCAAGGTCCGCTCCTGGCGCTCCTTGAACTCCGGCGACGCAGCAATCTTGAACGCCACCGCCTTGCCAGCAATCACGTGCTCCAACGGACCACCCTGCTGGCCAGGGAACACCGCCGAGTTCAGCTTCTTCGCGATCTCCGCATCATTCGAGAGAATAATGCCGCCACGAGGACCAGCAAGCGTCTTATGCGTCGTGGAAGTCACCACGTGAGCGTGCGGGACCGGCGAAGGATGCAACCCGGTAGCCACCAGGCCAGCGAAGTGCGCCATATCCACGAACAGGTACGCGCCGACCTTGTCCGCGATTTCGCGGAAACGCTGGAAATCCAGCTGGCGCGGGTACGCCGACCAGCCAGCAACAATCATCTTCGGCTGGTTCTCGATGGCAAGGCGCTCCACCTCGTCCATGTCCACTTCATAGGTTTCCTCGTCCACACCGTAAGGAACGATGTTGAACAAGCGGCCCGAGAAGTTCAGCTTCATCCCGTGGGTCAGGTGGCCACCGTGGTTCAGGTTCAGCCCCAGCACGGTATCGCCCGGACGCACCAGCGCGTGGTACACCGACGCGTTGGCCTGCGCACCGGAGTGAGGCTGCACGTTGGCGAACTTCGCGCCGAACAGGTCCTTGAGCCGCTCGATCGCCAGCGTCTCGATGACATCAACTTCCTCGCAACCGCCGTAGTAGCGGCGGCCCGGGTAGCCCTCGGCATACTTGTTGGTCAGTACCGAACCCTGCGCCTGCATGATTGCCTGCGCAGTGTGGTTCTCCGAAGCGATCATTTCCAGGCCGCGCTGCTGGCGAGCCAGCTCAGCGTCAATACGCTGCGCGATCTCCGGGTCCAGCGAAGCCAGCGACTGGGTCAACGTTGCAGCGGCAACGGATTCAAAAGTCTGGTTGCTCATTACTCGACGTTTCCACCGTTCGCGCTTGCGTAGTCAGCTGCCGAAAGCAGCGGACCCTCTTCGGCGACCTCAACGGTGAACAGCCAGCCGGCACCGTATGGGTCTTCGTTCAGGATGCCTGGGTTGTCCACTGCCTCGTCGTTGATGGCAACGATGGTGCCGGTCACTGGCGAGTACAGGTCGGAAACCGACTTGGTGGACTCGACTTCGCCACAGGTCTCGCCTGCGGTAACGGAGTCGCCGACCTCTGGCAGGTCGACATAGACCACGTCGCCCAGGGCGTCGGCGGCAACCTGGGTGATGCCGATCTTTGCTGGGGACGATGCATCGATCCACTCGTGTTCGGCCGAGTAGCGCAATGACGAAAGAACTTTACTCACGGTATTTCCTCTCCCAAGGGAATTAGCGGGCGATTTGCTTAGCCCTACTGATGTTTAACGTTACTTGGCTCGGGTGTAGAACGGCAGTTCGACTACGACAAAAGGCAAAGTCTTACCACGCAGGTCTACCTCCAGCTCGGTTCCCACTGCACCGAATTCGGCGTCGACATAACCCAGTGCAACCGGGTAGCCCAGGGTTGGCGAAGGCTGGCCGGAGGTGATTTCACCGATGGTTGCGCCGTCCTTGACGATGGCGTAGCCGCCGCGGCCGGCGCGCTTGCCCAGGCCCTTGAGGCCGACGAGCTTGCGTGGCGGGGTCGCACCGCGCAACGCTTCCAGGGCTTCGCGGCCCACGAAGTCCTCTTCCTTCTTGAAGGAGACCACCGGACCGAATCCGGCATCGAACGGGGTGCGTTCCAGGGACAGCTCGTTGCCGTACAGAGGCATGCCGGCTTCAAGGCGCAGCGAGTCGCGGGCAGCCAAGCCGCAAGGAACCAGCTCGTGGTCCTTGCCGGCTTCAACACTCTTTTCCCAGAGTGCTGCCGCATCCTCGTTTTCGATGATCAGCTCGAAGCCGTCTTCGCCGGTGTAGCCGGTGCGGGCCAGCAGCACGTCGATGCCGCCGAGCACCACCTTCACCGCAGCGTAGTACTTCAGCTCGGTGACAGCCTGGGCGGTTGCCTCGTCGGCGGCCAGCTTGCGCACAATCGCCTCGGCGTTCGGTCCCTGGACGGCGATCAGCGACTGGCGGCCCGAAGCGTCGTCCACGACGACGTCGAAGCCGGCGGCGCGGGCAGCCAGCTCGGCGGCAACCACCGGGGCGTTGCCGGCGTTGGGCACGACGAGGAACTTCTCCTCTTCCAGGCGGTAGACGATCAGGTCGTCGATGATCTTGCCCTCGGCGTCAAGTATCAGCGAGTACTTCGCCTTGCCGACCTTCATGATGCCCAGGTTCCCTGCCAGGGCGGTGTTCAGCGCCTTGCCGGCTTCCGGGCCGGAGAGGTAGACCTCGCCCATGTGGGACAGGTCGAACAGGCCAGCGGTGGAGCGCACGGCCTTGTGCTCTGCCAGTTCCGATCCGTACTTCAACGGCATGTCCCAGCCGCCGAAGTCGGTGAAGTTGGCGCCGAGAGCTTCGTGCTGCGCGTGCAGCGCGGTGTGCTTGAGTGCTTGGGTAGTCTCAGTCATCTCTAACTCTTCCTTAGTCTTCGAAGGCTTCGGGAGCCGGGCAGGAGCAGATCAGGTTGCGGTCGCCACCGGCGCCGTCGATGCGGCCCACGGTTGGGAAGTACTTGTCGAACTTCAGCGCCGGGACCGGGAAGGCCGCCTGCTCGACCGAGTACTTGCGGTCCCACTTGCTGTTGACCACAGCGGAGACCGTGTGCGGAGCGTTGCGCAATGGGGACTCCTCGATGCTGTAGGCACCGGAGAGAACCTCGTCCATTTCCTGGCGGATGGTGATCATCGCTTCAATGAAGCGCTCGATCTCGGCCAGGTCCTCGGATTCGGTGGGCTCCACCATCAGGGTGCCTGCCACAGGGAAGGACAGGGTCGGCGCGTGGAAACCGAAGTCGATCAGGCGCTTGGCCACGTCCTCGGCGGTGGCCCCGGTCTTGGCGGTCAGTTCGCGCAGGTCCAGGATGCACTCGTGGGCAACCAGGTCCTTGTTGCCGGTGAACAGTACCGGGAAGTGCTCGTTCAGGCGCTTGGCAATGTAGTTCGCGTTCAGGATCGCGTGCTTGGTGGCTTCGGTCAAGCCGTCCCCGCCCATCATCGCGATGTAGGCCCAGGAGATCGGCAGGACGCCGGCCGAGCCGAAAGCGGTCGCCACCACCGGCACGCCGTCACGCTCGGAGTAGGTGCCCGAAGCATCGCCTGGCAGGAATGGCAGCAGGTGCTCGCCAACGCCGATTGGGCCTACGCCTGGACCGCCACCGCCGTGCGGGATGCAGAAGGTCTTGTGCAGGTTCAGGTGCGACACGTCGCCGCCGAACTTGCCTGGCTGGGCCAAGCCAACCATGGCGTTCATGTTCGCGCCATCGATGTACACCTGGCCGCCGGCGGCGTGGACCTTGTCGCAGACCTCGCGCACGTCCGCGTCGTAGACGCCGTGGGTGGATGGGTAGGTGATCATGATGGCTGCAAGGACGTCCTTGTTGGCCTCGATCTTGGCATCCAGGTCATTCGCGTCGATGGTGCCATCGGCTGCGGTCTTCACGACCACCACGCGCATCCCGGCCAGCACTGCCGACGCGGCATTGGTGCCGTGGGCCGAAGCCGGAATCAGGCACAGATCGCGCTGGCCTTCGCCGCGCGAACGGTGGTAGTCCGAGATGGCCAGCAGGCCCGCGTACTCGCCCTGCGAGCCGGCGTTGGGCTGGATCGAAACGCCAGCGTAGCCGGTGATTGCGGTCAGGCGCCCTTCCAGGTCGGCGATCAGCTCGCGCCAGCCCTCGGTCTGCGCTGCAGGCGCGTAGGGGTGGATCGAGGCGAATTCCGGCCAGGTGATGGATTCCATTTCGGCGGCCGAGTTCAGCTTCATGGTGCACGAACCCAGCGGGATCATGGTGCGGTCCAGGGCCAGGTCGCGGTCCGAGAGCCGGCGCAGGTAGCGCATCATCTGGGTTTCGGAGGAGATGGTGTTGAAGATCGGGTGGGTCATGAAGTCGCTGGTGCGCACCTGCCCGGCCGGGATCTCGAAGCCTTCCGGAGCCGAGAGCTCTGCGCCGAAGACCTCAAGCAGGGTCTTGACTACGCCCGAGGTGGTGGCTTCGTCGGTGGAGATGCCCACCTGGGTCTCGCCCACCTTGCGCAGGTTGATGCCTGCTTCGATGGCCTTGGCAATGATGGCATCGGCGTTCTCGACGTTCACTACAACGGTGTCGAAGAAGGAGTCCGATGCCAGGGTGTAGCCGCCGGAAACCAGCGAGCTGGCGATGACCCGGGCGTGGTTGTTGGCGCGCGAGGCGATCTGCTTCAGGCCGGCTGGGCCGTGGTAGACGGCGTACATCGAAGCGCAGATGGCCAGCAGGGCCTGTGCGGTGCAGATGTTGGAGGTGGCCTTTTCGCGGCGGATGTGCTGCTCGCGGGTCTGCAGGGCCAAGCGGTAGGCAGGGACTCCGGCGTTATCGGCCGAAACGCCCACCAGGCGTCCTGGCATGGAGCGGGTCAGGCCATCGGCCACGGCCATGTAGGCAGCGTGCGGTCCGCCGAAGAACAGCGGCACGCCGAATCGCTGGGTGTTGCCCACGGCGATATCGGCACCCTGCTCGCCCGGAGGGGTGATCATGGTCAGGGCCAGCAGGTCGGCAATCACGGTAACCATGGCGCCGGCTTCCTTGGCGGCTGCGATGATCGAAGCGTGGTCCGCGATCGAGCCGTCGTTGCCAGGCTGCTGCAGGACGATGCCGGAGATCTCGCCCTCTGGCAGGCCTGCGGAAAGGTCGGCAATCTCGACTTCGAAGCCCAGCGCGTCAGCGCGGCCCTGCACGACCTTGAGGGTCTGCGGGAAGATGTTGGAGTCCAGCACGGTCTTGCCCTTGGACTTCTTCTTGTTGGCGCGGCGCATCATCAGCACGGCTTCGGCGGCAGCGGAGGATTCGTCCAGCAGCGACGCGTTGGCGATGGGCAGGCCGGTCAGGTCCATGACCATGGTCTGGAAGTTCAGCAGGGCTTCGAGGCGGCCCTGGGAGATTTCCGGCTGGTACGGGGTGTAAGCGGTGTACCAGGCTGGGTTTTCCACGATGTTGCGGCGGATCACAGCTGGGGTGATGGTGTCGTAGAAGCCCTGGCCGATCATCTGGGTCTTCATGACGTTCTTCGAGGCAAGCGCACGCAGGTGGGCTAGGGCTTCGGTTTCGCTCAGGGCATCAGGGATTTCCAGTGCGGAGTCCTGGCGGATGTCTGCCGGAACGGCGGTGTCGATCAGTTCTTCCAGGCTGTCGTAGCCCAGGGTCTGAAGCATGGTGGTGACGTCGGAAGGACGTGGGCCGATATGGCGTGAAACGAATTCAGTATTCGCTCGTGCCGAAGTCTGCGTGATGGTCATGGTGCTGGTATCTCCATGGGATCTGTCTTGGCGCATGCCAAAGGAAGGTCTTTTTACCTCCCCATCCCTGTTGCATAACCTGAGAGTTTTACGCATCCAGCAAACCAAGCCGGGCACTTGCACCTTCGGTGAACCGGAACGGGCCGGTTTCTTTCCAGAGTTGCCTCATGATGGCGGTACGGGTGCCTGAGAGTTTCCTGGGGAGGAATTGCTCCTACGGCGCCCGTCCATGGTGTGAACGGGACTCTCCCGCCATCCGTCTATGGCGCGCGCTGCCGGCCGGAGACCTGCAGCACACCACCATGTTACCTGCCCCGCCCCCAAGGTCAAACAGGAGCGGGGTCCGGAAAAGTCATAAATGCGTTCAGTTGGCGTCGGCAGTTAAACGGATGTAATCAGGATATTTCGCTGACAAGGAATCACCCGACGAGGTGCCGGTGATCCGGCGCTTGACCCACGGAGCCAAATGCTCTCTGGCCCAGCCCAATTCCTGCTTCAGCTTTTCGCCGCGCGAGTTCACGGCCAGTTCCGGCAGGGACGGCTGCTGGATCCTGGAGGACCAGTTTCCCTCGGTGATCCGATGGGTGCCGAGCA
Source organism: Glutamicibacter sp. NPDC055354 (assembly GCF_053644955.1). NCBI lineage: Bacteria > Bacillati > Actinomycetota > Actinomycetes > Micrococcales > Micrococcaceae > Glutamicibacter > Glutamicibacter sp. NPDC055354. Next base: position 1,574,934 of record NZ_JBSHMB010000001.1, read on the forward strand.
CGTCAAGGACCTTCGAGGCCATCAGCGTGTGGCCCAGCTCGTTCATGTGCAGCCGATCCACCGCCCAGTAGCGCAGATCGGAGAATTCGCGCCACCGCCAGTAATCGGCGATCACCGCGCCGTACTCGTCCGCGATTTCGCGAACCTTCTCGTTGTAAATGGCCGTGCGCGGACGGGTCTTGGAGAACAACGGTGATTCCACGGTGTCGAAACCGGTGAACAGCACGACCGCGCTTCCGGCTTCGGCAAAGCGGCGCACCATGCCTTCATAGCCGCGCATCAGCGCATCCAGGTCCGCCTTCGGGCGCAGGATGTCATTGCCGCCGGCATAGATGGTGACCAGGTCCGGGGCCAGTGCGAGCGCCTGGTCCAGCTGCTGGTTGATCACCTGCCCGATCTTCTTGCCGCGCACCGCCAGGTTGGCGTATTCCCATTCGCCTTCGGCGCAGAGCACTTCCGAAACCCGGTCCGCCCAGCCGCGGACCTGGTTGGGCCGGGTCGGATCCACATCGCCAACGCCTTCGGTGAACGAGTCACCTAGTGCCACAAACTTCTTCACTTCGCTCCTGCTTCGTTCCATTCCCGATGGGTTTACTACGCGTTGCTGCCGGCAGCCTGGGCCGACATGTTCTTCTGCATGATCAGCTGGCGGGCCAGCTGGCTGAGCTTGACTCCGGTGGAGATCTCCTTGGCGCCTTCATTGCGCGAGGGGATGAATCCGAAGCCCAGCTGGTGGGCTGGATCAGCAAAGGCCAGCGAGGAGTTCGCACCGTCATGGCCGTAGGCGAAAATCGATCCGTAGTTGTTGCGCGCGGTGGCCTTCATGAACCCCAGGGCGAAGGCCTGCAGCAGCCCGTTGGTCCGGTCATGGCCGTAGACCAGTTCGGTGGAAACCTGGGACCAGGTGTCGGCGGTGAGGAATCCGCGGGTGGCGCCCAGTGCCGGCACGGCACCGAATGAGGCGGCATAGATTGCGGCCAGTCCTTGGGCATTGGCGACCGCGCCCATGGATGCGGGGCCCAGTTCGCGCACCTGAGGCGCGTTGGCCAGTTCGTGCCAGTTGTAGACCGGGCCGTTTTCCAGCGCGAAACCGGAGGCCGAGTTCACCGAAAGCCCGGCCGGGGAGAACGGATCGAAGAATTCCGGTGCGGCGTCAGCGCCCGGCAGTACATCGCGGTAGCGCGATTCCAGCGCGGGGTCCTGGCCGATGTAGGCTTCGGCTCCCAGCGGCTTGCGGATGCGCTCCTCGAAGACGTCTTTCAGTTCCTTGCCGGTGACCCGGCGTACCAGTTCTTCCATGAGCACGCCCATGGTGATCGCATGGTAGCCGACAATGTGCTGGCCCAGCGGCCAGACGCTTGGCATGGAAGCGAGCACCTTGGCGTATTCGGCGGAGTTCAAGAGGATCTCGCTGGGCACGCCCCCGGGCACACCGAGCACTCCCGCTTGGTGGCTGAGCACCTCGCCGACGGTGAGCTGGGATTTCCCGTTGTCCCCGAATTCCGGCCAGTAGGTGGCCATTGGCGCGTTCGGATCAATCAGCCCATCTTGCACGAGCAGTGCCACGACCAGCGCGCCTAGGCCCTTGGTGCAGGAGAAGACACAGGTCAGCGCGTCACCAGAGAGGTGCTCGCCGACGCTGTGGCTGAGCACCAATTCGCCGCGGTGGTACAGGGCCAGCTGCGCCGAATAGCCTTCTTCCTCAGCGGCTCGCGCCTCTAGTGCTTCCGCCAGGGGCGCGAAATATTCAGTGATCACCGATTGCATCTAAATCCTTTAAAGTGCTTGTCTCTCATCAACTAACCCTAACCGCTTCGATCCCATGACCCGGTGGCTCCACACGCTGACCCGACACCTAGCATATAGGTACGTCAGCTCACAGCATTAGCTTGTTTTAGCCACTAATCGACATTTCACTACCGCTGGACTCCGAGGTCTGTGAGCCAGCCTTGAAGCCGGTTTGCCCACTTCATGCGCTGACCCTAAAGTTGTAATGTTTGCCTACAAAATTGAAGGAGATGATCTCGATCGCATGACTGTGAACAGTGACACGGCCGTTACCGACGGCAAAGAAACAGAACTCCGCAGGGTGATTGGCCCGAAGCTGCTGCTATTCCTCATCATGGGCGATATCATCGGCGCCGGAATTTTCGCCATCACCGGCAAAGTTGCCGGCCAGGTGGGCGGAGCCGCCTGGCTGCCGTTCCTGATCGCTTTCACGATCGCGACCCTCACCGCCTTCAGCTACCTCGAACTGGTGACCAAATATCCGCACGCGGCCGGTGCCGCCTTGTACATCCACAAGGCATTCGGCATCCACTTCGTCACCTTCCTGGTGGCGTTCACCGTGGCTTGCTCGGGCATCACCAGCGCCGCCACCTCGGCCACCTTGGTGGGGCGCAACCTGCTCATTGGCATTGGCCAGTTTGTCGAGGGTGTTCCCAACACCCCGGAAGCGGGCATGTGGGCAGCTACTGCGATCATCGTGATCCTCGCAGTGATCAACTTCCGCGGCGTGGGCGAGAGCGTGAAGTTCAACCTCGTGCTGACCATAGTTTCGCTGGCCATCATGGCCGCGATCATCGGCATCGGCTTCGCGGTGATCGCCTCGGGCCAGGGTGACATTTCCCGCCTGGTGGTCTTCGAGACCCCCACCGACCGCAGCGTCTTCGCCGCCGTGACCATGGGTACTGCCATTGCGTTCTTCGCGATGGTGGGCTTCGAGGATTCGGTGAACCTGGTTGAGGAAACCAAGAATCCCAAGAAGACCTTCCCGAAGATCATGCTCATCGGCCTGGGCATCTGCGCCTTGATCTACATGCTGGTGGCCGTCACGGTGATCATGGTGGTCCCGACCGGCGATCTGCTGAACCCGAAGAACCCGGATGCCGGCATCCTGCTGGATGTTGTGCGCATCGGCCTGCCGAACCTGCCAGTTGACGCGATCTTCCCGTTCTTGACCGTCTTCGCCGTGGTCAACACCGCGCTGATGAACATGCTGATGGCTAGCCGCCTGCTCTACGGCATGGCCCGCCAAGGCGTGCTGCCGCAGTTCCTGGGCAAGGTGCATTCGACCCGACGCTCGCCATGGGCTGCGATCCTGTTCAGCACCGTGCTGGCCATCGCCTTGGTGGTCTACGTGAACCTGAGCAACGGAAGCAGCATTGTCGGCTCGCTGGGCGGCACGACCGCGCTGCTGCTGTTGTGCGTGTTCGCCGTAGTCAACGTAGCCCTGCTGGTGCTGCGCCGCGACAAGCCGGAACCCGATGCGTTCCGCGCTCCAACGATCATCCCGATCCTCGGCGTGTTCTTCTGCCTGTTCCTTGCCGGCCCATGGGCTCGTTCGCGCGAGGACTGGGTCCAGTACGAGATTGCCGGCCTGCTGCTGGTCATCGGCGTGCTGCTGTGGGCCGTGACCTGGTTGGTCAACCGGATCAACTACAAGAAGGGCGTCATCGAAACCCGCCCGGGACAGTACTGATCCCAAACCGTTAAAGCAGTGATGCCCGCCATTTGGCGGGCATCACTGCTTTAACGCGTGTTTTCTATGCGGTCTGCTCGACCGTTTCCTGGCGGAAACGAAGCTTCAGGCCGCCTTCGGTGCGCTGCCACCAGGAAGATACGACGAGCACCGGGCCCTCTGCAGGCTTCATGCGGTAAGCGAGCAGCACCATTTGCGCATCCACTTCCCGGGCCGCAAGGACCTGCACCGCACCGGTGCTGGGCAGGCTCGCCCCGGATTCCAACATGGTCCGGACCGTGGCCACATCCAGCAGGCCGCCATGGCGCGTCACTTCCTGGTAGCCCGGATGCAGGAAGTCGTTGAGTTCCGCGAAACTGGTGCGGATCTGCGGGTCGAGGAAACCTTGTTCCAGTTCGAAGACGGTAGCCGCGATGTCCACGCCATGTTCCGGTGCGGCGGCGGGTGGCCCGCCGGGTGCCAGCACTGCGTCTTCAGCCGCTGGAGCATGGGAAGCCGCTGGGCCGCCGACGGCGGTGTAGCCCGGCCCGGCCTCTACTGCAGAGCCCTGCTGATGCGCGGTGGCAGCCGCGCGCGCATGGCCGTCAGCAGCTTCATTCAGCTCATGACCGGCATGGCCCTTGACCCACTCGAAGGTGTACTTGCGCCCGGCAATGGCCCGGTCAAGTTCCTTGAGGATGTCCTGGTTCAAGACCGGTTTGCCGTCGGCCTTTTTCCAGCCCTTCTTCTTCCAACCCGGCATCCACTTGCTGATGCAGTTGATCGCATACTGCGAATCGCACAGGATCCTGAGTTCTTCTTCTGGCAGGTGCTCGGTGGCCCGGAAGAGTTCGAGCACCGCTTGGAGCTCCCCCATGTTGTTGGTTCCGTGGTCCCAACCGCCAGCGGCCCAGTTGTCCTGGTCCACGTACCAGGCCCAACCTGCCGGTCCGGGGTTTCCTAGGGCTGATCCATCCGCAGCTGCAATGATCGTCATGCTTTAATCCTGCCACGTTGACGCCCGCACTCGGTTCCATGCATTGGGCCATGTCGCCAGCGAATACTTGCACAATGGATCACAGCATCCAGCCAGGTCCATGCCTAGGATTGGAATGTGAAGAAAATCCTGCCTGTACTGGCCACCCTGGTTCTGGTCCTGTCCGCATGCGCTGGCCCCTCGGTCGACGAGCTGCGCCAGCTCGATCCCCAGGGCCATACCGCCTGCGTGCATTTTGGCGGGGGCCTGGTTGACCCCGAGGGCATCGGCGCAACGAATATGCAGAAAGCCGCTGATCATGGGGCGAAGGCTTCCACCGAACAGATCAGCGCTGCGGTGGCCGCCGATGAATCGGGGGATCCCCGGATTATTGACTTGGCCGCTTTCCAGGAAGCTTGCGAGGGGCAAGGCTTCGATTTCGAATAGGACAGATCGGCCCAGGACCCCTCGAAATAGCGGGCTCCTGAGCCGATCCGCCGTGGATCGCCAGCGCGCCTAGGCGGGGTACAACGGGTTGTGCCCGGCTTGGACTCGCTCGTCAGCCCGGACTTCGCCCGGTGCCGTACCGTTCAGGAACGGACCGTTCTTGGCCAGCTCGTCTCGGCCCGGCGCTTCGAGCCAGTTCGCCAACTCCGGCCCCTTCGGGATGATCCTGGTCGGGTTGATGTCCTCATGCACCACGTAGTAGTGCGCCTTGATCTGCTCGAAGTCGATGGTGTCGCCGAAACCCGGGGTCTGGAACAAGTCCCGCGCATAGCCCCAGAGGTTCGGCATGTCGATGAGCTTGTTGCGGTTGGCCTTGAAGTGGCCATGGTAGACCGGGTCGAATCGAACCAGCGTGGTGAACAGCCGGACATCGGCCTCGGTGATGTAATCACCCATCAGGAAGCGTCGGGTGCCCAGCCGGTCTTCGAGATAGTCCAAGGTGGCGAATAACCGGTCGTAGGCATCGTTGTAGGCCTGCTGGTCCCCCGCGAACCCGGCACGGTAGACGCCGTTGTTGACCTCGGTGAAAATCCGCTTGATCAGCGGAAGCATCTCATCGAGCTGGTCCTGCGCAATGAGGTCCGGGGCGCCTTCCCGGTGGAACTCCTTCCACTGCGTGGACATGTCCCAGGTGATCTGCGGGTAGTCATTGGTGACAACCGCACCGGTGGGGATATCGACGATTGCCGGCACGGTGATGCCGCGTGGATAGTCGGCAAAGCGCTTGAAGTAGTTCTCCTGGACCCGCTCGGTACCCAGGACAGGGTCCTTGCCCCCGGGGTCCAGGTCAAAGGTCCAGCTGCGTGCGTCGTGGGTTGGGCCGGGCAGTCCGACGGACAGCGCGTCTTCCAAGCCCAGCAGGCGGCGAACGATCAGGGTGCGGTTGGCCCAGGGGCACGCGCGGGCTGCGACCAGATGGTAGCGGCCAGCTTCCACCGGCCAAAGCCGGGACCCGTCCGAAAGCCCCGCGTTGGGATGCCCGATCTTGCTGTGGCTGTTTCCCTCGCCATAGTGCTCGGCGCTGGCATCAGCGACGATGCGGTCCTGGATGTAGTTGGTGTCCCGGGTGAATTCTCCGCCGGTGACGTAGGCGCCCTTGGTCGAATATTCCTCGCTCATCGCATTCCTTCCAAAGAATTTTGAAGTCCCGTGCATAAACCATTCACCTCGAGACTATGGCAGTTGGGCAGGTATGGAAATGGCGCAATGCACTTTTCCACTCCCCGCCGATTTCGACCCGGTCTAGGCGTTGACCGAGGCGTCTTCGCGTACGGTGCGCATCGCCTTGCTCCAGGCGAGCACCTGTTCAAGCATGGGCTGCACGCTGTTGGCCGACCGTTCAGTCGGAGCGAAAGCCGAGAAGTTCTCGAAGTCGGAGAATAGCGAGAACATGCCGGTTTTCTGCACGTGGGCGATCTGCAGTTCCGAGAGGATCCCGCGCAGGTGCTCCACGGCACGCGAGCCCATGGCGGAGCCGTATCCGACCATGCCGGCGGCCTTGTTGTTCAGTTCTGCATTCAGGTAGCTCAGTGCGTTGGCCAATGCAGGCTGGACGGAGTGGTTGTACTCGCCAACAATGAAAATGTATCCATCGAATTCGCTCATCTTGGCGGCGAAGGCCTTGGTGTGCCCGTTCTGGTAGTTCTGGTAGGCGGCCGGGAACGGCTCGTCGAGCATCGGCAGGTTGAAATCAACGAGGTCCACCAGCTCGTAGTCGGCACCACCGAATTCCCGGGCCCTGGCCAGCACCCATTGGGCGACGCCCTGGTTGACACGTCCTGGACGGGTGGAACCGGTAACGATAGCGATCTTCGACAACTTGCTCTCCTTGGAGTTCTCCGGCCAACAATTTAGTTGACACGTCATCTTCTCTTGCTAAATTCCACTATACAGGAGATGATTGATGCGTCAACAATATTTTGAATGTCCCCTCTGGGGACAACATGGTTAGGAAAGAGAATGAAGAGCGAAGAGACCCGCTGGCTCACCGACAGCGAGCAGGACCTCTGGCGCACCATACGCGAGTTCCTCTGGCAGTTCCCCAGCGGCATGGATCGCCAGCTGCTGCGCGATTCGAACATGCTCTCCGGTGAATACTCGGTGCTGGCTGTGCTTTCGGAAACAACCGAACCAAGTCTACGCCCGGCCGACGTGGCGACCGCATTGCGCTGGGACCGTTCGCGCCTCTCCCACCTGCTGCGCCGCATGGAAGCCAAGGGCCTGGTCAGCCGCTGCTCAGATGAGACCGACCGCCGCGGGCACCAGATTACGCTCACCGCCCAGGGGCGCAAGACCATTGAGGAAGCCGCGCCAACCCACGTGAGCTTCGTGCGTGAAACCATCTTCGATTCCCTGAGCCCCTCCGAACGCACGGCATTGGAATCGGCGCTGCCGAAGATCCTGGCCTCGCTGGAAAAGCAGGGCCTGAAAGATGGCCAGTGCTAGCTGGCTCGTTCGGCCAGTTCGCTCTTGGCTACCAGCTGGGCGAATTGCCCGCCAAGCTGGACCAGCTCGTCAAAAGTTCCCGCTTCGGCAATCCGGCCAGCTTCTAGCACGACGATGCGGTCCGCTCGCATCACGGTGCTCAACCGGTGCGCGATCAGCAAGGTGGTTCGCCCCAGTGCGAGCTCGTCCAGCGCCCGCTGCACCAAAGCTTCGGTGACCGTATCCAGGGCACTGGTCGCCTCATCGAGCACCAGGACCTTGGGTTTGCGCAGCATGGTGCGGGCAATGGCCAGCCGCTGCTGCTCGCCGCCGGAGAAACGGTGGCCGCGCTGCCCCACCTGGGTTTCCAGGCCCTGTGGCAGGCTGCGGACCAACTGTGCAATCTGCGCGGCTTCCAGCGCCTGCCAGAGCTCTTCCTCGGTGGCTTGGGGCGCTGCCCACAGGAGGTTCTCCCGAATCGAAGCATGCAGCAGGTAGCTTTCCTGGGCAACGACGGAGACCGCCTGGGCGATGCCTTCAGGATCGAATTCCTTCAGGTCAATGCCGTCGAGCAATACCTGGCCCTCGGTGGGGTCAAGCAGCCGGGGCAGCAAGGACCCCAGGGTGGACTTTCCCGAACCGGTGGAACCGACGACCGCGGTCATGGTTCCCGCCTCCAGAGTCAAATCCAGCTGTTCCAGGGTGGCGCGGTCCGCCTCGGGGTAGCGGAAGCTGACATTGCGCAATTGCACTTCACCACGCAGCTTCCCGGGTTCGACCGCTCGCGGCCGCTGGGGTACCGGCAGCGCCTGGTCCGTATCCAGGTATTCGAAGACACGGCTGAACAAGGCCAAGGCCGAGACCCACTGGACCGAAATCTGCATCATGCCCATGACCGGACGGAAGATTCCGGCCTGCAGCCCGGTAAAAGCCACCAAGGTGCCGATGCTCATTCCCTGCCCGGTGGCGGGCAGCCCCGCCACGATGTACAGCACCGCGGGGATGGCCGCGAAAATGATGCTCATCGTGGCCATGCGCCAACGCCCGGCCAAAGCGCTTTTCATTTCCAGGTCGATGAGCTTGTGGCTGGACTCTCCGAAGGCCGCCGCATCAGCGGCTCCGGTGCCCATGATCTTGGCCAGGCGGACCCCGGAGATGCTCAGGCGCTCGTCGATCAGCGAAGCCAGGTTCGACATCTCGCGCTGGCGCTTTCCTGTCACGGCGCGGCGCAGTTTCGCGGTTTGCTTGGCGAGCAGCACCGCTGGCGGCAGCACGACCAATGAGATCAGGCTCAGTTTCCACGAGATCGCCACCATCGCGCAGGCGGTGGCAACAACGGTGGTCAGGTTCGAGGCAATGCTCGTGGCCGAATTGGTAATCACCGATTGCATCTGCCCCACGTCGTTGACCAGGCGCGACTGCACGTCCCCTGAGCGCGAGTTGGTGAAGAATCCCAGGGATTGCTTCTGCAGGTGCGTGAACAGCCCGGTCCGCAGGCCATGCATGACGCGTTGGCCCATCAGGGTTGCCCGCCAGGTCTGGACGACTTCCAGAATCGCGGTAGCCAGGGAGATCAGCACCAGTCCCCCGGCACCCAAGAGCAGCAATCGGATATTGCTGTTGGGAATCGCGTCATCAATGAGTTCGCGGATGATGAACGGCTGGGCCAGGCCGATGACCGACGCTGCCACGATCAGCGCCATGACCGCAATCACCGACCCCAGATGGGGCCGGAAGAGCGCGGCGATGCGCGCCAGGGACACCGGATGCTCGGTGAGCCGCTGCTTGTCCCGGGCGGCGTTGCCGGACCGTCCTTGCCCGCCACCGCCCGGATACGGCCCCGGCATTCCCATTGCGCTCATGGGCCCCCCTCTACCTTTGGATTTCTCAAGTCCAGAATAACAGAGGGAACCTCACTATGTGGTTGCATCTTGAAATTGTTCCGAGAAACACACTATCCTTGAGCATATGCAGAACGAAGAGCCCAAGCCTGACTTGGCAGATCTTTTCCTCCACGCTTCACGCATGCTTCGCGGCAGGTGGAGGGACAGCTTGACTCCCCTAGGCATCACTCCGCACCAATCGAGGGTGCTGACCTTGCTGTCCCGGGCCGATAGGATCGGGCTGCGCAACTCGCAGCTCGCAGAACAGCTGCACATCGCCGCGCGCTCGACCACCGAGGTAGTCGACCAGCTGGAAGCCAAGGAGCTTGTCGTGCGCACCCCCGATCCGGCCGATCGCCGCGCCACGTTGATTGCGCTCAGTGCCACGGGCCGCGCCCAGCTCGGCGAGCTCGCCGAATTGCGCCGTTCGAGCATGGACGGCTATTTCGACAAGCTCGGCGACGAGGACCGTGCCGAACTCACCCGGCTGCTGGCAATCCTGGACCGCGAGAACCCGCGGCCGGTGCGCGGCGCTTGCAAGAACCCGGCGAAAGAGAACTAGCTGCCAGCTAGCGGATAGAACCCGAGGCCCCGGCATATGCGTGCCGGGGCCTCGGGCGCTGGTTGCCGCTGCTGGCTAGTTCTCGGTCTTCCCGCGGCGCCAGTAGCCCATGAAGGCTACCTGCTTGCGGTCCACGCCGGCATCGCGCACCAGATAACGGCGCATTTCCTTGACCGTGCCGGCTTCACCGGCAATCCAGGCGTAGAACGGTGCGGAATTTTCCTGGCCCGTCTCCCACAGGATGTCCGCATCAACATCGATATCTTCCGGCTCGGCGTTGGTATGGACCACGCCGGCTGCTGGAATCGCGACTACCTGGCGCAATGCCGACTGCAGCAATTCACCATGCTCATGGCTGCCACGGGTCAGCCACTGCACCGAGACGCCGGAGCGGGTGGAGGCACCGAGGATATCCGTGGTCTCCGGGACCTCGATCAGCGCATGGCCGGTGACGTTGGAGGGCAAGGCTTCGAGGATGGCGCAAATCGCCGGGGCGGCAGTTTCGTCACCGGCAAGCACCACGCGGGTTGCCTCGCCGCGGCGGAACTCGATGCCGCCGTAGCTGGAGTCGTTCAGGGTCTTGTTCGGGCCCAGCAGCAACAGCTGGTCGCCCACCTTGGCCCGGTCGCCGAACTCCGTAGCCGGCCCGCCCTGGAGCTGGCCGTCAACCATGTGCCCGTGCATCACGAAGTCGATATCCAGCTCGGCTGTGGCCCCGATGTTGTCCCGGTGCCCGGCTTCGCGGAAGGCCCGCACGGTATAGGTGCGCATGTGGCCGCGGGTATCGGGATCAATCGACAACCAGCGCTTGTACCAGCCCTGCTGCTCGGCAGGACTGGTCATCGCCCCGGGTCGCATCGAGGCGATCTCGTCGGTCAACGCAGTACCGCCGGCCGGTGGCAGCAAGAGCTTGATGCGCATATCCAGCGGGTGGCTGTTGGTGCCGAAGTACTCCAGGTCCTCGCCGCTGACGGTCACCCGGCGGAAGGATGGCGCGAGCTGCTGGCTATTGACCACAGTGGTATCAAAGGCCAACGTCGGCACATGCTCATGGGCCGGGCGCTCCGATTGCGGATCAAGCGCGGCGGCTGCTTGGGCAGCTTGCTTCACATTTGCCGCCTGCTTCACCGCAGTTTTCTTCGCAGAAGCTTCGGTACGGAAAATGCCCTGGGAAGCGAGCACCTGCTCGGTGCGCAGCACCCGGTGGCGGCCAATGGGAAGCACCAGCGGAGTGCCGCCCACCGGGTCGGGGATCACGCGGCTGGGCATGCCGAAAACATCCTTGACGGTCTTTTCGGTGACCACATCGCTGGGATGGCCGGCAGCGTAGATCTTGCCGTGGCGCAGCGCCACCAGGTAGTCGGCGTAGCGGGCGGCCAGGTTCAAATCGTGCAGCACGATCACGACGGTGATCCCGCGGCTGCGATTCAGCTCGCTGACCACATCCAGGACTTCGAGCTGGTGCGCCACGTCCAGGAAGGTGGTCGGCTCGTCGAGCAGCAGCAGGTCGGTCTCCTGCGCCAGGGCCATGGCGATCCAGACGCGCTGGCGCTGACCGCCGGAGAGCTCGTCCACCGAGCGGTCGGCCAGCTCGGTGGTGCCGGTCAGCTCCATGGCGCGATTAACCGCTGCCTCGTCCTCGGCAGAGAAGCGCTTGAACAGGCCCTGGTGCGGGTAGCGGCCGCGGCTGATCAGCTCGCGGGCGGTGATGCCGTCCGGAGCGGTGGGCGATTGCGGCAGCAAGCCCAGGGTCTTGGCGACTTCCTTGGCCGGCTTGGAGTGGATGTCCGCGCCGTCCAGGAGCACCTGGCCCCCGGCTGGCTTGAGCAGCCGCGACAGTGCGCGCAGCAGGGTGGACTTGCCGCAACCGTTGGCCCCGACGACGATGCTCACCTGCCCGGCAGGGATATCCAGCGACAGCTCGTCGACGATGGTGACCTTGTCATAGGCCAGGGTCAGATCGCTTGCCTGCAAAGTGGCCATGGGTTATGCCCCGCTTCCAGTTGAGTTTGCGCGCACCAGAATCCAAATCAGGAAGGGTGCACCGAATGCGCCGGTGATAACGCCCACCGGCAGCGAAAGATCCGCGAACAGGTTCGCGGCAAAGAAATTGGCAACAGTCACCAGCGTTGCCCCGGTCAGGCCGGAAAGCAGGATGTTGATCGGGCCGCGGGTCAGCGCGGCAGTAATCGGGCCGGCCAGGAAGGCAACGAACGCCATCGGCCCGGTGACCGCAATCGGCAAGGCGCCCATGGCCACCGCAACAAAGACCAAGATCGCCCGGGCCCAGCCCACGTGCAGCCCCAGGGCCGCCGCGGTGTCCTCGCCCAGCTCCAGCATTTTCAGTTGGCGAAGCACCAGGGGCAGCAACAGGATGCCGATGGCGCCAAGGGACGCCAAAAGCAGCAGCGCATTTTCCCAGTTGCTCGAGGCCAGTGAACCCGTCAGCCAGTGCATCACATCGCTGGCCGTATTCACCTGCGCCTGGGTCAGCAGGTACTGGATCAGCGCCTGGAGCATCGCGCCGATGGCCAGGCCCGCCAGGATCAGCCGGGGACCGGTCCGCTTGCCCGAGGCCGAGAGCCAGTAGATCAATGCAGCGACCAGCAGCCCGCCGGCCAGTGCGAAGGCGTTGAGCTTCCAGTCGGTATAGCCAAGGGTGATCATCGCGAAAACCGCGGCCGCCGATGCGCCGTAGCCCACGCCGATCACGTCGGGACTGGCCAGCGGGTTGCCCAGCCAGCGCTGGAACAAGGCACCGGAAATGCCCAAGCCGGCACCGGCCAGGGCACCCACCGCGATGCGCGGCAGGCGGTCGGACATGATGATGAAGCTGGTGCCCGGCACCTTTTCACCGCTGAGCACCTGGAAGACTTCGGCAGCTGGAAGGCGGTCCCGCCCCCAGAACAGGTAGGCCGCCACGGCGAGCACCAGGGCCAGGGCCATCCACAAGGCGGTGCGGCGCACCCGGGATCTGCGGCGGGCTGCCAGCGCCGGTGCGGCTTTCGAGGCCGGGGCCGTCGCCGGTCCGGCCGTTTCCGTGGTGCTGCGGGGCTGGGTCATGTTCGCTGCTGCCATTTCGCTCGTGCTCACAGGCTCACCGACTTCATGCCGCTGCGCATCATGATGATGAAGATCGGTCCACCCAGCATGGCGCACATGACGCCTACCTGGATCTCGCTGGGCGGGGCAATGATTCGTCCCACCGTATCAGCCAGCAAGAGCAGGATCGGCCCGGCGATCAGGCTCGCTGGCATCAGCCAGCGGTAGTCGGAACCGACCAGCAAGCGCACGGCATGCGGGATCATCAGGCCGACGAAGGCGATGGGCCCGGCCACGGCGGTGGCGGTGCCAGCGAGAATGACCACCCCGATGGAGCCGATCAGCCGGGCACGGTTCAAGTTGAAGCCCAAGGCGATCGCGGTGTCATCGCCCATGGACACGGCATTGGATACCTTGGCGGTGGACAGCACGATCAGTGCGCCGGCGGCCACCACGGGAATGGCCCCGAGGAAGGTGTCGATGCCGCTGCTGGACAATGTGCCGATCTGCCACATGCGGAAACGGTCCATGGTGGCATCGGAAATCATCAGGATCGCATTGGTAATCGCGCCCACGCCCACAGCCATGGCGGCACCGCCCAGCGCAAGCTTAATGGGCGTGGCGCCTTCACGGCCCACGTTGGCCACGAGATAAACCAGGGCCATCACCCCAGCAGCGCCGAGGAAGGCGGCCACCATGATTCCAGCCAGGGAGCTGACGCCCAGGAAGGCGATCGCCAGCACCACGGCCATGGAGGATCCGGCGTTCAAGCCCAGGATCCCGGTATCGGCCAGCGGGTTGCGGGTCAGCCCCTGCAATCCGGCGCCAGCCAAACCCAGGGCAGCGCCAACCACGATGGCTCCGATGGTGCGGGCGAAGCGGGACGCAACCACGCCCTGGTCGCCATTGGACGGGTCGAAATTCCAGATGGCATCGATCACGGTGCCCATCGAGACGTTTCGCGCGCCCAGCAGCAGCGAAGCGAATAGCGCCAGCCCGAGCAACAGGGCAAGGAGCAGCAAGGAGCCGATCTTCCGGCCGGCTTTTGGCGACTTGGCCCCCGGTGCTTGGCGCGTAATACTTTCAGTCGCGGTCATTGGTTCCTACACTCATTGCTATGGCTCTTCTTCCCTTGCCCACTATTATCGCTCCAGGCATCGGCCTGCTTCGCGCGCAGAACCCTTCTGAAATGACGTTGGACGGGACTAATTCCTATCTGCTGTTCGACCCTGCTGTGGACGAACTTCTTCCTGGAACTCCGGTCGTCCTGATTGATCCGGGCCCTGAGCTCGAGGACCATCTGCAGGCCTTGGCGGCCTTCGACATCCAGCTGGTGCTCATTACCCATCGGCATGCCGATCACACGGGAGGCATCGATGCGCTCTACGGGATGACCGGTGCGCCGGTGCGTGCCACGCTGGAGCAGTACTGCCGGGATGCCCCGGTCTTCACCGATGGCGAAACGATCAGCGCCGCCGGTGCCAGCATCCAGGTGGTCTTCACCCCTGGCCACACCTCGGACTCGGTGTGCTTCATCCGCCAGGGCGGGGCTGCCCACTTGTTCACCGGGGATACGGTGCTGGGCCGGGGCACCACCATCTTGGAACACCCGGACGGCACATTGGCCGACTACCTGGATTCCCTGCAGCGGCTGCTCGCGCTGCCCGATATGGCTTTGCATCCGGCGCACGGCGAGCAGCATGATTCCTCGCATCCGCTGCTGCAGATGTACATCAAGCATCGGCATGCGCGGCTGGACCAGGTGCGTGCGACTTTGCAGAAACTCGGCAAGGCCGGGGTCCACACGCAGCCAGCTGAATTGCTGGAGCATGTCTACCCCGACCTCGATGCGCGCTTGGTGGGCGCAGCTACCCATTCCCTGGAAGCCCAATTGCAATATCTGTCAGTGAATCCCTAGCCGGATCTACTTCGCGGCAGCTGCGTTGTCGGCAGCCTTCACGATGCCGGGAACTACGTTATCCAGTGCCCATTCGATGGACAGCGGCGAAGCCGCGGAGATCGCCAGTGTTGCTTCATCGGTGCCTGGCAGTGCCACGGCATCGTTCTTCGCGGCAGGGATCTGGCCGTAGAGCGGCTGGCCCTTGACGACGTCTTCCATGGTGTTGTCCGCAACAGCCGAGGCGAAGACGATGTCCGAATCCCACTCGTTGACCTTTTCCGGGGAAACAGTGAAGAAGAAGGTGTCCTTGGCGGCGTTCTTCTGCACGTACTCGGCCTGGGTCATGCCCAGTGCGCTCAGGAAGCGCGGGCGGGTGTCGCCTTCGGAGTAGACGTAGGCGGTATCCGGCGCCGAGAGGTCAGCTGCGATGAAGGTGGTGTCCTTCAGCGCTGGGTTGTCTTCGCCGACCTTGGCCAGCTTGCCTTCGATCTCTTCGATCAGGGCGTCGGCTTCTTCTTCCTTGCCCAGCATCTGGCCGGCAACTTCGGTGACCTGTTCCCAGCTGGTCAGGTAGTTAGGCTCGATGGGGCCAACGACCGGAGCGATTTCCTGCAGCTTCTCGTACTGCTCCTTCTTCAACCCCGAGTATGGAGCGAAGATGACCTGGGGCTTGCTGGCGGCGATGCCGGTGTAGTCGATGTCATCGCCCACCTTGTACTGCACGGGCGCCTTCTCGGAGCCGATGGAAGCGCCCTGCTCTTCCAGAGCGGCGTCCTTCCATGCGGTGGAGTTGTTCTCGTTCATGCCGTAGGTGTCGGTGTCCATGCCGACCGGCACGGTATCCAGAGCCAGCAGGGTATCTGCGTTGACCCACGAGATGGTCGCAATGCGTTCCGGGACTTTTTCGATCGTGGTTTCACCATAGATGTTCTCGATGGTGACCGGAGTGAAGTCTTCTGCGGCCTTGGCTGAAGTGTCAGCCGACGGATCCGCTGAGTTGCTCGACGCGCCGCAGGCGGTCAGGCCCAAGGCGAGGATGGCAGTTGAAGCGGCGAAAATTCCGGCGCGACGTGAATTTTTCATGGGTCGGTGATTCCAGACTATGCGAGGTTCTGTCAACATTTTGTTTAGCTAAGTTAGGCAAGCCTATCCGGGCCGTATGCCACGATACGCGTTTCTCTGCGCATTACGCAACACGAAACGTCCCTAATCACCGACCCTGAAGTGACCCTAACCAAATCGGGCGGTTTTTTCGGTGGGCTGACCAGAGACTTTATTCTCTAGTTGCTAGCAGCTTCCGCGGATCAGCCACCAAAATTGCTCCCCGCACCAGCAGCAAGCCGAGTAACACGGAGACAATTACCGTGATGACCGTCAGCGGCTTGAGCAGGATGGCGGCCCCGGCCAGGGGCAGCACGAGCACCGTGGAGGCGATGGCGAAACCGATCGAGGCAGCCAGCGCCGGGATCATGATCGACTTGGTGCGCGCGGCGTTCATCGTTTCGTAGGGCATGCCCAACCGGTTCAGCCCGCGATACAGCTCAGCGCGATCCAGGGTACTGGCGCTTTGGGAGATCGCCGCCGAAGCGGCCACGCAGATGAAGCTGATCGCCAAGGTCACCAGCACGCCGGTGGTGACATCGGCGGGCACATGCTCCAGCCAGGTGCCCTGATCGAGTTCGCTTCCGGTCAGCTCCATCAAGGCGGCCCCGCTGCCGCCCACCACAGCGACGAACGAAGCCATGGCAACCCCGGATACCTGGCGCCAGGATTCGGCAGGGCTTTCCAGGATCATGCGGGCTGCCAGCAGCTCTTGCGGAGTTCTGGCCTTGCGCAGCTTGGCCTTGCCCACCTTCGCCACCAGATACGGACCGACCAGGTTCATCACCAGCAAGCCGAAGCCGAAACCGCCAACCACCACTGCGATGATCGCGGCGATGGACTGCACGAATTGGCCCATGTTGGAGAACACCATGTACAGCACCAGAATGCCGGCAAGCGTGATCACCGCGCGCAGCCAGCTGGGGGTGGGCACCGTGCTGCGGGTTGCCACCGCCAACGGGGTGATCACCAATTTGCGCAAGCCGGCAGCTGCACTGCCTGCCGAGAGGAGCACGACAGCGACTACTGCTATCGCCAGCACCCACAGCGGCAAATAGATGGCCGAACCGATCGGCGCACCTTGGAACGGAATCAGCGAAGCCAATGGTGCGGCCAGGAGGTAGAGTACGATTCCGGCGAGTGCGCCGGCCAACGCCGTGCCGGCGGCTTGCAGCACGGCCACGAGGCCGATCTGCGCCCCGGTCGCGCCGAGCAAGCGCAAGGACGACAGGGCGCGGTCATTTGACCGCGCGGAGAGCCGGGCAGCGGCCGATCCCAGCACCAGCAATGGGACCACCAGCAGCACTACGGCGAACGCTGCCAATGGCAGGTACATGCCTTGGGCCGCGGATTCGAAACTGGTAAAGGAGTAGGCGCCTCCCAGCACGATCAGCAGGATCGCACTGACCATGGCGTAGGCGCTGGCGGTCAGGACCAGTGGCGCCAGCCGGGACTTCGCCGGCCGGCCAAGCATCCATGACAGGTGCAGGATATTCACTTCTGGGCACCGCCATCCACGGTGGCCGATGGGTGCAGGCTGTCGCTGATCAGCTGGCCGTCCTGCAGTTGCACTACACGGTCGCAGCGCGCGGCGACATTGGGATCATGGGTCACCATCACCAGGGATTTTCCGGCACCGACCGTGCACTGCAGCAAGATCTCCAGCACTTCGAAGCCCGTGGTTGAATCCAGCGCGCCGGTAGGTTCATCGGCAAAGACCACCATCGCCCCGGTGACCTGCGCGCGGGCAATGGCTACTCGTTGCTGCTGCCCGCCGGAGAGCTGGCCGATGCGGCGTTGCTCCATTCCTGCCAGACCCAGTTCTGCCAAGGCGGCCCCGGCACTGGAAATGGCGGTGTTGCGTGGCACCCCGTTGATCATCAAGGCCATGGCCACGTTCTCTTCGGCAGTGAGCTCGGGAATCAGCAGTCCGGATTGGAAGACGAAGCCGAAGGATTCACGGCGCAGCCTGGTGCGCGCCTTATCCTTGAGCCCTTGGATATCCACCGGTGCTCGGCCCGGGATGTTCAGCATGATGCTGCCGGCGTCGGGAAGTTCAATACCGGCCAAGGCGTGCAGCAGCGTGGATTTTCCGGAACCCGAGGGGCCCATGATGGCAAGGGACTGGCCCAGTGAAATCTGCAGATCGACGCCGTTCAGTGCAGTGGTGGAACCGAAGCTGCGGTAGAGTCCGTGAGCGGCGAGTACGGGAGGTTGGTCAAGGGAATTTTCAAGCATGACCCAATGTTTTCAACAAATGGCACCCGCGCACATCAGCGCAGGGTTCCAAGTAGCCTCCGGCCAGGCTCATCCCCCGGTAGGAGCAGCCGGCAGCTAGTTCACGACGACAGCAGGAGCAGTAGCCAACAGATGAAGCTGGAACTGTATACGCAACCATTCTGCGCACCGTGCGTGCGCACGCGGCTGGCTGTCGCCCGCGTGCAGGAACTGCTGCCCGCGTTGGAGGTCGAGGAGATCAATGTCGTGGAGCAGGTGGAGCGCGGCGAGGAAATGGGAATCACCAGCACCCCGGTCATTCGGCTATTGCAGGAAGGCACGGAGAAATTCCGTGCCAGCCAGACACCGACTATCAATCAGCTGTTGAGCGCTATCGCTGAAGCCAGCGACTAGTCTCACGCCAGCTCGAAGCCCAAGGTGCACGGTTCTTGCCCATTCATGGGGAAGAATAGGTCAAGTGATTACTGTGCCCGGCGTCCAACATGAATGCTTCGAACGTGTTCTAGCCGACTCTTCCAACCGCATTGAGTGGCTCCGCGCACGGGCCCAGGGCATCACCGCAACGGACGTGGCCAAGTTGTCCACCGAGAAGTCCATCAAGAACGCCGCATGGGACAAGCTATACGGCAATGGCTTCTCCGGCAATCCCTACACCGATCACGGGCGCAAGCGCGAACCGGTCATCGCTGCCTGGGTCCAAGAGAATTTCAATATTTTCCCCTCCTCCCAGCTCTTCCACTCGCAGCATTCGAGACTCCATCTGGCGACTCCCGATGGCTTGGGTTTCGATGCATCGGGAGTTCCGGTTTTGGCTGAAATCAAGACCACCAACAAGCCCTTCAAGAAGATCCCCAAGAGCTACCTGCGCCAGGTGCTCTGGCAGCAGCATGTGATCGGGGCCGAACGCACGTTGTTCGTTTGGGAAGAGCACGATAATTTCGTGCCGGTGCGCGCGGTTCCCGAATACCTTTGGGTGGAACGCGACGATGATTTGATCCAGGATCTCATTGGCAAGGCCGAGTCGCTCATATCCGCATTGCGCGAAGCGACGGCCCGCCAGGAGCGCTACAACGACTACGGACCCGCTGCGTTGCGGCTCTAAGTCCCCGGAAACGGCAAAAGCCGCTGATCCCAGTTCACAGTACTGGGATCAGCGGCTTCCGTTATGCCGCTAGACCGGGTTGCTTGGAATCATCCGGGGATCCGGCAGGCAATCAGGGTAGTTTTCCACCAGCTCGGCCAGCAGCTTCTCCCGAAGCATATTGCGCAGGTTCCACAGGTCCCCGGCGTTGCGCGCGGATAAATAAATGGTCACTGTTTGCAAGCCGTTTTGCGCGTCGGTCACGAGCAGCTCATTGTCCCGGCCATCCCACCAGTCGGAGGCTTCAAGCAGTTCGCTGCTGCGCTGGCGCAGGTAGGAAATCGGCGCATTGAGCTTCAGCTGCAGTGCTACGTTTCCGGAGATCTCCGTGCTGCGCCGCGACCAGTTCTCAAACGGCGTCGTGGTGAAGTAGGTCGATGGCAGGATCATCCGGCGCCCGTCGATCAGGTGCACCACGACGTAGGAGAGGGTGATCTCCTCTACCGTGCCGCGTTCCCCCTCGACTACCACCGTGTCGTCCACGCGAATCGAGTCGGTAAAGGCCACTTGCAAGCCGGCAAATACGTTCGCCAAGGTTGACTGCACGGCCAGGCCAACGACCACCGAAGCCAGGCCAGCCGAGGCCAACAGGCCGGCGCCCAGCGCCCTGACTTGCTCGATCGTCAGCAGCACCGCGGCGATTGCAATGATGCAGAGCACCGCAACCAGTACCCGTCGCATCAGGCCGACCTGCGTCTGGACCTTGGCCAGCCTGCGCCCTGGACCGAATCTCACCTCGAAGCGTGCCATCATGCCGGTCTCAATCACGCGCACCAGCTTGATGATGAACCAGGTGAGGAAGAAGACCAGAATGATCAGGATGGCGAACTGCCAGGGGTTGTACCAAGTGCGTTCTCGATAGAAGACCGCGAAGGCCGACTTGGCAATAATCGAGGTAACCAGGCCGAAGAACGGGAATCTGGTGGCTTTCACGTCGGCTTCGTCCACGCCGATCCGGCGCAGCACGCGGCGGGAAACGCCGCTGAAAACAAACGCCAGGATTGCGGCTACGAGCGCACCGATGAGCAGGACAACCCAAAATTGCAACGATTCGGGGAGGAAGCTTGAGGCTGTAATGACTTCCTCGACGGTTTCGCCGATGGGTTCAACGGGGGTAGGTGACATGTTTAAAGCATGTCATATGGCGCTAAATAAATGCTGTGTGGAACCTGCCTTCCGCCCTACGGCCCGGGAGTTCTCCGGCTCCATTGCAGAAGCGTCTCAGAGTGGTTCCAATTCTTTTCTGCCCTTGCGCTTGCCGCATTCCAGGCCTTTAGTTGACTCACTGGCAGTCCGCTCTGCCTGCGGGCGCAAACCAAGAGAGACGGTGATCCATATGCGCCACGGAAAAATTGGAATCGTTCTAGGCACGGTGGCGGCAGCCTTGCTCGTGGTGACGCCCGCTTCCGCGGCGGCCCCCGCTCCGGCCGCCCTCGCGTCTGCTTCCTGCCCAACGGTTTATTGGGGATCCTTGGCCAAAACCAGCTCCTTGTCCACGCATTCCGCAGTGGAAAATCTTCGGACCGGACGGCACCTGTGCTTTGACCGGTTGGTCATCGATCTCGCAGGACCAGCTGCCAGCCATTCAGCCAGGTATGTCAGCGAACTGACCGGAATCGGTTCCGGCCTGCAGGTGGACACCACTGGCGGTGCCAACCTGGAAATCCTGGTGCAGGCCCCGGCAACCGAGGATTTCAACCCGGGCGCCGAAGTGAAGAATCTGGGCTACACGACGTTCCGCCAATTGGTGTGGCTGGGCAGCTTTGAAGGCCAAACCAAAGTGGGGCTCTCGACCAGGGCACGGCTGCCCATGCGCGTGTTCGCACTGCCTGGACCTGGCGACGGTTCACGCTTGGTCATCGATGTTGCGCACCATTGGTAAAGAAGGTTCATTTCCTTGATGCGTTCGCAACTTTTTGCGTGACGTACCACGTAACACCGGGTCAACCTGCTGATTAATGTGCCACCATGCTAAGTATGTCGCGCACATTCTCTTATCAGCAGGTTGATGTCTTTGCACCCACTGCTTTCAACGGCAATGGCCTGGGAGTCGTGTTCAATGCCGACAGCCTGAGCGATGACCAGATGCAGCACTTTGCGCAGTGGATGAATCTTGCGGAAACTGTATTCTTCGTCGAGCCCACTGATGAGGAAGCGGACTACGCCATTCGCATTTTCACCCCGAGCACCGAGCTGCCCTTTGCTGGCCATCCGACGCTGGGCGCGGCTCATGCTTGGCTGGAGTCCGGTGGCGAGGCTGGTCCCGCAGGCCATCTGATCCAGCAATGCGGTGCCGGGCTGATTCCGGTGCGTGTGGAACGGGAAAGCAGCGACCGCCACTCGCGGCGCTTGGCCTTCCTCGCACCCCCGCTGACCAGGTCGGGCCCTTTGGAACCAGATGTCCTGCAATGGGCGATTGCCGGGCTGGGCATTCGCGAAGAAGACGTGGTGGACCACCAGTGGCTGGTCAACGGTCCGCATCCTGCGGGCCTGGTGGTGCGTGACGCCGATATCGTGCTGGGCATCGAACCTGACTATGAGGCGCTGCAGGGATTGGAAGTAGGCGTCATCGGCCCCTACACCGCAGCCAGCGTTTCGCAGAGCGTGTGGCAACCGCGCGGATCGGTCATGCCGCGCGTTTCCGGTACCCGCGAAGAGCTGCGTCCGCTGGACTTCTCTGATTTTGAGCGTTCCGAAGAGCGCTTCCGCAATGTGGTGCTGCAGCCTCCGGCGGACTATGAGGTCCGTGCCTTCATTCCCGGCGAGGCTGTTCCGGAAGACCCTGCCACCGGTTCGCTGAATGCTGCGTTCGGCATCTGGCTGACGCAGACCGGTTATGCACCCCAGCGCTATACCGTGCGCCAGGGCACGCGTTTGGGCCGCGAAGCGATCTTGCATATTGAAGCTACCGAAAAAGGCGTCTGGGTCAGTGGCGATGTCGCCACCCGCATCTCGGGCGATGTGAGTTTCGACTGATTTCCT
Organism: Glutamicibacter sp. NPDC055354; assembly: GCF_053644955.1. NCBI lineage: Bacteria > Bacillati > Actinomycetota > Actinomycetes > Micrococcales > Micrococcaceae > Glutamicibacter > Glutamicibacter sp. NPDC055354. The sequence goes on from NZ_JBSHMB010000001.1 coordinate 1,597,150, forward strand.
ATGCATAGTTTCGCTATCCGTTCCGCACGGGGCTGATAGGGACTAGCCTTGACCAGTGCCTGAAACTGCGAATCCCGAAACACACTTCGACAAGAAAGCCGCCTGGCGTGCCCTCTGGGCACTGGTCATCGGCTTCTTCATGATCCTGCTGGACACCACGATCGTGTCCACCGCAATGCCCTCCATCATGACGTCGCTGGACGCCGATATCTCCAGCATCTTGTGGGTCAACAGCGCGTACCTGCTCACCTTCGCGGTGCCGCTGCTGGTCACCGGGCGCCTCGGTGACCGCTTCGGTCCGCGCAATATCTACCTCATCGGCATGGTGGTCTTCTCGCTGGCCTCGCTGTGGTGCGGCTTGTCCGATTCCCTCGGCTCGCTGGTGGCGGCGCGCGCCGTCCAGGGCCTTGGCGCTTCGATGATTTCCCCTCAGGCGATGACGCTCATTACCCGCCTCTTCCCTTATCAGCACCGCGGTGCAGCCATGGGCCTATGGGGTGCAGTGGCGGGCATCGCTTCGCTGATCGGTCCGATTGCCGGCGGTCTGCTGGTGGACTCCATCGGCTGGGAATGGATCTTCTTCATCAACTTGCCCATCGCGGTAGTCAGCTTGACCATGGTCTTCAAATTCGTGCCAGCCCTTGAATCCCAAGCGCATTCCTTCGACTGGTTCGGCGTCATCCTTTCGGCTTTAGCCATGTTCTGCTTGGTCTTCGGCATCCAGGAAGGCGATGCCACCAATTGGGAACCATTCATTGGCCCGCTGAATTCGTGGCATCTGATTATCATCGGCGCGGTGCTGATGGGAGCCTTCATCTGGTGGCAGTCCAAGACCACGTCTGAACCGCTGGTTCCGCTTCGATTGTTCAAGGTCCGCAATTTCTCCTTGGCCAATGTCGCGATCACCTTCATGGGCCTGACCATCGCGACCATCGCCTTGCCGATGGTGTTCTTCTTGCAGAATGTCCGCGGCCTGACTCCCACCGAATCCGCGTTGATGATTTCTCCGATGGCTTTCGTGGCGATCTTCCTCGCGCCGCAGCTGGGAAAGAAGGTCAATCAGCTCAGCCCGCGGATCTTGGCCGTGCCCGGGTTCTTCCTGTTTGGCGGTGCCACGGTGGTCTACGCCTTCATGATGCACGCCGATATCCCGCTGTGGATGCTGCTGATTCCTTCAGCGGTTCAAGGCATCGGTTCAGCCATGATCTGGCCATCGCTATCGCTGGCAGCCACCAAGGACTTGACCGCGCGTGATGCGGGTGCCGGTTCAGGGATTTACAACACCACCCGGCAAATCGGTTCAGTGCTTGGTTCTGCGCTGATCGCGGTGATGATGGATGCCCGCATTTCGGCACAGATCGCGCAGGCAGATTCCAAGGATCCTGCGGTGATCATGGAAGCCACGTCTGTTGGCCTGGGACAGGCACTGATGCTGCCAGGCTTCATCGGCGTGGCTGCTGTCCTCGTTGTAGCGTTCCTCAGCGATGGCAAGAAGGCGCAGCGCCACTAGCCAGAGGCAGCTCTTAACGAAGCCAGCGCCTGGTCCAGGACTCGAAAGTCGCTGGATCAGGCGCTGGCTTCGTGGTCGCTAGACCTTGTCTTCAGGTTCTTCGTTGCTATCACCGTTCTTGAATTCATCGACCTTCTCGCCGATTTTTTCTTGGGCGTCCGCTGCGAAGTTCTTCACGTTCTCGGTAGCGTCGCCTGCGAAATCCTTCGCGTTTTCGACTGCCTCGCCCAGCTTCTTCTTTGCATCATCTAAGAAACCCATTGGTTCTCCTCTTAGCTTGTAGTTCAAATGTGGCCGCTGAAAACCGCAGTCTCCAAGATCAACTTACGGCTTGCCGAACGTTTTGCTCAAACGATTCCGTCCGCTTATTTTGCTTTCTTGATCTTCTTGGCGCCCTTGCGGCCAAGAATCAATGCCACAGCGATACCTGCCAGCCATACGTCCTTGGCCAGGGCGGTGCCATCCGCGGTTGGGCGGATGCCGTCGGATTCTGTCATGCCCGGAGTGCGCAGGTAGGAAGCCAGCAGCACACCGGAGAATGCGCCCAGGCCTAAGCCGGCCAGCCGCGATGGGATCAGCGGCAGCAGCAAGGCGCTACCCAGCGAGATCTCGCCGATGGATACGGCCTTGCCGAAAACTGCCGGTTCCAGCTCGGCCAGCTGAGGCACGCCGTTGGCTGCCATCTGCTGCAGGCCTGCGGCGCTGGCTTCATCGATGCGCAACTTGTTGATGCCGCTGTTGAGAATGAACGCACCACTGACCAAACGTAGCGCGGCGTTTGCAATCGAGATTCCCATGGGCCCTCACTTCTCTTTCATTTCGTCCAAGAATGGCGTTCCTGCATGGAACGCCCTGATGTTCAGCGTAGTCATGGGCGCAGTAGTTCACAATCATTTGCGCGGCGCGCATAGCTGAACCCAAGAATTTCCCAGCTTGAATCGTGCTAAATTCGTGAATCATGATCGCTTCTTCCGCAGTACCCCCAGCAGCCCTTGATCTACTCATTACCCAGGGCTTCGATGCCACCAGCGTCGACGAGCTGGCAGCTGCCGCTGGCATTTCCCGTTCCACTTTCTTCCGCCGTTTCGGGTCGAAAGAGAATATGGTCTTCGCCGACCAGGAAATGATCATTACACACGTCGAGACCACGCTGGCCGCCTCGTCGGTTGATGCAATCACTACGCTCATCGATGCCGCGCATGTGGTTTTCGATCAGTACACGGTCAACCCCGAAGGTGCCCAGCTGCGCCACAAGCTGCTCTCCTCGGTGCCGTCGCTGCGAGAGCGCGAGCTGGTCTCCACTCACCGTTACGAACGGGCGTTTTACGGGTTCCTGAACCGTCGCGATTTGGCAAAGAGCGCCACGGAGAAGTCGCTGTGCCTGGGCGTTAGCGCTGGCCTGGTTGCGATCCACAACGATCATTTGCGCAGCTGGCTGAAAGACGCGCAAAGCACGGACCGCACCAAGCTGGCCAACGATGTGCGCCAGTTCCTGAACCGCTTCGCAGATCTGCTCGACCCCGGACAGGCAGCGGCTGCCACCAAGCCGGCGGCCCCCAGCGTGGTGGTTTCCGTCTTGGATGCCGGCGCCGATGAGCAGGCGATTCTCCAGGCCGTCTCCCGCGCGCTCAAAGAGCACGGAAAATAATCGATTCCACCCAACTTCTGAAACCAAGTTTCTTGACATGGCACTGCGTTCCACTAGTCTAGGAGTGAAGCTTTTTTCACCGTAGCTATTAGGAGCATCTGAAATGTCCCAGCTGGAGACCGGTTTTGAATTTCCCGCCGGCGTTGTCGAACCCGAATACGACCTGTGGTCCGGAGACGTCAATATCGATCCGACCGGAATCTTCGCCGAAATAGGCGAAGCGGACAACGCGTGGCGAGCCAAGGCCCGCGCATTCATCCTCGACGAGGTCAAGGACGACATCCACGAGTACTGGGACAAGGCCGACTACCCGCTGCATCTGCTCAAGAAGCTCGGCGATGCGGATCTGCTGCGCGATGGCCTGAACCTGGAAGGCTACGAGGAAATGAGCCCGCTGGCTGCCGGCTTGGTCAACATGGAGATGGCCCGTGGCGACGGTTCGGTCTCCACCATTGTTGGCGTCCAGGGCGGTCTGGCTCTGCGCTCCGTGCTGTACTGCGGCAATGCCCAGCAGATCCAGAAGTACGCCATCCCCATGCTGCGCGGCGAACTTCCAGGCGCTTTCGCGCTGACTGAACCAACTCACGGTTCCGATTCGGTTTCGCTGGAAACCCGTGCCACCAAGGTCGAGGGCGGATACCGCCTGAGCGGTGAAAAGAAATGGATCGGCAACGGCTCGGTCGGCGGCGTGAGCATCGTTTGGGCCCGCGACGACGAGGGCAAGGTCCGCGGATTCATCGTGCACCAGGATGCCGAAGGCTACAAGGCCACCACCATCGAAAACAAGCTCTCCCTGCGCGCTATCTGGCAGGCGCATATCCGCATGGAGAACGTCTTCGTTCCGGACCACGATGTGATGCCCGAAGCCAAGAGCTTCAAGGACACCTCGCGCGTCCTGTTCGCCACCCGGCTGGGTGTCGCCTGGTCTGCCGTGGGCCACGCGACCGCTTGCTACGAGTCGGCCGTGAGCTACGCCAAGCAGCGCGTGCAGTTCGGGCGTCCGCTGGCCGCCAGCCAGATCGTCCAGGAGCGCCTGGCCCGCATGCAGTCCGAACTGGCTACTATCCAGGTTCTGGTCATGCAGGCGACCAAGCGCGAAACTTCCGGTGAGCTGACCGGCCCGCAGGCGTCGCTGGCCAAGTACACCGCTACGCGCACCGCACGCGCCATCGCAGCGAACGCCCGCGACCTGCTCGGCGGCAACGGCATCCTGACCAGCAACCGCGTGGCCCGCCATTTCGCCGATGTGGAAGCAATCCACACCTATGAAGGCACCGAAACCGTGCAGGCCTTGATCATGGGCCGCGACATCACCGGCTTCTCAGCGTTCGCCTAGAATCTGGGCGCCGGAAAGCACGCCGGGACCTGGCTCGTTCTTCCGGGCCCCGGCCCCGGCGTGCTTTTGCCTACTGCCGGCCCAATCGGTTCTTGGTCTTTGCCGTTGCCACGTGGTCCCATGGATTCTCCGGCCAAGGATGCTTCGGGTAGCGCCCGCGCATTTCAGACCGCACCTGGGCATAGGGCCCATTGAAGAAGCTGACCAGGTCATCGGTCACCGCCAGCGGCCTGCCACCGGGTGAAAGCAAGTGGAACTGGACGGCAAGCTTGCCCTTGACCAGCCGCGGCGACTCATCGAGCCCGAAGCATTCTTGCAATTTCACGGCGACGACCGCTGGACCGGTTTCACCGACCTCGGGATAGGCCACGGAAATCCTTGATCCCGAAGGCACCTGGAGCCGTTCGGGCACCAGCGAATCAAAATCATGGGCATGCTCCCACGGCAGCAAGGTCCGCAATGCCGAATACAGGTCAACCTTGGCAGCGTTCTTGCCGGCGGCTACCTGCCGCAAGACCGGCTGCAGCCAGTTGCCCGCCGAGGCAATCAGGGCCTGGTCATCCACCGCGGCAAAGGGTTCGCCCAGCAGGCGATGGGCCACGGCCATCCGCCGGCGCAAGGCATCAAACTTTTCATGGGTGCCGAAGAAGGCTATCCCCTGCGTAGCTATGGCGCTGGCAACAGCCTGCATGCCCAGCTCTGCGGTGGCCTTGACCGGATGGGCCGCCAGCTCGATCTCGCCAAAGCTCTCGATCTGGCGAGCGGTGATCCTGCCGTCAACCAGCTCCGCCACTTCGCGCTTCTGGTGCATCTGCGGCAACAGGTCGACGGCAGTGCCAAGTTCGATGCCAACGGCCCGTCGGATCACCGCCTTGGATCCGGCACGGGAGACCTCGGCGACCGCAAGAAATTCCTCATGCATCAGCTGGCTGCCGCGCGGCAAGGTTGCCCGGGTCCCCGAAGCCAACAGGTATTCCTCCGGGCCGACCTTGCGCGCAATCCATTGCGGGTAGGCCAAAGCGCACACGCCTGCCAGGGCCGCAGCTGCCGGTGCAGGCTGCCGCCCGGTGCGGTTTTCCGCACTGCCCAGGAGCTTTTCCAGGCGCTGCGCTTCATGCTTCCAGGCACGGTGCGCCGGATGCGAACTCCGGCGCACCGCGGCAAGCAATTCATCCAGGTCCGCACTGGCAATGCGTTCCGAGCTGGCCAGCAATGCGACAGCATCCGAGGCAGCCCGGGTGCCGAAAATCCGGCTGCCTTCGAGCAACGCGCGGGCGGCACGCGGGTCTGCTGGAACCTTCATCATCTGCTCGCCCAGGGCGGTGATCTGCCCGGTGCCGTCAACCGCGTCCAGGCTGCGCAGGATCTGCTCGTCGCTGGCCATGGCGCTAGCCGGCGGCGCTTCCCACATGGCCAGCCCCTCGCCACGCGGGGTCCCCCATGCCGCGAGCGACAAGCCGGCGGCGACCAGGTCGCCGGTGCGGATTTCCGGTGTGGAGTGCGCCGGGGCGGCGGCAAAGGACTTGGGGTCCAAGGTCCGCACCACCTTGCCCGGCCCGAGTCGTCCTGCCCGGCCCGCCCGCTGGGTGGCCGCGGAACGGCTGGCCACCACGGTCATCAACCCCGAGAAACCACGCGAGCTGTCTCGGCGCGGCTCGCGGGCGTAGCCGGCGTCCACCACCAGATGCACGCGCGGCACGGTCACCGACGATTCGGCAATGGAGGTGGAGACGATGATCCGCGGGGCGCTGCCAGCCTCCGGCTCACTGAGGATCCGGTCTTGTTCCTTGGAAGAGATCTGCGAGTGCAAGGCCAGGGCTTGCACTCCGGAGGCAGCAATCTGAGAGCAGACGCGGTCGACTTCCCGTACCCCGGGGACGAACACCAAGGTGTCCACCGGGGTTGCGCTTGCTGCGTTGGCTTCCGCGCTGTGGCGTACCGCGACGGCGGCAACGTGGCGCAGGTAGTCATCATTCAGTCCGCGTTCGGTATTCCGGATTCCGGCGAAGCTGTCGAAAGCTTCTTGCACGGCATACTGCGCGGTGTGGGCGCTGAGCACTGGAGCGGCATGGCCACGGGCCAGCAGCGCCGAGAGTTCCCCGGCGTGCAAGGTGGCACTCATCAGGATCAGCGACAGGTCATCACGCAATTCGCTGACCTGGTTGGCCATCGCCAGCAACAAATCCGTATCGATCGACCGCTCGTGGACCTCATCAATGATCACCGCGCTCACACCGGCAAGATCCGGATCGGCCAGCAACCTGCGCAGCATCAGGCCTGCGGTCACGAATTCCACGCGGGTCTGCGCCGAAGACTGCCGTTCCCCGCGCACGGCGAAGCCAACGCGCTTCCCCAGAACCGATCCATCAAGCTGGGCGAGGCGACGGGCAGCAGCCCGGGCAGCGACACGGCGTGGCTGGGTCACGATGATCTTGCCAGCCAATCCTGCCTGGTCCAGGGCGTTGGCTACCGTGGGTGGAACTATCGTCGTCTTGCCGGATCCCGGTGGCGCCTGGATCACCAGCGGCTGGGCAGGATTAGCCACCAAGGATTCATGGAGTTCTTCCCTGCTGGGACCGAAAGCCAGCCCTGAAGCAATCCTGTTCAGGTCGAAGCGGGCCGAACTCATGCTTGGCGTCCATCCCAGAAGGACTCGATGGCCTTGACCACAGGCTCAATCGGGAACAGGGTGCTGCCGTGGGTTCGCCCCGGCAAGGCCACCATGCGCGCATTGGGCAAGGTGCGGACCATGATCTTGTTCTGGTCGAAGCGCGGCTGGTCCCGGGTGCCGATCAGCAGCAAGGTCGGGATTCTGATCTTCGCCAGCTCGGACAGGTTGATATTCTGCAGGGTCTCGGCGGCCTCGTAGTAGGCAGCCAGGGCCAGCGGGTCGTTGGACTTGAAGGCCATGCGGGTTGCTGGATCCAGGCGTCCATTCTTTTCTTGCCCGGTGACGAATCCTTCGATGTCGCCATTGCGCAGGACCTCGAGGTAGCCGGGGAAGAAGAGCTTCCCGATTTCGCCGGGGGTAATTTCGTAGGTGCCGCCGAGCATGATAAGCGAGATCACCTGCTCTGGGTGGTGCATGGCCATGTGCAGCCCGGTGCGTGCGCCAAAAGAGTAGCCGACAATGTGAATACGTCCGATGCCCAGGTGATCCATCACCGCGCGGATATCGCCGGCCACCTTGTCCATGGTGTAGTCGGCCACGTCGTGGGATTTGGCCGACTTGCCATGCCCGCGCAGGTCCATGCGGATGGTGCGGTGCCCCTGGCCCAACGCCTTGGTGTAGCCGAGCCCTCTCCAGATGGACCGGGACAAGGCGGAGCCATGGAGGAAGAGAATCGGCTCCCCGGCCGCCCCGTCATCGTCAAAGAAGATTTCGGAACCATCTGCGGGATTATTGATCATCGGCATGCCTTCGATTAAATCCTGTATTGACGGTGAAGGCGAAATCTGTGTTGGCCGCCGCCCTCGACATCCGCGGCTAATAGGTGAACACTGAAGACACAGGGTCCAGCCATCCGCAGGGGGTGGCCCACGGAAGTTGGGAGGAAGATCATGCCTGAACAATCAGCTGCTGGGCAGCCCGGTGGCGCTGAAGAGGAAAAGCTGCGACTGGCCGCAGAAGAAAAGAAGCGCCATGACGAGCACGATGAAGCTCTCGTCGAAGAGTGGGAAGACGAGTCATTCCCGGCTTCGGATCCGCCCTCGAATTATTAGCAAAAGCCTTTTCCCAAGAGACCGCACACCTCGCATTCAGCTACTTTCAAGTTTCAGCTCCTAGTGTGGTTAGTACCTTCTCAAGGTGCGAGTGATCTAGATGAACCGATCCGCACAGGCGTTACTTCCTTGGCCTGGCGGGTCGGTTCGTCATTTAATCCAAATCCACGAAACCTTTACGCACACAGCGGATTCACCTTTGCGCTATTTATTTAGTTCAGGCTCTGGCCTATTGTGGAAAATGACGTCAAATCGATTTCCGCTCGCCAGCGCTTGACCTGGCAGAAAGGTGCCTCGTGGAATACGAACGCCTCCCGTCCATCCCGGAACTGCACCGTCCCTACACTGCTGCCGCAGACCGCTATGAGCACTTCGGCTACCGCCGCGTTGGCGACTCCGGCCTGCGCCTGCCCCCGCTGTCCCTGGGACTGTGGTGGAATTTCGGCGATAACCGTCCATTCGATTCCCAGCGCGAGATCCTGCGCCACGCTTTCGATAACGGCATCAACCACTTCGATCTGGCCAACAACTACGGTCCTCCGGCAGGTTCAGCCGAAGAGAACTTCGGCCGCATGATGGAAAAGGACTTCAAGCCCTACCGCAACGAACTGGTCATCTCATCGAAGGCCGGCTACGACATGTGGCCAGGCCCGCACGGCACCTTCGGCTCGCGCAAGTACCTGCTGGCCTCCTGCGAAGCCTCGCTGAAGAAGATGAATCTGGACTACGTGGACATCTTCTATTCGCACCGTTTCGATCCGAAGACTCCCCTGGAAGAAACCATCGGCGCTTTGGATACCCTGGTTCGCCAGGGCAAGGCCACCTACGTGGGCATCTCCTCGTACTCGGCAGAACGCACCGCCGAGGCTGCCGCAATCGCCAAGGACCTGGGAACCCCGCTGGTAATCCATCAGCCGTCGTACAACATCCTGAACCCCTGGGTAGAGCACGGCCTGCTGCAAACCCTGGAAAAGGAACGCATGGGCACCATTGCTTTCACCCCGCTGGCCCAGGGCCTGCTCACCGATAAGTACCTGGAAACCACTGATGTGGTTCGCCAAGGCGGACGCCGTTCGCTCGAAGCCCAGCTGACCGATCAGAACCTGGCCAAGGTCCGCAGCCTGAACGAGGTTGCGCAGGCACGCGGGCAGTCGCTGGCGCAGATGGCCCTGGCCTGGCTGCTGCGCGATGGCGCGGCAACCTCGGTATTGATCGGCGCCTCGTCCACCAAGCAGCTCGACGAGAACTTGGGTGCGCTGGACAACCTTGACTTCTCCGAGTCCGAATTGGCCCAGATTGCCAAGATCGCCCAGGGCGATGCCGGAATCGACTGGTGGCGTTCTTCCGCTATCGGCTAGTAATCCACTGATCACACAGGTAATACCTGTGTTCTTGAGCCGCGGTTTCCAAGACAAGTCTTGGAAACCGCGGCTTTTTCATTCGCTTCCGTCTGCAACTTCTACTCAAGCCAAATACCTGCTGTTCCTTGGTGGCTGAATGTTGTTTCTGCGGATAAGCTCGGAGTAGACGCAATATGAAGTGAATTACATTCATTTATTGCGTGGAGTCCGCTAGCGTTAGATCCACACGGCTTACGCTGACCACTTTTGTGCATACGACAGGAGCATTGATGAGCGCCCCAACCTACAAGGTCTTGAACCCGGCAACCGGTGAAGTCGTCGAGGAATTCGCCGCGGCCACCGATGAGCAAGTCGAACAGGCGCTGGCTGCCGCGCAGAGCGCCTACGAATCATGGCAGGACGTTGACATCAACGAACGCGCCAAGATTGTTTCCAAGGTAGGCACGCTCTTCGCCGAGCGCGCAGCAGAACTCGGCAGGATCATGACCACCGAAATGGGCAAGCCATTGTCCGAGGCCGTGGGCGAAGCTGAATTCTGCCAGGAGATCTTCGAGTACTTCGCCACCGAGGGACCAGCCTTGGCAGCGGACCAGGAGATCAAGTCCTTCTCCGGCGGCAAGGCCGTCGTTCAAAAGCGACCGGTTGGCCCGCTGCTGGGCATCATGCCGTGGAACTTCCCGCTGTACCAGGTAGCGCGCTTCGCGGCACCTAACCTGATGCTGGGCAACACCATCATCTTGAAGCATGCCGAGTCCTGCCCGCGTTCAGCACTGGCCATCCAGGAAATCATGGATGAGGCTGGAGTACCGGCCGGCGTCTACAACAACCTCTTCGCCACCCACGACCAGATCTCCACCATCATCGCCGATTCCAGGATCCAGGGTGTTTCCTTGACCGGCTCGGAGCGCGCTGGCGCCATTATTGGCGAGCAGGCCGGCCGCAACCTGAAGAAGGCCGTACTGGAGCTGGGCGGCTCGGATCCATTTGTTGTCCTGGACTCCGATGACGTACCGGGCATCGTGGATACCGCTTGGGGCTACCGCATCGACAACACCGGCCAGGCCTGCAACTCGAACAAGCGCATGATCGTCATGGAAGACATCTATGACGAGTTCGTTTCCGAACTGACCAAGCGTGCCGAAGGCCTGCAGCCTGGCGACCCGATGGCGGAAGCCGAAGGCACCTTCGCTCCGCTGTCCTCCCGCAAGGCGGCAGAGTCCCTGCACGAGCAGGTCCAGGACGCCGTGGCCAAGGGCGCTACCCTGCACGCCGGCGGCGTGCTGCACGACGGCCCTTCGGCCTACTACTCCCCTGCGGTGCTCACCGGCATCACCAAGGAGATGCGTGCCTACTACGAGGAGCTCTTCGGCCCGGTAGCAGTGGTCTACAAGGTAGCCAGCGACGAGGAAGCCACCGAGCTGGCCAACGACACCATCTACGGCCTGGGCGGCTCGGTGCACTCCACCGATGTCGAGCGCGCTTCCAAGGTGGCCCAGAAGCTGCAGTCCGGCATGACCAACGTGAATGCAGCCAGCGCAGAAGGTGCAGAAATGCCATTTGGCGGCGTGAAGCGTTCGGGCTTCGGCCGCGAGCTTGGCCCGCTGGGCATGGACGAATTCGTGAACAAGCGCCTGTTCTACGTAGGCGAATAATCTGGGTAGGCCCGCAACGGCTGCCTGAACTAAGAGATACATAAATTTAGGGGCGAACCAAAACGGTTCGCCCCTAAGTTTATTTTCTAGTGCTTCTTCTCCTAGGCGTTGGAAGAGACTTTCTCGCCTGATCCCACGCCAACTTCGTTCTGTTCGGAGACCGTCAGCGACGGCTTCTTCGCACGGAACCGACCCCTCCACAACGCTGAGAACCAGCGCTGAATCGTCAACCAGGTCGCGCTAGACACCAGCACAGCGTCTGCGGAAGCCATAATTCCTGAGAAGAAAGGCAGGCCCATAACAACTGCGATGCCGATATGCATCCCAAGAATAGTAATCAGCGCAATTCTCCGGCTGATCTTATGGAACAGCATGAATGGGAATGCAATTTGAGCAAGCACTGTCACATAGGTGATCAAGGCAACGATCCACGAATTCGTAGTGATCAAATCACTAAGCCAAGGGAAGACACCATACGCCTCGGAACTGACCGGGTAGTACATAGCTGTACCGTTTTGCCAAAGTGTGCCTTGAACCTTGTACAGTCCAGCTTCAAGATAGACAACACAAAGTTGAGCTACGACCAGGCATAACGCAAGGTTGTGCAGCACCGTAACGGCTTCGAATTCTTTCTTCGTTTTCCTCGCGCGTTTACGTAGCCAAGAATCGACAGACCAGTGCTTGGACAAGTCAGCAAAAATCAGATAGATCAGCATGATACGGATGAAATAATTTCCGCCATCCGAAACCGGCGTATTCTGTGCGTTAATCGCCGTATAAAAAATGAAGAAGAGCGGCGTGACGAATCTAGTTTGCCAACCAACTACAAATGCGATTGCCAACACGATGGCCATCACGTACCAAAAGACGAAGAACCCGAGTCCCGCGTCACGCAGAATATCCAAAGGCCACTGGTACCCAAGTACAGAACGGTAGGGTTCAAGGTACTCGGAACCAGGTCCCCAGATCTTAGCTGCGACTGGTATGTTGGCAATTAACCAACCCAGAATGAAGAGTCCCGACGACATGCGCATGACTGCAAGACCGTATGGTGCATGCCGGTTTTCGGTAAACCACCCGTAGACCCAGTTCAGTGCTTTGGGGACGAAATCGCGATTCTTAGAAATCCATTGGCTGATCGAAGGAGCACTGCTTGTTTCACGTTTCAGCTCCATACCGACACCGCCGCTTGACTAAATTCCTTGGTATCTCGCCATCCGATGTAGGTTTCGCGAGGTTTTGTTGTTGCGTTCTCATCGCTCCGCTGAGCAAACGGAACAATTGGTTCACGTCGGAGCTTAATTTCCACCATTGATGCTCCGCCCCACTGTTCTATTGCGTAGAGTGACGCGAATCCGACGGCCGTATCTTCCATACGTTTATAGGCTCGAAGATTGCTCAATTCTGTTGCAGAATACTTCTCGCGGGCCTCCGCTGAGTTGAGTTCCACACCAAAAACGGGCGTTCCCTGAATAAAGGGTCTAGAGATTTCCGCTCGAGAATCCGCAGTCAAATCCGAAGCCGCACTCCATAGCCGTCCGTGAATAGATTTGGATTGTTTTGTCTCACGATTGGCAAACATGTTGCCGGCACGGCTTTCCATTTCTTCGGCCGTAACGTCGCGCCACTCTGAGAATTTCGCACCATGTTGGCTACCCTTGGCACAAATTTCCGCGCTAGAAAGACATACACGCATTGTGAAATATTCATCTTGCGAATAGGGCCCAGGAGCAAAAAGGCTCCAGCCTTGATCTAACGGCCCTAGAAAATACTTGTTCAATTCGGGCTGTAATGATGACTTGATGGGTGTTGAAGGACCCGTGAACGCCAATGTGGCTCCGATATGCCCTAACGCGGCTACACCCGCAATTAAAAGCACCAACACTGTAAACAGCTTGGGCTTAGTTTTCTGTTGCCTCATCAGGCTATTGTCTCCAAATTCTTCGACACCCGTGAATTGTTGCAAAGACTACTTGAAAGCGAAATGGGAGGGGCATCGTTTAGATGCCCCTCCTATTTCAAATTACTGCAGTTCGACTATGCTGAACGCTTTCGCGCGAAGACAGCCACACCAGCTCCGAGCAGTACAAGTGCTAGTGCACCTGCACTGATCCAGAGGGCTCCGTTAGAACCGGTATCCGCAAGGCGATCCTTCTTGGAGTCATCCTTCTGGGATCCCTTAGAGTCATCCGACTTAGAGTCCGAGTTATCCGAGGTGTTTGCATCCGTGTTGGCACCGGCGTTCGCATCAGCGTTATCCGCAGTGTTCGCATCGGTGTTCGCATCAGCGTTATCCGCAGTGTTCGCATCGGTGTTCGCATCGGTGTTCGCATCGGTGTTCGCATCAGCGTTATCCGCAGTGTTCGCATCTGTGTTCGCATCGGTGTTCGCATCAGTGTTCGCATCAGCGTTATCCGCAGTGTTCGCATCGGTGTTCGCATCAGCGTTATCCGCAGTGTTCGCATCGGTGTTCGCATCGGTGTTCGCATCAGT
>NZ_JBSHMB010000001.1:1610968-1611830 GCF_053644955.1 Glutamicibacter sp. NPDC055354
AGTGTTCGCATCAGCGTTATCCGCAGTGTTCGCATCGGTGTTCGCATCGGTGTTCGCATCAGCGTTATCCGCAGTGTTCGCATCGGTGTTCGCATCGGTGTTGGCATCAGCGTTATCCGCAGTGTTGTCTGCCGTGTTCACGTCAGTCGAATCGTCAGCCACAACGGTGAAGGTCGTGAACCCGTATGCGTCGCTTTCAACATCAGTTGCAACGATCAAGTAGCTACCAAGTGCCAAATCAGTCGAATCGACCTCGAAGCTAATGTCGCCCTTGTCGTCAGCGGTAACGGTTTCAGGCATGGCAGCAGCAGCGATCTTGGCTACAGCCGAGCTGGTGTCGCCCAGCTGGCTCTGCTCGATCTTGACTTCGCCATTTGCGGTGAATTCTTTACCAGTTACGATTCCCGATTCACCCTTGACCAAACGATTAGGGGTGATATCGATGTGGACTTCGTTCTCAGCCGCATCGTCCGGAGTTACCTGGAAGTACTCAGTGTAAGTCTTTCCGGTTTCTTCGTCCGTCACTTCGACGGTGTAGATACCCTCTGGCAAACCATCGGTATCGTACTTGTACTCGAATCGACCATCCTCGTCAACGATGACATCGCCCTCATGTACTGGGGTTTCTTCACCATTTGAGTTTCGGATGATTACCTTGACGTTGCCTTCCGGAGTGAACTTGTCACCAATCACGGTAACTTCGTCGCCTTCCGTAACGGAATCAGGTACAACGCTGACGATCGGGTGCTCCGTGTTGTCCGCAGTGTTCTCAGCCGAATTATCCGCAGTGTTCTCAGCCGAGTTCACCTCAGTGTTCTCAGCCGAGTTCACCTCAGTGTTCTCAGCCGAATTATCCGCAGTC
>NZ_JBSHMB010000001.1:1611927-2203341 GCF_053644955.1 Glutamicibacter sp. NPDC055354
TTGTTCTCAGCCGAGTTCACCTCAGTGTTCTCAGCCGAATTATCCGCAGTGTTCTCAGCCGAGTTCACCTCAGTGTTCTCAGCCGTGTTCTCAGCCGTGTTCACCTCAGTGTTCTCAGCCGAATTATCCGCAGTGTTCTCAGCCGTGTTCTCAGCCGTGTTCACCTCAGTGTTCTCAGCCGTGTTCTCAGCCGAGTTCACCTCAGTGTTCTCAGCCGAATTATCCGCAGTGTTCTCAGCCGAATTATCCGCAGTGTTCTCAGCCGAGTTCACCTCAGTGTTCTCAGCCGAATTATCCGCAGTGTTCTCAGCCGTGTTCTCAGCCGAGTTCACCTCAGTGTTCTCAGCCGAATTATCCGCAGTGTTCTCAGCCGAGTTCACCTCAGTGTTCTCAGCCGTGTTCTCAGCCGAGTTCACCTCAGTGTTCTCAGCCGAATTATCCGCCGTGTTCACTTCAGTGTTGTCCGCGGCGTTGACCTCAGTGTTGTCCGCAGTGTTCACCTCAGTGTTGTCCGCGGCGTTGACCTCAGTGTTGTCCGCAGTGTTCACCTCAGTGTTGTCCGCAGTGTTGTCCGCGGCGTTGACCTCAGTGTTGTCCGCAGTGTTCACCTCAGTGTTGTCCGCGGTGTTGACATCGGTATTAGCCTCTACAGCAGTGAAGGTCACACTATCGTTAGTAACATCATCCGTTGCCGTGACCGTGTGCTCACCTGGAGCGACATCAGTGAAGGTGTAAGTCCAGTTACCTTCAGAGTCCACCGTCGCAGGCTCAGGGGTTCCGCCATCGATTGCGACCTGCAACTCAGTATTTGGTTCTCCCGTACCGGTCACAACCACGTCACCAGTAGGAACTTCTTGGCCATCGGTTGGGGTCAGGATGTCGACTGGAGCTGCAGTTTCCTCTGCCGCGGCTGATTGCACGGTCGAGGAGGCAAGCGACAGATTCGCAAGTCCGCCTTCAACGACATCTGGCAATACTGTCACCGACATTGCACGAATCGTGAAGCTGTCAGGCCCAAGATCGCCTTCTCCGAGCATTGGAGCTTCGGTCGGCTGTTCGTTGATCGTAATCGTGACGACTTCGTCGAGAACTCGACGAAGCACCGGTTCAAGTCCGTCGGCGACAACAGCGACAACGGGATCGACAATCCCTCCGAGGCCGTTTCCAACATTATCCAATACACCCTGGACCAACGGACCGGTCGTAGTAGTAATTCCGGAAGCGACTGCAGCAGTGATTGGGTTCAGCAAACTGCCGACTGGGATAATTCCCAGCAAATCAAGTTGAGTTTTTGCAGTTGGTGCAGGAGACTCGGTTCCTGCGAACTGGGCTAGGCTACCTTCGATCAATACGCCGCCGGTCGCCGTAAGTGGGAACGTTCCAGCTGTAACATTCAAGTCAAGCTTTACGTTGAGATCATTCAGCGCTGATTCAACGATGGTCGTTGCCTTGGTGCTGATACCGGACAGGCTCTCAGTGATGCCATTAGCGATAGCATTCAGTACGGTCTCACCGATCAGCGGAGTATTCGGGTCAAAGCTATTGAGATCGCTACCGTTTTCTTCGATCAGCTTAGCTAGATCAACATGAATGTCACCAGTTCCCAAATCAATCGAGATCGATCCGCTGTCGTTGGCAATAGGGGTAGAGATCAGTTCGTCAACGATGGTGTCTCCCACCGTATCCAAACCATCGATGGTTACTGTTGCGGCATTCACATCGACTAGTGGAATTACTTCAGCTGCAGCGCGAACACTCTGCAACAGAGAATCCAGTGCCCCTCCGGGCTCCACCAGCCCACTTACCGGATCCACAGCTGTTTGGAATGTTTCACCTAAGGTGGTGCCTAAAGTACCGACCAGAGGGCTGCTCAGCTCAAGTTCCGCACCAGCGATAACATAGTCTTTTACATCGACAACATCCTCGTTACTCTCAGCTTCCGAGGCAAGTGCACCAAGCTCAATGCGCGCTTCGTCTAGGATCTGATCGGTCAGAATGTCAATATTTGCCTGATCGAAAAGTGCGCCCAAATCGATGTATGCAGGGTCCGCGCCGACGCCGGTGTTTGGTGACACAGCGACGGCTCCGCCGTCAGTTACCGCGCCGGAGGATGCACGAGAGTGCGTCTCCGTATCAGCAAGACTGTAGCTGTTCAGCGCACCGAGGCTGCCTAGATCAATAAGACCATCGCCTTCAGCATTCTTGAGTAGCGGAAGCTGAATACCATCTCCGAGATCAATCGTCTCATCCGCTAGCAGGCCCACATCCAGCTGACTGGTATCCGCACCGAGGTTAGCGTCAGTCGGGAAACTTTGCTGTGTGAATCCCGAACCGGCAATGTCGAAGGTCGACAAGTCAAGATCAATGATATGAGCTTGAGCTTGCGACGGATCCTCAGGGCTGAACGCGTTTGCTGGCGCAGCGCATAAAACCGCTGATGCGGCAAATACGGCCGTCGTCGTTCCAAAGGCCAGCCCGGTGGTAGCTGAGCGCCTGAAACGCGCATCCTTATTGATATTCTTCAAAACTCGTGTCCTCCCACGCAGTAATGCATTGAAATATCGCCCGGTTGGGCCGTATTCCAATGGCTCCTCAAGTTGCGAGGCCTCGCAAAACCTGATTACAAAAACATTTTGCGAAGCCGATTCGTTCCATCGGATCTTGAGCGCACCCTCGCAGGGAGGCCCGTATTTGACTCTACGGTTGATGAACCTCGACTCACAGGTTTCTTTCAGCCATTTCTTTGCATACTCAGGTCAAACTTCTTGGCCACGCGGTCAGAATCGATGGCCAGCAGGTAATACTGGGCAGTAATTTAACTTCCTGCCATTGGAGAAAATAATGCACTAACAACCACTGACCTGAAAATTTACCCAAACAGTGATGTAACAATATGACAACAACCTCGCAATGCTATCTGTCAAGCCAAGGGATTTGACTAGTTGGCCATAGACTGTGAATCACCTGCTAGCTTTCCCCACCGCAGAACGGGTTAGGAAGGATTGGCCAGGACAACACCAGTTCGTAGTGATGGAGGATTCTTGTATGTCGCACATCCGCATTCATCTGGCTGATAGTGACCATTTCTCACGGGCCGGGATTGCTGGAGTCTTAGCCGAGGCCAGCGACATGATGATCGAGCATGTTTCGGATTGCATGTCCGAGGCCGTTCAAGCTGCAACCGAGTTGGAACCGGACCTCGTCATCCTGGAATCGTCGCTGAATGGGACGGATCTGTTCTCCTCGATCCGGGAAATCTCCGAGAGTGCACCGAATACCAAGATCGTGGTGTTGGCTGCCCGATACCAGCGGGACGATATCTCCAAGGCCTACGATGCCGGCAGCTCGGGACTGATCTCGAAAAGCTCCATCAGCTCGGAACTGCCCAGCGCATTGCGCATGCTCGCTGCAGGCTACCAACTTTTTGCCCAGCCGTCGGACGGTTGGGAATCGACCGCGAAAATCGTGCGCCGCTCAGGCCAGCAATCTGTCGTGCGCAAGCTCAGCGAACGCGATCGCAGCTTGGTGCGCCTGGTAGCGGCCGGGCTCACCAATTCTCAGATCGCCCGCATCGCTCACATCTCCGAGGGCTCGGTGAAGCTCCACTTGGCGCGCATCATGGAGGAACTGGGCGTCACCAATCGTGTGCAGCTGGCAGTAGTGGCTACAGAATCCGGATTGGTTTCGTCTGCGGATCTGCAGATCGCCTGAAGCAGAATCGAATCTGGTCAGTACACCGTACGAAGCTGGCTGGCAGGGATCCACATTTCTTCGCCGTCACGGTCAATCTGCCGCCACGCGCCCTGGCGCGCGACGATGACCACGGCCGTGTCTGCTGGGAGAATCCGCACTAGCGAGTAATGGTCGCCAGGACCGCGTCTCGCGTTCAATCCGATGGTGGTCAGTGCCCGCTGGTTGGGGACGGCGATCAGCCCGCCCTTGGCTGGACGGGAGGGAATCTCCTGCAGGTACATGCTGGGAACCCAGCCCAGCAATTTGCCGCACTGCACTTGGGACCACAATCCCTGCTGGAGCATCGAGCGGACCTTGGACCCCTGGTCAATGACCTTGAGCACCGGATACCCAGTGCCGCTGCCCTTGCGCAGATTCAACGTTGCCGTCGTAGCATGGGTGGCTTCGATCAATGAATAGCGTGAAAGAACTGGCTCGGCCAGCTCGTCATCGTCTTCGGCAACTACCGGCTCGTCAAAGACCGCCGGGATCGCTTCAAGATAGATATTCGGCAGCCAACCGTAGATCTGGTGCACGAGAACATGCGCCCACGAGCCGTTGACCTCAATCAGGACCAGCTCTGTGCCTTGCTCCAAATGGCTCTGCACTACGTAGTGGCGGCCGGCGCCCTTGCGCAGCTTGAGCGAGGCAGTCGTCCGGTGGGTATTGGCAATGGACGACGTCCGAGCCGACTGATGTGGATAGCCCACCTGGTTCACAACCACCTCAAATGAAAAAACTTAGGGAAGCAACCACCGGTTGCTTCCCTAAGTTTATTCCATTTTTAGAAGATGCGTGCTTCGCCGCCTCTTAGGATGCGGAAGAACGCGAGCCGAGCTCTGCATCCAGTCGCAGCAGGCCGCTTCCATCGTTGCCGATCATCCTGACGCGATCCAGGATTTCACCAACGGTGGCTTCCTCTTCAACCTGCTCATCGATGAACCAGTGCAGCAGCGGCAGGGAGTCGATGTCGCCCTCGGTCTGTGCCAAACGGTACAGCTCGCGAATTGCTCCGGAGACCTTCTGCTCGTGGGCCAAGGAAGCTGCGAAGGCATCTGCAACGCTGTTCACATTCACAGTCGGGGCAGGCTGCTCGCCAATCTTCGGGTGGGCCGAGCGGTCGGTCATGTGGGTCATGAACTTTTCCGCGTGCACGATTTCCTCGCCGGCCTGGGCGCGGAACCAGCCAGCAATGCCGGGAAGGCTCAATACGTCCATTTCAACTGCCAGCTGACGGTAAACCGTTGCTGCGGTTAGTTCGAGAGTTACCTGGGTGCTGAAGGCTTCTGCCAGTTTTCCTGTAAGTTCCATGTCATCAGACTAAACCTGTTTTGCCACCTTGTCACCGAAGTTCGGACTCACTTAGTCAAACCTGAATTAGGGAATCATCCCAAGTTGGGATCGAGTTAATGTAGCCGATACTAACCTAACTTAGGCATGCCGATACGATGCTAACCTACTTGCCCAGTCCTGCTCTGCGCAGCGCCTCGGCCATCGCGGTGTTGCCCGGTGCAGCCGGTTTGCCCTGCGCGGGCTGGGCCTTGCGGTTCTGGCCAGTGCGGTTCTGGCCCGAGCGCGCCGAACGGCCAGCTCCCGGTCCCTTGCGTTCGCCTGGTCCGGAGTTCCTGGCCTCCGCGCCAGCAGCAGGCAGTTCGTCATCCAGTCGCAGAGTCAGCGAAATGCGCTTGCGCACGGTATCCACTTCCAGCACCTTGACCTTGACAATCTGGCCGGAACTGACCACTTCGCGAGGATCCGAAATGAACTTGCTGCTCATGGCCGAGACGTGGATCAGGCCGTCTTGGTGGACGCCCAGGTCCACGAACGCACCGAAGGCGGCAACGTTGGAGACGGTGCCTTCCATGATCATCCCCGGCTTGACGTCCTTGATGGTCTCGACGCCTTCCTTGAGCGTGGCCGTCACGAATTCGCCACGGGGGTCGCGGGCAGGACGGCGCAACTCGGCAATCACGTCACGAATGGTTGGCTCGCCAAATTGGTCCGTGGCGAAGTCCTGCGGGTTCAGCTCTTCAAGCCGGCGGCCCTGCGCCTCGGCGCTGCTCTGCAGGGTCTTGGCCAGAACATAAGCTTCGGGGTGCACCGAGGAAGCATCGAGTTTCTCCTTGCCGCCGGTAATGCGCAAGAAGCCTGCGCACTGTTCAAAGGCCTTGGCTCCCAGACGCGGTACCTTCAGCAGATCCTTGCGGGTGGCGAAAGGGCCGTTGGCGTTACGGTGATCCACGATGTTGCGGCTCAGCAGCGGTCCCACGCCGGCTACACGGGCCAGCAAGGCAGGGGATGCGGTATTCACGTCGACGCCGACGGCATTCACGCAGTCCTCGACCACCGCATCCAGTGCGCGGTCCAGCTTCGAGGCAGTGACATCGTGCTGGTATTGGCCCACGCCGATGGACTTCGGATCGATCTTCACCAGCTCGGCCAGCGGGTCCTGCAAGCGGCGGGCGATCGATACCGCGCCGCGCAGCGACACATCCATATCCGGCAATTCCTGGCTGGCCAATTCGGAGGCCGAGTAGACCGAAGCGCCGGCTTCCGAGACGATGACCTTGCTGACGCCCTCGCCGCCAAGCACCTTGATGACCTCGGCAGCCAGACGGTCTGTTTCGCGCCCCGCTGTGCCGTTGCCTACCGCAATCAGCGTGGTGCCGTGCTTCTGGGCTAGCTTGGCCAGTACCGCGATGGATTCATTCCATTTATTGGCTGGCGCATGGGGATAGATCGTTGCCGTTTCCACCGATTGGCCGGTCAGGTCCACCACTGCAACCTTCACACCGGTGCGCAGGCCCGGGTCCAAGCCCAGCACGGCCTTGTTGCCGGCCGGCGCCGCCAGCAGCACATCGCGCAGGTTCGCCGCGAAAATCTTCACCGATTCATCTTCAGCGGCTTCGAACAGGCGTGAGCGCAGGTCTGATTCAAAGCGGGTCAGCAGGCGGGCTTTCCACGCCAAACGCACGGTCTGCGCAATCCATTTGGCAGCAGGCGCACCGGTGGGAACGTTCAGCCCCAGGGAGGAGGCGATAGCGTTCTCGTAGGCGCTGCGCGCTTCGTCCAAGGCCTGTTCGTCGCGTGGATCAGCTTCAGCGAGCTGCAGATTCAGCACGCCTTCGCGTTCACCGCGCAACAGTGCCAGGACCCGGTGCGATGGCAAGCGATCAAGTGGTGCCACATAGTCCAGATAATCGGAGTACTTTCCCTGGCCCTCTGCGGTGGCGCCCGAGGCGACGCTGGCACCGATCTTGCCGGTGTTCCACAGGCGTTCGCGCAGTTCACCGGCGAGAACGACATCCTGGGATACGCGCTCGGTCACGATGGAACGCGCGCCGGAAAGCGCATCTGCGTCGGTGGCAAATCCTGCATCCGGGTTCAGGTAGTCGGCAGCCGCCTGCACCGGATCCGTCATTGGGTCCGCGAGCAGCAGATCGGTCAAGGCTTCCAGGCCAGCCTCGCGGGCAATCTGGGCCTTGGTGCGGCGCTTGGATTTGAATGGCAGGTACAGGTCTTCGAGTTCCGCCTTGGTGCTGGCGGCGCGAATCGCCTCGGCAAGCTGGTCGGTCAGCTTGCCGGCTTCGGCGATGGCTTCCAGTACAGCTGCGCGGCGGTCTTCCAATTCACGCAGGTAGCGCAACCGTTCTTCGAGCAGGCGCAGCTGGCTGTCGCTGAGCATGCCGGTAACCTCTTTGCGATAACGGGCAATAAAGGGAACGGTGGATCCGGAGTCCAGGAGCTCGATCGCTGCCTTGACCTGCCAGGGGGCTACCGCGGATTCCTCGGAGAGTTCCCGGGCCAGTTGGGCAATGATTTGCTGCCCCGTTGCGCTGTCATTTGCGGTGTTCTTCTGCTCGCTAGTCACCGATCCATTGTGCATCATGCCATCCGATCTTCAGATGATCGACTCGGTTGGCATTCAGCAGAAACTCAATCTCCATGGCTATGATTTATTGTTATGGGGATTGAGAAAGTTCGAAAAGCAACAGCGCTCGTTGCGATTTCGTGTATGGCTCTATTGAGCACCGGATGCGCATTTGTTGAAGACACCGCGGCCGACGCGGCTAACCAGCTGACCGATGCAGCGTCCAAGGAAATCGTGCGCCAGGCCTGCGCACCGGTACAGGACGGCACCATTGACGCTAGCGAACTTCGTGTCCTCTCGTCCATTGTGAAGTCGGTCCAGGGCGGTGGCCTGCCGCAAGACTTGGTCGATGTGCTCCAGGAGCTCGCCAATTCAGGAGACCAAGCACCCGAAGCGCTGCAGCAGCGCCTGATCGGGATTTGCGACGAGGCTACGGTTTAGCAGCTTCAGCGGCACTAGCCATCTGCTGATTTAGAATTTTCCCATGGTCGAAATTCCAAGAAGCGGCAAAGTACGTCTCGATGCGTGGCTGTGGTCAGTACGCATCTACAAGACCCGTTCGTCCGCGACCACTGCTTGCCGTGCCGGACATGTTCGCTTGAACGGCGATCCGGTGAAGGCTTCGCAAACCGTTGTCTCCGGTGATCGCATCCGTGTGCGCAAAGACGGTTTCGACCGCGAGCTGGAAGTCAGCGGGCTGATCTCCAAGCGCGTCGGCGCGCCAGTTGCCGCAAAATGCTACATCGACCACACCCCGCCGCGCGAACGCCTGGTCATTCCCCAGGTACCGATCCGCGAACGCGGCGCCGGCCGGCCCACCAAGAAGGACCGCCGCGAAATGGATCGCTTGCGGGATTCCTGGCAGGCCCCGGATCCAGGTCCTGATCTGTCCTAGGACAACACGATCGCCGGAACGTCCGACTGGAATTCGAAGATCTGCGCGTAGAAGGCCAATGAGCTTTCCAACGCCTTGATGATGTTCTCCGACTTCCTGAACCCGTGCTGTTCTCCTTCGAAGAGAATGTAGGCATGGGCAATGCCGCGTTCGGCCAGCGCGTCCGCCACGATCTGGGACTGCGCCGGCGGCACCACCTTGTCTTCATCCCCCTGCAACAGCAATACGGGGCAGGAAATCTTCGCCACGTGATTGATTGGCGCGCGCTTCTCGTACAGATCGGCAGCTTCCGGGTACGGTCCGACCAACGTGAACATGTACTGCGATTCGAAGTCGTGGGTGTCCTGCACCAGGCCCACCAGATCCGAAACACCGTAGCGGCTGATGCCCGCGGTGAAGGCATTGGAGAAGGTCAGCGCGCACAGCACGGTCCACCCGCCGGCGCTGCCGCCTTCGATGCCGATGCGTGCGGGGTCGGCAATGCCCTGCGCTACCAGCGCGTTGACCACCGCGACGGTATCGGCAACATCGACTACGCCCCAGGAGCCGCGCAGGCGGTTGCGGTATTCGCGGCCATAGCCGGTGGAGCCGCCGTAGTTCACGTCGACTACCCCGATCCCGCGCGAGGTGTAATAGGCAACCGTGGCACTGAGCGTCGGGGAAGCCTGGCTGGTCGGGCCTCCGTGCACGAAGGTGACGAAGGGCGGCAGTTCGCCCTCCATCCCTGCGTAGCCTTCCTGGGAAGGCCGGTAGAGCAACGCGTGGACGGACTGGCCGGCGAGGTTCTTGCACTCGAACTCTTCAACCTCCGGAAGCACCGCTGGATCCGGCAGCTGCGCAATCGCACGGGTCACCGGGTGGTGTTCCAAGGTGTCGAGGTTGATCAAGGTAATTTCTTCGCCCTGGGTCATCGAGGACGTGCCGGCGAGCAGCCACCCGTCACGCAGCGCGAACGGGCGGATGCCGGTGAATGGCAGCGCGAGGTCTTCGAATCCCCCGGTGTCCGCGTGCAAGCGTGCCAGCTTGGTGGTGCCGGTGCCGTAGGAGCACAGCAGGGTGCGGGCGCTTTCTGCCAGGTACCATCGCGTGCCCACCTGCCAGAGCGGGCCGGCGAATTCTGCGGCACGGTCAACCAGCCGGGTGGTGCGTGCCGAGCTGTCTTGGTAGAGGTAGGGGTTCCACCAGCCACTGGCATCGGAGATGAAAGCCAACTGGTCATCATCGAGCCATTCCGGCTGCATGACCGAGACTTCTGCTCCACCGGCAATGACGGTGTCCTCCAGTACGCCTTCTTCGGTGAAGTCAGCCACGTGCAGCTCGGTGGAGTCCCACGGCATATTCGGATGTTCCCAGCTGATCCAGGACAGCCGGGTTCCCGCGGGGTTCAGCCGTGGCGCTGCAACGAATCGCGCTGGGGCGCTGAGGATGCGGATCTTGCCCGGGTCCTCGGCTGCGCTGCCGTCCAGGGGAATTTGCACGATGTGGCGTACTGGTTCTGCCCGCAGGTCTTCCATGATGGCCAGGATGCTGCCTTCTGGACCAGGGGTGAATTCGGCGAAGCGCAGCTGCGGGTCTGCGTCGACTCCGCTGGCGGGGGTCAGGGCCGCGGCATCGTGCTCCCCTACGGTTTGCCGGTAAACCCGCTGGTCAGCGAAGTTCGCAAAAACAATTGCCGAGGTGCCGCCCTCGATGAGCATCCAGCTGGAGCCACCGTATTCGTGGACCCGGGAGCGCACGTTGAATGGTGCCTGGATGAGCTCTGCACCGGCAGTGCCGTCGGTGCCGTACTCCATCAGCGTGATGCGCCCGCCTTCGGCAGGACGGCCTTCCTGGACAATGAGCTTGTCCGAGAAGAAGCAGGCTCCGCCCAGCGGCTTGGTTCCGGCAGCGACGTCATGCGCGGAAATCGATGATGGCCATGATCCAAAGGGTAAGTGCGTAGGCATATTCTTGATCCTAGCGATCTTTATGACTCATAACGACCCTCGACAAGCATCAATCCGATGCGCTTGGATTGATCCATGACTAGATACGCCGTATTCCTGCGCGGGGTGAATGTCGGTGGGGTCAAGGTCCTGATGAAGGACCTGGCCCAGCTGCTTCTCGCTGCTGGTTTCACCGACGTGAAAACCCTTTTGGCCAGCGGCAATGCGGTGCTCAGCGCATCCAGTTCTGATCCGTTGGAAGTCCAGGAGCACTGCAATGCGGTTCTGGCCGGGCACTACCAGCGGCCGATTCCCACGATTGTCTGCACCGTCGCGGAAATCCAGCAGCTGTCCCAGCCCTTCCCGCTGCCCTTGCCTGATCCGGCCAGCGAACACCATGGCTACTTCACGCTCTGCGAATCGGCTGAGGATGCCCAAGCGGTGGGCGCCGCTATCCAGGGACTCGCTGGGCCAGGAGCCTATCTGGTCCAGGGCCGTGCCGTAGCGTGGATTGTCCGCAAGGGCGAAAGCACCGCGAATCCCATCGGGAAGCTCATGGCCGCACAGGCAAAGCAACGCATTGTGACGACCCGTAACCACAACACCTTGGTCAAGCTCGCCAAGATTCTTGGCTGAGATCGCCGGTGAGCAATAATTGAGCCTTGACCCACTGATTGACCTGCAAAAGGCCCGGAATGTACATCCTGATCGAGCTCATTGGCATTTTCTTCTTCGCCGTCGCGGGTTCATTGATGGCCGCGCGCCGTGGCTTCGATCTGCTCGGTTCGGCCTTCCTCGGCGGGGTCTGCGGTCTGGGCGGCGGAGTGGTGCGGGATTTGATTCTCAATCAGTCCCCGGCGACTTTCGCGCATCCGGTCTACTTTGTGCCTCCGGTGCTCGCGGCGCTGTGCGTCTACGCGTTTACCCCCGCGGTGCAGAAGCTGCACCGCCTGGTCCAGCTATTCGACGCGGCAGGCCTGGGCCTGTTCTGCGTCACCGGTACGCTCAAGGCCCTGGAACACGACTTCAATCCGGTCGCCGCGGTCCTGCTTGGTGTCATCACCAGCGTAGGCGGCGGCTTGATGCGCGATGTCATTTCCAACGTCACCCCTGATTTGTTCAACCCGCGCGATATCTACGCGTTGGCCGCCATGGTGGGTGCCGCGCTCACCGCCGTGGCCTGGCATCTGGCGCTGATGAACGTTCCGGTGGGCGCCGGCATTGCCGCCTTGGCTTTTGCCATCCGCGTGGCTTCCATCCGCTTCGGCTGGTCGGTCCCGTTGGCCGCGGGCCATTGGCATCGCTCCCGCCCCACGCCACCGTCCAGCGAAGGTCCGCAGCGCCACTTCTAGTCGATGCGCTCGAGCTTGCCCAGGTCCTCGGTGCCTGGCGAATCATCTTCGATGGTGCGCGGCGGGTTGATGATGATCGCGCCGACCAGCATCACGATGACGCAGCCGCCGAGCATCGAAAAGGCCGCACCCCATGAATCGGTGGCTTTCTGCACCACGCCGAAGAGCATGGGAACCACCGCGGCACCGGCATAGCCAAGGCCCTGGGCGAAGCCCGAGAGCACGCCTGAACCGTAGGTTGTGCGCGAGCGCAGGTTCATCATCAGCAGCGCAATGGCGAAGGTGCCCTGCCCGAGGCCAGCCAGGCAGATCCATAACGCAGTGTTCTGCGTTGGCGACAGGTAGATGCCAAGGTGCCCGGCAATCCAGCACATGGTGAAGACCAGGACTGCAATGATCGGGTGCTTCAGCCGAGGCACCCAGAGCGGAACCAGCAGGCTGACCGGCAGGCCGAGGATCGCGAAGAGCGCCAGCATGTTGCCAGCTGCCATTTCGTCGAGGCCGCGGTTCTGCAGGTAGGGCGGAAGCCAGGTGAAGTAGACATAGGTCTGCGCCGAGTTCCCGGCCAGGAAAATTGCCAGACCCCAAGCCACTTTGGACTTCCAGGGGTTGATCTTGGCGATAGGCTGCGGATGCCCGCTGGCGTGGACGGGATTATCCAGGCGCTGTGTCCCGCGGTCGGCAACCAGCTGCACCAGCCATGGCACCAGCACGATGCCCGACAGGGCGGCCCAGGAACCAATGGAGATCTTCCAGTCGCTGAGATTGGCCAGTGGAACAGAGAACTGAGGGGCCATCCAGGTGCCGATGGCCAACATCGTGACGTAGCCGCTGGTGACCATGCCGATACAGTCCGGGAAGTACTTCTTGACCAACGGCGGCAGCACCACATTGCCCATGCCGTAGCCAGCCAAGGTGATGATGGACAGGGCGAGGAAGGAATAGACCTCGGGCATGAAGATCCGCGCGACCTGGCCGATGACAGCTAGGCCCAGCGAGATCATCAGGGTTTTTTCCAGGCCGAAAGCCTTGATCAACCGCGGAGTGAGCAGGCCGAAGACTGCGAAAGCAATGGGCGCGAGCATCGCCAGCAGGCCGGTGGTGAACTCGGTGAACGCGATATCCGCTTCAATGCGGGAGAGCAACGGGGAAACTGACACCACTGCGGCGCGCAGGGACAGTGCCAGCAGCAGGATGCCAAGCAGCGCTCCAACTCGTCCTCTGATTGGAGAAGCAACGCTCTTGTTCTTCATTGATTTCTACCTGCTCGCTATTCGTTGAGGTTTCCCAACTTTTTTATTCTCGAGACCAACTCTAGTAAGCGATTGAGCTCGCCATCAAAATTGCGTTCGTACCAAGTCCCGGGCAGGGCCAGGTTCGCGTAGAGCCCCTCGCCGGCGAGCATCACCAGATGCGCGATGTCCTTGCTGCCGACTTCATCCAGAATGCACCGGTACCAGCGCTCATTGGTGCTCTCGATTTTTTCCGTCGCGGCTTTGACCCCGGCCTGGGCCAGGCGTTGCAGGGCCACCAGGTGCCGATCCAATTCGGTATCGACTTCCGCGCTGGTGCGCACGTAATAAACGGACGCCCCTTCCGCCGAGGTGCGCATCCCCTCGACATCACGGGCAACATGTTCCTCCGCGGCCTCGATGACCGCGTCCGCCAGCGCATCCTTGGAGGCGAAGTGGTAGAGCAGCCCGCCCTTGGAGACCCCGGCGCGTGCGGCCGTGGCATCCAGCGTGGCTGCCCGCTCCCCCTCTTCGCACAAGAGCGCGATATAGGCGTCAAGCACTTTGCCGCGGGCAGCAGGTGGGCGAGCCATAGTTCTCCGTTCCAAGGTGTAGTTCGTGATCGATCTGACTTTACCAACAATTGTAACTATACCGTCTAGACGGTACAGTTAACAATTGCGGGCAAATCGCCGCGCATTCCACTACCTATCCAAGGGCGAACGTCATGACCTCGAATATCTCCGAACGCGTTACAGTGCTCAGCAAGCCGCGCCGTTGGGCGGCACTGGTGGTCCTGCTGTTCCCTGTACTGCTCATTTCCGTCGACAACACCGTACTCTCCTTCGCGGTCCCGGCAATCACCGGAGCCCTGTCCCCCTCGGGGAACCAGCTGCTGTGGATTATCGACATCTACCCGCTGATCCTGGCCGGGCTGCTGGTCCCCATGGGTTCACTGGGCGACCGCATCGGCCGGCGCAAGCTGCTGCTGATCGGTGCGACCGGCTTCGCGCTGGTTTCCGCCCTCGCCGCTTTCGCCACGGATGCCACCCAGCTGGTGGCAGCCCGTGCCCTGCTTGGCGTCTTCGGCGCAATGCTCATGCCGGCCACGTTGTCCTTGATCCGCAATATCTTCATGGATGATACCGAACGCCGGACCGCCATTGCGGTGTGGGCGGCGGCCTTCTCCGGCGGCGCTGTGCTTGGCCCCATTGTCGGCGGCGTGCTGCTCGAGCACTTCTGGTGGGGCTCGGTCTTCCTGATGGCCGTGCCAATGCTCCTGCCCCTGCTGATCGGCGGCATGATCCTTGTTCCCGAATCCAAGGACCCGAACCCGGGCCGCGTGGATCCGTTCTCGATCCTGCTGGTGGTCTTCACCCTCCTGCCTTTTGTCTACGCCATCAAGACTGCGGTAACTGCCCCGTGGTACTTCTCGGCCGCGGCCATCGTCCTGGCCATTGTCTGCGGTGCGGCTTTCGTACGCCGGCAGCTCAAGGCCGAACAGCCGATGCTCGATGTCCGCTTGTTCAGCAACGCACTGTTCTCTGGCGCGTTGATGGTCAACCTGATCGGCATCTTCTCGCTGGTGGGCTTCATCTACTTCGTCTCCCAGCATCTGCAGCTCATTGCAGGGTTCTCCCCGCTGGTGGCGGGACTGTGGATGACCCCGGGCCTGGTGCTGACCATGGGCTTCGGATTGCTCTCGGTGGCGCTCTCGCGCCGTTTCGGCACGCCGAACATCATGGCCATCGGCCTGATCCTCTCCGCGGTCGCCTACCTGCTGGTGATCCTGGCCGGGGAGGGATCCAATTCCTTCCTGCTCATGACCGCGTTTGCTGTCCTCGGTACGGGAATCGGCATGACCGAGACCTTGTCCAATGACATGGTGCTCTCCGCAGTCCCGGCTTCCAAGGCCGGCGCGGCATCGGCGATCTCGGAAACCGCCTACGAAGTGGGCTCGGTACTGGGCATTGCAGTGCTCGGTACCATCCTGAATACGGTCTACACCTCGCGGCTGCTCGCGCCCGGCTCGCTGACCGATGCCCAGCTGCAAACTGCCGGCGAGACTTTGGGCGGAGCGCACCAGGTCGCCGCCGATTTGAGTGCCGCCGATGCGCAAGCGCTGCTGGGCTCCGCAGCCATGGCCTTCGACCACGGAGTCCTGCTGACTTCCGGCATCGCCGCGGCGTTGTCCCTGATCGCTGCCGTGGTCGTATTCCGCGTCATCAAACCGGCATTTCGGTGAACTCGGCTCACCGCTTAACCAAATTTCTGATTAATTGGTTCAAAGTTATTCATTTGTCGTCACCAAACACGTAGGCTAGGCAATGTAGTTCCAAAGTAATTCGCGAAGTACCCGTTAGAAGTTTGTGAATGTCGTACCACCTCGGTTGACGCGAGCCCCCTTCTAGACGTGAAGTGAATGACTTGGCTGCTTCGCATTATCCGTCTTCCATCCTGGAATTCGGAGGGTGCGCAGATTACAACCAAGCTCGCCAACTAAACCGGCGAGAAACGTCTGAAAGGACCAAATAAGAAAATGGCAACCGGAATCGTCAAGTGGTTCAACGCTGAAAAGGGCTTCGGCTTCATCGCTCCAGACAGCGGCGATCCAGACGTCTTTGCACACTTCTCTGCAATCCAGACCCAGGGTTTCCGCACCCTGGACGAGGGCCAGAAGGTGGAGTTCGAAGTTGTTGAGGGTCCAAAGGGTCTGCAGGCTGCAGACATTCGCGCTCTCTAAAGAAGGTCTTTGGCGCTAACGCCAGACTTAGCCAGGGAACGGCTATCCGCACTGCGGATAGCCGTTCCTTGCGTTTGAGGCGGAAATTACTGGAATACTTCCCGTACGCCACCGGTTGTACCCAGTGTGAAGCTATCTATTCTGGATCTTGCTCCGGTTGAACCCGGGACAACTATTTCCGACTCTTTCAAGTCCTCCGTCCGCTTGGCGCAAACTGCAGAACGCCATGGGTATGAACGCGTCTGGTACGCGGAACACCACAATATGCCCACCATTGCTTCCAGCGCGACCTCGTTGCTGATCAGCCACATAGCCCACCACACCGAGAAGATTCGCCTCGGCTCAGGCGGCATCATGCTGCCGAACCACTCCCCCCTGGTGATCGCCGAGCAGTTCGGCACGCTGGCCGAAATCTACGGCGACCGCATCGATTTGGGCTTGGGCCGTGCACCGGGAACCGACATGACCACCCTGCGTGCCTTGCGCCGCGACCCGTCGGCCGCCGATTCCTTCCCGCACGATGTGCTGGAGCTGCAGGCCTATCTCGCCGGCGAATCCAGGGTTCCTACCGTTCAGGCGACCCCGGGAGCAGGAACCAACGTTCCGCTGTACATCCTGGGTTCCTCGCTCTTCGGTGCCAAGCTCGCCGCCCAGCTGGGACTGCCGTATTCCTTCGCCTCGCATTTCGCACCGGCTGCGCTGCATGAAGCGATCCGCATCTACCGCGAGGAGTTCACCCCCTCAGAGCAACTGGCTGAACCGTATGTCATTGCCGGCGTAGGCGTGCTGGCTGCGGAAACGGCTGAACGAGCGCATGAACTGCTGGACGTTGCCAAGCGCCATCGCGTGGCAAGCTTCATCGGCCGTTCCGCGAAGAAGGAATTCACCGAAGCGGAGATCGATATACTCATGGATACTCCGCAGGCGCAGCAGATCCTGGACATGATGCGCTACACCGCGGTTGGCACCGGAGAACAGGTTGCCGAATACCTGCGCCACTTCGCTTCGGCAGCTCAGGCAGATGAACTGATCACCATCCATTACCCCACCGAGGAGCACGCTCGACTCGAATCGGTGATGATTACCGCCGAGGCCTGCCAGCTGGCTAGCGACCGGTAATTCTGATCCAGCGCTTGGCTGCCATCAGCAGCAGCGCAACCAGAGCGAGGGTCAAGCAGAATTCCACGCCAATATAGGCGTAATGCCATAGCGATCCGCCATCGGAGACTCCTGCAAGCACCGCATCGGTACGCGCAGACAGACCCGGGCGGATCGCTGCGGTTTTAATCAGCAGCAATAGGCCGACCAGCCCTACGCCCCAGCCCCAGGCCTTGCCGGCAGCGCGCTTGGCCGACCCGGCCACCAGGGCAATGAAGAAGATGACCTCGACCATGTTCATTGCGAAGAAGACGCGGCGTCCAATGCCCAGTCCCAGGGGAATGGTGATTCCGGGTGCGGTGAATTTCAGTGGTGCCTCGATGAATGAAATGCCGATGATCAGGCCGAGCCACAGTGCAGGAATGTAGATGCGTGCAGCCACGGCCCACTGTGCGCCGCGGCTAGCAGGCTCTGGAAGTGGACTAGTCATGCCTCCACAGTACGCCCGGTTCTAGCGTGCTTTGCGCAGTCCTGCCAGTGCCCAGACGGCTAGCGCTGCCGCCACCACGGCGCAGCCGATGGAGAAGACCAGGATGCTTTGCTGCTGCCCGAAGACCCCGACGGCCCAGCCCAGCGCGATTACTGGAACAGCACTGCCCAGGTAGGTCACCAGGTATATGGTGGACACGGTTTGGGCATGCTGCTTGTCGTTGACCGCGTCCACCGCTTGAGCGAAGGCAGTGCGGAAGGCCATGCCCTGGCCCAGGCCCACGAAAACCAATGCCGCGATGGCCCATGGCAGCTGGCGATGCTCGGCAGCCACGGCCAGCACTACGGTGGAGGCCGCCATCAATCCCAGACCGATAGGCAGCAAGGCCTTGCCGCCGCGCACGACCAGCTGCGACAGGGCGGATATGCCCAATGGCAGGCCGGCAATCAGGCCAATGACCAGCACCGAATCCAGGCCAAAGGCCTGGGCGAAGTAGCCGGGTGCCAAGGACAGCACGAAGCCGAAGATGGCGAAGCTCAAGAAGCCAACGAGGGCAGCGAGCCAGAACGGTGCCCGGGCCGAGCTGGGGACGCCCAAGCGGCGTGGGGCCAGGGCCTTGCTTCGCTGTCCGCGCTCAGCCAGCGCAATGGCCGGACGGGCCTGCAGGGTGCTCAATGGGACCAGGACCAGCAGCAGCAAGAACGCCTGCACCATGAACACGGTAGTGCGCCCGCCAGGCAGATGAGCCAGCAGTCCGCCCAAGACCGGTCCGAAGGCGACACCGCCCGATGAGGCCAAGAGGGTGAAGCGCGAAGCCCACTCAGGCCGCGCAGGAAGAAGTTCACGCAGGGCCGCGGCGCTAGCACCGGTAGCCAGCGCGACACCGGCGCCCTGCAAACCACGGCCAAGGCACAGTTCCAGCAGGTTGCCGGCCGATCCGAAGACCAGGGTTCCAGCGAAAGAAACAACGACCGCGATCACCAGCGCCGCACGGCGTCCGATATGATCCGACCAATGCCCCACGGTGGATAGGAAGAGCATCAGCGAACAGACGTAGCTGGCAAAGGCCACGGTGGTTCCCATGGCGCCAAGGTGCAATTCGGATTGGAGTGCCGGATACAGCGGGGTGGCCAGGTTGGCTCCGACCAGCAGCAGGAAGCTGACGGACACGGTGATCACCAGTCGAGCGGTCAGCCCGGGGTTCCAGGAGAGTACGCGATGGTTCATAGGCTGCATGCGCAGCTCGCTGATAACCGACAAATTCACTCCCGGGATCAAAGTAGTCCAGACCAGCTGGGCACGAAGAATGCCCAGAAAGAGTTTTTACCGGTGGGGCCACTCGCTGCCCCACCGGTTAGTTGAGCGTTCTGCTTGCGTTTGTCTACTACAACAGAGCGTTCACTCACTAATATCCGCCTGCTGAAAGCAACGAGAGAGATTTCTTGCTAGCATTTGAGCAGATTGTTCAAAATTTTGTCCCCGCAGATAACCCGGAGTGAGCATATAGTGCGATTAGACGATGTAGACCTGAAAGTGCTGCTCGCACTGATCAAGGATCCCCGCATCCAAATCTCTGAACTCGCAGATGAGGTCGGTGTTGCGCGCAACACAGCTCAGTCGCGATTGCGCCGTTTGCAGCGCGCCGAAATCCTCCGCGACGGCGGCCGCGACATCGATCTGAGCAAGCTCGGCTACGACGTCCTGGCCTTCGTGACGTTGGAAGTGAACCACCGCGATCTGGATACCGTGGTCACTGCGCTGCGCCAGATCCCCAGCGTGCTGGAAATCCACGAGACCTCCGGACGTGGCGATCTCTGGGTGCGGCTCATCGCCACCGACACCCACCAGCTGCAATCAGCACTGCGCCAGATCCTGCGCGTCAAGGGTGTCACCCGTTCGGAAACAACCTTCGCGCTCCATACGCACCTGGCCTACCGTGCCGCTCCCCTGCTGGAGCACTATGCCGAACATGACCACTGAGAAGTCATTCACTGTCAGCTGCAGAAAACAAGTCTTTCGTTTCCCGAAGCAGCGTCCTACTCTGGTGATACGAGAAGTCACGAGGTAAATCCCCGGCTTCCGGCGGATCCCTCGTATTCGACGAAGGAGTACGCAATGACGAAGGATTTCGACACCACAGAATTTGCGCCGGAGTTCGGCAACGACATCTACGAACCGGATGACGGACGCGATTCCCAGGCTTATGAGGGCTCAAGCGACATGCCGGAAACCATGCGCAACCTCGACCCGCTGGCACAGCGCAATTACCTCTACGACGATGACCTGGAAACCGAAGACCAGCTCGACAACGAATTCGCCGCAGACGATGACGACGACGAGGAAAGCACAGAGCTTGATGACCTTGAGGACGAACTCTAGGCCGTGGGCTAAGCAAATCTTTGGCTAAAGGCCATAGACTTTAGAAGTGATTAATCCAGTTCATCTGCGCACATTGCTCGAAGTGGTGGCGCATCGTTCCTTTGCCACGGCCGCAACCCGCTTGGGCTACACGGCCAGCGCTGTCTCCCAGCAGATGACAGCGTTGGAGCGAAGCACCGGTACCACGCTGTTCCTGCGCGGCGCACGCTCCATCACCCCGACACCAGGCGCCCTGCGCATGGTGCGCCACGCCAAACGGGTGCTCACCGACCTCGACGCCCTCATGGCAGACGTCGCCACCATCTCCACCGAAGCTACCGACCTTGAGGAAATCAAGCTTGGCATCTTCCCCTCGCTGGCGACCTACGCGCTGCCGCAGATCCTTAAGGCACCGGATTGGTCCTCCTTGGGCATCAACCTGCGCCTGTGGATCGGCGAACCCCAGCAAACTGTCGCAGGCCTTGGCACCGGCGGCGACCTCGACCTCGCACTGATCTTCCAGGTGGGACCCGGCGGACTGTCGTGGCCAGCGTCCCTGGAGCGCACCTGGTTGGGCGATGACCAGTTCCGGGTAGTGATCCCGGCGTCCTGGCCCATCGCTGAAGACGCCCAGCTGACCGTGGACCAGTTGGCCGAATGGCCATGGATCTTCCACCACCCGGGCACCTCGGATGCCACCTTGATTTCGCGCTTGTTCTCTTCCTACAACATCCACCCGCAGGTGGCTGCCTACTGCGACGACTTCAATGCGTCGCTGAGCCTGGTTTCCTCGGGACTGGGCGCCGCCCTGGTTCCCGATCTGGCCATGGCCAACGCTCCGGAAGGCATCCGCATAGTTGATGCCCCCGAGATTCGCCTGGCCCGCTCCATCTTCGCGTTGAAACCGGAGAATTCCAAGAAGCCGAAGGCCGCGCTGGTATTGGACCGGCTCGCCCAGGTGCTCTCCCGCTGATTCGTTGCGCCGCGGCGCCACTGGTGCCTGCATCCGTCCCAAGAAAGAGGAATGTCCCGGTGGAGAACCAGACACCTGCATCTTCCAGCGATCGCGTAGTCATCGCGGCCGTGCATGGCCCAATCGGCCACATCGAGCTGAACCGTGCCAGCAAGCTCAATGCATTGACCCTGGAAATGCTCACCGAGCTGGGCCGGGTGCTGCGTGCGTGGGCCGTGGACCCGTTGATTTCGCTGGTGCTGCTCACCGGCCGCGGTGAGCGCGCCTTCTGTGCCGGCGGAGATATCGCCGATTTCCATGCAGCAGTCACCACCGGACGCCATCAGGACTTCGTCGATCTGCTCGCGAGAGAATTCGAACTGGATTACCTGATCTCCACCTATCCCAAGCCCCTGATCACCTTGGCCCATGGCATCACCATGGGTGGGGGCATCGGCTTGGCCTCGCACGCACCGGTGCGCCTGGTGACCGCGAACGCCACCATGGGAATGCCCGAAGCGAAGATCGGCTACACCCCGGATGTGGGAGGCAGCCACCTGCTGGCCAGCGCGCCGGGCCACTTCGGCGAGTTCTTTGCGATGAGTGCGCAGTCCTTCACCGGTGCCGATGCCGTACTTCTCGGTTTTGCCGATGCCGTTGTCACCGAGGACTTCGCCCAGAACATCCTCGATGAGCTCGCTGAGTTCGCGGGGCTGAATGCCGGAGAGATCGCGGCTGCTATCGAGGTCATGCACGGTGCGCCCGAGTCCTTCGCCTTGGAACTGGACCGCGGCTGGATCGATCATGCTTTCAGTGCCGCCACCCCGCAGGAAGTCTTGGCACGCTTGGAGCAGATGGTCCATCCTTCGGCGCAGCGTGCCGCGCAGATGCTGGCAGCGAATTCCCCGACCAGCGTGGCCAGCGCGTTCTACAACGTGCGGGCTGCACGTGAGGAGCAGGACCTGCGTTCGGCCTTGGACCGCGAACTGCGCCTGGCTCGCTACCTGATGCACCGTGCCGATCTTGCCGAGGGCATCCGTGCCCAGGTCATCGACAAAGACCGCAACCCCACGTGGATTCCGGCTTCGCTGGAGGAAGTGGACCACGAGGCGTTGCGGTCTCTGGCTGCTGATTCGGAAGGCTAGCTGTCAGCTCCCGGCTTGCCTTCTGGCCGGGTGACATCTGCATGTACCGGGCGCACCTTGGCTGAATCCCTGGGCTCGATGCGCGGTGCGTTCACTGCATCGGCTGGTTCGCGAACCACCGATGGGGTGATATCCACGCTCTTGGGTGCCGCGTAGTCCAGCGGTGCGTGCTCGCCGAAGTGGTCCGCGTCTGCTTCATTCCAGTCTTCCTTCCAGGAACCTGGAATATCCTCGAGCAGCTCGCCGGGACGCAACCACTGGAACAGCGAGGCGTAGGAGCGAGTGGACTGCAGGTTCACCCGGCGGCGCAGCATCCGGGTGTTCAGCTGCTCCGGGCTGGTCAGTCCCATCGATGCCATGATCTGCGCGCATTCGGTGACGGTCAAGCGATGGTAGTTGTAGACGCGGTGGCCCTTGTCCTCCACATCCAGGGCACGCATCAGGCGCTTGTTCTGCGTGGCTACGCCTACGGGGCAGTGGTTGGTGTGGCACTGCTGGGCCTGGATGCAGCCGGTGGCCATCATCATGGAACGCGCCGAGAAGGTGAAATCCGCTCCCTGGATCAGCCGCTTGATGATGTCGGAGCCGTTGGCGACCTTGCCTGCCGCGGCGAGGCGGATTTCGTCGCGCAGTCCGGCACCCACCAAGGTGTTGTGCACCAGCATCAAGCCTTCGGTCAGCGGGGCGCCAACATGGTCCTCGTATTCCAGCGGCGCAGCTCCGGTGCCGCCTTCAGCGCCATCAATGGTGATGAAGTCCACCAGGATGCCGGTTTCCAGCATGCCCTTGCACAGGGCCATGACGTCGGTGCGGGAACCAACGCAGAACTTGATGCCCACTGGCTTGCCACCGGAGAGGTCGCGAAGCTTCGCTACGAAATGCATCAATTCGCGCGGGGTGGAGAATTCTGCGTGGCTGGCCGGTGAAATGCAGTCCACGCCCATCGGGACATCGCGGGCCTCGGAGATTTCCGCGGTGACCTTGGCAGCCGGCAGCACGCCACCGAGCCCGGGCTTGGCGCCCTGGGAGAGCTTGATGGTGATGCCCTTGACTTTTTCATGGTTCGCCTTGGCAGCGAAGGTTTCGGGGTTGAAGCGGCCCTGCTCGGTACGGCAGCCGAAGTAGCCTGAACCGATTTCCCAGAACAAGTCCGCCCCGTATTCCAGATGGTACTTGGTCAGCCCGCCCTCACCGGTTTCATGGACGAATTCGCCCATCGCGGCGCCCTTGTTCATCGCCAGCACCGCTTTGGCAGAAAGCGAGCCGAAGCTCATCGAGGAGATATTCATCAGCGAAATCTCATAGGGCTGCGAGCACTGGCTGGACCCCACCCGTACGCGGTGCTGCGATGCCACCGGGGCTACCGGAGCTGCCGAATGCAGCAGGTATTCGTGGCCGACTTCATTGACATTCAGCTCCGTGCCGAAAGCCTTATGGCTATCGGCGCCCTTGGCCCGCGCGTAGATCAGCGAGCGGGTGTCGCGGTTGAAAGGACGGCCATCGGTATTGCGCTCAATGAAATACTGCTGGATCTCGGGGCGGATGAATTCGAAGAGGTAGCGGGCGTGCCCGACAATCGGGAAATTGCGCAGGATCGCATGCTTCTTTTGCAGCAGGTCCCTGATGCCCAGAAGCACCAGCAAACCGGTGAGCACGACGAGGATCCACCACACCCATTCCCCGGAGGTGCCGGCAAGGATTGCGGTCACCACGAAGCCAGTGAATAGGACAGCCAGGAACAGGAGAACCACTATTCGCATCATGATGCGAGCCTAGTACCTCCCCGCTGCCTTGTCAGTTCCATCCATTGGGCGGGGCGTGGATCAGCTTGGCAAAATCCGGTCCGCTTCGCGCACGGCCATGCGGGAGAACAAGGATTGCCCATCGGCCAATAGCGCTGGCGCCGCACCGCGTTCCAGCACCACTCCTTCATGGAGCACCAGCACGTTCTGCGCCCGGGCCAGGATCGATAGCCGGTGGCTGATCATCAGCACCGCCATCCCTTCACCGCGGCGGCGTTCCACTGCTTCCAGGACCAGCTGTTCGCTGCGTGCATCCAGGGCGCTAGTGGATTCATCGAGGATCAATACCGCGGGGTTGCGCAGCAGCGCCCGGGCCAGGGCCACGCGTTGGCGCTGGCCACCGGAAAGCCGGGCAAAGCGATCCCCCAACCGGGTCTGCAATCCGGCCTTCTGCTGGCGCAGCCAGGGGCCCATGCCCAGCTCGTCGAGGACCTGCTCCATCTCGGCGTCGCTGATCCCTTCCGCACCCAGCAAGAGGTTCTCGCGCAGCGTTCCACGGATCATCACCGCCTCTTGTGAGACCAGGATGATCCGGGTGCGCAGCTGCGCCAAGCTGGCGGCCTCCAGCGGCACATCGCCGAAGCTGGCGGTGCCGGCAGCTTCCACCGAGCGCACCAGGGCTGCCGCGACCGACGATTTGCCGGAGCCGCTTTCGCCCACCAATGCGAGCAGGGAGCCTGGTTCCAGCTCGAAATCCACGCCGCGAACTACCCGATGGCGCTCGAAGGCAACCGACAGATCCGCCACGCGCAAGGTGCCGGAAGCAGGAAGGGGAACCGGGTTGGCGGGTTCGGAAACCGGATGGCTGGTTATCGCCGTGGCGTACAGCCGGCGAGCGCTGGCCAGCGAATCCTGCAGGCCCAGGATGAACCCGTCTACCGCGCGCACCGCTTCATAGGAAGGGACCAGAGCACAGCACAGCACGATCAGCGTGCCGAACTGCCCGGCGGTTCCCAGCAGGACAAAGAGCGCGAGCAGGCTGCCCCAGACCACCAGCTGGGTCAGCGTGGCCCGTACCGCGCTCACGGTTCCGGCCGAGCGCGCCGCTTGCCGGCTTTCGTGCAGGCTTTCGCGCATCCGCGCCATGACGGGTTTGCCGGCATTGAATCCGTGAATCACGTCGATGCCGGCAAGCGCGTCGGCCAGTAGCTGGTTCTGGGTGCCGCGAGCACTGGCGGTGGCCCGCGCGGTACGGCGCAGGGCGCCGACGCCAAGGGCCGGGATGGCCAGCCCGATCAGCACGTAGCCGGCGAGCAGCACGAGGGCCGGTTGCATGCCGAATACCGCCCAGGTTCCCCAGGTTGCCAGGCCGCTGACTGCCACTGCCGCCACCGCCGGGGGCAGGGTGTGGGCGAAGAACACTTCAACCTTGTCGATGTCGCTGGTGGCCTTGGCGAGCATGCCGCCGGAATTCTTGCTGTCCGCGGCGAATGGCGCTTGGCGTTCAAATGCCTGGTACATGCGGTTGCGCAGCCGCGCCAGAGACAGGAAGGCCACCCGGTGCCCTACATACTGCTCCAGGTAGCGCACCGCCCCCTTGGCCAGCCCCAGCAGGATGACCACGGCGATCAGCGGTCCCCAGCCAAGGTCCAGAGGCAGCTGCGCACCGCCCAGGTGCAGGGCTTTGGCCAGGCCGAACCCG
Source organism: Glutamicibacter sp. NPDC055354 (assembly GCF_053644955.1). NCBI lineage: Bacteria > Bacillati > Actinomycetota > Actinomycetes > Micrococcales > Micrococcaceae > Glutamicibacter > Glutamicibacter sp. NPDC055354. The sequence goes on from NZ_JBSHMB010000001.1 coordinate 1,637,165, forward strand.
GCCACAGCGTAGATCCCCAGCGAAGCCAGGCGAGTGGCGCAGGCCAGCACGCAGGCCAGCAGCAGCGGCGGGAGCAGGTCCTTGGTGCTGCCAATCAGCCAGGCGACGGTTTTGATCGTGGAGATTTTCTGCGTGCGCATTAGTTCCCCTCCCCCCGCTGGCTCCGGCCACTGGCATGCAGCGCATCAGCGCGTTGGCGGAATCCGTCCATGGCTTCCTTGAGATAGCCGTCGGCGGCCAGCAGCTCGTCACGGCGTCCGGCCTGGATGAGCTGCCCGTGGTCCATGACCAGCACGTAGTCGTAGTCGGCCAGCAACCCCAGCCGGTGGGTGACGGTGATGACCGTGGTGCTGCGGTCCAAGGAGCGCAGGGTCCCGAGCACGTCCGCTTCGGTCTTGACGTCCAAGGCGCTGGTGGGCTCATCGAGCAACAGCACGGGACGCTGCGCCAGCAGGGCGCGGGCCAGCGACAGGCGTTGGGCCTGGCCGCCAGAAAGCCGTGCCCCGCCCTCGCCCAGGCGTTGGGCCAATCCCCCGGGTTGCGCCTCGAACCACGCTCCCATGCCGACCTGGCGCAGCGCCAGGAGCAGTTCGCCGTCGGCAGCCTGGGGCGCACCGAGCAGGAGGTTCTCGCGCAGGCTCATGCCGAAGAGCGTGGCGTGCTGTTCCACTACGGCGGTATTGGCCTTCAAGGTTGCCGGGCCCATGGCTTGCCGGGCATCGCGGATGGTGCCGGAGGAAGCTTCGAGCTGGCCCTGGAGCACGCGCAGCAGCGTCGTCTTGCCGCTGCCCGAGGGGCCGATGATGGCAGTACGCGAACCGGCCGGGAAATGCCAGGAAATTTTGTCCAGCGCGTGGTGCCCGCTGTCGTAGCTGGCGCTGACTTCTTCCAGGATCAGATCGCGGTGGCGCAGGTCCACGTGCAGCGGATTGGCCATGGAACGGTGCATGGGGATGTCGGCGACTTCGGCCAGTTTCTTCTCGGCAGCCTTGCCGGTCATCCCGATGTAGAAGAAGCTGCCGACGTAGTTGACCGGGGCGAGCATCAGGAAGCTCAGGATCACCAGCGACAGGGCAGAACCCGGGGTGATGGCCCCGGAGCTGGCGCGCCACCAGGCCAGCAGGGCGGCACTGGCGAGCAGCAGCACGGCGAAGCTGGAATCGATGACCAGCAAGATCAACTGGTTGCGGGCCAGCAGCTTCATCACTTGCTGGCGTACGCGTTCGGTGGCCTGCTCGATGCGCGATCCCATCCACCGGCTGCCGCCGTTGAGCCTGAGCATGCCCAGCGAGCGCAGTGCGTCCAGGAAGGTCGCCGAAAGGATGCCCTGGGCTCGGCGGTACTCGCCGTTCGAGGAGCCGAAGCGCCGCTGGAAGCCCAGGACGATGACCGGGACCAGCGCGGTGGGAACCAGCAGCACCAGTGCGCTGAGCGGATCGATGGCAAAGGCGATGAAGCACAGGATCAATACCGGGGTGGCTACCGCGGAGATGGCCGGGCCGATGAAGCTGGAACGGTATTTCACGGACCGCTCCACCGAGTCCATCGCCGCATGCAGCAGCTCCCCATCGCCGGTGGCGCGCACCGCCAGCGGGCCGATGGACAGATAATGCTTGAGCAGCTTCATGCGGTGGTACTCGGTCAGGTCGAGGCTGTTGCGCGAGATCACCACCGGGATCAAGAAGGTGGCAACCGCCATGATCAGCAGTTCGCCGAAGGCGCTGGCATACCATTGGGTGCCCAGCGGGCGATGGGCCATGAGTTCATCCAGGCCTTGGCCCACGACGATCACCAAGCCGGCGGTTCCGGCCGCGGCACTGAGGCTCAGTGCCACCACGATGGCTGTTGCAGCCGAAAATATTCCAAAGACCCTACGCACCCTCCTATCCTAGGGCAGAGCCCACCGGCAGTTCCGCGCCGTGGGGCTTGCCGGCAAGGCTGGGCCGTGAAGCGTCATACATTGCCTGTGATGCGCGTTGTGCGCGAAACTGGAGTGCATGAGCACCCCGGAGCTGAAACAACGTCCGCATTCTGTCACCTTGCGATTCCTCGCGGCACCAACCGACGTCGATGTTACCGGGATTGTTCCTGCGGGCACCGTTCTGGAGTGGGTCGACAAGGCCGCCTACGCCGCGGCGGTGGGATGGTCCTCCAGCTATTGCGTCACCGCCTATGTAGGCAATATCCACTTCGAAGACCCGATCCACTCCGGAGATCTGGTGGAAGTGACCGCTTCGGTGGTGTACACCGGAACCAGCTCCATGCACATCCATACCGAGGTGTCCTTCAGCGATCCGCGCGAATTGCGTCCGGTGAATTCCAGCAGCTGCCTGGTGATCTTCGTAGCCGTCGGCGAGAATGGCAAGCCAACCCCGGTTCCGGCATTCACCCCGGGGACGGCCAGGGAAATCGCCATGCGCGAGAATGCGCTGGCGCGCATTGAGATCCGCGAGCAGATCGTCGCGTCCATGAATGAACAGGTATACACCGATGAAGGAACCGCCGAACGCGTGACGCTGCGCTTTTTGGCGGCGCCCACCGATGTGAACTGGGGCGGCAAGGTCCACGGCGGCATCGTGATGAAGTGGATTGACGATGCCGCTGAGCTGTGCGCGGCCCGCTACTGCCAGCAAGAAACCGTTGCGGTGTTCTCCGGCGGCGTGCGTTTCTACCGTCCGCTGCTGATCGGCCACCTGGTGGAGGTCGAGGCCCGCCTGGTCTACACCGGAAACAAGGGGATGCACATTGCGGTGCATGTGCGCTCTGGCGATCCGAAGATCCGGGAAATGCAGCTGACGACCTACTGCCTGACCGTGATGGTGACCCGCGATGAAACCGGCACCGCTGTTCCGGTCAAGCCCTGGGTGCCCGTCACCGGGGAGGACAAGCGGCTGTGGAATCACGCCCGCGACTTGCTGGCCATCCGCGCCAACGCGCCTGGCGGTTACACCCCAATCCATATGGCCAAGGAGAACGCCAAGTGAATGCAGCAAAGCCCTTCGTCAAAGTGTGCGGTTTGTCCACGGCCCAGGACGTGCAAACCGCTGCGGCCCATGGTGCTGACGCCATCGGGTTCGTGCTCACGCCCAGTGCCCGGGAAATTTCCGCGCAGCGCGCCGCCGCATTGGTGGAGGCGGTTCCCGCAGGCATTGCCACCGTGGCGGTATTCCGCGGCGAAGAGATCCAGACGGTGCTTCAGCGTGCTGCGGACGCCGGCGTGAGTTGGGTGCAGCTGCACGGGCAGCGCACGGCAACGGATGTCAGCACCGCCCATGAGGCCGGGTTCAAGGTCATCCGCGCGGTGCGGCGCGATGACCCGGAAGAGCAGTTTGCCGATTGGGGCGAAGATCTGCTGCTCATTGACGCCTCGGTCCCCGGCAGCGGCGAAAGCTGGGATTATGCGGCAGTGAAGGATCTGGCCGCTGGGCGGCGCTGGCTGGTGGCCGGCGGACTGTCCCCGCAGAATGTTGCTGATGTCCTAGCTGCGTCCAGCGCTTTCGGCGCCGATGTCTCCTCGGGCGTCGAATCATCGCGCGGAGTCAAGGATCCCGAGCTGATCGCCATGTTCATTGATGCGGCCAAGGCTTCGCCGAACCCCGCACGCTGAGTCCCCCGGCACGGCATGGCGGCCCGGTCCAGCAGGAATTGCGCGAGTGAATTGATTCAGCGGATCCAATTGTGCGGGGCCGGCTTGCGGGTGCTGGGCAGCGCTCCGTCCTGGCGCCACTGGTGCAGCCACTCGGGCAGCACCATATCTGCTGGCAGTTCCAAGCCGACCGCAGCCAGGATTTCCTCGTTGGAAACCGCACCCTTTTTCGAGGTCATCCGGGTGGCGACATAGGCGCGAGCGTAGATTTCGCCCTTCACGACGATGCGCTGCTCGAAGAAGATGCACTTGTCGTCCATGCCGATCAGCCGGGTTTCCTGGGAGAACTTGGTTCCCAGGCGCACCGACTTGCGGAAGGTGATGGTCTCGGTCTGCACGACCGGAACCCATTTATTCCTGGACATGATGTCCCAGACACCGGAACGGAACATCAAGTCGAAGCGTCCGAGATCGAAGATCGAGAAGTACATGCCGTTGTTGATGTGGCCGGCAAAGTCGATATCGGTCAGCGTGGCACGCATGCCCACTGAGCTGGTGTCGAACATGGACAGCTTGGAAGCCTTCTTGCTGTTCAGGTAAACCATGAGGATTCGGAAAATCATGTGCATACCATCACATTACTGCCTAGTAACCTTTCTGCCTAGCGCATTTCCTCCCGGGTCAACGCCAGGGGTAAGCCTCCAGGCTCATGCCCGGAAAACCGCAGACCGGTAAAGTCGTTTCCAATGCCTGGCCAACGAGATGATCAAGGAACACCATGTACCGACTCCCCGAGCTAGTACACCGGAGGCTCCCAACGCTGCCTCCGATGGATTGGGAACGTCCGTCTCCGGATAAGAAGAGCTTGCGCCGCGACATTATCGTCGCTTCGGGCTTCCTCCTGCTGGCGCTGGCCATGCACGAACTCCTGCTCTCCCTGACCGAGCAAGAGAACGCGCCCGATCCCCTTCTCGCCTATCTCGTGCTTGTGTCCCTGATCGTGCCGCTGATGTTCCGCCGGCGCTGGCCCATCACCATGATGCTCATCGGTTCGGCTGCCTTCGTGGGCGCCGGAAGCGAAAATACCTACCAAGTCGGCATGGAGCTCTGCGCGCAGCTGGCCTATTTCATCGGCATCTACACCGCGGTCACGTGGTCGAAGAACCGCCGGGGACTGTGGATAGCGATGAGCGTGGTGCTGCTGTTCATGGCCACCTGGGTGATCGTCACCTTCTTCACCTCCGACTTGCTCACGGCCACCGGAACTTCCATGGTCGAGGATCCAGCAGGCGTGCTGCCGACGTCAACGGCCTTCATCTTCTACAACCTGCTGACGAACCTGCTGTACTTCGGCGGCGCGATCTTCCTGGGCATGGTCAGCTGGACCAATGCCTACGCCAGCCAAATAGTTGAAACCCAGGCCCAGCGCATTGCCGACCAGTCCCAGCAGCTGGCAGACCGTGCGGTCAACGAGGAACGGCTGCGCATCGCCCGCGAGCTGCACGATGTCATTGCCCACCACATTGCCTCGGTGGGAATCCAGGCTTCGGCCGCCCGCATGGTGCATGAGCGCGATCCCCAGCAGTCCATCGAACTGATGCGCGGCATCGAGTCCTCGGCACGCAGTGCAGTCAGCGAAACGCGGGCACTGCTGGGCGTATTGCGCGAACATCGCGGACCGGAGGATTCGCCGAACAGCGCTGAGGGGGCACGGAACCCCGAACCCTCCATGGCGCAGCTCGATGAGCTGATCGCAGCCAATGAACGCCAGGGACTGAGCATCCAGATCTCCCGCGATGAACACCAGCCCGGCTTCATTTCCGCTCTGCCGGCAGGCCTGTCGCTCGCGCTCTACCGCATCAGCGGCGAAGCCTTGGCCAATGTCCGTGCGCATTCCACGGCCCGCACAGCTACCTTGTCGCTGCGTTCGGGAACCGATGCCGATGGCGCATGGATAGAAGTCGAGGTCACCGACAGCGGCCGTCCCCGGCCGGATTCCGCCGGTGGCGGCTACGGCCTGCGTGGCATTCGCGAACGCGCCAAGCTGCATCACGGGCTAGTGGAAATCGGCCCGCGCATTCCGCACGGCTGGCGTACCCGGGCCCGGTTGCGCGTGGTTTCCGACGCGGCAACTAGACTGGCAACATGAGCAAAATTACCGTGGTGATCTGCGATGACCAGTCGCTGATCCTCTCGTCGCTGAAACTGATCTTGCAAACCGATCCGCAGATCCAGGTCATCGGCACGGCAGGCAACGGCCAAGCGGGCCTGGAAATGGTTCGCGAGCTGAACCCCACGGTGGCCCTGATGGATATCCAAATGCCGCAGATGGACGGCATCGAAGCCACGAAGCTGATCGCCAGCACCACCCAGACCAAAGTCATTGTGCTGACCACCTTCAACCGCGACGACTACCTCTTCGAGGCCATGGATGCCGGGGCCAGCGGGTTCCTGCTGAAGAATGCAGAGCCTGAAATGCTGGTGGCCGCCGTGCACCAGGTGGCCGCCGGCCACGGGCTGCTCTCCCCCGAAGTCACGCTCAAGCTCATCCAGCGTGGCACCGGCGCGGTCCCTGCCGCGGATTCGGCAGCGGCAACTACCGAGGCCCAGCAGCTGGAAAAACTCACCGAACGCGAACGCCAGGTACTCTGCGAACTGGCCCAGGGCAAGAACAACCGGGAAATCGCCGCAGTGCTCTCCTTGTCGGAAGCCACGGTGAAAACCCACCTGTCGAACCTGTTGGCGAAGCTGCACCTGCGCGACCGGGTGCAGGGCGTGCTATTCGCCCACCGCGCCGGACTCATCCAATAGTTTCATTCTCCAGACGGAGCGCAAATGCTGCTTAGTTTCCTAAGCTGATGAGTAGAAACAATACTTGGCAGAGGAAAACATGCTTGAGCTAAACCATGTGTCACGGTCATTTGCACAGAATTTGGTGCTCGATGACATCAGCTTCACCGTACCTGGCGGCGCGCTCACCGGATTCGTCGGTGCCAACGGTGCCGGCAAGACCACCACCATGCGCATCATCATGGGATTGCTCAGCGCCGATTCCGGTTCTGTTTCGCTCAACGGCCAACCGCTCAATGGAGCCACCCGCCCCAACTTCGGCTACATGCCCGAGGAACGCGGCCTGTATCCCAAGCAGCCGGTCATAGACCAGCTGGTCTACCTCGGACAGCTCCATGGCCTGTCCCGCTCCGGAGCACGCAAACGGGCCATGGAACTGCTGGCCCGTTTCGGATTGGCTGACCGCGCCAAGTCGAAACTCGAATCCCTGTCCCTGGGCAACCAGCAACGCGTTCAAGTCACCGCAGCACTGCTGCACGAACCCGACGTGCTCATCCTCGACGAACCTTTCAGCGGACTTGACCCGATCGCGGTGGACGCAATGAGCTCCATCCTGCGCGACTACGCAGCGCGCGGCGTGCCGGTCCTCTTCTCTTCGCATCAGCTGGATCTGCTCGATGTGCTGGTGGATCATCTGGTGATCATCCAGGGCGGCAGGATCCTGGCCAATTCATCGGCAGCCGGGCTCCGTGCGACGCAGGCCTCCCGGCACCGGTTGTCCCTGGGCTCCGACACGGGCTGGCTGCGCAATGAACCGGGGGTCACCGTTATCGATATTTCAGGCCATGACGCATTGGTGAATTTCGATTCCGAAGCCGATGCCCAACGCGTGCTCGCCACCGCCATGAGCCGCGGGCCCGTCGCAGAGTTCGCGGTCCATCGCCCTTCGCTGGCCGACATCTACCGGGAGATCATCAAGTGAACACCACTACGGCTCCATGGCTCATTGTCGCCTTGCGCGAAGTCGAAACCAAGCTGCGCGACAAAGCTTTCATCATCAGCACCATCGTGACCTTGCTATTCATCATCGGATCGGTCGCCGTTACCGGATTCCTCGCCAATCGCACGTCGAATTTCGCCGTGGCTGCCACCGACGATGCCAGTTTCCGGGTGCTGGAGCAGGTGATCCAGGATCGCCCCGAAGACGTGGAATTGAGCATTTCCAGGCTCGCTCCTGAACAGGCGGAGCAGCAGCTATCCGCTGAGCGGCTGAACGCGACCTTGTCCGGTTCGGCCGATGCGCAGGAATTCACGCTGACCGGTTTCAACGCGGTCGACCAAGAGCTCAGTTCCCTGGTCCGCGAGGCAATGAAAACCGTGAAGACCGATCAGCTGCTGGCCGAGGCCGGACTGGAATCAGCTGGCCTGCCCGATAACGAGGACCTCATTCTCGATCAGCTCCATGGCGATTCCGAACGGGCCGCGATGGCCAGTGCCATGGCGCTGGTCTTCTCATTCCTCTTCTACATGGCCGCATTCCTCTTCGGCATGCCCATCGCCAACTCGGTCATCGAGGAGAAGCAGAACCGCGTGGTCGAGATCCTGGCCAGCACCATCCGGCTGCGCCAGCTGCTGGCAGGAAAAATCATCGGGAATGTCGTTCTCGCAATGATCCAGCTCCTGGCCTTCCTCAGCATTGGCTTGCTGGCTGCCTACATTTCCCCGATCCAGATCCCGTTCCTCGGAGTTGTCACCCAGGTGGCCGGGTGGTTCGTGGTGTTCTTCTTCGGCGGTTTCCTGCTTCTGGCCGGGATCTGGGCAGCGTTGGGCTCCTTGGCTACCCGTACCGAGGATCTGCAGCAATCCAGCGGGCCCGTGGTGGGCCTCCTGATGGCGGTGCTGTTTATCGGGTTGTATGCCAAGGGCAGCTTCCTGGTGGTCGCTTCGTACATTCCTATCGTCTCCTCGGCGGCGATGCCTAGCCGCCTGCTCTCCGGCGAGGTAGCTTTCTGGGAGCCGATTCTTTCGCTGGCAATTCTCCTGGCTGCCTGCTGGCTCGTGCTGCTGTTTGCCGAGAAGATCTACGGCAGGGCAGTGATGCACACCGGTGGGGCGCTGACCTTGCGCAAGGCACTGAAACTCGAGGTCTGAGCCTGCAAGAATAGGCGGGGTCCAGTCCATTCTGGACTGGTCCCCGCATATTCCCTGATGTTAACCGGTCGGTGTTCCTGCCAGTGCTGGGTATGGATTACCACTGGTAAACTGGATGACTCGTTCCATAGCGAGCGCAGCCTGGAATACGGTCCTTTCATCCCATGGCTGACCGACAATCTGCAGTCCAATCGGAACGTTGGCCTCACCCACACCGCACGGAAGATTCATCACCGGTCGATGATTGGCGATGTTGAAAGGACTGGTCATATGGCCCTCCCAATAGTGCTTAAGCTTCCGTCCTGCCACGCTGATCCCGTCCAGGTAGTCTCCGTCGGCCTGCAGCCAATCGACTGCGTTCGTCGGGCAAAGCAAGACATCCACGCCTGACATAGCCGTGTTCAATTGCTGATTGAACAGTGCGTCCAAGCGAAGGGAATCGACCAATGACACTGATTCCGCCTGAGCCAGCGCGTCGGCAATGAATTGATCGGTATAAGCAGCTCTCGGATTTTTAGAGTTCCCGATGATCTGGGTCATCGCCGGGGCAAGAATTTGTCCGAAATGGGCGAAGCTTGTTTCCCTGACCTGGTCTGTTGTCCAGGGCAGGTCGACTTCCACAATATTCGCGCCCAGATCCCGCAGCCGCTGGATCGTCGAGGCGAACGCTGCGGCAACCATTTGGCTTACGGGGTAATTGCCCAGCTCCAGGGAGACCCCGATCTTCAAGTCGGCGAGAGACGCTTCTTCAAATTCTTGGCTGGGATTTGTCGATCCCCAAGAGTTCGAATCAGCCGGGTGCGTACCGCTGATGATTGATGACATAAGCAGAACATCCGCGACGGTTCGTCCCATCGGCCCATCGCCGCGGTAACGATCAGCGGCCAATTCCCCAGCCCCGGGGATCCTTCCGTATGGGGCCTTGTACCCAACGGTTCCGGTGAAGGCAGCCGGAATTCGAGTTGATCCTGCAATGTCCGAGGCGGTAGCCAACGTGGTAAATCCGGCTGCCAACGCTGCACCCGATCCCCCGGAGGATCCGCCCGGTGACATTTGGGGGTTCCAAGGGTTGCGGGTAACTCCCCAGATAGGAGAGTGCGTTACAGTGGCGCAGCTGAACTCAGGACTCGTCGCTCGGCCGTGGATAATGGCTCCGGCAGTTCGGAGCCGTTCGATGATCGGATGGTCGACCTCGGCAACAGACTGTTTCTGCGAGAGCAGTCCCATCGAAAGGCTGTGCCCGGCTAGCCCGTGTTTTTCCTTCGCGACGACACTGATGCCTAACAATGCCGGCAACTGCTGCACTTCATTTGCGCGACGGGCTTTGGCGTACGCCTCCGTGTTTCTGGCAGCTTCAGCATATGCTTCGGTTTCCATCGTCTCGGTCAGCGCGTTGATTCTTTCGACCCCACGGTCCCTGTCGGCATTGATCAATTCAAACTGGGCTTCAAGGACCTCTGCAGGAGAGATTTCTCCACTGCGGAAAGCTGATAACTGCTCTGTTGCGCTGAGGAAGGCTAGATCATCCATCATGCGGAAATCCCATGGATTGCTTTGCTCTCGTTGCCAGCCAACGCTGCATTCTCATCTAGGGCGCCAAAGATCATTTCCCAGCCAATCTCAGTGAGGACTTCCAACCCGTGGATCATGTCCTCGTCAGTAGAGAATTCTCGTTCGCAATGGCTGACGCCGTCGATTGAGGGAATGAAGAGCATGACCGTCGGCACCATTCGGTTCATCGCTACCGAGTCATGCCCAGCCATCGTGCGTATACGACGAACGCTCTTGCCCAGATTGGCGGTTATTTTCTCGATTAATTCAAGGCCAGACTCGGGATAGTACTGAATCTCGCGCACGTCGAAATCATTGACGTTGATCCGAATGTCGTGTTCACGGGCAATCTCCGCAATATGCCCAATTAGAATTTGTCGCGCTCGCAATACGTCCGTTTTCATCTCGGCGCGAAGGTCAGCAACCAAGTGCACCCGACGAGCTACGACAATCGGAGAATTCGGTTCCAACGTCATTTGCCCGACCGACGACACGATGCTGCCCTCAGCAAAGTGTCCTACGACGTCGTGGACTTTCAGTATCACCTTGCTCGCAGCGACAAGTGCGTCATGACGATCGGCCATGGCCGTTGCACCGGTATGGGATTGTTCCCCAAGCACTTCGACGTCCAGCTTCTGCGTGTGCCAGGAAAAATCGACAGCTCCGATGTTGATCGACTCTCGTTCCAGGATGCGTCCCTGTTCGATGTGGATCTCCGCGTAGCCTGCCACTTCAGGACGTTGATCGTGGCCGAGGTATCCAAGAGATTCCAGGGCTTCTGCGACGCTGATCCCCGCCAAATCCCGGGTTTGCAGCATCTGTTGTTCGTCCATGGAGCCCTCGAACACAGAAGAGCCCATGATGGACGGGGCGAACCGGCCGCCTTCTTCATTGAACCAATTGGCTACCCCTATGTTGAAGGCCGGCTGCTGTAATTCCGCTTTCAACCTTGACTCAATGGCTTTGGCAGCATGCAGGCCTGCGAGGACACCGTAGGCACCATCGAAGCGTCCACCCAGTGGTTGCGAATCCATATGCGATCCCAGCAGTATGTAGGGGGCCCCTGGCGTAAGTTCGATCAATGCAAACATGTTGCCGATAGTGTCGACGCGAAGTTCCCAGCCGTGGTTCCTGGTGAATCGCGCGAACCAATCTCGACTGAGTTTGTCCTCGGGTGTGGCTGCTTGCCGGTCGACACCGTTTTTATCCGTTGCGCCGAATTCGGCAACGTGGTGGAAGTCAACGAGAAATTCGTTGTGCATGGTGAATTCCTTTCTGTGAAGTTAGAGTACGGCGCTTTTACTGGCCGGTGGCTGGCGAAGACTTGGCATAAAGCGGATGGGTTTCCGGCACTGGGGTGAAGACCAGCAGACACAGCACGATAAGTGCGGCTGTGGCCATGTACACGCCTGGGATCATCGCAATACCGGTGCCCGAGACCAGCCACGTCCCGACGAATGGAGCAGTGCCGCCAAAGATTGCGTAGGCAACGTTGTAGCTGATGGCTGAGGAAGTGTACCGAGTTCTGGTGGTGAATATTTCCACGAAGAAGGTGTAGCAACCGCCGCCATAAATACACATGGGAACCACGAAGAGCAGTTGCCCTATGATTGCCAAGGCGAGTGAACCGCTGGTTACCAGCATGAAGCATGGAATGCTGAGTATCATCAGCGCTGCGGAACCTGCGATGAGCATCGGCTTGCGTCCGAAGCGGTCGCTGAACCGTCCGCCAATAGGAAGCAGGATCGCGTAGCTGGCCATGGCTACGGCATTTGCCACTAGCGACATTTCCAGGCTCAGGTTTCCGGTTACCTGGACATAGGAAACGAAGTATCCGGAGAGGAAGTAGAACCCCATGGCTGTCAGCGCCATGACGAAGATGACCTGAAGCATCCGGAGCTTGTTCTCTGCGAACGTCTGGCGCAAAGGGCTGTACTCCTTGTGCTCGTTTTTCTTGAGCACCTGCTGGAATGCTTCCGACTCTTCGGTCTTGGAGCGAATCCAAAGGCCGAAGAGTGCGAGCGGGAGGGCGAGCAGGAATGGTATACGCCAGCCATAGGATGCAAAATCTTCGGAGTCCATCGTCGTGGACAGCACCAGGATCAGGGTTCCACCTATCACCGACGGCAATGCTGTAGCTGCCAGAGTGATGTTCAGCCAGAAGCCTCGTCTATCAATTGGCGCATGTTCGAAGACGAAGGCAGGTGCACCGACAGATTCGCCGCCGGCCGAGAATCCCTGGACGAGTCGGCACAACACCAGAAGTGCTGGAGCCAGAGCTCCAATTTGCGCGAAGGTCGGCAACAGTCCGATAGCGAATGTTGCCAGTCCGATAGTCATCAAGGTGATGAACAAGACCTTACGGCGACCGAGTTTGTCTCCCAGCACGCCGAAGAACATTCCGCCAAGCGGCCGGACGAAGAAGGCGACACCGAACGTCGCGAACGTCGCGAGCAGGCCTGCCAGCGGGCTGTCTGATGGGAAGAAGAGTGCGGACAGCGTGACTGCCGATAACCCGTAGAGCGTGAAGTCGTAGAATTCGATGAACTGTCCGATGCTGCCACCGGCCAGCACACGACGCTTCTGTTTCATGTCGGATTTCGTCGTAGACGGCACCGCGCCGGCATCAATGCTATTCAGGGTCACGAGTCTGCCTTCTTTCGGGCTAAGCTCCGCCGAATTCTCAGGAAGCTGCTGTGGAAGGAGCGGACGAGCAGTCCGGCCTCTTAGTACTCAACCATCTGTGATCCACGTCATGTCGTCCAACGCAAAAGTTTTATTGGCGTGATCGCTAAAAACGATCAGAAGTTACCCGTCGTTCAGGATCTCGCCCGCAAGGTCTGCGAACGCCCGTGCTTTCCGCGTCATCTGCATCTCCTTCGGATAGGCGACCACAATTGAAATGGGAATGACCGGATCACTGATTTGCAGGGGCACTACGGCTTTGCCGGTGTAGGTCAGGTCATGCGACAAACGCCGGTTCAGAACCGAATATCCCAACCCCATGGCCACGTAGGAACGGACGGTCTCGTATCCTGAAACCCAATGGGCCACATTGGGTTGGAGTCCCAACGAGGAGAAGAGCTTGAGAAAGTACTCTCTTGAATGTTCTTGATCGAGCAGAACTAGCGGCTCGTCAACGAGGTCCTCTAGCGATACAGTTCCGTTGCCTTGCGCCAGCGGATGTTCTTGGGCCACGATGACGTGCGCACCTAACCGGTCTACCTGCTCCATCGAGAATTCTGCTCCGACGCCGAGGTCATACATGAGTGCTATTTCGCATTCGCCCTTGCGCAAGGCATCTAGAACTTGTTGTTGCTCGCCTTCGATAAATTGCAATTCGATACCGGGGAATGCGGATTTGAATGCTGCGAACAACCTCGGTGCAACGAAGGGTGCCAACGGCGCGAAAATTCCGACGCGCAGTCTTCCGCTAAGTTCATGGCTCGCTCCGCTCAATGACGAGTGCAAGATCTCCGCATTTTCCAAAAGGTTCCGGGCACCTGCCACAAGTCGCTTCCCGTCCTCGGACAGGTTCAACGCACGGTTTGGTAACCGCAGGAACAGCTGCACGCCTAAATCGCGTTCCAAATGGTTGATCGCGGCAGACAATGTCGATTGCGAGACATTCAAGGACGCTGCTGCGGCACGCATGTTTTCGAACCGCGCAACTTCAATGAAATACCGCAACTGGATCAGAGTGAATGAACGCGCCATGCAAGTCATCCTAGCCCTGTATTGGCCTACTAATCGGTACTCCATTAGGGTGAAACCAAGTCGATGCACAGCCAGTTTCATTAGACTTGGCTAAGTGAGCGAAGAAAAACCACTGTTGCATCTGCCGGCCCGCCTGATCATTGTTTGGCTGGTGCTGATCGCCGGCATCACCGGATCCACGCTGCTGTCCACCGCCGACTATGTCACCGGCGGCAGCCTGCTCTCCCTGATCGCCTTGTGAGTGATCAGGCTCGTGGCCATCGGCAGCTTCTGGTTGCTCGAAGCGCGCAAGGACACCAAGGTCTTCGCGATGCTGCTGGTCCTGCTGTCGCTGGTCCTGGACATCTTGCTGAAGCTGCCGGTACTGGACACCGTGGAATATGGCGATTGGTTCCTGGTCTCCGCGCTGGATCTGCAAGGAATGTACACCGGCTACTTCACCGTCTGGGGCCTGCTCCTGCCGGTGCTTTCGCTAGTTGGCTGGTTCGTCCTGCGTCCCCGCAAGCTCGCTGGCTGGATCGTCGGCCTGCTCTCCGCGGTGGGCCTGGGATTTGCGGCCCTGTCCGTGGCTGGTTCGGCCAGCGGATCCGTACTCGCTTTTACCCTGGTGACCTTGGCGCGCTACATTCTTCCGGCGATCCTCTCCGCCACCGCGGATCTTCTGGTCGCCAAGTACAAGGTACGCAAGAAGTAAAGAGCATCCGGCATAAAGCAGTGGCCAGCATCCAAATAAATGGATGCTGGCCACTGCTTTATGCGCTTGCCTGCTAGATCAGCGAATCACTGAGGTGATTCGGGGTGCCGAAGCGGTGAGCGGTGATGGATACGGCCTGCTCATGCAGGAACGGAAGCATCTCCACCCGTCCGGCAGCGGTCACCGGCGATGCGTAGATGGCCACATCCGGCTTGCCGTTGGCTGCCTCGGCGACAGCCTTCATCGAGCCGCCGATCAGGCGGATGCGGGCAGCGGACTCCGGACCGGTCTTCGCAGCCAGCTTCGCAGCACGGGCGGCGAATGCCGCAGCGTCTTCGCGCACCACGGTGACCGAGTTCTCGGCCAACAGGTTGCGCACGCCCAACGGCAGCTGCACGTCAGCGGAGAAGATCACGCGGGAACCTGCGGTGACACCGGCGGCAATGACGCGCAGCGCCTCGGCCAGTCCGTGGCCGCTGGTGGCTTCTTCGAAGCGCACGGTCACGTCAACGGCGCGGTACCGGAAGATGTTGCGTTCGGCGACCAGACCCGAGCGGTCCTTGGCCTGCTTGAACTCGTTGTTCCACCACAGCTTGTCGCTGGCCAGTGCCGAGCCCAGCCACTGCGCCTGCTCCGAATCCAGTTCTGCGGTGTTCAGCAGGCGCTCGTCGAATGCCGAGAGCGCTGCGCCCTGCTTGGCTGGGGCATCCACCCAGGAGCCCATGCCGATCAGGTAGTTCGGACCGCCGGCCTTGGTGCCTGCGCCGATGGCCGACTTCTTCCAGCCGCCAAATGGCTGGCGCTGCACGATGGCACCGGTGATGCCGCGGTTGGCGTAGATGTTGCCCGCCTGGATGTTCTCCAGCCAGTAGCCCATCTCTGCCGAATCCAGCGAATGCAGGCCCGAGGTCAGGCCGTAGTCCACCTCGTTGACGATCTCCACGGCTTCTTCCAGGGTCTTGGCGGTCATCACGCCGAGAATCGGGCCGAAGTATTCGGTCTTGTGGTATTCGCTGCCGCGGGCCACATCGTAGCGCACGCCCGGCGAATAGAGCTTGCCCGAGTCATCGAGCTGTTTCGGCTCAATGGCCCAACGCTCTCCGGCGCCCAGGGTGGTCAGGCCGCGCTTGAGCTTTTCGCCCGGCTCGCCGATCAATGGACCCATCTGGGATTCGGGGTTCCACGGGTAGCCGACCTTCAGCGACTTCACCGCATCGATCAGCTGGTTGTTGAAGCGGCGGGATTCAGCCACCGAGCCCACCAGCACCACCAGCGAAGCTGCCGAGCACTTCTGGCCGGCATGGCCGAAGGCCGACTGCACGACGTCGCGCGCAGCCAGATCCAGGTCGGCGTTCGGGGTGACGATGATGGCATTCTTGCCGGAGGTCTCGGCCAGCAGCGGCAGGTCCTTGCGGAAGGAGCGGAACAGTTCCGCGGTTTCGTAGCCGCCGGTGAGGATCAGGCGGTCCACGCGCTCATCGGAGACCAGCTGCTGGCCCAGGGAGCGATCGCCCACGAAGACCAGCTGCAGCACGTCCTTGGGCACGCCGGCATCCCACAGGCATTGCACCATGACAGCGCCCACGCGGGCGGCCTGGCTGGCAGGCTTGATGATCACCGAGGAACCGGCGGCCAGCGCCGAGAGGGTGGAACCGGCTGGGATCGCCATCGGGAAGTTCCATGGCGGGGTGACCACGGTCAGCTTCGACGGGACGAACTTCGCGCCATCCACGGCATCCAGTTCGCGGCCCAGTTCCGCGTAGTAGTGCGCGAAGTCGATGGCCTCGGAAATTTCCACATCGCCCTGGTCAATGGTCTTGCCGCATTCGGAGCCCAGGACTTCGAGCAAGGTGGCGCGGCGCTCCTCGAAGAGCAGGCCGGCACGGTGCAGGATCTGCGCGCGCTGGGCCGAGCCCAGCTGCTGCCAGCCGGCGGCGGCATCCACGCCCATGGCGATGGACTCGTCGAGTTCGCCGGCGCTGTTCAGGGTGTTGTTCTTGACCAGTTCCTTGCCCAGCGGCGATTCCTGCATCTTGGCCAGGATCTCGCGTCCCCAGGCACGGTTCTGGTTCAGGTCCGGGTCGGTATCCGGGGTGTTGAAGAATTCGGTGGAGCCATCGGCGAAACCGGCCACGCGGGTGCTCAGCGCCGGATCCTGGATCTGGCGGTTCTGCACGCGGTGCGGGGCAGGGACCACATTGGACATGGCTTCCAGGGAAGCGAGGAAGCGGTTCTTCTCGCGTTCGAACAAGGCCTCGTTCTTGGCCAGCTCGAAGACTGCGGACATGAAGTTCTCCTGGCTGGCGCCCTCTTCGAGGCGGCGGATCAGGTAGGCGATGGCCACGTCGAATTCCTGCGGGTGCACCACCGGGGTGTAGAGCAGCAGCGAGCCGACGTCCTTGCGCACCGCTTCGGCCTGGCCGGTAGCCATGCCCAGCAGCATTTCGAATTCGATGCCGTCGGTGGCATTGCGCGACTTGGCCAGCAGCCAAGCCAGTGCAACGTCAAAGAGGTTGTGCCCGGCGATGCCGATGCGGATGTTCTTCACGTGTTCGGGGCGCAGCGCGTATTCCAGCACGGACTTGTAGCTGGTGTCGGAGTCCTGCTTGGTGTGCCAGGTGGCCAGCGGCCAGCCGTGGATGTCGGCTTCCATGGTTTCCATTGGCAAGTTGGCGCCCTTGACCACGCGGACCTTTATGGGTGCGCCGCCTTCGGCCACGCGGGCCGCGGAGAATTCCTGGAGCTGGATCATTGCACCCAGGGCATCTGGCAGGTAGGCCTGCAGCACGATGCCGGCGGGCAGGTCCTTGAATTCCGGCTTGGAAAGGATCTTGGTGAAGACCGCGATGGTCAGCTCCAGGTCCTTGTACTCTTCCATGTCCAGGTTGATGAATTTCTTCTTCGGGCTGTTGGCAGCCAGCTCGTACAGCGGCTGCAGCTTTTCCACGATGTGCTCCACGGCTTCGTCGAACGCCCAGTGGTTATGCGGGGCGACGGTCGAGGAGACCTTGATCGACACGTAGTCCACGTCGTTGCGTTCCAGCAGCTTGGTGGTGCCATCCAGGCGGCGGGCCGCTTCGCCTTCGCCGAGGATGGCCTCGCCGAGCAGGTTGACGTTCAGGTCCACGCCCTCGCGCTTGATCTTGGAGATCGCTCCGCCCAGCTTGGCATCCGAGGCGTCAATGATCAGGTGGCCTACCATCTCGCGCAAGACCTTGCGGGCGATGGGAACTACTACCTGCGGCACGACTGGGGCCATGGCGCCGCCTACTGCGACGGCCTTGCGCATGTACCAGGGCAGGAAGCTTGGCACCATGGGAGCCAGCGCCTTGAGGTTGGCTGCTGCGACCTTCAGGTCTTCGGGGCGGATCACGCCATCGACGAAGCCTACGGTGAAGTCCAGGCCCTTGGGGTCCTTGAGCACACCGGCCAGACGGGCAGCGGCAGCATCTACAGGGTATTCGGAAGCTTCGGTGAGCCAGCGGCGCACCAGCTTGATGACGTCGTCAGCGAGTTCGGCCGGCGAGGTGAGCGGGTTGCCGTCGGCATCTAGTGCGGCTGGCACTACGTGCTGGGTGGAGGTGAAAGACACTGGTGGTCCCTTCGATGCAATTCGTACTTGTGGTTCGGCACCGAACGCTGATGTCGTTATGGCTAATCCGGTGGTCTGCTGTTGCCAGAGAACCGCCAAGAAAAGCTGTGTGCAAGATCGAGTATGAACCTATATTGTCTTAAGCAAAAGTGAACAAAGCCGAAGATGTTCGTTCGGTTTTGCCGAAGTATTTGGACTCCGTGAGCCCCTATTAACTGAATGGCGGGAAAACCGTGCTTGAACTGAGAAGATTGCGCTTGCTTCGCGAATTGCATATCCGCGGAACCATTGCCGAGGTGGCCGACGCGCTGAGCTACTCCCCCTCCTCGGTATCGCAGCAGCTGAGCCAGTTGGAAACCGAAAGCGGAGTGGAGCTGCTGCGGCGCACCGGACGCACCCTCAAGCTCACTCCGCAGGCCCAGATCCTGGTGGCCCACACCGAAGAGCTGCTCGATTCCATGGAACGTGCCGAAGCGGACCTGTCCGCGGCCATGTCCACGGTGTCCGGAACCGTCCGGCTAGCGGTTTTCCAGACGGCCATGCTCCGGCTCATGCCGCCAGTACTGCGCGAACTGCGCACCAGGCACCCCAATCTGCGGGTGGAAATGAGCCAGCAGGAACCAGCCGACGCGCTGAATGAAACCAGCAGCCGAAGTTTCGATTTGGTGGTCGCGGAGCAGTACTCGGGACATTCCGCGCCGCACTACGACAACCTCGATCGGCGTGTTCTGACTCACGATCCGATCCGCCTGGCCTTGCCGGCACGAGGCGCGGCCGGAAATGCAGAATTCGACCGGGTGCACACCTTGGAGCATGCCAACTCCCTGCCCTGGGTGGTGGAACCCGCGGGTGCCGCCAGCCGGCACTGGGCCCTGCAGGCTTGCCGGCTTGCAGGGTTCGAGCCGGACCTGCGCTACGAAACCGCTGATTTGCAGGCTCACGTGCAGTTAGTCGCTTCGGGCAACGCCGTGGCGATGCTCCCAGAGCTGGTCCTGCGCGACCAGCGCAGCAGCCTGCGCACGGTGGATCTTCCCGGCACTCCGGAGCGCACCATCTTCACCGCCATGCGGCATTCCTCCACCCAGTCCCCGGCCATCCGCGCGGTGCGCAAATCGCTGCACGCGCAGCCCGGAATGAGTGATGCAAGCAACTCCGCGATTTTGGCTACCCCTGCAGACTTCGATACGGTCGACTAGATAACAGAATGATCACAGACCAAATGGCACCCGGCGACAAACCGGAGAATTAGTGCCATAGTGGTGACTCGCACCACAGAAATCCGCGCCTATGGCGGCTGAGAAAAGCCCCAGGCACAAACGGTAATGAGGAAAAATGTCCGACCAGACTTTCCAGATGATTGCGATCGCAATTTACATGGCCGCCATGCTTGGCATCGGCTATATTGCATATCGCCGCACCAACAACATTGACGATTACATGCTGGCCGACCGCGGCCTGAAGCCGTGGGTCGCAGCCCTTTCCGCAGGCGCATCCGACATGTCCGGCTGGCTGCTCATGGGCCTGCCCGGCGCCATCTACCTCGGTGGCTTGCACGAAGCATGGATCGGCATCGGTCTGCTCATCGGCGCGTGGCTGAACTGGAAGTTCGTCGCCCCGCGGCTGCGTTCCTACACCGCGATCTCGCAGAACGCCATCACCATCCCGAGCTTCTTCGAAAAGCGCCTGAAGGACAACAGCCACCTGCTGCGCATCGGCGCATCGGTGATCATCCTGGTGTTCTTCACCTTCTACGTATCCTCGGGAATGGTGGCTGCAGGCAAGTTCTTCGAGGCTTCCTTCGGCTGGCAGTACCTTGCGGGCATGTTCTTCGTGGCAGGAATCACCTTGCTCTACACCCTGTTCGGCGGCTTCCTCGGAGCATCCTTGACCGATATGGTCCAGGGCGTGCTGATGTTCGCCGCACTGATTGCCGTGCCAATTGTGGCAGTCATCCAGATCGGCAGCATCGGGGACATCACCTCGAAGGTCACCGAAGTCAATCCCGAAGCGTTCAACCTGTTCTCCTCCTTCAGCGACAACAGCGCGATCCTGGCCGCCGTGGCCATCTTCTCCACCGCAGCGTGGGGCCTGGGCTACTTCGGCCAGCCGCACATCATCGTGCGCTTCATGGCGCTGCGCACCCCGGGCGAAGCGAAGACCGCACGGCGCATCGGCATCGGCTGGATGTTCCTGACCACCCTGGGCGCCGTCGCCACCGCTTTGATCGGCGTCGCGTACTTCGCCGATCAGCCACTGGACAAGGCCAGCAGCGAAACTGTCTTCCTGCTGCTGAGCCAGATCTTCTTCCACCCGCTGATCGCCGGCCTGGTGCTCGCCGCTGTGCTGGCGGCCATCATGTCCACCATGTCCTCGCAGCTGATCGTCTGCTCCTCGGCACTGGTGGAGGACCTCTACAACATCACCGGCCGCAAGGCTTCGCCCAAGGCCCTGGTCATGCTGGGCCGCTCCGGCGTGCTGCTGGTGGCCGTAATCGCGGCCCTGCTGGCGCTGGACCCTGGCTCGTCCATTCTCAAGCTGGTCTCCTTCGCGTGGGCGGGCTTCGGCGCCGCCTTCGGCCCGGTCGTCCTGCTGGCCCTGTACTGGCGCAAGCTGACCGCCGTAGGCGGTTTCGCCGGCATGGTCACTGGCGCCGTCGTGGTGTTCATCTGGGGCAACGTCAAGCCGCTGTCCGCGGCCATGTACGAGATCGTCCCGGGCTTCATCGCCGCACTGGTTGTCGCATGGCTGGTTTCCCGGGCAACCTACCGCCCGAACCCGACCATCGATGCCGAGTTCACCGAAATGGAACAGGAAGTCGGCGCGAAGGTTACCGCCTAGCCAACGCACCGATGCAAAGCTCCCTTGGTCCGCATGGACCAAGGGAGCTTTTCCCGTTCCCGGACTCTGGTGTAACAGTTCAGGCAGGCTTCGATGTCTATCCTGCCGAAGTGCACCGGGCACAGTAGCCTAGAGCTATGCCCGAGAAACCGAGCTGGAAGGAACTATTCCAAGATGAGCACCACGAGTAAATTCACGCACTGGCAGCGCACCGAGTCGCAGTTCCTGGCCGCTGGCCCGCAGGCCGTCTACTCGATCGTGGGCAACCTGTCGCAGACCGGCCAGTGGATGAAGAGCTTCGACGGCTTCGTCGTGCATGACGACCAGCGCGGCGTGGGCACCAAGGTGGACCTGCTGCCGCCGGGCAAATTCTTCGGCCCGTTGCACCGCAGCACCGCGCCTTCGGGCTCCATCACCCGGCGCAACCAGGACACCCTCATGGTGGAGTTCACCCAGCCGCAGCCGGCCGGTGAAATGGTCTTGCGCTGGCAGGTAGAGCCCCATGAGCACGGATCCGTGCTGCACTTCACCGCTGAGCTCAACGGCCCGGGCACCACCGCTTTCAAATTCACCGTGGCCAACGCCCTGTGCAAGGACTTCGCCATCGCGGCGGCCCGCCTGTACCGGATCATCGCCCCGGGTGCGCACCGCAAACGCGATGCCCATGTGGTGATCTCCGGCGGTCGCGGATTCCTTGGCCGCAACCTCGTCGCCGATCTGGTCTGCCGCGGCATTTCCGTATCGGTGCTGACCCGCAACCCGGAAAATGATTTCCCTGCCGAGCAGTACAGCTGGGATGGCGTGCACCAGGGGCCCTGGGCCCGTGCGCTGTCCAGCAAGAACCCGGTGCACCTGGTCAATCTGGCCGGCGAGCGCGTCGATAAGCGCAACACCCCGGAGAACATCGCAGCGCTCACCGACTCGCGCGTGGCCTCCACTAAGACCCTGGCCGAAGCCGCAGCCTCGGCGCCCCAGCTGGCCACCTGGATCCAGGCCAGCACCACCGCCATCTTCGGTGACGCCGGCGAGGAAGAGCTGACCGAGTCCAGCCCCGTGCCCAGCGACCAGCGCGCCCTGCCGGAAATGACCGGGGTCGCTTCGGCATGGGAGCAGGCCTTCGCCGAAGCCGCGGTCAACGCCGAGCAGCGCTATCTCTTGCGCACCTCGCTGGTGATGCACCCCGATGCTCCCCTGCTTGGCCCGCTGAACCTGCTGGTGAATACCGGCATGGGCGGTCCGCTGGGGGACGGCAAGCAATGGTTCAGCTGGATTGGGCTGGAAGACTGGCTGCGCTTGATCCGTTGCCTGCTCGGCTTCGAAGAGCCCTCCATCCCTGCCGGCCTGGTTCATGCCGCCAGCCCGAAGCCGCTGCGCAATGCCGAGGTCATGGCCGCCTTGCGATCCATCGCGGGGTTGCCTGGCCTGCCCACCGGGTCGGTGCTGCCCAAGATCGGCGCCGCGGTCATGGGATCCAATGCCCGGGTCGCGTTGACCGGCCGCAAGGTCACCAGCGAAGTCTTGCAGCAGGCCGGATTCGAATTCCAGCAGCTGGATTTCGCATCGACGGTGTCTGGCTAGCAGCCGCCAGTTACCGCAATAAGGAGTAACCTTTACCTAGCTTTGAGCCCGAACCTGCCGTTGCATGCCAAGTCACAGGCCGCATCGGCGGGGGCGGGCTCAATGTTCACCACGCGTTAAGCAGAACGTGTGCCGGTGCTTACGATGAGCGCTGAGCATGAAACTGTCACGCATTGTGCCGTGCAACCGCCCTTCTTCGGACAGTTTCAAAGGACATCTCCACATCATGGCCAACATTCTTGAAGCCCACGCCCCGGCTTCTCGCCACCGCATGCCCAAACCCAGCGATCTGGACAAGCTGCGCCACAAGGCGCGCGTTGTTACCGATCAGCTCAGCGCCAACGTCGCCGTCGACGCGGCCTACAACGAGTCCGAACCCGAGAATCTCCCGGCCAAGGTCCTGCGCATGGACCGCAAGCTGAAGAACATGAGCGAAGTTCGCCATTTCTTCCGCACCAATACCACTCCGATATTCTTCCTCGGCGCCACCCCGGTCAATCTGCTGGGCCTTGACCGATGGGTCCGCAAATTCAGCTACATCACCTACTACGACGGCTGGGACGGCCACCACCCGCGGGTCTTCACCCCCGCCGAGAAGCCCTATGTCGATTTCCAGAGCGCCGAAGAGATCAACAACTGGCTGCTGGAGAACTCCGAGGTCCGCGAATACATCGATTCCCAGTGCACCCCGGGCGGTCCCCGGCCGAAGATCGCGATGGTCTTCTTCGACGAGGAAACCGAATCAATCTGCGAGGAACTGGGCTACGACCTGATCCTGCCCTCGGCCGCCTTGCGCACCGAACTGGACTCGAAGATCGTTACCACCAAGCTGGGCAATGCCGCCGGCGCACCATCGGTGCCCAACGTGCTGGGCACCGCCGATAACTACGACGAGCTCATGGAACTGGCCGGGGAAGCCGGCCTGGGCAAGGACCTGGTCGTCCAGACCCCCTACGGGGATTCGGGCAAGACGACCTTCTTCATCGACTCGAAGGCGCAGTTCAAGGCGCATGCCAAGAACATCATCGGCGAACAGCTCAAGATCATGAAGCGCATCAACAACCAGCCGGTAGCCGTTGAGGCAGTGCTGACCGAATGCGGCACGGTGGTGGGGCCGATCCTGACCGAACTGGCCGGCTACAAGGAACTGACTCCGTACAAGGGCGGCTGGTGCGGCAATGAGATGCACCCGGATGTGATCACCGACTCGCAGCGTTCGCGCGCCATCGATCTGGTCCGCAAGGTGGGCAACGGTCTGAAGGACACCGGCTACCGCGGCTTCTTCGAGGTGGACGTGCTGGTGGACACCGACACCGACGAGGTGTACCTGGGCGAACTGAACCCGCGCATCTCCGGGGCTAGCGCCATCACCAACGTCACCGCCGGAGCCTATGCCGACGTGCCGCTGTTCCTCTTCCACCTGCTTGAATTCCTTGATGTGGAATTCGAGCTGGACGTTGACGAGATCAATGCTCGCTGGGAAGAGATGAGCGGGGCTGATGTCTGGAGCCACATGATCATCAAGGAAACCGATGACATCCTGCAGTACATCACCCATGCCCCACGCACCGGAAACTATTACCTCGACTCGCGCGGCAAGCTGCAATTTTCCCGTTCCGCATTGGACTGGCACCAGCTGCAGACCCACAAGGAAGCATTCTTCCTGCGCATCTACGGCGTAGAGGATTACCGATGGAAGGGAGCCGATCTTGGGGTCCTGGTCACCAAGGCCAAGCTGCAGTACGAAGGCAAGAAGAAAACCAAGCTCAGCATCGATGCCAAGCACTTCATCTCCTGCATCCGATCCCAATACAAGGGAATTGACGTTCCGCCATCAGAGCATGGCAACTGAAGCGACTGATGCCGCCGGGCACATGGCGGCCAACTTGGCAGGTCCTCCCAGCAAGGCGCTGAACATCGCCACCTGGCAGTACCCGCAGAATATCAAGCGCTCATTCCAGAACATCGCCAGGATCCATCCCACCGTGAAGGTCTCGCGCGGCGATGGCCCGATCGTCAGGCTGCACCTGGCCGAGGAGAAGCTGGGCAAACTGGAAGTGGCCAAGGCGAGCATTACCGACCCGGCGCTGACCGTGCGCGGGGTAATGCACGCGACCAATACCGACGCCGTGCTGGTCATGCACAATGGACGGATCCTCTGGGAGAAGTACTACAACACCATGACCTCGCTGACCGATCATCTGCTGATGTCGGTCAGCAAGACCCTGGTGGGTTCCCTGGCCGGGGCGCTGGTGGACGCCGGAATGCTTGATACCGAGCAGGCGGTAGCCACCTACGTGCCGGCGTTGGAACGCAGCGGCTATGCCGGCGCCCGGGTGCGCGACCTGCTGGATATGCGCTCCGGGATCAAATTCTCCGAAGAGTATCTGGATCCCAATGCCGAGGTGCGCCAGCTGGAGGAGGCCATCGGCTGGGCCCCGTCGCGTGGCGGCATCGGGCCTATCGGGATGTACGAGTTCTTGCTGACCCTGCAGGCCAAGGGACCGCACGGCGGGGTCTTCGAATACCGTTCCTGCGAGACCGACGCCCTGGGCTGGGTGCTGGAAGCCGCCGGCGGCGCCCCGCTGCAGGAACTGCTTTCGGATTATGTCTGGTCCAAGCTCGGTGCCCAGCAGGATCTGGTGATGGGCGTTGACCAATTCGGCACCGGAATGTTCGACGGCGGATTCAACGCCTGCCTGCGCGATTTGGCGCGTTTCGGCCATCTCTATGTCAATGGCGGGCGTGCGCTGACCGGCAAGCAGGTTCTCTCCGAGGCATGGATCGCCGACACCTTCGCCACCGATCCCGCGCTGGTCCAGGCGTTCGCCCAGTCCCCGGGCGACAACATGATGCCCGGCGGGCACTACCGGAACCAGATCTGGTTCCCGAACCCTGCCACCGGGGCCGCGGTGGCCCTGGGCATCCATGGCCAGATGATCTATATGGATCCGGCGACCAAGCTGGTCGCGGTCAAGCTGTCCAGCTGGCCGCTGCCGCAGGATGCTTCCAAGCTGTTCCCGACCATTCGTGCGTTCGAGGCGATCTCGGCGCATCTGGCCGGACGGAAAATACAGCCTTAGGGCTGCTTACGATTCAGGCCCTGATTTGCGCATTCGGTGCGCGAATCAGGGCCTTTCGGGTCGTGACGGCAACTGTTCTTGCGTGCAGCGTTCTTCGCCGCGGAAGCCGGAACCCACCCGGGGATGCCGGGTGGGTTCGCAAGCTGCGTTCAAGGCAAGCCGCTCAACCCGCTCAGGGCTGCTGCGCCGCGATCTGTTCCAGGGCTTCGCAGGTGAACACCTGGTAGCCCAGATCCTGGTGGTAACCGTGGATTTCGCGGGTGTCCAATCGGTCCATGTAATCCAGAATGCACAGGGTAATGACCTGGCCGGGGACCAGCACCGGGAATCCCGGCGGGTACGGGGTGACGAATACCGCCGACACCACGCGTTCTCCGTTCACCAGCTGGGTGCGGATCTGCGCGGAGGACAGGAAATGCGTCGCCGGGTCCTGGTAGGTCAGGTAGTAGGCCGAGCGCATGTCCCCGCTTCCACCGCCTCCTGCGAATTCAGGAGCGAAGGCGCTGAAGTCCGGCAACGGAATCTGTTCGGCTGCAGGCTTCTTGCCCAGCGCCAGCACTCTCCCATCCAGGCGGCGTTTGCGGTCCAGTTCCTCCGCGATCTTCACCAGCACCTCGATCAGGTGCGCCACGGCCGAACGGGTGGTGCCGATATTGGTCATCAGCAGCACCGAGGTGCGGCCGGTCTTGTTGACCTGGATCGAATGCCCATCCATCAGGTACTCGTGCTTGAATGTGTCCCCGTCCACGCCCGTGCGGCTGATGTCCAGGGTCAGGCGTGAGGGGTCCACCACGAACTCGTCTTCTGCCCAGGCTTCGTCCCAGGCTGCCAGGCCGTCGCGCACCGGGTTCTGCGTGGTGGACCGGCGGTACTTCTGCGGGATTAGGTCCGTCGAGTGCAGGATCTTGAAATACTTGCCCAGCAGCTCGTTGCGCGCCATGGCCCGCGAAATCGACTGCGCCAAATCGACCTGGCGCTGCACCAGCGCGTAGCCTTCCAGCTCGGCCTGGCGGCGGCCGATATCCAGCGAAGCGAGGATCTGGTAGTTCGGCGAGGTGGAGGTGTGGGTCATGTAGGCCTCGCGGAAGGCGTTGAGGTTGCGCACCGCGAAGTCCTGGTCGTAGATGTGGATCATCGAGCCCTGGCGCAACGAGGTCAGGGTCTTATGCGTGGACTGGGTGGAGTACACCCGCAAGCGGACCTGCTCCGGATCCGGAATCAACCGGGTGTCCAGCCAGGCCTGGTCATTCTCCGGGTGCTCCACGGTGCCCGGTGATGGAAGGGCCGCACGCTGCGCGGCGTAGCGCTGGTGGTAATCCGCGGTCTGCAGCTGCTTTTCGAGCACGGCCGCCACGGTCATGGCGGTGCGCTGGCGGTACACCGGGTGGAATCCTGCGAAGGCGAACCAGGCCTCGTCCCAGAGGAACACCAAATCCGGCTTGATGGCCAGGCATTCTTCCATCACCCGGCGCGGGTCGTAGATGATCCCGTCGAAGGTGCAGTTGGTCAAGGTCAGCATCTTGACCTTGTGCAGCAGGCCCTCGCGGCGCAGTTGCAGCAGCCGTCCCTTGATCTCCTCCAGCGGCACCGCCCCGTACATCGAATGCTCGTTGAGCGGGTAGGCCTCCAGGTAGCTGACGTTCGCCCCGGCGAGTACCAGCGAGTAGTGGTGGGACTTGTGGCAGTTGCGGTCCACCAGCACGATGTCCCCCGGAGCGAGAATCGACTGGTGCACGATCTTGTTGGCGGTCGACGTGCCATTGGTGACGAAGTAGGTGCGGTGGCTGCCAAAAGCCCGGGCCGCCAGCTCGTGGGCCTTCTTGATGGAACTTTGCGGGTCCAGGAGGGAATCGAGCCCGCCGGAGGTGGCCGAGGTTTCGGCCAGCAGCAGGTTCTTGCCATAGAAGTCCACCAGGTCCCTGGCCCATGGGGAGTTCTGCACCGAACCTGCGCGGGAGATCGGCATGGCGTGGAAGACCCCGCCAGGCCGCTTGGCGTACTTCTGCAGCGCGTTGAAGAACGGGGTCTGGTAGCGTTCGAGCACTTCCGAGACAATCGACAGGTGCAGATCCATCCGGTCATTGCGCGAGAAGATCCGGCGGAAACGCCCGGTGATCTCGTGGGCAATCGATTCCAGGGCGACCCCGGCGATCAGGTACACCGGGACTTCGGGGCGCAGTTCATCGAGGATGTTTTCCAGATCCAGCAGGCCCTGGATCTGCCTAGTGGATTGGAAATAGCCTTCCATCCGCCGGGCAATGAAATTCTTGAGCGTCGAGGAAAGCCGGCGGCGCGTGCGCACATCAAAGCGTGCGGTGAGCACGACGGACTGGATGCCGGGATTGATCAGGATCGCGGCCAAGGCATCTTCCACGCTGGGCACCACCACGAAGTTGTAGTGGAACGGATCGGTGCGCTGGCGCTGTTCGGCGATTTCTTCCTTGAAAAGCTCAATCTCCTCCGCCGGGCCATTATCCACCAGCAGGATTTCCACCATCGGTGCCTGCACCCTGGCGTTGCCAGGTGCACCGTTGCCCAGCTGGGATGGATCCTGTTCCGCCTCGTCATGGCCTTCAAGGTCGATGTACTGGGTCAGCGTCCTGAAGGTCTGGTTCGCTTGGTAGACCAGCTTCATGGCATCTTCGTACTGCCCGCCGGACATGAGCCGGGAAACCTCGTTGAAGTATTCGATGCCGGGATTCGCCCAGTACGGTTCTATGGCTGCCAGCAGCCCCAGCAACCGGCCGGCCTCCAGTTCGTGCTCCGTGCGGCGGTCTTCCTCCTGGTATTCAGAAGAGATCTCGCTGAGCACATAGCCCAAGTGCTCCCAGGCGTCCTTGCGTTTGCGCCACGCGCTTTCAGGCGTAGCCGTTCCCTGGTTCGTCCCGTAGGTCAACCTCTTGCTCACGGTTGCCGGTATTCCTTTCACCCCTGCAGCGTTAACTGGTTGTTAACAGCGCGAGCGAAGCCATGCCGCCCGGTATCGTGAGACTATGCCACTTCCGAAGCGGTTCCGAACCGTTGAGACGATATTACGCATTATTATCGCCTTTCGGGGAAGTGTTCACCTTGCGTTTACCGCCGCTGGCCCCCCTCGGCTGCGGGAGCGAAAAACCGGTGAATTGTTGCTGAACACCTTATCCGCCGGCCTGTTCAGGCGCCGGCCAGCTGACCGCCGCGTTTGCGGGCACCGAGCACCATCGAGGTGCGCAGCTGGACCATTTCGCCCCATTTCGTCTTGGCAATGAATTCGTAGAGATCCCGCTGGGTTGGCACCGTGACGTCCACGAGCAATTGGGCATCGCCAGCCACCGCGGCAACATACCTCACCTGCGGCAGGCTGGTGAGCAGGGTCCCCAACGCATCCACATGGGCCGGGGAGACCTGGACCCAGAGCAGCGCTTCGACCTTGAATCCCATCAGCGCGGGATCAACCAGCGCACGAATGGAGATGTGCTCGCCGCGCAGCAACCAATCCAGCCGGCGGGAGACCGAGGTTTCGCTCAGGCGCACTTGGCGCGAGATAGTTTCGATGCTTGCCCTGCCGTCCTTGCGCAGCACGTCGATGATGAGGTGATCGCTGTCCCCCAGCTCTCCGACGGGGTTCCACGTGGTCAGTTCCCCTCCGGTGCTGGGGGCCAAAGCCGTTTCCTGCGCATTGCTCAGTGCCGCGCCGCGCCATGCGCGAATGGTCTTGAAGTATTTCAGGATCGGGTAGATCTGGATATTGCTCAGGCCCGGGGTGGCCGGAAGCTGCAACGTCAGGATGTCCTGCAACCCGCCGTCGTAGTGCAGTTCGCTGACGACGTCGCTTTCACCGGTGACCATATAGGTGAAGCTGGTGTCGGTTCGCGCGGACAGCGCTTGGCTGGCTACCGGGATCGTTCCGGGCGCGCAGCTCACCGAGGCAATCACGGCGCCGGCGCGATGGGCAATAGCCGCGATCTTCACCTTCCCCTGCTCGAGCAGGGCTGAACCGTAGCGGGCAACGGTACGTTCCGGTTCGCCAATCACCCGGGCGATCTTGCGCCAAGTCGCGCGGCCGTCGACCTGCAAGGCGACGATGATTTGCCGTTCCAGGTCGCTGAGGATGCTTAAATCGGACATGATTCCTGCTTTCAGGCCACAACCGCCGCATGGCGCCGGTACCACTGCAATTCATATGGAAAAAGTTCAGATTATTTCGTCTAAATTCCCAAGTTCCACTCGTGCAATTGGGGTGTTTTGGAGGATTTGGCCAGATTTATGGCTAATCAATTCATATCTTGCCAGAAACATTCTAATCCCGGATCGTTGGTACTCGATAGAGATCCAGCTCACATCCACTGTTTCCAACCCAAGGAGCACTCATGAATCCGCAACTCGTCATGGCAGCAGGTGATCCCGGATCAACCGACATCTGGGCTCTGGCCAACTCGCCGGTCCTCTGGCTTTGCGCGCTGGGTGTCTTCGCTGTCATCTTCGTGCAGTGCATCTTGTATTCGCGGGCGGCGAAGAAGGCAGCTCCGCATGTGGACATGCCGCTCAACGAAGTCAAGGAATCCTTCCGTGCCGGCATGGTCGCGTCCATCGGCCCGTCCCTGGCGGTGGTCCTGGTAGCTATCGCACTGCTGGCCCTTTTCGGCACACCCGCGGTCCTGGTACGCATCGGCCTGATCGGCTCCGCCGCGGCTGAAACCGGTTCTGCGAGTATCGCGGCCAGCACCATGGGTGCGTCCCTCGGTGGAGGCAGATACACCCAGCAGGTCTTCGGAGTCGCCTTCTTGGCCATGAGCCTGTCCGGCGCCATGTGGATGATCTGCACGCTGATCATGACCCCGCTGCTGAAAAAGGGCGGCGCGTCCATGTCCAAGCGCAACCCGGCAATCATGGCGCTGATCCCCACCGCGGCCCTGCTCGGCGCGTTCTCCGCACTGACCATTGCCGAACTGCCGAAATCCAGCATCCACGCAATTCTGGTGGGAATCTCCGCAGCCTGCATGGGCTTGTGCTTGTACCTGGCCAAGGTGCTGAACATCAAATGGCTCAAGGAATGGGCCTTGGGCATTTCCATCGTCGTTTCCATCGTCGCCGCCTACTTCCTGCACACCGCCTAAGGACCAATCATGACTACGACACCCCAATTGACCGGCGCCGACGCATCAATGGCGCGATTCGAGAAGCAGACGTCGCGCTACGGCTCGATCACCATGCTCATCGGACTGGTGCTCTCGCTGATCGGCCCGATCTACATCGCCTTCTTCAGCGGTCTGCAGATCACCCCGTCCATGATTTGGGTCGCCTTCCTCGCCGTGGGTGCAACCTTCGGCGTGCTGTGGATCGTCGAACCGCTGACCTACTTCCCCATCCTCGGTTCGGCAGCCATGTACCAGGCGTTCATGATCGGCAACATCTCCAATAAGCTGCTTCCGGCGGCGATCGTGGCCCAATCCACCATTGGCGCCAAGCCCGGATCCAAACGCGGCGACCTAGCCGCGGTCATGGCCATCTGCGGTGCAGCAACCGTCCACCTGACCAGCTTGCTGCTGTTCGTCGGCCTGCTGGGCACCTGGCTTGTTTCCATGATCCCCCTCGAAGTCATCGAGGTGGCCCGCCTGTACATCCTGCCTTCGCTGATGGGTGCCGTGCTGGTCCAGAGCATCGTGGCAATGAAGTCGCTGCGCCCCACCATCATCGCCCTGGCGTTGGCCCAGGCCATGAACTTCGTGGTCGTTCCGGCGGCACCAGCGGTGGGCATGTTCGCCACCGCCATCGTGGTCATCAGCTCCATCGTCTTCTCCTGGGTCCTGCGCGACCGCAAGAAAATCTACACCGCAGAAAGCTAGAGGATCATTCCATGCTGAACACCTTCGGGCTCACCGAAACCGAAACCCAAACCCTGCACGAGGACTACCTGCACCTGCACCGCACCCCGGAGCTGTCCATGCAGGAGCACAACACGGCCGCGTTCATCGAGTCCAGGCTCGAAGACCTGGGCATCGAGCACTTCCGCTGCGGCGGCACCGGTGTGGTGGGCATCCTGCGCAACGGCGAGGGGCCAGTGGTGGCCTTCCGCGCCGACAGCGACGGGTTGCCCATCGCCGAGGACACCAAGGTGGACTACGCCTCCACCGCCAGGGGCCTGCTGGCTGATGGCACCGAAGTGCCGGTGATGCACGGCTGCGGCCACGACACCCACGTGGCCAGCGCCCTGGGCGCGGCCCGCGTGCTGGCCCGCAGCACCGGCCAGTGGGCCGGCACCGTGGTGTTCATCTTCCAGCCCGGCGAGGAAACCAGCGCCGGAGCCGCCGCCATGCTCGCCGATGGCCTGTGGGAGCGGGCTCCGCGGCCATCAGCAGTCCTCGGCCAGCATGTCTTCCCCTTCCCCACGGGAATCATCCACATCACCCCGGAATCGGCGATGGCGATGGCCAACTCGCTGGAGGTTACCCTCTACGGCAAGCAGGCCCATGGTTCCCAGCCGCAGGATTCCATCGACCCGATTGTCCTGGGAGCCAATATCATCACCCGGCTGCAGACCATCACCTCGCGCGAAGTGCATCCGCTGGATTCCGCCGTGGTCACCTGCGGCTCGTTCCATGCGGGCCTGAAGGAAAACATCATCCCGGACACTGCGGTGCTCACGCTGAACATCCGCACGCTCACCGAACCGGTCCGCGAGAAGGTGCTGGATGCGGTCACCCGCATCATCAATGCCGAGGCGCAGGCCTCCGGTGCTCCGCAGCCGAAGATCGAGCAGCTCTACACCTTCCCGCGGCTGTACAACGACCCGGAGCAGACCGGCAACGTCGTGGGCGCACTGCGCGGGGAATTCGGGCAGGAGCAGGTCCGCCTGGTGCCGCCGCTCATGGGGTCCGAGGACTTCGGCTCCCTGGGTGATGCCATCGGCGTGCCGAACGTGTTCTGGATGTTCGGCGGTGCCGACCCGCAGGATCCAGCACCGGCTGGCAACCACTCCCCGTTCTTCCTGCCCGAATACCGTGGCGCATTGGATTCGGGGGTACGGGCCGCCCTGGCGGGAATCCGCCACTACCTGGGCAACTAGCCAACGCGAAAAGCCGGGGTCCAGGTGAAGGAAAAACCTCCACCCGGACCCCGGCCCGTGCAGTTCCGCCCGAACGCTAGCCCTTGGGCTTGCGATCGAAAACCCCGCAACCGATCAACGCGATAAGCACCAGGACTGCGCCCATGATGGCTGTTGTCGATTCCATGGCTCATTCCCCTTTTGCCCAATAGCACCCAGCAGGTTCACTCGATGCCCCGAGCCTAGCGGGAATCGGCCGCCGCCGGCATCGGCCCCAAGAGGTATCTTGACCGTGGCTTCAGAGCCGGGTACGCCCATCGAGGTAGGCGCCGAGCACCTGCAGCACACCGTGCTCGAGGTTGGAAGGCGCGGTGAAGTTCGCGGCTTCTGCCACCACCGGATGCGCATTGGCCATGGCGAAGGAGTAGGTGGCGGCCTTGATCATTTCCAGGTCATTGGGGTAGTCGCCGAAAACTGCCGTTTCATCCGCGCTGATTCCCAGCTTGTCCTGCAACGCTGCCAGGGCCAGTCCCTTGTGCACGCCGTGGTTCATGGCATCCACCCAGTGGCTGCCGGAGATCACCACCTGCAGCGGCACCTGCAGCGCTGCCGCCATTGTCTGCACGGCGCCGGTGCCGACGTTGACGGCCATCTTGATGATCTCGTCCTCGACCTGGGCCAGGTCGTCAACCACCTGCACGGCGCGGTAGTACGGGGCCACGGCGTTGGCAAACCGTTCATCGGCGCGCTCCACATAGGCGGTGCGGCGTCCGCACAGCACCAATCCGGCGTCCAGCGCGGCTTGCCCGCGCACGGCCTGGATCACGGCGGCTACCGATGGCGGATCGATGATGTTGGAGTAGATCTCATTCTCGCCGTGCATCACGACGGTCCCGTTCTCGGCAATGATCGCGATCTCCCCCAAGGGGGCGAACTGCTCGCGCAGGGTCGCGAACTGGCGCCCGGAAGCCGGCACGAACTTGATGCCGCGGGCCTGGAGCTTGTCGATCACAGCCCACGAGGCCTCGGGGATCTTGCCTTCGCCGTCCAGGAAAGTGCCGTCCATGTCAACGGCGACGAGCTTGATCTGGGCCTTCGGGTCAATCGTATGCATAGGTTCCTAGTTGCCGGGTTTCAGCGCGCGATGCGCAGCGCCCAGTACCCCGGCGGCGTTGTTGAATTGGGCAGGCACGATCCTGGCTCGCAGTTCCAGCTGCGGCAGGAACTTTTCGTGGTCTTCCGAGATCGCTCCGCCGATGATGATCAAATCCGGGCTGCACAGGAATTCCACGTGGGACAGGTAGCGTTGCAGGCGGGCGATGTACTGCTCCCAGCTGAGGTTTTCCTCGTGCATGACTCGCGCGGCGGCCTTGCTCTCGGCATTGAATCCGTCGATTTCGAGGTGGCCGAATTCGACATTCGGGAACAGCACGCCGTCGCGGAAGAAGGCCGAGCCGATGCCCGTGCCCAGGGTCAGCAGCAAGGTGCTGCCCTTGACCGGCTTGCCCTGCTCGGCTCCGGCACCCGCGTAGACCTCGGCCACGCCGGCGGCATCCGCATCGTTGAGCACAAAGACGTCACGGCCCAGGATCGCGCTGAAGGTAGCGGTGACGTCCAAGCCGATCCAGGCCTTGTCGATATTGGCCGCCGAGTGCACGACCCCGTCGATGACGATGCCAGGCACGGTGACGCCAGCGGGGATTCCTGCCAGCTCGTCGCCGGTGAGCTCCTGCAGGTCGGCAACGATGCCCGCCATCACCTGGGCGACAGCATCCGGATGCGCGCCCTCAGGCGTAGCTGCCTTGCTGAAGGTGCTCTCAACAAGCTTGCCGTCGGTTCCAACCAATCCGTACTTGATCGACGAGCCGCCCAGATCAAGGCCGATGGCAGCGAACTGGGACGTGGATGCCGATGCGTCAGATGGTGCCATCAGTGGTCTCCCCGGTGAAGCAAATAAAATTTTAAGGACTCTTTACAATATATAGCTTGGATCACTTTGGTCAACGTACCCGGTAGTTTTCCCATAAGTTGGCCAAGGCCAGCTCCCGGGCGCCGGCCAAAGCGCCGCGTGCCGCGGCCTCCGTTCCCAAGGTGGAAAGCTGAACATGAACCGGTTTGGGCAGCAAGCTGTTCAGTTCGCTTTCCAGCGCCGCGCACAATTGAGGCGTGAGCCCCGGGCCGATGGCCACCACTCGCTGCGGATCGACGAAGCCGATCAGGTTGGCCAGGACACGGCCGAACGGGGACAGGAAGGCTGGCCAGTTCCGTTCATCGGCCAGTTTTTCCCAGAGCACGCGGGTCTGGAACATCCCGGCCTCGCCGAGCGCATCGCGCAGGTTCGCGGTGCCTACCAGCTGGGTCTCCAGCTCGCCGGCGGTGCCGTGCTTGCCGCGGTGCAGCGCACCGTCGATGACCAGGCCTGCGCCCAGGCCGGAACCGATGTAGATCATCATCAAGGAACCGGCCAGCTCCCCGGCTTCGGCCAGGGCCATCCAATTCACGTCGTTATCCAGCAGCACCGGAACCCCGCCGGCGAACTGGCCGGCAAGGTTGGCCCCGGAGGAAGGGAAAATCGGGGTGGCCAGGACTCGCAGCCCGCCATCGCGCTGCACCGGGGCTGACTGGCTCACGGCCCCGGCCAGCAATGGGGAGCCGAGCTCAGCGGCCACGCGGGAGATCTCGCGGGCTCCCATTTGCTCTACCTGCGCGGCGGTGGTTTGCGCCGTCAGCGGGTAGAAGCGGTCCACCAGCGTCTTTCCGGCCAAGTCGGTGGCGCGGACCTGCAGGAATTCTGCCTGCAGGCACAGTGCCAGCAGGTGGCCGAAGCCGCTGTCCAGCGCATAGTGCTCGGGAACGCGGCCGCGCTTGGGCTCGTTGTCCCGCTCGATGGACGAGGCCAGGCCGTTCTCCTGCAGGCGCGAGATCGCCTGTGATGCGGTGGGCTTGGAGATCCCCAGATCCGCAGCGATCTGGGTACGGGTCGCCGGGGCTTGGCAAAGGTAATCGAATACCCGGATGTCAGTCAGCGTTGCCAGGGCACGGGGCCCCGCAGTGGAATCAGTCACCCACCAATCCTACTGGCCTTCTGCCCTGATTTCAGGGCAGCAGAACTTGGCGCACCGACCGTCCCTCGGCTAGTGCATCCAGGGCGTCGTTGACCTCGGCCAGCGGCCTGGTTTCCACGAGTTTCTCCACAGGGAGCTTGCCGGAGCGCCAGAGCTGCTCGTAGTAGGGAATGTCCTTCTTGGGCAGGGCAGAACCCATGTAGCTGCCGATGATCGTACGCGCACCTGCGGTCAGGCCCAGGGGCTCGATGCTGCTCATCGCGCCCGGAGCCGGAAGCCCCACGGTCACCAGGGTTCCGCCCACGCCGGTGGCCTGCAAGGCGGTTTCGAAGGCACGCGGATGCCCCGCGGCCTCGATCACGATTTCGGCGGTGCGCTGCCCTAGGGCCTGCGGCGTGCAGGCTTCATCGGCGCCCAAGGCCAGCGCGGTGGCCAGCTTGTCCTCATTGGCGTCAACGGCCAGGATACTGCCGGTGCTCCTTTGCCCCGCGGCCACCAGCAAGGCGGCCATGCCTACCCCGCCCAGGCCGACGATGGCAACATCCTGGGCGCCGGTTGCCCCGGCGGCATTGCGCAGTGCACCGCCGCCGGTGAGCACCGCGCAGCCCAGCACCGCGGCCACTTCAGCAGGAACGTCCGCGCCCACCGGGATGAGGCTGCGCGCATCCATCACCGCGTAGTCGGCAAAGGCCGAGACGCCGAGATGGTGATGGACCGGCTGGCCGTCGAGGGCCAACCGGCGAGCGCCGGTCAGCAGGGTCCCTGCACCGTTGGACGCGGTGCCGGCGCTGCACGGCAGCTTGCCGCCCTTGGCGCAGGCTTCGCATTTCTCGCAGCGCGGCAGGAAGACCGAGATCACCTGTTGGCCGATGTCCAGATCCCCCCCATCACCCGCCTGCTCGACGATGCCTGCTGACTCGTGGCCCAGCACCATCGGCAGCGGACGCGGCCGGTTCCCGTCGATCACCGACAAGTCCGAATGGCACAGTCCGGCCGCGGTGATGCGCACCAGCACTTCGCCGGGCCCGGGTTCTTCGAGCTGCAGCTGGCGCATCGCCAGCGGCCGGTGCTTGGCATAGGGCCGCTGGTTCTCCCGGCGCTCAAGCACCGCGGCATGGATCTGGCGCATGCTCAGCCCACGGTTGGCTGGTTGGCTTCGGCCGACTCCGGGTTCCACCCGCGCACGCCACCTTCTGGCAGCAGGTTCTTCACGATCAGCGAGCAGTCCTTGTCCCCCAGTCCCTGCTCGATCAGTTCGTCGAAGTGCTCGCGGGCCAAGCTGGCTGCCGGCAGCTGCACCCCGGTGCTTGCGCCCGCGTCCAGGGCCAACCCGATGTCCTTGCGGGCCAAGTCGGTGCGGAAGGTGGCCTCGAAGTTGTTGTTCGCCGCGGCGGTATCGATGATGCCCGGCACCGGGTACCAGGTCTGCTGCGCCCAGGAGCGTCCCGAGGAGACCGAGGCGATCTGCCAGAAGACTTCCGGGTCCAGGCCCAGGGCCTCGGCTAGCTGGGAGCCTTCGGCGCTGGCCATCAGGTCGATGAACAGCATCATGTTGTTGCAGATCTTGGCGGCAATGCCCATGGAGGGGCCCCCGGCAACGATGGTCTTCCCGCTCATCGGGGCGATGAATCCGGTGGCCTGCTCCATCAGTTCTGGTGCCCCGCCGAGCATGAAGGCCAGGGTTCCGGCCGCGGCTCCGGAGATGCCGCCGGAGACTGGGGCATCGACGAAGTGCAGGCCGCGCTGCGCGGAGCCCGCGTGGATGTAGCGGGAAGTCTCGATGTCCACCGTGGAGGAATCCAGCAGCAGCATGTCCTTGCTGGCGTTGGCCCAAATGCCGGCGTCACCCTCATAGACCGCGCGCACGTGCTCTCCCTTGGGCAGCATGGTGAACACGGCGTCGGCCTGGTCCATGGCTTCGGCGATCGATCCGGCTATCTGTACTCCGCCGTCGGCCGCGGCGGCGCAGGCCTGCTCGTCCAGGTCGTAGCCGCGCACGGTGTGCCCTGCGGCCACCAGATTCGCGGTCATCGGTCCGCCCATGTTGCCCAGGCCAATCCATGCGTACGTGCTCATCTGCACACCCCTCGTCCTTGAGTATTGTCCTTGTCAGGCCAGCGTAGGGTGCGCGGCGTGCCAGACTCAATGCACTTGGGCACGCCAATTGCGCAGGCCTAGTGTGCGCTAGCGCACACTAGGCATGGCAGACTGTGGACCATGGACCGTCAGATCGATTACCGCCATCTCGAATCCCTCATTGCCCTGCTGACCGTTGCGCGCCTGGGCCGCTACACCGCCGCCGCGAATGTTCTCGGGGTGAACCACTCGACGATTTCCCGTCGCATCGATGCACTGCAAAAAGCCATGGGCGGCCACCTGCTCACGCGCTCCCCCAACGGCTGGGAACTGACGGACCTGGGGCGCCGGGCCATGTCCAGCGCGGAAGCCATCGAGCAGGCCGTGGAAGCCATCGGCTCCCAGGAGGAGACCGGTGCATTGGCCGGCCATGTGCGCGTTGCCGCTCCCGACGCCTTCAGCGCCCACCTGGCGGCTCCGGCCCTGGCAAAGCTCCAGCTAAAGCATCCGCAACTGGTCTTCGAGATCGTTTCGGAAACCACCCGTGCACGGCAGACGCGGACCGGCATGGATTTGGAGATTGTCATTGGCGAACCCAGCGTCCGCAAGGCGGCCTCCACCAAACTCCTGGATTACGAGCTGCGGCTCTACGCCACGGCCGAGTACCTGGAAGCCCACGGCACCCCGGCACAGGTTGCCGACCTGGCCGGGCATAGCCTGAACTACTACATCGACACCGCGCTGACGGTGGACAAGCTCGACGAGGCCACCGGCGCCTTGCCGCCAATGCACCGCGCGATTTCCTCCACCAGCATCGCGGTGCAATATGCGGCCACCATGAACCATGCAGGCATCGGCTTGCTCCCCACTTTCCTCTCCGAGCACTACCCGAATATGGTTCCGGTGCTCCATGACCAGTTCACCTACCAGTCCGAGTACTGGCTGGTGGGACGCCAAGAAGCCTTGCGCAGCCGCGCGGTCCAGGAAACGGTGCGCGCGCTCAATGATGCAGCCACCGCCGGCGACTGGTTCATCCCGCCATTCCCGGCGTACAACTTGTCCCCCGGCTAGGCGCCGTTCACCGTGGCCCGTCCGGTTCCCAGTCCACGATGGCTTGCAGCAGCTGCGCCACTGATCGGGCGCTGTCCAGCCGGAGCACCGGACGGACTTCGTTCTCCAGCCAGGCCTCATGGCGGGCGCGGCTGCGTCCGCTGAAGTCCGGGTCATCGTAGCCAGCTGCCCACGCCATGAATTGTTCCAGGGCTCCGAGTTCCAGGGATTGCCCGCTCAGGCGCTGCTTCTCGCGTTCTGCAAGACGGCGCAGGCGCACTTGGGAATCCAGCGCCAGGAAAACGAAGGCATCGCACTGCGACAGGACTTCTTCTCCCCATCCCTGCACTGATCCGGACAGTACCCAGGCTTTGCGCGGAACGAAGACCTGGTTCATGAGCATGGTTCGGGCAGCCGGCGCACGCTGCTCGCGGTATGGAGGATCGGTCGGAACCCAGAAGTAGTCGTCGCTATCGGCATGCGGCACGGACCAGGCATCGGCCACGGCGCGCGCGAGGGTCGTGGTGCCACTGCCGCTGGCACCGAAGATATGCAGCCTGCACCGCTTCATGCCGAACCCCGACGGCAAACTTGGCTACTTTTCATTATTCTTCTTGCTGCTCCGGCGCCGCCCGTATGAAGCGCAAGCGGCAACGAAGCCAATACCGAACAGGAACGCCAACAGGTACTCGATTCCCATCTGCCCGTGCACCTCGCAATCGCATCATGCTGGGGACAGTGACGTCCACCAAAACCCCACCCTTCTTGGCTGCCAGACTCGCAGATCGGCAACGGCGGCGCAAGCCGATGGCCCGCCCGCAGGCCACTGAACACGCCCAAGACCAGCCCCGTGCGTGGAGCTGGCCTTCGGCGTCGTGCTGGATCTTGCGGCTTACTTCTGCATCTTCAGTTCATCGCGGACGGCATTTTCGCCGTTCACTGCCAGCCGGTCCGCCTCGTCGATCTCGCCGAGGTCCAGCCCCTTGGTTTCCTTCATGAAGAACACCGCCACCAGGGTGACCAGGGCGGCGAACACGATGTAGCCGGCCACCGGAACCCAGGATCCGTAGACTTTGAGCAGGAAGGTGGCGATGATCGGGGCCATGGACCCGGCCACGATGGAGGTGACCTGGTAGCCCAGCGAGACGCCCGAGTAGCGCATGCGGGTCGGGAACATCTCGGCCATGATGGCCGGCTGCCCGGCGTACATCAGCGCGTGCACACCCAAGCCCAGCACGATGGTGGCCAGGATGACCGCATCATTGGCGGTATTGAACAGCGGGAAGGCCGCCACGCCCCAGACGGCCATGAGCACCACGCCGGTGGCGTAGACCGGGCGGCGGCCGAGGGTGTCGGTGAAACGGCCGACGATCGGCACCAGGATCGCGTGGATCACGTGGGCAATGAGCATCAGGCCAAGGATCGTGGAGGTGTCCATGTCCAGCTGGGTGGCCATGTAGGTGATGGAGAAGGTCACCACCATGTAGTACATGATGTTCTCCCCGAAGCGCAGGCCCATGGCGGTGAACACCCCGCGCGGGTAGCGCTTGAAGACTTCGCCCACGCCGTAGCCGGCAGCCGCGTTCTGCTCCAGCTCAGCCTTGGCCTCCTTGAAGATCGGGGCATCGGAAACGCGGGTGCGGATGTAGTAGCCGACGACCACGATCACCACCGAGAGCCAGAAGCCGATGCGCCAGCCCCACGCCAGGAAGGCCGCTTCGCTCAGCGTTGCCGAGAGCACCAGCAGCACCACGGTGGCCAGCAGGTTGCCCACCGGCACTGCGGCCTGCGGCCAGGAGGACCAGAAGCCGCGTTCCTTGTTCGGCGCGTGCTCGGCCACCAGCAGCACCGCGCCTCCCCATTCCCCGCCCACGGCGAAGCCCTGGGCGAAGCGCAGCACGATCAGCAGGATCGGTGCGGCATAGCCGATGGAGTCGAAGGTGGGCAGGCAGCCCATCAGGAAGGTGGTTGCGCCGACCAGCACGATCGCCACCTGCAGCAGGTGCTTGCGCCCGTACTTGTCGCCGAAGTGGCCGAAGACGATGCCGCCGATGGGGCGCGCAATGAAACCGACCGCGTAGGTCAGGAAGGCCTTGATGATGTTATCCAGATCGTTGCCGGTATCCGGGAAGAAGATCTTGTTGAAGACCAGGGTTGCCGCGGTCGCGTAGAGGAAGAATTCATACCATTCGACGACGGTGCCAGCCATGGAGGCTGCTACGACCCGGCGCAATCCCTTGCGCTCGGCCTTCGATGACGTTTCGCTTGCCACTGTGCGTTCCTTCCGCCCACGCCAGTACCCCCTTTGGAACCAGCTTCATCAGCGAGTATGGCCTAGATCACATCGCGAAAGATAGGTAAAACGAGGCATAGTGGGACACGGATTGTGCACATTCGGCGTGCATATTTGCACACCCGATCACGGTTATCTGAAAGGATCCATATGAAGAAATGGGGAAACCCGGCGCACCCTGCAGCATTGCGAGGCGTGCGCATGGATGGGCAAACTCGGTGCGTCCACTACCACTCGCTCTTCGATGTGATCGCGCTGAAGCACGATTGCTGCGCGACCTTCTACCCCTGCCACCTTTGCCATGCCGAGCTCGCCGATCACCAGGCAGAGCCGTGGCCGGCAGACAGGTTCGATGAACCGGCGGTGCTCTGCGGAGTCTGCAGCACGCAGCTGAGCCCCGCAGAATATCTGGAAACCAGTTCCTGCCCGAACTGTCAGGCACTGTTCAATCCGGGCTGCAAACTGCATCTGGACTTGTACTTCGAGATGAAGTCAGCCGCCTAGTCCCAGGGCAGTTCGTTTTCTTCGGAAGGTTGCTGTGGAATCACCAGGACCGGGCGGTGCTGCTTATGGGCCAGCGCCACGGCGATTGATCCCTCGACCAGCTGAGCCATCTTATTGCGGATCCCCGGACGCCGGGTGCCCACGACGATCATCTGCGCATCGAGCTGTTCGGCAACGGCAGCGAGCACCTTGGCCGGGTCGCCGGCCACCGTGTAGCTTTCAAGCTCGACACCGGTAACCACCGAGTTGAGTTCCCAGGCGAGTTCCTCGGAGAGCGGAGCAGCCGAAGCCAGCAGGTTTCCTTCGGCAAGCTTGTCGGTGACGAAACGTCCGGAGTCGGCATGGATGCACACCAATTTCGCATCCAGGCCGCGCGCCAGCGAAGCCGCCGCGGCCAATACTGCCGGGGACATCCCCGGCTCCACGCCCATGACCATGATGCTCATCAGCTATTCCTACTTTCTTGGAGGGTCACTTGCTGCTTAGTAAAATCCTATAAATCACCGAGGTCGATATCCGGATCCGCCAGCGAGGCGGCTGGCACCGTCTTGCCCACCAGCTCACGCAGGCGATCATTGACGTCCCAGATATTCACGTTTGCCGCCGCGGTGATCTTCTCGCCATCTTGCCAGAACAACAAGAATTCTCCGCTTTCCATGCTGCCGCGGACTACCGAGACGTCATCTGGGGAATTATGCCCCACATATTCCATTCCCAGATCGAATTGGTCCGTGAAGAAATACGGCAACCAGTCATAGGATGCGTCGGCACCGGTGAGCGTCGCGGCCGCCAGCTTGCCCTGGCGGATCGCGTTGTCCCAGTGCTCCACGCGCAATTGGGCGCGCAGCTTGGTATTGAACGCCTGGGCGATATCCCCGATGGCCAGAATCTTGGAGTTGCTGCTGCGCAGCGACGCATCGACCACCACCCCGTGATCCACTGCCAGCCCGGCAGTCTCGGCCAGTTGCAGATTGGGTTTGGCACCAATAGCCAGCAGCACCACATCGGCACGCGATGAGCCGGCATCCGAAAGCACTTGCAGGTGCCCGTCGACCTGCTCGATGCCCTGCACGCGTGCGGTGCGCACATCCACTCCATTGGACTGGTGCAGCTCCAGCAGGTGGTTCCCGAAGCGTTCTCCGAAAACCTTGGCCAACGGCACCTCGGACGGTGAATAGACGGTGACCCGGGCTCCGCGTTGGCGGGCTGTGGCGGCCACTTCCATGCCGATCCAGCCCGAGCCGACCACGGCCACTTGGGCACCCTCGACCAGTTTTTCGCGCAGCGACTGGGCATCTTCCAGCGTGCGCAGCACATGCACCCCGGGCAGGTCATAACCGGGCATTGGCGAGTCCCCGCCCACGCTGGCCCGCGAACCGGTGGCCAGCACCAGTTGCCCGTAATCCACGGCGGTGCCATCGGCCAGCATCACCTGCTGCTTGCCGGTCTCCACGCTGATTGCGGCGGTTCCCAGCCGGAGGGTGACCTCCTGTGCTGCGTACCACTGCGCGTCATGCACGGTGAAGTCTTCTGGCTTGTCATTGCCCTGCAAGAAGCCCTTGGACAGGGGCGGACGCTCATAGGGCAGGTGCGATTCCTCGCCAATCAGAGTGATCGGGCCGGCATGTCCCCGCTCGCGTAGTGCTGCCACCGTACTGGCGGCGGCAAGCCCGGCACCAACGATGACTATCGACTCCTGGTCCATGGAACAACCCCTCTGCTTCCCGCCGCGGTGACGGACCGCGGCCAGTGGATAGTGCTTGTCACCTTGATCCTCACACCCCGATGCCCTGCTTGGCAAGGCATCGGGGGTCAGGTCCCGGACCTAGTCGTCACTTGGCTTCACGTGCCGGGATTTTGCTTCTGATTCCACGCGCTTGCCGAAGATCCCGCGCGTGCGCGAGACCCGGTAGTCGATACGGTCATCGACGTAGCGGCGCAGTTCGGGCTGCTCGTCCAAGGCGCCCCACAGCTCATCGGAGACGTGCTCGGTGACCCGCGCCAGCCGGCGCTTCTGCTCGATGACTTCCAAGGCCCGGCTTTCATGGCGCAACCCCTTGATCGTGGCCACCGACATCATGATCATGATGATGCTGAATGGCAAGGCCGTGGCCAGCGAACCGGCCTGCAGCGTCTGCAGCCCGCCAGCCACCAGCAAGGCAGCGGCCAGCACGCCTTCGAGCACCGCCCACAGCACCCTGGACCAGGTCGGCGGGTTCGGGTGCCCGCCGGAGGCGAGCATGTCGACCACCAGCGAGCCGGAGTCCGAGGAGGTGATGAAGAAGATCGCCACCAGCAAGATCGCCACCACCGACAGGATCGAACCCAGCGGCAAGGCTTCAAGCACCTGGAACAGCGAGCCCTCCGCGGAGACCGCCCCGTCCTGGACCATGTCCCCAGCGCCGAAGAACTGGCGGTACAGCCCCGACCCGCCCATGACCGAGAACCAGAGGAAACCGACTATGGTCGGCACCAGCAGCACGCCGGTGACGAACTGGCGCACGGTACGCCCGCGCGAAATGCGGGCAATGAAGATGCCCACGAACGGTGCCCAGGCGATCCACCAGCCCCAGTAGAAGACCGTCCAACTGGAGAACCAGGTGGCCGATTCCTCACCCTGCTGGAAGGCGCCGACGTCGAAGGTCATGTTCATCCAATTGGCCAGGTACACGCCCAGGGACTGCACGAAATTCTGGAACAGGAACAGCGTCGGGCCCAGCAG
The DNA here is from genome assembly GCF_053644955.1 of Glutamicibacter sp. NPDC055354. Lineage (NCBI taxonomy): Bacteria > Bacillati > Actinomycetota > Actinomycetes > Micrococcales > Micrococcaceae > Glutamicibacter > Glutamicibacter sp. NPDC055354. The sequence goes on from NZ_JBSHMB010000001.1 coordinate 1,681,479, forward strand.
CAGCACGCTGATCATCAGCAGCCCGGCCATGGACAGGTTGATATTCGACAGCCACTTGATCCCGGCGCCCAGGCCGCTGACCACGCTCATGGTGGCCAGGAAAGTGATCACGACAATGAGGACGACCAGCAGCGTGTTGTCCACCGACTCCACCAGCCCGATGGATTGCAGTCCCGAGCTGATCTGCTGCACGCCCAAGCCCAGCGAGGTCGCGATGCCGAAGACGGTGCCGAAGATGGCCAGCACGTCGATCACATCGCCCAGCCAGCCCTTGACCCGATCTCCCAGGATCGGTTCCAGCGCCCAGCGGATGGACACCGGGCGGCCGCGGCGGTGGATCGCGTAGGCCAAAGCCAAGCCGATCACCGCGTAGATGGCCCACGGGTGCAGGCCCCAGTGGATGAAGGTCTGCGCCATGGCCAGTCCGGCCAGCTCCGATTCGCTGCCTTCCCAACCCGGCTTCGGATCCACGGTGGCGTACATCAGAGGTTCGCCGACCCCGTAGAAGACCAGGCCAATGCCCATGCCGGCGGCGAAGAGCATCGCGAACCAGCTGAACAGGCCGAATTCGGGTTTCTCTCCGTCATTGCCCAAGGTGATCCGCCCGAGCTTGGAGAAGCCGATGGCGATCACCAGCGCCACAAAGCCGCCGATGATCAGCATGTAGTACCAGCCCAGGTTGGCTACGATCCAGTTCTGCACGGCGTTGAAAGTCGTGTCCGCCGCGTTGGGCGCGAGGATCGCGAAGACCGCCACAGCCAGGATCACCAGCAGCGCCGGCCAGAAGACCGCAGGGGCGATCCCGCCCTTGCCTAGGCGCACGCCCTGCCGGCGCAGCTTCGCGGTGATCTGCTCGTCGGTGTCGTCCTCGGCAATGTGCATGTGCACCGGGATCGGCGCGGTATGCGGGGATGCTTCCAGCACAGCATTTGCGTGCTGCCCATTATCTGCTTCGGGAGGTTCAACTTCGTCAATGTTCTTCGTCATGGTCCAGGCTCCTTCACTCAGAGAAATGCCCTAGGACTTCCACCCTTGTTCTTTCGCCGCGAAGATTCAAGGGCCAGCGAAGAATAGTGGCTTCTTTCTGCCAGTCGGGTATCGCCGGGCGGTGCGCCGTGGTTGCTGTGCGCTGCATAGATGCTTGTTGCCAGGCATGGCAGTTTGTCCATGCCACCGGGTACAGTGCGAGGTACCTCGTAGGCCTTGGCATGAAAGCCTCTCGGAACCAGCAAGGAGCCCCGTCATGTACAGCAACCAGACCCGTCACGCAGCCGTCGCCGAAATTCCCAACCGCTACGTCTTGGTCTTCGACCGGCAGGAATCCGGAGCCCCGGGCATCGCAGCAGCCCAGCGCGAATCAGAACTTCCGCAGCTACTGGCTGAACAGGGCTATTCCAGTACCGAGTACTTCCCGATGCTGGGCATCGCTGTGGTCACCAGCTCGGCTGACCAGCTTGAGGACTTCCGCCAGCGCTGCGCCGGGCACAAGCTGCCAGCCTCGGTGGTACCCGAGCTGGTTTACCGGATCCTGCCCGATGCCCCGGCCGCCACGGACTCCTATGCGGACACCGGCCAATTCACCTGGGGCCTGCAGGCCGTAGGCGCTTCGCTTTCGGGCTACACCGGCAAGGGCATCAACGTGGCCGTCTTGGATACCGGTTTTGACAGTGCGCATCCGGACTTCGCAGGCCGCACGGTGACCGCCAAGTCCTTTGTCGCAGGCGAGGACGCCACTGACGGCCATGGACATGGAACCCACTGCATCGGCAGCGCCTGCGGTCCGCGCGAACCGCAGCAGGGTCCGGGCTACGGGGTCGCCTCGGAAGCCAATATCTTTGCTGGAAAGGTGCTGGGCGCCGATGGCTCAGGTTCGGACTCCACGATCCTGGCCGGCATCAACTGGGCACTGGAAAACAAGTGCGAGGTCATCTCCATGTCGCTGGGTGCTGACGTGAGAACTGTGCACCCGCCCTATGTCACTGCCGGACGCCGCGCCTTGGAGCTGGGCTCCTTGATCGTGGCGGCCGCCGGAAATAATGCACAGCGCTCTGCCGGGAACCCGGGATTCGTCGGCGCACCGGCCAACAGCCCGTACATCATGGCCGTAGCGGCTTTGGACTCGAAGCTGGCCGTGGCGGACTTCTCGGCCCAGGCGTTGGACACCGAGGGCGGCGAGGTGGATATTGCAGGCCCCGGCGTTGGCATCTACTCTTCGTGGCCCGTCGCCAAGCGGTACAACACCATCAGCGGAACGTCCATGGCCACCCCGCATGTGGCCGGCGTGGCAGCGCTGCTGGCCGAATCCACCGGCCTGCGCTCCCAGCAGCTGTGGGACAAGCTGGTGGCAACTTCCCGAGATGTCTCCCTGCCGGCCATGGATGCCGGAGCCGGGCTGGTCCAGGCCCCGGCCTCACAGGAAGCGTAGCGGCATGTCCGGCGCCGAAGTGCACGTCTATGTCATCACCATTTCCACCCAGCACCCGCTGGAACCGGTGGTCAGCGAACTGCAGTCCCGCGGATTGCAGGTTAAGCAGGTGCTCGCCGCCCTCGGCCAGGTGATTGGCGAGGGCAGCGAGGAGGTTGCCGAGAAGCTGCGCGGCTTATCGGCGGTGGAATCGGTTGATGCCCAGCAGCAATACCGGGCCTTGGATGATGATGCCTAGCGCAGGATGACCGTGCGGTTTCCGTAGAGGAAGACTCGGCCTTCGCAGTGCCAGCGCACCGCGTTGGACAGCGCCCTGCATTCGGAGTCGCGTCCGGCGGCGATCAGCTCCGATGGCCCGAAGGTGTGGTCCACTTCCACGACCTGCTGGGCGATGATCGGCCCTTCATCCAGCTCGGAGTTCACGTAGTGGGCGGTCGCGCCCACGGTCTTCACGCCGCGCTCCCAAGCCTGGTGGTACGGCTTGGCGCCCTTGAAGGAGGGCAGGAACGAGTGGTGGATGTTGATGGTCTTGCCGGTCAGCTCCGTGGCCAGATGGTCTGAGAGAACTTGCATGTAGCGGGCCAGGACTACCAATTCGGTGCCGGTCTGGGAAATCAGTTCCAGCAGCTTCGCTTCGGCCTGCGGTTTGGTTTCCTTGCTGATCGGGATGTAGTGGTATTCGATGCCATGCCATTGGACCAGGTCGCGGCTGTCTTCGTGATTTGAGGCCACCGCAACGATCTCGATGGGCAGTTCGCCGGTGCGCGAGCGAAAAAGCAGGTCATTGAGGCAGTGGTCGTATTTGGAGACCATGATCAGTACCCTGGTCTTCTGTCCGCGTTCGCGCAGCTGCCAGTCCATCTCGAATTTGGCGGCGATGGCGGTGAATTCCTCGCGCAGCTCAGCCAGCAGATTCTCTTCGGCCTCCCCAGAGAATTCCACGCGCAGGAACAAGCGTCCGGCGCTCATGTCGTCGAACTGCTTGAGTTCCACGATGGTGCGTTCATGCTTAACCAGGAATCCGGTGACCGCATTCACGATCCCCATTCCTTCGGGGCATTGCAGGGTCAAGACGTGACGGATTTGCTCGCTCATGAGTCCTTCTTTTCTGTGAGTGGACGGCCTATGTAGCACGGTGCCGGAGCATACGGCCTACCACCATGAACTGGACAGAATATTGCTTAGCCTGCCTTTGCATTCTTGGCCAGTTCCGGCCCCGCCCCAAAGATCAGGGCGGGGCCGGAACTGTGCTCAAGGTGCTCTAGCGAAGCTGGGCTAGATCATTGCTTCCGAGGCGAACTCGGACATGGCATCAACCAGCCAATGCACGGTGTGCTCGGTGAACGATGCGCGAGGCATGATCCGCCAGGCCTGCTCGCCGGTACGCCACAGCAATACCGGGATGTTCGCCACCGAGGTGACAATCGCCTGGTTCACTGCAAAGGCACGCGGGTGCAGATCCGCCGGGCAGCTCTTGCGCAGCACCAGCGGCGCATCCGGTCCGGTCAGTTCCAGCACGCTGCGGTTAGCCGAGAGGTCAACGACCTGTCCCGGTGCATCGCCCAGCGCCGCGCTGAGCACGCCACCCAGTTCGGTGTTCTCCGCGCTGGTGGCCAGGAATTCATCCGGAGCCAGCCATAGCACCGCGGTGCCTTGTGCCTCGCCGGCAACTTCGCCCACCTTCGCTGGCAAGCCTGCGCCGGTGGCCGCGGCCAATGCCGCATGGGCCTGCGTGCCCGGTGCGCAACGCAGCGAGATCTGGGTGGTGAACGCGATTTCGCGCAGTTCCACACGTCCGGCTACGCTGGCTGCGTCCATGACCGTATCCAGGTGTTCTGCTGGTGAATGGCGCAGCGGGGTTTCAATCAAGGTCTTGTTAGCCATCTCGACGGCTTCCTTCCGGGTCATAGAGGACGGTTTCGGAGACTACGACGTCGACCAGCTGGTCGCCGACCGGGGTCTTGAGCACTTCACCGATGCGGTTGCGCCCGTTCTTGATCAGCGCCAGGCCGAAGGTGCGGCCCAGATTCGGCGAATCGTAGGAGCTGGTGACCCAGCCTTCCATCGGGGTGATGCCTTCGCTTGCCAGAGCATCCGAGGCCACCAGCGCGGCGCCTTCTGGCAATCGCAGGGACTTGTCCACCGGCAGTACCGAGACCAGCTGCTTGCGGTCCTCGCGGGCGTTATCGGCCCGGGAGTAGGAGCGGTTGCCGATGAAGTCCTTGAGCTTGGAAACAACCCATTCCATGCCGGCATCCTGCGGGGTCACCGTACCGTCGGTGTCTTGGCCGACGATGATGAAGCCCTTTTCGGCACGCAGCACGTGCATGGTTTCGGTGCCGTACGGGGTGATGTTGAATTCCTCGCCGGCGGCGTACACATCTTCCCAGACGCGCAGCCCGTGCCAGGCAGGGACCGCGATTTCGAAGGCGAGTTCGCCGGAGAAGGAAATGCGGCTGATGCGCGCTTCGATTCCGGAGTCCAGCACCACGTCCCTGAAGGCCATGAATTTGAAGCCCTCGTTGGACACGTCCACAGTGGAGGCCAGCTTGGCGATGACATCGCGCGAACGCGGTCCCACCACGGCTACGGTGGCCAGCTGCTCGGTTACCGAGGTGCAGGTGACGTCGAGGTCAGGCCATTCGGTCTGCAGCCATTCCTCCAGCCAGTCCAGCACGTCGGCGGCGCCGCCGGTGGTGGTGTGCAGCAAGAAGCGGTCTTCGGCCAGGCGCAGGGTCACGCCGTCATCGAAGATCATGCCGTCGGCCTTGCACATCACTCCGTAGCGTCCCATGCCCACCTTGAGCTTGGTGTAGCCGTTGGTGTAGATGCGGTTCAGGAACTCTGCCGCGTCCTTGCCGCGGATCTCGATCTTGCCCAGCGTGGTGGCGTCGAGCATGCCCACCGAGTCGCGTACGGCCTTGGATTCGCGGTAGACGGCCTGGTCCATGGTTTCCCCGGCCTGCGGGTAGTACCACGGGCGCTTCCACTGTCCGACGTCTTCGAATTCGGCGCCGTGGGACAGGTGCCAGGAGTGCATTGCGGTGATGCGTGCCGGGTCCAGCTGGTCCCCGCGGTTGCGTCCGGCCAGGGCTGCGAAGGCCACCGGCGTATATGGTGCGCGGAAGGTGGTGGTGCCGATTGCCGCCGGGTTCTCGATGCCCAGTACCGCGGCGATCACGCCGATCGCTGCCACGCCCGAGGTCTTGCCCTGGTCATTGGCCGTGGAGATCGAGGTGTACCGCTTGATGTGCTCCACCGACTTCATGCCGGCGCCGGTGGCGCGCAATACGTCGGCTACGGTTTGGTCGCGCTGCAGGTCAACGAAGTGGAACTTGTAGTTCACTGCGTCATCGCCGCTGACCGATGGCACCAGCCAGACCGGCCGGGTTTCGCCCAGTGCGGTTTCCAAGGCCTGCGGGGTGCGGGCCACGGTGGCGAAGCCGGCGCCAGTAGCTGCCGCGGCGCCGGTAGCTGCGCCGGTGGACAGGGCGCTGGCGGTATCGAGGCGTCCGGTCATCGCACCGGCCAGGTGCTGGTTGGCCACGGCATCGGCTGGGACGAAGGCGTGGATGGTGGTGTCCCAATCCAGCTTGCCCTGGCGCTGGGAGTGCAGGTGCACTACCGGGTTGAAGCCGCCGGCCACGGCCAGCACGTCTGCTTCGAAGCGCTGGGTTTCCCCCAGCTCGCGTGCTTCATCGAGCTCTGCGACCACGATGGCCGACAGTTCGCCGTTTTCATCGGCTTCGGTGTCCACCACTACGGAGCCCGAGATGACCTGGACCCCGTCAGCCACAGCCTGTGCGGCGGCGGCCGAAATGCTTGAGCGGGCATCGATGACCGCAACAACTCCGCCGGTGGCGGCCAGTTCACGCACCAGCTCGTAGGCCGAGTCGTTGGTGGTGGCTACCGCGATCCTCGCTCCGGCACGTACGCCGTAGCGGTTCAGATAGCTGCGCACCGCGCCGGCGAGCATGATGCCCGGGCGGTCGTTGTTCTCGAAGACGATCGGACGTTCGTGGGCGCCGGTGGCCAGGACTACCTGCTTGGCACGGATGTGCCAGATGCGTTCGCGGGAGACGCCGGGGCCGGATGGGCCATCCAGGTGCACGGTGCGGCGCTGCGCGGCGATCAGGTAGTTCGCATCGTAGGAGCCGAACACGGTGGTGCGCTGCAGGTGGGTGGTCTCCTCGGCTTCAGCCAGCTCGCTGGTGACCTGCTCGATCCACGCGCTGCTGTCCATGCCATCGATCTGCTCGCCGGCGGTATCCAGCAAGGTGCCTCCGGCTTCTGCGCGCTCATCGAGCAGCATCACCCGGGCTCCGGAACGCGAGGCTTCGCGGGCCGCGGCCAGGCCTGCCGGGCCGGCGCCGACCACGAGCACATCGGTGTGCACGTGGACGTGGTCGTAGTAGGCCGGATCCTTGGTCGGATCCAGTACGCCCAGGCCGGAAAGCAAGGTGGCGTTCAAGTCTTCGGTGACCGGGACGGTGGTCGCTGGCAGCATCGACTCATCGATGTCCTGCTCGTGGCGGGCACTGACGGTAACCAGCGCGTTGGGCTCTTCCACTCCGGCGGCGAAGATGCCGCGCGGGCGGTCCAGGTACAGGGAGTTGCCGGCCCTGCGCACCCCATTGGCCAGCAGTGCGCTGGCTACGGTGTCGCCGCGGAAGGCGGAAAGCTTGGCCCCGTCAACGGTGAGGGAAAGTGCTTCCTCGCGGTTGATGCGAGCGCGGGAGCTCTGCTCGGCGCTCAGGCGTTGTGGCTTGCTCATCGGGTGCCTCCTTCGGCGCTGTGGATTTCCGGACGTGGTGCGCCGGCTGGGTAGATGGCCTTGAATTCATAGGTGACGGTGTCGCGCAGAGCGTTGAACCACTTGCGGCAGCCTGCGGCGTGGACCCAGCGTTCGGCGAAGATGCCCTTCTTGTTCTGGCGGTAGAACAGGTAGCGGGACCATTGCTTGTCGCTCAGCGCGTGGGGATCTGCGGGGTAGGCCACGTGGGCTTCCCCCCCGTACTTGAATTCATTCTCATTGCGTGGCCCGCAGTTCGGGCAATCAATCAGCATCATGGTGGTTGCTCCTAGTGTGCGACGGCGGCAGCGCCGTGTTCGTCGATCAGGTGGCCGGTTTCGAAGCGTTCGAGGCTGAACGGCTTGTTCAGCTCGTGCGGCTCGTCGTTCGCGATGGTGTGCGCCAGGGTGAAGCCGGCGCCCGGGGTGCCCTTGAATCCGCCGGTGCCCCAGCCGCAGTTCACGTACAGGTTCTGGATCGGGGTCTTGGAGATGATCGGCGAGGCGTCCATGGTGGTGTCCACGATGCCGCCCCAGGTGCGCAGCACGTGCGCCCGGGCGAAGATCGGGAACAGTTCCACGGCCGCGGCCATCTGCTCCTGGATGACGTGGAAGGCACCGCGCTGGCCGTAGCCGTTGTAGCTGTCGATGCCCGCGCCCATGACCAGCTCACCCTTGTGGGCCTGGGAGACGTAGACGTGGATGTGGTTGGACATGACCACTGTCGGGTGCACCGGTTCGAAGAGTTCCGAAACCAGAGCCTGCAGCGGGTGGGACTGGATCGGCAGTTCGAAGCCGGCCATTTCTGCCAGCACCGAGGAGTGGCCTGCCCCGGCCAGCGCAACCTTCCCGGCATGGATGGTGCCGCGGGTGGTCTTCACGCCGGTGACCTTCTCGCCATCCTTGATGAAGCCGGTGACTTCGCAGTTCTGGATGATGTCCACGCCCATTTCGTTGGCCTTGCGGGCGAAGGCCCAGGCTACGTGGTCGTGCTTGGCGATGCCGGCGCGTGGCTGCCAGGTGGCGCCCATGACCGGGTAGCGGATGTCGTCGGAGGTATTGATGATCGGGCAGGCTTCCTTGACCTGGGATGGGTCCAGCCATTCGGCGTCCACGCCGTTGAGCTTGTTCGCTTCGACGCGGCGCACGGATTCGCGCACATCTCCCAGGGTGTGGGCCAGGTTCAGCACGCCGCGCTGGGAGAACAGGAAGTCGTATTCCAGGTCCTCGGGCAGCTGTTCCCACAGCTTCAGCGACTTTTCGTAGATGCCGGCCGACTCATCCCAGAGGTAGTTCGAGCGGATGATGGTGGTGTTGCGGGCCATATTTCCACCGGCCAGCCAGCCCTTTTCCAAGACGGCGACGTTAGTGATGCCGTGGTTCTTGGCCAGGAAGTATGCGGTGGCCAGGCCGTGGCCGCCGCCGCCAACGATGATGGCGTCATAGGATTTCTTCGGTTCCGGGTTTGCCCAGAGGAATTCTGGGTGCTCAGGCAGCAGATCAGCCATGGCTATTCTCCAATCTTCTTCAGGTTCGGGTAGAGCGGATGGGCCTGGGCCAGGTCCAGTACGCGCTGTTTGAGTTCGGGAAGTTTTTCGGTGTTGCCTTGGGCGCCGGCGATCAACGTCTGCGCAATGATCTCCGCAACCTCAGCAAACGCAGCCTCAGAGAAACCACGAGTAGCCAACGCAGGAGTACCAATACGCAAACCCGAAGTCACCATCGGCGGACGAGGATCAAACGGCACCGAATTACGGTTCACCGTAATCTCCACCTGAGCCAACAAATCCTCAGCCTGCTGCCCATCAAGCTCCGACTCACGCAGATCAACCAACACCAAATGCACATCAGTGCCACCAGTCAGAACGCTAATGCCCTGAGCCGACACATCAGCCCGGGTCAAACGCTCAGCAAGAATCTTCGCCCCAGCCAAAGTACGCGCCTGGCGCTCCTTGAACTCCTGGGATGCAGCAATCTTGAAAGCCACAGCCTTGCCAGCAATCACATGCTCCAACGGACCACCCTGCTGACCAGGGAACACCGCAGAATTCAGCTTCTTCGCAATCTCAGCATCATTCGAGAGGATAATGCCGCCACGAGGACCAGCAAGAGTCTTATGCGTAGTCGACGTCACCACATGCGCATGAGGCACCGGCGACGGATGCAACCCCGCAGCCACCAGGCCAGCGAAGTGAGCCATATCCACGAACAAGTACGCGCCGACCTTGTCAGCAATCTCGCGGAAACGCTTGAAGTCCAACTGGCGTGGGTAAGCCGACCAGCCAGCAACAATCATCTTCGGCTGGTTCTCCACAGCAAGACGCTCCACCTCGTCCATGTCCACTTCATAAGTGGCCTCGTCCACACCGTAAGGAACGATGTTGAACAAGCGGCCCGAGAAGTTCAGCTTCATGCCATGGGTCAAGTGACCACCATGAGCCAGGTTCAAACCCAGCACGGTATCGCCCGGGCGGACCAACGCGTGGTACACCGACGCATTAGCCTGAGCACCGGAGTGAGGCTGCACATTAGCGAACTTCGCACCGAACAATTCCTTGATGCGCTCGATAGCCAACGTCTCAATCACGTCAACCTCTTCGCACCCGCCGTAGTAACGGCGGCCCGGGTAGCCTTCGGCGTACTTGTTGGTCAGTACCGAACCCTGCGCCTGCATCACTGCCTGCGCGGTGTGGTTCTCCGACGCGATCATTTCCAGACCGCGCTGCTGGCGAGCCAGCTCAGCGTCGATACGCTGCGCCACCTCCGGGTCGAGGTGTGCGAGGTCTGCAGTCAGTGAATCTGCAGCAAGAGTCGTAGCGTGTGCCATTACCCATCCCTAAATGTATGAATTGTCGACAACTGATATATCAATCTGCAACTCACTGTATGATGGAAATCACAGCCCGGTCAATGGGTTACCCGAAATTACTTCAGCGCGTAACAATCGTGCAGAATGGAGCAAGGAAATTGGAGGCGGGATGACAACCACGACGCAGCTTGCAGCAGGCACCGAGTCCATGGCCGAACGCGCCTACCAGGTGCTGCGAGACCGGCTGATCATGATGGACATCGCCCCCGGCGACCCGATCAACGAAGCCGGACTAGTCGATGACTTAGGAGTGGGACGCACTCCCCTGCGCGAAGCACTCAAGCGCCTTGAAGTAGACCATCTGGTGCAGTCCTACCCGCGCCGCGGCACCTTCGCCACCCGCGTGGATATCACCGAATTAGCTGATATCACCGAAATCCGCCAGGTCCTTGAACCACTGGCAGCGGCTAAGGCCGCAACCCTGCGCGGAGGAACCGCCCGCGCCGGCATCGAAGCCACCTTGGAAGCAGTCAGCCAGCTCTCCGGAGAGAATCTGCGCCGCACCCTGATGGAAAATGACCTCGAAGTGCACCGGCTGATCTACCAGGCCGCCGGCAACCACCACTTAGAAGAGACACTAATCCGCTTGGATAACTTGGCCACGCGCATCTGGTGCATGGCACTGGATCGACTGCCCAGCGTGGACGAGCATATCGCCGAGCATGTCTCGCTCTTGCAGGCCATTCTGGACGGGGATGCGCCAGTAGCGCGCCAGCTGGCCCTAGAACATATCGTGCATTTCCAGAAGTCGGTTCGCGCCGTCCTCTAGGCGCCCCACTGCCCGCCGAGCTGGCCACCAACAATATGGAGCAGCCCGCGCATTGCCAACTGTTTCACTTTGTCTCGCTACACACTGGCGGTGCCCACCTCCGCCTGTATAAAACAGGGACGCCGCCGCGGAATCCAGCCAGCCACGAGGGCGCTACGCGCTTGAACAGAAGTTTTTTCGGGTCGCCGTCACGCTAAACCACTGATTTCTCCGGCTGGATTCCTCAGTCTGAAGCACCGTTACGAGTGCCCGCAGTTCGGCCATTCGAAAGTTTTTCACCACGGGTATTGACTGTGATGTGAGCCACTGAAATGATTCACTGCAACAGTGTTGCAGATCTTGCAACTGTATTCCGATACAGAATCATCCCCGCCTGCGGCCTCAAGGGCCCCACGGGTCCAGGAGAAATCCATGCACTCAGTATTCATCGACGAACTCGATGCCCAGACCTACGCCGAGCACGTAGCGCGTACCGGATCCACCATCATCATTCCTGCGGGCGCAACCGAACAGCATGGTCCGCACATGCCATTGGGCGTCGACGCCATGCTTTCCCGCTCCATCGCAGAAGCTGTCGCCCAGCTCACCGGCGCGCTGGTTGCTCCAGCTCTTTGCTACGGCTACAAGTCGCAGCCGCGCTCGGGCGGCGGCAACCACCGCGTAGGCACGACGAGCCTGGGAGGCACATCGCTGAGCCTGATGGTCGAAGATGTCGTCACTTCATTCATCTCCCAGGGATTCGACAACGTGGTGCTGCTCAACGGGCACTTCGAGAATTACCAGTTCCTCTACGAGGGTGTAGATAACGCCGTGGCCAAAACACGCACCGCCGGTTCCACCGCCCGCGCCATCCTGCTTTCGTACTGGGACTTCGTCGACGAGAACACCCTGGCCAAGGTCTTCCCCGACGGATTCCTCGGCTGGGATATCGAGCACGGCGGCATCCTGGAAACCTCGCTCATGCTCCTGCTGCACCCGCAGCTGGTGGACATGGACCGGGTCATCGACCACCCGCCAGCCAAGCTCACCGCCTACGACATCTTCCCCGAAGACCCCGCGCGCACCCCGGACAGCGGCTGCTTGTCATCCGCCAAGGGAGCAACCGCCGAACGCGGCCAACTACTTTTCGAAACCGTCACAGACCAAGTTGCCCAAGCGCTCAAAGGCGAGCTGCTTCTTGGCGATGTAAATATAGAGGTGAATTAACATGTCGGTGGATAATTCAACATCCCAAGACAGGAAAAAGTCCTTGAAAGCATCCAAGCCTTCAGACTCCTCCCCACAGCAAGTTGAAGTTCCACGCTTCATGGGACGGCATATCCCTCCGATTGATCGCCTGCTGATCCGGGCGATCCCGCCAGTACTGATTGTCGCCGTGATGATTTGGGTGCTCTCGAATCCTGAAGCCGCCTCGGCTGCCATTTCCGAAATGCGCACCTTCGTCACCGGGAAATTCACCTGGCTCTTCATCTTGTACTCGGTCTTCACCGTCGTGGTGTGCATCTGGCTCTCGATGAGCCGGGTGGGCAAGATCCGCTTGGGCGGTCCGAATGCCAAACCTCAGCACAGCAAGTTCGCCTGGTACTCCATGCTCTTCGCTTGCGGCCAGGGCATCGGGTTGATCTTCTGGTCCGTGGCCGAACCGATCATGCTGCGCGATGAAAACCCGGTCATTCCGGCAATGCCGGGCGGCGGCGGAGAAGAAGGCGCCATCGTCTGGACCTACTTCCACTGGGGCCTGACCGCCTGGGCCATGTACTGCGCCGTAGCCGTCTGCCTGGCCTACTCGCACCACAATCTGGGCAAGACCTTGACCTTCCGCGAAGCCACCGTGGACATCCTGCCCCGCTGGTCCCGCCGCGGCGCCGGCGTGATTGTTGAACTGCTGGCCATCATCGCTACCGTGCTCGGCCTGGCCACCTCCTTCGGCTTCGCCGCCATGCAGTTCTCTTCGGGTCTGACTTCCTTTACTGGCCTGACTGCCAGCCCGATGATGTGGCTGATGGTTATCTTGATCTTCGCCGGCATCACCTCGATCTCCGCGATTGTCGGCATCAACAAGGGCATGGCCCGCATCAGCGGGCTGAACTCGATCTTGAGTATCGCACTGGTTGCCGCGGTGCTGATCTTCGGACCGTCGCTGTACATCATCTCGAACATGTCCCAGACTTTCGGCAGCTTCTTCACGAACTTCGCGAATATGAGCCTGTGGACCGATTCCGGCCTGGCGGCCACGACTTTGGACAGCTGGCAGGATTCTTGGAATGGCTGGTGGACGGTCTTCATCTGGTGCTGGGTTATCGCCTTCTCGCCATTCGTGGCCGGCTTCATCGCACGCATCTCCCGAGGCCGCACCATTCGCGAATTCGTGCTGGGCGTGACCATCATCCCTTCGCTGATCGTGATGGTCTGGGTTGCCGTCATCGGCTCCGCCGCCATCTACTACGATGACCAGACCGATCGCGGCGTCAGCGCCGCGGTGGCCGAAGACACCTCTTCGGGCTTGTTCGTGATGCTTGATTCGCTGCCGGTGGTTGGCACGATCCTGTTGGTGGTCTCCACCATCCTGGTGGCCACCTACTACGTCACCTCGCTGGATTCGGGCATCTATGCACTGAGCGAGTTCGTCTCGGCGCCAGGCAAGTCCGGCCCGGTCTTCCGCGTGGTCCTGGTGCTCTCGGTGGCCACCGTGACCACTGTGCTGCTGACCATGGGCGGAACCGCGGTGGTGGATACCGTGCAAACCGGTACCATCATCGGGGCCTTCCCGTTCTCGTTCGTGATCATCTTGATGATCATCAACCTCATCCGCCGGCTACTCAAGCGCGATAAGGCCATCAAGCAGCTGGAGAAGGACATCAATAATCCGGACCCGAACCTCGTCTTCGTTCCGGATCCCAGTGGAGAAGGCGCCATCCGCAAGACGGAGCCGGACCAGGGAAGCCACAACTAGGCTCTGGGAAGCATCGAGCATGAAGGCCGCGCAACTGGTCATATTCAATTGCGCGGCCTTCATCATCTCCGCACCTGTATTGCATACCACTAAGTCAATTGGAGTTTTTCGGTAAAAGTGAAAAGTTTTTGGATTCTCCCTTGACAGTGACGCAGAGCACACATAGTCTAATTGCAACGGCGTTGCAGTGAGCGCAACACGTAACTTTCTTCTCCGGCGATTCCCATGAATCCTCGCAATCCATCTGATTGGGCCGGCCTGCCTTGACACTTGATTTCTTACAAGGAGCCACAACCATGACTACCGCCAACATCGCCACGAACGTTTCCGAACTGGCCCGCCTGAAGACCCTGCACAACGGATCCAAGCAGCAGCTGACCTTCTCGGATGCGGAGTTCGAACGCCGCCTGGCCGGCCTGCGCCAGATCATGGCAGCCAAGTCCCTGGACGCAGTTATCCTGACCAGCTACCACGGCATCAAGTACTACTCGGACTTCCTGTACACCACCTTCGGTCGCAACTACGCGCTGGTGGTCACCCAGACCAACTCCACCACCGTCACCGCGAACATCGACGCCGGCATGCCATGGCGCACCAGCTACGGCGAGAACATCGTGTACACCGACTGGAAGCGCGACAACTTCTTCTACGGCCTGCAGGAAGCACTTAAGCGCGACGGCGTGAAGGCAACCCGGATCGGCGTGGAAGACGACTTCCTGCCGGGCCGCACCCGCCAGCAGATCGCCGACACCTTCGACGGCGCAACCCTGGTGGATGTCTCGCAGGACGCCATGCGCCAGCGCATGATCAAGTCCGCCGAGGAAATCGAGGTCATCAAGCACGGTGCACGCATCGGCGACCTGGGCGGCGAAGCCATCAAGGCAGCGATCCGCGAAGGCATCAGCGAATACGAGGTCGCACTGATCGGCACCGAGGCGATGGTGCACGAGATTGCCAAGACTTTCCCGCACCGCGAAGTGCGCGATACGTGGGTCTGGTTCCAATCGGGCATCAACACCGATGGCGCCCACAACTGGGCCACCACCCGCAAGCTTGAGCGCGGGGACATCCTCTCGCTGAACTGCTTCCCGATGACCTCCGGCTACTACACCGCGCTGGAGCGCACCCTGTTCCTCGGCGAGCCGGATGCCCGCAGCCTGGAACTGTGGAACGTCAACGTCGAGGTCCACAAGCGTGGCCTGGAGCTCATCAAGCCCGGAGCAGTCTGCAAGGACATCGCAGCGGAGCTGAACGAAATCTACATCTCCCACGGCCTGCTGCCGAACCGCACCTTCGGCTACGGCCACTCCTTCGGCGTGCTCTCGCACTACTACGGCCGCGAAGCTGGCCTGGAACTGCGCGAGGACATCGAGACTGTCCTGGAGCCGGGCATGGTCGTTTCGATGGAGCCAATGATCACCGTCGCTGATGGCGAGCCAGGTGCCGGCGGCTACCGCGAGCACGACATCCTCGTCATCGGCGAGGACGGTGGCGTCGAGAACATCACCAAGTTCGGCTTCGGCCCGGACAACAACATCATCGATGCCTAGCGGCAACTGATAACCGTGGGGCGGGGCCCGAGCCCCGCCCCACGGCTGCTTTAGCCATCTGGGGCGCAGCAAGCAGGGGGCTGTGCCTAGAACCGAAGACCACCCACCGGTCTGTCGAAACACTTCATCATTCCAGCGGCATCAAAGCCAGGACTGGCCAAAGCCGTTGCCCTCCAGAGGCGGTTTCACCCCATGAACCATTCCAGCAATTCCCCATTGCAAGCCCCCACCGGAACCACGGCCGCAGCGTCCACCTGCGTGCCCCAGTCCCGCACCATTGACGCGAAGACCCGCCGCAAGGTGATCGCTGCCAGCTTCATCGGCAACTTCGTGGAATGGTTCGACTACGCAGCCTACGGCTACTTCGCCGTCACCATCGCCGCCGTATTCTTCCCCAGCGACGACCCCCAAGCTGGTCTGCTGATGACTTTCGGGGTATTCGCCATCTCCTTCCTGGTCCGTCCTGTCGGCGGGTTCATTTGGGGGCATCTGGGCGACAAGATCGGCCGGCGTGAAGCCCTGTCGTGGTCGATCCTGCTGATGACCGGTGCCACCTTCTGCATAGCGCTGCTCCCCGGCTACGCATCCATCGGTTTTGGCGCGCCTCTGCTGCTCCTGGCCCTGCGTCTGGTCCAGGGCTTCTCTGCCGCCGGCGAGTATGCCGGCGCCTCCGCCTTCCTGGTCGAGTACGCGCCGGCCAACCGGCGCGGCCTGTACGCGGCAGTGGTTCCGGCGAGCACTGCCACCGGCCTGCTCTTCGGCTCACTGATGGCCGCCGGGCTGACCGGGTTGCTGTCAACCGGGGATCTGGAGTCCTGGGGATGGCGCATACCGTTCTTGCTGGCCGCGCCCATGGGGCTCATTGGCCGCTATATCCGCACCAAGCTGGAGGATTCGCCAGCTTTCCTTGAAGCGTCCGAGTCCTCCACTCCTGAGGGATCCCCAGTCGGGTCGTTGCTGAAGAACTACTGGCGCCAGCTGGTCCAGGCTGCGGGTGCGGTGCTGCTGAACGCCGTGGGGTTCTATGTCATCCTTTCCTACATGCCGACCTATCTATCCGAAGAGCTCGGACTGGACGCCACCCGTTCCTACCTGGCAACGACCGTTGCGCTGTTGACCTACGTCGGTTTCATCTTTATCACGGGCATGCTTTCGGATCGTTTCGGACGCAAGCGCATCTTGATCAGCGCATCGATTCTGTTCATCCTGTTCACCGTTCCTGCCTTCATGGCTTTGGAATCAGGAAACTTCCTGGTCATTGTCTTGGTCCAGATCCTGCTCGGCGCGATGCTCACGCTCAACGACGGCACCCTTCCGAGCTATCTCGCGGAAATGTTCCCCACCAAGGTCCGCTATTCCGGCTTCGCAGTGTCGTTCAACCTCTCAAATGCATTGTTTGGCGGAACCGCGCCATTCGTGGCCACATTACTGATTGCCACTAGCGGCAACGTCCTTGCCCCCGGCTGGTACTTGATGGGCGCAGCAGTGATTTCGCTGGTGGCGGTGGCCTGCTCGGTCGAAACCAGCCGTAAACCATTGGTTTGAGCCGTAGGATAGTAGCAACTCAGGAGGGGAAATGACTGAAATTCGCAGCGAAACCCGAGGCGCCTCGGTGATTGTCAACGTGCTCGATGTGCTCCGTTGCTTCACCGTTGAGCGCCCGTTAGTCGGCGTCACCGAAATCGCAGATCAGGTTGGTCTCCACAAATCCAGCGTCTCGCGCATTCTGGCCACCCTTGAGCAGGAACGCGTTGTGGATAGAGACGAGGAAACCCGCAAGTACCGCTTGGGTGTCGGCCTGATTGCCATTGCCGGTCCATTGCTTGCGAACCTGGATGTGCGGCAGGTGGCTTACCCTCTTCTGGAAGATCTTCGTGAAGCGACCGGCGAGACCGCTGTACTGAATATCTGGGACGGCAACGAGTCGATTTCGGTCGAACAACTGCCTTCTACCCACCTGGTCAAGCACACTTCGGTCATGGGGTCGCGTTACCGTTCGGGACTGAGCGCTACCGTGCAGGTATTCCTCGCCAATGAGGATCCAGTACGCCGCGCGGAGCTGATCTCCAGTGGAGAGATCGATCTTGCAGGCACAGCCCCCACCGAATACCAAGCACGTCTGAATCTTGTGCGCGAGCGCGGCTACGCGGTCAACTACGGCGAGACTTCCGCCGAGGAGGTCGGAGTGGCCGCAGGCATCCTCGACCACCGCGGTGAACTCGTAGCCTGCGCCATGACTGCCGCTCCGTTCTACCGCATCGGCGCCGATGAGCTGGAGCAGCTCTGCTCCAGCACCCGCACCGCAGCAAGGCGAATCAGCACCAGGCTGGGATACCAGTCGGAAAGTTAGCCATGGACCCGTTTGAAGCGCGCGATGCCCATGCCTTCGACTACCGGATGCACGAAGGCTCGGCCATGAAAGTCAGCCATCATTTTGCCGGGCGCACCGGGATGCCAGTAGCCATCCAGACCTGGGTGATCGAACCAGGCGGATTCGAGGGCTTCCATCGCCACGAGGGCGAGAGTGCTTCCCAGGAGTTCTACCAAGTGCGAGAGGGTCGGGCGCTGATGCGGGTCGGCGAGCACGATAACGAGCTCGGTCCCGGTGGCAGCATACTGGCCGACGCCGGAGCGGACCACGGCCTGCGCAATACCGGCGGCACTGGCCTGCGCGTGCTCACGCTTTAGGCCCCGCCACGCAAAGCCGACTTCTCAGCCTTCGGCTCGCAGCAGATTACCCAGCGCGGTCAACCAGGCGGACTGGCTTAGCTGGGAGTTTGCCCGAGTGCCTTTTGCCACCCCTCGCCCCGGTGCTGAAGTGGTTCCATGGATTACAACATCGGCTATTTCGTCGGTTCGCTCGCCACGAACTCCATCAACCGCGTCCTGTCCAAGGCCCTGATAGCCCTGGCACCTGAAAACCTCAGTTTCACGGAAATCCCGATCAGCGATCTGCCCTTGTATAGCGCTGACTACGATGACAATTATCCCGAAGCCGGGACCGCGCTCAAGTCCGCCATCGAGGCTTCGGACGGCCTGCTATTCATCAGCCCGGAGTACAACCGTTCAATTCCCGGTGCGCTGAAAAATGCCATCGACTGGGGTTCGAGGCCCTGGGGCTCCAACTCTTTCGCCCGTAAGCCCACGGGCCTGCTCGGCGCTTCGGTCGGAGCCATCGGCACTGCGGTCATGCAGTCCAGCATGCGCAGCGTCCTCAGCTTCCTGGATGCCCCGCAGCTGAACTCCCCCGAGGTCTACCTGCAGTACCGTCCCGAAGACTTCGGCGAGGACGGGAGCATCAGCAACCCGGACACTGAGAAGTTCTTGGCCCACTACATGGGCGAATATGCGGCGTTCGTTGAGCGTGTGCTCGATGCGACAGCTGCGGGTCATATCGGAGACGAAGGTATGTAGCCGCCTCCAACGTCCACTAGACGCGCGAGTACTCGGCAAGACAGACTCCGGAGGCAAAAGCCTGCATGTTCTCCAGCCTCCAGCGATCCGGGGCATACCCTGTGTCCCCGAAGAGCCTGATACCCGACCCGAACATCACCGGCTGCACCTTCAGGGCCAACCTGTCGATGTCCGGCCGGAGCCTGGCGGCCAATTGCCCTCCGCCGCACAGCCAGATGCCGTCACCCGGTTGGGATTTGAGTTCCCCGATGACCTCTCGCGGATCCGCACTGCTGAACTGCACCTCTTGGCTTCCTGGAGGTGAAGAGTGCTCGCGCGTGAAAACAATCTGTCTCAGATGCGAGTACGGGCTGGGCAGTGCTGGCAAGCCGACAGCGTAGGTATTCCATCCCATCAGCACCGTATCGAAAGGGCACCCCTCGATAGGCAGTCCAGCCGACTCTGCCAGCTGGGTCGGCGCGGTGCCGCGGTAGCGGTCCCAGATGGGCGCCGCATGGTCGCCAGCCACCGCGAATGCATCGAATTCGCCGTGAGGACCGGCAATGTACCCGTCCAAGCTCACTGCAACGAAGTAGGTTAGTTCTCTCATTGATTCTCCCTTGGCTCGAAGACGGAATCGTCTGGGAAGTTGAGCCAACCCTACAGCATGGCCTGTTGGGAACTTGGGAGAATGCAAAAAAACCGGGAAACATCATTTCTGATGTTTCCCGGTTTTTTTCCATTTGGTGGAGGTAAGGGGATTCGAACCCCTGACCTTCTGCATGCCATGCAGACGCGCTACCAACTGCGCCATACCCCCAAACGAGGTGATTCCAGTGGCTTGTAGAACCCCTGAACCGAGATAAAACTTTACCGGAGCACTGCCGAAAACTCCAAATCGGCTGTTCGAGACGCTGGTCACAATCCTCTATTCACACGGTGCTCCCCAAGTGGAAGAATATGGGTCGGGACCTGCCGGCCCCACCCATTCCTTCGAAAGGCGCAATCCCATGACCATCGGACTGACCCCATACCTGCGTTTCGCCGGAGACGCCAAAGAAGCTATGGAGTTCTACCACCAGGTACTCGGTGGCGAGCTTTCCATGATGACCTTCCAAGAAGGCATGAATGACAATAATCCGGCCGTTGCCGACCAGATTATGCACTCCTCGCTATTCGTTGAACGCGGCCTGCACTTCATGGCCTCGGACACCCCGCCTGAAATGGACGTCCGGGGCAATGGCGTGATCGCGCTAAGCAGCGACGGGACGGCCGGAGCCGACGCGGAGACCCTGACCCGGTGGTGGGAAGGATTGGGCGAAGGCGGCCAGATCAACATGCCATTGGAGCGGGCCCCGTGGGGCGACTCCTTTGGCGAGCTGCGCGACAAGTTCGGCGTGGTCTGGATGTTCAACATCACCGCGGTGACCAGCTAGCCGAAGCGCTAGTGGGTGCGCGCCTGCTCGCGGGCTTCCAAAGCTTCGCGGCCTACGAGCAGGCCCACCTTCTTCGCGCGGATCTGGGTGATCCACGCGATCAGCAGGCCCAAGGCGGCCAGGCCAGCGCCGACCACAGATGGGGCGCGGAAGCCGTAACCGGCGGCAATCACCGCGGCACCCAGGGCGGCGCCCAGCGCGTTGGCAACATTCAGCGCCGAGTGGTTCAGCGAGGCAGCCAGCGACTGCGCATGCGGGGCCGAATCCATCAGCAGCGTCTGCAACGCAGGGATCAGCAAGGAACCCACCGCGCCCATCACGAAGACCATGATCATCGTCGGAACCACCCAGCTCGTCACGGCAGCGAAAATCAGCATGGTGGCGATCATGAAAACGGAAGAAAGCTTAATCGCGCCGAAGATCGACCAGTCGGCAAGCCTGCCACCGGCCAGCGAACCAACGACCATGCCTACGCCATAGAGCGCCAAAGCCAGCGGCACCAGCTCAATTGGCAGTCCTGCTTCTTCGGTCAGCGTGGGCGAAATGTACGAGTACACCGCGAAGAATCCGCCGAAGCCGACAATGCCGGTGAGCATCGCCAGCCACACCTGGGCACTCTTCAAGGCGGTCAGCTCGCGGCGGATGCTCGCCCCGGCATCGGTCTTGCGCCATGGGACGAACAAGCTAATCAGCACAGCGGTCAACACGCCGATCGCAGTGACGACCAGGAACATCGAACGCCAGCCGTATTCCTGGCCGAGCCGGGTCACCAACGGGACACCGGCAACGTTGGCCACCGAAAGCCCGAGCATCACCCAGGCAATGGCGCGTCCGCGCATTGTGGCCGGAACCAGGCTGCCGGCAAGCACCCCGGCCAGCCCGAAGTAGGCCCCATGCGGCAGGCCTGCAAGGAAGCGGGTCACCAGCATGGTGTTGTAGTCCGGAGCGAAGAATGAGGAGAGGTTGGCGAGCGTGAAGAAGAGAATCAGCAGCTGCACCGCACGCTTGCGCGGGATCTTGGCAGCCAGCGCAGTGAGCACCGGGGCGCCCACCACCACGCCGATTGCGTAGGCGCTGATCATCAGGCCCATCTGCGCATAGCCCACTTCCAGATCAGCGGCGCCTTCCTGGAGCAAGCCCATCACGGCAAACTCCGTGACACCGATGCCGACGCCGCCCATGGCCAAGGCAATAATTGCCAGCAGTAGTTTTCCGCCAGATACATAGGCAGTCATTCAATTTCTCAATTCATGGCAGGGTCTTGGGAAGCGGCTCCCTCGGCGCTCTTATCCATCGTAGTGACTGCATCGGGCGACAGTGGCAATCCCCGAGCGGAAAATTACGAATCCCACAGTATTTTGTGCCACTGTATTAAGTCCTATGCCTCATTCATCGCACCATCGCCTGTCGGCCTCGCGAATAATCGCGAGGTTCTTCTTTGTCATGCTCTGTCTCGCGCTGGCCGGGCTAATGGTGTTCCACCAGCAGATCCCCGATGTCCTGGGTCTCGGATTGATCGTCGATAACCTGGCCCCGTGGATGGGCCTCGGAATTCCAGTGCTCTTGCTGATGGCCTTGGTGGTGCGCGGACGCATCAGCTTCATCGGCCTGCTCGTACCGGTCGTTGTTTGGGCTGTGCTCTTCGGGCCGGCGTTCCTGCCTTCGGACCGGCGCGCACCAGAAGCTTCCTTGCTGGTTGCCACGCAAAACGTCCACGAGTCTGCGGGCGTGCAGGCTGCCCGCGAATTGGCAGCCAACGGCGCGCAGGTCATCACCCTGCAGGAAATCGGTGAAGGCCAGGAGCCGGAAATCACCGCCGAGCTCGCCCAATCCCACCCTTACAGCTACATGGTCAGCACCGTAGGCGTGTGGAGCGCCTATCCGCTGAAGAATCCAGAGCCCCTGGATCTGGGCCTGGGTTGGGACCGCGCGTTGCGGGTGGACGTGGCCAGCGAAAAAGGGGATGTCCGCCTGTACGCTGTGCATGCGGCGTCGGCCAGGCCTACCGGCCATCACGAGCGGGACATGATGCTTGCTTCCTTGGCCGGCTACCTCGCCGATGACGATTCTCCGAGGATCGTTGCCGCCGGAGACTTCAACGCCACCAGCTCCGACCGCCACTTCGCGCCGGTCGCTAACCAGCTGGAGGAAGCCCACTACAGCGACTGGGGCTTGGCCCTGACCTGGCCGCGGTCCCTGTTCCCGATGCTCGGCATCGATCATGTGATGCTGCGCGGCGTCGAATCAGCAGGCCTGGAGCGGCTGGAAATCGCCGATTCCGATCATTACGCGCTCTCTGCCACGATCGACCTGGGGAACTAGTTCGCTTCCAGCCCGGTCTGGCGCAGCGTGATGTTAATGCGTCCGCCGCCAAGGCCCAGGCCTGCAGGCGCGGTCCCGGCATGGATCTTGCTCACCCCGTGATAGGCGAAGCGTGAGGGGCCGTCGAAGACGAACAGGTCCCCCGAAGCCAGCCGGATCTCTTGCCATGGCCGGTTGCGGTTCTCGGTATTGCCCAAGCGGAATGTTGCCGAATCGCCGATGGACAGCGAAACCACGGGGGCGTTGATGCGCTCTTGCGCATCCTGGTGCATGCCCATGGCGGCCTGCACGTCGTAGTAGTTCACGATAGCCGCATCGGGCTGGTAGTCCTGCGCGCGCTGCAGGTCACCAGTAGCTTCTGCGACCGCCTGCTTGCCCAAGCGGACCAGCCAGTCTTCCATGGGCGCCACTGATTGCCCGTCCAGGTCGTCAGCGGTCTTGGAGTAGCGGTTCGGGCTCCAATGCCACCCCAGGCACAAGCTCTGCACGCTCATCGGATGGCCGTTGACGGCTGTGCGGTGCGGCGGAACAGGCCCGCTGCCCCATTCGAAGAAGCGCCGGACGATCCACTGCTGCGCGGGCGCGTCCAGCCACCCCGGCAAGTGCCAGGCTCCTGGGCGCAAGGCTCCCCCGGTACGGGGCAGTGCGCTGTCGTCGAACAGGGATTCCATGTTCCCAGCGTGCCCGTTGCAGGCAGAGCTCGGCAAGTCTCCCGCGTATTCGCTCACTGAACTTTGCAGGATCAGCCAGGCCAGTGCCTCGCAACAATATTTACATTAGAGACTTTGTGTTTCGTCTTACCCTCGCGAACATTTCGAAAAGGTTAACCTTTACTCGAATTATTGCGCTTGAAACATTTGCGATACCTCCGGGAAAACCTGGGGGCCTAGGCTGGGTGCATCCACTAGTTCAAGGAGAATCCCATGTCACCCCTAGAAACTCGAGCAGAATCAAGGAAACCATGATTGGCATCGACCTCGAACTGCGCGGATGCACTGTGCTGATCGCTGGAAGTAAATCCGGGAGCAAAAATACTGCGCTGCGCTTCCAGGCGGAGGGCGCCACGGTGCTCACCGCCGACGGGCCCTTCCAGGCAATACAGTTGCTGGAACAAGCCGGCCTGCTGGTGATCTGCGATGCCGAACCGCAGCGCTTCGCCTCGGTGGTGCAGGCAGCGCGCATTCCCGTCATGCACCTTGGACCAGCGACCCGGGCCGGATCCATCACCCTGCTCGGTGGCGGCCCCGGCGCATTGGACCTGCTGACCCTGCGCGGCGTGCGGGCCCTGGCCGAAGCAGAAGTCGTCTTCGCCGACAGGCTCGGTCCCGCAGCGCACCTGCCCGCTCTCGCACCGCAAGCTCAAATCGTGGACGTCGGCAAGCTTCCCGGACACCACAAGCTCACCCAACGGGATATCGAAGCCCTGATGATCGAAGCGGCCCGCGGTGGCGCTGCCGTAGTCCGGCTCAAGGGCGGAGATCCCTTCGTCTTCGGCCGCGGCTTCGAAGAAATCGCGGCCGCTACCGCTGCGGGCATCCCGATCAGCGTCATCCCGGGACTGAGCTCGTGCATCACCGTGCCGGCAGCAGCCGGCATCCCGGTCACCGCCCGCGGGGTGAACACCATGTTCACCGTGGTCTCGGCCCACGATCCACTCAGCGATGCGCAGCTTGACCACCTGGCCAAGCTGGGCGGAAGCATCGTGATCCTGATGGGCATGGGCACCATCGAGCAGACCGTCGCCGGGCTGCACCGGGTCGGCATGGACCCGCAAATGCCATGCGCCATCGTCGAATCCGGCACCACCGACATCCAGCGCACCAGCTGCACACGGCTAGCCCATCTCGCCGAAACAGCCCGCGGCCATTCCAACCCTGCAGTCATTGTCATCGGTGAAGTCGCTGGGCTGCCGGCCACCCTGGTGAACGCGGCAGCGCAAGAAGAGCCAGCCACGCTGGCAGCGCAATTGGAAGTGGCCTGATGAGCAGCCCCAAACCCTTGGCCGGCTTCCGGCTGGCCGTCACCAGCGACCGCCGTTCCGCAGAACTCATCGAAGCCTTCGAACGCCGCGGCGCCGAGGTGACCCATACTCCGCTGCTCCAGCTCGCCCCGCTGGACGATGAGCAGCAACTGATCGCCCAAACGCAAAAGCTGATTGAGGTCCGTCCGCAGGTAGCCGTCATTACGACCGCCTACGGACTGCGCCGCTGGGTTGATACCTCCGAGGCTGCCGGCATTGGCGACGAGCTGCTGGCAGCGCTCGGGCAGGCGCAGCTCTACGTCCGCGGGGCCAAAGCCCATGGCGCCGTCAAGGCGCTGGGCCTGGAGCCGGCCGCCGTGGCCAAGGACGGGCGCAGCGCCTCCATGCTGGAACTGCTGGAGGGCAAGCTCCAGGGCGCCACCGTCGCGTTGCAGCTTCATGCCGATTCCGACCATGGAATGCCCCAGAGCCTGCGCGGGCTGGGCGCTCGCCGGGTGCTGAAGGTGGAGCCCTACCGCTGGCAGGACACCAGCAGCGATAGCGGGATTTCTGCTTTGGTGGAGGGCCTGTGCGCCGCCCACTTCGACGCGGTGACCTTCACCAGCGCGCCGAGCGTGCACGCGCTGTTCGCCGCTGCCAAGGCGCGCAATCGCTTGCCCGCCCTGCTGCGCTCCCTGGCCGAGCGCGTCGCGGTGGCCACCGTTGGACCGGTGACTGCTGCCCCGCTGATCGAGGCGGGCATCTGCCCGCTGGTTCCCGAGCGCCATCGCATGGGTGCCATGATCGGCCAGCTCGTGGAGCATCTGGCCTCGCTGGGCACGTTGCAGGCGCAAACAGTCCACGGCCAGGTGCAGCTGCGCGGTCGCACCCTCTCAGTCCAGGACGAAAACTGCGAGTTGACGCCCGGGCAGGCTGAATTGGTGCGGGCGCTGATCGAGGCCGGCGGCAGCGTCCTCTCCCGCGACGAGCTGGGTGCCGCGCTTCCGGAAGCCAGTTCCAAGCATGCCTTGGATATGACCTTGAGCCGGCTGCGCAAGGCGTTGCCGCAACCGGAAATCATCGCCACGGTCATCAAACGTGGGTACAGGCTGAACGTATGATCGCCCCGATGGGCTTTTTCCCTCCGGGTTACGTAGGATCGATGTCATGGTTAATATTCAGGTTGCCGGTGAAGCCCTAGTCGATATCGTCGATGGTGTGGCGCATCCCGGCGGTTCCCCGATGAATGTTGCTGTTGGACTCGGCCGATTGGGCCACGAAGTCCTGCTCCAGACGGACATCGGAGATGACGAGCATGGCCGGCTGATCGCCGAACATGTGGCGGCCTCAGGCGTTCAGCTCGCAGCCGGATCGCACACCGATGCGCAGACTTCCAGCGCCACCGTCGTGCTGGACGAGTCCGGAGATGCCAACTACGAGTTCCAGCTGAACTGCAAATTGCAGAGCATGGCTTCGACCCAAGCCACCTTGTTCCATTCAGGATCCGTTGCAGCATTCCAGGGTCCGAGTGCCGCTCGAATCCATGAGGCTTTCGAGGCTTCCCCACCGGGCCAGATCCTGAGCTTCGATCCGAACCTGCGCCCGGAGCTGGTCGAGGACCGGGCAGAATCGGTCAAGCAGATCGAGAAGCTGGCCGGGCTGGCGGATATCGTCAAGCTCAGTGACGAAGACGCCCTGTGGCTCTATCCGGGATGGGACACCAATCGCATCCTGGAGCACTTCTTGGAGCGCGGGGCATCGCTAGCGATCATTACCTTCGGCGCACGCGGAGCCGAGGCCCGGACCAGGCAAAGCGAGGTCATGGTTCCCTCGATTTCGGTGCGTACCGTAGATACGGTCGGCGCCGGTGATGCGTTCATGGCCGGGCTGCTCCACGCCATCTTGGACAGCTCGCTGGCCAAGTCCCTTCGCGATGGCACGCAGCTGGACAGCGTCGAGCTGGAGAAGGTCATGCAGATCGCTTCGGTGTGCGCGGGAATCACCGTGTCGCGCGCCGGGGCGAATCCTCCAACCCTTGACGAGCTGAATCATTTCCTCAGTTCCACGACGCGCTAGACCTTTCATTTCTGGCCGATAGTCGCTGGGATCTCCGCCTGGAATGGCGTTGGTCCCAGCGACTATTTATTTCATTCGTTGTGGGTGACTTGCATTATCCGCCGGCAGCCAGCCCAGCAGCCTGGACTATCGAAGGAAACGGCAGACCAGGTTGCTAGAGTTCCTTGCAGAGCACTATGCACGATTCATTGAGGAGGCCCCATGGGCAGCAAGGTTCCGGCGGCCGATAACACCTTGCGGATCCTCAGGTTGCTGGCCAGCCGGAAGACCCCGACTCCGGCGGCAATGATCGCCACGTTGCTGGAGCTTCCTCGATCCAGTGTCTACCAGCTGCTGAACGTGATGCTGGAGCACGGATTCATCACCCACTATCCAGAGGACAAATCCTATGGTCTGGGTGTCTCCGCTTTTGAGCTTTCCAGCGCCTATACCCGCCAGGAACCGCTGGCACGGCTGGGTGCCCCGCTGATTGCCCAGCTGGTCGACAAGGTCGGCGAAAGCGCCCACCTGGCCGTGCTGCATGGTTCCGATGTTCTCTACATTGTCGAAGAACGCGCCAAGGGCCGGCCATCCTTGGTCACCGACGTGGGTGTTCGCCTGCCTTCGCACCTGACCGCATCCGGCAGGGCAATTCTCGCCGCGCTGCCCAAATCCCAGGTGCGTGCGCTCTACCCCGGTGCTGCCAGCTTCACGGAGCGAGTGGCCGAGTCATCGATCTCCAGCTACTCGCAGTTGCGCCGCGAGCTGGACCAGAGCACGCAGCGCGGCTATGCCGTAGAGCGCGGGGATGTCACCCCGGATTTCCACTCGCTCGCGGTAGAAATCCGGGATTCCAGCGATTGGCCGGTGGCCGCCGTTGCTGTCACCTTCCGGGCCGATCGTGTCCCCGAAGAGCAGTGGGAGACTCTCCTGCTGCAGATCCGCGCCACTGCTTCGGTGATTACCTCGCGGGTGCAGGGCAAGCGTCCTTCCTAGCCAGGTGCTACTGGTTCGAGAATGCCGCGTCGAAGGACGCTTCGGGGCGTTTGAACAGGAGGTTGCGGATGTAGCCCACAGCTTCCTTCGCACCGTGCAAGCGGTCCATTCCTGCGTCTTCCCATTCGATGGAGATGGGGCCCTTGTACCCGTGGAAGTCCAGTGCGCGGAAGGCATCTTCCCAGTTGATGTCGCCGTGGCCGGTGGAGACGAAGTCCCAGCGCCGGCGGGGATCGCCCCACGGGAGATGGGAACCCAGGATGCCATTGCGCCCGTTGGGATGATGCATCCGGGTGTCCTTGCAATCCACGT
This sequence comes from Glutamicibacter sp. NPDC055354, assembly GCF_053644955.1. NCBI lineage: Bacteria > Bacillati > Actinomycetota > Actinomycetes > Micrococcales > Micrococcaceae > Glutamicibacter > Glutamicibacter sp. NPDC055354. The sequence goes on from NZ_JBSHMB010000001.1 coordinate 1,709,310, forward strand.
GGTAGATGCGGTCGGCGAAGTCGGTGATGAATGCGACCGGGTCGATGCCCTGCCAGAACATATGGCTGGGATCCCAGTTCAGCCCGAACGCTTCGCGGTGGCCGATTGCTTCCATGGTGCGCACGGTGGTCCAGTGATCGTAGGCGATCTCGGATGGGTGCACCTCCAGGGCGAACTTCACCCCCTGCTCATCGAATTCGTCCATGATCGGATTCCAGCGATCCGCGAAGTCCTCGTAGCCTGCATCGATGACCTCGCCCGGAACCGGCGGGAACATGGCGACGTACTGCCAGATCTTCGAGCCGGTAAAGCCAACCACTACATCGGCACCGAGCTTGCGGGCGACGCGGGCCGAGCGCTTCATGTCCTCGGCGGCCCGCTGGCGGACGCCTTCCCCATCCCCATCGCCCCAGACATAGTCGCGCAGGATGGCCTGGTGGCGGAAGTCGATGGGATCATCGCAGACAGCCTGGCCGCCCAGGTGGTTGGAGATCGCCCAGGCTTTCAGCCCGTATTTGTCCAGGATTTCCAGCCGCGACTGGAGGTAGGCCGGATCCTCGTCGGCACGCTTGAGGTCCAGGTGGTCACCGCTGGCTGCGATTTCCAATCCGTCATAACCCCATTCTGAAGCCAGCCGGGCGACTTCTTCGAAGGGCATATCAGCCCACTGGCCGCTGAATAGCGTCACTGGATGCGTCGCGTTCATGGTGGTTTCTCCTCTAGTCATCGGTGTCGATCCAGTCCCCGGAATCAGCCGATTCCAGAACGGCATCGGTCAAACGGCAGGCGCGGGCGCCATCGGCAAAAGTTGGAAGCCCTTCGGGTGCTTCGCCACGGATCGCCGCGTAGGTGTCGGCCACGAAAGCGGCGAAAGCATCCAGGTAGCCCATCGGGTGTCCTGCAGGGACCACCGACAAGCGTGCGGCATCGGGACTGAGATCAGCGGCCTGGCGCGACAGGATCGAGGACATGTCGGGTTTGCCGATCCACAGTTCTTCCGGCTTTTCCTGCTTGAATTCCAACGCCGACCGGTATCCGGACAACTCGATGGTCAAGGCGTTTTTCCGGCCGGCGTTGACCTGTGACACCATCAGCGTGCCGATGGCTCCCGAAGCCATCTGCACAATCAAGGCGGCAGCATCCTCGGTATCGACGTCCACGGCGCCCCGCTGCTTATGGGCAATGGAGGTGGTCGCGTTCAGCCGAACGATCCGCTCCCCCGCAATGAATTCCAGCAGATCCACCAGATGCGAACCGATGTCCGCGAAGGCCCGCGAAGGTCCGCCTTTGGCCGGTTCTACCCGCCAGTTGCTGTCGCTGACCGTATGCATCCAGTCTTGCAGGTACTGGCCACGCACGGTCAGCAGCCGGCCAAGTTTCCCTTCCTGCACGTGGGCCCGGGCCTGCCGCACCATGGGGTGGTAGCGGTAGACGAACGGCACCGAAGCCACGGCTCGGGAACGCGATGCCAGCAATGCCAGCTCGCCGGCTTCCCGGGCGCTGGTCGCCAGCGGCTTCTCGCAAACAACGGACAGGCCAGCTGCCAGTGCGGAGGCTGCCTGCTCGGCATGCAACGCATTGGGCGAGGTGACATGCACGGCGTCGCATTGGGCGAGCAGCGCTTCGACGCTGCCGAAACCGGGCACGCCCAGGGCGGCTGACGCTTGGCGGGTGGATTGCTCGCCGTTGGACCGCACCCCGATGAGCTGGGCGCCTGCCCGGCGGATCGCATCGGCGTGGGTCCGGGCCATGAAGCCGCCGCCGATGACGCCGACCTTCAGTTCCTGCATGGCCGGTGCAACCTGCTGGCTGTTCAACTGGGACATGTAATTCCTTGTCTTTTCTTACTTGACCGCGCCGGAGGACAAGCCTGCGACCAGGTGCCGTTGCGCGAAGAGGAAACCGACCAGCACCGGAATCGATACCACCACCGAGGCGGCCATCATCTGGTTCCAGTACACATCGGTCTGCGAAGCGTAGGCCTGCAAGCCGATGGACAGCGTCCTGGTGTCCGAATTGGTGAGCACACTGGCGAAGAGCACTTCGCTCCAGGAAGTGATGAAACAGTAGACCGACACCGCGATGATCCCCGGGCGTGCTACCGGCAAGACCACCTTGAGCAGTGCGCCGAGCCGGCCAAGTCCATCGACCATGGCCGCCTCTTCCAGTTCCTTGGGCATGGCGGCAAAGAAGCCGGTGAGCATCCAGATGGAGAATGGCAGGGAGAACGTCATGTAGGTGACGATCAGCCCCAGGTAGGTTCCGTTCAGCTGCAGTCCCACGGCACGCTCCAGCTGGGTGAAGATCAAGAAGAGCGGCAGCAGGAACAGGATGCCGGGGAACATCTGGGTGGAGAGCACGATCAGCCGGAAGGACCGTGCCCCGCGGAAGTCGAAGCGCGAGAGCGCATAGGCGGCCAGGATCGCGATGGAAACCGAGAGGATGGTGGCGCTGATGGTCACGATCAACGAGTTGGCGAAGTACTTGCCCAGCGGCACCGTGGTCCAGATATCCAGGTACGGGGCCAGCGTGATTTCCGAGGGAATCCACTCGAAGGCGCCGCGCACATCCTTGAGGGGCTTGATGGAGGTCGTGAGCACCACGTAGAGCGGCAGCACGATGATCAGGGTGATGAAGGCCAGTCCGAAAACTCGCAGGATGCGGAAGCCGCGGGTCTCAATCATCGATGCTCTTTCCCTTCGGCATGACAAGTCGGATGTAGAACGCTGAGACGATCAGCAGGGCAATCAGCAGGACGACGCTCAAGGCGCCACCCACGCCGAAGTTCCAGTTGTTGAAGGACTGCTGGTAGATCAACGGGGAAATCAGGGTTGCTTCTTCCGGGGACACCGGGCCGAAGAGCAGGTAGGGGATGTCGAACTGGTTGAACACCCACAGTCCCAGCATCAAAAGCAGCACCACGTTGGCGTGCTTGATCATTGGCAGGGTGATCCTGGTGAACTGCTTCCACAGGCTGGCTCCATCCAGGGAAGCGGCTTCATAGACTTCGTTCGGGATGGATTGCAGGGCGGCCAGCAGCATCAGGAAAGCGAAAGGCCAGAATTGCCAGACGGCGACAACCACCATGACAAAGAAGGAATTCCCGCCCAATAGCCAGAACGGCCCTTCCTCCAGGATCCCGAGGTCTTCGACCAGGAAGCGGTTGACCATGCCATCGCGCTGGTTGAACATGAACGCCCAGGCGATGGTGGTGACGTAGCTTGGCAGTGCGTAGGGCACCAGGAACAGGGTGCGGAAGAATCCGTTGCTGCGGAATTTGGATGCCAGCAAGACCGCGGCGAAGATGCCAAGGCTCCAGGCGATTGCCACTACCAGGAAGGTGAACAGGAAGGTGCGCCCGAGGGCGTCGAAGAATTGGGAACCGATCGGACCGTTGGGGTCCAGCGCGGTGGTGAAGTTCTGCAGTCCCACGAACGGGGCCTTGACCCAGTTGGCAATGGAGAACTGGGTCAGCGAGAGGAAGGCGATCCATACGCCGAGCAGCATCGGGATGATGTGGATCAGCAGTTCCAGGAATGCTGCGGGAGCTGAGAGCGCATAGGGGAAGAACCGGTCGCGCTTGATTGAACTGCGCTTGATCGCCCTTGAAGCGTCGCGGGGCTTGAGCGGTTCGCTGATTCGAGGCGGTGTCTGGGCTGGCGCCGACATTCGGTCTCCTTTCATGAAAACGAATTTGGGTGCTGCAACTGGCCGCGGGGGCGCAAGGAGGTCCGCTCCCGCGGCCAGTGCAACGTGTCGGGCCGCTAGCTAGCCGGCATCTGCTTCTGCGCGTCTTCCAATGCCTTGCGGACATCGGCCTCGGTGATTTTTTCGCCCTGGGCAATCCTGGCGAATTGCTTGGCGATGGCCTCGCCTACGAGGGATTCCATCTGCCCTTCGGTGGGGAACAGCGGCATCGGGGCCGCGTTATTGGCCAGGATCTCCTTCTTGGCCTGCTGCTCGGGGGTGTCGAAGGCCGGGTCGTCGAAAGCTTCGGTGACCGATGGCAGCGAGGTGTACTTGGCGTTCAGCTTCTTCTGCTCATCGACGCTGAGCAGGTGGTTCACGAATTCAAGGGCGGCATCCTTGTTATCCGAGTTCTCGAAGACGCTCACGTTGATGCCGGCAACCAGCGACTGGGTGGCTTCCAGCCCGGTGGCATCGGCGTTCTTCAGCGGGATGGGCGCCATGGCGTAGTCCTTGAAGTCAGCGGCATTGAAGGACTTGCCCGGGGCCTGGTCGAAGAACATGGCGGCGTTGCCGTCCATGATTTCCCCTGGCAGCACCGAACCGTCATTGATCTCGGCGTTGGACTTGGAGACAACGCCGTCCTCGCCCATCAGCTGGATCCAGTCGTTGACGCCGCTGACGACGCCATCATTGGTGAAGTCCGGCTTGCCGTCCGTGGTGTACAGCTCGCCGCCGTTCTGCATGCCCAGGATGAATGCGGAGTGGGCATTATTGGCGGTACGCTGTCCGGCCAAGGTGAAGCCGTACTGGTCGACCTTGCCGTCGTCGTCGGTATCCTTGGTCAGCTTCTTGGCGGTGGCCAAGAATTCATCCCAGGTCTTCGGAGCCTGCTTGATGCCGGCTTCCTCGAACATCTTGGTGTTGTAGTACAGGCCGTAGGCCATGGAATACAACGGCAGCGAGGTTGGGGCCTGGCCCTCGGCGCCGCCGGTGGCCAGGGCTGCCGGCACGAACTTCTCGGCTCCGCCTATGGCCTCCAGCGCCTCGCCTTCAAAGGGGACGAAGGCACCGCTGGCCTGCAAGGTGGTGGCCCAGGTGTTGCCGATGTTCAGCACGTCCGGCCCTTCGCCGCTGGAGACGGCGGTGAGGATGCGGTTGTACAGGTCGGCCCAGGGGACGACTTCCAGCTCGACCTCGATGCCGGTTTCCTCGGTGAACCGCTTGATGGATTCGCCCAGGATCTCCTCGTCCTGGGTGACCGAGCTGCCCTGGTTCGAAGCCCAGTAGGTGATGGTCCCGCCGGCTTCTTCCGACCCGGAGCCGGAAGCCGAGCCGGAGCAGGCGGCCAGGCCGCTGAGCGACAGCGCTGCGATGGAGGTGATCGCCGTGAAGCGCCCCAGCTTGCTCTTGAAATGTGGTGCAGACATGTTTATTCCTTTTCAGGTGCGGGTGATGCTGTCAAGGGGTGGTGCTTCAGGCAAGGATGCCGGGAGCCGAAGGATCCCAGGCCGGGTCCAGCAGCGCGATGGGCTCGACCGTCGAGGCCACGTCGATGAAAGCTCCCGATTCCATGGCTTCCGCGGCGCAGACCATGATGTCCAGGACGTGGAACGCCAGTTCGCCGGACACGCGTTCCTTGCGGCCCTCGCGGATGGCTTGGGCCAGTTCGGCAACGCCGGTGCCACGCCCGTAGGTGGATCCTTGGGCGGTGACAACGCTCGGCTCCTGGTCCCCGAAGTGCAGGATGGTGTCTCCGGTGAATTCGTTCGGATCCGGCAGCTGCGCGGTGCCTTCCGTTCCGGAGATCTCCACGAACCCTGCACGCTTGAGCTTGGAGTCGAAGCTGAAGATGCACTGCGCACTGGCCCCGGATTCGAAGGAGAGCAGCGCTCCGACGTGGGTTGGGACCTCGACCGGGAAGCTGGTTCCGACCTTGGGGCCTGCACCGATGACCCGTTGCGCGCGGGCCTGCGAACCCAGGGCGGCGACCTTGGCTACCGGGCCGAAGACTCGCACCAGGGTGGTCAGGTAGTAGGGCCCGAGGTCGAAGAGCGGTCCCGCGCCGTGGGCGAAGAGGAATTCCGGGCTGTGGTGCCAGGATTCCGGGCCGGGGCCCTGGAAGATGGCCAGGCCCGAAAGCGGGGTGCCGATGGCGCCTGCTTCAATCTGCCGCAGGCCGGTCTGCAGGCCCGCACCCAGGATGGTATCCGGGGCCACGGCGACGCGGACTCCTGCTGCCTTGGCGGCGTCGACCAGCTGCCGTCCGGATTCGCGGTCCAGCGCGTAGGGCTTCTCGCCCCAGACGTGCTTGCCGGCGGCCACCGCCTGCAGGGCTACCTCGACATGAACTGCCGGGATCGTCAGGTTCACGACGATCTGGATGTCTTCGCGGGCCAGCAATTCAGCATAGGTTCCCGAGGCCTCCACGGACCATTTGCGCGCTTGGCTTGCTGCGCGCTCGGTATCCAGGTCGGCGATGAACCGCACGGCGAGGTCCGGGAATGCGGTGAGGTTCTCCAGGTACTGGTCGCTGATGGTGCCGGCTCCGACAATGCCCACGCCCATGGGCTGATTCTGGAATTCCATAGTCCCTAGTTCTTTTCTGCTACGAGGTAGGCGCGGCTTTCGGACACGGCCTGGAAGATGTCGCCTGCGAAGTCATCGAGTTCCACCACATGCAGCATGCCGCTGGTGGCGTCGATGATCTGGTCGATCGGCATGGATCCGCTGCCCACCGGAACCTGTTCCTTGTGGTTCTTGGACTTCGGCCCGTCCTTGATGTGCAGGGCCACAACGCGGGGTGCCAGCGCTTCAAGCAGCTGGAGCACATCGGCGCCGCCCACGGCAACCCAGTAGGTGTCCACTTCCAGGACGACCTCCGGGTCCAGCAGGCTGGCCAGGTATTCCAGGGACGTTTTGGAATTGATCTTGCTGGAGATCTCCCAGTCGTGGTTGTGGTAGCCGACCTTGATGCCGTATTCGGCACCGCGCCGGGAGGCGGCGTTGAGCTTCTGCGCGATGGCACCGATGGACTCGGCATCCTGCCACTGCTCCGCCGGGATGAACGGATCGATGACCGTGCTGATGCCGAGTTTGCCGGCCGCGGCGAAGACCTCGTCGTAGTCCGAGGAGAGCAGCGGTGCGTGCGCCGTTGGCGCGCTGAGTTCGTTCTCGGCCAGCGCCTGTGCATACTCGTCAGCGCGGGCCACGAAGTTGTACGGCTCGACTTGCGTGTAGCCGATGCCAGCTACGCGTTCGAGCGTCGCGGCCAGGTTCTCTGCGATGTGCTCGCGCAGCGTGTACAGCTGGATTGATAGGTCGTGGGCAGGCAAAGGCGTCTCCTGAAAGAAGTGGTGGGTGCGATCCAGATGCTCATGACTTGCATCACACCTTGAGACTAGTTTTACTTTTGTCGATAGTCAATAGAAGTATGTCGACATTCTCATAAAGTGTTTCGGCTTCGCGTCCATTGCTGTGTTTTACTGGGTTCATGGCCAATCCTTCGAGCCCCCAAAGCATGCAATTCGCCCGCGGCGCCAGTGGGGCAGGCGACGTCTTGCAACTGTTCATGGACGGTGCCGCGCACAGCCGCACGGACCTTGCCGCCCTGACCGGCATGGCTCGCTCCACCCTGCAAGAGCGCCTCGACGTGCTCATCCAGCTGGGCCTGGTTGGCACCATTGCGGATGGCGCGTCCACCGGAGGCCGCCCTCCCCAGCGGCTTGCCCTGCTCGCCGATGCCCGCCTGGTGCTGGCCGTCGATCTGGGAGCCAGCCACCTGCGCGTTGCGCTGACCGATCTGGCCCCCACTCCCCTGGTGCAATCCCAGGCTCCCATTTCCTTCGCCGACGGCCCGGTGGCGATCTTGCAGACCGCGATGGATCTGGCCGATGGCTTGCTCGATTCGCTGGGCCGCACCCGTGACGATGTCATTGCCATAGGCATGGGAGTGCCAGGGCCGGTGAATTTCGAGACCGGCCGTCCCGCCAATCCGCCCATCATGCCCGGATGGGACGACTTCGACATCCCCGCTTGGTTCCAGCAGCAGCTGGACGCCTTGGTGGTCGTGGACAATGACGTCAACCTCATGGCCATTGGCGAGAAGGACCAGCTGGAGACCGGCAGCGAGGACTTCATTTTCGTCAAGCTGGCTACCGGCATCGGCTCGGGCATCATTTCCGGAGGGCTGCTGCAACGCGGAGCGCAGGGCACAGCCGGCGATATCGGGCACGTGCGCATCCGCCGCGGCGATGGCATCTACTGCCATTGCGGCAATGAAGGCTGCCTGGAAGCCGTAGCCGCCGGACCCAAAATTGCCACCGCATTGCGGGCGCAGGGCATCGAAGCGCACAGCAACACCGATGTGGTCGCCCTGGTGAACTCGGGGAACATCCAAGCGATCCATGCAGTGCGCCAAGCCGGCCGCGACTTGGGCGAGGTATTGGCTGCCAGCGTGAGCTTGCTGAACCCGTCGCTGATCGTGGTGGGCGGTCGGATCTCCGCCGCCGGAGAGCACCTGCTGGCAGGCATCCGCGAGGTGGTCTACCAGCGCGGAGCGCCGCTTTCCACCCAGCACCTGCAGATCCGCACCTCGCGCAGCTGGGAAGTTGGAGCCCTGCGCGGAGCCAGCATGATCGCCATCAGCCAAGCCCTGAGCCCGGAGGCCATCGAACGCAGCGCGCTGGCGCTGATCCCCGCCACCTAGGAGCTGGAGGCAACCGGAAATTCTTCCGATTCTGAAATACCGGACAGCTCTGCCCATTCTCCGGTACCCAAGCCATGGCCGATAGCCAATGATGGAATCAGTTAGCTACGTTACATCGTAAGGAATTGCCATGAGCCACGAACCACGTGTTGTCCGCGCCCCGCGCGGTACCGAACTGACCGCCAAGTCCTGGGCCACCGAAGCCCCATTGCGCATGCTGATGAACAACTTGGATCCGGAAGTTGCCGAACGCCCCGAGGATCTCGTGGTCTACGGCGGCACCGGCAAGGCAGCCCGCTCATGGGAGGCATTCGATGCGATCGTCCAGACGCTCAAGGACCTGGAAGAGAACGAGACGCTGCTGGTGCAGTCCGGCAAGCCGGTCGGCGTCTTCAAGACCAACAAGTGGGCACCACGGGTGCTGATTGCCAACTCCAACCTCGTTGGCGACTGGGCCAATTGGGAGCACTTCCGCAAGCTCGAAGCCGAAGGCCTGATGATGTACGGCCAGATGACCGCCGGTTCGTGGATCTACATCGGCACCCAGGGCATCTTGCAGGGCACCTACGAAACCTTCGCCGCGATCGCCGAGAAGCGCTTCAAGGGCTCGCTGGCCGGAACCCTGACCTTGACCGGTGGCTGCGGCGGCATGGGCGGCGCCCAGCCGCTGGCCGTGACCCTCAACGGCGGTGCCGTGCTGATCGTTGACGTGGATGAAACCCGACTGCGCCGCCGTGCCTCCAAGCGCTACCTCGATGAGGTCGAACTGGATCTGGACAAGGCGCTGGGCAAAGTCCTGGCAGCCAAGTCCGAGGGCCGACCACTGTCGGTGGGCTACGTCGGCAACGCCGCCGAGGTCTTCCCGGCGCTGCTCAAGCGCCACGAAGCTGGAGAATTCTCCTTCGACATCGTCACCGACCAGACCAGTGCCCACGATCCGCTCAGCTACCTGCCGGTGGAATACGCCATGGACCAATGGCACGCCGAAGCCGAAGCCGATCCGTCCGGCTTCACCAAGAAAGCCCAGGCCGCCATGGCCGCGCAGGTCGAGGCGATGGTGGGATTCCAGGACGCCGGCGCGGAGGTCTTCGACTACGGCAACTCGATCCGCGACGAGGCACGCAAGGGCGGTTTCACCCGCGCCTTCGAATTCCCCGGCTTCGTCCCGGCCTACATCCGTCCGCTGTTCTGCGAAGGCCTGGGCCCGTTCCGCTGGGTAGCGCTGTCCGGGGATCCCGAGGACATCAAGGTCACCGACCAGGCGCTGAAGGACCTGTTCCCGGAAAACGAGCACCTGCACCGCTGGCTGGATGCCGCACAGAAGCACGTGGAGTTCGAGGGCCTGCCGGCGCGCATCTGCTGGCTGGGCTACGGCGAGCGCCACAAGGCCGGCTTGCTGTTCAACCAGCTGGTCGCCGAAGGCAAGGTCTCTGCACCTATCGTGATCGGCCGCGACCACCTGGATTCGGGTTCGGTAGCTTCGCCGTACCGCGAGACCGAGGCCATGAAGGATGGCACCGATGCCGTGGCCGACTGGCCGCTGCTGAACGCCTTGACCGCAACCAGTTCGGGTGCCACCTGGGTTTCGATCCACCATGGCGGTGGCGTGGGCATGGGCCGTTCCATCCACGCCGGCCAGGTCTCCTTGGCTGACGGCAGCGAAATGGCCGCCGCGAAGCTGGAGGCACTGCTGACCAATGACCCGGGCATGGGCGTCATCCGCCACGTCGATGCCGGATACGAACGCGCCGCCGAAGTTGCCGCTGAACGCGGCGTGCGCATCCCGATGGCCACACAGGAGAAGTAGGACGCGAACATAGCCTGAGGCACCACTGATTGTGGTGCCTCAGGCTATTTATTCAATTCCAGGACCGCGCGGCCCGGGTTAAGGCTTCCGGGTTTCCGCGCTGATAAACCAGGCTTGCTGCTCCAGATCCGCAATGTACTGGTGCAGGATATCGGCGGTGGTCGGATCCGCTTCATCCACCGGGTCATGGACCTCTCGCATGACTCCCACCGTGGTCTGCAGTGCCTTGACAACCATGTCCACTGCATTAGTGGTCAGGATTTCGGTATTCACCGGTTGTTCCAGCTTCGTGTACTTCGTGACCGTTGCTGCCAGCCCGTCCGGAGTGGCATGCAAAGCTCGCATCCGCTCGGCGATTTCATCCGAGCCGCGACGCGCGATGTCAACGATTTCGTCGAGATTCTGGTGCAGGTCGCGGAAGTTGGGGCCAACGACGTTCCAGTGGATTTGCTTGCCCACCAATTGCAGGTCCAGCAGCTGGATCAGCACGGTCTGCAAGGACTCGCGCAGCACTTCCGGAGCCACGAACCCGTTTTCTGCGTTTTCGCGATCAGTTTTCTTTGCTGGAGTCTTCTTCGAATTAGCCAATGCTTCTCCTTACGTTGTCATGGACGCTTGGGGCAAGACCTGTCTCGGTGTCCCAGTCTGGACACTACCGATTTACCGGGCGGATTCCGACCGGATGGACAATTCTTTCGGAGAACGCTCAGCTTTCTCTTCGCGCCTGTTGAGCGATTCCAGAAGCCGCCATGGCAGCTGCGGAAAATACTCTTTGCCCCTCGGGTTCCCGGGAACGGCGATTCCTTTTGGCACGCAGTGGTGAATATTGGCCGAAGTCTCCGAACACCATGGGTATTGGCTTAACTGCGGGTTTCCAGCGGCTCTGAGCTTCCCCGGAATCCTTGAACCGGGCTTTTTCTGCGCATAGCGTAGGGCAAGTCAGGAAGCACCGACCCGCGGAGGACAGCACATCTGAGCAGGATGCAAACGAGCAGTTCGGGAACTTCGACAACAACGAATCTGAAGGCTTCGAAAGCCAGCAGTCGGAACAACAGTCCTACGGCGGTGGCGAAAGCCAGCAGTCGGAACAACAGTCCGACGGCGGTGGCGAAAGCCAGCAGTCCTACGGCGGCGGTGAAGGCCAGCAGTCGGAGCAGCAATCCTACGGCGATAGCAACGAATCCGGTGAGGAATCGTTTGGCGGCGAAAGCCAGGCCGGACAGCAGTCCGATGGCCAATCGTATGGAAACGATGAAAGCCAGTTTGGTTCCGAAGAGCGGAATGAAGGATTCTAGGAACCAAATAGCCCGGTAGGTTCGCCTGCCGGCTCAAACCGTGCCCCTTCTCCCCCTGGGCACTAGTAGTAGCTTCACTGCTTGCACTGGGCATGCGGTGAAGCGATTGCTTTTGTCCCCGCATGGAATCGTCAGTAAATTGCATGGTTGCGTGCTCCCGGGGCACGAGAACTCATTCGTTCCTGTGCCGTTCGCGTTGGTCATTTATCGTCATTCAACGCAGAATGTATCTATACCACGTGTCCAAATGCGCTGGCCGGTTCGATTGACAGGATGGTCATGTTCTCGAAAATTACCAAACGCTTCGCTGGGCCGCTGGCGGTTGGAATCCTTGCAGGCGCACTGGCAGGTTGCGTGAGCATCCAACCCTCCAGCGAAGAGACAAGCGCACCAGCAGAAGAAAGCATGGCACCGGAGAACGCCGGGCCTATCGAAGGCAGCGTCACCCCAAGCTCCAAAGCACCAGAAGGCGCTTCTACTGGTACTCCCAATGTTCCAAAGGCACCTGCGGACAGCACCTTCCAGTTCGTCTATGATTTCCTCGATGCGCAAGCGACCGAAATCAGGTGCACGGGCGGCATGGATATCTCTGAAATGGATCAAATGCTGAAGCTCATCGGCGATTGCCAGAACGTCACCATCTCTGGTTCCGGAAACATGATCGTCGCTCCGCACATCAAAAATCTTGAGCTGGACGGCAGCGGTAATATCGCAGCGGTCAAGAACATCAAGCACGTAACCTTTAGCGGCATCGGCAATTCGGCCGCATCCCTTAACGAGAACGCCAAGGTCACGGACAACGGCTCGTCCAACAAATTTGGCGAGGATGCCTTCGAAGGCATCACCTTCTGAAACCGGAACCCCTGAACGGGCCTCCAGGGCACTGTCTGGCATTTCGGACAGATGACCCGAATATCAGTGCCGTGCAAACTCGTTCTGCCGAACAATGGAGATTAGAGACCTCATTGCAGCGTAGAGAACGGATTGAAAATCATGGCTACTTCCCCGCACGTAACCCTGGACCTAGCTGGCGCCACCGCCTATGACGTGATTGCGGTAGCCCGGCACAACGCGCAAATCAGCATCGCGCCTCAGGTTCTTGAAGAACTGGCAGCAGTCCGCGCCCACATCGATGCCCTCGCTTCAGCCGACACCCCGGTCTATGGCATTTCCACCGGGTTCGGCGCCCTGGCAACGCGCCACATCGCTCCCGAGGACCGCGCTAAGCTGCAGCGTTCGCTGATCCGCTCGCATGCAGCCGGCATGGGCGACCCAGTTGAGCGCGAAGTGGTGCGCGCGCTGATGTTCCTGCGTGCCAAGACCCTGGCCTCGGGCCGCACCGGCGTGCGCCCGGTAGTGCTGGAAACCATGGTTGGACTGCTCAATGCCGGCATCACCCCGGTAGTGCGTGAGTACGGTTCGCTGGGTTGCTCAGGAGACCTTGCTCCGCTCTCCCACTGCGCACTGGTCCTGATGGGCGAAGGCGAAGCCACTGACCGCGAAGGCGTGAAGCGCCCCGTGCCGGAGCTCTTTGCTGAAGCAGGACTGGAACCTGTCGAACTGGCGGAGAAGGAAGGCCTGGCGCTGGTCAACGGCACCGACGGCATGCTCGGCCAGCTGCTGATGGCACTGGCAGACCTGGAAGAGCTCGCAGACATTGCCGATGCCACCGCGGCCATGAGCGTCGAAGCCCAGCTGGGCACCGACCAGGTCTTCCGTGCTGAACTGCACGAACCGCTGCGCCCGCATCCGGGCCAGGGCCGCAGTGCTGCAAACATGTTCAGTTTCCTTTCGGGCTCCCCCATTGTCGCTTCGCACCGCGAAGGCGACGGCCGCGTGCAGGATGCCTACTCGCTGCGCTGCTCCCCGCAGGTTACCGGCGCAGTACGCGACACCATCGCCCATGCCCGCCTGGTCGCCACCCGCGAATTGGCAGCAGCCATCGATAACCCTGTCGTGCTGCCATCGGGTGAAGTCACTTCCAACGGCAACTTCCACGGCGCTCCCGTGGCGTACGTCTTGGACTTCTTGGCCATTGCCGTAGCTGACCTGGGATCCATTGCAGAACGCCGGACCGATCGCATGCTCGACCCGGCTCGTTCCCGCGACCTGCCAGCGTTCCTTGCCGATGACCCGGGCGTGGATTCGGGCATGATGATCGCCCAGTACACGCAGGCCGGACTGGTCGCGGAGAACAAGCGTCTGGCCGTACCGGCCAGCGTGGATTCCATCCCGTCATCAGCGATGCAGGAAGACCATGTTTCCCTGGGTTGGCACGCGGCGCGCAAATTGCGCACCTCGGTCACCAACCTGCGCCGCATCCTGGCAATAGAAATGCTGATTGCCGGCCGAGCCCTGGATCTGCGCCAGCCATTGCAGCCTGGCCCGGCTACCCGCGCCGTATTGGAGCTGCTGCGCACCAAGGTTGCAGGCCCGGGCGAGGACCGTTTCCTCTCTGCCGAGCTGGAAGCTGCTTGCCAGTTGCTGGCCTCCGGGGAAGTGCATCGCGTGCTGGAAACCCATCTGCCAAAGTAGCCGTTCGCGGCCAACTGTGTGGGGTGCCGGACAATGCCCGGGCATCTGCGCGCAAGAGGCGTAAGCTTGGATACCGGGAAACCACTTACCTCGCGTGAAAGAATCGTCTAATGCAACGCACCATGTTCAAGTCCAAGATCCACCGGGCAACTGTCACCCAGGCAGACCTGCACTACGTAGGCTCGGTCACCGTTGACTCCGAGCTGCTCGAAGCCTCGGATATCCTGCCCGGCGAACTGGTCAGCATCGTAGACATCACCAACGGCGCCCGCCTGGAAACCTACACCATCGCTGGCGAGCCAGGCAGCGGGGTCATCGGCATCAATGGTGCGGCAGCGCATCTGGTGCACCCCGGCGACTTGGTCATCCTGATCAGCTATGCGCAGATGGACGATGCCGAGGCGCGCAGCTATGTGCCGAGCGTGGTGCATGTGGATGCCGATAACAAGATCATCCACCTCGGCGATGATCCTGCCGAAGCCGTGGCCGACGGGGTGCAGACTCCGCCGCACGCACTGCTGAACAGCAACTAGTCCAGCTTCACAAGGCCAGCCGGCGCGCAAGGTATTGCGCGGTTCTGCTGGCCTTGTCTTGCGCCACCGCCCTTGGGGTCCCCTCGGCAACGATGCGCCCGCCGCCATCCCCTCCGGCCGGCCCCAAATCGATCACCCAGTCGCTTGCGGCAACCACATCCATCTGGTGTTCCACCACGATGACGGTGTTGTCCTGGTCGACCAGCTGCTGCAGCTGCGATACCAGCAGCTGCACGTCGGCAGGGTGCAGTCCGGTGGTGGGCTCATCGAGCAGATAGAGCGTGTGCCCGCGGCGCTGGCGCTGGAGTTCGGTGGCCAGCTTGATGCGCTGGGCTTCGCCGCCGGACATTTCGGTGGCAGGCTGGCCCAGCTGCAGATACCCCAGTCCGACTTCGCGCAGGGTCGCCAGGGCCCGTGCCGCGGAAGGGATCCCGGAGAGGAAATCCTCGGCTTGGCTGACGTCCAGTTCCAGGATCTGGGCAATGTTCTTGCCCTGGTATTCGACATCCAGGGTCTGCTGGTTGTACCGGGTTCCGCGGCATTCGGGACATGGCCCGTAGGTCCCTGGCAAGAAGAGCAGCTCGATTTCCAAGTAGCCTTCGCCCTGGCAGTTCTCGCACCGCCCGCCGGCGACGTTGAAGGAGAAGCGTCCGGCACTGTAGCCGCGTTGCCTGGACAGCGGCAGCTCGGAAAAAGCCTTGCGGACCGCATCGAACAGGCCCGTGTAGGTTGCGACATTGGATCTGGGCGTGCGCCCGATGGGCTTCTGGTCCATGAGCACTACGCGGCTTAGCTGGTCTGCGCCGGTGACCTCGGCGATCACCGCGCGATCCGCCACCGCCTCCGGATCCTCCGGCCCGGCAAGCACCGGGCCGCCCGCAGCCTGGGCCAGGGCACCGCAGACCAGGCTGGACTTGCCCGATCCCGACACGCCGGTGACCGAACAGACGACCCCCAGCGGGAACGCGGCATCCACGTCGTCCAGGTTGTGCAGGTTCACCCCGCGCAGCTGCACCCATCCTTGGGCTTCGCGCGGCTCGCGGCGCGGCGCAGGCCCGGGATCGAGGAAGCGCCGGGTCACGGATTCCTGAATTCCGGACAGGCCGGAAACTTCTCCGCTGTAGAGCACCTGCCCGCCGTTGCTGCCCGCGCCCGGGCCGACATCGACAATCCATTGCGCACGGCTGACCACATCCATATTGTGCTCCACCACGAACACCGAGTTGCCTTCGGCCTTGAGCGCGTCGAGCACCTCGATCAGCGGCTGCACATCGGCCGGGTGCAGCCCGGCCGATGGCTCATCGAGCACGTAGATGACGCCGAACAGTCCCGCGCGCAGCTGGGTGGCGATGCGCAGGCGCTGCATTTCCCCCGGCGACAGCGTCGGGGTGGCGCGGTCCAGGCTCAGGTATCCCAGCCCGAGCTCGACCAGCACCTGGATTCGGCCCAGCAGGTCGGCGCTGATGATGCTCGCGACTTCGGCCTGCGCCTCTGCCTGGGCATCAGCCGCGAAGGGGCGCAAGAGCTCGGCCAGGGAGCTGAGCGGCTTGCCGTTGAATTCCGCGATATCCAGACCGTCGAAGGTGACCTGGAGCGCATCGGGGCGCAATCCCGTCCCCGAGCATGCCGGGCAATCCTGCGAATGCATGAAAGCCAGCGCCTTGGACCGCAGGTTCTCGCTCTTCGAGGTCGCAACCGTGTGCCGGACGTAGCGTTCGGCACTCCAGAACCGGCCCTTGTACGGTTTGGCCACGCGATCCCGTTCCGGGGTGACTTCCACGACTGGCTGGTCTTCGGTGAACAGCAGCCACTTCCGTGTTTCCGCGGGCAGCTGCTGGAACGGAACGTCGATGTCGTAGCCCAGGTGCGTGGTGATGTCCCGCAGGTTCTTGCCCTGCCAGGCGCCGGGCCAAGCCGCAATCGCGCCGTCCCTGATGCTCAGGGAGGAATCCGGGACCAGCGATTCCTCGCTGACCGAATGCACCGTTCCCGCACCGTGGCATTGCGCGCAGGCGCCGGCCGCGGTGTTGGTGGAAAAGGCATCCGAATCCAGCCTCGCCGCACCCTGGGGGTAGGTTCCTGCGCGGGAGAACAGCATGCGCACGGAGTTGGACAGCGTAGTCAGGGTCCCGACGGTGGAACGGGAACTGGCAACACCACGCCGTTGCTGCAGGGCCACGGCCGGTGGCAGCCCGGAGATGAATTCCACCTTGGGCGTGTGCCCCTGGGCAATCAGCCGCCGCGCGTAGGGAGCCACCGATTCCAGGAATCGGCGCTGGGATTCAGCGAAGATGGTTCCGAAGGCCAGGGAAGATTTCCCGGAACCGGAGACCCCGGTGAAGGCGACAATGGCATCGCGCGGAATGCGCACTTCGACATTGTCCAGGTTGTTCTCGTTGGCACCCCGCACATGGATGAATCCGTCATGGTCGGCAGGTGCCCGGAAGGATGCAAAGCTCTTCATCTTTCCCACACTATGCGCCTGCACGGGGCGAACTCAATTCGCACCTCGCGCGCTCACCCTTCGGATTGGCAGGCCGCGTCGGGGCATCCTTGCCAGGTCTTCGAGAAGTATCCGACGATATCGGTACTGTGATCCCACGGGTAGGTTTCATCGACCTTCCCGTGGATACGCATCGCAGCCTGCTCCACGGCCAGGTGGAAGAACCGGCAGACCTGTGAGTAGTGCCAGAGATCCGCAATCAGCTCGGCCAGCTGTCCATGGGCCAGCGGCCGGCCGGGTCCAAATCCTGCTGCCGCCATAGCCTGGAGCACGATATCCTCCGTGAGTTCATGGCCTTTGCCGCAATCGCACCAGGCCAGGCCCTGGCTGGGCATCGACCACACATCAATGCTGCTCCCGGCGGCGCCATCGGGTTCCATCTGCTCCTCCATCGTCGAATTCTGCTTGGCTCCCGAATGTACCGGCCGCGACCTACAGTTTGGCCCGGCGGGCCGGCAGGCTCTTGCCTGCACCGGCATTGCTTGGCATAGTCGTTTGAGCCGGCGGGGTTCAACCAGCTGGCGGATTGAGGCCGAGGAGAACAGTGATGATCAAGCGTTCCCACCCCGATACCAGCGATGGCGCACCGCACCGGCAGTGGAACGAGCTGCTGCAGGAAATGCGGGTGATGCAAACTGGTGTGCAGATCCTGGCTGCTTTCCTGGTGGTCCTGCCCTTCCAGG
The DNA here is from genome assembly GCF_053644955.1 of Glutamicibacter sp. NPDC055354. Lineage (NCBI taxonomy): Bacteria > Bacillati > Actinomycetota > Actinomycetes > Micrococcales > Micrococcaceae > Glutamicibacter > Glutamicibacter sp. NPDC055354. The sequence goes on from NZ_JBSHMB010000001.1 coordinate 1,727,061, forward strand.
CGAGGTTCGAGATGCTCAGCCGAACCGACGAGGTGGTCTACATCATCTTGCTGGTGGCGGCCACAGTGCTGATTCTGCTGCTGATCACCCCCGTGGCCGTGCACCGGTATCTCTTCGGGCAGCGGCTCAAGGAGCAGACGGTCAGCTTGGGGCACGCCATCGTGAAGATCGTGGGCATCGGCGTGGGCCTGCTGGTCTCGGGATGCGTCTGGTTTGTGCTGCAGGTGCTCTTCGGCTGGCAAATCGGGGCCTGGATCGGAGGGCCGCTGATCCTGGTGGCCTTGTTCCTGCTGGTGGCGCTGCCGCGGATCCTGATCCGGGTTGGACCAGAGAACGGCTCGGGGCGCTAGGCTTCGGGCCGGCTAGGCCATCTTGTCGACGCGGCGCAATATCAGCCGCATCGGCGCATGCCTGATGGCTCGCGGCAGCAGCCGCGTGGCGGCCCTGGCGACGGCGATGACGCGGGCGTTGCGCCTCGCGGCTTTCCCGGTGAGGCGATAGCCGAAGCCTTCGCGCACCGGGGCCGGCAGCTGGGCGATGGTCACGTCGCGCATCAGCGGCATGCCGATCCGGACCCACCATGGGGCATTGCGTGCTTCGAAAAGTTCGCGGGCCAGCGCCCTGGTCCGGTCGGTGACTTCCAGCTCCGCTTGATTCTGCGCAAAGTACTGCTCGAAGCCGCCGAGGTCCTGCGGCCAGTAGTCGACCGGCATCTGCAAGGCCTCACCGAGCCGTGCGTACTGCAGGTAGAGCTCTTCCTGGTCGGCCTTGTTTTCATCCAGGATCTGGCCGGCAATTACGCGAGCCGAATCATAGAGCGTGGCCGCCACCCACAACTGCAGCCTGGGATCCAGCGCAGAATACGCGGGCCTGCCCTCGTCACGCGTTGCGCGAATGGGCCGGTGCGCCGCGTCCACATGGGCGATGATCTTGCGCTGCTGTTCTGCTGTGCCATTGCTCAATGCATAGATATAGCCGAGGGTATGAATCAGCCGGCTGAGCGGGTTGGCGGCGAAATCAGAGTGCTCGGCAATGGCCCGGCCAATCTGCGGGTGGGCCAGCTGAAGCAAGATGGCTCGGCCCGCTCCGAGCAGCAGCCCGGCTTCCGGCGCGATGCTCGAGAAGGGCTCGCCGTTCTCTGCGGCCAGGTTCCTTTGCTTCATGACCTCCATTCTAGGCAGTCGGCTTGCCCAAGGTCATTGGCGCCGATGGCTGCAGGAAGTCGCTCAGGATTCTTGCGTCGCACCCTTCTTCAGCAGGACAACGACGGAAGCTGCGGCCATGAACATGGTTCCCGCGATCACCGCAATGCTCTGGGGCGTCTGGCCCGGGTCGCTGGACAACGCCGGCACGGTGAGAATCAAGACGGCCGCCCCCAGCACCATGAGGGCGAAAGCTGCATAGAACATCTTCTTCACTGCGTCTCTCCTCGGGTAGCGCGCTGCCGCGAAACAGCTGCGGCATCCGGTGCCTAGAATGCTACCCCGCAGTGCAGGATCGCGTTGGCGTAGGGGGTAGCTTCCCCCGTGCGCACAATGACCTTGGCCTGGGGCAGTTGGGCTTTCAGCTCTTCGTGGGAGAGGAAGTCCGGGTCCAGGCCCTTGGCCAGGCACAGTTCCTGGACCGGGCCGTTCTCGGCTTCGGCCGCCAGGGTGCTGTTCTCGATCACCATGTTCCGGGCCAGGACCTCGAGCACCTGATCGAAGCTGGGCAGCCCCTGCACCAAGGCCAGATCGATGACCAGTGGGCCTTCGGGCAGCGGCAGGCCGCAGTCCGCTATCACCACGGTGTCGGTATGCCCGCACTTGGCCAGGGCGGCCAGCAGCGGGGCATTGAGAATTTCGGATTTCAGCACAGCGGCTTCCTCAGGTCTTGCTCGAAAAGGGGTCTCAGAGGTTCTGCAGGGAACGCGGGTAGGAAGCTTGGGCTCCGTGCGCCTGCACCGTCAGCGCGGCGAACTTGCCGGCGAATTCTGCGGCCTGCGCCAGGTCATCGCCCTTGGCCAGGCGGGCAGCCACCGCACCGGTGAATGCGTCGCCGGCACCGGTGGTGTCCACGGCCTGGACCTTCACGGCGGGCAGCGCGCGAACCTGGACCCCGCCGTTCTCCCCTGGGAACCGGTCGGCAACCAGGCAGCCATTGGCGCCGAGGGTGATGACCACGCTGGCGATGCCCTCGTCGACCAGCATCCCGGCCAGGCGCTCGTACTTGCCGTCGAACCGGCGAGCCGGGTGCGGGTTCAGCTGCTGGAGCACGGCTTCGGCCTCATGCTCGTTGACCACCAGCGGGTTGGCCTTGAGCAGGTACTCGCGGTCCAGTTCGATCACCGGCGCCAGGTTGAGCACGATGCGCTGTGTGGCGGCATCCATGGCGGCCTTGATGCCCGAGGCAGGAATCTCGCCCTGCAGCACCAGGATGCCCTCGATGCCCCCGGCGCCCTGCACAGCCTCGCCGGAGACGGTCGAGTTGGCCCCGGAGACCACGGCAATGGAGTTCTCTGCGCCACGGTCCACCTGGATGATGGCTACGCCGGTCGGCTCGCTGGTGCGGGCCACGCGATCGAGCTTCACGCCGGCTTCCTCGAGCTGGCCCAGCGCGATTTCGGCGTGCGAGTCGTTGCCGACGGCGCCGATGAATTCCGTGGCGGCACCGGCCAGCTGGGCGGCCAGCGCCTGGTTGGCGCCCTTGCCGCCGGGCGAGAGCTGGTAGGAATCTGCCAGCACGGTTTCACCCGGGCCGGGAAGGCGGGCCATCAGCGCAGTGATGTCCACGTTGCTAGAGCCCACAATGGTGACCTGGATGTCCTGCTGCATGCTATGTCCTCTGGTTCTCTCCACCCGGCGGCCGATGGGCGCCGGTGCACTGCTTGATTGCCGCTAAGGGCAGATTACTCGCCTGCGTAGTCGGCGACGTTCTTCTCGTCTACCGTGTCAACGGCGACCTGCACATTGGCTTCGACTTCTTCGCCCTTGATGGCCTTGGCCAGGATCTGCACCGACTGCTTGCCCAGCTCGGCCGGGTTCTGGGCGATGGTGGCAACCAGGGTGCCATCCTGGACTGCCTTGAAGCCGTCGTCGGTGCCGTCGAAGCCGACTACCAACACGTCCTTGCCGGCCTTGTCGCCCAGTGCCTGGATGGCGCCCAGGGCCATTTCGTCGTTCATCGCCAGCACGCCAGCGGCATCCGGGTTGGCCTGCATCAGGTTGGTGACCACGTCCAGTGCTTCGGCTCGGTCGAAGTTGGCGGTCTGCGAGGAGACGACCTCGATGTCCTTGAACTCGGCCAGGCCCTTGTCGAAGCCTTCGCCGCGCTCGTTGGTTGCCGAGGCGCCTGGAACACCTTCCAGCACGATGATCTTGCCCTTGCCGCCCAGCGCCTCGCCCAGCGCCTTGGCAGCCTGCTCGCCGCCGGCAACGTTATCCGAAGCCACGAAGGAAGCGATCTTGGTCTCGCCCACCGCACGGTCAACCGCAACGATCGGCAGGCCGGCCTCGGCCACCGGGTTCAGGCCGGCTTCAGCGGTTTCGGTATCCACGGCGTTGATGATCAGGCCGGCCGAGCCGTTGGTTGCCGCGGTGGCCAGCTGGTTGGCCTGGGTTGCGGAGTCGTTCTGCGCGTCGACGACGGACAAGTCGATGCCCTGCGCTTCGGCCTCGGCCTGGGCTCCGTCACGCAGGTCGACGAAGAACGGGTTGTTCAGGGTGGACACTGCCAAGGTGGCCGAGCCGGCCTCTGCTTCGGTGCCGCGGTTGCAGGCGGCCAGGCCGGCCACCAGGGCCAGTCCGACGCTGACGGCTGCGGTCTTGCGGATGATGTTCTTCATGGGGTTCTCCTTTGAACTTTTCTTGAATTGCTGGGTACGGAGGGAAAATCTAGTGCTTGACGTTCTTGCGGCGCAGCACGTCGAAGCCCACGGCGATCGCAATCACGGCGCCGATGACTACCTGCTGCCAGAAGGCGGAAACCGAAAGCAGGTTCAGCCCGTTGCGGATCACGGCCAGCACCAGGGCGCCGATCAGGGTGCCGGAGATGCGTCCCACGCCGCCGGAGAGCGATGCGCCGCCGATGACCACGGCCGCGATGGCATCCAGCTCGTAGCCCGAAGCCAGGGTCGGCTGGGCCGAGTCCAGGCGCCCGGCCAGGATCATGCCGGACAGGGCCGCGAAGACGCCGGAGATGATGAAGACGGTGACCAGCACGCGCTTGACCGGGATGCCCGACAGGCGCGCGGCTTCGGTGTTGCCGCCCACGGCGAAGGCGTTCTTGCCGATGACGGTGCGGTTGAGCACGAAGGCGGCAAGCAGGCCGGAGACGACCAGGATCAGGATCGGCACCGGGATCGGGCCCAGATCATCGCCCAGCCAGGACACCGAGGAGCTGGTGGAGATCGGCCGGCCATCGGAGATCACCAGGGTCAGCCCGCGCACCACGGTGAGCATCGCCAGCGAGGCGATGAAGGTGGGCAGCTTGCCGTAGGCGCTCATCGCACCGGTGACCCAGCCGCACAGTGCACCGACGGCCAGGCCGATCGGGATGGACAGGCCATCGGGCAGGCCGGCGGTGGTGATGGCGTAGGAGGAGCCCATGGCCGAGAGCGCCGCGACCGAGCCGACCGAGAGGTCGATGCCGGCGGCGACGATCACGAAGGTCATGCCGAAGGCCATCACCGCGATGGTGGAGACCTGGATGCCGATGTTCATCAGGTTCGGTCCGGTCAGGAAGCGCGGGGTGGCGATGAACAGGGCCAGGCAAAGAATGACCAGGCCGACCAGGGCTCCGTTGTTGGCAAGGAATGCCTTGAAATCAAAGCCCTTCTTCGGGGCAGTAGCTACGCTGCTCATTACTTGGTTCCCATTTCTTCTTCGCGGTGCACATTGCTGACGGCCAGGGACATGATGGCGTCCTGGGTGGCTTGTTCGGTGGCCAGTTCCCCGGCGATGCGTCCCTGGCTCATGACCAGGACGCGGTCGGACATGCCCAGCACTTCGGGCAGTTCGCTGGAGGCCATCAACACGCAGCCTCCGGAGGCGGTGATCTCATTGATCAGTTCGTAGATTTCGACCTTCGCTCCCACGTCCACGCCGCGGGTCGGCTCATCGAGCAGCAGCACCTTGGCCCCAGCGGTGAACCAGCGGCCGAACACGGCCTTCTGCTGGTTTCCGCCCGAGAGCGAGCGGATGGGCGCATCGATGCTGCCCATGCGGATGCGCAGGCGTTCGGCGACCTGCTGCGCGCGGTCCTTCTGGCCCTTGCGGTCCACCAGTCCGTTCTTGGCGGTGGCGGCCATGGTGGCGTAGCCGATGTTCTCGGCCACCGAGGCATCCAGCACCAGGCCCTGGGTCTTGCGGTCCTCGGGAACGTGCCCGATCCCAGCGCGGGTAGCTGCAGCGACGTCGAAGCTGGCCAGCTTCTTGCCGTTGACCGCCACGACGCCGCTGGCGTACTTGTCGGCTCCGGCGATGGCGCGGATCAGCTCGGTGCGCCCGGCACCCATCAGGCCGGCCAGGGCAACCACTTCGCCGGGCCGCACTTCCAGCGAGATGTCCTTGAGCATGCCCTCGCACAGGTTCTGCACGCTCAGCAACGGCTTCTGGCCTGGCTCGGTGGCTACGCGCGGGAACTGGGCGTCGATATCGCGGCCGACCATGAGCCGGACCAGCTCGTTCTCCTCGGTGTCCGCCGGCACGGTGGCAATGAATTTGCCATCGCGCAGCACGTTCACGAAGTCGCCGATTTCGGCAATCTCATCGAGGTGGTGGCTGATGAACACCATGCCCACCCCTTGTTGCTTCAAGGTGGCGACCACCGAGAACAGGTGCGCGATTTCGGCCTTGGTCAATGCCGCGGTGGGCTCATCGAGGATCAGCACGCGGGCGTCCAGGCTCAGCGCCTTGGCGATCTCCACCAATTGCTGCTGGGCCAGGCCCAGCTGGCCCACCGGCGTATCGACATCCAGCGCCAGTCCGAGCTTGTCCATCGCTTCGCGGGCGATCTGGCGCATGGCGCGGCGGTTGATGATGCCGAATTTGCGCGGCACGCGGCCCAGGGTGATGTTCTCGGCGATGGTCATCGACGGGACCAGGTTCAGTTCCTGGTGGATGGTGGCGATGCCCAATGCCTCGGAGGCCTTGGTGTTGGGAATCTTCACGGCCTTGCCGTCCACCAGGATCCGGCCGGCGTCCGGCTCGTGCACGCCGGCGATCATCTTGATCAGCGTCGACTTGCCTGCGCCGTTCTCGCCGAGCAGCACCGAGACCTTGCCGGCATGCACCTCGACGGTGACCTCGTCGATCACCTGTACCGGGCCGAAGGACTTGCAGACCTTGTCCAGGACCAGCAGAGCGTCATTACTCATTTTCGTTCCTTCCATCCTCGCCTATGCGCCGGTGGCGGGTTGCGTTGGGGCCAGCGACTCACGCGCGGTGAATCGGCTGATGAATTCTTGGGGCTCGGGGCTCTTGCCCGCCATGACGTCCTGGAGCGCGGTGACCGCGGCGCGGCCCATGCTGGTCAGGTCGTGGCTGATCGTGGCGATCGGCGGATCGTGCATGAGCATTGCGTCCACCTCGTCGAAAGTGATCACCGAGAGCTGCTTCCCGATCCGGATGCCGGCTTCGCGCCACACGGTCAGTGCGCCGATGGCCATTGGCGCATCGGCGATGACCACCGCGGTGGGCTGCAGTTCATGGCCCAGCAGCCAGCGGGCGCCTTCGGCACCCGAGGCGGCGCGGAAGTCGCCGGCAAAGTGCAGGGCAGGATCGGTATCCAGGCCGTTGGCTGCCATCGCCGAGTCGAAGGCGCTGTGGCGTTCGCGGGCGGTGGAAGCGTGGGCCGGGCCGCCCAAGAAAGCGATCTTGGCGTGGCCCAAGGCCTTCAGCCGCGCGATGGCTTCTTCCAGGGCTCCGGTGCTGGAGGCGGTGATGGATGGGATGCGAAGCTCGGGCAGGGTGCGGTCGACGAAAACCAGCGGAGTGCCCGAGGCAATGATGCGCTGCATCATCTGGCTTGGCCGGTCGGCGTCTTCATCAAGGCCCTGGGGAACGAGAATCAATCCGTCAACGCGGCGCGAAAGCATCGCGGCGAGGAACTGGTCCTGCTGTTCGGTGTCCTCGTTGGCATTGCCGATGAAGGTCATCATTCCCGCGGCGTGGGCCTGCTGCTCGACGGCATGCGCGAGATCGGAGAAGTAGGGGTTGCGCACATCGGATATCAGCAGCGCGATGGTGTCGGTTTTGGTGGAGCGCAGGGAGCGGGCCTGGGCATTGGGCACGAAACCCAAATCCTTGGCGACAGCTTCCACTTTTTCGCGGGAAGCGGCCGAAGTGGCGGGGTGGCCGGATAGAACGCGCGAGGCAGTCGCGGAAGATACTCCGGCTGCAAGTGCCACATCCTTGATGGTGACAGCGTTCATGTCGATAAGCCCCTTTGCTTACGTGTAATCGATTCCATGGAATCGATTACACAGTTTTCCTCACAAAGAAATTTAAGTCAATACGCTGCCCCTGGGCCTCGGATAATCCTTATCCATGGAGCAGAATTTTTAGGCTCGTGACTAGCCGCTTTCAGTTGTCAGCGGTCTCCAGCCCGAAATGCCCCATAATCAAAGTCACCTCGCGGCCAGCTGGCCCGATGGTCGCTAAGATGGTGCTTGTGTCGGTCAACCAGCTTTCAGATAGCGCCCAGAACTATCTCAAGATCATCTTCGGTCTCAACGAGTGGTCGAGCGATCCGGTAACCGCCAGCATCATCGCCAGCAAATCAGGCATGAAGCTCTCCACGGTTTCCGGCGCCCTGGGCAAATTACGCCAGCAGGGCCTGCTAGACCATGCGCCCTATGGCGCCGTAACGCTGACCGAACTGGGACGCGAGTATGCGGTGACCATGGTGCGCCGCCATCGCCTGATCGAAACTTTCCTGGTGCAGATGCTGGGCTACCGCTGGGACCAGGTGCATGAGGAGGCCGAGAGCCTGGAGCATGCGGTATCCGATTTCATGATCGAGCGCATCGACAGCCTGCTGGAGCACCCCACCCGCGACCCGCATGGCGACCCCATCCCGACGGCCGAAGGCCGCATTTCCATCCCGCAGGCGTTCAACCTGAGCGATGCCAGCGATGACGCCCAGGTGGTTGTCGAACGCATCGCCGATGACGATTCGCAGCTGCTGCAGTATTTCTCCGATCACCGGATCGTTGTCGGCGCGCAACTGCGCATTACCGCTGGCGAGCAATTCTCCGAGACAGTGAATGTCCAGGTCTGCTCAACTGGCGAAACCCTGCGCTTGGGATCACGTGCAGCCGCGGCCGCATGGGTCTCCCTTCTCCCCTGAAATGCCCTTCCAGGTTCTGGTCAACGGCACGCGGAAGGCCCGTGGAATCGACGCGTCCCTGCACCCAGGGTGCTGATTGTCCGGCCAATAGTCTAAAGTGATGATCAACCAGGGATACTGCAATGTACAAGTTTTACATGGGGGTGCATTGCAGCATTCTTGGCGAACTCCTGCGCTCACACTCTCTTGAAAGACATCACCTTGCCAAGAAAACTCATTGCTGCGCTCTGCGCTGCAGTTTTGGTGCTCGCTGGATGCAGCGCACCGGCGGAACCTTCGGCACTTACCGGGATGGATCCCGCACCGGTTGAAGACCTGCTGGCAACAGATCGTCCGTTGCTGGTTGAACGGGCTGCCACCAGCAGCAAGAAGGTCCTTCCCGGGGCGAAGCTCAAGGGCCCCAAGGCCACCGCAATGCTCAAGACCCTGCCGGTAAAGGGCAAGGCGGCCGCCACTGGGTACAACCGGAACAAGAAGTTCGGCAATGGGTGGAAGGACTTCGACAAGGACAAATGCGATGAACGCCAGGACACCTTGTCCCGGGACATGTCCAAGGTGAAGTTCAAGGACCGCAAGAAGTGCACCCTAGCTTCGGGCACGTTGCATGACAGCTACACCGGCAAGAGGATCAACTGGAAGGTCAAGTCAGGCAGCGTCGACATTGACCACGTGGTTTCCCTGAAGAACGCGTGGCTCTCCGGCGGCCAGAAGCTTTCCCAGGCCCAGCGCCAGGCTCTGGCTAACGACCCGCTGAATTTGATGGCCGCTGATGCCTCTGCCAATCGCCAAAAGGGCGATAAGAACACAGCTGAATGGCTCCCCAAGAACAAGTCCTTCCGATGCCAGTACGTAGCCACCCAGATCAGCGTCAAGAAGAAGTACGCGCTGTCGGTCACCAAAGCCGAAAAGCAGGCCATGGCCAAAGTGCTCAAGAGCTGCCGCAACCAGAAGGCCGCGAAAGTCACCACGATCAAGCCTGCCGGTTCCAAGCCCAAGGCATCACCGAAGAAGGACGTGCACAAGGCTCCTTCCGTGGTCAAGGGCACCGTGCATCCGGGCGCTTACTGCAAGCAGGCAGACAAGGGAAAGCGCGGCAAGTCCAAGGCCGGCAAGCTCTACACCTGCAAGACCGACGCCAAGGGCAAACTGCGCTGGCGCGCCTAATGCCGCTTGCAGGTCCCGATCGAGCCAACTGATTCAGCTGCCCATCCGGGCGCAGCGCAGGGCAGCGCCCTTCCAGTTAGCAGGGTGGTCGGGTGGAGGTTCAAGCCATGCGCCGGATCGCCCGGATCCGGATCCAGCCATGAATCGAGAGGACCTGCCGCAGCGTTGCCGGCCATGGGAAATACACTGATTCGATGATGCGTGCACCCATTGCCCATCAGCTGACGCCGGCGAGCGCACGTCTCACACGCCAATTTCCTTTCAGCTGCGGGAAACTTACCACCGCCTTCTACGTGTTCGCCGCAAGCGCCTTGCGCCGCCCCTTGCTGGCCAGCCGGGTGGCAATGAGTCCTTGCTTCGGACTGAACAGATAGGCAATTCCAAAAATCGCCGCCTGGGCCAGAACCACCATTCCGCCGGTTGATGCATCGAGGTAATAGCTCATGTAGACACCCAGGATTCCTGCACAGGCTGCGAGGATCGGTGCGATCAGGAGCATCTTCCCGAATCGATCGGTCAACAGGTAGGCCGTGGCGCCGGGGATGATCAGCATGGCAACTACCAGGATGACGCCCACCGCCTGCAAAGCCACAACAGAGGTCATGGCCAATAGCCCCAGGAGCACCGCGCCGATGATCCGCGGGCTCATCCCCAAGGCATGTGCGTGCGTTTGGTCAAAGGCATAGAGGGTGAAGTCCTTGCGCTTGAGAATCAGGATGGCGAAGGTGATCGCGCCAAGCACCAGGACCTGCCACAGGTCATTGGCCGAGACGCCCAGCAAATTGCCGAAGATGATGTGGTTTAGATCCACATGGCTCGGCGTGACCGAGACCAGCACCAGCCCGATGGAGAAGAGCGTGGTGAAGACGATGCCAATGGCAGCATCTTCCTTGAGCTTGGTGGTGTCGCGGACTCCCCCGATCAGGGCCACCGCGAGGAATCCGAAGACCAGGGCACCCAGGGCAAAGGGAGCACCCACGATGTAGGCCAGCACGACTCCGGGCAAGACCGCATGCGAGACTGCATCGCCCATCAGCGACCAGCCAATGAGGACCAGCCAGCAGGACAGGACCGCGCACAGTACGGCGGCGATGATCGTAACCAGCAGGGCGCGCACCATGAAGGTGTAGCCCAGCGGCTCAGCTAGCAATTCAATGAGGTTCATTCCCCGCCTCGCTTCATGGGATCCAGCCCGAAGGCCAGGGCCAGGTTTTCTGCCTGCAGCACGAGATCCGGATGGCCATGCATCAGCACCTTGCGCATCAGGAGCACCGCTTCATCGGCAAGTTCCGGAAGCGCGTGCAGGTCGTGGGTGGAAATCAGCACGCTGCCGCCTTCATCAGCAACTTCGCGCAACAGCTTGGTGATCGTTGCTTCGCTGCGTTTATCCACGCCTGCGAAAGGCTCATCGAGCAGCATGATATTGGCGCCCTGGGCAATGCATCGGGCGACGAAGGCACGCTTTTTCTGGCCTCCGGAGAGCTGGCCGATTTGCCGGTTGGCAAAACTGGCCAGCTCCACCCGTTCGAGGGCTTCATCCACGGCGGCGTGGTCCCTCTTCCTGGCTCTCCTGGTCCATCCCATTTGCCCGTAGCGCCCGGTCATCACCACTTCACGCACCGAGATCGGGAAGTTCCAATCCACGGCTTCGCTTTGCGGCACGTAGGCAAGCTGCCCGCTTTTCCGAGCTTGCAGCGGGTCGGTGCCGTTGATGCGCACGCTGCCGGTGTCGGGCTTGATCTGCCCCATGATGGTTTTGAACAGCGTGGATTTGCCCGAGCCGTTCATCCCGACCAGGCCGCAGACCCGACCGCGGCCCAACTGCAAGGAGGCATGGTCCAGGGCCAGCACGGGGCCGTAGTGGACGGTCGCGGCCGACACATCAATTGCGAGGGCATCGCTGGGCTTCGCGTTCATGGTGTTCCGCCTTTCAAGGCACGGGCGATGGTTCTGGTGTCATGCGAGATCAGGTCCAGGTAGCTGGGTACTGGACCGCCAGGCTCGGATAGCGAGTCCACATAGAGCGTTCCGCCATAGGAGGCATCGGTGGATTCGACGACTCGTTGCATGGCCGCATCGGAGACCGTGGATTCGCAGAAGACCGCAGGAACATCGTTTTCCCTGACAAAGTCAATCGCCGCGGCGACCTTGCGCGGCGTAGCCTGCGATTCCGCGTTGACGGCCCAGAGATACTTTTCGGCCATGGCGGTATCCCGGGCCAGATAGCTGAAGGCCCCTTCGCAGGTCACCAGTACCCGCTGGCGTTCGGGGATTTCTGCCAGTGCCGCTTCGAGCTCGTCGTGGACCTTTTGCAGTTCGGCTTGGTAGGCCTTGGCGTTGTCCCGGTAGTCGCGCGCATTGGCCGGGTCCAGTTCGGTAAATGCATCTGCCATGCGGTCCACGTAGATTTTCACGTTCAATGGGCTCATCCACGCATGCGGATTGGGCTTTCCCGCACCTTCTTCCTGGACGATATCGATGGCCTTGATCCCTTGGCTGACGGTGGCATGCGGAGCGTCATTGCCTTCGACGAATTGCTGGAACCAGGCTTCGAGGTTCAGCCCGTTATCGAGAATCAGGTCCGCATGCGATGCCCGGCGCAGATCATCAGGGGTAGGTTCGTAACCGTGGATCTCCGCACCAAGACGGGTAATTGAATCAACGCGCAGGTGATCGCCTGCGACATTCTGGGCGATGTCCTGCAGGACCGTGAAGGTTGTCAGCACCACCGGCCGGTGGTCTTGGCTGTCGGCGGGCACGGCACTTTGGCTACCGCCGCATCCAGCGAGCGCGAACAGGCATGCCAAGCCAGCAGCCAGCCAGCCTGCGCGTTGCCCCGCACGTGATCGGAGCTTGAGGGTTCGCACCATTGCACACCATTCCAAATCTCGCCATGACGATTAGTTCGTCCCCCTCAATCATAATGTTTGAGGGGTCGAACATTGCAAGTTCGCGTCGGCAGATTTCGGTGCGCCCTACTGCATCAGACCCCCAGCAGGGTATTGACCAGCCTGGCTGCGGTGCGGGCCGTTCTTCCGTCAATATCCAATGATGGATTCAATTCGACAACATCGACCAGCGCCAGCTTGTCACTGCGCGCCAGCATCGCGCAGACCCCGTGGATTACTTCCAGCGGCACCCCGAATCCGGCAGGGGCGCTGACCCCGGGGGCGACCGAGGCAGGAAGCACATCCAGGTCAATGGTCAGGTACAGCTTGTCTACGCTCTCCATGAAGTCGGCAACGAACGCCAGGACGGAAGGCAGCTGCCCGGCAGTGCACTGCTCGTCAAGCAGGTAGCGCACTTCCAGGGCGCGGGCCCGCTCGAAGAGGACCCGGGTATTGTTCGGTTTGCTGATGCCCACCACGGCATAGTTGAAATCTTGTCCCGCCGACTGAAGGTCCTTGGCAATATCCAGGAAAGGGGTGCCGCTGCTCCGCCGCGGAGCACTGCGCAGATCGAAATGCGCATCCAGATTCAAGATGCCCAGCCGGGTTCCAGGCTCTTGGCTGCAATGCCGGAAAAGCCCGTTGAACGAACCGTAAGCCGTTTCATGGCCGCCGCCAAGCACGACTGGAAGCATCCCTTCTCCGAGCAAAGCGCTCACTGACTGCGCCAGCCGTTCCTGCCCTGATTCAAGCTCATCGCCAGATACTGCGACATCACCAGCATCAATCAGGAGCCGTGGCTCGTGGATAGCCAGGGAACCCAAGGCGGCACGCAGCGCCTGTGGTCCTTGCGCCGCCCCGGCCCGGCCCTCGTTGCGCAGCACGCCGGCATCCGAAGCGAAACCGAGCAGCGCTGCCGGTCCCCGCCCGCCGGACTGGTCGTCAGCCTTGCGGTTGATTTGCTGATGCCATCTCAGGTGCTGCTCTCCGGCACCGTCATTGCGCCCGCTCCACGTAGCCGCTGCCCGGTCAACAGCCAATTCCGGCTTAAAATTCTCCATGGTTCCAGCTGACCAGAGACACCGCGAATACGCCATGCCCCCTGCGCATCTTCGTCTGAAACACCAGACAGCAGCAGATTAGCGGGTTCGCAGCGCCCCGTAGTCCAGCGGACCTCCCGTGGCCGAGTTGCCGTAGACCTCCACATGGATGTGATCCATATGCATCGTGGTGTCATTCCAATTGCCGGTGAACTGGTTTCCGTACTTTCCTGATCCGGAATACGGCGTCCAGCCTGTCGTGGGAAGCCAAATCCGGTCTTGCCAGATCAGGTAATAGATACCCAGCTGGCTGCGGTTATCCAGCAGGAACTGGGCCAGCTTCTGGCCCTGGGCAACCCGCTGCCTGTTCTTGTAGTCGCGAATCATCAGGTCCACGGCCTTCCCGGAGCTGTGCCCGGCAGAGCCGCTTCGAATGGTATGAATGGCGCTGATAGTATCGCCGGTCTTCCCCTGCAACGCAGCGATGACGCGCTGCGCATCTGGTTGCAACATTCCCGGCTCATTTTTGGAAAGGTAGTTTTCCTTGACCCAGCCGGTGGCCTGGGGAGCGGCGACTTGCGCCCATCCGGAATCGCTGCGCAGGTAGGCGACTTTCTGCCCCGCTTGCAGCACGGCTTTGCTCTGGTGGCTGATTCCCGCGCCGGCGCGGAGGTTCACGTTGGTTGTGGTCCAGCGGTATTCGGCTTTCGGTGCCGGTGCCGGTGCCGGTCGCGGCGCCTGCGGTTTGCTAGTAGCAAGATAGCCATTGCTGATCCATCCGGTGCCCTGCGTTGAGGCAACTCGCGTCCAGCCATTGGCCGTTCCCAGGACGCTGACCTGCTGGCCCTTGGAGATGACCGCCAGTGATTTATGGCCGGTGGAGTACCCGGAGCGCAGGTGTACATTAGCCGTCGTCCAGCGCTTGGCCTGCTTCAGCGGCGTGTAGGCCTTGGCCACCAGTACGCTTGATGGAACCCATCCCATCGTCTTGGAGGTCTTCACTCGCGCCCAGCCATTCGACGTGCCGTGCAGGGTGAGCTTGGACCCCGCTGCCACAGTCCCCAGGGACTTGGAAGAGCCCGAAGCGCCGACGCGCAGGGCTGTATTAGCCAGGATCCAGCGAGCCGATGGGTTGGCGGGCTTGTAGGCGGTGCTGGACAGGCTAGCGCTAGGCACCCAGCCGGTGCCGCGCTGGGACTTGATCTGGGACCAGGAACCTCGGGTTGCGTACAAGCCGACTTTTTCACCCGGTGCAAGGCTTCCAAGGGATGGAGATGAGCTGCGATTGGACTGGCGCAGGACGCTGTTGCTGATCAGCCAACGGTTCCCGATCGTTTTCCGGGTTGCTGCCGGTTGCGACGACAGCTGCTTGGCCGGCAGCCAGCCGCGTTTTCCGGCAGAAATGGCATAGGTCCACGAGCCTGACGTGCGCAGCCACTCGACTTTGGCTCCAGCTGGAACACCCGCAACGCGTGCCGCTTTGGCAGAGGCGGACTTGCGCAGCACTTGCGCGGTTTTCGCATACCGGTACACCGGCGCGGGCATTGCGGTAGACAGCTGGCTGGTGGGCACGAAACCGGTGATCTTGCCGATTCTGATCCGGCTCCAGGAACCGGTTGCGCCCAGGCGCTGGACCTCGGCTTTGCGCATGGCCCCGGTCAAGGCCGCGGATGCCGCCGATGCCTTCTTGCGCACCGGCTGGAAGGAAATCAGATAGCGCACGGCTGAGGTCTTGGGCTTTGCCGGCGCCGGCGCTTTCGGCGTTGCCAGGTACTTGGCCGAGACCCAGCCGGTCTTCTTCATGTAGCTCGCTTGCACCCAGCCCGATGAACCCTTGGACGCGAGGAGCTTGGCACCTTTGGGAATGACTAGCAGCGACGCGGATCGGGCCGATGGCGACTTGCGCAAATTCAGGTTGGTGGTGGTCTGCTTGGCAATTGCCGGAGGAGCGGCAGCGAGTTGCGCCAGGCCGGCTGGAGCCTGCGTTGAGGCGCTGGCGCCAGCTGCGGTCCCGAAGGACAGCATCAGGACCAGCAGCAGGCCCAGTACACGTTTAGAGAATTTCAATGTCAGTGCTTTCGAGCAAGGGCATATTGCCGTTTCCTGTGGCCCACGGAAGTGCACAGCGATCCGCTGTGGTGACAATTGCTGTTACCGCCAAGGAAATCATGACACAGGTATGGCGGTTTCACCGCGCTTGGATTCTAAGGTTCTAGCGTGCCTCGGAAATGACGAAAGCGGTGACGGATCCGGGTTCGATTTCAGTTCGCCCGGCATCCTGGATGACAGGTCCAGCGGCCTGCCGCGACAAGCGGTCGAATTCCCTGCGCGGCAGGTGCTTGATGCCCACCGGAGCATGGGCGTGGAGCCACGCTTCGACCTCTTCCGCTGGGGATTCTGTCAGCCAGGCGAACAGCGCGTGTGCTGCCTGCGCCGCGGCCTTGCCTGTGGACATGTCCAAGGATTTGTTCAGTACGATGCTGATCTGCGCATCCAGGACTTCCTCCGCTTTTGGAAGCTGCGTGCCGGAGACCTGCAACTTGGCAATCAGCTTCGGCAAGTCAGCGGCCGGCAATGGAGGCAAGCCAACGGCTCGGGCCTTGCCCACTTCACTGACCATTTGCTCAGGGAACATCTCCAGCACCTTGGCGAACATCTTGGGATTAGCCCGGCGTACCGATTTGGCGTAGGCCTGTGAAGCCCACTGCTGCCAATCCGGGTTCTGCGGATCTTGCAGATAGGCAATCACGGCTGCTCGTGCCACCGCTGACAGGCCCTCGTCCTCGCTCGACGGATCCTCCTTGTCGATTCGCAGGATGATGGGCTGGACCAGTTCTCCGGGGTCGCGATCGCGCAGTTCAGTCATAGTCTTATTCTATGGCGAGTGGTGGCCCTGAAATACTCGGAGCGGACTAGCAGTGCCCCGACTGGCGAAGCCGATTGCTCCCCGGCTTCCACCGCGTGCACAGCGTGGCATTGCGCCATGTTCCAATGCTTGGCTTACTGCTGGCCTATGGGCCCGAGCACTGGTGCTTCGGGGAACGGCAAGCTGACCAGCAAGCTGATTCCAATCACCTCCGCGAACACCACCGTTTCGCCAGTGGGCGTGCAGTTCATCGAGCCCACGGTACGTACCGATGGGCTGGGCACCGTGCTGCTCGATGAGGCTGTCGGCAAATCGTGGTGGACCCTGCTGTTCCGGGCAACGATCCAGCGGAGATCCTGCCGGCGCGCACTCTTGCCAACTACGAGGAGCTGGGCGCGCCTGGTGCCGTTGTCCTAGAAATCCATTACGGATGGCCCGCAAGCCTTTGATGCTGTCTTGGCAGCAATGAACTTCCAGGGTGCAGTTCGCGTCGTTGCGGATATTTGGCCAGCACCGGCTAACTAGCGGCTTGGACTCTTGCCTAGCGCCGCCGCACCTTGCGAACAATCAGCAAGATGACACTGGTAAGCATGGCCGTCGCCAAGCTGACCAGCAGCGGAGTCTGCCACGGAATTTCCAGGACACTTCCGGTGAATTGTTCCCAGAAGGAGCCGACGGTCTTCCAGCCAGTGGTCTTCGATCCAATAACTCTGGCCGCGCTTTCCACGACTGCCGGCATCATCCATTGGATAGCCAATGCGAAAACCCACATCAGCAGGTTCATGATCCTCGAGAACCCGACGAATCCCAAGATGAGGCCGAGGATCAGCGGCCCGGAATACCAAAGGTAAACGTAGTACGACTGGGCGCCCGCAACGAGCGATGCGATGATCTGCAGCCAATAGCTCACGCCTACAGTGAGCGTTGCATAGAAGAGCACCGCTATGGGCAGCCGCAATTTAGTGGCCAGGAAATACCAGGCTTGGCTGACCAGCAGCAGGCCACCGAAAACCCAAACATGGCGAATCGAAGCTGGGGAGAGTTCCCCGTCCAAGAGCCCCGGTTCGAATGCTTGGAGTCCTTGGAACCCCAGGCCCAAGAGTCCCAGGACCATGCCCACGGCAGTCACGATGGCAAAGCCGGTGCGACTATATCCAATGCGCCGGGCAAACCAGCAGCCCCAGAGGGTGATCACGGAGAAAACCACCAGTAGCCCTTGGGCGTCGTCGCTGGCATGCGGGAGAATTGAGCGGTCTTCCTGACCGATCCATAACCACGGCAACACCGCGATCGAAGTGATCAGCAATCCGGCGACCAATTGCATCCACCAGTTTTGCCAGACGCGCCTCATTGAACCCACTCTTACTCCTCGGTGTCCCTACGCGCTCATTGTTCCAGAGCCAGAGCGAAGCATCGCGAATGCCGGCAGGCGTTTCCTCCAACTCGCTCGGAGCTTGTGATTCGAATGTGAGTGATTTTGGCAGAAATGCCAGATGGCCCGTGGGCATTCCACCCAACTGGAATGCCCGCGAGCCATCTGGACTATGTCTTCTACCTTGCCTTGGCGTGGGTGGCCAGGGCTCCTTGATCCCGTAAATGCAGATGGTTTACGTCATCAGGCGGTCCTCGTTGATTTCGGCGGTAACCTGTTCAACTTCATCTACCAACAGTGAACTACACATAGATCACACTGTGCAACAGGCGTGCTAACAACTAGTCAATATGATCAATCGGACAAGGAATATCTCGTTATTATTCGCCATTTTGCCGTGAGATCTGAATCACAAATTTTTGATCAGGAAATGCGGCTGGGACTATTGACCTTGGCGTTGCGTCAACCATTAGCGTGGTAGCCATGAAGGATTCAACTAGCCACGAGCCGGCAGTTCACCACTCGATTGCGCATGTCTCAAAATCCGCTGGCATCAGCAGCCGTACCTTGCGGCACTACGACCAGATCGGCTTGCTGAAACCTGACTACCTGTCCGCCAACGGCTACCGGTTCTACACCGACGGGCAGCTGGTCCGGCTCCAGCAGATTCTCCTGCTCAAGCAGCTGGGCATCAAGCTGGAGACCATCGCTGAAATCCTGGACGAGCAACGCGATGAACTGGTCGCGCTGAGCACACATAAGGAACAGCTCCATAGGCAGCGTGCGGCGCTGGACCGGCAGATCGCTGCCTTGGAGCACAGCATTTCAACACTAACGACAGGAGGAAACATGGAACCGGAAAAGAGCTTTGACGGCTTCAACGAGCAGTACAAGCAAGAGGTTGCCGAACGCTGGGGCGCCGACGCGTATGAAGCATCGAATCGCTGGTGGCGTTCCAAAACCGGGGACCAGCAAAACGCATTCATGGAAGAGGTGAAGATGCTCAATCAGGATTGGATCGTGGCGGGGAAGAATTCCGTCCCAGCGGACAGCTTCGAAGCCCGGGAATTAGCGGCTCGACATGTGCGCTGGCTCCAGAGCGCCAAGGGCACCCCGCTGGATTCCGGCGATCCGGCACAGCACAAGGCATATATCTGCAATCTCGGCGAGATGTATGTCGCTGATCCGCGGTTTGCAAAGAACTACGGCGGATACGCGGAGCTGGTTCGCGACGCATTGCGGATCTTTGCAGAACGGGCTATCGAGCTGGACTAGGCTGTGGCTGTTCCCTATGGACTCGGGAACAGCCAAGGGCACCGCATTCAGCTCTGGGATTCGTTCGCGATATCGTCGCGGGCCTGCGCATAGCGTTCTTGGATATAGTTCTCCAGTGCAACGCGTTCCACGCGCCACATGCCCCGCCCGCCAATTTGGATGGCCGGCAGCTCGCCGCTTTTCACCAAAGCGCGGACCTGGGGCAGCTTCACATTCAGTTCCTCTGCCACGTCTTCCAACCGCAAAAACCTCATATCAACAGGTTACTGTGATTAGCGCCCATTTGATCTCAGCCTGGTTATTTTGTGGATAAAAGATGGCTTTTCGCCCGAGCATTCGCCCTGTTGACCCCAGTAGCCGACTTGCACGCAATAATATCGGCCAATCCGCGCAACACATTTGGGATTCACTGGTCATATTGACTAAAATCTAGGTTGGTACTTATGCACGCGCAACACAACCTGTCTCAGGAGACCACCACATGAATTCGGATACGTATCAGCTCGATGAAACCGACCGGCGTATCCTTCTGGCACTCGATGCGGATCCGCGTGTGCCGATCATGATGCTGGCGCAGCAGCTGGGCCTGGCCCGCGGCACCGTGCAGACTCGTTTGGAACGCTTGGCCCATTCAGGTGCGTTGCGCCCGAACACCGCGCGAATCCTCCCTGCGTCCATGGGCCGTGGCGTCAGCGCTTTCGTTAGCGCTGAATTGAACCAGGCCAGCTTGAATGAGGCCATCGCCGCACTGCGCCAGATTCCCGAGGTTCTGGAATGCGTCGCGCCGGCGGGAGACACGGACCTGTTGATTCGTGTGGCCGCGACTGACCCGGATGACCTGTACCGGGTCAGTGAAGAGATCCGCCTCTGCCCGGGCATAACCCGCACTTCCACCTCGATGATCCTGCGCGATGTCATCCCATTCCGCACTACCGAGCTGCTCAAGAAGCTGAGCCAGGACTAGCTCCCAGTATGTTGGAGTCCAATGCGTAAACGCCGTTGCCGGCACCGCAAGGTGGCCGGCAGCGGCGTTTGGCATTATGGCCTGTTTGGAACTTCTTCGAGAATGGCAGCGGGCAGATACTTGGCCGAGCGGTACACCTGCATCATGGATAGCAGGCAGAGCACGGCAAGCAGGCCAATGAATAGAGCAGGATGAGCGACCGTGCGCCACAGTGCAAAGAATGTCGGGAAGCTGAACCCGATGAAACAGCACATGTAGAACCGGCCGGTCAATTTGCCGACGTCGGCGCCGCCGGCAAGATCCAATACCTGGCTTAGCCCGGCAACCAGCAAAATGCCATTGGCCGAACCGGCTATGGCGAATGCGATAATTCCCAAGAATTCTGAGCCGCTCAGCGACACTGCGATCATCATGAGCAGTGCAGCCAGCGAGGTAGCCAGTCCAGCCATGAGCAGCTTGATCTTGCCCAAGTCATTGAATCTCTTGACGAATGGCTGGATCAAGGTACCCATGCCCATGGTGACCGCGACTGCCAAGGTGGTGTAGAACAGGCTGGATTCACCGGCGCCGTTGCTCAGCGCCGGAACCACGGCAAACCCTGTTGCCGCCATGCCAAAGACCCATGGGGCTGCGGGCAAGACGATGCGGTAGAACCGCTGGAGGTTTGCCGGAGTCGTCACGTCGGCCTCCAGGTGATTCCCTGCCCGGTCAGTGACTCGGTCTTCTCGGGTGAAGAACATCAACAGCAACCAGGAAAGCGCCGCGGCGGCATGGACGATGTATGCCAGTTCCGGGCTGCCGCTGGTCCCGACAATTGCCCCTGAAATGACCGGTCCCAGCGCGAAGCCCAAGGACGTGCACAGCGCGGCACGAGTCGCGCCGGCAGCTCCCGGGCTAAGCAGCTTCACCCAGCTGGTGATGGCAACCATGGCCAGGCCCATGCCCAAGCCGGTCAGGATGCGTCCCGCATAGAGACCGGACTCGTGAACCGATCCGAAGATGAGCCCGAGGGATCCCAGAATGGAGCAGGCCAGGGCAAGCAGCGAAAATGGCTTGCGCCCGAACTTGTCCGCCAGCGGTCCGCCGAAAGCCAACGCCGGGATCATGCCCGCCAGGTAGCTGCCCATGACCAGCATGGCCTCGAACTCACTGAGCTCGCGGAATTGCTGGTACCAATTGATCAGCGATACGTATTGGTTGGCACACCAACCAGTGAGCACAAGGCATACGCCCGGAAGCCACCACGGAGTTGCCTTTCGGGTGGTCATGCGAACAGTGATTTCTACCGCTCCAACTCGTGGAACAGTTCACGGACGCGATCAGCAATTTCATCGCGGATCATGTTCATTCGTTCGGCACCGGTGATGCCGTCTTCACTGGGTTCGTAGGTGACCCAGCGTTCGGTCTTGATGGACGGATCGAATTGCGGATTCGCATCGGAGCCAAGGATTACCACGCGGTCAACTTGCTCGACGACGCGAGGGTCGATGGCCTTGGGCGTGCCCTGCGACATGTCCGCGCCGGCCTGCGAGAGCGATTCAACCGCTTCGTGGTTGATGCCTGAACCTGGGTTGGTTCCAGCCGAGTAGCTGGTAACTTTCCCTTCAGAAATGTAGTCCATCAATGCGGCCGCCATTTGCGATTTGCCTGCATTGCGGGAGCAGATGAAAAGTACCGAGTTAGCCATGCACCTATTGAACCATTTGCGCGCCGGTTAGGGGCCTTTGGACGAGAAGGTTGCGAAGCAGGAAAAGACCTGCCCTTGGCGAAAGCAAACAGCACTCCCGCTATAGCTAAAAGTGGCGGATTTGGCTACGGTTGGAAATACTCAGCCCAAGGCAATAGGAGAAAACGTTGCTTGCTCTACATAAGAAGATGATTGTATCCGGCGTCGTCATCGTGTTGGCAGGCGTTCTCATCAGCAGCATCTTGCCAGTCCTGGCGATGTGGAGCTTCGAATCCGGTTTTGGAAGCAGCCCTTTGGGCAGCGCGCCGCTGGCTTTCCTTAATTCGTTGATCCAGAGCGCGCTCATCCCCTTCGGCGCCGTGCTGGCCGCCATCGGCGTGGCCAAGCACATGACCCGGGCCGACGCCGCCGACTAGCGGCAAGATAGCTCCTGCGGCGGCGGCACCAAACACGAAGGACCACCCGCGATTCGTTCGCGAGTGGTCCTTCTGGTTCGTTGCGCCGGTCCTACTTCAGCAGCTTGTAGGTCTTGATGGTTTCTCCCTTGAAGAACGCCGGGTGGCGCACCCGCATCCACAGCATGATGCCAACGCCCAGCAGCAGCACGCCGACCCCGAGGATGAACACCATGCCCACTCCCCCGATATTGGAGCCCGAACCGTAGTCCGGATTCATGGATTCGATGGCGGTGGCAAAGAACATCACCAGCAAGACGACGCCACCTGCCAACGGCGCCAAGAACTTGCAGAAGAAGTTCCTGGCATTGGCGAACAGTTCCCCGCGGAAGTACCAGACGCAGGCCAAGGCGGTCAGCCCGTAGTAGAAGCAGATCATCAGGCCCAGCGCCGTGATCGTGTCCCACAATGCGTTCTCCGAGAGCAGCCTGGTGACCACGTAGAACACGGCAGCGGCAGCAGCGGAGGCGAAAGTCGCCACCGACGGGGACATGAAGCGCGCGGAGATCTTCGCGAAGCTGGAGGGCAGCGCCTTGTAGTAGCCCATGGCCAGCAAGGTGCGTGCCGGCGAAACCATGGTGGATTGCAGCGAGGCCGCGGAGGAGGACAAGATGGCCAAGGACATCAGCATCGCCAGCGGGCCCATGACCGGACCGGAAAGCACCGCGAAAATTGATTCCTGGTTCTCCGGGTTGCCTGCGCCCAGGCCCGTGGTGCCCACCCCGGCCCAGTAGATCACCCCGAGGGATACGGCCAGGTACAACGCGATGATCACCAGCACCGTCCAGGTGGCACCGCGTCCGGGGACCTTCTTCGGATCGGTGGTTTCCTCGTTCATGGTCAGGGTGACATCCCAGCCCCAGAAAACGAAGATGGACAGCGAGATGCCCGCGGCGAAGGCCGAGAAGGTATCGATGCCGGCCGGATTGAACATCTGCCAGGTGATGGGTGTCGGATCATTGGGCTGGCTGGAGGTCAGGGCCATGACCGCGAAGAGCAGCAGCACCGCCACCTGGAACCCGACCAGCACGTACTGGAAGACCTTCGTGGCGTTCATGCCCCGGTAGGAGATCCAGGCGGCCACCGCAATGAACACCAGCGTGGTGGGGATGTTGACCCACAGGTTGCCGGTCAGCTCCGCAATCCATGGCTGGCCGGTGAGCTGGGCAATCAGGATATAGAAGAAGTCCACGGCCACTGCCGCCAGGTTGGAGAGCACGATCACCGTCGCGGCGATCAGGCCCCAGCCTCCCATCCAGCCGATCATCGGGCCGAAGGCACGCGTCGCCCAGGTGAAGGAGGTGCCCGAATCGGGCATTGCGCTGTTCAGCTCGCGGTAGCCCAAGGCCACCAGCAGCATCGGCAGAAATCCCGCCAGCAGGATCGCAGGCAGGCTGGTGCCGACTTCGGCCACCGTGGCGCCGAGGCCTGCGGTGAGGGTGTAGGCCGGGGCGATGCAGGAGATGCCGATAACGACAAGCCCCAGAACGCCAACGGTGCCCTTGGACAGTCCTTTTTCGTGCAGTCCGCTCTCGGAGCGTGCAGGCGGCGATGCCTGCCTCAGGTCGTGCGACATGGTGGTTACCTTAAACAATTAGCGAGGTGTGAGTGCGTCGGCCAGAAGTACCGAGCCACCTTCCGTCAGGGGTCAGATGGGCACCGTCCGCGTGCTTCGCGACGGCAAGTGCCCGGGGAACAAGGATCGTGCAAGAATGACGCGCTGCCTTCTAGCTGGCAGCCTCGAGGGTCGGGATGACGCCTATCGGGACGTTGAGCTGGCCCAGGATCCGCTGGGCCTTGGGGCCGATGAACAATCGGCGCGGGGCGGCCAGCCGGGCCGATCCCAGCAGTGCCAGGTCCCCGTCCTGCCAGGACAGCTGGGCGGCCGCTTCGTCCAGGCCGCGCCCGGAGACCACCTCGACTACCGCCTCCAGGCCCAGGGAACCGGTCAGTTCCTGCAGGTAGCTGCGGGTTTGGGTCAGATGGTCATCCAGCTCCAGCCGGGGGTCGGCCAGATCCATATGGGAGACCAGCGTGGCCACGCGCAGCGGCAGTCCGCAGGCGGCGGCGATCCGCGCCGAGAGGCCGATGACTTCCCGTGCCCCCGGGCGGTCCCCCACGAATGCGGTCAGCCTGGTGATCTTCCCGCCGGCTGCGCGCAGCGTGGCCAAGGAGGCCGGCGAGGACATGAACACGGCCATCGGCGAGGAATGCAGCAGCGCATTGGCGATCGCCCCGGGGCTGAAGAATCCGGCGCGGTGGCGCTTGCGGCCGCCCAGCACGATCCCGTGCGCCCCGAATTCCTCGCCCAGGCCGATGAGCCCCTCGGCCACCGAGGGCACGGAACGGGCTACCACCGAGGTGGCGATTCCTTCCGGCACCAGGGCCAGGGCCTGCGCCGCCCAGCGGTCCACCTGGTCGGAGAGGATGGAGGAGAACCCATGGTCCCCCCCGGGGTAGACCGCGTTGAACGGGGTGGCGGCAGGCAGCACGATGGCGATCCGCAAGGACGCGTCGCGGGTACCGGCCACCAGGGCGCTGGCCAGTTCGATGGCTTCGGCACCGCGCTGGTCCGCGGTGTAACCTACGAGCAATTTCATGGCCTAGGCACTGGCCTTTTCCTTGGACGGGGTCAGCGTGGCAACGCCATCGTAGCTCTGGTCGTAGGCGGTGCCATCCAGTGCGGCGATGATGCGCGCGGCCGAGCGGCGGCCCATGCGCACCGCGCCGTCCACGTGCTGGAAGCCTTCGCCGGCCAGATCCGAGGAGGAGAAGTAGATCGGTCCGACATTCTCGTTCTGCGCCGGGCCGAAGCGGTGCAGCCCGCCCAGGTCGTAGCTGGTGGCGTAGGCGCCGCGGGTCCATTCCTCGGCGGCGAAGTCCGAGAGGTAGAAGACCTTGGGATCCAGTGCCTTCTCGCCCAGGTAGCCGGCCATGGCCTTGAGGATCACCGCGCGGCGCTGTTCCTCGTCCAGTTCCCACATGGCGTCGGCCTTCAGATCCGAGATGAAGCCGACCAGTGTGCCGGTTTCCTCCCCGGCATAGGTGTTGTCGTAGAGCTCCTGGACCAGGCTGCTCGGGCCGAAGCAGGTGCCCGACAGGCCCTCTTCGCGCCAGAACGGGGTGTCGTAGACGGCGTGGACCTTGATGACCAGGCCCATGGACTGGTGCTGGTGGGTGATCTGCTGCTTGCGCGGCAGCGCCGGGACGTAGGAAATGCGCGAGTACAGGTTCGGCGGTACCGCCAGCACGGCCTTCTTCGCCGAGACGGTCACGGTGCTCCCGTGGGCCACCACCCCGCCATCGAACCATTCGAGCTTGAGCACGGGGTTGTCCAGGAAGACGGTCTGCTGGCCCAGCTTCTCGGCCAGCGTCTTGGATACGCCCTGCATGGTGCCCACGATGCGCCGGTCCAGGATGAAGTCCTCGTCCACCAGGTTGTCGAAGGAGCCGGCCGAGGACGCCATGAGCACCGCCTGCAGCGCGGAGAAGGTGTGCGCCGGCTTGGTCAGCATGCCCCCGGCAATGAACAGGCCCACGTTGTTGCAGGCCAGCTCGTCGGCACAGTGCTGGCGCAGGAAGTGGTGGAAGGAGATCTGGTCCAGCTCCTGGGCCTGAGGGTGCTCCCACGGCTTGTCCGGGTTCATTTCGGCGGCCAGCTGGTTCATGAGTTCTACCAGCTTCTCCATTTCGGCCACGGTGCTGGCGGCCACCGGGAAGTCCTCGCCCTCATAGGCGATCCGCTCGCCTTCCCCGGTGAGGTAGACGCTCTTGCCCGCCTTGTAGCGTTCGAAGGTCTCGATGCCAAGTTCATTGATCAGCGAGTAGAGGCCGGTCTGGTCGGGGCTGATCCACTGGCCGCCGATCTCGATGGTCGCGCCGTCCATGACATCGGTCCAGGTGCGCCCGCCGACGCGGTCGCGGGCTTCGAGCACCGCGACGGACTTGCCGGCCTTGCTCAGCTCATAGGCTGCTGTCAGTCCCGATGGCCCTGCACCGATGACGACGACGTCGCGTTCCAGATGTTGCATGATCGACTCCCTTGCACATTTAAATGAATAAGGTTCATTTACCTGTCATATAGCATAGGGTACGAAGATCCAGTTGTGAAGCACCCCACGTCAGGAAGAGGTCCGCATGAGTGAAACGGAAGCCAGGCGAGCCGGGCGCCCGCGCAAGGCGGTGCTGAATCGGGAGCGCATTACCGAGCACGCGCTGGAACTTGTTTCCGGGGACGGCTACGAGTCCCTGACCATGCAGCGGCTGGCAAAATCCCTGGGCGTCTCTCCATCGGCCCTCTACAACCACGTCGATTCCAAGCACGACCTCCTGCAGTGGATCCAGGAACTGGTCATGGCCGATATCGACACCTCGGTATTCGACCAAGCCGATACCAAGCAGGCTTTGCTTCAATGGGCTACGAGCTACCGGAACGTCTTCGCGCGGCACATTCCCCTGATTCCGGTCATCGCGGTACTGCCCGTCTCCGATTCGCCGCGCACCTTGGGAATGTACGAGCGCGTTGCCGAAGCGCTGGCAGACTTCGGCATGGCAGAGAACGAGATTGTTCCGACGATTGTCGCACTGGAATCATTCATCTTCGGCTCGGCCATGGATACGGCCGCTCCGCATGACATTTTCGACACCAGCAATCACCAGGATCTCACTCCGCATTTCACCCAGGCTGTGGCCGCGCAACGCCGATCAGAGCTTGATACCAGCGACGATTCGTTCCAGCGCGGGTTGTCGGCTCTCGTTGCCGGCTTGCTGGCGAACGGAAGCTGAGCATGGGCTATCCGGAGCAGCGGCCGCCGAAGAAGGGGCTTAGCGCCAGGCAATGGGCAGCTATTGCACTGGTGATCCTCGCGGTGGTCTTCATGCTGCAGAACCGGGCCTTCGTCCGCGTTGAATTCTTCTTGATCCATTCCACGGCCCCGCTGTGGCTTGTCCTGCTCATTACCCTGGCCGCGGGGTATGCCATCGGGTGGTTCTCCAGACGGCGAGGCTAGTCGTCGAGGATTGCCCACTCCCCTACCTGCTCGTTATCCGAGTCGTAGACATCTTCCTGGGCGCCGGCAACGATCGGAAACATCGTGATGTTCGTCGACCAGTCGCGCAGAATCTTCTGCAGCTCCTCCAATGGCTTGAGCTGCATGTTCTCGGTATCGAAGTTAACTTCCAAAACAAAACGCATGGCCTGCTCCCGTCCTTCCCGTTGCCGCCATCCTATGCCTGCAGGGCAAGAAATACGAGACTTGCCGCAAGCCCGGCCTCGGAGTAAGCACCTGGTCCGGAAACAGGAAAACGGGATCCCGAGTTGCCTCGGAATCCCGTTTTCCTGGAAATGCTTGCGAGAGCTACTGGCTTGCGCCCATGTAGCTCAGCGACTGGAGAGCTTCATTGCCGCCGACCTTGTACAAAGCCAAGACCAGGCCGCCGAAGACGATGCCCATGATGGCAGAAAAGCCGAGCGAGATCTTGACCAGCGAACGAACTTCGCCGCGGCTAACCTCGGCTTCATCGTTGAGGTAGCGAGCCGCGCCCTGGGTGAAGCTGGCTGCCGGGGTCAATGCGGGAACTGGTGCGGTGAGCAGGTTCGAGGCCGTATCGGTGGCTCCACCGCGCAGATGGGCAACAGTGGTGCGGTTCTTCCGATCCTGGCGGAGCTTGACGATGCTGGCGCCGTGGCGTGCCAAGAGGATGTCTTCACCGAGTGGGATCGAGGCCATTGTTGTTGCTCCTAAAGAATTAACGCTGCTGCATTTCCAGTCATATCCATCATTTCCGACCATTTATCTATTGAGAAGTGGTTTGTTCAGAACCCCACATGCCCCTGTGATGCAATCCGCATGATTCAGGGGTTAAATCGGCTTTTCTGGTGACCGGGGACATAGTTTCCCGGAATTGCGCGAGGTTAATTACCTGCCTGCATTCCGCTGGCACCTGCCGTTTATTCCCGACGCCATTTACCGGTTCATCAGCTTTGGATAAAGACGGGGCCAGCGGCCGCCCAAGCGCCCTTGACGCGGCTGAGCCCCAGTCCGGAAATGGACTGGGGCTCAGCATCGTCAGCGCATGGATGCAAACCCTATGCGGTCTTCAGGTCCTGCCCATCCTGCTTGCGCTGGCGCTTTGCCGCTCGGATCTGCAGTACCAGATCGTGGTTCGACAGGTCTTCCGGCGAGGCAACGCCGCGCTTCCGGGCCTTGGCAACCAGGGCCTGGCGGATTTCTGCCTGGTGGGTGCGCTTGTACCGGATCACCAGCACAACGGTTGCGATGGCCAGAACAATCAAGGTCACCAGTGCGGTGACAACAGTTGCGTCAAAATGCATTATCTTCTCGACCTCCCCATTCTTTCAGTCGCAGCTGCGGTGGGGTCCGTTGCTTGTCTGGAGAACCGATCCCCAGCTGCCAACGGGCCGCAGCCATGCCAAGAGAAGAACATCAAGTTTAGCATGTTTCTTCGACCAACGCAGGGCTGCGGGTTGTTCCTGCGAACATGGGCGAGATGGAAATCGGTTAAAAATGGGGCCTAGTACTCTCCGCTGCCGTGGCCATGTTCGAATACCAGGGAGGTTTGGGTGGTGGCCACGGCCGGATTGGCCGAGAGGTTATCGAGCACGAACTGGCGCACATCCGAAGAATTGCGCACCGCTACGTGCAGGACGAAGTCGTCAGCGCCGCCCAGGAAGAACAGCTGTCGCACCCCCGGTTTGCTGCGCATGTCAGTAGCGAAGTTCGACATCAGGTGACGGGCTCCGGGACGGATTTTCACGAAGATCAGCGCTTCGAGCTCCCGGCCCAGAACCTGCGGATCCACTTCGATGGTGAAGCGCGAAATCACTCCCGAATCGCGCAAGGCATTCAACCGCGCCAGGCAGGTGGACGGTGCTATGCCCAGCTCCTCTGCCAGGGAGTTGTTGGTCCGCCGGGAGTTCTTCGTCAGCAACGCCAGCAGTTTGCGGTCTATGCCATCAAGCTGCGTTGCACGGCTCTCCCGCCCGGATTCGTTCATCGACATTCAGCCGCACCTGCTCCTCATTATCGCGGTTCGCTGGATTCATCATACGGCCCGGTTGGCGTCCCCTTGGCGTTTTTCCGCCACCAGTTCCCGGTGCCGCACCGTTTCCGTTCCGCTCGGTGCGCGACGCTGGGGAATGCTTCGTCCAGGACCTACGGAACACTCTTGATCTGGCGTACCAGCACGGCGCCGAGGAGGCTGATCACCACAGAGCACAGGAATAGGGTTGGGTAGCCGCCGAACCAGCTCACCGCCAGCCAGGCGATCAGCGGGGCGACCACCTGCGGCAGCGAGTTGGCAATGTTGATCATGCCCAGGTCCTTGCCGCGCGAATCGGCGTTCGGCAATACCTGGGTCAGCAGCGCAAAGTCCACCGCCAGGTAGGCGCCGAAGCCGATGCCCAGGAGCACTGCGGCGACAATGGCGGTGGCGAAGGACGTTGCCGTCGCCAGCACGCCGGCCGCGGCGGCAACGATGACCGAAGAGATGATGACGTACTTCTTGCGCTTGCCGTCCTTGTCCGAGAGCTTGCCGGAGATCACCGAAGAGAAGATCACGCAGAAGGCGTAGATCGCGGTCAGCACCAGCACGCCCTGGGCCGGTTCTGGATGCTTGATGGCATCCTGCAGGAAGAACAGCAGGTAGACCAGGCACAGCTGGCAGCCGAGATACAGCAAGAACCGGGTCAGCCACGCCCATCCGAAGTCGGCATGCTTGACCGGGTTGATCCAGAAGCTGCGCACGAATTCCAGCGGCTTGACAGGCTCCAGTGCTCCCTTGGGCAGCGGAACATCCTGGCGCATCAGCACGAACGGAATGGAGCAAATGGCCACGGCGGTAGCGACGATGGCGTAGCCGAAGACCAGGTTGCTCGCAGCGACCATGCCGATCACGGCACCGATCAGCGAACCGCAGGTTTGGCCCAAGGCCACCAGCCCGCCAACCATGCCGCGCTGCTCTACCGGCACCTTGTCCGGGATGGCCGCGAAGATCGCAGCCAGCGCGGCGTTGCCGGCAGCTTGCATCAGCGCCCAGCCGATGACCAGCGTGCTCACGGTTTGCGAGGTCGACATCAGCAGCAGGGCCAGCGCAGCGCAGATAGTTCCAAAGAACACCCACGGGATGCGGCGCCCGAATTTCGATGTGCTGCGATCGCTGAGCGCGCCGAACAGCGGGTTGGCCACCAGCGAGACTGCCGCGCCGACGCCGGTGACCAGCGAGAGAATCGCGTTCTTCTGGCTGGCATCCAGCTGTTCGGCGTGCAATCCGAGCAGTACCTGGATCGGTGCGAAGAAGCCGACATTGATACCGATATGGACAATGACAACCGCAGCGATCCAGCCAGGGCCGACCCGTTTGGTGGGCGTCTGCAGGGCCGCGGGAACCTTCAGTGGTTCGGCTGCATTCATAAGTTTCTTACCGGCCTAACTCGCGCGGACCCGTCAGGGGGTCCTTCAATTGTTCAATGCTTGGGGTGGCTGATTTCGCAATGAGCCGTTTCGCGGCCTTGGCCATCAGGCCGCCATCGATCATCGAGGCGGACACCAATGCGCCCTTGGCGTCGAGCCCGAAGACCGTCTGGATCTTGCCTCGCCGGTTCAGGCGCGTCACGGTGCTGGCGGCCTGGCTGAAGTCGCCCACCGTTTCCACGTGCATTTCGTGGCGGTCGCTCCAGAACCATGGCACCGAACGCTTCGGTGCGGCTGTGCCCATGATGGTTGCCGCCGCTTGGGCGGCATCTTCCATGGCAGCTTCCCAGTGCACCGCACGGGGCTGGTTTTCCTCCCGGGCGACGTCGCCGATAGCCAGCACCTGGGGGCAGCTGGCAGAACGCTGCTGCGCGTCGACCACGATCCCGTCGTCGACTTCCAGGCCCAGCTGCTCGGCGAGCGCAGTTTCGGGTTCGACGCCGATGGCTGCCACGATCAGCTCCGCATCATGGCGCTGGCCATTGGCCATTGCATAGTTGGGGCCGAGCTCGGTCACCGCACCGGTCAAGGTGGCAATGCCGTGGTTGGCATGATCCGCGTGCAGCTGTTCGGCAAGTTCGTGGCCCAGCACGTGGGCAAGAGGTGCGTCGGAGCTGGAAATCAAGGTGACTTGTGCCCCGGACATCTTGGCGGTGGACGCGAACTCGGCCCCTACCAGCCCCGCTCCGATGACAAGCACCCGCTGGCCGAACATCCCCGATTCCAGGACGTCTGATATGCGGGCGGCGTCAGCTGCGCTGTGCAGGCTGAGCGCATGGTGCCCGCCGGGAACATCCAATGCCTTGGGCGTGGTGCCGGTAGCCAGCACTACCCAGTCGTCAGCGGACTGCGGCAGTTGCAGGCTTTGGACATCTTCCTGGATCAGGCCGACGCCATGGTGCTGGTACCAGGACACCGGTGCGAACGGTTCAACCTGCAGGGACTTGCTCAGCGGCGGACGATCATAGGGCAGGCCCTGGGCATCGCTGATCTTGATGGATCCGGCGTACTGCTGCTGCACCAGGTGCCGGGCCAGTGCGTACCCCGCGACCCCGCCTCCGATGATGTGCACGGAAGGCATTTAGATTTCAAGCTCCAAGAAGCCGTCCACGACGTCCACCTTGTAGGTCCGGGCGTCCACGGTGGCTGGCATGCACTGCACCTTGCCGGTTTTCAGGTCGAAGGTCGAGGAGTGGATGGGGCATTCGATGCTGCAGTCTTCGAGCCAGCCGTCGGAAAGCGAAGCGACCTCGTGGGTGCATTCATCCTGCAGCGCGTAGAAGTTGCCGTCTTCGGCGTGGAAGATCGCGATGTCTTCGCTTGCGCCGCTGTCTTTGGCTTCAACCAGCAACGATTCGCCTTCGGGGACAAGATCTACGGGACCGACTCGGAAACTCACGATGACTCCTTAATAATCACGACGTTCTCCACTAATCTTGTCACCTATTGATTGCCTGCGCCTATTTGATGGCCAGTTATCACCGCTGCCCACGTATTATGGCTGGGCGCGAAAGCGCGATACGAGGCCTTGCAAGGCGTGGTCCGCTGGCAGGAGGGCCAATGCACGGGCTCCGTCCAGCCCATTTCCCGGCGAATCCTGGACTTGCGCGGCAGGGACCAGCAGGTGCAGCTCCCGCACGAAGCTGCTTCTGGCGAATTCGCCGGCGAGCACTCCCCCGATGGCTGCGACAGGAATCGCTCCGGCCTGTTGTTCCAGCCCCGCGCGGCGCAATGCCGTTGCTGCGGAGCTGGCCAGTTCTGCACCGGCGAGCGCGCAGATCCGCGCCGCCATTTCATCGGTCGCGGCCAACTGGGCAACCCTCTGCGCAAAAGAGGCGACGATGGCCACCCTGTCCGGCATCGCTTGCAAGTCAATATACGCTTCGGAGAGATCGGGCCAGCGCTTCGCGAGTTCCCCGGTCAGCGCGGTAGCTGGCCCGCGGCCGTCAAAGCCGCGCATGGCCGCGTTCATTGCCTTCTGGCCAATCCAATAGCCGCTGCCGGCATCACCCATGATGTGGCCCCATCCATCAACTCGGGCCACCGAGCAGGGGCCTACCGCCAAGGTGACGACACCGGTACCGGCTGCAACGACAGCGCCGTGGCGTTCTCCCAGCGCTCCGAGATAGCTGGTCACCGAGTCGTGGGCCAGCGCAATATGGGAAATAGCGCTGGATCCGATGAGGTCGTAGAGCTGCCGTGCATCATGTTCGGCTTTCACCAGGCCTGTGGTGCCTACGCTCACGGTGCTGCACTCCCATCCGGCGGCAGCGGCAGCTTGGTTAATGGCGCGTGCCAGTTGGGGCAGGACGGGTTCATGGGTTTGCACACCGGGAAGCGCTAATTCTGCAGTGTCGCCATCCTGCTCGAATCTCAGCTTGATTCCGGTCTGCCCGCCGTCTACTGCCAAAAGTCCAGATGCCATTTTTCCATTCCTCTTGCACTTAGTTTTCAGGATACTTTGTGCTCCCCGCATTGGCCGCAGAGCTGGCGGGGTTCGACCTGCAATCCGCAGGTGCCGTAAACCGATCACCGGCAAGGTCGAGCCAGCAGCTTTGCGGCCCAGAACTGCGGGCACCGCGGTGTGGTTACCTCTGGCAATGGATGGAAGAAAGCAGGAACCCAATGGCAATTCACCTCTGCGGGATTCCAGCTGATTGGCAGCACCCTTCCGATAGGCCATGCTCTGGAAAGTTCAACGGCCGCTGGCGCCTCGCATCCCGGTTGCTGGTGCACTCGCGACTCGTCGCACGCAAATGGCTAGAGAGGCTTGCTTGGGCGCAGATCACGACCGAACAAGGTTATGAGGCATCTGGAAGCCCTGGTTCAAACCGCAGCCCTGTACGGCACGCGCCGTGGCGAATTCAAGGATTGCACCGCGCAGAGAGTTGAAGGAGGAGCAGAATGAACTTTCCCTCGAACGCGCAAAGGCCGTTGCAATCCCCGGGATCCAGGGATTGCAACGACCGCAAGAACGATGGTTGATTCTCGTTCAGCTATTGGGCTACCGCAGTTTCGATTTCCTTGAAGGCATTCTGCGCCGCGTCGCTTACGCTCTGGCGCTCGAAGAACACTTCCATTTCATAACGGTAGAGGACATCCTGAACCGCACTGAACCCCATTGGCGGGATTGGTTCCGTGCTCTGAAGTTCGGGTTTCAAGCTCGTCACGAATTCTGCAGAAGAAGCTTCGATTGAATCCAATTTTGAGACGACTTGTTCCCGCACTTCGGTGTTCGAAGGTAACCCGCGGTCCATCTGGTTCAGCGCGCCAGCTTCTTGCGAATTCACCATGAAGTCAACAAATCTCTTGACCTCTTCCGGGTGTTCGGTGCGAGCATACCCCGACATCATCATTGACGACTTGTGCCAAAGACCATTGTCCTCAGCCTTGCCGGTGTGGCTTGGCAGTCGCAGCGGAACCAAGTCCGAACCAACCGCTGTGGAAAGGCCTCCCAACTGGTTGCTCCACCACATGCCGAAGGCTGCCACTCCCGTGCCTGTCATAGAACGGTCTGGACCTGCATTCTGGTTTTCCGCCAGGACCGAGGCCTTTGGATAAGAACCGTTATCCATCAAGTCCTTGTGGTGCTGGAAGTACTTGGCCAGATCGTCAGGCGAGAATCCGAGTGATCCATCCGAGCTCGTCAGATTCTTCTTGTCTTGACGCAACCAGGTCTGCAACCCGGCCGGTTCGTTCGGGGCTTCGGCTCCATATTTGCCGTCGAGCTTCTGGCTCACCGTCTCGGTGATCGTCCGGTAGTCATCCCACGTCCAGGTCTTGTCATCTGGAACTTCCAGGCCAGCTTCGGCTAAGACTTTTGGATTGGCGGTCAATGTGAAGGAATTGATTCCGGTGGTAATGCCGACAAGGCCGGCATCGGTCGTACCGTTTTGAACGGCAACGTCTTCGAACTTGGAAACATCTACGCCTTCGAGGTCCAGCAATGCGCCGCGGTCCGCGTATTCGCGAAGGTACTTGTCGTCCATCTGGATAATGTCCGGAGCATCGTTGGAGGCAACCTGTGTTGCGAGCTTGTCCCAGTAGCCGCTCCAGTCGGAGTACTCGCCTTGGACATCGATGTCCGGGTTGGCCGCTTCGAAAGCCTCAATAATTTCATTGGTTGCCTGGGCCCGCGAATCCGAGCCCCACCATGAGAAACGAAGCTGGATCTTCCCGTCCTCACCGTCGGCAGCGCTGCTACCGCCACAGCCAGTGAGGGCCAGAGCGGCTACCGCCACAACTGCAACTGATTTGCTTAGCCGCAGACCGAATTTCCGTCCAGTTTTTCTCGTGCATACCTGCTGAGTCATGAAAATCTTCCTTGGGTGGGGTGGTGATGCGAGGCCATCCTGCAAGCAACACCTGGTTTTTCATTGTGGAAAGCGCTTGCCAAACAATCTAGGTGTGATTGCGGTCACTGGTCAAGGGGTTTCGGGAATCAAGTCAGTTAGTTTTCGCATGGCACGATTCCCAATGAACATCACTACTGACCGTCAGCCAGCTGCGTGGACTCGCGCAGGACCGGCACACCGGAAACCACAATCTTCCGCAGTTCGCCGTGGTTCAGCGCCATCTCACCAGCCCATTTTCCGATTTCTTCCAGAGGAAGTCGAGCAGTGCTGACCGTGGGCGTAATGTCGATAAGGGTCGGGATGTCATCGAATCCCACCACAGCGATATCTTCGGGAATACGCAAGCGGTTTTCGCGAATCGCCCGAATGGCTCCCAGGGCCATGACATCCGAAACGCAGAACACGCACACCCGATGGACACCGCCTGCCGACTTCTGCTGCTTGAGGTAGTCGCTCATTGCAACATAGGCCCCCTCGCGCGAGAAGGGACCGCTGATAACTTCCTCTGCATCCAGGCCACTGCGCTTCAGCTTCTCCAGGAACCCGTTGGAACGGTCCCTCGATGTCAGCAGATTCGCTTCCCCTGCCAATACGACAAACCTGCGGTGGCCGGCACTGATCAGCTCGGCCGCCAGATGCTCGGCAGTTGCTTCGTTGTCGATTTGTATGCCGCCCATATCGGTCATGGGCTGGCCGATAATCATGACCTGGCCACCGTTTTCCTGATAATTCTCGATCAGTTTCAGCAACTGCCCATTCTCGCCCAAACTGCGCGATCCCGATAGGATGATAGCGTCCGTCCGTTGCGACATGAATGCCTGAACGGCTTCGATTTCCCGCTCGGGATCGTACTCCGTGCTGGCCAAAAGCAGCTGGACACCGCTATCACCAAGAGAGCGCTGCACTCCCCGGGCGATGGTAGAGAAGTAGGGGTCGGCTATGTCCCTGACCACCAAGCCGATCAGCTTCGTGGTGGATCTGGCAAGCGCTTGCGCTTGGGCATTGGGGAAGTATCCGAGCTTTTCAGCCGCAGCACGCACTTTATCCGAGATTTCCACAGCCGGCTTGCGCGCTGACCCATTGAGCACTCGCGAAGCGGTCGCCAGGGAAACTCCGGCTTCATTAGCCACATCAGTTAGTCGAACAGCCATCTGAAATCCTTATCATTCTCTGCAACTTGGCACAAGCTTATCTTTCGCGAACGTGATGGTTGACACTCCAATTACACCTCACTATCGTGGAAAGCGCATTCCCATTCTATTCCCTTACGCATTCCCCGTTTTGAGGAGACCCCAGTGACAGAAACAAAAGTTCTACGCATCGCCATGAACGGCATCACCGGCCGCATGGGATACCGCCAGCACTTGCTGCGTTCAATCCTTCCTATCCGAGACCAAGGAGGAATCATTCTCGGGGACGGTTCGAAGCTGACCGTTGAACCGATCCTCGTTGGACGTAACGAAGCGAAGCTGCGCGAACTTGCTCAGAAGCACCAGGTTGAGCACTACAGCACCGATCTTGACTCCCTGATTGATGACCCGAGTGTCGACATCATTTTCGACGCGTCCATGACTTCCTTGCGTTACGAAACGCTGTCGAAAGCCATCGGGGCAGGCAAGCATATCTTCACCGAAAAACCGACCGCTGAAACCCTCGAAGAGGCCGTTGATCTCGCCCGCCAGGCACAGGCCAAGGGAATTACCGCCGGCGTCGTGCACGACAAGCTCTACTTGCCCGGCCTGGTGAAGTTACGCCGCTTGGTCGACGAAGGCTTCTTCGGACGCATTCTCTCAATGCGCGGCGAGTTCGGCTACTGGGTATTCGAGGGAGACATCCAGGAAGCGCAGCGGCCTTCCTGGAACTACCGTCTTGCGGATGGCGGATCGATGACCACCGACATGTACTGCCACTGGAACTACGTCCTTGAAGGAATCATCGGCAAGGTCAAGTCCGTCACCTCGACCACGGCAACCCACATCCCTACCCGCTGGGACGAACGAGGCGAAGCCTACGAAGCCACCGCAGATGATGCGGCCTACGGCATCTTCGAACTCGAAACTCCTTCCGGCGATGCAGTAATTGCGCAGATCAACTCCTCGTGGGCAGTGCGCGTCTACCGCGATGAACTGGTGGAATTCCAGATCGACGGCACCCACGGTTCCGCCGTCGCGGGATTGAACAAGTGCGTTGCCCAGCAACGCGCCCACACTCCGAAGCCTGTTTGGAACCCCGATTTGCCAGTCACTGAGTCGTTCCGCGACCAGTGGATGGAAGTTCCCGCCAATGCCGACCTGGATAACGGCTTCAAGCTGCAGTGGGAAGATTTCTTGGCCGACGTCGCAGCGGGACGCGAACACCAGTATGGCTTGCTTTCGGCAGCTCGCGGTGTCCAGCTGGCGGCTTTGGGATTGCAGTCAGCCGCCGAACGACGCACCCTCGATATCCCGGAGATCACGCTATGAGCTACGCATCCTTGCCCGAATTGACACTCATTGACGAAAACGGGCAGAACTTTTCCTATCGGTTGAAAGGCCCCGGAGAATTCCAGCGGCCGTCTGCCCCG
This sequence comes from Glutamicibacter sp. NPDC055354, assembly GCF_053644955.1. NCBI lineage: Bacteria > Bacillati > Actinomycetota > Actinomycetes > Micrococcales > Micrococcaceae > Glutamicibacter > Glutamicibacter sp. NPDC055354. The sequence continues at coordinate 1,764,510 of NZ_JBSHMB010000001.1, forward strand.
CTTTCCTCGCGCAAGGCCTATGCCGCAGCCCATGTCATCCCCCTCATGGGAGCAGACAATACGCCTGGCGCACCGGCAAGCATCGATTGGGATGCGACGCTGGCCTACCGGCACGAGCTATGGTCCTACGGGCTGGGTATCGCCGATGCGATGGATACGGCGCAGCGAGGCATGGGGCTGGACTACGCGGCTACCTGCGAGTTGATCAGGCGATCGGCGATCGAAGCGGCCGGGGTTCTCCAGAAGAACAGCTACCCGGCCTTGGCCGGGCTCACCGTCAGGGATATTCTCGCCTGCGGTGTCGGCACGGACCAGCTGTCGGCAGACACTGTCCAGCCGGGCCAGCTGGCTGAAGTCACCAACGCTTATTTGGAGATGCTGCGCCTTGTTGAAGATTCAGGTTCGAAGGCGATCTTGATGTGCTCCCGGGCCCTGGTCAAGGCTGCGCGCACCTCGCAGGATTATCTGGACGTGTATGCGACTTTGCTCGATGCTGCCAAGCAGCCAGTGATCCTGCATTGGCTTGGCGACATGTTCGATCCACAGTTGAGCGGCTACTGGGGAACACAGGATTTGGCAGAAGCCACCGGGGTTTTCCAGTCCATTCTGGAGCAGCACGCGTCGAAAATCGACGGCGTCAAAGTCTCTTTGCTCAATGCCGAGCATGAGAAACAGCTTCGTGCCGCATTGCCAGCTGGAGTGCGCCTCTACACTGGCGACGATTTCAACTATCCCGAGCTGATTCACGGTGACGGGCAACTGCATTCCGATGCGTTGCTGGGAATTTTCGCCGCCATCTATCCCGCTGCGTCAACGGCCTTGCAGGCTTTCGATGCAGGCGACGCAGAACGCGGCCGGAAGATCCTGGACTCCACCAGAGAGCTGGGATTGCATATTTTCAGCGCCCCAACGTTCTACTACAAGACCGGGATTGCCTTCCTTTCGTGGCTCAATGGGCACCAAAGCGGTTTCCAGATGATCGGCGGGCTGCACGCCGGACGTTCCCTGCCGCATTTGGTGCGCACATTCGTTCTCGCTGATGGCGCTGGCCTGTTGCAAAACCCTGATCTGGCTGCTGAGCGAATGGAACAGCTCCTGGCAATTTCTGGAATCAAAACTACAACTTCGTCCCTGACAGGTGTGTCATGACATTCGAACTATCGCTTAATACCGGCACTACCCCGAATCTCAGCCTCCACGAAGCCGCCGAAGCTGCAGCGCAGGCGGGCCTGAGCCATATTGGTCCGTGGCGGCATTTGCTTGCCGAGGCCGGTGGCGCTGGGCCAGCAGCCCAGATCATCGCTGGGGCAGGGCTCAAAGCCAGCACCTTGTGCCGTGGCGGCTTTCTCACTGCACCTTCGGCCGAAGCCCAAGCTGCCGCGCTGGCATCGAACCGGCAGGCCATCGAGGAAGCTGCCGTCATCGGCGCCAATGAATTGATCATGGTCGTGGGCGGCTTGCCGTCGGCCGCGCATATTCTGGGCGGCACCGGGGATCCAGCAGACAAGAACATTGTCGCGGCTCGCGATCGCGTCGCGCGCGGCTTGGAAGAGCTGGTTCCCATCGCCCTGGAACACGGCGTTCGGCTGGTGCTAGAACCGTTGCATCCAATGTATGCCGCCGACCGAGCGGTGCTTTCCACACTCGGACAGGCCCTGGACTTGGCCAGTCCTTATCCAACCAAGGCCGTAGGCGTTGTTGTTGACACCTTCCATGTGTTCTGGGATCCGCAATTGCAGCAGCAGATCCAGCGGGCAGGCCTTGACCATCGCCTGGCCAGCTACCAGATCTGTGATTTCAATCTGCCGATTGCCAGCAATGCACTGCAATCCAGAGGCATGATGGGCGACGGCCATATCGATTTCTCGGCGATTTCCCGATGGGTGTCACAGGCTGGATACCGAGGTCCAGTTGAAGTCGAGATCTTCAATGACGAGATCAACCAGCAGGATTCCGCGCTGACCTTGGCAACCATGTCCCAGCGCTACGAAACTCTCGTACTGCCCCACCTTGAGCAAGCTGCGGGCGTTCAGCCGGCCAGCGCATTAAACTGATCTGAATTCGAATATCTCTGAAGGAACACGATGAATCAGCAAGCCACCGCAGCGGGATCTGCAACGACTAGTGCCCTGGCAGCGCCAACTGCTCCTGCGGTGGTGCTGATTGGTCTGAACGGATTCGGACGCCAGCATTTGGCAAATATCCATCGACTCGCAGCCGAGGAGAAAATCACGTTCCTTGCCGGCATCGATCCGGTCGATCCCGGGAAAGAGATTCGCGGCAAGGACACGCACGTGTTCGCCGACTTTGATGCTTTCCTCAGCTCCGGATTAACCCCGGACATCATCATTATTTCAACGCCGATCAGTACGCATGCCGACCTGGCGATGAAGGCCTTGCGTACAGGTGCAGATCTCTACCTCGAAAAACCGCCGACAGCGACCCTGGATCAGTATTCACGCCTACTGCAAGCCGCGGCCGATGCTGGCGCCCACGTGCAGGTAGGGTTCCAGGCCCTTGGCTCGACAGCCTTGAAAACCATAGATGGGTTCTTCGCCGATAACGCGAAGAACTCTCCCATCGGGGCCCTGCGTGCGGTGGGTGCCAGTGGAAATTGGCTCCGCACCACGGGCTACTATGCACGTTCGCCTTGGGCAGGACATCGGAAACTCGACGGCGTCGAGATTGCCGACGGTGTAGTGACCAATCCCCTGGCCCACGCGGTCGCCAGCGCCTTGCACATCGCCGGAGCGCGCAAAGCCCAGGATGTCGCCCACCTGACCACTGAGCTGTATCACGCGCACAGCATCGAAGCAGACGATACCTCCGTGGTGCGCGTGCAAACGAGCACCGGAATCCCCGTCATTGCCGCGCTGACCGTTTGCGCCAGTGAACAGCAGGATCCATGGATCACCATCTATGGCACCGAGGGAACCGCAACGTTGTACTACACCCGTGATGAGCTGCTGGTTCGGCCCAACCCGGACTTGGGGCTTCCAGAATCTTCTGAAATTTTCGGACGAGTCAACCTTCTCGAGAACCTCGTCGAGGTGCGCAACGGCAGCGAAACTGAACTCTTGAGCTCTTTGGCGTCGGCCGGTGCTTTCATGCGCGTCCTCGAGCAGATACGGACCTCGGATGCTCCAACTCAGATCGCAGAAGAGCAGGTTATCCCTGCCGGGGATGGAGCAGATTTCCACCCAGTGATACCGAACATCGAACGATTCATCGACCGGGCGGTGGCGGCGCAGTCCAGTTTCTCTTCACTCGGAGCGCCTTGGGCCTTGCCAGCGAAAACCAGTGGCTCGTTGTCGCTGATCAATCCCGCAACGGGGAAGCAGGGCACCCTTGCGGAGTTGCGGACGGGAGAAGATATTTCCCGCACCAATTCACCGCGTCCCTTCTTGGATAACCTGAAGACCTTCAACGGAGTTGTGGTCAGTGAGCAGCAACCGCTTGACCACACCTGGCATCTAGGTGTCGGGGTTGCATTGCAAGATGTGAACGGGACTAATTTCTGGGGAGGGCGCACCTACACCCGCGACGCCTCACGCTACATATGGCGCGCGGACCATGGACATATCCGCACAGCGTCCAATGCGTTCGCCCGCAATGGCAGCGCTTTGGATTCGCAGCTCGAATGGGTCAGCCACGAACAGGAAATCCTGCTGGATGAGCACCGTTCGATTGAGCTCAATGCATTTGAGGACCATGAAAGCGCCATCACCGGCTGGAGCCTGGATTTCAGTTTCAGGCTCTCGGCGCGCGAACGCCAGGTGTCGCTTGGCTCTCCGGGTACCAACGGCCGTCACAACGGCGGCTACGGAGGTTTCTTCTGGCGTCTGCCGCCAATCGCTGATCCACAGATTTTTACCCAATCGGCTTCCGGGGAATCGCAAGTCCACGGTGTGCACAGTCCGTGGCTCGCTTTCAGTGCCACGTTCTCCTCGGACTCGGTGGCTTTGGCTGATCTTGCTGAAGGCCACGGGGATGCCACCATCATTTTCTGCAGTGAGCATGATGACCCATGGTTTGTTCGCAGTTCTGGATATCCGGGTGTCGGCAGTTCGCTGGCCTGGTCTACACCGGTTGTGCTGGACCCTCAGGAAGCGATAACCCGCCAGGTACGAGTACTCGTGGTTGATGGGAGGGTCCCGGTGCAGACTGTCGCCCTGCTAGCCCGAAAATACGGTTCAGGTTCCAAGGAAGGCTGATTGTGCCCACCACCGCCACTCATGAATACGCAAAGAAGCATGCCCAACTGGTCGAGCTCATCAGAAGCCGCGATGGGCAGTATCTGCTTCTCTCAACCCCCGCTTCGCTTGCCTGGCTCTTGGGCGGTGCCCGCACGCACGTATCTCTTGCGGCACCACCCATTGCCAGGGTTCTGGTTCATGCCCAGGGGTGCGAGCTTGCAACGTCCGTGAGTGAAGCTGCACGGATCCAGCGAGAAGAGCTCGGCAACGTGGAACAAGTTTCGGTGCATGTCACCGCCTGGTACCAGGATCTCGACAATGTCCGAGAATGGTTTCCAGCGGCGAGCGGACAAAAGATCCTCAGCGAGCGGGAAATCGAGTCCGATTTGCGAGTCCTTCGCTCAGCACTCAATGAAACTGAGATTAATAGGTATCGCGCTCTTTGCCGCGACACGGCTGCGCTCATGACCCAAGTGCTGTCGGCCGCCCGTAGCGATGATTCCGAGTTCGACGTGGCAGCCAAGCTGACAGCTGGAGCCGTCGCCCAAGGAGGCGAAGTGCTCGTTGCCTTGGTCAGCGGCGATTCACGTGCCACAGCCCGGCACCCCCTGCCCACCGCGGCCCCGCTCGGAGGCAAAGCCATGGCAGTGCTGTGCGTAAGACGTCATGGGCTCATTGCCAACATCACCAGGTGGGTGCGATTCGGTGCGCCGACGCCTCAGGAACTCTCTGGCGAAGACGACATCCTGGCTGTCGAGGCAGATATCCTTGCGGCAATTCGCCCTGGCGGCGTTCTCGGTGAATTATTGCCCGTCATCCAGGGATCCTACCCGGAGCATGGTTTCGATGCCGGGGAATGGTCGTTGCATCATCAAGGCGGCATTGCCGGCTACAACGGTCGAGATCCCCGGCTCACCCCAGGAGCAACTGATCTCTTCCAGTTGAACCAGGCTTTTGCGTTCAATCCCAGTGCAGCACGCGATGGTCTGGCGTTCAAAGTTGAGGACACCATGCTGCTGACCGAGTCCGGGGATTTTGAGGTTCTCACCTTCGATCCGCTCTGGCCCTCAAACCTGGTTAACGGTTTGCCACGGCCAGCAGTACTTCAACGCTAAGCGCACCCTAAACAATTATTGGCTGGGAAATCCTTTTGAGGTTTCCCAGCCAATAATTTTATGTACCGATGCCTTTTATACGGTGGCGTTCAATTCCGAGCGCCAGCTGCGTTTCGGTTCCCAGCCAAGGACATCTCGCGCTTTCTGGATACTGAAGGCAGGGCTATCCGTGGTGAGTCCCGCTGCGACGTCCTCGAGCTCCGGATAAATCTCTGGGATCAGCTCTGCGAGCGGACGCGTTGCCATGGCATCCTTTGCACCAACGAAGAACACCGAGCCATTCTCTACGCGGTCAAACCGTTCAAGCAGTACCAGCAGGAAATCTGCCACGTCCCGCGCATCAACGTAATTGAATAGCGCAGGCGCTGACAAGCGAGGATCTTGTAGGCGCTCAGCAACAGTGTGTCCCTGCTGCGTTGGAGCGCCGGCCCACTCTTCCTCTGCGATCACATAGCAGGGCCTGAAGGAAGCGAACTTCACCGAACTTGCCGGTCCCATTTTCGCTGCGAACATGGCGGCAATCTGCTCGGCTACGAATTTGGAAAGCCCATAAGCATGCCATGGCTTGGGAACTTCGTTTTCATCAAGAGGCAGCTTCTCCGGCACCCATCCGCCCGGAGAACCATAGCCCATTATTGATGGGCTGGAGGCCAGCACGACCCTGGTAGCACCGGCCTCCACTGCCGCCGAGGTGACGTTATGGGCAATGGTCGCGTTCGTGTGCAGAAGCACCTCTTCCGGGGCCATGAAAGGAACAGCCATTGCCGCGAGGGACACCACCGCTTGCGGAGCAAGCTGCTCGAATAGCGCATGCGTAGCCTTCGCATCCATCAGATCGATGCAGTGATACTCCACGCCATCGAGAGGTTCTTGCGGAATCTGCCTGTCAAGAGAGATCACTTCATGCCCTGCGTGGGAGAACCCCGCGAGCACGGCACGGCCTAAACGCCCTGCTCCCCCGGTGATGACGACTTTTTCACCCATGGCTCCGTTTACACCTTGACCTTCGGTTGAAACGAAATGTCCACGCCCAGGCCAGCACTCCCGACGTCCACGAGCTGCCTGGTTTCCAGCGATTGATTTCCGCAAATCCCGACAGCAATGGCGCGCACACCGTCGATGAATCCGGCTTGCCGCGCATATCCATCCTCGTTGGCTCCGCGGAAGAGCTCTTCGAGCAGTAGCTTGTCGCCGCCACCATGCGATCCATTCGAGTTTTCGATCTGGATCTCCACTGCTTCTTCCCAATGCCGCTGCAAAAGCAATCTCTCGCCTTTCGACCTGGCATTGCCGCTCTGGCCATCATTGCTATATGAAGGATCCACCGGATGCCCGCCGGCCGCGGGCAGTACTGCTGCCCGTTCGACAACGTCCAGTTCCAGGCGTCCTTCCGTCCCGTTCACCGCAACCCGGTATCCTTCCCATGGGCTGTGCGCGTTCAGGGAATATGAAAGCACCGGTCCGTTTTGATACTCAGCAGTCAGGCTCAAATTGTCTTCGATGGTGATCTCGCCATTGAAGACTCCCTGGTCTCGGCGGTACCCATCAAAGTGTTCGTTCTCTAGATAGAGCTTTTCCAACCGCTCATCGCTGCGAAGATCCAAATCAAACGGATCCTTATCGCTTAGCCCGTGGGTACCGCGTTCGTTGGCTTGGCGGCCCCTGAACTCTGCGTTGTCGGGCCCGTAGAACTTCAGCCCTCCTGTTGCAAAGACCTTCTGCGGTGAATCGTCGAGCCACCAATTGACCAGATCGAAATGATGGCTGGACTTATGGATTAGCAAGCCGCCAGAGTTTTCCTTGAGTCGATGCCATCGGCGAAAGTAGTCTGCTCCGTGAACGGTATCCAGCATCCAGTTGAAGTCCACGGATGTGACTTGGCCGATTTTCCCATCGTCGATGGCCTTCTTCAGGGCTGTATTCCGAGGAGAATAACGGTAGTTAAACGTGACCACGATTTCATGGCCGCTTTCTTCCACCGCCCGAGCTATACGAGCGGTGCTCGGCGCATCAATTGTTAGTGGTTTCTCAACTATCACGTCGGCGCCGGCATACAGAGCGGTGCAGATCAGCTCAGCATGCGTGTAGTCCGGGCTCGTGATGATTACCCGGTCAATGTGGCGTTCTCGAATGACTTTGGCCAAGTCTTGCGGGTCAAAGGACCCGACCTTCTCGCCGAAGGTCTGTTCGACTACGTCTTGGTAGTACTCGATTCGCCCCTGGTTTGTATCTGCCAATGCGACAAGTTCAGCGACGTCGCTATGTTCACCGAAGATAGCAGTCAGGTACATTTCGCATCGGTTCCCTGTGCCGATCAGTACGTAGCTGGTGCGTGATGAGCTTCCCATGCGGTTTCTCCTACGATAAGTTTCTGGCGTTTGTGTCTGGTATCGGTCGAGGCCACTGGCCTAGCGCTGTTGTCCTAGGCCAGTGGCATATTCCTGCTATTTGATACCAGTAGTTGCGATGCCCTTGACCAGGTATTTCTGCCCGAAGAGGAAGGCAAGGAATACAGGGACCAACGTGACGATCGACATTGCGAACAGTGCGCCCCAGTTGGATTCTCCGGTGGAGTCTATGAATGCGTTGAGCGCAACTTGCACGGTGTAATTACTCGGGTTGGTGAGGTAGATCAGTGAGGTAAAGAAGTCGCTCCAGGTCCAGATGAACGTGAAGATTGCCGTAGTTGCCAAGGCTGGAACCATAAGCGGCAGGATGATCTGCAGGAAGATCCGTGGATGGCCGGCGCCATCGATTCGGGCTGCTTCATCCATATCCTTAGGGATTCCTCGGATGAATTGGATCATCAGGAAGATGAAGAACCCATCCGTGGCAAGCAGTTTCGGAACGATGATTGGCCAGAAGGTATTGACCCAGCCGATCTGAGAAAACATGATGTACTGCGGAACGATAATCACGTGGATCGGCAGCATGATGGTCATCAGCATCAGCGCGAACATAATCTTCTTGAACTTGAAGTCAAGCCTGGCAAATGCGTATGCCGCCATGGAGCAGGACACCAAGTTGCCAAGGATGCATCCCAAAACCAAAATTGCAGAGTTCATCAAGTACTTGCTGAAAGGTTCAGACAGCGCGTTCCAACCGCTGGGGTAGTTATTCCAGTCCACCTGGGAAATAACCAAACCGGCCTCACGGAAGATCAGGTCGTTCGGGCGGAAGGAGCTAGCTACCATCCACAGCAATGGATAGATCATGACTCCGGCACCCAGGATCAGCAGCGCGTGCTTTAGCAATGAGCGCATTGAAACCTTGAACTTCGGGCTCTTATCTTTAACGGTCTTGCCTCGTTCATCAGTACCGCCAACCGGCGGCTTTTTTCCGAGAAGTTCTTCCTCATCAAGCACGAGTTCTTGCGGTGACCCACCGCGTACTTGCGAATCTGGAAGTGAAGTTTGATTAGTCATCGTAAAACACCCAATACTTAGAAACGAAGAAGTTCACAGCGGTAAATGCACCAACTATGAGCACCAGGAGCCATGCCATGGCTGAGGCATAACCCATATCGAACTGTTTGAATCCTTGCTGGTACAGGTAGAGCGTGAAGAACATGGTGGAATCGGCAGGACCGCCCGATCCATTGGACACGATGAAAGCTTGAGTGAAGTTCTGGAAGGCCCCAATGATCTGCAGGACCAGGTTGAAGAAAATAATGGGGCTAATCATCGGCAACGTGATACTCAGGAACTGCCGCCATTTGCTCGCCCCATCAATGGAGGCTGCTTCGTAATACATCATGGGAACTTGACGCAGACCTGCAAGGAAGATCACCATCGGTGAGCCGAAGGTCCACACGTTGAGCAAGATCAGGCTTCCAAGTGACGTGTTTGGATCGGAGATCCATCCAATGCCTTGGATACCGACCAATTCCAAGAGCTGATTCACCAGGCCGGTGGTCCCGAAAATCTGCTTCCACAGCACTGCGATTGCAACTGAGGAACCCAGCATGGAAGGCAGGTAGAAAATTGAGCGGTAAAAAGAGAGCCCGCGCATTCCCCGGTCAAGCAAGATTGCTACGGCGAGGGCCACTGCCAGCTGCAACGGAACACCGATCAAAACGTAGGTGAACGTGACCCGCAATGAATTATGCAGCCGCTGGTCGTCGAGCATCCGTTCAATGTTCTCAAACCCTGAAAAGGACGGAGCCTGCAAAAGGTTGTAGTCCGTAAACGCAAGATACAGCGACATGGCCATGGGCCCCAGGGTGATAAGGAATAACCCGATCGTCCACGGAATGAGGAAGATATGCGCTGCCTTGTTGTCCTTGGGAGGGACTTTGCGGCCATTGTTCTTGCTGAGGTTCTGCAGTTCGGCAATGGCGCTCATTGACCACTACCTCCTTTCGACGAAACGCGAAGGCAGCCCTTACGAATCGGGACCGACATGAGTGACTCCTTGCTAGAAGCGCTTGGTGAAGATGATTCGAAATCGACTTCAGGAATGCGCTTTCCAATCTCTATTCCTCAACGCTAAACTAAACACCAACGTGAGGTCAACCACACTGGCGAGATAGGTTTGGGGAATCGCCTCGGAGCCACCGCTGGACGCCATCACACGGTGCGAACAGTCGCTGGATGCGTCCATATGAAAATAGGAGATCAGTAAAATGTCGCAGGCCAAAGACGGTTTAAGTGACACTATCGTGTCAATAGAGCTCTATCGGATATCACTGCCTTTTGATGCCGCGCGGCGAAGACAGGAAGATTCCAATGCGGAATCAATCGATGCTTTCAATGCATCATCACGCACGTTGACCCAGATGGAATCATTAATGGTGAAGGTGCAAACCGCGGATGGGTTCACCGGCTGGGGCGAAGCCTTCGGCCACAAATCCAATCCCGTGACATGGGCTGCCCTTGAACAGATCGTGGCCCCCTTTTTCTTGGGGCGTTCATCGGCCCTCGACGGGAGCATTGCCTCGGCCGAATATGCATTCCACGCCTTCGGGCGCACCGGACCCATTCACTTCGCACTATCCGCAGTGGACATCGCTCTTTGGGATATAGCGGCACGTCGTGCAGGACAGACGCTGCGGGAATTCATCAATATCGATGCCCGCCATGAAATCAATGCCTACGCGTCTTTGGTCCACTATGCCGAGGATCCGCAGGAGGTTGCTTTTCATCTTTCCAGGGCTTTGGAACACGGATTCAAGGCGTTCAAAATCCATGAGTCCTCGATTCCAGCCATCAAGGCCGCACGGCAGGCCGTGGGCTCCCACCCGCTGATGGTCGATGTCAATTGCAAGTGGCATCATCCAGCCGAAGCCGGGTCGTCGATTGCTGCCATGGCGGACCTGGAGCTGCTGTGGATCGAAGAACCGATCTTCCCGCCAGATGATTCGCAATCACTAGCCGCCCTCAATGCTCGTTTCGGCAACGTCTCCGGTGGAGAAAACCATTCAGGGGTCCAGGGGCTGACCTCGGATATGGAACTCGGCGCCCTGCAGTTTGCCCAGCCTAGCGTCGGAAAGATTGGCGGACTCAGCGCCATGCTCAAAATTCGCGAGGCGGGTCAACGGCTTAATGTCCATGTGGTGCCACACTGCTTCTACTACGGTCCGGCCCTCCTGGCCACCGCGCAGCTGATCGCCGCAGACCAGGAAGTCCAGCTTGCCAACGGGTCACTCCGTCCGGAATTGGAAATCCCCTTCCTCGGTTGGGAAACCCAGCTCCACCCTTGGCATGCGCCGCATCAGGGGAAGCTCACTAACGAGGGTACGATCCGCCTGCCAACGGAAGCCGGGCTCGGTTTCACTCCGGATCCAGTCGTTCTTGAAAACCATGCCCTCAAGCATCTGGTCTTGACCACTGCGCCTTGCAAAGGGTAAATGATCCGGCAAGGCAATAGCCGCTTCAAGCATCGCGGACAGCCCGCGATTGCCTGGAGCCCCGCCGTCCAGACGGGAACCTGCCGTGGTTTCAAGCACCCGAGCGGCAGCTCCGGGCGCATTCGACCACAGAGAAGAAAGGGGCAGCAGGCCACCGAAGAAAACACTCGAAAAATCACTTGTGTAATAAGTTCCCTACTTATAGAATAAGTAATTAAATGAGCTTACCCCCACAGTGATCCCAACAGGAGATTCCCGCCATGACCTATACCCCCGACGCCATCCGCCACGTCAAGCTTTCAACGGCCCGGTTGCCGCTGGCCACACCGATCTCCGATGCGAAAGTTTTCACCGGTCGCCAGAAGCCAATGACCGAGGTGGTCTTCCTCTTCGCGGAGATCACCACGGAACAGGGCCATGAGGGTTTCGGGTTCTCCTACTCCAAGCGGGCTGGCGGTCCTGCACAGTACGCCCATGCCAAGGAAGTCGCACAAGCGATGATTGGCGAAGATCCAAGTGACATCGCCAAGTTGTACACCAAGCTCCTCTGGGCCGGCGCTTCGGTGGGCCGCTCTGGTGTGGCGACCCAGGCGTTGGCCGCACTTGATATCGCGCTCTACGACATGAAAGCCAAGCGCGCGGGGCTTCCGCTAGCCAAGTTCCTCGGCTCCCACCGCGATTCGGTGCGCACCTACAATACTTCCGGCGGCTTCTTGAACGCCAGCATCGAGGAGGTCAAGGATCGGGCTACCCAGTCCATCGAGGAAGGGATCGGCGGCATCAAGATCAAGGTCGGCCTGCCGGACAGCGCCGAAGACCTGCGCCGCGTTGCCGCAGTGCGCGAGCATATTGGCCCGGATTTCCCGCTCATGGTCGACGCCAACCAGCAATGGGACCGCGCTACCGCATTGCGCATGGGGCGCAGGCTCGAGGAGTTCAACCTCGTCTGGATCGAAGAACCGCTGGATGCCTACGATGCTGAAGGCCATGCGGCCCTGACCGCTGCCCTGGATACGCCAATAGCCACAGGAGAGATGCTTGCTTCGGTATCCGAGCACGAACGCCTGATTGCCGCACGCGCCTGCGACATCATCCAGCCTGACGCTCCCCGGGTTGGTGGCATCACCCAGTTCCAGAGACTGGCAACTTTCGCTGACCAGGCTGGGCTGGATCTGGCACCGCACTTCGCAATGGAAATCCACTTGCATCTGGCAGCAGCGTACCCACGCGAGCCTTGGGTGGAGCACTTCGACTGGCTCGACCCGCTGTTCAATGAGCACTTGGAAACCAAGGACGGCCGGATGATCGTTCCGAACAGGCCAGGGCTCGGCTTCACCCTGAGCGACCAGGCCCGCGCGTGGACCACCGAAACCGCGCAATTCGGCACCGCCTGAGTCCCCATGACTGGACCTTCGCGCCGGAACCGCCTGCTAGGCGGTTCCGGCGCTTATCCTTTAAGCATGCACAACGCCAAACCCAATCTGGCATCGGCCTTGGTCGGGCACCTGCGCGCGCAGATCAGCGGCGGGGCCATTCCTCCGGGACAGAAGCTGCCCAGCGAGAACGAGCTGATCGCCGAGCACGGGGTATCGCGCACCGTGGTCCGCGAGGCCATTACCCGGCTGCAGGCCGAAGGGCTGGTCTACACGCGGCGCGGCGCGGGCAGCTTCGCTTTGACTCCTCCACCGCCCGCCGAGCCTGCCGCTCAAGCACTGGTTCCGCGTACCGTCGAGGAACGCCGCCAGTTGATCGAGTACCGGGTGGGTTTCGAGACCGAGGCCGCCGCCGTCGCGGCCCGCTCCCGCACCGCGCAGGATTTGTCCGCAATGGACCAGGCCCTGCGGGGCTTCGAGGCAGCAGCGGGCAATGCGGCGGTGAGCATGACCTGCGATTTCGAGTTCCACCTGGCCGTGGCCAGGGCTACCGGCAATCCCTACTTCGGCCAGGCTGTGGAGAATTTCGGTCCCTCCATGATCGCGATGCCGCGCGGCCGGCTGGATTCGGCCGACACGATCACCGCCGACCGGCTGGGTTCGGTGGCCGCAGAGCACCGCGCCGTGCGTGATGCCATTGCCTCCGGCGACCCGCACATGGCGGCCGCGGCCATGCGCATGCATCTGGGCAACTCCATGCTGCGGCTGCAATCCGAAGCGGGGCTCGGCCCCGCGCTTTAGGGCCGGGACGCGGAAAAGACCTCCGGCTGGCCGTGGCAGCTGCCATCAGCTCCATGTCGCCGAGAGGTCTTTCCTTCAAAGTTCCGTACCGGGCCTAGGTGATCACCAGGTCCAGTGCGAAGACCCCGAGCAACCCGAGTACCGCCAACGTCGTGGTGTAGGTGGTGCGCACCGCGAGCGCCTGCCCGACATTGAGGTTGAAATACTCCTTGAACATCCAGAAGCCCGGGTCGTTCACGTGGCTGAAGGCGATCGAGCCGCAGGCGGTGGCCAGCACCATCAGCTCAGGCGACGCTCCGGTGGCCGCGACCAGCGGTGCAGCGATGCCGGCGGCGGTCGATACCGCCACCGTAGCTGATCCCAGCGCGATGCGCAGGATCACCGCAATGATCCAGGCCAGGAACAGCGGGCTGAGATTCCACCCCGCAGTGGTGTCCGCAATGTAGTCGGCAATGCCGGCGGAAACCAACACCTGCTTGAAGGCACCGCCGGCACCGATGACCAGCAGGATCATGGCCATGGCCCGCGCGGCCTCGCTCATCGACTTGGCGACCTGCGCCATGGAACGGTTGTTCAGCGGGCCGAAGGCGGCAATCGCCACCAGCAGGGCGATCAGCAACGCAATTTCCGCCGAGCCCAGCAGCGCGAGCACATCGTCGGCCTCCTCGCTCAGCGTCACGGTCATGCGCAGGATTTCCGAACCGGCAATCAGCACGATGGGCAGCAGCGCCACCAGGAAGGACAAGGCGCCCGAGGGCAGCTCGTCGTCGGCGAAGTCCTTTTCCGCGAGCAGCCCCGAGGGCATCTGCGGGTTCATCTGCCGCACGAAGGACAGCCGCGGCCAGGCCATCGCAATGGCCACACCGGCCGGAATGGCGATGAGCAGGCCGTAGGCCAGCGTCAATCCGACCGATGCGTTGTACAGCCCGGCCACTGCGGTCGGACCCGGGTGCGGGGGCAAGAAGGAATGCATGGTGGACAGCGAAATGGACATGGGCAGGCCCACCCACAGCAGGTTGACCTTGGTGGCGCGCACCAGGGTGAAGGCGACCGGCACCAGGATCACGAACGCGACCTCGTAGAACATGGTCACGCCGATCAGCATCGCGGAAATAATCATGGCCCACTGCACGCCACGCTCGCCGAAGACCGAGAGGATCTTGCGGGCAATGCGCTGCGCCGCCCCGGCGTCGCCCATGACGCGGCCAATCATGGCACCCAGGCCGATGACGACGGCGGTGCTTCCCAGCTGCCCGCCCAGGCCCTCGGTGATGATCTCCGGGATGTCAGCGACGCCCGCGGGCTCGCCGTCCACGCTCAGCGATCCGGTGGCGACGGCCCAGAAGGCCACGAGGGTGGCGACGAGGATCAGGGCGATGAATCCGTTGAGCTTGAACCTCATCATGAGGATCAGCAGCACGACTACCGCCAGCGCTACGACAAGCAGGGGCATAAAGGGGCTCCGATCTGGGGAATACTTTGGAAAAGGGTGGAATCTCGGCATCGCGGGTGGCGGCGAGGTCTTGGGTTTACGTGAGCAGCCGCATATCGCCATGTGCCTGTAGTCACGTTAGTAAGCCGGGATCGCTCCCGTCCAAGACTCGATCCGCATGTTTTGATACCCAGCCGGCATCGCGTTGCGTGCCCGGGTGGCGGCCATCCCCGCGATCCCGCGACATTCCGGCACTCCGCGCCCGGTAGCGCATTCGGCTCGGCGTTTCGGCGCTCCCCGGGAACCATTCATTGAGTGACGAGCCTCACAATAGTTGAAGCGCTGCAACCATTGAGGAGCCACCGGACCGTGGACGCGCAAAGACCGCGGAAGGCTTCCATTGAAGCCTTCCGCGGCCCTTGGCAGCGGTGCGGTAGCGGGTCAGCCGGCCTTGACGGCCAGCACCGGATGCTGCGCCTGCAGCAGGATTCGCTGGGCGTGCGAGCCCATGATGAACTTGCCCACCTGGCTGCGCTGGCGCAGCCCGATGACGATCAAGGACACCTCGTGCTTCTCGGCCAGCCCGAGGAACTCCTCGGTCAGGTCATCACGATAGCTGGACTCCACGATGCGAGCCTCGACTCCCGCCGCGGCGGCAGCCAGCAGTACGCGTTCCAGGTCCTCGGGCGAAGCGGTGTGCTTGTCCACCAGCGACCCCTCGCGCGAGGAGTTCACGATCAGCAACGGTTCGGCGCGCAGCTTCGCCTCGATGATGGCCGCGTCGACGGCGGCCTGCCCTACTGGGGTGGGGACGTATCCCACGATGATGCTCATGCGTTTTCCTTTTCCTTTACGGCCTGCACGGCCACCAAGCGGTTCTTGCGCTGATCGATGGCGGACTTGATCATCGGCCACACGGCCACGAACACGAACACCACCAGCAGCGTTGCGGAGATGGGTCGGGACAGGAAGCCCGAGGGGTCGCCTTCCAGCACCAGCAGGGATCGGCGCAGGTTGGATTCCAGCAGGCTGCCCAGCACGAACGCCAGCACCAGCGGGCCGGGCTCGAAACCGAATTTCTTCATCAGGTAGCCCACGGCGCCGAACATGACCACCAGCATCACGTCGAACATGGAGTTGCGGATGGTGTACGCGCCCAGCAGGGTAATCAACGCGGTGATCGGCGCCAGGATCGCGGCGCGGATGCGCAGGATCCGCACGAATACCCCGATCAGCGGGATCGACATGATCAGCAGCAGGATGTTGCCGATATACATCGAGTTCACCACGCCCCAGAACAATTCCGGGTCATTGGAGATCAGCTGCGGGCCGGGGGTGACCCCCTGGATCAGTAACGCCCCGAAGATGATCGCCATCGTCGCATTCGCAGGAATGCCCAGAGTCAGCAATGGGATGAACGAGCTGGTCGCCGCCGCATTGTTCGCGGTTTCCGGTCCGGCGACACCCTCGATCGCCCCCTTGCCGAAGCGCGTAGGGTCCTTGGCGGTCTTCTTCTCCAGCGCGTAGGAGGCCAGCGAGGAGATCGTCGCGCCGCCGCCAGGCAAGATGCCCAGGAAGAAGCCGAGCACCGACCCGCGGCCGATCGCCCCGGAGGCCTGCTTCAGGTCCTGGCGCCGCGGCCACACGTTGGCCACCTTCAGCGGGGCGGACACGGCCCGGTGCCGCTCCTCCAGGTTGTAGAGGATCTCGCCCACGCCGAACAGGCCCATGGCGATCGGCACGAAGTCGATCCCGTCGGCCAGCGACAGGTTGCCGAAGGTGAAGCGCTCGGCCCCGGTGAAGCCATCGCGACCCACCGTGGCCAGGAACAGGCCCAACGCCGCGGCGATGATCGCCTTGATCTTGGAGCCTCCGGAGATGGTGGCCACCAGCAAGATGCCCAGCAGCGCCAGCGCCGTGTACTCCGGCGGGCCGAAGTCCAGCGCGAAACTGGCCACCAGCGGAGCCAGGAAGGTCAGGCCCACAATGGCGATCGTGCCGCCAATAAACGAGCCGATGGCGGCAATGCCCAGTGCGGTGCCGGCCCGGCCCTGCTTGGCCATGACATAGCCGTCGAAGACCGTCACCACCGAGCTGGCCTCGCCGGGAAGGCGCAACAGCACCGAGGTGATCGTGCCGCCGTACTGGGCACCGTAGAAGATGCCGGCCAGCATGATGATGGCGGTCACCGGCTCGACACCGTAGGTCAACGGCAGCAGGATCGCGATCGTGGCCGCCGGGCCCAGGCCCGGCAGCACGCCGATCAGCATGCCAATGACAACGCCGAGCAGGCAATACAAGAGGTTTGTGGGGTCCAGGACGGTGCCGAAGCCGTCCAGGACTGGTCCGAAGAAGTCCATGGGAGTCAACCTTTAATTGCGACTTAGAACAGTCGGGGAATCGTGGTGCCGAGCGCGGCAATGAAGATGGCGTAGAAGGCCACGACCACCAGCACCGAATACAAGGCGGCAGAGCGCCAGCGCTCACCGCCCAGCCAGCGCATCCACACGAAGCACAGCAGCAGCGCGGGAATCTCGAAGCCGATCAGCGGCATGAGCACCACCATCAGGATCAGGGTGGCGAAACCAATGACGGTGTACCAGCTCATGGCACTGAACTTCTCCCCGTCCTGCCCGCCGCGCCTGCCCACGATGAGCTGCACCACGGCCATGACGGCGGCAATCAGCGTGACAATGAAGGGCCACATCCCGGCGCTGGGCGCCGCGGGGGTGCCCAGCCCCAGGCCAACGGACAGCGCCATGCCGGCGCAGCCCAGCGCGAGCACCACCAGGCTGGAGGCAAGGTTCGCCACCGGTCCGGCCGGTTCCGGGGCCTCGGCTTCCCACTGGGCGGCGAGTTCCTCCGGGGTCAGCGCCTCGGGCGACGAATCGTCCTCGGGCTGCACCGGGCCGGATTCCGCGCGGGGCGCGGCGGGCACCGGCGGGCGTTCAACGTGTTTGGCTTGCATGATGTTGTCCTGTGCTTGAAGTGTTCCGGATCAGCTGGCTGCCGGGAGGCTACTTGCCGGCCAGCGAGATGTCGTACTCATCGGTCAGTTCCTTGTACTTCGCGGCCAGCTCATTCCATTCGGCGGTGACTTCCTCGCCGGAAATCTCGTTCGGAGTCAGCATGTTCTTCTCGTTGAACGAGGTGTAGGTGTCCGTGGCTACCGCGTCCTTGATGGAGGCCACCAGCTTCTGCTTGGCGTCATCGCTCAGGCCCTTCGGGGCTGCGATGGCGCGGTACTGGGAGACCGGGACTTCATAGCCTGCCTCGATGGCGGTGGGCACATCGGGAAGGAACTCGTTGCGCTCGGAGGAGAAGACCACGATCGGGGTGACGGTGCCGGCGTCGATCTGCGGCTTGGCTTCGCCCAGCTGCACTGTGGAGACCTGTACCTGGTCGCCCATGACGGCGGTCAGTGCCGGGGAACCCGAGTCGAATGGTACTGTGGTGCCTTCGATGCCCGCCTGGGCCAGGATCAGTTCCTGGGCCAGCTGCGAGCCGGTGCCCACGCCGGTAGTGCCGAAGGACAGCTTCTTGCCGCTGTTCTTGATGTCATCGAAGTTCTCCATCCCCGACTTGGTGCTGGCTACCATGACGTAGTCATCCTGGCTCAGTCCCATGAGGACATCGAGGTCATCGAGCGAAACCGCCTCGTCCGCGGATACCGCCAGCGGGGTAATGGTGATCAACGAGGCGTTGAGCAGCACGAGGTTCTGCCCGTCCGGGGCCATGGCCGCCACTTCTTCGGTGGCCAGCGCGCCGTTGGCGCCCGGCTTGTTCACCACGGGCAGGGCCACGCCCAGGGAATCCGCCATGCCGTCCGCCGCGGCGCGCGCGATCAGGTCGGTGGAGCCGCCAGGCGCCTGGCCGACGGTCAGGGTGATGGGGCCGCTGGGGAATTCGGCGGAGGCCGAGCCCCCGCCGACGTTGCCGCCGCAGGCGGAAAGCGCTAGTACCGCGCCAGTGGCCGAGAGGGCGAGCAGCGAGCGGCGAGTCAAGCGATTTTTCATGGGAAGTTCTCCTGTGGTGTCGAGTGTGGGACCCCGGCCGAGGCCTCGAGTGAGACAGCTCACCTTGCTGGTCTTGGAGTCAAGCGTAGAAACTTGAAGTGATGCATGTCCAAGGTTGAATGTGCATAGAATGATTCCAGAAAGGTATCAAATGTTTACTCTGGACCAAGCACGCAGTTTCGTTGCCGTTGCCGAGGAATTGCACTTCGGCCGTGCCGCCGAGCGGCTGAACATGACCCAGCCGCCGCTGAGCCGGCAGATCCAGAAACTCGAGCGCACGGTCGGCGTGGAACTGCTCGAGCGCGACAACCGCCGCGTGGCCCTCACCGCGGCGGGCCATGCTTTCCTCCAGGATGCCCGCCGGCTGGTCGTGGCCGCCGAGCGTGCCCCGGACAATGCCCGCCGCATCGCCGCCGGCCAGCTGGGCGAGCTGCGCATCGGCTTCACCGCGGCCTCGGGCTTCAGCCTGCTCGGCCCGCTGCTGGGAGAAATCTCGGCGCAGATGCCGCAGGTGCACCTGGAGCTGTCGGAAATGGTGACCGGCGAGCAGGTCGACGCCCTGCTGGACGGCGACATCGATCTGGGCTTAGCCCGCCCGCCCTTCGACGAGAAGCTCTTCGAATCCGCACTGCTATTAACCGAGGGGCTCTACGTGGCAGTGCCCTCTGGCCACCGGCTGGCCCGGCTGCAGCGGGAGGTATTGTTCGATGACCTGCGCAACGAACCGCTGATCATGCACTCCCCCACCAAGGCCCGCTACTTCTACGACCTGGTGGTGCGCCGCGTCGACATCGAGCACAAGAACGTGCGCCATACCGTCAGCCAGGTGCTGACCATGCTCGCGCTGGTCTCCGCCGGGCGCGGTATTGCTTTCGTCCCGGAGAGTGCCAAGCTGCTGGGCGTGGGCGGGGTCAGCTACCTGCGGCTTGGCGAGGTTACCGACGATCCGGTGCAGCTGCACGCCATCTGGAGCAAGTCCTCGCGCAATCCGGCGCTGGAACGGGTGGTCTCGATCGTGCGCCACGCGCTGCACGCTGAATGATGCACAGTAGGTATCAAACAATACAAATATGGGCTTGGACAGGCATCATAGAGGGTTCCTAGGCTGAGGGTAATACCAATGCACCGCCCCCAGCTTTCCCGTCTCGCCTGAGGTGGGAACCAGTCAAAGGAACAAACCATGGCCCAGTACACCCCCGCCGAACTTGCCGCCAAGCTCAAGGACGGGTTGCTCTCCTTCCCGGTCACCGCATTCGACGCGAACCTGGAAATCGACGAGGCCGCGTACCGCAACCACCTGGCCTGGCAGTCCAGCTTCGATGTCGCGGGACTGTTCGCCGCCGGAGGCACGGGCGAAGGCTTCACGCTGACCCCGGCAGAGGCCTCGCGTGTGGTCCGCATGGCAGTGGAAGAAGCCGGCTCCAAGGTTCCGGTGCTGGCCTCGGCCGGCGGTTCGACCAAGCAGGCCATCCAGAATGCGCAAGACGCCGAGGCCGCAGGGGCCGAGGGCCTGCTGCTGCTGCCGCCGTACCTGACCGAATGCGACCAGGAAGGGCTCTACCAGCACGCGTCGGCCATCTGCGCATCGACGACGACCGGCGTAATCGTCTACAACCGCGCCAACGCGATCTATTCGGCGGACACCGTGGCCCGGCTGGCCGATAACCACGAGAACTTCATCGGCTTCAAGGACGCGCTGGGCGACATCGAGCACCTGACCAAGGTGTACGCCAAGAACGGCGACCGCCTGTTCTACCTGGGCGGGCTGCCTACCGCGGAGACCTTCGCGCTGCCGCTGCTGCAGCTGGGCATGAGCACCTACTCCTCGGCCATGTACAACTTCGTTCCGGAATTCGCGCTGGACTTCTACAAGGATGTGCGCGCCCAGGACCTGAAGGCGGTCAACGAGAAGCTGAACCGCTTCGTGCTGCCGTACCTGGAAATCCGCGACCGCGTCAAGGGCTACGGCGTATCCATCGTCAAGGGCGGGCTGAAGGCCATCGGCCGCGACTCCGGCTCGGTGCGCCCGCCGCTGCAGGATCTGACCGAGCAGGACCTGGCGGACCTGTCCGCGCTGATCCAGCAGGCAGGCATCGTTCCCGCCGGCGCGAGCCTCTGACCAGCACTGGCACTTTACGACACACCAATCAGTCGACTCAGGAGCAATTCATGAGCACAACCACGCAGAACCTCACCGGCCAGTCCATCCTCGCCGGCGCCAGCACCGAAGGCAACGGGCGCAAGGTCAACGGCTATAATCCGGCGACCAACGAGCGCCTGGAACCTGCCTACAGCCTCATCGATGAGCAGCAGCTGAAGCTGGCCACCGCTGCGGCGGCCGAGGCCTTCGAGTCCTTCCGGTCCTTGGAACCGTCGAAGCACGCAGAGTTCCTGGAAGCCATCGCGGAGAACATCGAGGCAGTGGGCGCCGAACTGGTCGCTCGCGCCATGGCCGAAACTGGCTTGCCCGAGGCGCGCCTGACCGGCGAGCGCGGACGCACCACCGGACAGCTGCGGCTGTTCGCGCAGGTGGTGCGCCAGGGCGACCAGCACGGCGTGCGCGTGGACCCGGCCCTGCCCGAGCGCACCCCAGCCCCGCGCGTGGACATCCGGCAGCGCAAGATCCCGGTGGGCCCAGTCGCGGTGTTCGGCGCGTCGAACTTCCCGCTGGCGTTCTCCACCGCAGGCGGCGACACCGCCAGCGCACTGGCTGCCGGCTGCCCGGTGGTCTTCAAGGCCCACAATGCGCACCCCGGAACCAGCGAGATTGTTGGCCATGCCATCAGCAAGGCCGTCGCCGACTTCGGGCTGCACCCGGGAGTCTTCTCCCTGGTTTATGGCCCCGGCGCGTCGATCGGCCAGGCGCTGGTGAAGGATCCGGCCATCAAGGCCGTGGGCTTCACCGGTTCGCGGGCCGGCGGCACCGCCCTGATGGCCGCCGCGGCCGCGCGACCGGAACCCATCCCGGTGTATGCCGAAATGAGCTCCATCAACCCGGTGATTTTCTTCGAGGGAGCCTTGGCGCAGGATCCCGTTGCGCAAGCCAAGGCCTACTTGGCTTCTGTTGTCGGTTCTTCCGGGCAGCTGTGCACCGCACCGGGACTCGTCTTTGTTCCCACCGGAGCTGCCGGCGACGCATTCGCCCGCGCCGTCAGCGGCCAGGCACCGGAAACTTCCGGGCAGACGATGCTCACCGAGGGAATCTACAATTCCTGGACCGCTGGTGTCCAAGCGCTCGGCAGCCAGGACGGTGTCGAACTGCTGGGCCGTGGCACCGAAGGGGCAACCGAGAACGCTCCGGCACCAGCCATCTACACCGCTGGAGTGGAGCAGCTGCTGGCCAACCCGGTGCTGCAAGACGAAATCTTCGGAGCCGCCTCGCTGGTGATTCGCTACACCGATGCCGCACAGCTGCAAACCGCGCTGGGCCGGCTGGAAGGCCAGCTCACCGCCACCTTGCAGCTGGACGATTCGGATCACGAAGCCGCAGGGCAGATCATCGGGACGCTGGAAACCAAGGTCGGGCGCATCCTGGTCAACGGATGGCCAACCGGTGTGGAAGTGGGCCACGCGATGGTGCACGGAGGTCCATTCCCGGCAACGTCCGACCCGCGGACCACCTCGGTGGGCACCCTGGCCATCGAGCGCTTCCTGCGCCCGATCGCCTACCAGAACTTCCCGGACGCGCTCTTGCCCAAGCCCATCGCGGAAGACAACCCGTGGAAGTTGACCCGCCGGATTGACGGCGTCCTGCAGGCGAAAGGCGAATAATCCATGACTTCCCAGCCCACCATTGCCTCGGTGAAGGTCATCCCGGTCGCCGGGCATGACTCCATGCTGCTGAACCTCTCCGGGGCGCACGGGCCGTTCTTCACTCGCAATATCGCTATCCTCACTGACTCCGAAGGCCGCACGGGCCTCGGCGAGGTACCTGGCGGCGAAGCGATCCGTTCGACCATAGAGGAGGCCGGCACACTGATTACCGGCGCCCCTGTGGCGACTTACCGTTCGCTGCTGCGCCAGGTGGCAGCCCGCTTCGCAGACCTCGATTCCGGCGGACGCGGTGCACAGACCTTCGATTTGCGCACCACCGTGCACGCAGTCACCGCACTTGAGTCTGCACTGCTGGATTTGCACGGCCAGTTCCTTGGAGTGCCGGCGGCCGAACTGCTCGGCGACGGGCAGCAGCGCGACGCGGTTCCGATGCTCGGCTACCTGTTCTACGTGGGCAACCCGGATACGACGGATCTGCCGTATCTGCGCGAACCGCAGGGCAACGACGATTGGGAGCGCTTGCGCCGCGAGGAAGCCATGACACCAGAAGCCGTGGTGCGCCTGGCCGAGGCGGCTCAGGCCCGTTACGGGTTCAAGGATTTCAAGCTGAAGGGCGGCGTCCAGGACGGGGACTCCGAGGTCGATGCTGTCATCGCTTTGAAGGAACGCTTCCCCGAAGCCCGGATCACGCTTGACCCCAATGGCGGCTGGCTGCTCGAAGATGCTATCCGGCTTGGCAAGCGCATGCGTGGAGTGGTGGCCTATGCCGAGGATCCGTGCGGCCCTGAGGGCCGCTTCTCGGGCCGCGAGGTCATGAGCGAATTCCGCAGGGCGACCGGTCTGCAGACCGCCACGAACATGATTGCGACTGACTGGCGAGAAATGGCGCACGCGGTGCGCACCAATGCGGTAGACATCCCCCTGGCAGATCCGCATTTCTGGACCATGTCCGGTTCAGTGCGCGTTGCCCAGCTGTGCAACGAGTTCGGACTGACTTGGGGGTCGCACTCGAACAACCACTTCGACATCTCGCTGGCGATGTTCACCCAGGTCGGCGCCGCTGCTCCGGGCGAGATCACGGCACTCGATACCCACTGGATCTGGCAGGATGGACAGGGCCTGACCGAGGAACCATTGGTGATTCGGGACGGAGAGATCAAGGTTCCGCAGCGGTCCGGCTTGGGTGTCAGCCTGGACATGGATCGGGTCGCCCAAGCCCACGAACTGTACCTGGAACATGGGTTGGGCTCGCGTGACGACTCGGTGTCCATGCAATACCTGATTCCCGGCTGGACCTTCGATTCGAAGAGTCCCGCGCTGGTTCGCTGACAGGCTGCCAGGGAATCTGAATAATGCACCGTGGACGGTAGAGGGAGCTTTCGCACCCTCGCCGTCCACGGCTTCGAGAAGCCCCGGAGCTGGGAACACCAGTACCGGGCGGGAAAGGCAATATGCAAGGAGTTCTACAGGGATTCTCCGTTGTCTTGATCCTCATCGGCATCGGCCTGCTGACGTCGGTCGCGCTGCCGCGACAACGCGCGGCCATTGCCCAGGGGCTGACCCCGCTCATCTTCTACATCACCAACCCCGCCCTGATGTTCACTCTGCTTGCCAGCACCGATCTGCATGCGGTGGTTGGTGTATTCACCCCGATAGCCTTGATGGTTGCCGTGCTGACCGGCTCCGCTTATGCCTTGGTCGCGCGGCTGGTCTTCAATACTCCAGCTCGTCGGCTGCCCGTTGCGGCCATGTCCACGAGTTATGTGAATGCTGGAAATATCGGTGTGCCGCTGGCCCTTTATGCGGTGGGCAGCACCAGTCCCGTAGTGTCGGTGCTCATCGCGCAGTTGCTGATCATCGCTCCCGTCTACCTGTGCATGTTCGCGGTGCTCTCCCGCGCCAAGTCCGGTGGCGCGGATAGCCTGCCCGGTGCGAAATTGATCCTCAAGTCCATCGCCAACCCTGTCACTATTGCGACCTTCCTCGGTGCGGTGTTCTCCTTCTTTGGCCTGGCACTGCCCGAAGTCATTCATGCGCCAGTGCAAATGATTGGCGACGCATCCATCCCCCTGTTGCTGATGTCCTTTGGAATGGCGCTATACGGCCAGCGTCCATTGTCAGATAAGAACCTGCGCGGCGAAATCTATCTGGCGACCGCGTTCAAGGTGTTCTTCATGCCTTTGCTCGCCTGGCTCGTTGCCCGCTTCGTTTTCGGCCTATCCGGAATCGAACTTCTCGGAGTGGTGATCATGGCGGCGCTTCCAACCGCGCAAAACGTCTTGCTGTTTGCCCAGCAATTCAAGTTGCCCGTCGCCGTGCCGCGCGAAGTGGTGCTGGCAAGCACCCTGCTGACCTTTCCCAGTGTGCTGGTCATTGCCTTCTTGCTGGGCTAGATACGTGCAGCACCGGTATTCGCTCCGGTGGGCATCTTGGGCCTGCCGCTGCAAGCCGTTGCCAGCTGTCTCCCGAAGGGTAACTCGGCGGAACTGATTAGTTGGCGAAGCCTCCAGCCGATGAGCTGGCAACCAAGGCGCTATCGGCCATCGCACGGTGCCGAATCCGGAGGTACCCCATTTATTCAATGAATTAGCCAAGATACCTATCACGCTTGGAACACGGCTTCGACGCCAGGAGAGCTGGATCCCGGAATGTACTTCTAGAGTGAAACAACTTCGGAAAGATAGCGTTCGCTATGCAAATAATTATGTGTTTTCCATGGTCAGTGCGGATCTGAAAATTTCGAACTCCCCAAACATGCAGATAACCATCATTCATTTTTCGAATCTGCGAGTCCGCCGGGATAGTTCCACAGAAATATGTGAAACACCTTTTTAGTACATGAGCGAATATAAAAGATTTATTTGAGAAGTACTTCCTTTAGGAGTTGCCGAGCAGTTACGCTCCTACCGGCACACACCACATCGATTGATCACCGACCTTTGTGCGCCCAAAAACCCTACAAGGAGAACATCAATGGCACGTTTTTCTACCCCTCTTCGGAGAACCCTGGCCGTCTCCGCGGCCGTAGTGATCGGCATGAGCGGCTTCGGCGCTGGCGCCTTGCCAGCTACCGCCTCCCCCGTGTCGGCTCCCGCTGAAAAGTCCCTCCCCAAGGCAAATGGCGAAGACAAGGTCAAGATCGGTTCGGTGCAATCAGGCGAGGCCTACGACCAGTTCATCGTCACCTACAAGGCTTCAGCCACGCAGACGGGCAAGTCCTCCCGCGCCAAGGCCTGGGGCAAAGCAGCCAAGGCAGCAGGCGTTACCGTCAAGGAAATGCGAGCCATGGCCACCGGCAGCTTCGTGGTGAAGGCCGACAAGAAACTCAAGGGCAACGGCGCCAAGGAGTTCATGGCCGATATTGCGCAGTCTGGTCTCGTGGAATCGGTGGAACCCGATGCCATCATGAAGATTTCCATGACGCCTAACGACACCCGGTACGGCGAGCAGTGGCACTACAGCGGCACCAACGGGATGCGCTTGCCTTCGGCCTGGGACATCGCCACCGGCGAGGGCAGCATCGTCGCAGTCCTGGATACCGGCATCACCTCGCACTCGGACCTGAACGCCAACATCGTTTCCGGCTACGACTTCGTCTCCAGCTCTGCCTCGGCCCGCGACGGCAACGGCCGCGACGCGAACCCCCAGGATGAGGGCGACTGGTACGCCGCTGGTGAATGCGGCGGCAGCTACTCGGGCAATTCCTCTTGGCACGGCACCCACGTGGCCGGCACCGTAGCCGCAGTCACCAACAACTCCAGCGGCGTGGCCGGAGTTGCACCGGATGCCAAGATCCAGCCGGTCCGCGTCCTGGCCAAGTGCGGCGGCAGCCTGTCCGATATCGCCGATGCCATCATTTGGGCTTCGGGCGGTGCGGTCCCGGGAATTGCCAATAACCCAACCCCTGCAGACACCATCAACATGTCCCTGGGCGGTGGCGGCGCTTGCGGAACTACCTACCAGGCGGCCATCAACGCCGCGGTTTCGCGCGGCACCTCGGTGGTAGTTGCCGCCGGCAACGAAAGCCAGAACGCTTCGAATTCCCGCCCGGCCAACTGCGAAAACGTCATTACCGTAGCGGCAAGCAACCCTTCGGGCGCTCCGTCGTACTACACGAACTACGGCTCGGCCGTTGACGTCACCGCACCTGGTGGCGACACCCGCTACGCCGGCCAGGGCGTGCTGTCCACCATCAATACCGGCACCACTACTCCATCCAGCCAGGGCTATGCCTTCTACCAGGGCACTTCCATGGCCACCCCGCACGTAGCGGGCATGGTCGCACTGATGAAGTCGGCAGACCCTGGGATGTCCCCCGCCTCCGTGGAAACTGCGTTGAAGCAGGGCACCCGCGCGATGCCAGGCGGTTGCAGCATCGGTTGCGGCGCCGGACTGGTGGATGCCGCCAAGATCATGAATGCCCTGGACGGCAGCAACCCAACACCAACCCCGGAGCCAACTCCGGATCCGGAGCCAAGCGGCAACCTGCTGAAGAATGCTGGCTTCGAGAACGGGGCGGATTACTGGACCGCCAACCGCGCCGACACCTTCGAGTCCGGCTCGGCAGCCCGCTCCGGCAGCGGATTAGCTGGGCTGAATGGTTGGGGCAATTCCAACACCTACACCCTGGACCAGAAGGTCGCCATCCCGGCAGATGCCACCAATGCGCAGCTGGAGTTCTACCTGCATGTGCTGACCAATGAAACTACTGCCTATAGCCAGTACGACAAGCTGACCGTACAGGTTCTGGACGGCTACGGAACCTACAACGTGGGCACCTGGTCGAACTTGGATGCCGGCTCGTCCTACGAACTGCAGGCTGTTGACCTGAACAACTTCCGCGGTAAGACCGTTACTTTGCGTTTCAAGGGCGTGGAAGACAGCTCGCAGGCTACCTTGTTCCGCATTGATGATGCATCGGTAGCCGCCAGCTAGAGGATCGACCAGAAAAGTCCACTATTACCTGCGCAAGCGCGGGACCAATCGGTGCCGCGCTTGCTGCGGGAAAGATAGGGAGATCGCCTAGCTCAAGGTCCAGGAGCGCTTGGACAGGCCGTACCAGAAACCGTCAATTGCCGTCTTGGCATCAATTCCACCCGAGGCGTATGCCGCTCCCAGCGCAACGTACAGCGGAGCCCAATGCTCCGAGCGAGGGTGCGCTTCACGGGCCGCCGGGGCCTTGTGCAGGAAGTCGAGGATCGAGTCCACATCCCCGCGGACCATCGCCTCCTCAGCCCAGTGGTCGAACTCGCTGGAGGCCGATGGCGGCGCCGAATCCGGCCCGCCGGCTGGGTTGAACCAGCGCAAGTTGTGGGTGGTGAATCCGGAGCCAACGATCAAGGTTCCCCGCTCGCGCAAGGGTGCCAAGCTCTTGCCCAGATCAAAGAGTCCTGCAGGATCCAGTGTTGGCATGGACATCTGCACCACAGGTACATCCGCATCCGGGAACATTTCCTTCAGCGGCACGTAGGCGCCATGGTCCAGTCCACGCGTCTCGTCGCGCTCCACGTGATGGCCATAGGCCGAGGTCAGCCGTTCGACTTCATTGGCCAGCCCGGGCGCCATTGGCGCATCGTAGCGAACGTCGTAGTACTTCTGGTCGAAGCCCCAGAAGTCGTAGACCAATTCGTTCTTCTGCTGGGTAGCACTCAGCGTCACCGGCGCATTTTCCCAGTGCGCGGAGATCATCAGAATATCTTTCGGCTTCTCGAAAGTGCCGGACCAGCTAGCCAGCTCCTGGGTCCAGCGCTGGTCGTCGGCGAGTGGCGGTGCACCATGGCTAAGGAACAAGACGGGAGGGGTATCGGATAGATGATTCATGATTAAAAACTACCAACCATTAGTTGAAGCGTCAAGCTTTATTTTCATGAATCCCGATATCCAATTCATGCAAGACCCTCAATGCTCTCCAAGAGGCCCGTGGACAGTGCGGACAGATTCGCCGCACCACGTTGGGTCCAACGCCAGCGGCAACGGAGGCCATGGCTTTCTTGCTCTGCTTCTTAGCGGCGGCGGAAATCTATTGCTTCTCTAATCACAAATGCAATTGGCAAGTCGTTCCTAAGCTGCGCCGGAGAAGTGGAACTGTACGGCTTTGCAGGCATCAGGCGTTGCCTGGCCAGTCTTTTCCAAGCCATTAATTACGCTCAGCTGGGGATTCGCAGTACGTTCAACACTTCGGCTTCGAACGGCTGCGGTTTCCAATATCAGACTTATTGACCATTAATCTTTAGAATGGTTTGTATGCAAGAAGAAGAACTGATGCAGACGGTCGAAGAAGAATTCACCGCCATCTTATTGCGCGCCCGCCAGATGCTGATCCGTCGCGCCAAGATCATCCACCCGGACCTGCAGGATCCGGGGTACCGCTTGCTTGCAGTGGTCATCCGTGATGAAGCCCAGCAACAGGGAGCACTCGCAGAAAAACTGCGTCTGGACAAGGCGACTATTTCCCGCCTCGTGCAGCACCTCGAGTCTCTGGAACTTGTCACCCGCACCCAGGATCCTTCCGATGGCCGGGCCCAGCTGGTCTCGGCAACAGAAATCGCCAAGGAGAAGTGGCGCTCCAGCGGTAACACGCTGCGTGAGGAACTGCGCCGCCAGCTCAAGGAATGGGAAGCCGCCGAACTGAAGAATTTTGGAGATCTCCTGCACCGCCTCAACGACAGCTTTGAACAGATTCTCTAGTTCCCGATCTTCAGCTGAAGCCTTGGAGACCTTCTGGTTTCCAAGGCTTCAGCTTTTTAGGCTCACTCCATCAGCGCCAGGAAATCATCGGCGCTTAACGCCGCACTCTGCGCGGCTTGGGCAGTCTCTCCCAGGACATCATTGAACAGCTGCGTCTTCTTGGCCTGCAGCGCGAGCACCTTGGATTCGATGGTGTCCTTTGCCACCAAGCGATACACATAGACCGGACGAGTTTGCCCAATGCGGTGGGCCCGGTCAATAGCCTGGGCTTCGGCCTGCGGGTTCCACCATGGGTCCAGCAAGATGCAGTAGTCGGCGGAAGTGAGGTTAATGCCGAAGCCGCCGGACTTCAGCGAGATGAAGAAGACCGGGAAATCTCCCTCGCCGAAACCGTCAATCAGTTCCTTGCGCCTAGGGCCAGTGGTGGACCCATCAAGGTATCCGTGCTCAATGCCCAGCTCTTCAGCGACGTCGCGTGCCTTGGCCAAGAAACTGGTGAATTGGCTAAAGACCAGAATCTTATGCCCTTCAGAAACCGCGTCCCCCATGAGTTCGCGCAGCATTTCAAGCTTCGCGCTCGGGGCATCGCCCTCCCCTACCAGGGACGGATCCAAGGCCAGCTGGCGCAGCAAGGTCAGCGATTGGAGAATCTGGAAGCGATTCGAATCAACGTCGTCAACCAGGCCCAGGACTTCTTGCCGCACGCGCTGGAAGCGGCGGTCATAGGCTTTGCGGTGCCCCGGCTCCAGTTCGACTTCCAGCACCTGTTCGGTCTTCGCCGGCAGCTCTGGAACGACCTGTTCCTTGGTACGGCGCAGCACGAACGGACGCAGACGGCTCTTCAGGCGCTCCAAGCGCTCCTGGTCTCCGTCGGCAATTGGTTTCTGGTAGTTGTCCTTGAAGGACTTCGCACCGCCCAACAGGCCCGGTGCAGCCAGTGAGACCAACGCCCACAGTTCCATCAGGTTGTTTTCCATGGGTGTGCCAGTGACCACGAATTTGCACGGCACTGGCAGCTGCCGGGCCTGCTTATAGCCTTTGGAGGCATGGTTCTTCAGCTGCTGGGCCTCGTCCATGATCATGACGTTGAAGCCGGCTGCTTCGAAATCCTCATAGGCCAGGCGGAAGATCGTGTAGCTGGTAACTACCAGCTGGGCATCACCGATCTGCGCAGCCATGCTTTGGCCGCTCTTTCTAGCTGTTGAAGTAATGCCGGTGACGCTCATCTGCGGCGCAAATCGCTGCGCCTCATTGATCCAGTTACCCACCACCGAGGTAGGAGCCAGCACCAGGAATTTCTGTGCAGGATCCTCGACGCGCGCTTGTTCAAGGCAAGCCAGCAGCTGGACGGTCTTGCCCAGACCCATATCGTCGGCAAGGACGCCACCGAGATCATGGGTACGCAAGAAGTTGAGCCAGGATAGGCCGTGGCCCTGATACGGGCGCAGTTCAGCGTTGAACGTTTCCGCTAGCTGGACCGGCTGCATTTCTTCACCGCTTTGCAGCGCCTTCATGGTCTGCAGCCACTGGTTGTGCTGGGCTTCGATAATGCCCAGATCCACCAGTTCTTGCCACCAGTCGATGCTCAACTTATGGATGCGGATCGTATCGCCCTGCACCGTGCCCAGCTCCCCGGCCTCTGATATCAGCTGGCGCAGCTGCGTGAAATCTGCACCATCAATCGGGATCACCGTAAGGTCATCGAGGACGAGATACTCATCTTGCTTGGTCAAGGCCTCCAGCAGCAGTGGGAACGGGACCTTGGTCTCGTCCAGGAGCACTTCCACAGACAAGTCGAACCAGTCCCCCGTGCTTTCGCCGGCTTCGACACTGACAGCGGCCGGCGCGTGGCTGATCCGGTACTTCGGCAGCCTGTTCTGCTCTTCAACGACCACATCAGGATGCTCTGCCAAGAGCGGCAATGCGTAGACCAAGAAATCGATGGATTCGGAGGTGCTGAATTCCTTCGGCGGGAAGATTCCTGAAGAGGTCAGTTGCCCCAAGGAAGCCTGCGCGCCGAGCTTGTCCTGCACCGAAGCAGCAATTTCCTTTTCCACGGCATACTGGCGGGGGCCCGCGGAGGCGTACTCCCAGGAATAGCTCACGGTCAGCGGAGTTCGGATGCTCTCCAGGGACAGCTTGAGGCTGGGGCGTGCTGGAACAGGGATGCTGTAGCTGTCATCCTCGCTCTTCAACGGTGCCATCAGGCGCAATCGATCCAGGTGCTGGCGCTCGAAAAGCTCAACGCCTTCCTGCGGGATGGATTGCGCACCGGATTCAATAAATGTGGCCAGTTCCTTCGTGACCGGTTCAGCGAACCGGGCCAAACCGATTTCCCTGGCCTTCGGCAAGGGGCTGGACGCGTAAGTCAACAAGGTCGGCGGCGTGCCTATGGGCAAGAGGTAGACGTGCTCTTCGCTCGGCCCGCGCAGCTTCCCTTCCATGCTCAGGCCATGTTCACCGCGACGCACATCCACGTGTGCCATGGCTGGTTGCTCGCTGAACTCCACCGGGGCCTTGGCCGTAGAACCACCGTTGACGATCTGCACTCCAGCTTCACGCAGGGCTTCGAACGCATCCAGCAGGTCCTGGCCTGGAAGATCCATCAAGGAGATCCACTCCTTGGGATCCCACGAATGGCGATAAGTATCTTGTTCAACGTGTTCACGCAACCGGTCCAGTTCAACGACCGCACGACGCTGCTTCTTGGAGAACCGCGCATCAAAAGCAACATTGCGCCAGCTGATCCCGGTTTGGATCCAGGGGCTCTTGGTTCCCTGGCGGGCCGGGCGTGCCTGCAAGGTCAGCGCGTCCTCGCCGCCATAACGGGGTTCGCTGACCACTTTCAGGATCAATCCCAGCGGTTCTTCGACAGCCAGCGGCTCATCGGAAATGACTGGAAGCAGACGGTCAAGGGTACGTTCCCACTGCGGCTTGCTATTGCGTTTCCATGCGTGGGGATCCACCCCGGAGTCGGAGACGAAGAAGCCCTGGTCTTCTTCGGTGGTGACCTCGATGAGCAAGGCGGCGACATCTTCACAGGACTGAACCCCCGGATGCTTCCCGCAGAAGCTGGTGAAGCTGATATTGCCCTCGGTGATTTCCAATTGGGCCATCACCGATTCGCGCAGCACCACACCGGAGATGCGGGTAGATCCCGGTTGCATTACCCGGTTGGCGATCTGCACTTTTCCGGAATCACACAGGAACTGGCCCAGGTTGTATTCGGATTCGGTCACCAAGGTCTGGGCCGCAGAAAGTGTCAGCTGGAATTCCATACTCGCCGTTCATTGTTCGTGCAGTGGGCGCCCGAGAGCTAGATTCCATCTTAGCGAGCCGGAAAGCAAGATGCCCGGTGACGAAAAGTTACTTCTGCCCTTTACCCGCGGGCCCTGCAACCGATAGAAATTAATCACTGAATCACGAGTTCCACTCTTTGAGCCCTGGCTGAATGGACGGCAACCCTCCTGCGTCATTGTGCGGGGTGCCCCAGGTGAAGATTCGACGCATCTTGACAGCCAAGATGCGTAAGCGATGGCGCCCCTTGCGCCAGAAAGGGGATCAATTCCCCATGACTAATGCAGCATCTGCCCCAACCGTATCCGAAGACCGCGCACAGCGCCTGCAGGAAGCAGGCAAGGGCTGGGGCGAACGAATTTCGGCTGCCCCGCAAAGTGCCCAATTGACTTTCACCGTCGAGGGCGAAGGCTTCGATTCAGTAGCCAGCAACATTGTCTCGGGCAAGCACACCTTCCAGGTCGACGAGCCAGCTGCCCTGGGTGGCAGCGACCTGGCCGCAAGCCCCGTGGAATACGCGCTCGGAGCGCTCATCTCCTGCCAGGTTGTGGTCTACCGCTTGTACGCGCAGAACCTCGGCATCCAGGTGGACGAGGTAAAGATTGTGGCCAATGGCCACCTAGATGTCCGTGGCCTGTTCGGCATTGACAAGTCCATCCGCCCGGGATTCTCGTCGGTGGATCTGGACATCCAGATCACCGGCCCGGAATCGGCCGAACGCTATGAAGAACTGCGCCAGGCAGTGGATGCCCATTGCCCGGTGCTGGACCTCTTCGCCAATCCGGTACCGGTCAATACCGCTGTGAGCATCGCAGGTTCAAACTAATTTTATAGAGGCGTATCGCCACCGCTCACCATGACGCCGGTGGCGATACGCGTCTGACGGCACGGTGTTTCCCGCCGCCTAAACATAATTTGCGCGATCAGTGATATCCCCTGGACAGGCAATATGTTCAGATTGGAAAGCCCGCCTCTGACTAGTAGTTCAGCCTCTCGACTCATTGTGCATTGATGGGTAGAATTCGCTATCATCATTACCTCATCTTGGGTATAAGCGCAGAGGAATCACTGATGCAAATTGCTGGTAGAACCATCATGTCGGCGGCACTTGCGGCAGTACTTGCGTTGCCCCCTGCTGCGGCCGGTGCCGTCACAACGGACATCGACGACTCTCAGCCACCAGAAATTATCGACGTCACCATCGACAAACCGGTACTAATGCCGGGTGAAACCGGAACGTATACGGTACGATTCACCGACGAGAATCCCCTCTCAGAATCGGAATACATAAACTGGTCGCCACAGACTTTGCCATTATGGTCTGAAGTGACCAGCGAAAAACTTCACGGCGGCAACATCATTCCGGGAAGCCTGAGCACCGACGCTAATGGCGTTACCAGCTACCAGCTCCAGTTTAGGATCTTGGACAACGCCCCGTACGGTCACTATGACAATTCAAGCTCGATGGTGGTTCCCGACGCGCGAGGAAATTACACTGACGTAGCGGCTCCAACATTCCAAGTTGACGACCCGCGGCATCCCATCGATAACGAGCCCATTATTACCGGAGACCGGACCGTAGGCCAGAATCTGGCTGCATCAATCTCGGCCCCCGGAGCTAGCCTCCAATTTCAGTGGAATCTTGACAGCGATTCGGCTCCACAGCTCGTGGGCACAACGAAAACTATTGCGGTGCTTCCCCAGTGGGGTGGCGGCAACCTCGAGCTTCTAGCTACGGCAACCTGGCCTGACGGCAAACAACTCACCCGCCGCAGCTTCAGCGGCTACATTCAAAATCAAATCGTCGATCTGGGGTCAGTGACGTTCAGTGCACCGCCGGCCGTTGGAACACGGACGCAGGCAATATTTACGCCTAATCCCGAGCTACCCTTCGAGTTGCCCTGGTCCGAGGTTCAGGTGCATTCCGTTGCCGAGCTGAACATCGTTGATGCATCCTTCAGCCCCTTCCCTGGGGGCGAAGGCGTCCCGCTCCGGGCAGTATTGAACTATGAACTTCCCGACGGCTATCAAGCACTTAGTACCCCCGAGACGAGCGCAGTTATTGGCCCCGGAACATGGCAAACTGGACCGCCCGTGATCGTTGGCAGCACAGTGACCGACAGTGAACTCACTGTCAACACCGGCACGTGGTCTGGTAGCCCGCAAGACTTCCAGTTCCAATGGTTCCGAAACGGAACGGCCATTCCGATGGCCGTATTCCCGAATCTCAAGCTCACACCGGCTGATGTTGGTGCGAAGATCTCGGTCCGGACCACTGCTTTTTGGCCCAATGCCACCCCGACTTTCTCCGCTGTTTCGGCTCCAGTGCTGGTGCGCAAGGCAGCGTTGCCGAAGATCAGGGTTGAGCTGGGCGGAACGGCGAAGGTTGGAAAGAGACTCAAGGCGAATGTCACCGGTCGATACGACGGCACCAAGCTAAGCTACCAGTGGCTGCGCAACGGAAGGGTCATTTTCAAGGCCACTAAATCAACGTACACGGCTACCGTCGCCGATCGAGCCGCCAAGTTGTCGGTGAAAGTTTCTGCCACTCGTGAAGGCTACACCTCACTGGTTGCCACCAGCGCCGGTAAGTCTGTTGCCGCGGGTACTCTTGCCAAAGGCGACATCAAGGTTACCGGAACACCAAAGGTGGGCAAGACCCTGAAATCCATCCACTCCGGAGGAACCCAGGGCTCCAAGCTGAAGTACCAGTGGTTGCGTAATGGTCAGAAGATCAAATCCGCTACCCAGAGCACCTACCGGCTAATTCCAGCGGATCGGTCAACAAAGGTCAGTGTCAAGGTATCGGCTAGCAAACCCGGTTTCAAGAATACTTCGATCACCAGCGACTCCAAGCGTATTGGTTATGGCACGTTGACTAAGGGCAAGGTAAAGACCTCAGGAACTCTTAAGGCCGGACGAACCTTGTCGGCCCAAACCAGCGGGTGGACGGCAGGCAGCAAGCTCAGCTACCAGTGGTTGCGCAATGGCAACAAGATCAAGGGTGCCACCAAATCGAGCTATACGCTCACCCCCAAGGATCGCAAAACCAAGATCTCGTTGAAAGTTCGAGCCTCCAAAAAGGGATATGCCACAACGCCCTATGTCTCTAGCGCTCGGCGGACCGTGAAATAAGACGGCCTAGACTGTGAGCACTTTCTTCCCTGACCAGAGCATGAGACCCGAACTGTTTTTGTGCTGCTGGGCAGGCAGGAGTTCGGCTGTGACCTGCCGGGAATATGGCCTCAAGCCTTGAGCTGAACTTGAATCCGTATATCAAGCTAGTATTCTGCCCGACGACCGAACTATTTTGCGGTTACAGCCAACCGGCTGCGCAGTACTCTGACGGGTTTACCGCGAGCGCTGCATCAGCCGAGCCATCTCCAAGACGCTCCCATGCGGCAGCGAGATCGGCACGAAGCCAACCGCCCAAAACCCACTAGTTCCAGTGGTGATGATTTCGGATGCGGCCGGGGACTAGTCCCGAAGAAGACCTCTATCAAAGAACTTTGGATGCCTTGGCTTATCCCCGGAACGCGCATCAGAATCGCGCTCAGAACCGTTTTGGACAGTTTCGGAACCTTCTTCGAATCTTGCCCGTTCGCGAGTCATATGCTGGCAAGCGAGAATACATTGGCCAGAGACGGGACGGCCATCCAGCTCAGACGGGTTTTCTTCGGCTCGTGCTGCCGCGGCGTCATTGATGGTTCGCGGGTAAAACCCAGTACTAGGCTATGACCCGGCTTGAACAGTGCCCACGGCTCCGGTTCCAAATGATCCAGAAGCGGAACCGTGGGATTTTTTACGCTTGTTTATTCCCCCAGGAAGTTCAGCAAGACCTTGCCCGAGCGCCCCGAATCCTTCGCCGTTTCAAAGGCTTCAAGCGAATCGGCCACCGGGAACTCGTGGGTTACCGCCTCGGAAACCTGCAGCGACCCGTCGGCCAGGGCAGCAAGCACCTGGTCGATTTCGTCGTTGAAGCGGAAGGAACCAACCAGTTCCAGCTCGCGGGTAATAGCCAGCGAAATAAGCGCCGGCTGTTCTCCTGAGGGCAGCAACCCGACCATGACCACTCGACCGCCGCGCACGGCACCGCGCACTGCGGAGGCCAACCCGCAGAAGTTGCCGCTGGCCTCGATCACCACGTCCGCGCCCACCTGGGCAAGAGCTTCCTGGTCATCGGCTCGCAAGGTGGAGGTGGCACCGAGTTTCCCGGCGATTTCCAACGGCTTCTCGTGCATGTCCACTGCGATGATTTCTTTGGCTCCGGCACGCTGGAGCACTGCTACAGCGAGAGCTCCGATCGGCCCAGCACCAATAACCAGCACCTTCTTGCCGGCGACTTCACCGGCGCGCGACACCGCATGCCAAGCAACCGCAGCCGGTTCTGCCAGTGCGGCATCACGCAGTGACAGGCCAACGGGTAGTTCACGCAGCATGCGTGATGGCAGGTTCACTTCGCGGGCGAATGCGCCCTCGGTGTGCGGGTAGCGGGCGGCCGAGCCCAGATAGGTGCACCCCGGGGAAAGATTCGGGCGGTCGGCCGGGTAGGGTTCCCCGGTCTCGCCTGGTGTTGCCGGGTGCACGGCGACTTTGGTTCCGGCTGCCGGCCCGCTGCCGTCAGCGGCGGCCTGCATGACGGTCCCAACGATTTCATGCCCGAGAACCATTGGAGCCTTGAGGATCGATTCCCCGGCGGCGCCGTGGCTCCAGTAATGCAAGTCTGATCCGCAAATACCGCCGTAAGCGATGGCAACGCGTGCTTCATCTGCTCGCGGCGCTGCCAGCTCGATTTGTTCAATACGCAAATCACCGGCTGCATGGGCCACGACGGCCAACGTGCTGGTGGCGAGGGAATTAGACGACAACGCTCATGCCTCCGTCGATGAAAATGGTCTGCCCGTTCACGTAGTTCGATCCATCCGAGGCCAACCAGACTGCTGGTCCGGCCAGATCCTCGACAGTTCCCCAACGGGCAGCCGGGGTGCGGCCCAGAATCCAGGAGTTGAATTTCTCGTCATCCACCAGATTCTGCGTCATCTCGGTGTGGATGTAGCCCGGTGCGATGCCGTTGATTTGCAGTCCCGAACCAGCCCATTCGGCGGTCATGGCGCGGGTGAGATTGCGCAGGCCTCCCTTGGCCGCACTATAGGCGGAGATGGTGGGGCGGGCCAAGTCGGTTTGCACCGAGCAGATGTTGATGATCTTGCCTTCGCCACGCTGCACCATGGAGCGTGCGACCTCTCGGCCTACCAGGAATGCGCTGGTGAGGTTCGTGTCAATCACACGCTGCCAGTCAGCCACCTCCAGATCCAGCATGGGCACGCGGTGCTGGATACCCGCGTTGTTCACCAAAATGCGGATGGGGCCGATGTTCTTTTCAATGGCTGCGATGTTCTCGCGCACGGCGGCATCATCGGTGACATCGAAGCAGGCGCTATGGATTCTTTCGGTGCCATAGCGTCTGCTGAATTCGGCAACGGTTTCGGCCAGGCGTTGCTCGTCGCGGCCATGCAGGATGATGGTGGCACCGGCATCCGCCAAGGCACTGGCAAGTTCGCGGCCAATGCCGCGGGAGGATCCGGTGACCAGGGCCAGGCGTCCGGACAGGTCAAAAAGTTGGCTCATGAATTCCCTCGCATGAAGTGTCGATGGTACATCGACGGGAACTCATCAGCGGTATGAACCAGCTGTTAGATCCGAAAAATCAGCCCCGTCGCTTCCCTAAAACATATCAGACTTATGATGCCCAACACAGCTAAAAGTAGGATTTAAGAGCTTCAGTTTCAGCAAGCGTCAGAACATCTCGGATGCCCTGAACATCGGGACTTACACGTCTTCAAATATTGATGTCAGGATAGGATGATGGACTCATCGACGACGTTGATTGAGGGTAGCGAAATCCCTCTTTGGATTCAGCTTTCCCGAGCGCACGAAGACTACACGAGCGACACTTCAGAACACTACGACGAGGTTCTTGAAGAGGTGACTGAACGATTTGCCAAGACCGGCTCCCTCGGGAAAGCTGACATTGGTTCTTTGCTTCTATGGAAACGGCTCAGAGCCGATACCAAGTGGGCAAGGAAGCTCATGAACACCTCGGACCTAGTGGTACGTGAGGCCACTGAAATCGTACTCAAGTACGCGAATGACGAGCTGCTCAGCGTTCCGGAAGCCGCCAAGAAATCACGAAGCGCTCTAGGATCACTGCCCGGGTTCACCACCGGTGACGCGCTAGCTTCAGCGGTCATCGTCGCCGCTGCACCGAATCGAATGGCCATTTACGATCGCCGTGCGCACCATGGTTTGACGTTCCTCGGCATTCAGTTGGCAAACAGTCGCGGCCGGTACCGCCGGTACATGCAAGAAGTGGAAGTTCTCATTCAGCTCCTTGATGAACATGACCAAACGTGGACGGCCAGAGAAATCGACCAAGCCTTGTTCGCTTTGGGCAACCAACGATAATTTCAAGAATCGATGCTACGAACGGATAGTCGCCCACGTAAGTCCAAGACTTGCGTGGGCGACTACCTTTGTCCAAACCCCGGTGGGTCCTCTTCCCCATAAGAGTTCCCACCGGAGCACATTTCCGAGGAGTTTCTCCCAAATGATCCGCCTCGGAATCTCTGTTAGCGCTTTTCTTCGATGGTGAGGGTCCAGCCGTCGAAGTTTGCAGCGTTCACATCCAGGAAGTACTTGCCCGCGGTCTTGTGCAGAGCCGTTTCTTCGCTAACCGGACCGTCAATCATGGCTTCGGGAAGCCCGCCGTCCTTCATCAGATCCGTCCCCTCGGTGAGAATGTAGATCGCGCCAAGGGACATGTCTTCGCCACCCTTGAATGAATAGGTCATACGGGCTTCAGCCCCGGTGAGCTCGAACACCTTGCTGGCCTTGTCGGTCTTTCCATCGAGGGTAATGACCTCCTGCCACGTGGCCTCCGCAGGTTCCTCTGCCACGGGTTCTTCTTCAACAGCAGCCTGCTCAGTTGCTGCAGCAGTCGCCGAAGCCTTGATGGTTGGTTCTTCAACGACAGATGGTGCGTTGGTGACCGCTTGATCCACAGCCTTTCCGGCAGAGACCCCGGTGCTGATTCCAATGACTGCGCCGATGGCGATCAGAACGATGCTGATGATCAATGCCAGCTTCTTGTGCTGTGCGTAGCCCTCCAACGGGCGACGGAACTTATCGGTCATGCCACCGGAAAGGATGATGATGAGATCGATAAGGGACCAAATTCCGAAACCGCCGAAAGTCAGCAGCTTCAGCAGGCCGGTGCCCACCTTGCCCAGATAGAAACGGTCAATGCCCAGTCCACCTAGCAGCAGGGAAAGCAGCCAGGTCGTGACGAATGACTTCGGCGGCAGGTGCGGCACGGGGTACTGCGCCATTGGTGATGGTTGTGCATTGGTGTAGCTCATGGTGACTCCTCGAAATTGTGATGATCATTGTTTTTTGGTGTGCGGGCTTCTACTGCTTCACCCAGGTGCCGCAGCGCTGCGATTCGAAGTCCTGGCCCTTTTTCACGGTGACGGTCGGACGTCCACCACCGGGGATGCCGTTGTCGATGATGTCGCTGCCATTGGTACCGGTTTGGAGAACTGCCCAATAGCACCTGCTGCCCACGGCTTCCTTGGCGCGATAGGTGCCGGCCTTGATGTCGCTGCCGACTGTCCATACGCCGTCTTCGACGGAATTCTCCAGCTGTTCTGCCTCGATCTTTCCGACCGCCTTTTCGCGGGCAACGACCTTGTCTTCCGCATCCTGCAGTTCCTTGTCACGCGTATCCAGATTGGCGGCCTGTTCATCCAGGGCGGCGCCGCGTTCCTCCACGGCTTCTTCCCTGCCGGCGATTCCGGCTTCAAGCTCGTCGAAGTCGGATTGGAGCGAATCCCGTTCCGCGGCCACCGCAGAATGCGACTCGGACAGGGTCAGGTATTCCTCGGATTCCTTCGGATTGACGAGGTTCATACCCCAGAACACGCCGCCAACTAGGGCTCCGACGACGAGGGTCGAGGAAAGGACCAGACCCCAACGCTTCTTCTTGCCCTCTGGATTGTCCACGGCCTCAGCCGGGAGCATCGATGATGATTGATTCTCACTCATGGCTATTTCGCTCCTTCGATGAGCACGTTGACGCCGGTGTCCGGGTGGTAGGACCAGCTGGCCTGCAGCGATTCCCACGTATCGCTCTGGGTTCCATCCAGCGCCCGGGTGCGGCCCATCTTCTGCTGGGTTACTTCCGGTACGTCCAGCTCGTTGAGCATGCAGTAATAGGCAGCGAGGTTGGAGGTACCGCTGTCCAAGTAGTCTTCGCCTTCGGTATCCAGCTCGATGGCTGCCCCACCGTCCAGGACGGCATACCCTTCCGGGTCGATGCCGCATGTTTCAACGGCCTGGTTGATAAAGTCCTGGTTCAAGCCGCTTTCTTGCGCATCAGGCGCTGCGTTGCCGGAACCACCGGCGCCACCTGTGATGGAAACCCCTATCACCAGTCCCAAAGCGGTGCCGACGGCCAATCCAGCACCTGCTGGCATCAGCCATGATTTCTTCGTGCGTTGCCTGAGCAGTTCAGTCGGGACCATAGGTCCTTGCATCTGTGGTTCCACGGTGTCCTCCTGGGGCGAGTATTCGATGACTTCGACGTTCTTGCCTGGAGTGCCTAATGAGGCGATGCGGCATGATTCCGTCGTGAAACCAGATTGAATGACCCATCGAATAAAGGACTAGAAAAATACTGATAACGAGGGTTATCAGTAGCCACAATAGGCAACGAAGAGTTCTTCTTGTAGGGTCAGAGTTATCAAACGGTCGGGCATGAAAGGAGGCAATGATGAACGAGCAAGAACTGATCTCCCTGCCGGACATCGCACGCCTAGCCCATGTCCAACGCCCTGTCGTTACGGTCTGGCGCAAAAGGAGCCGAGGCACTGAACTGCCCTTTCCGGAATCGAAACAAACGATTGGCGCCCAGGAACTATTCGCGTCCGAAGAAATAGTTCAGTGGCTGCAAGCTACCGGCCGCGGGAACAACCCTGAGCTCAAGGAAGACTCAGCGGCCTACTCGACTTTGGCGCGGGAAAACTTTCCTCTGGTGACCTCGCTTCTGGCCCTGCAGCAATACCTGGGACAGTCGCTGGCACATTTTTCACCGAGCGAGCTTCTAGACGCCGCAGACGAACTGGATCCCGATGACGATTGCCTCTATTCAGAAATCGAAGCGGAACAGGACAAATTAGCATCCATCGTCGCCTACATCGACAAGCTGATAGATGCGTCTTACGGAGCGCTGCCGGCGTTTGAGTCGCTGTTCGAGGATCGTTTTAGGGCCAATGAAATCGCGATAAGCCGCACTGCCCTTTCGGACGCTGTCCGCCGGCTTATCGCCAAGTGCGCACTGGAGCTGGCAGGCCCGGACTCCGTCTTCCACGAGGCCACACCAGGAGGCAGCGACCTTGTATATACGCTGATGCAACTAGTAGAAGAATCGACTTTGCTGCAGATCCAGCTTCCAGTTGCCAAAGAAGAACACGATACTAGCCGGTTGACCGTACGCCGGCTGAAAATGCTGCTCGCCACAAATGAATCTTTCATTGCTTCTTCACCCGCGAATGGCATCAAGCCGATAATCCATCTGGCCCAGTTCCCTTCTCCGGGAATGCAGGATGACGACCCGCTGTCGGTCTTACAGTCCATCGATGACCTGGTCCTTGAACTCGGCCCCAGCGACAGCGCCATCGTCATTGCCCCGGCGAGCGCCTTGGTCGATGCCGCAGAGCAAAAAGAAGTCTCTAACGTGCGGGCTTCGATTTTGCGCATGGGACGAGTACGCGCTGCGGCTTTACTGCCGCGAGGCCATTTCCTCTTCAAACCCCGGAGTGCTCTTGGCTTGTGGGTCATCGGTCCAGATAACTCGGAGGTTCCATTAGCGCAGCGTCGCATCATGCTCGCTGATCTCGGCGACTTGCCATTGGACGACAATGTCGCGGACGATCTCGTTGCGGATCTGGCAGCAAGCCTCATGGATTTCCACGGACTCCGAGCACACTCATTCAGGTTCGCCCA
This sequence comes from Glutamicibacter sp. NPDC055354, assembly GCF_053644955.1. Lineage (NCBI taxonomy): Bacteria > Bacillati > Actinomycetota > Actinomycetes > Micrococcales > Micrococcaceae > Glutamicibacter > Glutamicibacter sp. NPDC055354. The sequence continues at coordinate 1,807,111 of NZ_JBSHMB010000001.1, forward strand.
GTGGGGACTAACAAGCAGGATTATCGCCAGCTCACAGGGGCTGGTACCCCGGAATCTAGATGAACGCCTGGATCCGCATTCAGTCGCAGCATCTCTGGCCGAGCACCAGGTCGAATTCGAAAGGCTGCTGACTTCGCTGAATGAGACCAGCGTCGCTCGCCCTCAATTAGACTGGGAGTTGCAGTTACGCGAATCAGAAGCGCAACCCGTCAAAACGTCCGGTTTCAGCACCCTGGGCGAGCTGGTCTCCCAAGGACATCTCCGAGTCCTGCCAGGAACCCGATTCAACAAAAATTCTTTGCACTCCAAGGTCCAACACGGAATGAAAGTTTGGAGTTCTGCGGATATTCGGTCTGGACAGCCCACCAGCTCAATTTCCTACTTCGACCTTGCACAGGCTTATGGCCGAGCAGTGATTACCGAGCCTGGCGACATCATCTTCAATTCTTCAGGCGGTCCGACCGCCACAGTTGATGTCGAAGGGTCAAAGGCAGTGAATTTCCCTGCGAGGGTTCTGAGAATCAGTTCACCCACGAATTCCGGGTTCCATCCAGAAGTGCTCGCCCAAGACATCACCAGTGCTGAATCAGCGAGTTGGCGGCAGTGGGCGGTTCGGAAGGTCCCTTCGGATTCTTATGAGGCGATGCGTCGCGCGCTTCGTTTGATTAATGAAGAACGCCAGCATGCTGCCAGCCGCATTGAGCATTTGAATGCCATGTCCAGCCGGATAACCAGCGCATTATTGTCCGGTGGACTTGAGATACTTGTTCCAGAACGTTTAAGGAAGGACGACCCTAGTGGCACGAACTAAGAAGGTGGCGGCCGAGGCTGCTCCAAGCACGATGAAGGAACTCAAGGATACGCTGTGGAAAGCCGCAGATAAGCTTCGTGGTTCCATGGATGCCTCGCAATACAAGGACGTCATCCTTGGTCTGGTCTTCCTCAAGTATGTTTCCGATGCTTTCACCGAGCGCCGTGACCAGTTGGAAGCCGAGCTTACCGCAGACGGCATGACCGAAGAACAAGTAGCTCAACTAATTGACGATGTGGATGAGTACATCGGCCAAGGGGTGTTCTGGGTTCCAGCAAATGCACGCTGGGAATACCTGACCCAGAATGCCAAGGGGCTTGACACAATCGGCGGTGAAGCCCCCAAGAATATCGGCGAGCTGATCGATGCTGCCATGGATGCAATTATGGCATCTAACCCACCTCTCACAGGCACCCTGCCACGCGTCTTCAACCGCGAGTCGGTAGACCAACGCCGCCTCGGTGAATTGCTTGATCTGCTGAACACAACTCGTTTCACCGGCCAAGGTTCGACACGTGCTCGCGACTTGCTCGGTGAAGTTTACGAATACTTCCTGGAAAAGTTCGCGCGTGCCGAAGGCAAGCGCGGCGGAGAGTTCTACACTCCTGCCGGCGTGGTCCGCGTCTTAGTGGAGGTTTTGGAACCCACAAGGGGACGCGTCTACGACCCCGCCTGCGGTTCCGGCGGCATGTTCGTGCAGACTGAGAAGTTCCTTGATGCCCACAATGAAGATCGCACAGCGATCTCCGTCTATGGACAGGAACTGAACGAACGCACTTGGCGCATGGCCAAGATGAACCTGGCCATCCATGGCCTCAATGCCAATCTCGGCTCGCGCTGGCAGGACACCTTTGCCCGCGATATGCACCCAGAGTTGCAAGCCGACTACATCATGGCGAACCCTCCGTTCAATATCAAGGACTGGGCACGCAATGAGTCAGATCCTCGCTGGCGCTATGGTGTCCCACCGGTGAACAACGCCAACTACGCGTGGATCCAGCACATCATTTCCAAGCTGGCACCAGGTGGCACAGCTGGTGTGGTCATGGCCAATGGTTCAATGTCCTCGAACTCCGGAGGCGAAGGCGATATCCGTGCCCAGCTGGTCGAAGCGGATCTCGTTTCCTGCATGGTCGCGTTGCCGACGCAGCTTTTCCGCTCAACCGGCATCCCCGTCTGCACGTGGTTCTTCGCGAACGACAAGTCCGCAAGTACTCAAGGAAGCGTGGACCGCACGGGTCAAGTGCTCTTCATCGACGCCCGTAACCTGGGCTACATGGTGGACCGCGCCGAACGTGCACTGAGCGACGAGGACATTGCGAAGATCGCTGATACCTTCCACGCATGGCGCGGAACCTCATCCGCTGAGGGCAAAGAATACGCAGACGAGGCTGGCTTCTGTTATTCGGCGACCTTGGCTGAGATCAAGGATGCCGATTACGCACTAACGCCAGGCCGATACGTTGGGGCTGCCGAAGTCGAAGACGATGGCGAGCCGATCGAAGAGAAAATCGCGCGACTCAAGAAAGAACTGTTTGAGCAGTTCGAGGAGTCGGAGCGCTTGGCGGCTGTTGTTCGCGAGCAGTTGGGGAGGCTTTCGTGAAACAATCCCTTGAATCGGTGTGTCTGAACATCGTGGATTGCGAGCATAAAACTTCTCCCATCGATGAATCTGGTGGATTCTTCGCCGTTGGTACACCCGCGATGCGTGGAAACGTAATCGATTTTAGTCAGGCCCGACGTATTTCAGAAGAGACTTTCAAAGCATGGACTCGTCGGATGCGCCCGAAGTTCGGTGATTTACTCTTCGCACGCGAAGCTCCCGTTGGGCCGGTTGTACTAATTCCACGGGAGGAAAACGTCGCGGCTGGGCAGCGCACCGTTCTGCTCCGACCTGACCCTAAACAACTAAATACTCGGTTCTTGTACTATTTATTGTCCTCGCCGATGCAACAAAAGAAAATTGAAGCCCTGGCCGCAGGATCCACAGTTGCCCACCTCAATGTCTCTGACGTACGGTCCTTAGAGATTCAAGTACCGCCTATCGCCGAGCAACGAGCCCTCGCCGAAGTCCTCGGCGCGCTCGACGACAAAATTGCTGTCAACGTCAAACTCGCAAACATTGCCGATGAATGGATTCGGGGCGAATACGACTTGCTAACGACCCTAAGTAGCGAGCATCGGGCCCTCTCGGAAATAGTCATAAATCGCCGAAACACTGCGAACCCCGAAATGCTTGAAGCCAAGGTTCCATATGTAGGCCTTGAACACATTCCAAGACGATTGATGTGGCTCGGGGAACACGGTTCATCCGATGAAGTGAGTAGCAACAAGAGCCATTTCAAGGCAGGAGATATTCTATTCGGAAAACTCCGACCTTACTTCCACAAGATTGTCACGGCGCCTAATGCAGGGATTTGTTCGACGGATGTTCTAGTACTTACGCCCATGGATGAAGCATTATCGGGCTTTGCTTTGGCATCACTTGCCCATGATTGTGTCGTACAGGCTGTCACGTCTGCCAGCGAGGGCACACGAATGCCCCGCACAAGTTGGAAGGATCTCTCCAGCATTAATGTTCCTTGGCCAGGTCACGAAGCCGCAGAATCCTTCAGTACGAGGGTCTCAGCCATTCGGGATTACGTCATTGGCCTTATGGCCGAGAACCAGACCCTAGCAGCTACTCGCGACGCGTTGCTCCCCCAGCTAATGTCGGGCAAGCTGCGCGTCAAGGAGGCCGAAGCACTCGGTGAGTCCGCAGTGTAACCGGCCGTCAATGCTTCTCGCGTACCGGAGAAATTCTAGTTTGGTTTAGTTCCACGAAGGAAAGGCAAGTGGTATGAATTCGCAAGACAACACTTCAGCTTCGGACGACGTTGTACGTTTCGCAAGTACGCCGCCTGCCGCTGGCCTTCCCGAGTGGTACCCGATGCTACTTAATTCGATCAGTGACCGCATTTCCCAGGGGCAACGTCAAGCCGTCCTGACCGCCAACCAGGAATTGATCAATACCTATTGGCACATCGGTCGCGACATCCTCGATCGCCAGTCGCAGCAGGGTTGGGGAACCAAAGTCATTGACCGGCTCTCTGCCGATCTGCGAGATCGGTATCCAGATGTCAAGGGTTTCTCACCGAGAAATCTGAAGTATATGCGAACCTTGGCCGGTGTTTGGACAGCTGAGGCAATTGTGCAAGCGCCGCTTGCACAATTGCCTTGGTATCACCACATCGCCCTGTTGGAGAAGCTCAACGAAGAATCCACGCGCATATGGTATGCCCATGCAGCCCTTGCCGAGGGCTGGTCACGCAACCATCTGGTACGCCAGATCGAGACACGCATGCATGAACGCAGTGGGCAGGCAACTTCCAACTTCAATACAGTGCTGCCCTCATCGACTTCATCTGTAGTCCAGGAAGCCACGAAGGATCCTTACGTCTTCGATTTCCTGGAGCTGACAGAATCCCATAATGAACGAGAGCTTGAAGGCCAACTGTTGCAGCACGTCGAGCGTTTCCTGCTGGAACTTGGACGGGGATTCGCGTTTGTCGGACGGCAATTGCGGTTGGATGTTGCTGGAGATGAGTTCTTCCCGGATCTGGTCTTCTACAACTTCATCCTTCGCCGATTCGTGGTGGTTGAGCTGAAGGTGGGCAAGTTCGAGCCCGGCCACCTCGGCCAGTTGGGAATGTACATGAGTGCTGTAGATGACCTGCTGGCACAGCCAGGTGATGAACCTACCATCGGCCTTTTGCTGTGCAAGACCAAGAACTCCGTGGTTGCCGAATATGCGTTGCGTGGCTTCAAGTCGCCTGTTGGCGTTGCCGAATGGGCTACCGAGATCAGGGATTCGCTTCCAGATGATGTCTCCCGAAGCTTGCCGAGTGTCGATGAATTGGAAGCGGAACTCGCCGCCACCGATATCGCCAAAAACGATCGAACCGAATGAAAACCGCAAGGCATGCAACCCGATGAATCTTCGCTCCGAGCAAAGGATCTAGCTCAATGACTACGCACACCGGCTTCTCCGAAGCGGACCTCGAAGGACTCGTCCTCGAATGGCTCGGCGATGGATGGCGGCCCACCCACGGCCAAGACATCGCCCCCGGCACCGGCGAGCGCGAGTCTTGGGACGAGCTGCTGATCCGTCCGCGTCTGCTCGCCGCGTTGCGCCGTTTGAATCCCGGCGTCCCGGAACAATATCTGCAGCAGGCCTGCGCAGAAATTGCAGCACCAGCATCCCAGGACGCGATCACCGAGAACTACCGCATGCATAAGATGTTCGTGGACGGCTATCGGATAAGCTATCTGGATCCGGACGGAACCGAGCAGAACCCCACCTTGCGACTGATCGGCGCCGAAGAGACCGACAACGACTGGATTGCTGTCAGCCAGGTCACCTTGGTGCAAGGCGACTGTAAGCGTCGCTTTGATGTCGTCCTGTACTGCAACGGCATGCCGGTGAGCATCATGGAACTGAAGCGAGCCGGAGCCAAGAGTGCTGACGTTGCCGCGGCGCATGCCCAGCTGCAGACCTACTTGCGCGAATTCCCGCTGGCTTTCCGTTTCTGCGTTTTCACTTTCGCCTCTGACGGCTTGGATGCCAAGTACGGCACCCCGTTCACCCCGCTGAACCACTTCTCACCGTGGAATGTCGATGATGACGGCGTTCCCGTCCCGGCTGACCTGGTTATCGATGGCGATGCGGTTCTGCCCATTGAGACTGCGATTGACGGGTTGTACAACCCAACACGATTCCTTCAGCTGATGCGTTCCTTCACTGCCTTCGATTCCGGTGCCGATGGGCTGCTCAAGCGCATTGCCAAACCGCACCAGTATTTCGCTGTTAACAAAGCCGTCGGATCCACAGTTGTTGCCGTGCGCACCAATGGCAAGGCCGGCGTGGTCTGGCATACCCAGGGCTCGGGTAAGTCCATGGAAATGGAGCTCTACACCGCTTCGGTCATGCGCCACCCTGCGCTGAAGAATCCTACGGTCGTGGTGATCACCGACCGCAATGAACTCGACGGTCAGCTCTATTCCGGGTTTGCCCGTTCTCAGCTGCTGCCTGATACTCCCAAGCAGATCCGCCGCCGCACCGAGCTGCGCTCGGAACTCTCCGGGCGGGTCACCGGCGGCATCTACTTCACCACCCTGCAGAAATTCGGGCGCACCAAGGACGAGAAGGAAGCGGGTACCGAGCATCCGCTGCTCTCCGACCGGAAGAACATCATCGTCATTGTCGATGAGGCGCACCGCAGCCACTACGATGATTTGGACGGCTATGCCAGGCATCTGCGCGATGCGCTGCCCAACGCCACGCTGATCGCGTTCACTGGAACCCCGATCTCCTTCGAAGACCGCAATACCCGCGATGTCTTCGGCGATTACATTGACGTCTATGACCTTTCCCGTGCGGTGGATGATGGGGCCACCGTGCCCGTCTACTTCGAGCCTCGCTTGATCAAGGTGCAGCTAGCCGACGGACGCACCTTGGAGGATCTAGATGCGGATGCCGACAGGGTGACCCTAGGACTGGATGACACCGAGCGGGCGCGCATCGAGCAGTCCGTGGCCGTGGTCAACGCGGTCTATGGCGCACCGGAACGTCTCGCTGAACTCGCCAGAGATCTGGTTTCGCATTGGGAGCACCGCCGGGATACCGTGGCCCCATTCATCGCTGACGCTTCTGGCGCGCCGACGTCAGGTAAGGCCATGATCGTTGGAGGCACGCGCGAGATCTGCGCAAATCTCTACTCAGCTATCACTGCCCTGCGTCCCGATTGGCATTCCGACGAACTGGACAAGGGCAAGATCAAAGTCGTGTACTCCGGCACCGCGTCGGACGTTCCCCCGGTCTCCGAGCATGTCCGCCGCGACTCCGCGAATAACGTCATCAAGGAACGTCTCAAAGATCCCGAAGATGAGCTGGAATTGGTCATCGTCAAGGATATGATGCTCACCGGCTTTGATGCCCCTCCCCTGCATACGCTGTATCTGGACCGCCCGCTCAAAGGTGCTTTGCTCATGCAGACCCTCGCCCGCGTCAACCGCACCTTCCGCGGAAAGAGCGATGGCCTACTTGTCGCCTACGCCCCGCTGGCCGAAAACCTCACCAACGCGTTGGCTGAGTACACGGCAGATGACCGCAAGAACCAACCCGTGGGCAGGAATATTGGTGAAGCCATAGCCCTGGCGGTCGACTTGGTCAGCCAGATCCGTGGTCTGCTCTCCGGCCACGATTGGAAAGCCGTGCTCGGCAAGCCCGGGCCGAAGTCGTTCCTGAACGCAGTCACCGGCGCGGTCAACTATTTACGTGATCCTGCGACTCCGGGAAACAGTGGAGTTGCCGAAGGCGCGCAGCCTCTGGCCGTCCAGTACCGGTCCACCGCTGGTCGGTTGGCACGGGCGTGGGCCCTGTGCACCGGTTCTGGCAAGCTCGAAGAGCTACGCCCGGAGATCCAGGTCTACGGGGAAATCCGCGTGTGGATGGGCAAATTCGACGCCCAGGACCGACAAGCGCGAGGCCTTCCCGTACCGGAAGAAATCCAGCGGCAGCTGGCCCAAATCATTGCCACAGCAACCGACGCAACCGGCAAGGTCCTGGATATCTATGAGGCCGCAGGCATGCCGAAACCTTCGCTCAGCGACCTGACACCGGAATTCGTTGCCAAGACACAAAAGGCCCGGAATCCGCAGCTGGCCATCGAAGCGTTGCGCAAACTGGTAGCCGAAGAATCAGCGAAGTCCACCCGGAATAACGTCATCCGCCAGCGTGCGTTCTCTGAACGCATCACAGAACTGATGACCAAATACACCAATCAGCAGTTGACCTCTGCAGAAGTCATTGCCGAGCTGGTGGAACTGGCCAAGGAAGTGGCCGAAGAATCCAACCGCGGCCAGAAGTTCACACCGCCCATGGACAACGACGAGCTAGCGTTCTACGATGCGGTGGCAATGAATGAATCCGCCCTGATGGAACAAGGCGAAGACATGTTGGCCACCATTGCACGTCAGCTAGTCCAGGTGATGCGCCGGGATGTGCGCACCGACTGGACCGTCCGCGAGGATGTCCGGGCAAAGCTGCGTTCATCCGTGAAGCGGCTGTTGATCTTGAACGGATATCCGCCAGACAAGCAGCCCGAAGCCATCAAGCTCGTCATCGAACAAATGGAAAGCATGGCGACCCGTATTCAAGGAGGAATGGCTCAGTGAAGGAAGATAAGTATGCGATTCGTATGTGCCGTAGCGAAGATGCTGACTCAGTAATTTCACTGAGTGACAAGCACAAACGTACCCTAGGCTTGCTTCCCCGCGATGCAATTCGGAATTACGTAAATGACGGACACGTTTACGGCGCGTTTGCCGACGGCGAGCTCATCGCGTACGTGTTATTTTCCTTGCCTCGAAACCAAATTCGCATAACTCAACTTTGTGTCTCGAAAGAATGGGCCGGCAGGGGTATCGCGAGACGTCTAGTTGATTTCTTGCAAGATCAAAATTCTTCCCGCCGTGGCATCATCCTAAGTTGCCGTCGTGACTGGCCAAGCAACGGCATGTGGCCGCGTCTCGAATTTTCACCGCTGAAACCAAAAGTTGGACGGGGTCACGGTGGTGAAGAGCTGACGGTCTGGTGGCGGGATTTCAACAATCCAGATCTGCTAACTTTGGCCGCTGATTCAGAATTATCAGTGCAGGCGGTGCTGGACAACAACGTTATTCGTGATCTCTCTCATCAGAGAGAACAATCGGCCAGGTCTTCTCCATTGCTTGAGCCGGACGTTCGTGAAAAATTCCAGTGGTGCCGGACGCCGGGCATAAGCAATGAGCTCAACGGCACTATTCAAGATGACATTGAACGAGGACTAGCTCTCGACTATATCGTGAATCACACGTTGCTACTGACCCCTGAGATTTCATTAGTGGAAGAAATATCGAACGGAATCCTGTCTAACATTCCCGAACGAAATCGCATCAAGGACGAGTCTCTTGCAACAGATGTGCGACTCATATCGGAAGCATGTGCGGCAGGCTGCGAAGTATTTATCACCAATGATGAAAAGCTTAAGGAACAAGTTGGTGAACTGGCCACGTCATTGGGCATCCGAATTCTCCTGCCATATCAAGCCAAGTTGTTCGTAGATACTGAGCTGAACGGTTCCGAATACTCGCCCTCTTCTCTGCAAATGTCCCCCATCTCGATTCGTTCGGTGGCTCCTGGTGAATCAATACCTCATAGGAGATTTCTGTCTACGCCCAACGGTGAACGGTTAACTTCCCTGCGGAGTCGCTTTCATGATTCTGCATCCAGTACCCATGGGCTCAACAATGATCTCCAGACGATTGAGCAAGACAAAGATTCCATAGCCATACGACATGTTCAGCGGGTGAACACTAACCTAATTAGAGTTCCTCTACTACGTGTTGCATCATCAGACTTGGAAAATCCATTGTCGCGACAATTGCTATATGACCTGCAACAGTTGGCTCTCGACTACAAAGCATCAACAGTAGAAATTACCGACCCTCATTTAGGCCCTAGCCCACATCTGGTCCAATGGCTTCGGAAGGACGGCTGGGAGAAAAATCAAGCAGGCTGGAGTAAGAGTGTTGCTCGAAGGGTGAATTCTACTCATGAGTTCACTGATGAAAGATCCGTGCACATACACGAACATTTGGACTGGCCTGTGAAGTATTTAGGTTCGGGCACAACTAATCTGGTCATGAGTATCAAGAGTAATTTCGCGAGTCAGTTGTTGGGACACGATGCTCACCTGCCTTTCACTGATCCCGCATTGGCGATGAGCCGAGAAAAAGTCTATTTTCGCAGCCAGAAGATCAGCCGCATTGCCGCAGGTCGAGCCCGCGTTCTTTGGTATGTCTCGGGGAAAGCTGGTATGCAAGTAGTTGGCACTTCGCAAATAGTCCGGCAGAGGACAGGTGACCCCGACTCGATCCACGCAACTCTAGGAAAGCTCGGAACCCTAACCTTGGACCAGGTCAAGGCCATCTGCAAGAAGGATACGGTCACTGCGATCGTCTTCCGAAATACCGAAATCTTCGAAAATCCCATATCGTTAGATTCTATGCGCGAATGGTTCAATCAAGAAGGACGGCCTTGTCCACCTTTCTTGTCACCAGTTGTGATATCTGAAGATCTTTTTTCGAAGATCTATCGACATGGATTCGGAATCAGTTGACCAATCAAGACCACTATTATGCACGGCCGATACTTCTCTCCATTCGAACAGAACATGTTTCCAACATATTGCGTGGTTCGAAACAAGTCGAGTTCCGGAGACGTGTCCCCACGCAGTTCGCCCCGTTCCAGGCGGCACTGTACTCTTCACGTGATGAGAAGAGCATCCGTGCTATCGCTACCATCACCCGTATCTTCACTGCTGATCTGGAAACTCTCTGGGCTAGGTTCAGTACATCTGGCGGCATATCTCGAGCCTACTTCAATTCATATTTCGACGGATGCGACAGTGGACATGGACTTGAACTCGGCAACGTTGAGGAGCTCGCGACTCCGATTCCACTATCATCGATGCGTTCCGATTTGCACTTAAGGCCCCCTCAATCTTGGCAATACTTATCGCTAGAGGTGCTACAGCAAATTTCAAATTACAAGTTCTCCGCATAGACCGAATAGTAGACGGACGAAACGTTTCAACCTACCGGAGGTACAAGCAATTACCAAATATAGGCGTCTAGATTCAGCGCCAAGTACTCGGTAACCAACTGATCAAGATTCGGAACGCAAAACCCGGTCAACGAGTTTCAGGTTATCGGCTAGCAAAAACGCATCTTCACAGCAAAGAATTTTTACAGTCAGTCCGCTAGCGGGTCTGCGAGTAGAACCAGTTGATGTGCTCTTCGAGTAGCTGGGCCGCCCGTTCGCGCTGGTTCGTCGCGAATGCGTGGTGGATGGCCTTGTGCTGGCGGCGCAGGACGCGCACCACCGGCTGCCAGGCCTCGTCGCTGGGCACCGATTCGGAGACATAGTCGCTGATCGAGTTGCGCAGCGATTCCATCATCGATTCCACTACCGCGTTGCCGGCCATGGAGGCCAGGAGCACATGGAACTCGGCATCAATGCGGTGGAAGGCCTCGCGCGAGAGCTGCGCGTCGTCCATGCGCATGATCAGCACCGCTGTGCGGTCAATGACCTGCTGGGCATGGATCGGATCGCGCGGCGTCATTTGCGCTGCCCAGGTTTCCAGCAGGATGCGAGATTCGACGATCTCGCGGACGTTGATCCCCTTGGCCGCCAAGTGCAGGCGCAATGCCTGCGAAATGCCTGCCGAGGGGTTGGAGATGATCACCGCTCCGGAGTTGGGCCCGGAGCCGGTTGAAGTCTTGATAATGCCCATCACATCAAGGATGCGGATGGCATCGCGGACCGAGGCCCGCGAGATCCCATGCTGCTCCGCGAGCGCACGCTCGCCGGGAAGCTGGTCTCCAACGGAGAGCTTCTCCTTGCGCAGATCCTCTTCAATTGCTTGGAGAACAATCTGGTACGCACGCGGAGCTGGGTTTACTGGCATCGGATCTATTTTAGCCGTTCACGGCTAAGGCAGCATCCAGGACAGAACCGGGGTGGACTGCAGGTAAACCAAGCAGCACAGCACCAGCAGCATGCCTACGGACCAACCGGCAACCTTCTTGAGGATCACCGACTCCTGGCCTTCCATCTTCACCGAGGTAGCGGCGATGGCCAGGTTCTGCGGGGAGATCAGCTTGCCGACCACGCCGCCGGAGGTGTTGGCGGCAACCAGCAGGTTCGGATCGATGCCGGCATTGATGCCAGCGGTCTGCTGCAGCTTGGCGAACAGCGCGTTGGCCGAGGTATCCGAGCCGGTCACCGCGGTGCCGATCCAGCCCAGGATTGGCGACAGGAAGGCGAAGAATGCGCCGGTGCCTGCCAGCCAGGTGCCAATGGTAATGGTCTGGCCCGAAAGGTTCATCACGTAAGCCAGGCCCAGGACCGAGAGGATGGTCAGCGCGGCGTAGCGCATGTTGTAGACGGTCTTGCCGATTTCGGCAGCACCCTCGGCGAAGGTCATCTTGTACTTGCCGTTGCCGTCGTTCTTCGCGTAGACCAGGGCCACGATCAGGCCGGTGATCAGCAGCAAGGTGCCCGGGGAGGAAAGCCACTGGAAGTTGTAGACGGTCGAAGATACCGCTTCGCCATCAGCATTCAGGATCTTGCCGTCCAGTCCTGGCCAGCCGAACTTGATGTCCGTGGTTGCCAGCCATGCAGGAATGTCCACGCCCAGCTTCCACAGCTTGGCCACGCCGAAGATGACGATAACCAGCAGGTACGGGAACAAGGCCATCCAGGTGTTGACCGGGTGCAGCTTGGCGTTGGCTTCGTATGGAATTGCCGCGGCTTCAGCAGTCAGCACGCGCTGGCGTGCCTCGTCGGCACCCTTTGGAGTCCAGAAGCGCAGCAGGATCACTGCGGCGGCCAAGCCAACCAGCGCAGCAACGATATCGGTCAGCTCATAGGAGAAGTAGGTCGAGCACAGCCACTGGGCGACACCGAAGGAAATGCCGATGGTCAGCGTTGCCGGCAGGGTTTGGCGCATGCCGCGCCAGCCGTCGAGGATCAGCACCAGGATCGATGGGACGAACAGCGCCAGCAGCGGGGACTGGTGTCCAACGATGGCGCCGATGTCGGCAGCCGGGATGCCGGTCAGGGCACCGGCGGTGGTGATCGGGATCGCCACGGCGCCGAAGGCCACCGGGGCGGTGTTGGCAATCAGCACCGCGCAGGCTGCGCGCAGGGGCGACAGGCCCAATGCCAGCAGCATGGTGGCGGTAATCGCCACCGGTGCGCCGAAGCCGGCCAGCGCTTCAAGCAGGCCGCCGAAGCAGAAAGCAATCAGCACGGCCTGGATGCGCACATCGCCGCCGCCGATGACGTCGAAGACGCGGCGCAGGTCTTCGAAGCGGCCCGACTTGACGGTGACCTGGTAGAGGAAGATCGCCATGACAACGATCCAGACGATAGGGAAGGCACCGAAGACCATGCCCATCAGTCCGGAGTTCAATGCCAATCCAACCGGCATGTTCCAGCCGAAGATCGCCACGAGGATGGCAACAGCGAGCGAGCCGAGGCCGGCCCAGTGGGCCTTGACCTTGACTACCGCCAGAAGTACGAAGAAGGCTACAAGCGGGATCAGTGCGATGAGCGCTGAAACAGCTATGCTCCCCGCGATCGGATCCGTGGAGGGTGTAAACACGGTGTGGGCGTCCTTACTCGAGATGGTCTGACCATATGTGGTCCGACCACCTAGAGTACAAGGTGAGAGCTATCACAACAAGTCTTGACTATTACGAAGTACGTGGCATAGTATGGTCTGACCACACCCTGAAAGAGTCATTTATTATGCGAATTGCTCTCTTTGCCACGTGCATTGTGGATGCTATGTATCCGGAAACCGCCAAGTCGACAGTGAAAATCCTGGAACGCTTGGGCCATGAAGTAATTTTCCCCAAGGCGCAAGCCTGCTGTGGGCAAATGCACATGAATTCCGGTTATATGCCTGAAGCCCTGCCCGTGGTCGAAAACCACATCAATGCCTTCGACACCGAAGACTATGACGTCGCGGTGGCCCCCTCGGGCTCCTGCGTTGCTTCGGTCAAGCACCAGCACCCTTTCCTGGCAGAGCGCCTGGGCAAGCCGGAGCTCAAGGAACGCGCAGTTGCCGTGGGCAAGCGCACCTATGAACTGAGCCAGCTGCTGGTGGATGTCCTGGGGATCACCAACGCCGCCGAGCAGCTGGGCAGCTACTTTCCGCAGACCATCACCTACCACCCTTCCTGCCACGGCATGCGTTCGCTGAAACTCGGCGATCGGCAACTTGATCTGCTCAAGACCGTCGGCGGCATCACCGTCAACGAACTTCCGGAAGCTGACCAGTGCTGCGGCTTCGGCGGTACCTTCTCGATCAAGAACTCCGATGTCTCCACGGCAATGCTCGAAGACAAGATGAAGAACATCTGCTCCACCGGCGCCTCGGCCTGCGCGGGCGGCGACGCCTCCTGCCTGATGCACATCGGCGGCGGACTTTCGCGCACCGGAGCCAAGCCAAAGACCCTGCACCTGGCAGATATCCTGGCCAGCACCATGGAAGAGACGGTGTCACTGTGACTCAGGTATTCCTCGGCATGCCTGCCGGCGGGCAGGGCAACCTGTTCGAGACCGAGCCATTCCCCAAGGCCGCGCACCGCGAACTGGGCAACACCCAGATGCGCAAGAACCTGCGCCACGCCACCCACACCATTCGCGACAAGCGGCTGAACGTTGTCGGCGAGCTTCCGGACTGGGAAGAGCTGCGCGACGCCGGCAGCGCCATCAAGAACCTGACGATGGCCAACCTCGAAGAGCGTTTGGAAGAGTTCGAGAAGAACTTCACCGCCCGGGGCGGCATTGTCCACTGGGCCCGTGACGCGGACGAAGCCAACAAGATCGTTACCGAGCTGGTCAAGGCGACCGGCTCGAAAGAGGTCGTCAAGGTCAAGTCCATGGCCACCCAGGAAATCGGCCTGAACGAGCACCTGGAGACTGAGGGCATCGAAGCCTTCGAGACCGACCTCGCCGAGCTGATTGTCCAGCTGGGCAACGACAAGCCAAGCCACATCCTGGTTCCGGCAATCCACAAGAACCGCACCGAGGTGCGCGACATCTTCCTCAAGGAAATGCCGGTAGTGGATCCGAACCTGACCGATGAGCCAGCCAAGCTGGCCGAAGCTGCCCGCAAGCACCTGCGCAAGAAGTTCCTTTCCGCCAAGGTCGCCATCTCCGGCGCGAACTTCGCGCTGGCCGATACCGGCACCCTGGGCGTAGTGGAATCCGAGGGCAACGGCCGCATGTGCCTGACCCTGCCAGAAACCCTGATCACCGTCATGGGCATCGAGAAGGTTCTCCCCCACTGGGAGGACATCGAGGTCTTCATGCAGCTGCTGCCGCGGTCTTCCACCGGCGAGCGCATGAATCCCTACACCTCGCTGTGGACCGGCGTGAGCGAAGACGATGGCCCGCAGAACGTGCACATCGTGCTGCTGGATAACGGCCGCACCCGCGCCCTGGCCGACCGCTTCGGCCGCACCGCGCTGAACTGCATCCGCTGCTCGGCCTGCATGAACGTGTGCCCAGTGTACGAGCGCACCGGCGGCCACGCCTACGGTTCGACCTACCCAGGCCCGATCGGCGCAATCCTCTCCCCGCTGCTGACCGGCATCGAGGTCGAGGAAAACGGTTCCCTGCCATATGCTTCCTCGCTGTGCGGCGCCTGCTACGACGCTTGCCCGGTGAAGATCAACATCCCGGAAATCCTCGTGCACCTGCGCGGCGAGGACGTGGATGCCAACCGCGACAAGCACAAGCTCCCGACCCAGATGGATCTGCTGATGAAGGGCGGTTCCTGGGCGTTGGGCAAGGGCAAGAACCTCGGCCTGCTCGAAAAGGCCTTGCCGCTGGGCCGGCTGATGTCCGGCAAGGAAAAGAAGATCAAGAAGCTTCCGGGCATCGCCGCAGGGTGGACCGCCAGCCGTGACATTCCCGCCCCGCCAAACAAGTCCTTCCGCGACTGGTGGAGCGACGAGAAGGAGTCCAAGTGAGCGCAAAAGACGAAATCCTGGGACGGATCCGCTCGGCACTAGCCGATGCTACCGTCGCCCAAGAGGTACCCCGCGAATACCGCAAGACCTCGGATATGGGTGAAGCTGAGCTCATCGACCTGCTGGTGGACCGCTTGGTGGATTACAAGGCCGGGGTGGACGTCATTGACGCCGCGCAGATCCCGGAATACGTAGCGGCCAAGCTGGCGGGAGCCTCCAGCGTTGTCTACCCGCATGGATTGGACACCGGCTGGCTCTCAGGGCTGGGCGAGAAGGTCGAGCAGCGCATCGATGCCCCGGGCGCACGGCTGAGCATCGCCGAACTGGATGAAACCAGCGCCGTGGTCACCTCGTCGGCCGTTTCGGTCGCCGAGTCCGGCACCATCATCCTCGATGGCGAGCCAAACCAGGGCCGCCGCGCGATTTCGCTGGTACCCGACCACCATGTGTGCATCGTGCCGATCTCCTCGATCGTGCGCCTGCTGCCAGAAGCCATGCCGCGACTGGCCATCACCCGCCCGCAGACCTGGATCTCCGGTCCATCGGCCACCAGTGATATCGAGCTGGAGCGCGTTGAAGGCGTGCACGGCCCGCGTACCTTGGACGTCCTGATGGTTCGCGGTCTGTAAGGCTGGCGCAATATAAGCTTTCGCGGCCGGTTCCCCCCTCCTAAACCTCCAGGGGAACCGGCCGCGAGTGCATTTAAGCGTGCTGTCGACTTCTTGCCCTAGCCGCCGGCAATGAAATCCTTCAGGTCCGCTTCTATTCGATCGCGCGCGGCAAAAACCGAAGCCGACAGCCCGGCCTCGAACATTTCGCGGAAGCGCACCGGTGGAATGGAAACGCTCAACCCCGCGATGACTTCCCCGGCTCCATCGTGACGGCAATCCGTTATGCTTCCCTTGCCTCGGATTTTCATTACCGGATATACCTGGCGCACCCAGCCCGCCAATCCTGTCCAGGCTTGGACGTGTCCATGGTGCTGCCGCTGGACGCGACCGGTGAGTTGGGCGAATTCTTCGCTCAATTCATGACTGAAGCACCAGTAACTGCCTAGCTGCCGATCCGTCATCTGCCCGTGGCAGCTGTCATCCAAAACAGCATCAGCGGGCAGATTCTGATTACATGGATAGGCAGGCGGAAGATTCTCACTTGAAGGGCCGGGATGGAGAAACAACAGGACCTTCGGATTTCGGTACGCACCATTCCCGATTCGGCTTTGCGCTTCGTCGGCTTCCTTTCCTTCTTCGACCGCTATGGCACCCCTCCCATGCTGGTCGCACTTTCGCTGGGCACCTCGCTCAGTTTCGCCCAAGCCGTCCAACTGGTAGCTTCCTATGCCTTGTTCTATGCCATAGGCCAGCCGATCTGGGGCGTGCTTAGCGATCGTTTCGGGCGTCTTGCGGTTTTGCGCGCGGCGCTCATCGGCGCTGGCCTCGGCGCGGTCGCCAGCATCATGTTCACCGACTATTTGCCGCTACTCATTGCTCGCTCCGTCACCGGGTTCATGTTCGGCGCACTGTATCCAACCCTGATGACGCTCCTGGGCGATACCCGCACCGGGGTGGAACGCGCTCGCGGCTTATCTGATTTGCAGATCTATTCCTCGCTGGGCACCACCCTGGCGACATTGGCTTCAGGAGCATTGGCAACATACGCGAACTGGCGGCTGGTGTTCCTGTTGCCTGCACTGGGTTGCTTAGCGGCCCTGTATAGCTTGCGGAAGGCGGCAGAGCCCGAGCATTCGCGTTCCGGATTCAAATTCCGTGCAGCTTTACGTCCTATGAACTTGGCTCTTTATGCCATCGTCTTCCTCGAAGGCGGGCTACTCATGGGATTGCTGACCTATATCGTTCCCGCCTTGCAAGAATCCGGTGTCGCTATTGGCTTGGCAGGAGCGCTAGGTTGCGCTTTTGCCCTGGGAGTCATTCTGGGTGCACGCTTGATGCGCCGATTGGTGGCACGCTTCGGCCGAACGTGGCTTATTGGCGGTGGAGGCCTGGTGCTTTGCGCAGCTTTCCTCCCTTCGGCGTTCGCCCCGTCCCCTGCCTCATATACCT
Organism: Glutamicibacter sp. NPDC055354; assembly: GCF_053644955.1. Classification (NCBI taxonomy): domain Bacteria; kingdom Bacillati; phylum Actinomycetota; class Actinomycetes; order Micrococcales; family Micrococcaceae; genus Glutamicibacter; species Glutamicibacter sp. NPDC055354. The sequence goes on from NZ_JBSHMB010000001.1 coordinate 1,824,613, forward strand.
TCACCGCGTTCTTCCTGGGTGCCGCGAACGCGATCATGCACTCATCGATGCAGGGGTGGGCGACCGACATCTCGCCTGATGCGCGGGCCACCACCGTTTCACTGTTCGTTTTTGCCCTGTTCGCCGGGGCATCTGCGGCGACCTACCTAACTGCAGATTTAGCGCAGAATGGCCACTACGGCCAGATCTTCGGGATCGGCTTGGCACTGAGCCTATTACTTGTGGCGGTGGCGACTGGCGCTCATGCGCTGTGGCGTAGAACGCATCCAGCCAGCTGACTTCCCTGGCAGGTACGGGGCATTCTGGCATTGCAGAGAGTTCTTCTAGAGATTAGATGTTATTGCCGGTTGCATGTGAGAATCTTGAATTAAGCGAACGAGCATCACAAGCGGAAAGCAGGTTGCCATGACCAGTCCAGGCGAAGAACCACGAAACCCTTATTCTTCAGGGCACCAGGGTCAGAACCGGCAGTACCAGCAGCCTGGTTCCTACGACCTCAACGGCGTCCCGCAACAGCCTTACTACAATCAACAGGCACATGGCCAACCGGGCCAGTATCCCCCGGGCAACTTCGGCTATCCGACAGCATCCCAATTTCAAGGCACCCAGCTGGCACAGACCTCGATGATTCTTGGCATTGTGTCCATCTTCGTTGCAGGCGTGATCCTTGGCCCGATTGCTATTTTCAAGGCCAATAAAGCCGAAAGGGAATTCAATACGGTCTCCACGGTCGGCAAAGTGACCGGTTGGATCGGCACCATTTTGGGCGTGCTCTGGATCGTGTATGTCGCATTCCTTGTCATCGGTGCTATCGCATTTTCCGTGGACCCGTCATTCAGCGGTTCCTAGGCACGTCTTTCCTCGACTTTAACGACAAAGCCTCCGGCTCACTTTCGTGAGCCGGAGGCTTTGCCGGTATCGGCCCTTGTCCCGTCATCCCCATGACGGCCTTCGGGAAACTTTTACTCTGCGGTTGGCAGTACGAACGAAGCGTCGATTTCGATCTTGACCTTGTCGCTGACCAGAACGCCACCGGCTTCCAATGCTGCGTTCCAGGTGATGCCGAATTCCTTGCGGGAGATGGTCGTGGATGCGAAGAAGCCAACGCGGGTTGCGCCGAAAGCGTCTACAGCTTCGCCGCCGAGCTCTGCTTCGAATTCAACTTCCTTGCTCACGCCGCGGATGGTCAGATCGCCAACGAGAATGAACTCGCCAGCCTCGCCCTTGACCGCAGTGGACTTGAAGGTCATGGTTGGGAACTGCTCGGCGTTGAAGAAGTCCTCGCCCTTCAGGTGGCCGTCGCGGTTAGCGTCCTTGGTATTGACCGATGCGATCTGGACGGTTGCCTCGACCGAGGAATCTGCCAGGGTTGCGCCGGTGGTCAGGGTTGCGTCGAATTCTGTGAAGCTGCCGCGAACCTTGGAGATGCCTGCGTGGCGAACCGAGAAGCCGATCTCGGAGTGCGATGCGTCGAGGTTCCAGGTTCCGGTGGTCAGTGCAGATGCAGTCATGTCTAAATCCTTTCGTCGCGCCATCAAGTAGTTGACGCCTCAATTTGTTTTGCTGATACCAGTATGACACTAATGAAGTTGAAGCGTCAACCACCTTCTCTAAAAAGTTTCATCTGGCCCTTCAAGAGACCCTTATTTTGATACTGACTAGGAAAGTTTCTACTGAAGTTATTTTTTCATGCACCCCTTTACTCAGACGTGTACATGGCTAGACTGAGGCCATGAACGCAAATGAGCCAGTTCCCGATCATGCCCAAGAAGAAGCCGAGTTATCCGCAGAGCTAGAGGAAATTTGGCAAGAAGAATCCATCACTACCGCTGCCGCGACCGAAATCGCCGATGAAGTCGACGGCGAGCTAGGCACTCGCGACCAGCCATAATCAAATTCCACACTAGAACCGTGTACAACTATTGATCGGGTCGTTGAATCAAAATGAACAACTTGTCTTCAAATGAAAGTTTAAGGTCTTTAAGTCACGCATCTAGGCAAAATACGCTCCAGTCGTTCACATGCAGATATCGTAGAGGATACGTAAACAGTCAACGCATCATGAACTGAAGAAATCTTCTAGGAACGAATGACTTTAATAAGCCACACTTCTAAAGCCAAATTACCTGCGATTGCACTCGCGGCTGTTGCATCAGTGGTCTTCTGGTCCCTGAAGCCAATATTCATTTCGATAATCGGAGACCGCGGCGATTACGCCGAGGTCTATGTCGTCTCGGCCACCATTGCGGTGCTTAGCAGTCTAGTTTTTTCACTCATTTTTTGGCGAAAGACCAAAAATCTATTCAGGCGAAAAAAGAGTTTTCTTCGGGCGGTCGGCTGGTCTGCTATATCTGGATTCTTCTTAGCCACGTGGTACTACGGGTACTATCGCGCTTTGTATAGCGCATCCATGACTGACGCAACTGTCATTGCATTCACTTGGCCACTAATTGCAACTATCGCCATCCGAATATTCACTCCAAAAACAGCTGGCAAGTTGAAGCCTGCACAATGGTTGCTGATCCTGGCGTCCTTTGTCGGCGCCGTAGCTATTGGTATTTCGAACATCGGTATGGATTCCTCTAGCGGGTCGAATCACGAAATCATTTGGGCATTCGTTGCTGCACTCGGTAGCGGCCTGTACCTTCCCTTCGCTTTCAAAGCAACTGCAGAAATCGACAAGTGCATAGACTCGAAACCATTCGCCACGTTTTACGCCATCTCCATCGCTAACGCGATATCGCTAGGCGCAGTGTTAGCCCTGCTCGGAGCCTCACACCACACCTTGCGCTTCTATGCATTCGACTCCCAGGTAATTTTTGTTTGCGCATTGATCGGTCTGGGCACTTATCTGGTTGCGGAAGTTACATGGACCTGGGCTTTCCAAGAATACAAGTCCCTTACGCTCTCCTCGCTGCCATATTTCGCACCGGCGGCGTCCGTGATTCTGCTACATGTAATCTTTGACGAGCCGGTACGCCCGATAGCGATGATTGGCTTGGTGCTAATTCTATTTTCGAATCTAACTTTGCATGCTAATCAACAAACAACCAACGCGTTGGGCCTGACCTTAGTCGCGACGGTATACGTCGCGCTTGCGTCACAGATACTGCCGCTAGAGTCGTCCGGTGCAATCCCCGAGTTAACCGCGGCACTGACGGGACTGTTTGCCATTCTCGCTGGCTTCATCCTCTCCCGAGTGTCTGCAAGGCGCACCGAAGAAATCGACGCCCGCGCGCTTCTTGTCAGGCGTTGCATCGCTTTGGACCCAAGTAACGACAAGGTGTTATCCGACAGCCTGCTGTGCCAGTTGCTCGAGTATGAATTCAGCGAGACGGCGGCTGAAAAGCAGCGTCACCTCTTGAAGATCTACGAATTACTTTCCTCCGCAACCCCTACCGAAGCGCAAAAAACAGAGGAAGCCCGTGATGCATTAGCATCATGGATGGCAATCCATGATGATCGCTTATCTATCGGCGAATCCGTAGCGTTGTGGATGACGGGACTCGGCAGTGTCATTTTCGTGCTGTTGTTGCGCGACGCTTCTCCTTTCGGCACGGCAGGATCTGTGGTCTTCGCAGCCGGCGCTTTCTTGCTGATCTTCACCATCCGCGATTACGACCGGAACAATCTGCATGGTTTCCGAAACCAGCTGCGACGACTGCAACAAGGGTTCCAAGAGATTGGAAAGAAGTCTTACGTTCCAGCAGAATTGGTTGAATCTGGATTTGTTACTGCGAAGACCTTCGAAGGTACTGAGATTCGCTACGGGAAGTCAACGATAACGGCATCGACTGAACCAAACTTCCAGAAGCGTAGAATTTTCGATTCCGTATATTTGGGAACTGCAATCATCGTCATCCTGATCATTCTGCTTCTGCCAATATCGAAACTTGGCTTGTCCGCCGGAACCCGAATTGATTCTCCACGACCGGGTGACGACACTGCGGTGTCAGGAACAGCTAGCGAAGAGCAGCAGACGATCACCATCACTGATCCGGGATGGGCCGCGGCGCAGGTGACTTCGGAAATCATTAGTGCAGTTCTATCTGCAAATGATATCCCGAACGCTATAGTACCTCAGGCTCATCTCTCGGCCGCCGAACAGTTCTTGTCCAAGAGCTCGGAACCATTGGTGCATCCGGATCTATGGTTACAGAACCAGTCCACACGATTCCAAGATGCCGTTGAAAGCAAGAATATCAAGTTGTCTGCGCACAGCTACAGCACCTCACAGGGCATCTATATTCTTGATTCCGCTGAAACGAAAAGTCACGTCACGGGGTTAGCCTCGCTTAGAAACTCAGTAACTGCCGAGCTATTCGATACAGATAGTGATGGCAAGGGAGAACTGTGGATCGGAGCACGCGGTTGGTCCACAGCCGACTCGCTCGACAAGTGGATTCAGGACCACGATCTCCCAGCCGTTGAAACGGAGATGTACTCTGAGTCCATTTTCAAGGCAAAACTTGATGCCTTCGCAAATAAGAATAAACCTGTCATCTTCTACGGCTACGTCCCGGACGACATCCACCGAATCTATGATCTACGTCTTCTCGATCCACTGGATAGGTCCATCTCAAGTGGCGATGTCGAGGCATTCGTCGCCCGCACTCCAGCCGTTGCCGAGATATCGAGTACAGCCGACCGTATCCTGGATCAAATGGCATTCTCTGTCGACGACATGAACGAATTCATTGAACAAGAACAGGAAGGGGTAGATCCGAAACTGATCGCCGATAACTGGATGGAAAATCACGCTGAAAGAGTCACCCGGTGGCAAGAAGTCTCCAGTGCCAAGAAGTAGCATTCAGCCGACTTTCGTTCGATACAGTATCCAGTACTCAAGAAATGTAGTGAGATAGATTCATGAAACTTGCAACGCTCCGCCTCGCCAGCGAACCAGGCCATACCACCGCTGCTGTCATTGAAGATGGCCGCGCCTACTACTTGGACAACCTCGATTCAGTGCAGCGTTTCCTGCGTCTTGATGACGCAACTCAGCAAGAAGTAGTTGCTCGCGCTTTGGTGGGTGATTCCATCGCCGAGGGCGAAGCCGACTACGCTCCGCTGATCACCAAGCCGGAGAAAATCTACTGCATCGGGTTGAACTACAAGACGCATGCGGCCGAGGTCGGCGAAGACCTGCCGAAGTATCCGACGGTGTTCGCGAAGTTCGCTTCCACCCTATGCGGTGCCAAGGACACCATCGAAATTCCAGTGGAAGACCACCGGGTGGATTACGAAGCAGAGCTGGCCATCATTATCGGCAAGCCGGGTCGCCGCATCAGCCAGGAGGCTGCAGCCGCGCATATTGCCGGTTACGCCGTGGCCAGCGATGTGTCGATGCGCGGTTACCAGGGCCGCACCCAAGAGTGGCTGCAGGGCAAGATCTGGGATCGCTCCACTCCCCTGGGCCCGTGGCTCGTGACCCCGGATGAGCTGGATCCCGCCGCCCGCATTACCAGCACAGTCAATGGCACCGTGTTGCAGGACGAACAGATTGATGATCTGATTTTCTCTGCTGACGCCTTGGTTTCCTACCTCTCGACATTCAATGAATTGCAGCCAGGCGACGTCATCCTGACGGGTACGCCCTCTGGTGTTGCGTTGGGCCGCCGCGACGAGAATGGGCGTCACCCGTGGCTCAAGCACGGCGATTCACTTGAAACTTCGATCGAAGGCCTGGGTACCTCTGCGGTAGTTTTCAACGCGCCGCAGAACTGATATTTCTTGTCGCTTCCGGGGGCCTGTCCGCATTTGCGGGCGGGCCCCCGAGGCGTTAAGCCCCGTTCCCAGTTTTGCTATTGAGACTCATTATCATATAAGCTTGAACGCGTGAATCTCATCGTTCTCTCCGCACTTGATACTTCCAGCCGCGACTCCGGCCTCAGCCACCTGGGACACCACCATCCTGATGCCGTCATCTTGCGCTATGACTTCGTCGACGGCAATCGGCTGGTGCGCCACGTCTCCGGATCTGCAGCCGCAGAACATGCCGAAACCGTTCTTGGGCACCCCTGCATCGGCTGTGCGACGAAGTTCGAGATCCTGCCGACGATCCAACGCCTGGCACCGGAAGATTCCGAGGCCGCAATGATCCTGGCGTTGCCCGCCACATGGCCTAGCGGAACAGTGCTGGACATGCTCGGCACAAAGCTCGAACCATTGGAAATCCGGATCAGCAGCATCGTCTTGTCCCTGGATCCCGCCGAATTGGAAAACCAGATGTGGGACCGGCACACCCTCTGGGAATCGGGATTCAACGCCATGGAACGCGATGCGAGGACGTCGGGAGAGTTCTTCTTCACCGAATTGATGCAGGCAGATACCCTCATTCCGGTCGAAGGCCTGGAAACCCAACTGCTCGAAAGTGCCACCGGTCCACGACGCGCAGGCGGCCCCGACTTTGAAGCCGGCCTCGAATTAGCTCGGCAGATGGCACCGCATGCGCATATCTGCGTGCACGAAGAAGGACTCGGCTCCTTCCACCCCGGAGCAGCGCGCCAACGCACCAGCGCCGGGCACCTGCCGCAAACAGCAACCAATGCTCGCACTATGCCGATCCGCCTGCACGCCGAGCGCCCGCTTCATCCCGAGCGCTTCCGCCAGGCCCTTCCCTCCCTGGCCGAATCCTGCACGTGCATCCGCGGCATCCTCTGGGTGGCTAGTGCGCTCAGCGAGCGCGTGGCCATCGGGGGAGCCGGTCCGCGCATCTGGATGGAAAACACCGGAGCGTGGAACTCGAAGATCGCCGTCTCGGAATTGCTGCTCTACGGATCCGAACACGAAGCTTCGCAGATCGAGACGGTCTTCAACCAATGCCAGGTCACCGAGGAAGAACTCAAGGACCTGTTCAGCTCCGCACATCATGAAGGAGGTGAATGGCATGAAAGTTAGGAACTCCATCCGTGCACTGAAGAAGGCGCCCGGCTCCCAGGTAGTGAGACGACGAGGTCGCGTATTCGTGATCAACAAGAAGAATCCGCGCATGAAAGCACGGCAGGGCTGAACCCCGGGAATTGCCGGCGTCCACGTCAGTGGATGCCGGCAATGCAGCAGCCAGCTCGAGCCCTTGGCCTTTTCGTGAAATTAAGTTAACGAACCGGACATGGCATCGTCCAGCGCGCTTTGTGACACGGCTCTCCCCTTGTCATATGATGGCACTCACATAAGGGGATCGGCTTCTGGCTTGAGACTCTTGATCATCAGTCACTCGCAAATAAGGATGTTAAATCCATGGACGATTTGGGCGCTCTCTTCGGAGATATTTCCTCCGTCATTTGGGGACCGTTTGTCCTCATCCCGCTACTTTTGGGCACTGGCCTGTACCTGACTATCCGTTTGGGCGGCCTGCAATTCTTCAAGCTCGCCGCAGCGTTGCGCCTTGGCCTGCTCAAGCGCAAGGATGCCGAGGCAGAAGGCGATATCTCGCAGTTCCAGGCACTGACTACAGCACTGGCCGCCACCGTTGGCACCGGTAACATCGTCGGTGTCGCAACCGCCATCGGCATCGGTGGTCCGGGCGCCCTGTTCTGGATGTGGGTTACCGGCCTGCTGGGCATGGCATCGAAGTACACCGAGGCATATCTGGGCGTGCGCTTCCGCGGCACCGACGCCGCAGGCGAAAAGTCCGGCGGTCCGCAGTACTACTTGGAACGCGGCGTCAAGGGTCCGTTGGGCAAGTTCTTGGCCCTGTTCTTCGCTATCGCTGCCACCCTGGCCAGCTTCGGCATCGGCAACATGACCCAGGGCAACTCGATTGCCGCCAACTTGGATAATTCCTTCCATGTGACCCCTTGGGTTACCGGCGTTATCCTGACCGTGCTGTCCATCGCCGTATTGGTTGGCGGCATCAAGTCCATCGGCCGCGTTACCGCTGGTTTCGTTCCAGTGATGATCGTCTTCTACGTAGCAGCATCGATCTACATCCTGATCGCCAATGTGGGCGGCATTCCTGCCGCCTTCGGCGAGATCTTCACCGATGCCTTCACCGGCACCTCGGCAGTGGGCGGCTTCGTCGGCTCGGCCATCATCATTGCTATCCAGTATGGTGTGGCCCGCGGCATCTTCTCCAACGAGTCCGGCATGGGTTCAGCAGCGATCGCCGCCGCTTCGGCACAGACCACCCACCCGGTTCGCCAGGGCCTGGTCTCCATGACCCAGACCTTCATCGACACCATCATCGTTGTTACCTGCACCGGCCTGGTCATCATCACGACAGGTACCTGGAAGATGCTCGATGGGGAAACCGGCGAGCAGATCTCCGCTGCACTGATGACCGGCCAGGCATTCACCAATGGCCTGCCCGGACAGTGGGGCCACTGGATTGTGACCGTCGGCCTGGTCATGTTCGCCTTCTCCACCATCCTGGGCTGGTGCTACTACGGCGAGCGGAACATCGAGCGCCTCTTCGGCCGCAAGCTCGTGATGCCGTTCCGCATCGTGTTCTCGCTGGTCGTCTACGTAGGCTGCACCACCGAGCTGACCGCCGTTTGGAACTTCTCGGACATGATGAACGGCCTGATGGCGCTGCCGAACCTGATCGGCCTGCTGATCCTCTCGGGCATGGTGGCCCGCGAAACCCGCTGGTACCTCAAGCATGACCCGAAGCTGGAAGCCAACAAGGCGCAGATCGAGGACTTCATGAATGAGCGTCCGGGTTGGGCTGAATGGAAGGCTGGCGACGTCGTCGGTTCCTCGCGCAACCGCGGTGCCCACGAGGCATAGGCTCCGCAAACAGTAAAGAACCCGTCCAGCATCTGATTGATACCAGATGCTGGACGGGTTCTTTGCTATTGGAAGACAGCTAGAGGCTTAGGCGTTCCACAGGCCGTAGGAGTCGGCCAGGTCGGCAATCTTCTGGGCACGGGCCAGACGCGGCAGGTATGAGCCATCGCCCACCGAAGCGCCGGCGGCGTGCGCTTCGAGCAGTTCCATTGCCCAAGACAGCTCGTCTTCGCTGGGTGCCAATGCGGCGTTAATGCCATCAACGTGATCGGTGGACAATGACAGCTTGCCGGTCATGCCCATGGAGGCGGTGATGCGGGTTTCCTCCGTCACCTTGGCGGCGTCGGCACCTGCCGGTGGAGGTCCATCGATAGCGCCAGGCAGCTTGCCTACACGCGAAGCGATCACGAGCCGTCCGCGTGCGTAGGCCAATGCCATCGGGTCGTCGGAGACGCCGGTGTCCTTGCGGAAGTCGTTGATGCCGAACGCCAGGCGGAAGGTACCCGGGGCCGAAGCGATCTGCGTAGCATTCTCGATACCCAAAGCGGTTTCGATCAAGGCCAGGACGGGAGTACCCGCGCGAAGCCGCATTGCGCTGTAGGTAACCTGTTCAGGCTGCTCGGTCATGGCCAGCATGATTCCACGCAGGCCGGGAGTTCCCGACAGCGCGGCAAGATCATCGGCCCAGAAATCAGTGTCAATGCCATTGACGCGTACCCACGCAGTCATGCCATTGGACAGTGCTCGCACTACGTTATCGCGAGCCTGGATCTTCTGGTCGTCAGGAACGGCAGCTTCCATGTCAAAAATCACCGAGTCCGCTTCACAAGCCAGTGAAGGAGCGAAAGTTTCCTCCTTGGCCGCATTGACCAAGAGCCAGGAACGGGACAATTTTGCAGGAAGAGCCGCAGCTCGACGATTTCGGAATGCCATACGTCCTACACTACTCACTCGGCCCTCCAAGCTTCCACTGGCCATGTACAGTATTTGCTTCAAGTGAACCGAAAGGCGCGGAATGCAGCGCTGGAGCAGTCCGGATGCACGACACCAAACTGAACCGGGTAGCCTTCTGCGCAGTGGAGCTGAGCATGGATGCAGTGTTGCCTGCGGCGCTCCACGGGCTCCCGCGTTCTGCCATTTCCGAAATCCGACCGCAGGCTGGAAACGCGGGAATTGATCATCGGTGGTTCTGATTCTGCAGATCAACTGCCTCCCGCTAACTCCATTCGCCGGAACCGGAGGATTTCCTTCGCATAGTTTCCCGTGACTTCATTCTCGGACACAGCCGGCCACCCGGAGGTCCAGCAGCAACCAAATGCCCCATTCAAGTGCAGGTTCTGCCCATCTGGCCACTGCGCGAAGCAGCGGGCTGCCTGCCCGAATCCAGTGGCGTATAACCAACTTCACAACTGTTAAGCTTGCTCGCAGTCCAGGGTGACGAACAAATATAGCTGGTCAATATATCTGCGATAACCTCTTTCAGCGGTCTCGTTCTCCTTCGAAGCAGGCCGTCTCCTTCGAAAAACCGAAGGGATCTGCTCATGAAAGGTGCAGCCGTGGCGAACGATTCCACGCAACTGAAAACCGTTTCCGATGGAACGAATCTTGAGCGCGGACTGTCCAGCAGGCACATCCAGCTCATGGCGATCTCCGGAGCAGTCGGCACCGGACTGTTCATGGGCTCCGGCAAGACCATTTCCGCTGCTGGTCCGTCGGTCATCTTCGTATACATGATCATCGGCTTCATGCTCTTTTTCGTCATGCGTGCCATGGGCGAGATCCTGCTCAGCAACTTGAACTACAAGACCTTCGCAGATTTTGCCGGCGATCTCTTGGGACCTTGGGCTGCCTTCTTCACCGGCTGGACCTATTGGTTCTGCTGGGTCGTCACCGGCATTGCGGACGTAGTCGCGATCGCCCAATATGTCGCCTACTGGTGGTCCGAGATCCCGCTATGGCTCCCGGCGCTATGCTGCATCCTGCTATTGGTCGGGCTGAACCTGCCCACCGTCAAGGCTTTTGGTGAAACCGAGTTCTGGTTCTCATTGGTGAAAATCGTTGCAATCCTGGCATTGATCGTTTGCGGCTTGGCAATGATTGCCACCGGATTCAGTTCTCCCGAGGGAGACACCGCTTCCTTCGCCCACTTGTGGGCGCACGGTGGCATGTTCCCCACTGGTTTCATGGGCTTCGTCGCGGGCTTCCAGATCGCCGTTTTCGCCTTCGTCGGCATTGAATTGGTAGGTACGGCTGCGGCTGAAACCAAGGATCCTGAAAAGAATCTCCCTAAGGCCATCAATTCCATTCCGCTGCGCGTGATCCTGTTCTACGTCGGTGCCTTGACCGTCCTGATGGCCGTCACCCCCTGGTACAAGTTCTCCGCTGATGCATCGCCATTCGTTGGCATGTTCTCGATGGCTGGTTTAGCCGCAGCTGCGGGTCTGGTCAACTTTGTCGTGCTGACAGCCGCCGCTTCAAGTGCAAATTCCGGGATCTATTCAACATCGCGCATGCTGTACGCCCTGTCGCAAGATGGAGACGCTCCGCGGAAGTTCAGCAAGCTTTCTGCCACGCAGGTGCCACGCAATGCGTTGCTGTTCTCCTGCATTTTCCTTCTTGCTGCCGTCGTGCTGTTGTACGCGGGTGACTCCGTAGCCCAGGCCTTCACGTTGGTGACCACGGTGTCTGCCCTGTGCTTCATGTTCGTCTGGTCAATGATCCTTATCAGCTATTTGGCCTTCCGCAAGCGCCGCCCGCAGCTGCATGATGCCTCCAAGTTCAAGGTCCCCGGCGGCATGGGAGCCCCGTACATGGTCCTAGCTTTCTTCGTATTCGTCCTGTGGGCATTGACCACGCAGGCCGATACGCGTGCTGCGTTGCTGGCTACGCCCCTGTGGTTCCTGGTAGTTGGAATGTTCTACCTGAAGGTGCGCAAATCCGATGGCCATCGGGCTCTGCGCGCAGCACATCGGGCAAAAGTCCGCGCGGAGAACGAGGCCGCTGCAATCCATCGGCGAAGCTAGACCCTTGGCAAAGGATGCCAAGGCCTAATTGTGCCGGGCAACTACATATTCGTAAGGGATATCCCTGCCGACGAGTAAGACTTCTAGCAGCCCCAGGCTTTCTCCGTATCTCTGATAAGCCAAGGGCACCTGCTTGCGGATCCCGGTACTGATCTTGGAGAAGTACAACAGTGTTCCGTCCTTCCAGCGGCCGGTGTGCCCGTGGGCGAAAACCTCATTCCATTCCAGCACGGACGCAGAAAATCCGTTGAGCATCTGGATGCTGTCATCCATGTCCAGCCCTCGAACAAGGAATTCTGGGTGCCCGATGCGACTCAGGCCAACGGTGTAGGCAAGCGATGGGCTGATCCGGTCCGACTCAACAAAAATCACTTCATGTCCGTAGTCGCGGATCCGCTGGTCGATCAGGGCTTCCAGTTGCTTGCGTGTCATGCCATTGCACATATCGCACATGGTCAGGTTCCTCTCCTCGGCCTGCTCATCTTTTGACGATGCGGCGCGGTTCCTAGTGAGCAGACTGTTTCTGGATCACGGCGAAGTCCCTGGGTTCCCTGCAATGCAAGGTTCTTATCGGGGTGTCGCCAAGGATCAGACTGGTGACTGGAAGAGTGTGCTGTTCCGCCTCTGGCTCCGAGAAAATGAGCTCGCTAAATAGCGATGTGTTGTGGGTACCCTCGGAAAAGAGTTGTCCGTGCTCGACGACTTGTGACGCCAGATGCGTGAGAAGCCCTAAAACATCATCTTCGTCTCCACCGATACTGACGATTTCAGGATGCCCTCGTTTGGCCAATCCCAGTGTGTACCCCAGGACCTGTTGCTGCTTTGCCATAGTGCTGAGCACTACGGCATACCCCTTCTCTGATATTTCGCGCAGTGCAACAACGCCAAGTAGCTGCATTTCGGGCAACGAGCTGCGGACACTGAGATGGACGCCTTCAGGATTACTCATCGCATTCCTCCTTGGTTGATCTGATGCCAGCAAGTGTGGCGCGAATTCATCGCCCCGGCAGGAACTTTCTACGATTGTGGATATCCCAAGACAACGGCCTCAGAACAGCCCGGCGCATGAAAAAAGCACTGCCCGCAACGAGTCGTTGCAGGCAGTGCTTTTTCGCCAGCTTTTTCTACTTGGCCTTTTCTGCTTCCGCAGCCACAGCCGCGGCTACAGCAGGCATCACGCGGTCATCGGTTGCCGAAGGAATGATGTAATCCGCTGCCAGATCATCGCCAACCAGGTTGGCAATGGCATGGGCCGCCGCGACTTTCATGCCCTCGGTGATCTTCTTGGCACCCGAGTCCAGGGCGCCGCGGAAGATGCCCGGGAAGGCCAGCACGTTATTGATCTGGTTCGGGAAGTCGCTGCGGCCAGTGGCCACCACGGCCGCATACTTCGCGGCAGCATCCGGCATGATTTCCGGGGTCGGGTTGGACAGCGCGAAGATGATGGCGTCCTTGTTCATCTTCGCCACGGCAGCTTCTTCGAAGGTCGAGGAGGAAAGTCCTACTACGACATCCGCGCCGTCCAGTGCCTCGGCCAGGCCACCCATGACATCTTCACGGTTGGTGCGGCTGGCCAGGTCGGCCTTGACCGGATTAAGGTCGTCTCGATCGCGGTGGATGGTGCCACGCGAGTCGAGCACGATGACGTCATCCACGCCGGCCGAAAGCAGCAGGTTGGTGACGGCGACGCCAGCCGAACCAGCGCCGGAGATGACGACCTTCAACGAGCTGATGTCGCGCTTGGTCTGGCGGGCAGCGCCGATCAGAGCTGCCAGCACTACCACCGCGGTGCCGTGCTGGTCATCGTGCATAACCGGGATATCCAGCGCCTCGATCAGGCGCTTTTCGATTTCGAAGCAGCGCGGGGCGGAGATGTCTTCCAGGTTCACGGCGCCGAAGCTCGGGCGCAGGCGAATGACGGTTTCGACGATTTCATCGACGTCGGTGGTGTCCAATACCAGCGGGATCGAATCCAGACCGCCGAATTCCTTGAACAGGGCGCTTTTGCCTTCCATGACCGGAAGCGAGGCAGCGGCGCCGATGTTGCCCAGGCCCAGCACAGCGGTGCCGTCCGAAACCACAGCAACCAGGCGGGAGGCCCAGGTGTGGGTGGCGTGCTTGGCTGGATCATCTGCGATGGCCTGGGATACCTTGGCTACACCCGGAGTGTAGGCAATGGACAGGTCGCGCTTGGTGTTCAGCGGCATTTGCGATGAGACGGAAAGCTTGCCGCCAAGATGGGCGTCGAAAATCTCTTCGTCGGTGATGGTGGACAGGTCTTTAGTGGATTCAACAGACATTGAATAGCTCTTCTTTCAAGAAAGTTCTGATTGACGAAAACGCAGTACCCACGAAATTGGTGGCAGAGCGTAGGAACGCGCATGACCATTCATCCGACCGCAATGGAGCGTGACCCACAGGCAATTAAGGAGGGCGTCAGGCTTCCATGTACACAATTCCCAGAGGGGCTCCGCCGGGTGAGGCTGAAGGATCCGTCATGGTGTGCCGGAAGATGGCTGGTCAGTACTTTCTTTAGACCTACGTTTTCCACCATACGGGAACCGCTTGGCGCTGTACAACCCCCATTCGTCGCATCTGTGTCATAAAGGAGTTGCGACAGGCAGTCCATTTGCAGCGTCATGAGGTGCGCCCGAAGGACATCTCAGGCAAAATAAGGGCCATGGCATCACCGACTTCAGCACTGGGCAGGGTCCGCACCTTCGAGGCGTTAGATGAGAAGACCACCGCGCGGCTACGCCGCGCGCTGGACGAGTCGGATGACACGACTGTGTTCGTCAACGGCACCGCGTTGAAGTTGCCCAAAGAAGCGCACCAGGCGCTGATCGAGGTGCTCTCGCGGTTTGCAGATGGCGAGTCCGTCAGCATCGGCACACCCGAGCTGCTCCTTAATACTTCCCAAGCAGCCCAAATGGCCGGGATTTCCAACAGCTACCTGCGCAAGCTGGCCGATGCGGGGATTATTCCGGTGGAATACCGTGGAACGCATCGCCGCATTCGCCCAAGCGCCATCCAGTCTTGGCTGGATTCCCGCACCGAAACCGAGAAGTGAGCCAACCAGCCGGCGACTACGCCAGCGGCCCGCAGGAAGTCGGATGATGGGATCGCCTGCTGATCAGGGTCCCGGGTTATTCCCTGTTCGCATGGATGGGCGCCTCCCGGTCTTGGGTATTTCCGGGCTTCGGCGGACTGCGTCGAATTACTGGTCCTCTTAGTCCGGCAGTGCTGGCTGGCCGGGAGCTAGCCGCGAAACCTTTCCGAGAAACTTCACGGCCGCGTCAATGCGGCGTTGGGCCAGCTGAAGATCGAGGAACGCAACGCCTCGCCTGGAGCAAAGAATCACGTGGTTGAAAACTCAGCTCTTGCCAAGCCTTGAATTTCCTGCTGGAATACCAAAGTATTCTATTTGAAAACAATTCCTGTGCCGCACCCAGCGCAGGAACCCCGCTCCCCCGCCCCTGGAGCCTTGCCGAGGAGAACCATGACCACCGCATCAGAATCGCTGACCACTTCGCACGAATCCTTGCTATCCGAGCGCGCGGCCGGAATCAAGCAGTCCGCGGTGCGCGACGTCTTCGAGCTCTCCTTGGACCCTTCCTTGGTATCCCTGGCCGGAGGCAACCCCTACCTGCAGCTGCTCCCGCTGGAAAAGGTCGGTGAAATGGCCCGGCGCATCATCGTCGAGCAGGGCCCCGAAGCATTGCAATACGGCTCCGGACTTGGCACTCCTGAACTGCGTGCACAAATTATCGATGTCATGGCAGCTGAAGGCATCACGAACGTGGGGGTCGAAGATGTGGTGGTCACCAACGGCTCCCAGTCAGCACAAGACATGGCCTGCAAGGTCTTCTGCAATCCCGGAGACACTGTGCTCTGCGAAGATCCGACCTACGTCGGGGCCCTGAATACCTTCGAGGCCTACCAGGTGTCCGCCCGCCCCGTGGGCACCGATGCAAATGGCTTGATTCCTGATGCCTTGCGTGCCCGCATCGCCGAATTGCGCGCCGCCGGCGAGCGCATCAAATTCCTCTACACCATCCCGAACTTCAACAACCCATCAGGGATCACTCTGGCGGCCGAACGCCGCCAGGAAATCGTGGACATCTGCCGCGAAGCCGGCATCCTGATCCTGGAAGACAACCCGTACGGAATGCTGCGGTACGAAGGAACTCCTGCGCCTACCCTGCGGAGCCTGGACCCGGAAAACGTCATCTACATGGGTTCCTTCTCCAAGATCTTCGCGCCCGGCCTGCGCATCGGCTGGGCCGCGGTCCCGACCCACCTTTTCCGCCGCTTCTACCTGGCCGGCGAGGCGGTAGCCCTGTGCCCACCGACCTTGAACCAGATGATCATCAGCGCCTACCTCAACGAGCATGACTGGAAGGGGCAGATCACCAAGTACAACGACCTGTACCGTTCCCGCCGCGACGCGATGCTCGAAGCATTGGCCAAGTACCTGCCGGCAGGTGTCACCCACACTCGTCCCGAAGGCGGCTTCTTCGTCTGGTTGACCTTGCCTGAAGGCATTGACACCTACGCGCTGCTGCAGCAGGGCGTGAAGGCCGGGGTCATTTTCATTCCAGGCGCGGCATTCAGCCCGAGCGGCCAAGCCGACAATAAGCTGCGCTTGGCTTTCTGCTCCGTTGACGAGAAGACCATCGACGAAGGCGTCCAGCGACTGTCGGGCCTGCTCAAGAACGAGATCTCCAAACTCTAAGGCCGGAGGCTTGTACCGGGAGCTCATTGCCCGGTACAAATGGCCGCCCTTGAATCCTTGATGGGAAGGTTGCTGTCCGTCTCCTGTCCAAGCCCGCACAGTTCCAAGCCGGGGCCTGGATCTCCGGCTAGCGCTGCGCGAACCGGGAATCCACGGAAATCTCAAGCAGCTTCTGCTCGGTCGCATTCAAGACACGGTGCGCAGGCCATATCGCCCGCAGCTCGCGTAACAGCGCCGGCCCATCAAACGGGATCTCGACGAGCAGCCCCTGCTCCAATTGGCTCTCAACCGCCAAATGGCTGAGCACAGCGGGTCCCATTCCGCGCGCCACGCACTGGCAAATCGTTGCGTTCGAGTTGAAGACAGCGACCGGATTCGGGCGTTCGGCATGGGCAATGTAATCCAAGAATGCCCGGGTGCCGGAGCCTTCCTCGCGTTCTATCAGCGCCGTGCTTTGCAATTCGTGAAGGCTCAGCGGTTCCTTCCGTTGTGCCCAAGCATGTGAAGGCGACGTGACCACGAGCATTTCATCGTGAAGTACCTGCCGGCTTTTCAGGCCCAGAGGAATGTGCGGGGTTTCCACGAATCCTAGTCCCAATTCCTCCTGCTGCACTGCACGAATAACATCTTGGGAATTCATGATCTTCATTCGAGGGATGACTCGTGGCAGGGCACGATGCAGTAGTCCGATCCAATTTGGCGCCAAGAATTCTGCCACCGTCATGCTGGCTCCGAATTCCAGCTCTCCCTCTCCGGTTTCAGCCAGCGCGCGCGCGCCAGCGGCGAAGGCTTCCAGGCTGGACAGGACTTCACGAGCCCACTGGACGGTCAGCACTCCCTCTGCCGTCAAGCGCGATCCGGTGGTCTTGCGTGCCACAAGCTGGTATCCCAGCCGGCGCTCCAACGTTTTCAATGCGCGGGTGGCATTTGGCTGCGCCATCCCGGCCGCACGGGCACCGGCGCTCAGGCTCCCGTGATCGGCGATGCCGACCAGCAACTCCAATGAGGAGGGTTGAATCCAGCGGGCAATGTCTTCGAGAGATGACGAGCTGCTTTCCATATCATGATCATATGTCCGCGATAGCAAGAAGTGGTATACCGCAATTCGCCATGCCGGAGAAGAATTATTTCCATGCACGACTCCACAAGTCCCGTCAAAGAATCTGCCACCTCCAAACGTGACCAGTCCGGACATCGAAAACCTGCTTCGCGTTTCGCTCCGGCTCTTCCGGGACTGCTCCTCTGCCTTGCCGCCGGCATCTTGTGCATGTTCGCCAGCCGCTACATCCATGGCCTGAGCGCCCTGCTGCTGGCTATCCTGCTCGGTGCGCTGTGGCGCAATCTTGCCCCGGTCCCGCAGGCTTTTGCCCCCGGCACGGCAATTGCCGGCAAGAAGCTGCTGCGCCTGGGCATTGTGCTGCTGGGCTTGCAGCTCTCGCTGGGCACCATCCTCGGCCTGGGCCCCGGGGTACTGCTGGTGGTGGCCCTCTCGGTTGGCATCACGTTCTTGGCCACCTTGTGGATCGGCAAGAAGCTCGGCATGGATCTGCCGCAGCGCCTGCTCATCGCCACCGGCTTCTCCATCTGCGGTGCCGCCGCGGTCGCAGGTGCGGAGAACGTCGTCAAGGCCAAGCAGGATCAGGTCGCCACCGCGATCGGGCTGGTAGTGCTCTTCGGGACATTGATGATTCCGCTCATGCCGGCGGTGGGCTTGCTGCTCGGGCTGGATGAACGCAGCATCGGCATGCTCATCGGCGCGTCCACCCATGAGGTCGCACAAGTCGTCGCCGCCGGCGGTTCGGTAGGTGCCGGCGCCTTGGCCGTGGCGGTGACCGTCAAGCTGGCCCGGGTGGTCCTGCTGGCTCCAATCATTGCCGGCGTCGGCGTCTTCATGCGGCGGCGCCAATCGGTGCAAGGCGGCAAGAACCCGCCACTGGTGCCGCTGTTCGTGCTCGGGTTCCTGGTGGCAATGCTGCTGCGCACCACCGGGCTGGCTCCCGAGGCGTGGCTTGCAGCTGCGGCCAGCGCGCAGACGCTCCTGCTTGCCGCGGCCATGTTCGCCTTGGGGCTCGGGGTCCACCTGCGCAGCATCGCAAAAACCGGCGGACGTTCATTCCTGCTGGGGTTGCTGTCCACCTTGGTGATCATCGCCGTGTCGATCGGCGGAACCCTGCTGTTCCCGCCGGCCTAGGCATGGCAGCCATGCGGGCCCGCCGCACCTATTTCGCGCTCCAGCCGCCATCCATGGTGTAGGACGCTCCGGTCACCATGCCCGCGGCATCCGCACTGAGCCAGGCCGCCAGCGAAGCGACTTCCTCTGGCTCAACCAGGCGCTTGATGGCCGATTCGGCAAGCATGATCTTCTGG
The DNA here is from genome assembly GCF_053644955.1 of Glutamicibacter sp. NPDC055354. Lineage (NCBI taxonomy): Bacteria > Bacillati > Actinomycetota > Actinomycetes > Micrococcales > Micrococcaceae > Glutamicibacter > Glutamicibacter sp. NPDC055354. Next base: position 1,843,468 of record NZ_JBSHMB010000001.1, read on the forward strand.
ATGACATCCGACTCGTCAATGCCATGCGAATTCGCTTGATCGGCAATCTGCCGCTCCACCAACGGGGTACGCACATAGCCCGGGTTGATGCAGTTGCTGGTGATCCCGTAGTCGGCACCTTCCAATGCAGTGACCTTCGACAGTCCCTCCAACCCGTGCTTGGCCGCAACGTAGGCGCTCTTGAACGCGCTGGCCCGGAGCCCGTGGATCGAAGAAATATTGATGATGCGGCCGAAGCCGCGCTCGCGCATGCCGGGCAGTGCTGCCCGGATCAACAGGAACGGCGACTCCAGCATGAGCCGATGGATCAGCCTCCAGGCTTCGGGGTCGTACTCATGGATTGGAGCCACCCTTTGCACGCCGGCGTTGTTAATCAGGATGTCGGTATCCACGCTGAGATCTTCCAACGACGCGGTATCCGAAAGATCCACAGCCCATGCTTTTCCGCCGAGCTCGCGGGCCGCTTCTTCAGCGGCCTGTTCATTGAGGTCGGCAATCGTCACAGTGGCACCGGCGTCGGCCAATGCCCGGGCACTGGCCAGGCCTATGCCGGAGGCGCCACCGGTAACCAAGGCGCGGCGCCCCTTCAGACCCTGAGGCCATGGGCCAATTTGTTCCGCCATTGCGCTCATCCTCTGCTCGGCTCCCCTGCGGCTTCCAGTTGCGATGCCCGCAGCTTCGCGCAGGTCTCTGTGATTCAAACTAGGCTCCGCCAGGAATCCGGTCAACGGCATTTGCTGTGCAGATTCCGCAGGTCAATGTGCAAGCATGCACAGCGGTTTCTGCCGGTTGCCCGTTTGCTGTGCGCTGGAAGCTAAGCTGGCTCTCGAAGGCTATTTTCACTTCCAAGAGCCAAGGACATGGTAGGCAATGACGACTTCCCCGATACCTGCGACTCCCGCAGAGGTCCCGATCCGCAAAGCGGCCAGTGTTTTGCTGCTGCGCGAGGCAGCTGGCGGGTTTGAGGTTTTCGTCCAGCATCGCGTGAACACCATGGACTTCGCAGCCGGCATGGTGGTTTATCCCGGCGGCCGAGTTGATGCCCAAGACGGCCAAGCGGTGGCGGCAGGAGAGCTGGATCCCGCCTTGCTCAGCGAGCACGCCCGGCAATGGGCGCGCACCTCGATCCTTGGGGAAGGACCAGATCGCGCGGAGCATCTGGCCGGGGAGATCCTGGCCGCAGCACGTCGTGAAGTCTTCGAGGAGACAGGGCTGCTGCTGGATCCTGGCCAACTGCGCCCCTGGGCCAATTGGGTCACCCCAGCCGGTTTCCCGCGGCGGTTCGATACGTACTTCTTTGTCGCGGCCTTGCGCCCCGGCCAGGAACCAGTCCACCAGACCACCGAAGCGGTGATCTCCACATGGATCAGCCCCCAGGAGCTCTTCGATTCCCTGGAACGCGGCGAGATTAAAATGATGCGCCCCACCCAGCGCACCTTGCGGGATGCGATGGAGCAGGGCAGCATCGAGCAGATCATTTCCATCGAGCCGGCCATCTCATCGGTTCATCCGGATCCCCGCGATTCCCTCTCGGGAAACGCTGTGCGGAATTCGGAAAAGCAGTTCAACGCCTGATTGCCGCCGGTCAGGATTCCAGCAGCGTGCGTCCGACGATGAGCGACATGATCTCGTTGGTGCCTTCCAGGATCTGGTGCACGCGCAGATCCCGGGTGATCTTCTCCATCCCGTAGTCCGCGAGGTAGCCGTAGCCGCCGTGCAGCTGGATAGCGCTGTTGGCGGCGTTGAATCCGGCGTCCGTGGCCATCTTCTTGGCCATCGCGCAGAGGCGGACGCGGTCCGGACTCTTCGCGTCCAGTGCGGCGGCGGCACGGCGCAGCAAGGAGCGGGCGGCTTCCAGCTCCATGTCCATTTCGGCCAGCTTGAAGACCAGCGCTTCCTGTCTGGTCAGCGGTCCGCCGAAGGCCTGGCGCTCCTTCAAATACAGCGCCGACTTCTCCAGCGCGCTCTGCCCGCCACCCAGCGAGCAGGCCCCGATGTTCAGGCGGCCGCCATTGAGTGCCTGCATGGCCATGGAGAATCCCTGGCCTTCCTCGCCCAGCAGGTTGGCGGCGGGAATGCGCACGCCTTCCATGATCACCTGGCGAGTGGGCTGCGCCTTCCAGCCCATCTTCTTTTCGTTCGGCCCGAAGCTCAGGCCCTCGGCATCCCCGGGAACAAGGAAGGCGCTGATGCCGCGCGAACCGGTATCAGCGGTACGGGCCATGACGATGTAGAGCGCCGAGCTTCCAGCTCCCGAGATGAATTGCTTGACGCCGCTGAGCACATACTCGTCACCGTCCTTGCGGGCACGGGTTGACAGGGCCGCCGCATCGGAGCCGACTCCGGGCTCGGTCAGGCAGTAGGAGCCCAGGTCGTCCATGGCGGTCATCGATGGCAGCCATTTGGCGCGCTGCGCGTCGTTGCCGAAGGTGTCGACCATCCACACGACCATGTTGTGGATGGAAATGTAGGCGGCCAAGGTCGGGTCGGCCTTGGCGAGTTCCTCGAAGACCAGCACCGCATCGCTGCGGCTCAGACCGGATCCGCCATGATCTTCAGAAACATAGATTCCGCCCATGCCCAGCTGTCCGGCTTCGGCCAGCACATCCACCGGGAAGTGCTGTTCCTGGTCCCACTTCAGGGCATTGGGAGCAATCCTGGTCTCGGCGAAATCATGGACCATCTCGATCAACGACTTCTGGTCTTCGCTTACTTCAAACAACACCGGCTCCTTTGCCTGCACCTTGCGTCTTTGACCTCAGTCTATGTGACGCAAGATACAATGAGGACCAATAGGATGAGTTCCGAAGCATTCATTTCGAAAGAGTTGGGCTAAGCGCATGCAAATCCGGACAAGCACCGCCGGGGATTGGCCTGGGATCTTCGGCTTCTACCGCAAAATCATGGATGAGGGACAGACCTACGCCTTCCCCCAAGGCCAAACCCTTGAAGAAGCCCGCCCCTGGTGGATGGAGACGCTACCAGGGCAAACGGTCGTTGCCGTGGCAGATGGCAGGATCATCGGCTCGGCCAAGATGGGGCCAAACAAGCCCGGACGGGGAGCCCACATAGCCACCGCGTCCTTCCTGGTCGATCCGGAACGCCGCAATCGCGGCGTGGGACGAGCACTGGGCGAATACGTGATCGACTGGGCCCGGCAGGAAAATTATCACGGTATCCAGTTCAATGCTGTCGTCGAGACCAATGAGGCTGCAGTGCGTCTATGGCAATCGCTGGGCTTCAAGATCCTGGGCACCATTCCGGGCGCCTTCAACCATCCGACCAAGGGGCTGGTGGGCAAGCACTTCATGTTCCTGCCGCTGCGTCCTACTGCTCCACCTGGCCATTAGCCGCGCGCGTCGAACCGCTCACGGGCAGCGAGCACTTTGGGCACATGCTCCTCGGACCACAGGCGCATCATTTCCATGGGTTCCAGGATCCCGCGTCCCAAATCAGTCAGCTCGTAGTCGACCCGCACCGGCACCTGGGCATATACGGTGCGCTGCACCAGCCCGTCGCGCTCCAGGTTGCGCAGGGTATTGGTGAGCACTTTAGGGGTGACCGCGCCGATGCGCTGGCGTAATGCGGAGAAACGTTGCGGGCCGCCAGCCAGGGACAAGAGGACCAGCGGCGTCCATTTATCGCCTAGGCGCTGCATGATTTCACGTGAAGGGCATTGCTGCACGAACACGTCAAAAGAGCCATGGCTATCCATGAGGAAACCTAGTTTCGTTGTAGTGGGCGGTATCTAAAAGATACCATTGTGCCGGACCCAATTTCCCAAGGAAAGAGAACACCATGAAGATTGCAGTTTACGGAGCTACCGGCATGGTCGGCTCGGAAGTCGTTGCCGAAGCCATTTCACGCGGCCATGAGGTCACCTCGGTCTCCCGTTCGGGCAAGGAAATCGACGGAACCACCACCGTGGCCGCCGAGCTGGGCGACGGGGCAACCTACCGCGATCTGGGAAAGAACAACGACGTGCTCGTCATTGCCGTACCGCCATCGCGCACCGGTGGCGACCACCAGGAATACCTGGATGCCTTCGAACAGATCACCGAAACCCTGGTCCCAGCCCGCCTGCTGGTTGTCGGCGGCGCCGGCGCTACCGAGGTAGACGGCGTCCGCCTGGTCGACACCCCGGGTTTCCCGGAGGAATACAAGGCCGAGGCCACCACCTGCGCCGAGGTCTACGACATGTTCACTTCGGTTTCCGGCATCACCTGGACCGTCGTGGCTCCAGCCCCGGTGATCATGCCTGCACGCCGCACCGGCAGCTACACCCTGGGCACCGATTCGCCAGCGGGCGACTTCGTTTCCTCCCAGGACTTCGCCGTGGCGATCCTCGATGAAATCGAAACCCCGGTCCACCAGAACCGCCGCATGACCGTGGCCAGCGAAAAGTAGATCACCTCGCGCAGTGCCGCTAGCCAGGTTTCGTCGGATCGGAGCGATTCGCTCCGATCTGACGAATGCGTTCCAGATGGCTAGAGTTGGTTTGGTCATCACCACTAGTTCATCGAGGTAAGCCCTTCCCCATGCAACGAAACTCGCGCGCGTCCAAGATCCTTGGCTGCGCTATCGCGCTCCCGCTCCTTGGATCCCTTCTAGCCAGCTGCTCGGCAGGGGCAGGACCCGATGCCCCCGCAGAGGAGGCGAAGCCGGTTGCCGGCGGCACCCTGGTCTATGCTTCGGGCGACGCCGAGCCGGCCTGCCTGGATCCGCATGTGGGCGGCAACTACCCGCAAGCCCTGGTGGCAAGCCAGTACCTCGAATCCCTGTTCACCAAGGATGCCGACGGGAAGATCATCCCGTGGCTGGCCGAAAGCACCGAAGTTTCGGATGACGGGCTGACCCGCACCATCACCCTGCGCGATGGGATTTCCTTCACCGACGGCACGAAGCTCACCGCCAAAGCCATCGAAGCCAACATCGAGCACCTGAAGGATCCGAATACCGCGTCCTCCACCGGCTACCTGGCCGTGGGCAAGGTCGTGGATATCGAGATCGCCGATGAGCTCACCGCCAAGCTGACGCTCTCCGCCCCGGATAACGCGCTGCTCGAATCGCTGTCCATGCCATGGACCGCCATCGAATCCCCCAAGGCGCTGGAACGCGACCAGGCGACCAACTGCGCCTCACCGGTAGGCACCGGCCCGTTCAAGGTCGAATCCTGGGAGCACCAGAAGGCCGTGAACCTGGTCCGCAACGAAGACTACGTGCCGCCGGTCAAGAACGCGGAGCGCTCCGATTCCAAGGCCTATCTGGAGGCCATCACCTGGCGCTTCATCCCTGAGGCCGCCACCCGCTACGCAGCCCTGGTCTCGGGCGAAGTCGATGTCATCGACAACGCGCAGCCGGACACCATCGCCACGGCAAAGCAGGACGGCTCGCTGGGCCATCTGGACGCTCCGCGCCCGGGTGCTTCCAACCGCCTGGAGCTGAACAGCTCCAAGGCGCCATTCGATGACCAGCGCGTTCGCGAGGCGTTCATCCGCTCCGTGGATGCCAGCGCCGGCGTCAAGGCCCTCTATTTCGGCACCACCGAGCGCAGCTACTCGCTGCTGTCTTCAGCCGAACCGCTGGGCTACTCCGATGAATCGCTGTTCACCACCGACGTTGCCAAGGCCAACGCGCTGCTCGATGAAGCAGGCTGGAGCGAACGCGACGCCGAAGGCTACCGCGTGAAGGACGGCAAGCGCCTGTCGCTGGACTTCCCGGTCTCCACCAACCAGTCGGTTCCTGCCGAGCAGTCCCTGTTCGAGCAGTTCCAGGCCCAGGCCAAGGCCGTGGGCTTCGAGGTGAAGATCCAGCTGCTGGACCTGTCCAGCTGGTACGGCGCCCTGGCCAAGCACGATTACAACCTGGTCTCGGCTCCCTACACCAAGGTCGGCCCGTCGGTGCTGCGCATCCTGTACCACTCCGACTCGACCGTCCCGGCGCCATCGGGCTACTTCGCCAACAACGCGCAGGTGAAGAACGAGAAGCTCGATGGGATCCTGGCCCAGGCCGAAGAGGCCAACGATGAAGCCCAGCGCGCTGCGCTGTACGAGCAGGCCCAGAAGCTGGTCCTGGAGGGCTACTACGTGCTGCCGCTCTACGACCAGCAGAACCACTTCCTCTACGGCAAGAACGTGCACGGCATCGGCGCCACCACCGCGGTGTCCTCGCCGGTCTACTACGACACCTTCATCACCAAGTAGCACCCCATGGGCACGATTGCTTGGGCCGGGCGCAAGATCGGCGGCGCGCTGGTGGTGCTATGGCTGGTGGCCACCGCCATCTTCATCGCCATCCGGCTGATCCCCGGCGACCCGGCCGAAGCAATCATGGGCGGCCCCGGTTCCCAGGCCTCGGCCGAAGCGCTGGCCGCGGCCCGCGCCGAGTACGGACTGGACCTGCCGCTCATCTCCCAGTACCTGATGTACCTGGGCAAGCTGGCCACCTTGGACTTCGGCACCTCCTATTCGCTCAAGCAGCCGGTCGCCGGCATCATGGGCGATCTCCTGCCCAATACCCTCTGGCTTGCTCTGCTGGCCCTGGCGGCCGCCTGGGTGCTGGCCTTGGGCTTCGCGGCATCGGCCATGCGGGCCAACCGCTTTGGCGCCTGGCTGGGAAATATCGTGGAGATCATTGCCGCCGCCGTGCCGCACTTCTGGCTCGGCGCGGTGCTGATCATGCTCTTCTCCTCGATGCTCGGCTGGCTGCCGGCCGTGGATAACGGCACCGCCCAGGGTTTGGTACTTCCCGTGCTGACCTTGGCATTGCCGCTGGCCGGGTTCCTCACACAGCTGATGCGCGATTCGCTGAGTGCAGCCCTGGGCAGCCAGTTCGCGCTGGCCGCGCGTGCCCGTGGCGAAAGCCGGCTGGCGGTCTTCTGGCGCCATGGCTTGCGCCATGCCGCCTTGCCTGCTCTGGGCCTGACCGGCTGGGCTTTCTCCTCGCTGCTTTCCGGCGCGGTGGTGGTCGAGGCGATCTTCGCCCGTCCGGGCCTGGGCCGCTCACTGCTCTCTGCGGTGCTGGCCCGCGACATCCCCATGGTCACCGGCATCGCATTGTTCTCCGCACTGGTGTACATCGTGGCCATGGCGATTACCGAGGGCATCGAACGCGCCATTGATCCGGCGGGGGCCAGCACATGAGCCGCGCCGCGAAGATCCTCTCGGTTTCCTTTATTGCCCTGTGGGCGCTCATCGCGCTGGCCCCTTCGGTGCTGGCTCCGGGCGACCCATTGGCCATCAACCCGGCCGAGGCATTCAGCAAACCCGGCGCCGCGCATTTCTTCGGCACCGACGAATCGGGCCGCGACATCTATACCCGTGTCATCCATGGTGCCCGCGACTCGCTGGCTATCGGCCTGGCGGCCACGGGATTGGGCATGGGATTGGCCATCGTCTTGGGCACAGCTGCGGCATTGTCCCCGCGCTGGCTCGACGAGATCATCCTGCGCGTGCTCGAAGCGCTCTACGCGATTCCATCCTTGCTGATGGCACTGCTGATCATTGCCTTCACCGGACCCGGTGTCGGGCCGGCCATCGTCGCGGTGGGCCTGTCCACCGCACCGGGATATGCCCGGCTGGTGCGCAGCCAGATCCGCACGCTGAAGAGTTCGGAAATGCTGGAGGCAGCCACCGTGCTGGGCCGCGGCTCGTGGCTGTTGGTCCGCAACCATTTGGTTCCCAACGCCCTCAAGCCCCTGCTGGCGCTGGTGACCTTGGGGATCGGCCAAGCCGTGATCTGGGCTGCTGCCCTGTCCTTCCTGGGCTTGGGCACTCCCCCGCCAGCTCCCGAATGGGGTGCCATGCTTTCGGCCGGGCGCACCTACCTGCACTTCGCGTGGTGGATGAGCTTGTTCCCCGGCTTGGCGATAGTTGTCGTGGCCGCAGGCGCCACGCTGATTGGCCGCGCGCTGGGCGGAAGGGCAAGGACAGCATGAACGAGCAAGCACTGATTACGGTCAAGGACCTTTCGGTCCATTTCGGTTCCACCGTGGCGGTGAAGAACATTTCCTTCACCGTAAAGGCCGGACGTTGCCTCGCATTGGTCGGCGAATCCGGGTCGGGCAAATCCGTGACCGCCCGCAGCCTGCTTGGCCTCTCCGGCGGCACCGTCAGCGCCGCCGAGCTCGCTGTCTGCGGGCAGAACGCCTTGGAGCTCTCCGACCGCGGCTGGCAGCAGATCCGCGGGAATTCGGTGTCCATGATCTTGCAGGATGCGCTGATGGCGCTCGATCCGCTGCGCCCGGTGGGCCGGGAAATCGGTGATGCGCTCAAGGCGCACGGCAAGATGTCGAAATCCGAGCGCCAGCAGCGAGTGCTCCAGGTGCTGGAATCCGTGCGCATGCCCGAGCCCGGGCGCCGTGCCAAGCAGCGTTCCACCGAGCTCTCTGGCGGCATGCGCCAGCGTGCCCTGATTGCCCAGGCCCTGGCCGGCAACCCGCAGGTAGTCATCGCCGATGAGGCAACCACCGCCTTGGACTCGGCGCTGACAGCACTGGTCCTTTCGCAGCTGCGCGAGCTCAAGGAGCAGGGCCGCGGCGTGCTGATGATCAGCCACGATCTGGCCCAGGTAGCGCATTTGGCCGACGACATTGCGGTGATGCGCAACGGTGCAATCGTTGAGGCCGGCAGCACCGGGCAGATCCTGGGCGACCCGCAGCACGAGTACACCCGCCAATTGCTGCGGGCCGTGCCTTCGGGGATACCGCGCTTCGCCCCGTTGTCGGCAGCCAGCAAGCCGTTGACGGCACCACCGCCAGAAGCACCCGCCACTACTGCCCCCGCGTTATCAGCCACGCAGCTGTCCAAAACGTTCGGCAAGCACCAGGCCGTGGATGCGATCAGTTTCGAACTGCCCCGGGGCAAGACCCTGGGCGTTGTCGGCGAATCCGGGTCCGGGAAGACCACCACCGCGCGCATGGTGCTGGGCTTGCAGAAGCCTGATGCAGGCAATGTCCAGCTGCTCGGCGAGCACTTTGCCCCGGCCCTCGAATCCCAGCGCCGAAAGCTGCGCGAACAAATGGGCGCGATCTACCAGAACCCGTTGGGGTCTTTCGATCCGCGCTATTCGGTGGGGCAGCTGCTGGCCGATGCGCTGAGCCGCGGCAAGTCCAAGCGCGCCGCTGAGTACCGCAAGCCGGCGGCTGAACTGCTCGAACAAGTCGAGCTGTCCACCGAATTGCTGGGCCGCAACCCGCGCGAGCTTTCCGGCGGGCAGCGCCAGCGCCTGGCAATTGCCCGCGCGCTAGCGCCCAAGCCGCAGGTGCTGGTCCTTGACGAGCCGGTCTCGGCCTTGGATGTATCAATCCAAGCCACGGTGCTGGACCTGCTGGATCGGATCCAGCTGGACACCGGAACCAGCTACTTGTTCATCAGCCATGATCTGTCGGTGATCGAGCACATGAGCGACTCCGTTGCGGTGATGCATGAAGGCAAGATCATCGAGCAGGGCTCTACGGACCAGGTCTTCGGCGCCCCGCAGCACGACTACACGAAACTGCTGCTTTCGGCGATGCCGCGGTTGCGCTAGACCAGATCCACCATCTGGTCCTTGACCTGCTTGCGCAGGATCTTGCCCAGCAGCGAGCGCGGCATCTCATCGATCTGCACGATGCGCTTAGGCACCTTGTAGGCGGCCAGCAGCTCGCGGCAGTGAGCGCGCAGCGCGTCCTCGTTCAGCCCGCAGCCCTCTTCGAGCTGCACCGCGGCAACCACCATTTCGCCGCCGCGGGCCAACGGCTTTCCGAATACTGCGGCATCGGCCACGTCAGCGTGCTGGCGCAGGGCGATCTCGACCTCGGTCGGTGAAACGTTGAAGCCGCCGGTGATGATCAGCTCCTTTGCGCGGTCCACCACCTGGGCGAAGCCGTCCTCGTCAACGGTGACCACATCGCCCGAACGCAGCCATCCGTCCTCGGTTTTGGCCTTGGCCGTTTCCTCCGGGTTGTTCCAATAGCCCTGGAACACCTGCGGGCCCTTGATCAGCAATTCGCCCGGTTCTCCCTGGGCCACTTCCCGGCTCGGGTCCTCCACGTCCACGACCTTCATCAGTGTCGAGGGGAAGGGCACGCCGATGGTGCCGGTGCGGCGGCTGGGGTGGAATGGGTTGCCCAAGGCCACCGGCGAGGACTCGGTCATGCCGTAGCCTTCCACCAGCAGGCCGCCGGACATCGATTCCCACAGCTCCACCACATGGTCGGGCAGGTTCATCGCCCCGGAGATGCAGTACTTGGCGCTCTTCAGCGAGACGCCGCGCTCCTTGGCCGCCAGGGCGGTGCGCTCGTAGATCGGCGGCACCGCGCAGTACACGGTGGCCGGGGACTTCTTCCAGGCATCCAGGATCATCTGCGGATCGAACTTCGGGAAGAGCACCAGCAGTCCCTGCTTCTTCACTCCGAAGGTCAGGTACAGGGTCATGCCGAAGGCATGGAACATCGGCAGGATCGCGTAGAGGATTTCCTCGCGCTCCTGCGCCCCGAGCATCCAGGCCTCGCCCTGCAAGGCGTTGGAATAGAGGTTGAAGTGGGTGAGCATGGCACCCTTGGGGTGGCCGGTGGTCCCCGAGGTGTACTGGATGACCGCCAGGTCATCGACATCCGGATGCGGGTGGTTCGCATCCAATTGCGCACCGGAGAGCAGGTCCTTCCATGCCACGGTGCCCGAGGTGCGGGCCGTGAGCGACGCTTTGGTCTCGCGCAGCTTCTTGACCGGCAGGTTCAGCGCCAGGCGCTTGACCGCGGGGAAGGCTTCGAGCAGGTTGACCGAGACGATGGAGTCCAGCTGCACGTCCTTGGGGAACTCCTGGACGTTGGCCACGACCTTGTCCCAGGCAATCGCGATGCGCGCCTGGTGGTCCTCGAACTGGTGGCGCAGTTCGCGCGAGGTGTACAGCGGGTTGTGCTCCACCACGACGGCGCCAAGGCGCAGGATCGCGTAGAAGGCGATCACGTGCTGCGGGCAGTTGGGCAGGATCAGCGCAACGCGGTCGCCGGCACGCACGCCGAGCTTGCGCAGGCCCTCGGCGGCCTTGGCTACCTGCGCGCCCAGATCGGCGTAGCTGGTGCGGCGGCCGAAGAATTCGGTCGCCGGACTCTCGCCGGCTTCACGCACGGAGCGCTCGAACATGCGGCTGAGCGGTTCGGTGGGCAGCTCGATTTCGGCCGGGACTCCCGGCTGGTAATTTGCCACCCATGCGGGCGCAGCACTATTTTCCATACCTCCAATCATGCCCTGTAACGAAGCGCGGCGCGATTCCAGGGTTTCCCGGGCGCAAACGACGCGCTGCAGGTGGCGGATCCGCCCGCTGGCAGGAATACCCCGGCACCGCACAGCTGGGATTTTCCTGCGAACACCCGGATCAGGGCAGCGATCGGCGATAGCGTGTGCGTGATTGCACGGCTACGCAACTACCGGGAGGCATCCATGCCAGCACGCCGAAGCAAACGGCTTCCCATCACGCGCCGGCGCGCGGGAACCGGCTTCTTCTATCTGGAAGGGGCACGCACGGTGAAGGACCAGCACCTGCTGGATCGGATCAAGCAATTGTCGATCCCGCCGGCATGGAAACAGGTCCAGATCGCGGCCAGTGCGCGGGCCAAGGTCCAAGCTCGCGGAATCGATGCGGCAGGACGCACCCAGATGATCTACCACCCCGATTTCCGCGAGCGGCAGGATGCCGCCAAGTTCGACCGGTTGCCGGCGTTCGGCCGCGCACTGCCCAATCTCCGCCGCCAGCTGCTGCGGGATCTGCGCCGGGGAAGAAACGACAAGGACAGGGTCACTGCGGCCGTGGTCTTGCTGCTGGATCTGCACCTGCTGCGCATCGGCACGCACGCCTACTCGCGCGCCAACCAATCGTTCGGGGCCGCTTCGCTGCGAGCCAAGCATCTGGAGGTCCAAGGGCATTGCGCCACCCTCGAGTTTCCCGGCAAGAGCGGCCAGCAGCAGCATGTGAAAATCAGGAGCCGGCGACTGGCACGAGTACTGGTCCAATTGCGCGATCAGCCGGGCTACGAGCTTTTCCGCTACCTGGATGACGATGGGCACTCGCACTTGCTCCAGCCTGCGCAAATCAACCGGTACCTCGAGGAGCACCTGGGTAGCGGATTCACCGCCAAGGACTTCAGGACCTGGGGCGGCAGCTTGGCGGCTTTCAGGGCACTGGTCGAGGCTCCCGCCTCGGCTATGGCTGCCGATGATGCCAGGAATCTGCGCAAGCTGGCCATCGAGCAGGCCGCCGGAAAACTGGGCAATACTCCCGAAATCGCGGCCGGCTCCTATATCGATCCCCGTGTGCTGGAGCTGGCGGACGATCCGGAAAAATTGGCGGCGCTGCGCCGTTCCAAGCGGCAGCTGGGGACCAAGAACCATATGGATCCGGCTTCGCGCTGCCTGCTGCGGTTCCTCGAAAGGGCCAGCTAGGTTCAGAATCTAGAAGTTCAGTCCGCGGGCCGCTACATCCCATACCTCGCTGGTGCCGTCCTCATGCACTGCCAGCACGTTGTCGACCAGGTTCACCGCGACGCAGACATGGTTCGGGATGACGTGGAGCTGCTCGCCGTGGGCCGGCAGATCCAAGTGCTCGGGCCACAGCACGGTGGCGTGATGCTCCGATAGTGCGCTGATGCGGGCTTCAGGGCACTGGGCAATGCGTCCGTATCCGGTGGCCCAGGCCGGGCGGTCGCCTCCGAGCACCTTGCTGCCGGCGTCCAGCACGATGCGCCGGGGAATCTGCCCATCGCCTTCATGGCGGCTGATCACGGTGGACGCGACGGTCAGGGAAATATCCTCCCAGCGCACGCGCCCCAGCTCGAACTGCTGCGCATCGCCGAAGACGTACACCCCTGGACGCACCTCGGTCAGCACCGAGTTGTCGCTCAGTTCGGCGGTCGGGGTGGAGCCCCCGCTGATGCGTTTGATGGCATGCCCGGCCTCGCGCAGCAGGCACGCCGCTTCGGCCAGGGCCTTGTGCTCATCGTTGAGTGCCGCGTCGATGCCGTCCGGCGAGTAGCTGTGGCCGGGGAAGGTGAAGATCCCATGCACGCGCATGCCTGCCGCACGGGCGGCATCGGCTATTGCCACCGCGCCTTGCGGGCTGGTGCCGCTTCGGTGATGGCCGCTGTCGATCTCGATGACGAGCTTGATCTTGGAGGCCTTCTCCCCCAGCATCCTGGCCATCTGCTGCACGGCCTGGACAGAGTCCGTGCCGATGCTCAGCTTGGCACGGCGCATCAGCTCCAGGATGCGTGCCGCCTGGGATTCATTGACCCACAGAGGGTAGGCGATGAAGATCTTCGCGACCCCGTGCAGCGCAAACGCGAGGGCTTCGCCGACAGTTGCCACGGTGAGTCCGGCGGCACCGGCGTCCATCTGGCGTTCGGCGATTTCATGCATCTTATGCGTCTTGGCATGCGGGCGCAGTTTCAGGCCCTGGCTCGCCACCCGGTGGGCCACCCGGTCAATGTTCTGCTGGAGCTTCGCTACGTCAACGATGACCTGCGGGGTGTTGATTCCGGCCGGGATAGTGCCCAAATTTTCCGTCCTTCTGCACTTGGCTGCGTCACGGGGAATCCTGGAAATAGGCATTCCCGCCGATCTGAAAGATTACCGCAGGAAGCTTTGTACAGGGGAAGGAAAAACTAGCGTGGCAGCGTGCTTGACCGGGCCGACAGCTTGGTGGACAGCTCGTGCGCGTGGTGCAGCAGGAGATTGCCCAGCTCTTCGCGGCGGTCCGCTTCAAAGCGAGTGTGGATCCCGGTCAGGCTCAGTGCCCAGGCAGGCTGTCCCGAGTTGTCGAAAACCGCAGCACCCATGCCCCAGCTGCCCTCGACGATCAAGCCGGGGTTGACCGAATAGCCCAGCTGGCGGGTTTCGGCGACCTTTTTGCGCAGCTCTTCGCGCGAATGCGCCGGCCCATATCCTGGCTCTAGATCGGCATCGCGCAGGTAGCGCTCAATGCCCTGTTCAGGCAGGAAAGCAAGGATCGCGATTCCGGCCGAAGCGACTCCCAGCGGGAAGCGCCGTCCTTCATACAGCACGAACGAGCGGATGGGAAAGGCTCCATCCTGGCGCAGCAAGCACACGGTTTCGTCCCCTCGCCGCGCCGAGAGGAACGCACTTTCCCCGGTCGCCTCGGCCAGCGCGGCAACATGCTCGCGGGCCAATTCGCTGATGTCGTAGCGCTCGGCTGCCACCGCGCCCATGAGGTAGAGCTCGGGGCCAAGCAGCCAGCGGCCGGTGCGATGATCGTGGTCGCAGAATCCTTCGGTGGCCAACGCGCTGAGCAGGCGATGCACGGTGGGCCGGGCCAAACCGGTGCTCCGGGCCGTTTGCGTCGTGGTGATGCCCTCGGGCATTGCGGTGCTCACGGTGCGAAGCACGGCGGCCAGCCGCCCTACGACTTGGGTTCCAGCCGGGGAATTGCTCATGACCACATTATGGACGATCGGTTCCGGGCCGGATAATTCCCGCTTCATACTTTGTCGCCGTACCCTGTTGCTATCGAGCTGGTCGGCGGATAATTCAGCACATGGAAAATACATGGCAAATCGTCATCGACTGCGCCCGCCCGCAAGCAATGGTCCGGTTCTGGGCCGAAGCCTTGCGCTACGTTCCCGAGCCCGCCCCGGACGGGCATCCCACCTGGCGCGCCTACTGGCAGTCCATGGGCGTGCCGGATGATGAATTGCCGCCCGGAACCGGTGATGAACCGGAGTCGCTGGTCGATCCGCAAGGTGGTGGGCCAAGGATTTGGTTCCAGCAGGTACCGGAGGCCAAGAGCATCAAGAATCGCCTGCATCTGGACTTGCTGGTCAGCGGCGGCCGCGGCGTTCGCTTCGAGGAACGCAGGCAAATCATCACCGACGAGGCAGAGCGCCTGGTGGCTCTGGGGGCCAAAGTCCGCACCGTTCACGACATGCCAGAGATGGGCCATTTCGCTATCTGCATGTTCGATATCGAAGGCAATGAGTTCGACATCGTCTAGCCCTCTCAGCTATGTCCATAATATGGACCGCTTGGCCATTCCTCCTCACCATCCGACCAGTTACCCGGCAATGCACCGGGTCTATTGCATGCTCACCTGCGACTACGTACGTTAGAGGATAAGCAGATCCGCGCTCCACATAGTGGACACATGGAGGAATCGATGACAACGAAGTTTCGGGATGACGCAGCCGCCGCCTTGGCTGCCGTCGTCAAGGATGGCATGACCATCGCAGTAGGCGGTTTCGGCCTCTCCGGCATCCCCAACCGCCTGATCACTGCAGTGCGGGATTCGAAGGCAACCAACCTGACCATCGTGTCAAACAACATGGGCGTAGACGGCAAAGGGCTGGGCATCCTGCTGGAAAATAAGCAGGTCTCCAAGGTCCTGGCCTCCTACGTCGGGGAGAACAAGCTGTTCGCACAGCAGTTCCTCGATGGGGATCTGGAAGTTGAATTCTGCCCGCAGGGCACCTTGGCCGAGCGCTTGCGCGCTGGCGGGGTGGGCATTCCCGCCTTCTTCACCCCCACCGGCGTGGGAACTCCGATCGCCGAAGGCAAGGAAGTCATGGAATTCAACGGCAAGCCAGCGATCCTCGAGCGTGGCATCTTTGCCGATATCGCACTGGTCAAGGCGCACCAGGCCGACGCCGAAGGCAACCTGCGCTACCGGATGACCTCGAAGAACTTCAACCCGCTGGCCGCCATGTCCGGCCGCCATACCTTCGCCGAAGCCGAGGAAATTGTCGAGGGCTATCTGGATCCGTCGCTGGTGGAGACCCCCGGCATCTTCGTGCAGACCCTGGTGCAGGCCGATGCGGTCAAGGACATTGAACAGCGCACCGTGCGCAGCCGAAAGGAGGCCTGAGCATGTGGACTCGCGATGAAATGGCGGCCATTGCCGCTAGCGAATTAACCGACGGCCAGTATGTGAATCTCGGTATTGGAATCCCCACGATGGTGGCCAACAACCTGCCGGAAGGCGTTTCGGTCAAGCTGCAAAGCGAAAACGGCCTGCTGGGCATGGGTCCCTTCCCCTATGAAGGTGAAGAAGATGCGGATCTGATCAATGCAGGCAAGCAGACCGTGACCATCCTGCCCGGCGGCAGCTTCTTCGATTCGGCGACCTCCTTCGGCATGATCCGCGGCGGCCACGTCCAGACCGCGATCCTCGGCGCCCTGCAAGTGGCCGCCAATGGCGATCTGGCCAATTGGACCATCCCGGGCAAGCTGGTCAAGGGCATGGGCGGAGCCATGGACCTGGTCGCCGGCACCCCGCGCGTGATCGTTCTGACTGATCACGTGGCCAAGGACGGGACGTCCAAGATTGTGGAGAAATGCGACTTGCCGCTCACCGGAGTCGGCGTGGTCAACCGCATCATCACCGACCGAGCAGTGTTTGATATAGAAAACTCGACCTTGACCCTGCGTGCAGTAGCCCCGGGTGAAAGCGTGGAAACCATCAAGGAAATCACGGCAGCAGAATTTGCCGTGGATATTGTGGAGGATCTGAAAGCATGACCGCAAAGATTGTGGGCTACGCCCGTACCCCATTCGTGAAATTCAACGGCGCCTTCGCCGCTGTTCCAGCCACCGAGCTCGGCGCCCATGCCGGCAAGGCCGCGCTGGAACGTGCCGGAGTTGATCCCAGCGAGGTCCAGCAGGTCATCGCCGGCCAGGTGCTGCAAGGTGGCGCCGGCCAGAACCCGGCCCGTCAATCCGCCGTGGGTGCCGGCATTGCGCTGGATGTTCCGGCCATCGCCGTGAATGCCGTATGCCTCTCAGGTGCCGAGGCCGTTGTGGCAGGAGCCCGCCTGATCAATAGCGGCGAGGCAGACGTTGTCCTGGCTATCGGCCAGGAATCCATGTCGCTGGCTCCGCATGTGCAGCGCGCCCGTGCCGGAACCAAGTACGGTGCCATTGAACTGATTGACACCCTGGAATACGACGGCCTGACCGATGCTGCCGAGAAGCGTTCGATGGGCGCTTCCACCGAGGAGCACAATGCCAAGTTGTCGATGACCCGCGAGGCCCAGGATACGGTCTCGGCCGCATCCCACCAGCGCGCTGCCGCGGCCCGAGATTTCGCAGCCGGCGAGATTGCGCCATTTACCATTTCCAGCCGTCGCGGCGACACCACGATCAGCGAAGATGATGGCATCCGCGAAGCAACCACCGTGGAATCCTTGGGCAAGCTGCGTCCGGCCTTTGCCAAGGAAGGCACCATTACCGCGGGCAACTCCTCGCAGATCACCGACGGCGCAGCAGCCGTGGTGCTGGCCAGCGATGCGGCCATTGAGCGCCTGGGCCTGGAGCCGCTGGCTGAAATTCTCTCGCACGCTTTCGTTGCCGGCCCGGACCGCACCCTGCACGAGCAGCCATCCAATGCCATCAGCGCAGCCCTGGAGAAGGCCGGGGCCAAAGCCCAGGACCTGAAGGCCGTCGAAATCAATGAAGCTTTCGCCGCTGTCGCGGTGCAGTCCACCAAGGCGCTGGGTCTCGATGCCTCCATCGTGAATCCGCATGGTGGCGCGATTGCCCTGGGCCACCCGATTGGCGCTTCCGGTGCACGCATCATTGGCACGTTGGCCCGCCAGCTCCACGAGATGCCGGCCGGCTCGCTGGGTGCCATCGGCATCTGCGGTGGTGGCGGCCAGGGCACCGCAGTGGTGCTGCGTTCGCTGTAGCCGCTGTCCGATTAGCCAGTGCGGTTGGGTCTTCTGGGATCCAACCGCACCGGCTTGTCCATTTACCGGTGAAGTGAAAGGCGGAACTCGCTCCTTAAGCCGCCGCATGTTTCTTAACTGGACTTTGTTCTTCCACTTACTTGTTATGTAATTGGAAGGTCATATTCCAATTGTTCGACTTTAAGTTTCCAAGAACGCTCGGATGTGACGCCATCATCGCACCATGTGAGGACTCACCTTGGAAAATACGCAATTGCCTGATGATCCAAAGGTGCCACCGGCACCTTCGGATCCATTGCCAGCGCCGGCGGCACCGGCGAACCCGTTCCAGAATGCCGGGCAGAACCGGCAGGTCAGGAAATTCACCAACGCGGTCCTGGAACTGAAGTCCCGTGCCAGCCTGCAGCTTCTTGGATTCCAAGCCGGCGCCATTGCGGCCATTGGCATCGTCCTGGCTCTTTGCTACCTGATCCCCCTGGCCTCAATGGCCAAGGAGATCGGTGGCGGCAGCTCCGCTGAATTCAACGTGGCGTCCCAGCTCAATTCCTTCAAGGCCTTCATCATGGTCTTCGGTGCCGTCCTGGGCGGCGGGCTGAAGATCACCGGATCCGGAGGCGGATTCGGCATGTTCGGCGAGCTCAGCCTCGCATTCGCCCTCGTTTCGGTCACCTCCATCGTGGCAATCTGCGCCGCGAACTACCTGATCGTGCGCAAGCTGCGTCGTGGCGCACGCAACGGCGGTTGGAAGAGCGCTGCATTGGCCTCCGGACTGCACGCGCTGGTCCTGGCATTGGTCTTCCTGGTCATTGCGCTCTTCGGGAAGCTCAGCATCCAGGGTGGCGAATTCTTCTCCGCCGCGGTGTCCCCGCGATATGCAGGTGTCTTCTTCACGATTGCCTTGGCCGTTTTCTTCTCGCAGTTCCTTGCCACCGCACCCCAGCGCGCCAACGCCGGATCCCCATTGATTACCGGCGTCCGCGAGGCCGTGGCCCTGGCCGTTTCGACCTTGGCGGCTTTCGCCTTGGTCGGCATCATTGCCGCATTCACCCAGCGTCCAGATGACATGCCCTGGAGCTTGGGCCTGATCCTGCTCCCGCTGCTGGGAACCATCGGTTCATATGTGGCAGCGTTGGGCTTCCTCGGGGCGCTGGCTCCGAATGTCTCCGGCATGGCCAGCTTCCTGGGCGAATACACCGCCGATGCCATGCCCGAATCCGTCCTGCACATCTGGGATATCGCCGACGGCAAGGGTGCTTGGCTCCTGGTCCTGAGCGCCCTCCTGGTACTCCTGGCGGCTATCCGTATTGGCGTGCACCGTGGTCGACTGGCCACTGGTTTCAACCTGCAGCGCGCTTGGCAGCTGCCAGTGGCGGCTTTGGTCCTGTGGATGATTCTTGCCGGGCTGACCAACATCTCCCTGGGTGGCGCCATCACCGCCAACGAGATGGGCAACATGAGCGGCAGCATGTCCTATGGCATCACCTGGTACTCGGTGATCTTCCTGGCACTCGGGGCCGCAGTTGTCTCGCTGCTGGCAGAAGTCCTGCCCTTGCAGGTCTACCGCTTCGCCCCATCCCTGCTGGCAGTGATTGCCGGCAAGGACGCCGCAGCGCGATGGATTTCCGGCCAGGCACCCGCCGTTGCTCCGGCTTCGCCGGTTGCAGCCGCACCCAGCCAGGCTGCTCCAGTTGCCGCCGCAGCCCAATCCACCCCTGCCGCGGCCGCCAACGGCCAGCCGATGGCTGGTGAACCGGCTCCGGCGCTGGCCCCGGCCTCGGAAGAGTCCAAGAAGAAGGCCAAGGCCGTTGGCTTCTCGGTTCTTGCGCTGGCAGTCATTGCCGGTCTGGGCTTCGGTGCCATCGCCTACCTGAACGGGCAGCGCAAGCCCGAAGCTGAAGTTGAGAAATACCTCGCGCTGCTTGCCGAGGGCCAGGCCGGCAAGGCGACCGAAATGGTCGACCCGGGGATCGACAACGCCTCGCGCGTCCTGCTCAGCGACGATATCCTGGGCAACGCCAAGCAGCGCTTGGAACTCGTTGATGTCATCGAGGAATCCAAGGGCAAGGACTCGGCCCGTGTGCGAGCGATCTACTCCATCAACGGCGAGCGCCACGAACGCTCCTTCAATGTCGACGCGGGCGACAAGGACTTCGGCCTGCTCGATACCTGGGTGCTCAATGAAGCATTGATTGTTCCGGTGGAGATCACCTCCGATAAGAGCTCGGAAGTCACTGTCGGCAAGGCCAAGGTCAAGCTGCTTGAAAGCGAGGACTACTACGGCGAGGGAAGTTCCTTCACCGGCAGCTTCTACGCCTACCCGGGCATCTATGATGTCTCAGCGCCTGGCAATGAATACCTGACGAGCGAAGCGCAGGAATTGCGCGTCAACCATCCTGATTCGCAGCCGGCACAGGCGGCGCTGGTTACGACCACCACCGAGAAGCTCGACGAGCTGGTTCTGGATGAGGTCAAGAAGTTCGCTACTGCCTGCGTGACCGTTCCAACCAACCTCGATGACGGTTGCCCGAGCACCTTGCAGTCCAAGGACATCGCATCGTTCTCTGTGAAGTCGCATGCTGAAAGCGTGGCCATCGAGGAATCGGGCAGTTTCTCAAGCTCCGAGATCGTCTTCAAGTACAAGCTCAATGACACGGAGTTCATTGATTACGACGAAGAAGAGCTCACCCGCAGCTTCACGGGCAGCGTGGATTGGTACGGCGAGAAGCCCCAGGTCACCGTCGAAGGCGCATCCTGGTGGTAAGCCGCTGCTTCAGCTGTTGCTAGCCCGCCGCTGACTAGAACGCAAAGCCGCGTGCCGGCCATGATCCATGGCCGGCACGCGGCTTTGCTCTTTGCTTCCTAATGCCACAGCGGTTCGCGCGAGACGTGGTTGACCAGTAGCTGCGCATCCAGCTCGACATAGGTTCCATTGGCCATGCGCGGATTGCTTTCGCCGGTGAGCGCGGCGATTACCGAGCAGATCAAGGCGCTGTGGCTCACGACCATCACGTTCTGCCCGGGATGCTGATGGCAGATCTTGAACAATGCGTTCACTGCACGCCCCACCAGATGTTCTTCGGTTTCTCCGGTGCCAACCAGCAGTTGGCGCTGTTCGTCGGCGCCATCGGCCACCAGGGTGCCTTCGAGATCGCCGAAGTCCTGCTCCATCAGTTCCTGGTTTTCGTGCAGGGCACGGATGCCCAGGCCATTGGCGAGGATCTGCGCTGTTTGGCGGGCACGGAACAACGGGGAGGAATACACTGCGTCCCAAGTGCCTTCGGGTGCCAGCTCGGTGGCCAGCTGCTGGGCTTGGCGGATGCCGGTATCGTTCAGTGGCAGGTCGCTGCGTCCATGCAGGCGCCCTGCCTTGTTCCATTCGGTCTGTCCGTGGCGGATCAGGATCAGTTTCTTTGCGCTCATCGTCTTCTTCTTTCTGGCATGCACCGAAGCAACTGGTGCCCGGTGCGAAGTAGCGTTCTTGGAGTCAGTTGCCGGTCTGCGAACTCTTGACCGGCGCTGGCAGAGGGGTGCTGGCGTGCAGCGCGGCGTACTGGCCGCTGGTTGCAGCGAACGCGTCGACCGATTTGGCTCCGACCTTGATGACGTTGAATCCCGCTGCGGGTTCGTCAACGATCTGCGTCGGGGCAAATGGATTCATGTTGTAGGACACTGCGGGAGCCATGAACACCGGGGTGCTCAACAGCTGGCTGGTGGACGCTTGATGGTAGTGGCCGCTAAGGATTGCACGGATATCGCTTCCGGCGGCGATGGCCGCCAGCTCCATCGGGTTCTCCAGCCCGCGGCCGGCGCGGGCTTCATTGGCGGCTTCCACCGGAGGATGGTGCAGCAGCAGCAGGGATCCGCGCGGCGCCGGAACCGCCAGCAGCGAGGCAAGCCAATCGAGCTGCCGCTGTTCCAGGCGTCCCCGGGCCAACTGGAATCCCCCGCTGTCCAATCCGATAATCCGTAGTCCCAGGATCTCGTGCACCGTGTCGGCTGGATGCGGACCGGTGGACAGGCGCCTGGTGTTGAAGGATTCTCCAATCGCGCCCAACGGATCATGGTTGCCCGGAACGGTGATGACCGGGCAATCCAGTTCACGCTGGGCCTGGTTGAAGATCCCTGCGGCCCGCTCATGGATGTCCGAACCGCGGTCTGCGATATCGCCGGTCACCACAATGGCATCCGGATCCAGGCAAGCGGCTGCTTCCAGCGCCTGTTCTGTTCGTTGCCACGAATCAATGGATCCGTGAAGCAGCTGCCCTTCGGGACGCAGGTGGGTGTCGCTCAATTGGATTATCGTCAGAGGTTCCAATTTTTCCTCCTTCACGGCTGCTGCATTTCATCCCATTGAACGCCGGGGTTCTGGCCAGCAGGTGAACAGGGTGTCGACGCCATATGAAGTCCTGAAGAATCGGGGTTTTGCCGATAATCGGACAAATCGGCCAATGAAGGCAGGTAAAACTGGCTGACACATGCTTTCTGGCGCATATGAACGGCGAGTAGCATCCAAAACGACTAATCTTAGAAGAGAAGATTTGAATCCACCGAGGAGCTATATCCATGACCGGCAGCAAAGTCGTCGCCTTTGGCCACTTCCAGCCAGAGCGCATCGTCCCTAACACCGAGCTGGAAAAGTTGGTGGAAACCAGCGATGAATGGATCACCCGACGTGTCGGCATCGAAGAACGCCGCTGGGGAACCGGTGTTGAAACCGTAGACTCCATGGCCATCAAGGCCGCAGAGATGGCGCTGGGCAACGCCGCTGGCATCAAGGCAGCCGATATCGACATGATCATCGTCGCCACCTGCACCGCTACGGACCGTTCGCCGAACATGGCCGCACGCGTAGCTAACGCCCTGGGCATGGACCAAGGACCGGCAGCGGTGGACGTGAACGTGGCTTGCGCAGGCTTTGCCCACGCAGTTGGCCTGGCCCAGGGCGCCATTGCCGCTGGCTCGGCGACGAATGCCCTGGTTATCGGCTCGGAGATGCTCACCGACTACACCGACTTCACCGATCGCACCACCTGCGTGCTGACCGCGGACGGCGCTGGCGCCTTCGTGATCACCGCATCGGAGGACAACGGCATCTCGCCGGTGGTCTGGGGTTCGGTTCCGTCCCTGTCCGATGCAGTGCGCATCGAAGAAGAAAACAACATGAAGTTTGCGCAGAACGGCCAGAGCGTTTACCGCTGGACCGTCACGCAGCTGCCGAAGATCGCTTCGAAAATCATCGACCGTGCCGGCATGAAGCCTGAGGAGCTGGACGCCATTGTCCTGCACCAGGCCAACCTGCGCATCATCGAGCCATTGGCAGAGAAGATCGGCGCACCGAACGCGCGCGTGGCCACCGATGTGGTGTACTCGGGCAACACTTCGGCCGCTTCGGTTCCGCTGGCTCTTTCCAAGTTGATGGCTTCGGATGAGCCATTGCCTTCGGGTTCCAAGGCGTTGCTCTTCGCCTTCGGTGGCGGCCTGGCTTACGCCGGCCAGATCATCACGATCCCTTAAGTATTTTCGCCATGAGTGGGCGCTACGGCATTTTGCCGTGGCGCCCACTAGTGCTTTAACGGCGCCTTCCGCATCAGCCTAAAAAGCTGCTCCGAATCCCTTGCAACAACGCGTTAGTGACTGCTAACGTATTTTTCATGCTTGATCTACTGGAAGTCGCTTCCGAGCCAACGCGCAGGCGCTTGATTCAGTTGCTGGGTTCCGGGGAACGCACGGTGACGGAACTGGCCGCGAACTTCGCCGTCAGCCGCTCCGCCATCTCGCAACACCTGCTGCTGTTGATTGACGTAGGACTGCTGCAAGCCCGCAAGGATGGCCGCAGCCGCTACTACTCGCTGGACCCTGCAGGCATCACGAAGCTCAAGGCCCTCCTTGACTCGTTCTGGAATACCGAACTCGACCTGCTCGTTGCCGAGGCCGCCGAATTGGCGTCGTTCAATGGGCCACCGCACCAGCCACCAGGAGAAAAGCCATGAGCTTTGAACGAACAGTCATCCTCCCCGTTGACGCCGACACCGCCTTTGCACTGGTCACCAACCCGGAGCGCCTTCGCCGCTGGCAAACCGTTGCCAACCGCCTCGACCTGCAGACCGGGGGCAGCTACCGCTTCACCATGGGTCCGGGCCACCAGGCCTCGGGCACTTTCACCGAAATCGAGCCCGGCAGGCGCCTGGTCTTCACCATGGGCTGGGAAGGTTCGGATGCCGTTCCGCCCGGCGATTCGACGGTTTTCATCACCTTGGAACCGCTGGATCAGGGCACGGCCCTGACCTTGCGCCATGAGGGGCTGGACGCCGAGCAGTCCTCGGGCCACGCCGAGGGATGGAACCACTTCCTGGACCGCCTGAAGGAGTTTGCTGAAACCGGCGAAGCAGCCATCGACGAGTGGAACGCCGTTCCCGAGCCGCAGAACCCGATCGTTTCCGCCGAGGGCTCCGTGGCAGCCCTGCAGTTCATCCTGAACAACATCTGCGCAGCGGACCTGGCCAAAGCCACTCCCTGCTCCGAGTTCTCCGTGGGCGAGCTGCTGGATCACCTTGCGGGTTCGGTCTCGATGATCGGCGGTGCCCTGGGCGCTGCGGTATCCGATGACCCGGCCCTGGCGCCGGAAGCACGCATCGCCAACCTGGTGCAGCCGACCCTGGAGGCTTTTGCCGCTCGCGGCGTTGCCGGCGAGATTGATCTCGGATTCGCTGTCATGCCGGCTTCAGTGGTTGCCGGGATCCTGAATCTGGAACTGATGGTTCACGGGTGGGACTTCACCCAGGCGACCGGCCAGGAGTTCGCGATCCATCCTGGCCACGCGGAATACGTACTGGGCTTGGCACGCAAGACTGTGGGACCGGCTCAGCGCATCTCCGGTTCCTTCGCGGAAGAAACCATGGTCGCCGAATCCGCCAGCAGCCTGGATCGCCTGATTGCGTTCACCGGCCGCGTTCCCGCAGGAGCCTGAGGACCTCCCATGGTTGATGTCTCCACGAGCATCGCTATCGACCGGCCACGTTCGGTGGTGGCCGGCTACGCGATGAACCCGCTGAACGCTCCCGCGTGGTACCGGAATATCCACTCGGTGCGCCGGCTGGATCCCCATGGCTTCGGCCTCGGATCATGCACCGCCTTCGAAGCCAGGTTCCTTGGACGGAAGCTTTCCTACACCTACGAAGTCACCAGGTTCGCGGAGAACGAGGAACTGGTCATGGCCACCGCGCAGGGCCCGTTTCCCATGCGCACCACCTATCGCTTCGAAGCGATAGGGCCAACGGCGACCCGGGTCCACCTGCGCAATGACGGCGAGCCAACTGGCTTCGGCAAACTGGCCGGCCCGCTGATGGAAATGATGATGCGGCGAGCCAATATGGCTGATCTCCGGGCGCTGAAAAGCATCCTGGAGAAAGACTGAGGACCAGCGGCGAACACCGCGGATACCTTGCCTCCGGCATCGCCTCCGCGGTGTTCGCGCGTCACTGACCTGAGCATTCCCGATTGCTCCAGTTCCCGACTTGACGTTAAGTGGATCACACCCCAGACTGGTACACGTGAACCTGTCTGACAGCTGGACACCCGGACAGCAACCGATCGAACGACGATCCGCTGCCGAAGGCGTCTTCCATGCACTCCGCCTAGCCATTGAAGCCCAGGAAATCGCCATCGGCGCGAAACTGGGATCCGAAGCTGCCCTCGCGGCCGACTACGGCGTGAGCCGCTCGGTCATCCGCGAAGCGCTGCGCTCCTGCGCGGCCCTGGGCCTGACCCGCACCGAAACCGGGCGCGGCACCTTCGTGGTCTCCCACCGGCCCACCCGCGAGCTGAAACTGGGCACGTTCTCCTCCGACGACCTGCACGAAGCCCGTCCGCATATCGAGATCCCGGCTGCCACCCTCGCCGCCACCCGGCGCACCGCCGAGGACCTGGAGCGGATCAGCGGGCTGATCGAGGCGATGGAGCAGGAAGACGACCCGGCAGCCTGGGTCGAGCTGGACGCCGCCTTCCATGCCGCGATCGCCCAGGCCAGCGGCAACTCGGTGTTCTCCAAGGTCGTCGCGGACATCCGCGAGGCCATGGCCCGCCAGTCCGAGACCGTGAACCTGGTTGCCGGCCGCCGGTCGCCGTCGAACTCGGAGCACCAGGAAATCTACCAGGCCATCGCCGCCCAAGACCCGCAAGCGGCCAACAATGCGATGGCCAAGCACCTCAATGCGGTGCAGCAAGCAGTATCCACCATAGTCAGGAGCAAGAAGTGACCCCCGCCGATCCCCAGACCCTGCGCGCTTCGCTGGTCGTTGAGGCACTGCCGCAGCACGAACCGCTGGTCATCGCCACCCGCGGCGAGGCCGTGGAGTCCATCCACTACGGCTCGGCCGTGCTGCTGGATCCCGCCGGCTCCATCGCCGCCAGCCGCGGCGATGCCCAGGCCGCGTTCTACCCGCGCTCGGCGCTCAAGCCGCTGTTCGCCGTGGGCATGCTGCGCGCCGGACTGCAGCTCGACGACCAGCAGCTGGCCTTGGCCTCGGCCAGCCACTCCGGGAGCCCGCGCCACCTGCAGGTCGCCGAATCCACGCTGGCCGCCGCCGGCCTGGACCACACAGCGCTGCGCAATTCCACCGACCTGCCCTACGGCGTTGCCGAGCGCCAGGACTACCTGGCCGCTGGCGGCAAGGCCACCGCGCTCGCGCAGAACTGCTCGGGCAAGCACGCCGCACTGGCGGCCCTGTGCGAGCTCAAGGGCTGGGACACCGCCAACTACCTGCACGACGAGCGCCTCCTGCAGCTGCTGCAGGACACCGTGGAGGATCTTTCGGGCGAACAGATCTCCGGGGTGAGCACCGACGGCTGCGGCACCCCGGTCTACCGGATGACCCTGGCCGGATTGGCCCGCGCCTTCGGCAAGCTGGCCAGCGCCGCGCAAGGCACCGCCGAGGCACGCGTGGCCGCGGCAATGGCCGGCTACCCGGAACTGGTAGCCGGCGTTGGCCGCGATGTCACCGCCCTGATGCGCGCGGTGCCCGGCTCCGTGGCCAAGGACGGTTTCGAGGGCATCCAGGCCGTGGGCCTGCCCGATGGCAGCGCGCTGGCCGTGAAGATCGCCGACGGCTCGGACCGCGCCCGGATGCCGATCACCGCCAAGCTGCTCGCCGAGCACCTGGGCTCCGAGGCCGCATTGGCCCTTGAACCGCTGGCTACCAGCCCGGCCTTTGGCGGCGGTGCGCCCGTGGGCCTGCTGGCCGCACTGTAGTTTTTTCCGTTCCAACCATTTCAACGAATCCTGGAGAAGAATCCACCATGCCTGAAACCTTGCTCAGCGGCCAGACCCGCAGCGAGCATGACCTGATCGGCGACCGCGATATCCCGGCGGATGCCTACTGGGGCGTGCACACGCTGCGCGCCAAGGAGAACTTCGACATCACCGGCACCGAGCTGTCCGGCAACCCGCACCTGATCCGCGCATTGGCGCGCGTGAAGCAGGCCGCGGCGCGTGCCAACCACGAGCTGGGGCTGCTGGACGCCCAGCGCGCGAGCGCCATCGACCAGGCCTGCGAGGCCATCGCCGGCGGGGCGCTGCATGAGCAATTCATCATCGACCCGATCCAGGGCGGGGCCGGCACCAGCACGAACATGAACGCCAACGAGGTCATCGCCAACCTGGCGCTGGAGATCATGGGCCATGCCAAGGGCGAGTACTCCTTCTTGCACCCCAACGACCATGTGAACCTCTCGCAGTCCACCAACGACGCCTACCCGACCGCGGTGAACATCGCCACGCACTTCGCCACCCAGCCGCTGCTGGCAGCCATCGAGGTGCTGCAGGATTCGTGCATCGCCAAGGCCGCAGAGTTCCGCACCGTGGTGAAGATGGGCCGCACCCAGCTGCAGGACGCCGTGCCGATGACCGTGGGCCAGGAGTTCCGCGGCTGGGCCGTGACCCTGGGCGAGGACCGGGCGCGGCTGGAAGAATCGCTGTGCCTGGTCACCGAGATCAACCTCGGCGCCACCGCCATCGGCACCGGGCTGAACGCCCCGGCCGGCTATGCCGAGGCCGCCTGCCGCCACCTGCGCGAGCTGACCGGCCTCCCGCTGACCACCAGCCCGGACCTGATCGAAGCCACTTCGGATGTGGGCGCCTTCGTGCACCTCTCGGGCGTGCTCAAGCGCGTGGCGCTGAAGATCTCCAAGATCTGTAACGACCTGCGCCTGCTCTCCTCCGGTCCGCGCGCGGGCCTGAACGACCTGCAGCTGCCGGCCGTGCAGTCCGGCTCCTCGATCATGCCCGGCAAGGTCAACCCGGTGATCCCGGAAGTGGTCAGCCAGATCGCCTACCAGGTGGTGGGCCACGACTTGACCGTGACCATGGCCGCCGAGGGCGGGCAGCTGCAGCTGAACGCCTTCGAGCCGGTGATCGTGCACTCCATCGGGCTCTCCCTGAAGCACCTGGCCAACGGCTGCCTGACCCTGGCGCACAAGTGCATCGACGGGATCACCGTGGACGAGCAGGCGCTGCGCCGCGAGGTGGAGAACTCCATCGGCCTGGTCACCGCGCTGAACCCGAGGCTGGGCTACGCGGCATCCACCTCGGTGGCCCTCGAAGCGCTGCACACCGGGCGCGGCGTGGCCGAGCTGGTGCTCGAACGCGGCCTGCTCTCGGCCGAAGACCTCAATGAGTTGCTCTCCCCCGAGCGCCTCGCCAACCTCACCGACTAGATCCGAGGAATCATATGGATAATTCCACTCCGCACGCCACCGCGGCGCACGTCCCCGATGCCGCGCTGACGGCCGGCGACAACGATTACCACAAGGGCCTGTCCTCCCGGCAGATGCAGATGATCGCCATTGGCGGAGCGATTGGCACCGGCCTGTTCATGGGCGCCGGAGGGCGCCTCGAGGCGGCCGGCCCGGGCATCGTCATCAGCTACGCGGTCTGCGGCTTCTTCGCCTTCCTGATCCTGCGGGCGTTGGGCGAACTGGTCATGCACCGTCCGTCGACCGGCTCCTTCGTCTCCTACGCCCGCGAGTTCTACGGCGAGAAGGCGGCCTTCGCCACCGGCTGGCTGTACTGGCTGAACTGGGTGATGACCGCCATCGTGGACATCACCGCGGTCGCCCTGTACATGGGCTTCTTCGGCAAATACGTGGGGTGGATCAGCTCGGTGCCGCAGTGGCTCTGGGCGCTGGCCGCGCTGGCCGTGGTGCTCACCATGAACCTGATCTCCGTCAAGGCCTTCGGCGAGATGGAATTCTGGTTCGCGCTGATCAAGGTCGTGGCCCTGGTGGCCTTCCTGATTGTCGGCTGCTACTTCGTCATCTTCGGTACCCCGCTGGACGGGCATGAGGTCGGCTTCTCGCTGCTGGCCGATAATGGGGGGCTGCTGCCCAACGGCCTGCTGCCGGTGCTGGTGCTGATGCAGGGCGTGGTCTTCTCCTATGCTTCCATCGAGCTGATCGGCACCGCCGCGGGTGAAACGGAGAATCCGGAAAAGGTCATGCCCAAGGCGATCAACACCGTGATCATCCGCATCGCCGTATTCTACGTCGGCTCGCTGGTACTGCTCTCGCTGCTGCTGCCCTACACCGCGTACAGCGCCGGAGAATCGCCGTTCGTGACCTTCTTCGGATCCATCGGCGTGCAGGGCATGGACGTGGTGATGAACCTGGTGGTGCTCACCGCGGCGCTGTCCTCGCTGAACGCCGGGCTCTACTCCACCGGGCGCATCATGCGCTCCATGTCGTTGAACGGGTCGGCACCGAAATTCGCCGGACGGATGAACAAGGCAGGGGTGCCCTACGGCGGCATCGTGATCACCGCCGTGGTGGCAGTGCTCGGCGTGGTGCTCAACGCCGTGGTCCCGGCCAAGGCCTTCGAGATCGTGCTGAACTTCGCTGCCATCGGCATCATTGCCTCCTGGGCGATGATCGTGCTGTGCCAGATGGCCCTGATGAAGACCGCCAAGCGCGGAGAGCAGGATCGACCCAGCTTCCGGATGCCATTCGCCCCGGTTTCAGGCTGGGTAACCCTGGGCTTCCTGGCCCTGGTGCTGGTGATGATGGCCTTCGATAATCCGGTAGGCACCTGGACGGTTGCCTCGCTGGTGATCATCATCCCTCTGATCATCGGCGGCTGGTACCTGTGCCGCGGACGGATCAACGAGATCGCCGAGGCACGGCTGCGCAACGAGCAGCCGGCCAACCAGCCGTAGCAGGATCGCAGAACCGGCCCGGATGCAGCATCGCGCTGTGTCCGGGCCGGTTTTCTGCGTTCCGAGCCTGGCTAGCCGGTGATCTTGGCCTTGAGCAGCACCTGCGCCAGATGCATGCCGCGGACCTCCGTGCCCTCGGCGATCTGCGTGCGGCAGGAGAATCCGTCGGCGAGCACCACATCGTCCTGCGCACGATTGCGGATGGCCGGGAAGAGCTCGCGTTCGCCCAGCGAGCGGGATAGTTCTGCATGTCCGGGTTCGAATCCCCAGTTGCCGGCCAAGCCGCAGCAGCCGGTTTCGATTTCACGCTCGTCAATGCCGATGCTGCGCAGCACGGCCGAGGATGAGCCATGGTCACCCTGCGAACGCTCATGGCAATGGACTTGCGACACCGCGCCGACGTTCAGCTGTTCGAAGGGCCAGCTGGCGCTGGGCTTGCCATCGGCCGGAACATGCTTGGCGATCAGATCCGCGAACGGCACGACGGCCGCCGACAGCGCCGCCGCGCGAGGATCCTCGGGAACCAGCTCGGTGATTTCGTGGCCGAGCATCACCGTGCAGGACGGTTCCAGGCCGATTACCGGGTAGCCTGCCTTGACCAGGGGTTCCATGACGTCCAAGGTGTGCTTGATGACCTTGCGCGCGGTATCCAGCTGGCCGGTTGAGTGCCACGTCAAACCGCAGCAGACGAACCCTTCGGGAATGATCACCCGGTAGCCGAGGGTTTCGAGCACTTCGACTGCCGCCTCGCCTGGTCCGGTATCCAGGTGGTTGTTGAAGGAATCCGGCCAGAGCACCACGGTGCCCTGCGGCGATGCGGCTTCTGTTTCGTTCCGCTTGGCCGCCCAGCGCTGCAGCGATTCGCCCGAGAACGTGATCATCTTGCGTGTCGGTTCAATGCCGCCAACCTTCTTGACAAGCCGTTGCACCGCTTCGAAGCGCAGCACGGTGTTGGCCAAGGATGCCGCACCTGGCACCTGGTGCATCCAGTGGGTGAGCTTGGGTAGCCACCCCATGGTGTAGTGCGCCATCGGGCGGATGCGACCCTCGTAGAACTTGTGCAGGAACTCCGACTTGTAGGTCGCCATATCCACATTGACCGGGCATTCGGAAGCGCAGGCCTTGCAGGACAGACAGAGGTCCAGGGCGTCCTTCACCTCTTCGGACTTGTAGGCATCGGGCAAGGTGGTGCCGCGGAACATCTCGGAAAGCACCCGGGCACGGCCGCGCGTGGAGTTGACCTCGTTATGAGTGCCCTGGAAGGACGGGCACATGGCCCCCTCGTCCGAACGGCACAGGCCTACGCCCACGCAGCGGTTGACCGCGTTGACCAAGGAACCCTTGTCGCGCGAGAGCGCATGAACCGGCGTCAGCTCGAAGCTGCGCTGCCCGGGTCCGGGACGCAGCGACTCATCGATGCGTTCCGGATTGACCAATACCCCGGGGTTGAACAGGCCCTCGGGATCGAAGGCCGCCTTGAAGCTGGCGAATGCCTTCATCATCTTCGGGCTGTACATGCGGGTGAGCAATTCCGAGCGCGCCCTGCCATCCCCGTGCTCGCCGGACAGCGAGCCTCCGTGCTTGGCTACGGTGTCGGCGGCCTGTTCCATGAACTGGCGGAAGATCGCCATGCCTTCTTCGGTGCCCAAATCGAAGGAGATGCGCACGTGGACGCATCCCTCGCCGAAGTGCCCGAAGGGGATGCCGCGCAGTCCATGGGTGTCCATGAGCGCGTACAGGTCGCGCAGGTAGTCGGCGAGATTTTCCGGCGGAACCGCGGAATCTTCCCAGGACGGCCAGGCCTCGCCGCCATCTGGCAGACGGGTGACAATACCGGCGGAGGCTTCGCGGATCTTCCATAGCGTGCGGGCCTCGGCATGGTCCGTCACGACCACGGCATCGATCGCAGCTCCGGTCTGCGCGGCATACGCGGACTGCACCAGCTCATCGGCGATGCTTCGTGCCTGTTCCATGGTTTGCCCAGCAGTCTCGCAGAAGAGCCAGCCGCCGGCCTTGGCTACGCCACCGCGGTTGGCGGCACCCATGCCTGGCAGGTTGGATCCGGCATCCTGCTGCCCGGGGCGGCTACGCAGCGCATCGAGCAGATCTCCGCCCATGCCTTCCGCGGTGGCAAGGCCTGGCCGGCGCAGGGATGCGGCCGCAGCCGCGGCGTCGAAGACCGTTTCAAAAGCCAATACTGCCAGCGCCGTATGCTTCGGCTTCTCGACAAGGCGCACCACCAGCTCGGTGATGACCCCGCAGGTACCTTCGGAACCGGAGAGCGCCTTGGCGACATTGAACCCGTTTTCCGGGAGCAGATAGTGCATGCCGTAGCCGGAGACCTGGCGGGCGAAGCGGCCCAGTTCGGTGCGCAATTCCTTGAGGTTCGCATCGCGAAGCGCCTTGAGATTCCCGTCAAGTTCTTCGCTGCTGGTGCCGTCGGAGTTGACCTCAACCACGGATCCGTCGCCTAGCATGATCTTCATGGACACGACGTTGTCCGCGGCGGTGCCCCACTCCAGCGAGTGCGAGCCGCAAGCGTTGTTGGCCACCATGCCGCCTACGGTGCAACGGCTATGGGTCGACGGGTCCGGGCCGTAGGTCAGCCCGTATTCAGCAGCCGCATCACGCAGCTGGTCGCAGATGACTCCAGGCTGGATGCGTGCGGTCTTCGCCTCGGGATCGATGTCGAGGATCTTATTGAAATAGCGGGAGGTGTCCAGGATCAACCCCTCGCCGATGGCGTTGCCCGCAACCGAGGTGCCGCCACCTCGCGACGTGATCGAAAGGCCTTCGGCCTTGGCATATTCGATACCCAAGGCGATGTCGGCCTCGCTGCGCACTTCGAGGACCGCTTGCGGAACCCGACGGAATATCGAGGCATCGGAAATATATGCAGCCCGAGTCGTCAGATCGGTCCGTAGCCGTTCCCGCATCTCATTTGCCTCAGGACTCAAGGTCTGGATGCTCGACTGAGCTGACATGGTGATCGCCTCTCGTTGATTCGTCTCATCAGAGTAACATGTTACACACTGTTTAGTTTCTTGATTACGTGAAAACTCCGCAGTCGATTTCAATGAGAGAATCAGTTCATGACCTCCGATCCCCAAGTCCCCGCCCAACATGGGCGCACATTGACCGAACAAGTGATGGACTACGTCCGTTCAGCTGTCATTTCTGGGGAATTGAAGACCGACACCCTCTACAGCGTGTACCAGCTGGCTGATCGATTGAAGATCTCCCGGTCACCGGTGCGCGATGGCCTGTTGCGTCTGGAAGAAGCCGGCTTGATTGAATTTGCGCGGAATCGCGGCTTCCGCATCATTCCGACCCAGCCAAAAGATGTCGCAGAAATTTTCTCGCTACGGCTGGCTCTGGAGGTTCCTGCCGCGTTCCGAGCCGCGCAGGCCTGCACCCCGCAAATCGCAGCGCAGCTAAATGAGATCGTTGGCGGTCTGTCCCGTTGCGCCGAAGCCGAACTGACCGAAGAGTTCTTCGATCTGGACCAGCAGCTGCACGACTTCATCCTTGAAGTCGCGCAATCGAACCGCGGCCGCAACATCGTGAACCGCCTTCGTGTCGCAACGCGGCTGCTGGGCGTTTCCACCGCAGGCAAGCAGCGCACGCTGAGCGACATCATGGTCGAGCATGAACCGATTATCACCGCAATCTCCAGTGGCAACGCCCCGGCAGCGGCCCTGGCGATGCGCCAGCACCTGGTCGCGACAGGAAAGCTTTTGCTCGCACAAGCAGTTCAGGGCCAAGGTTTGGACCTTGACCCTGAAAACTTGTGGACAGAACTGACAGCTGGCTACTAGTCCTGCTCGTCTTCCTTGTATTCCTTTGAATACTGCAGCACGAAGGCACACAGAGCGCACGCTGTCGCGAAACTGAATGTCCACGGGTACAGGACCTGCTTTGCGCCGCTGACCAGGTCGCCATTCAGCGACAGCACACCTGCCAGCTGCGTGCCGACGATTGCCGTG
This sequence comes from Glutamicibacter sp. NPDC055354, assembly GCF_053644955.1. Lineage (NCBI taxonomy): Bacteria > Bacillati > Actinomycetota > Actinomycetes > Micrococcales > Micrococcaceae > Glutamicibacter > Glutamicibacter sp. NPDC055354. Next base: position 1,877,325 of record NZ_JBSHMB010000001.1, read on the forward strand.
CCGCCGATCATGAACAGCGCCAAGAAGATCAGAAACAGAATTTTCATGAGTCGCATGTTTATCTCCTACGAAATCGGAATCGGCAGCCAGCCCATGCCGACAAGCCAGGCAATGGCGATCATTGGCAGCACGAAGTAGCCCAGCAATGGCATGAACATCTTGGTTGGATTGGTTTCGGCGAAGCCGGCAGCCAAATAGATCGGCGCTCCGACCGGTGGCGAAGAACCCTCGGTCGAGGTGCACAACAGCACTGTCACCACGGCGATGACTGGGTCGATACCCACGCTGGTCAGCGCCATCACTGCCGGTGCACCCACGGCCGCGGCGGTTGCCGTCGAGGACAGCGGGGTGGCTACGACCACAGCCATGACACAGACGATTGCGACAATCGCCGCCTTTGGCATATCCAGTGAACCCAGGAAATCTGAAAGCTGCGGACCGACGCCCAGGGCCTCCATGATGTTCGATGCGCTCAGCGCCGCGAAGAGTGAAACACCAACAGTGGCGAACTGCGGCAGCTCGCGATTCAAGATCACCTTGAACTTCGAATCCGGTGCGAAGATCCGCTTTCGCCCCTCGATCAATGCGATCGCCGAAATCAGAATCGGAACCCAAACGATGATCGAGATCGATCCCATCGAGTCCTTGCCCACCAATTCCGGACGGGATAGGAATTCAAACAGCGGGCCGAAGGTCAGCGCGACGGGGATCGCGATACCCAGGAAGATCAGCAGCGAGCGCCAGCCTTCGCGCAATGCTTGCCCCAGCGTCGCTATGCCATCGCGATTCGCTACGGGAATGCCGTCGGCACGAGCCCAAGTGAACACCAGGATCATGCGGTAGAGCACGCAATAAGCGCCACCAATGGCCAGTGCAACATATACGTCGCCAGCGGAAATTCCAGCGGCAGCCGGCATGGCCAAGAGGATGAACATGGTGCTGTTCGGCGGGAGCGCGACGCCCAAGCCGGAGTTTCCTGCTACCAGCGTTGCAGCGCGGTTGGAAGACCAGCCGTTTTCCTTCATCCACGGAATGGTTACCGAGCCGACCGTCGCCGTGTTGCCTGCGGTTGACCCCGCCACCAGTCCGATTGCGGCCGAGCCGAGGGTCGAGACGTAGGCCGATCCGCCACGAACGCGCCCGAACATCGAGTTCAGGATATGGATCAGGCGCTCGATCAGGCCTGTCGCCGAGACGATCACTCCCATGAACACAAAGGCCATGCCCGCGAAGGTCACGTCTGATTGGAAGCCGTCTATCACTGCTGCGCTCAACAAGTTCAGCGCATCCGCGCCGCCGACCAGTGAACAAGCTATCAGCGCTAGTACCAGCGCCTCTGAAATACGCCGTTTCAGTACGACGTTAACTATGACTGTCACGGCGATGAATACGCCAAGTGCCAGCACGCCCATGTGTGCACCTTTCACGTTATGACTTTGTGTGCCTACACACAGTAGCATGTTACAGGCCACACAATGTGACATGAGAGTCTTTTTGGGCTTTGGTTACACCGCACAGACGGCACAGCCAAGCCTGCTTTTCGCGGCCACCGGGGTTTCCAACGCACCCTGCATCTTCGCCACTCAGCGGCAATTTCTCCTGCCCGCTTCGATGCTCTTCAGCATCTGCAGCCCTTCCGCACCCTTGCGTGGAACACAGCACACTCGCTACCAATTCTGGGCGCGGAATGCAGCTTCTTGAGGCGTGAAGAAAGGCAACAGAAGCCAGCGCGATCGTCTGATTTCTGTTGCCTTTCCTATGTTCTGGTTGGGCTAGCCGACGGCAGGTTCCACGCTGAGCAGGATGTCGCGCACCAACGCGTATTGCTCGGTGCCCAGGAACTGCTGCGCTTGCTGCTTGGTCGGGTCGTCAGGAACACCATGGTCTTCCAGATAATCCTCTTCAACCCACATCATCGGCGACTGCTCGCCGATCCTGAAGAAGTTCAGGTCCGGGTTCTCATCGCGCTTGCCGAGCTCTTCGTCATCGATCAGGGCAATGTCGAATCCTGAATCCTTCTCCCCATCTTCCTGGTCCGTCGATTCCCAGAACTCGGCAATCAGGCTCGTCGGGCGGAATCCGGTATCCGCTCCGGGATTTTCAAGTTCCTTGCGATCCAGCAGCTCCCGTTCATACAGCGCCGTGTCTCCATCCGGAGAGGTTGCCGTGGTGGGGATCAGGGTCAGCACGTGCTTGCCTTGCGCGTCCTTGATCTCCCATTCATCCCACTCGGTGCACTCGCCGTCGCAGTCGTCCCCGGTGGCAGTCCACTGCTCAGGGGTAAAGACGCGGATGCCGTGCACTTCATGCACTTGGCTCAGCTCTGGCGCCGCCGAGCTTGGCGCATCCGCGCTTGCGGTACTTTGCGTTGGGCTGGATTCGGGGCTGGAAGCGGTCGGCGCGCTGGCGCTTGCCGATGGAGACGTTCCGCTGGGTGCTGCGCTCTGGCTTTCGGCCGGTTCCGGCTCGGCTCCCTGGCAGGCAGCCAGCATCAGCGCTGCCGCGCACATCATCGGGAGCGCGCCTAGACGGGTTCTGGCACGGTTCATCTTTTCCAACTCCTTGATCGATCATCCGGTCATGCAGCTGACATCGCGAGCTCCCCCATGGAACCCATCCTCCATGGCCTTGCAGGTTTTTCCAATAGCTGCAGCATCACGCCTTAGTTGCAAGTTGTCTCGGTCGTGCTCCCGATGCCAGGTAATTTTCGATTTCCGGTAGTGCCCAGCCGCGAACAGTGGCAAGATATGTGAAGTGGAACACTCTAAGCATTCATTTCATAATTTAGATTCATTTATCGGCCTGGGCCGCCTCAGCGGCCTGGCGCTCTCCCCCGACGGCACCAAGCTCGTCACCACCCTCAGCGAGCTTTCCGAGGATGAGACGAAATACGAAAGCGCCCTCTGGTCGCTGGATCCCAAAGGCGAAGAACCAGCACGCAGGCTGACGTTCGGCGAGCACGGCGAATCGCAACCGCAGTTCACCGCCAACGGCGACCTGCTCTTCGTCGCCAAGCGCTCATCCAAGGAAGACGCCAAGGCCGAAGGCTGGATCCTGCCGGTAGCAGGAGGCGAAGCCCGCTCGGTGATTTCCCACCCAGCCGGGGTGCAGTCCTTGCGGATCTGCCAGCAGTCCCCGCAGACCGTCGTGCTGCGCACCTCGGCCTTCAGCCGTGCCAAGGATCTGGAGGCCGAAGCGGCACTGCGCACCGGCCGCAAGGACAAGAAGGTCTCGGCGATCCTGCACACCGGCTATCCGGTACGCTACTGGGACGAAGATCTGGGACCGGCCACCCCGCACTACTACACCGGGTCCCTGCCCGGCCTGCAGGACGCCACCAGTACCCAGCTCACCGATCTCACCCCGGGCATCGGCGCGAATCTGGAGGATACCTACTACGATGTCGCTTCCAACGGGGCCTTCCTGGTCACCGAATGGCAAGTTCCCGAAGGCCGGGCCTCCTCAGCCCCGGGATTGATGCGCATCGACCTGCACACCGGCGCCCACGAAATGCTGCTGGCCCCCGACGACACGTACGAATATACGCTGGGCAAGATCAGCCCGGATTCAACCCAGCTGGCCTACGCCCGCTGGGAGCGTTCCACCGCCGATACCGCCCCGGTCTTCGAGCTGTGGCTGATGGACCTGGCCGACGGCGCCACCCACCGGATCGCCGCCGGCTGGGACCGCTGGGTCAGCGACCTGCAGTGGGTTCCCAACGGGCGCTCGCTGCTGCTGACCGCCGATGACAACGGCCACGCCCCGGTCTTCCATCTGAGCCTGTACAACGACAAGATCACCCGGCTCACCGATGACGGCGCGTTCACCGATCTGGCCATCCGCAGCGACTCGCGTACCGCCTACGCGCTGCGTTCCAGCTACCTGTACCCGGCCGAACCGGTAGCCATCGACCTGGCGCATACCGGCGACCTGGAGCCGGGCGAATTCGCGGCCTTGACCGAACTGCGCTCCCCGGTGTCCCGTCCGGCCCTGCCCGGAACGCTCACCGAGGTGACGACCACCGCCGAAGACGGGTTGAGCATCCGCGCCTGGCTGGCCCTGCCCGCCACCGCTTCTGCCGCCGACAAGGCGCCGCTGCTGCTGTGGATCCATGGCGGGCCGCTGGGCTCGTGGAATGCCTGGAGCTGGCGCTGGAGCCCATGGCTGCTGGTGGCCCAGGGCTATGCCGTGCTACTGCCGGATCCGGCCCTGTCCACCGGCTACGGCCAGGAGTTCATCCAGCGCGGCTGGGGCCGCTGGGGCCAAGAACCGTATACGGACCTGCTGGCCATCACCGATGCCGCCGAGGCGCGGCCGGACATCGATGAAACCCGCACCGCCGCCATGGGCGGCTCCTTCGGCGGCTACATGGCCAACTGGGTGGCTGGGCACACCGACCGCTTCAAGGCCATCGTCACCCACGCCAGCCTGTGGGCGCTGGAAGGCTTCGGCAAGACCACCGACGCCGCGTTCTACTGGACCCGCGAGATGAGCCCCGAAATGCGCGAGCAGAACTCGCCGCATCATTCGGTGGGCAGCATCGTCACCCCGATGCTGGTCATCCACGGCGACAAGGACTACCGGGTGCCCATCGGCGAGGGCCTGCGCCTGTGGTACGAGCTGCTGGCCGATTCGGGGCTGCCCCAGAAGGAAGACGGCAGCACCGAGCACCAGTTCCTGTACTTCCCGGATGAGAACCACTGGGTGCTGTCCCCGCAGCACGCCAAGATCTGGTACCAGGTTGTCACCGAGTTCCTCTCCCAGAAGGTGCTGGGCAACGCGCCGCAGGAACTGCCCGAGCTGCTGGGCTAGAACCGCGCAGTGCCGGACTGCCGGGGCGGAGTCATTTCTGTCCCGGCAGTTCCACTGGCGCTGGAGCATCTCCCCCGGCACCGCGGCTGGCCAGCACCAGCGCCTTGGCCCGCCGCGCCACGTCGGCATCGCGTTCGCCCAGCAGCGCTACCAGCCGGGCCAGATGCGCCGCGCGCTGGGCATAGCCGGCGGCAAGGCGCTGGCCCAGGGTCATCGAGGATAACTCCTGGGCTTCGCGCCAAGCCATCATCAAGGCCCGCTCGAACAATCGCTGCCCTGCCTCGTCCGCATTCCCGGCCGCGGTCGCGCCGAGCACGGCCACCGCATTGATCTGCGAATCCTCCAAGCCCATGGCCAGCTCCTCCAGCTGCCGGCGCGAATGCTGGACGGACCGCGAGCCGCGGGAGAACCGGGTCAGCTGCGACGTCGCCCCGAGCAGGTACTGGATCACCTGGAGAACGTTGATTACCGTGAAGAACAGCATGAACACGAGCATCCAGTACAGCAAGGTGGTGTTGTAGTCCGGCTGCTCGTACCCGGCTTGCTTGAGCACCACGGCGAAGTCCTCGGCCGCGCTGGCCGCTTCCATCGCCGGATAGTTCGACTCGTAGATGCTTCCGTGCTCCCACCCGCCGGTCGTTCCCCACGAGGCGGTACCGCTGATGACCGCACCGGAAATCAGCCCTGGCATGATGCCCTTGCCCTCGTCCGTGATCAGCAGCGGAATGATCGTCAAGTCCTCGGGCAGCTCCCCGTTGGCAGGATCAGCGCGATCGGAGTATTCGTCCTTGATCCGCAAGATCGCCGCGCGCACGCTCTCGGGCGTCGAATCACGGTATTCCGAGCCGTCGAAGTGCTTGAGTTCCAGGTAGGCTTCGGCATCGCGCACCGCAACCAGGATCTGCTGCGGGGTGTCGAAGTCCTCTTCCATGTACCGGCGGATCTCGGCCTCGTCAACCAGCTGGCCCTGGTCATCGATTTCAAGTTCCATTCCCCGGCCGGACCCCTCATGGGTGCGTTCGGGTTCGTTGGCTATCGAGGAGACAATGAGCCCCGAGGCGATCAGGCTGCCCACCAGCAGGGCCGCAAGCAGTCCAGACTTCCACGCCCGGCGCAGCTTCGGCGGTTCATCGCCAGATGCCTTGCGGGTGCTGGCGAGCCGGGCCAGCATGCGCTGCCAGCCAGCAGGTTCGCCCGATGTCCCTCCGGCAGCCTGGTCGGTCTGCAGCGTGTCGCCGAGAATCCCGCGGGCCAGCGAGTTCGCCGTGGCGATCTGCGCCAGCGCACCCTGCTTGGATACCGGCGGCAAGCCCAGGCTGGAGCGCAGCTCATTGTGCTGGGCGCCGATCTGGGGCACCGGCTGCGGCAGGCCCCGCGGATACCGGCGCAACCGGGCAGCGATCTTCCCGGCGAGCTTCGCCAGCCGCCTTTCGGCCTCGGCCCAGCGCTCGATGGCGGTGCGCTGGCTGGTATCGCCATGGGCGGCATTGAGCAGTTCGCCGAGGGCACTGCGGAAATCCGCCAGGTCCTTGCCGGCCACCATGGTGCCCGGAGCGGTGTCCAGCCGGATCAGCAGCGCCGTGGCCGCATCGTTGATCGGGCTGCTGAGCTTGTCGAAGGTGGATCCGGTGCCAGCCAGGTGCGCATGCACCGAGCCGGCGCCCATCAGCGAGTCGGCCAGTTCCGTCAGCTTGCGCGTGTCGGCCTCGAAGGCCGCCAGCTGCTGCCCGGTGCTCTGTTCCAGGCATTCAGCCCGGGTGAACAGCGAGCGCACCAAGCGCGCTTCGCGGCGGGCGGCATCCAGGGACAGGGATTCGAGCTGCCGCCACGCCTTGGTGAAGCCGGCAGGACGGCGCGATTGGTCGGTGGCCTGGTAGGTGGCTTCCAGTGCTTCGAGGTCCAGGAGCACGCGGGCCAGCTTGCGCTGCGCCGCGGCCAGCCGCCTGTGGCGCGATGCCCACCGCGAGCGGAAGCGCAGGGCGCTGGCCAGGAATGCGGCGGTGAGCATGGCGCTCGCACCCACGGCCGCGAACCAGAAGATCGCCGAGCTGCTGGGCGAATCGTCCAGCAGCACGGCGGCAGTATGCGCGGCGGCCGCCGCCGCCTTGGGCCCATGGCCTACCGAAACGTTCTTGGTGAAGGCGTGCTCGATGTCGAAGCGCAGGTCGGTATGCGCGTCGTCGGATGCTGCAAGGCTGCGGTCCAGGCCCACCCCGGCGAAGCGCTGTTCGGCGTCGCTTAGCCCGGGATCCCTGTTCTCCATCCTGGTCGAGACGATGATCTGGTTTTCCGGCACCTGCCCGCGCAGCAGTTCATCACCCGTGAGCCAGCGGTCGGTGATGACCAGTTCCAGCGGGGCCGTGGCACGCACCGGGTGCCGGGCCATCTCGGCGTCCACCGTCTGCTGGGTGATGTTGAAGCCGTTATCGCCGCGGACCACCACCTGGACCTCGTAGGGGTCCGGGACGTTGGCTGCCTGCACGGCCATCACCGCACGCACGCCCAGCGCGGTGGTCACCAGCGCCATGATGATGGCGGCGATGGCAGTCCAATGGTACGGGCGGCGCAAGCGCCGTCCGGTGGAATCATGCATCAAACGGGCAGGCATCAGCGGGTCCCGCTTCCTGGCGCGAAATTCCGGAGCACTGCGATGGGATCGTCCTCCAGCGGATCGGTTTTCCGCTGCGCACCCTCCATTGATTCGCCCAGCCCGTGGGGAATCTTCAGCCTCGCCTGGCCGGCTTGGGCCAGTGCATCGTGCAACACGCCATCGAGTTCGTCGCGCAGTTCCCACAGCCTGTCCAGGATCCCCGGGGCCGTATCCGCGCCGGCACTCCTGCAGCTCAGGCGGGTGTGCAGCAGCTGCAGCTCATCGGTATGCGTGATGATCACGGTGCGCGCGGCCTGCGCGCAAGCCAATCGCCCGGCACCGGGAAGATCGAGGAACAGCGCCAGGTCCTCCAGCCGTGCACGGTGGTATTCGACAATCCGGTTCCAGGACTCGCGCGAATCCCGTGGCCGTGCCGTGAAGGCGTGGGCCAGCTGCACCGCTCCGCGCAGCAGCGAGAGCTCGTGCTCGCGGTCGCGCAGCTGGGCCAGCTGCGCTTCGGAGACCTGCTGCGACTGCAGGGAATCCGGGGCCGTGTCCAATGCGCGCAAGGCCCCTGGCTGGGAGCCGGCCCGTTGCCTTTCAATTTCTGCCATCACCTGCGCCAAGCGGCTCTCCCCCGCCAGTCCGGGATCGGGCACCGGATGGCGGTCCAGGTAAATGCTTGCCCGCTGGATCCGTGATTCGAGCAGCTCGGCCTGCTTGTTGCGATCGGCGGCGGCTGCCTGCCGGGCCTTGCGGCGCTTGGCACGCCAGGCCCATGCGAGCAGGAACGCAACGGCGGCGGCGAGCGCGCCCACGGCGATCACCTTGGCCAGTGTCCGGTCCGGCGGTGCCTGCAGCTGCTGGGTGGTGGCCAGCGCGACGGCGGTGATCCCCGCGGTGTAATCCCCGGCGGCGAACTCTCCCTGCCCTGCCTCCAGGATCCGCTGCTGGCTTCCCGGTGCGGTTTCGCGCACGTCGCGCCCGGGATCCACGGCGATTTCCACCGGATCCCCGGCTTCCTGGGGAAGCATCACGCCGATGGCGATCCAGCCTTCCCCGACATAGCCCAGGGTCTTTCCGTTCTCCAGCCAGTCATCGCTCAGCGCGTCGCTGTCGCCGAACATCAGCATCCCGCGCACCAGCTGCCCTGCTCCCTTGAGGTTGTTGGGTTCCTGGTCCACCCCGAGCAGGATCTTCGCATCCTGTTCGCCCACGGCCTGCCGGACCTGGTCCATGATCCGTTCCGAATCCACCTCATCGAGTGCCGCATCGGTGACTGCCAGGTAGAAGTTGCCTTCCTGCGAGGTCACCGACGGGATGAGGACGGTGCCTTCATCTGCGGAGTCATCGTCGGGCGTCGCCGAGGGGTAGACCGGAGCCGTGGCCTCTGGCTGAGTTGGATCCGCGGCTGCCTGCGCCGGCACGGCACCCAGTCCCAGGCCCAGCCCCAGGGCTGCGAACAGGCCCGCGAGCAGCAGCTTGCCGGGGTACTTCAGGTCGGTGCAAAACGTGCGGTTCATGGGAACAACTGTATCAACAGGGGTTTGAATAACCCTGCTCAAGGAACATTTCGAACCGCAGGGACGACACCGCCCCGCGCAGATCCCCGAAAGGTTCTGCGCGGGGCGGTGGGCTGCCTCGCTGGCCCGGGAGCCCTTAGTCCAGCAGCATCGCCGGTTCCTGAAGGATCGATGCCACGTCGGCCATGAAGCGGGCCGAGAGGTCGCCATCCACCACGCGGTGGTCAAAGGATCCGCCCAAGGTGGTGATCCAGCGCGGGACCACTTCGCCGTCGATGACCCATGGCTTCTGGCGGATCGTGCCGAAGGCAACGATGGCTACTTCGCCCGGGTTGATGATCGGGGTGCCGGTGTCGATGCCCAGCGCGCCGATGTTGGTGATGCTCAGCGAGCCATCGCGCATGTCCTCGGGACGGGTCTTGCCGGCACGCGCGGTGGTGGCCAGATCGTTCAGGGCGATGGCCAGTTCCTTCATGTTCAGGTTCTGGGCGTCCTTGATATTCGGCACCAGCAGGCCGCGCGGCGTGGCTGCCGCGATGCCCAGGTTCATGAAGCGCTTCTGGTGGATCTCGGCGCCGTTTGCGGTTTCCACCCAGCTGGCGTTCACCGAAGGGTTGCGGGCCGCCGCCCAGATCACGGCACGGGCCAGCACCAGCAGCGGCGAGACCTTGATGCCCTCGAAGTCGCGGGACTTCTTCAGGCGCTGCACGTATTCCATGGTTCGGCTGGCATCCACATCCACGAAGATCGAGACATGCGGTGCAGTGAAGGCCGAGTCGACCATGGCCTTGGCGGTGGCTTTGCGCACGCCGCGCACCGGGGTGCGTTCCACGCGGGCATCGGCCAGCTGGCCGTGGGCCCAGTAGGTTGGCGCCGCTGCATGCTCGGCTTCGCGCTGAGCCTGGTAGCTGTTGACGTCTTCGCGGGTGATCTCGCCCTGGTTGCCGGTGCCCACCACGTCGTTGATGTCGATGCCCAGCTCCTTGGCCAGCCGGCGTACCGGCGGCTTGGCCAGCACGCGGTCCACGAAGCTCGCCACCGCAGGCTTGCGGCGATCGACTTCGCGGGTCACCGCGGTGCCCAGGGACTGCGCGCGGCGCGAGATGGTCTCGGCCAATGCGGAGCCGGAGGCGCGCACCGCTGCGGTACGCGCACTGGCCGTCGAAGGAGCGGGGCGGGTGGTGCGTGCCCGGCGCACCGAAGCATCAGCGGTGGGGCCCGATCCGACCAGCGGGCCGGGTTCTTCCGAGGCCTGCGGTGCGGCGGTGCTCAGGGCTTCGGCTGCTTCGGGCACGCCGGTTGGAGGTGCCGCGTTGCCTTCTTCATCGATGGTGATCAGCGGCTTGTCCACGAGTACGGTATCGCCTTCGGCCGCGTGCAATGCGGTGACCACCCCGGCGAAGGGGCAGGGCAGCTCGACCAGCGACTTCGCGGTTTCGATTTCCACGAAAATCTGGTTGACCTCAACGGTGTCGCCCACCTTGACCTTCCAGGAGGCGATATCCGCTTCGGTCAGGCCTTCGCCCACATCGGGGAGATTAAAGACTGTCATTACTACTCCTTGGATTCCGCTTAGTAAGCGAAAGACCGGTCGAGGGCTTCAAGCAACTTGTCGATGTCCGGCAGGTACTGGGACTCCACCTTGGAAATCGGGTAAGGCATGTGGAATCCGCCCACGCGCAGCACTGGGGCTTCCAGCGAGAGGAAGGCGCGCTCGGTGATGCGGGCCGCGATTTCGCCGCCCAGGCCGCCGAAGGTCGGCGCTTCGTGGGTGACAATCAGCCGGCCGGTCTTCTGCACCGATTCGGTAATGGTGTCGAAATCGATCGGCGACAGCGAGCGCAGGTCGATGACCTCGATGGACCGGCCATCTTCCAGCGCGGCATCAGCGGCAGCCAGGGCGATCGGCACCAGCGGGCCGTAGGCGACGATGGTCGCGTCAGTGCCCGGGCGGACCACCTGCGCCTTGAAGGCATCCAGCGCCGGGGTTTCGGTATCGACCTCGCCCTTGAGCCAGTAGCGGCGCTTGGGCTCGAAGAAGATCACCGGGTCCTGGCAGCTGGCTGCCTGCTGGATCATCCAGTAGGCGTCATGCGCGTTGGACGGGGTGATGATGCGCAGGCCCGCGGTGTGGGCGAACAGCGCCTCCGGGGATTCGGAGTGGTGCTCGATGGAGCCGATGCCGCCGCCGTAGGGAATGCGGATGACTACAGGTGTGGTCAGACGCCCCTCGGAGCGGGCGTGCATCTTGGCCAGCTGGGTGGTGATCTGGCTGAAAGCAGGGAAGACGAAGCCGTCGAACTGGATTTCCACCAGCGGGCTGAAACCGCGCAGGGCCATGCCCACGGCGGTGCCGACGATGCCGGCCTCGCCCAGCGGCGAGTCGATGACGCGGTGCTCGCCATACTTGTCGATCAGCCCGTCGGTGATGCGGTAGACGCCACCGAGGCGCCCGATGTCCTCGCCCATCAGCAGGGACTTGCCATTGGATTCCAGCACCTTGTCCAGGCCGCTGGTAATGGCCCTGGCCAGGGTCATTGTGGTGGTCATTTAGTGCTCTCCCTCAGCCGCATCGGCGAATCCTGCTTCGTATTCCAGATGCCAGGCCAGTTCTTCCTGGATCAGCGGATGTGCTTCGGCGTAGACCTGCTCGAAGGACTTGGCCAGCGGCGGGACAGGGAAGGCCATGGCGTCTTCGCGGACCTTGGCAGCCATCGCATCAGCGTCGGCGGCCAGCTGCTCGAAGTAGGCGTCGTCAACCAGGTTGTTCTCGCGCAGGTAGGTTTCCAGGCGGATCAGCGGGTCCTTCGGGGCCCACTGGGCCTCTTCTTCGCTCATGCGGTATTTGGTTGGATCATCGGCGGTGGTGTGCGCGCCGAGGCGGTAGGTGACGGCCTCAATGAGGACCGGGCCCTTGCCGCTGCGTGCGTGTTCCAGCGCCCAGCGGGTGACCGCCAGAACGGCCAGCACGTCGTTGCCATCCACGCGCACTCCCGGCATGCCGTAGCCTGCGGCGCGGTTGACCAGCGGCACCTTGGACTGGACCTCGAAAGGAACGGAAATCGCCCACTGGTTGTTCTGGCAGAAGTAGACCACCGGTGCGTTGAAGGAGCTGGCGAAGACCATGGACTCATGGGTTTCGCCCTCGGTGGAGGAGCCATCGCCGAAGTAGGCGACTACGGCGTTGCCCTCCTTGGCGCGACGGGCTTCATCCCAGCCGCGCTGTTCCATGTTCAAAGCCATTGCGTAGCCGGCGGCATGCGGCATCTGCGCGGCAAGCACCATGGTGTACATGTGGAAGTTGTTTTCCCGGGGATCCCAGCCGCCTCCGGAGATGCCGCGGAACAGGCGCAGCATTTCGGAGAAGGAGACATCGCGGGTCAGTGCCACGCCGTGCTCGCGGTAGGTGGGGAAGATGTAGTCGCTTCGGCGGGTGGCACGGCCGGAACCGATCTGCGCCGCTTCCTGCCCGCGCAGCGGGACCCAGAGGCACAACTGGCCCTGGCGCTGCAATGCTGTGGCCTCTTGATCGAATCGACGGGTCAATGCCATGTCGCGGTAGAAGCCGCGAAGCATGTCATCATCAACGTCACCCAGATACGCATCGTACGTTCCATGGGACTGACGCTGGCCGTCCGGAGTCAGGATCTGAATCAGATCCGGCTCCGTCGCCTCGGTCGCAGCACGCGTCATTTATCATCCTTCGGTCATAAATATGCCCCACACGGAATACATTCCGCATGGGACATATACGGCTTGTCTAATTTCTAAGCCTATAGGCACTGACCGCTAAAACGCGAGAAATCAGCACCAGTTGCCCCTATGCCAGGTCTAGTGATTCCTTGCACAGTTCAATAAAACGATCGTTTGCTTCAACCTCGCCGATGGAGACGCGCACTCCTTCGTTCGAGAAGCCGCGCACCGACAGCGCCACGGCGTTTGCCCGCTCGACGAACTCATCGGTCTTTTCGCCCAGCGGAAGCCAGACGAAGTTCGCCTGGGTGGAAGGAATCTTCCAGCCCTGCCCGGCCAGGGCCGAGGCAACTCGTTCGCGTTCCATGACCAAGCCCTCAACGCGCTCAAGCACCTGGTCGATGTGGGCCAGCGAAGCGACCGCGGCATCCTCGGCCACGCTGGAGACGGCAAACGGGGTGGCCACTACGCGGATGTTATCGGTGATCTCCGGGTGGGCCACCGAGTAGCCCACCCTGAGATTCGCCAGGCCGTGAGCCTTCGAGAAAGTGCGCAGGAGAACCACATTTTCGTTCTCGTTGTAGGTATGGATGCCATCCACCGATTTCTCGTCGCGGACGAACTCGGTGTAGGCCTCATCCAGGACAACCAGCACGTTCTTCGGAACCCGTGCCAGGAAGTCATCGACTTCGGCCTGGCTGAGTACCGGACCGGTGGGGTTATTCGGTGTGCACAGCAAGATGACTGAAGTGTTCTCGTTCACCGCTGCGATCATGGATTCCAGATCGTGGCGCCCGTCTTCCAGCAACGGGATTTCAACGGGCAGCGCACCGGCAGTCTGTACGAGGATTGGGTAGGCCTCGAAGGAACGCCACGCATAGATGACTTCATCCTGGATGCCGTCTTCGTTCTGGCCCGCGAAGGCGTTCAGGATCTGCACCAACGCGCCAAGGGAACCGGCCCCGGTCACGATGTCTTCCGCAGGAACGTCCAAGTACTCGGAAAGTGCTTCGCGCAGCTTGGTCGATAGCGGATCAGGGTAGCGATTCAGGCTGGACTGCTCCACGACCGCCCGATGCACAGCGTCCAAGGGACCGAAGGGAATTTCATTCGATGACAGCTTGTAAGCTCTCGCACCTTCAATAGGGGCAGGCGGCTTGCCCGCAGCGTATTTGGGCAAACGTGCAACTACAGAGCGTGGCTGCACCTGATCTTGGGTCACCGGGTTCTCAGTCATACCTCAAAGCCTAGCCCTCACTAAGGGTTTAGCGATATCTGCGGTTCATCCTAATCCCAGATTTCTATGCCAAAGTTAAGGCATGAGCTTTCTGATTCGAGTCATCGTCAATGCGCTTGCCCTCGCCGCCGCCGTCTGGATTGTGCCCGGCCTCAAGATCGTCGCGGCCGGCGAAGGTGCAGTAAGCACGGTCATCGCCTATTTGGCGGTTGGCGCAATCTTCGGATTGGTCAACGCCTTGGTCCGTCCGATCGTCAAGCTGTTCTCCTTGCCAATCACCTGCCTCACCTTGGGCTTGTTCACCATCGTGATTAACGCCCTGATGCTCCTGCTGACTTCATGGCTGACGACCTTCACCCCGATTGAACTGGTCATCGAGCAGTTCTGGTGGGATGCCATCGCCGGCACGATTATCATCTCCATCGTCTCTGCGGTCCTCGGATTGTTCGTCAAGAGCGAGAACGAGTAAGCGGTATTCGACGCAGTACAAGAAGAGGACGGCATCCGACAGGTGCCGTCCTCTTTCGTTAATACCCTATTCGCCGGCCCCGATCAGCGTCCCATCTTCTGCCCTGATCCACAGCACCATTCATCAGCACGGTGATACCCGGTGATGCTGATCCGGCCGGCTGGTTGCAGTTCTTGAGCGCTTTAGTGGCGTGGTGCCATGTGCTTGAGCCGCTCCTTGTCTTCTTCCTTCAGGGGCGGACGTTCTTTTTGCTTGCGCTCCAGCTTGAACATGCGGATTTTCAGCGGGGATTCGGGAAGGTAGAACTGCTTCAGATGCTCTCTGATTTCCAGTTTCGGGTCCTCATCGAGTTCCAGGAGGTGGTCACCGTAATTCTTGAGGTGATGCGACGGGCCAAAGAGCCCGTCTTCGGGCAAGATGTCCTGCATGTGCTCGCGCGGACCTGGGAAAGTGGTGGTGTAGTGCTCGCCCTTGCGGGGATTGGGTCCGCCATCGGTGCCGGGCACCATATCTTTTCGGTCTTCTACGGATAGGCTGCGGACATCCTTTGGCAGATCAATAGTGCCGATGGGAGAACCAAGGGTCAGCACCTTGTTCAGCTTGTACTTGCGCTTCAAGAACTTGTTCTTCGTCAGCTGGGCTACGTGAATGCCTCCTTGCGAGTAGCCGGAAAGGATTACTTCATCGCCCTCTTTCGCTCCGCTGAGCCTTAATGCTTCATCGAGCGGTTCCACAAAATTCTCGGATTCCACCCCGAAGCCGTCAGCGATGCCTTCCGGGCCAAAAGGCGAAGGAACTTCGGCGTCATCCTGCGTCCCCGGAAAGAGCGCGATATAAGTATCATCGTCAGCTTCGACGATCATGATCTTTCCGTTGTTCTCCGTGCCTTCGCCCTCCAGCTTTTCGTGCAGCTGGAAATAGCTTCTCATCTTGCCATCCAGTTCAACCGTCTGAGCTGGATCTTGCCCTGCGAGCTCTATTTCGGTATTCCGGTTTGACCCCAGCAGCCGCATAATCCGCGACAGCGACTTGGCGGTACCTTCGATTTGCTCGGTCAAGGTCATATTCGGCGCCAAGGGCCAGTGCGGGATGTAGGACATCAGCAAGCGCAAAAAGGTCTCCATGCTTTCCCTCGGCGGACGCCAGCCGTTATCGCGGGTCTTGGATATGAAGTCCCCGACCAGTACCGCGCTGGTGCTTACGAGCATCATCCGTTCAACTGCGGCTTCGGCAACCTCATAATTCCGCATGGCCGCAGAGACCTTTCCGGTAAGTTCGAACGCTGTGATTTCGCCTTCCCTGGCCTGCTGATAGCTGTCTCTGATCAAATCGCCTAGATGCCCGATGCCATAGCCCCTGGCTTCAATGCCTGCCGCCATGCACTGCAGATTCAGGTCCCCCTGGCAACTGTCCGCAGCCTGCGCGGCCCTGAGTAATGCGTCGGATATGCCATTGATGTCGCGAGCAACCCGCTGGCAGATTTCCCCTGCCTGGGCGTAATCCGGCTCGTTGTAATTGACTTCATATCCCATGGCTACGAGGCCATTCTCTGGTTCATGATTTGCGCTTCGAGGTTTTGGATCTCACGCATGGCAACCCCCAAGTACTCTTCAGCGTTGTTCAGCTCGCCATTGAGCATTTCCAGTCGCTGGCTCAGCTCCTCAACATTGTCTAGAAACGCCTTGCCAGCCTTTGAATTCCAAGTCAATGCCCGGATTGAACCCAACTGTGCGATGGCGAACTTAGTGGTTTTCTGGGCGTCATCGAGCTGACTTGCCACCGTCAGCAGCGTCGCTTGAAACATCATTTCCCTGCTCCGCATCCTTGAGAATTTGTCCACCATCATGGACAGCAACAATGGGGCACCAGCACGTTTGGCGACCGGTTGTGGAAACAGCGGTGAAGTAAAAGATGTGATGTAGCGCCGAGGATGGAAGAATATGAGTATGGCTGAGATTGCGCGCACTTCCCTTGCTAATGAACCACTGGCTTTGACTGCCCTCGACGGACGCTACCGCAGCGCCGTGGCACCGCTGGTCGACTACCTTTCCGAAGCGGCTTTGAACCGCGATCGCGTTCACGTTGAAGTTGAATGGCTGATCCACTTGACCGATAACTCCGTTCTTCCAGGCACCTCCCCGCTTTCTGCGGAACAGAAGGCAGCACTGCGCAAGATCGTCACCGATTTCAACGCTGATTCCGTGAAGGAACTGGCAGAGATCGAAGCTGTCACCGTTCACGATGTGAAGGCTGTCGAGTACTACATCGCCAACCGCCTGGAAGCGATCGGCATTGGCAACCTCAAGCCGCTGGTGCATTTCGGCTGCACCTCTGAAGACATCAATAACCTGTCCTACGCTCTGGGCGTCCAGGGCGGCGTGCAGCAGGTATGGCTGCCGGCAGCCCGCGACCTGGTGGCACAGCTGGCCAAGATGGCCGAGGACTCCCGCGACGTGCCGATGCTCTCGCGCACCCACGGCCAGCCAGCCACCCCAACCACCCTGGGCAAGGAACTGGCAGTTCTGGCGTGGCGCCTGACCCGCCAGCTGGATCGCGTCGAGAAGACCGAGTACCTGGGCAAGATCAACGGCGCTACCGGCACCTATGCTGCCCACTACGCTTCGGTCCCGACCGCTGACTGGCAGCAGATTTCCAAGGACTTCGTTGAGCACCTGGGCCTGGCTTGGAACCCGCTGACCACCCAGATCGAATCCCACGACTGGCAGGCAGAGGTCTACGCAGACATTGCACGCTTCAACAGCATCCTGCACAACCTGTGCACCGATGTCTGGAGCTACATCTCCATCGGCTACTTCGCGCAGATCCCAGTGGCCGGCGCCACCGGATCCTCGACCATGCCGCACAAGGTCAACCCGATCCGCTTCGAGAACGCAGAAGCCAACCTGGAGATCTCCAACGGCCTGCTGAACACCCTCGGTTCCACCCTGGTCACCAGCCGCTGGCAGCGCGACCTGACCGATTCCTCCTCGCAGCGCAACATCGGTACCGCCATCGGCCACTCGGTGCTGGCGATCTCCAACGTTGCCAAGGGCTTGGATCGCCTGTCTGTCGCCGAAGCCGTGCTGGCTGACGACCTGGACCACAACTGGGAGGTTCTCGCAGAGGCCATCCAGATGGTCATGCGCGCCGAGGCTATCGCCGGTGTCGAGGGCATGGACAACCCCTACGAACGACTGAAGGACCTGACCCGCGGCCACCGCGTGGATGCAGCCCGCCTGAAGGAATTCGTTGGCGAACTAGGCCTCTCGGCTGAAGCCGAAACCCGCCTGCAGTCGCTGACCCCGGGCAGCTACAACGGCATCGCTTCGCAGCTGGTTGACCACCTGAAGAAATGACGTCCATTTAGCCGAAATTGCGTAAATAGAAGCGCCGTTGCCCCGGTAAGGTCCGGGTGCAACGGCGCTTCTGTCGTAATGCATGTCGGGCATGATGGCTCAGAACTGCTTGCGTTCGATCAGTGTGCTTTCGATTTTGTGAAACCGACAGCGGACCGCTCCGCTTCTAGCAACGTGCTGAGCCGCAGACCATTACAGCCCCGGGCGTTTTGCAGGATTCTCAACCGCTTGAAATAACGGTTAGCGGCATCGGCGATGGAGCTCCAGTACGCGGAGATTCAGAACTGCGTAGCTCGTGCCTCGAATACAAGGGGTATGCCGTGTTTTTCGAATTGGTCCAGCATTTGCTCATAAAGGGTCCGGTACTCTATGGCAGGGTAATGGCGAAGCGAAACCCGAACGTATGTCGTTCCATCCTTGGAGTTTCCATTGGGGCCATCCACGGAATCATCAACATAAATTTCCAATGACCGGTTCAGATCGGCTCGGTCCCAAAGGACTTGGACTTTCGCATTATTTACATGCTCGATACCTGTCACCGAGGTAATCGAATCCCAGTTGATCTTGCGACCGCCCCGAACGGTCAGGCCGCTGGCTTTGAATCTCAGGTCGATCGCCTCGTTGCCCTTGCGTGCCGCGCCTTTTAGTGCGGTGACAAGTGCGACGACTCCGAAAATAGCAAGAATGGCTCCGATCACGGTCGGAATTCCTTGCAAAACAATCTGGGATAGATAACTTGATGTCGAGGGTAAATCATTCGCGATTAGATAGATTCCCACGATGCACAGAATCCCGCCCAACAGCACTAGGGAAAACCCCTTGTCGATTCTTGGATATAGATGCAAGGAGTTAGTTACAAAATCTTTGTGTTCGGGGAGCCTGGATCTGGCAGTATTCAATTCTCATCCATTTCACTATCGAATTCATCCTCTTCAAAGTTGACGGCTTCGAAAAAGTCGATCATAGGGTCCATCATGAAGCTCAACGCAGACAGGTCCGAGTCGTAGGCTTCCAGCAGGAATACCAGCCCGTGCGAACGCGCAACGGTCCTCACATGCCCTACGGCAGGCATGACTGCTGTGTCCGCATCTCCTGACCGCGCGTCCATCGCTATGACCGACGTCAACTGGAGAATCTGGCCAACCGACTCCGATTGGTATTCACTGGTTTGGACAGGCGTGGCTGGCTCGTAAATCGGCATGGCCAATTCCGCCAAGCTCTTTTCCGGCTCATCGTCCAGAACTATCAAGTGGGCAGTGCCCAGTGCGTGTCCATCTTCAGGCGAATACCAGAGTGTATGCTCGGCTTCGGCTATCTGGTTGTTCGCCACGTCCAAAGCCAGCTGCTCATAGACCTTCCGCAGCTCAGGATCTTCCGGGATGGCCAATTCCGCAAGGTCCTGTGCCCATTGCTCCGCCGTCTCCCAATTATCTTCAGGAAATGAGCGAGGTACTGGAATCCAGAATTCCAGATCCGGTTCAATCTCGTATGTTGTCATTGAATTGGCACCCATTTGAAAGTTCCCAGTATCGACAAGCCCAACGACCTTAATCCTTCGGCGAATGCCTCACCATTCTCCGACTCAACGTACGCGTAGGAATAAAGCAACCACAATCCAGCTTTTGGATCCGGATCGATGCTTCCATCCGGCAAAGGACGAGGAACAACCATGTTCAGGCCATTGTTCTTGAGCTCGGGAGCTTCGGCAGTTTGCTCCACGGAAGACCAGAGGTACCAGTCTGCTCCGTCGGCATCTTCGATTTCGATCTGGTTGCCGCCTGCGGCCTTTCGCGCAGCATCCAGCAAAGTGCCGGAGGGCCCCACCTTGAGTGGTGTCAGGATCACGGAAACCGGCATTGCACCGACGGCAAGTTTCTCTACCGGCATTGCGAAGCCAAGTGATCCACGGCGCCTCAAGTACTCGAATGTCTGGTGCATTTGCCGTCGAAGCATCAATACCAGGTCTGCGCGCCCAAGTGCCTTGGGCTCTGCCGTCACCAGCTTCGTCAAAGCCTGCTCGTGCTCCACACTGCTGTTGAATTCGCGCCAACCTGCCGGATACAGCAAGCTGTATCCGATGCCTCGGGGACGCGCCTTCGACGTTGGTGGTGTTGCGCTCATCGTTTCTCCCGCCAATTCAATGTGTAGCTCGGATGTTCACTTTACGGATTGCTCCGCGCCTAAGCTACTTCTCGCGAGTCAGGTCCCAGAGGCTAGGAGGCGCGGTTACTATGACGTTGCCCCGGTCTTCCCAGTTCCCGTGCTTCGCAATCTTTTCCGCCCAGGCCTTAGCTTGGGGACCCACGTCGTCAGGGTTCTTCAGTATGTACGCAGCCATTTCGCGATGCTTTGTCGCGCTTCCCTCCGAGATGTACTTCACGTATGTCTTCCAGTCGCCTTTGAATTCCTTGTTGAAGCCATCCAAATACTTGTTGGTCTTGCCGGAGACGTTCTGCTGGTACTTTTGCTCGATCTTGCGGTTGTTGCGCCGGATCTTGGCTTTGGTCGGACGGTTTCCACGGATCGTAGTTTTCGGTGGGCGCTTGGTGCCCGACTTGATGGAAGACCTGACAATGCCGCGCCCCGTGCTGGAACGCGTTTTGCTAAAGGCCTTGATGATGTTCCGAGGTCCCGCTTTGGATCCTGCCTTGATCCCCGAGGGAAATGCCTTGCTTAAGCCGGAGAATGCTTTTCCAGCAAAACGGCCGAAGGGGATAATTCCGACTACCGCTATCAGCAAACTGGTCCAGTCGCCATCGCCTTGGACCATCTTGATGACCTCGATTGCCACCACGGCAACGGCAGCGATCACCGCAATTGCTGATGCGATCGGTCCCCACACCGGCGAAGTGATGAACAAGGCCGCAATACCCACGCCCAAGGCAATCCAGCCTAGAACCGAACCCAGGGTGGAGAGGAACTTGTCATCGTTGTCCGCGGCTTTGAAGGCATCCTCGATTTCGCCGACTGCCTCATCGTAGGCATCTTCCCAATAGGATACGCGACCGTCGAATTTGCCCCACAGCTCACGCAGTTCTTCTTCGGCTTCTTCGCGCGCAGCGGTTGCTTCTGTCAGGTCGCTTTTGGCTTCCGCTTTTTCCTTGTCGGTCCCTTCGCTGAAGCCGAGGAATCCGTCGGCATCATCTACCGCGCCTTCGGCGGTGTCTTCTTGGCTTCTCTTGGTTTGCACGCTCTGGTGCGCATCCTCGATGTCCGTGATCAGCGCGTTCAAGCTCGTGTACGAATCCACTCCGCCCTCAGCGGTGCACATTTGGAGCGCGCCTTGGACCCGGTCCAAAGCATAGGAATATTTCTTCAGGGCCTGGCCTGTGCCGTCGTATCGGATGGCCGCCTTGCGCAACTCGGGAAATACGTCTCCAGCGTTCTCACGCAGCTTGGCGATAGCTTCAGACTTCAGATCCGACGTCCCGTTACTGATGTCTTCCAGCCTGGCCGCAGAGCGTTCCATCTCCTCGCCCGAGGTGATCAAGTCCTTGGCGCTCCGGAGCAGGTCATCAGGATTTCCGTCGATGAGCTGCAGGGTTGTACCCTTTGGCGATTCCAAGGTCATGTCGTCAACTCTCTCAGTTTACTTAGCTTCTTTGGGGGCATCGGAAGCACGTGAATTCAAGAAGGCCTTCTTCGTTTCCAGATCCCACTCTTCGAATCCATCCTTGATGTCCTTCAAGCCGGTATGCACTCCTTCAAGATTCTTGAGGAGGTCATCTCGGGTATCGTTCCAGTTGTCTTCGAAGTCCTTGACTCGGTCTTTCAGATCGCCTTTGCCCATCGGGTCTCCCACTGAGCCGGCCATGCCCTTGGCAAAGTCAGACGCATTCTCGAAATCCTTAATACTATTGCCTAGCTCCGTGACAATTTCTTCCAGGCGCGCCAAATAGATTTCATCGGCCATAGTGCAAACGACTCCTCAGGTATCCAGCGACGACGCTGCAGGACAATTCGGTATTCAAGGATCAGGCGGTGCAAGAAAAATGTGGCCGCCCGTAATTTCCCAAGGCGGCCACATTACCCCGTAAAAAACGGTCCTACTTGCCAGCCATGGAACGGTCGGTGTCCTGGATCTGCTCCATCATGTCGCGCAGGGCGATGGCCATGTCATTAATGCCGTCGAAAGCCTTCTTCAAGCCATCGTTCAGGTCCTTGTAGCCTTCGCCGAACTGGCCCGAAGCGTGCTCGGTGGTGAAGTCTTCGCCCAGCAGCTTGTCCACGCCGGACTGCAGCTGCTCAAGAACGCCATCCAGGTCTTCGCGCCCGGTATCAAGCTTCGATGCCATGGCTTCCATTTCGCCGTAATTGGCCTTGAAATCAGTCACAACAATGCTCCTCAACTCGTCGACTGGCCCGCTTGCCGGGCCACTCTAGTTCGTTCACAGTCTAGAATAATGTGGCAGATGGCCTCCGTTCAATGGGGAGAACTCCCCGTGGCAGGCCGGCATTGAACTGAAGTAGAAAGGTC
Organism: Glutamicibacter sp. NPDC055354; assembly: GCF_053644955.1. Classification (NCBI taxonomy): domain Bacteria; kingdom Bacillati; phylum Actinomycetota; class Actinomycetes; order Micrococcales; family Micrococcaceae; genus Glutamicibacter; species Glutamicibacter sp. NPDC055354. The sequence continues at coordinate 1,899,482 of NZ_JBSHMB010000001.1, forward strand.
CCATGGACGTCGTTTCAGCAGCAGCCCTCGCCAAATCCTCCACCCTCGGAATGCGGCCGGCCGAAGCACGCCTGCGCATTTGGTCCTACCTTATCGACTACGCTATTTCGCTGGCTGCATTGCTGCCCGCCGGCATCGGCTACGTGATTTTCCGGGTGACTGGGCAGTACTCCACCGTTCCGCTGGTCCTGTCCGCGGTCAGCGCCCTGCTATTGCTGGTCTACCTGATTGTCTTGCTCACGATGAACAGCCGCAAGGGCTCTTCGCCCGGCAAGTCCGCCATGCGACTGCGCGCCACCGGACTGGGCCGCTTCGCCGCACCGGGTATCCCCCGCGTTATGGCCGCGTCTTTCGCCTTCCTGCTCAGCCATCTCATCCCGCTCATCGGCCCCGTCCTGCTACTGGTCTCCTGCCTGTTCGACAAGGAGCACGGCCGCGGCTGGCTGGACAAGATTGCCCAGACCTATGTGGTCGATATCCGCAATGGACTGGACCCCACCAACCCGCGGGCGCTGGCCCGTGCCGAATACCTGCTCTCGCGCCCGGACCGGGACATTTCCGAGCATCTGCCGCCGCTGGGCACGATCGAAGATGACGCCGGGCGCGAAGAGGCCGCCGTGCCTTCGCGTGCCCGGTCCACCGCTGGCATTGTCGGAGCGCAAAACAGCGACTGGCATTCGCCTTCGGAGCAAGGGCTGGGAATCGTCCGCCGCGCGGCCTTCGCCTTCGACGACGGGTCCTACATCCCGGTTCCCGAATCCGGGCTGATCGGGCGTGCGCCTCAGGCCACCGCGGGCACCGGCAATGAACTGCTGGTCGCGCTGAAGGACCCGGAACGTCTGATGTCCAAAACGCACCTGGCCTTCGGCTGCGACGGGGCGAATGCCTGGATCATGGACCTGGGATCCAGCAATGGCACCCAGGTCATCGTCGCCTCCCGCGCCCCTCACAATGCACCGCCCCATGTCCGCCTGCATCTGAATGACGGTGACGTCGTCCAAGTCGGCAGCCGCACCTTCCGCATTACCTTCCAGGAGACCGCCAAGTGAAAATCAAGGCCACGCTCAGGCGACCGGACACCAGCACCGTGGACGTCATCCTGACCTGCGATGCGACCGCCACCGTGGGAGATGCCGCCCGCGCCCTGGCCGGGGAGCAGGTTCCCGAGCATCCCACGCTGCTGGCCACGGCCACCGGCACCGCCCCGGTGCAGCTCGATCCGCACACCCCGCTGGCCGAAGCGGAACTGGGTTCGGGCTTCGCCATCGAAGTCGTGCCGACTACCGACGCCTTCGTCTCGGGCGGCTCGGCGGCCGCGGTGCTGCGCGTGGCCAACGGCCCGGATGCCGGCATGGCCTTCGCGCTGCCCGCCGGCACCTCCTATGTGGGGCGCTCGGAGAAGGCCACCGTGGTGCTCAACGACCGCATGGTCTCCACCCGGCATGCGCGCATCGAGGTGGGCAGCAAGATCGAGCTGGTCGACCTGAACTCCGCCAATGGCATCCTGGTGGATGGCGGGCTGGCCCAGCGCGTCTCGGTGATCCCCGGCCAGCTGATCACCCTGGGCGCCACGGATGTCTACTTCGAGCTGCTGCAGGCGAACACCACCGGGCAGTCCCCGGTTTACGAGAAGGGCGGCTCGATCCTCTTCAACCGCTCGCCGCGGGTGGAGATCCGCTACCCCGGCGAGGAACTGCCTCGCCCGGCGATCCCGCAGGAAGCCAGCCCCAAGCTCTTCCCCTGGCCGATGATCTTCGCACCGCTGATCATGGGCCTGACCATTTTCTCGCTGACCCAGCGAGCGCTGTCGCTGATCGTGGTGCTGGTCTCGCCGCTGATGATGCTGGGCAACCTGATCGGCCAGCGCACCCAGAACAACAACAAGCTGCGCCTGGAAATCGAGACCTTCGAACGGCAATTCGAAGTGCTGGAAGATGGCCTGCTGGCCGGGGAGGAAGCCGAACGCTCCCACCGGCGCAGCGAAGCCCCAGCCACCGCAACGGTCTTCGAGCAGGCCGAGTCCCTGGGCCAGCTGCTCTGGACCCGGCGCCCGGAGCACTGGAACTTCCTCTCCCTGCGGCTGGGCTCGGGAACCGCCCGCAGCCGCACCACCGTGGCCCCGCTGGCGGACCGGGCAGGACTGCAGGAATACGTCGAACGGGTCGAAGAGCTCACCGAGCAATACCGGATGATCGACGATGTGCCGATCATCGAGCTGCTGCCCTCTGCCGGCGCCATCGGCATTGCCGGGCCCCGGTTGCAGTCCGCCGATGTCCTGCGCTCGCTGGCCGTGCAGCTTTTCGGCCTGCACGCCCCCAACGACCTGTGCACCGCCGCGATCATCGACCCGGCCTGGACCGGGGACCTGGAATGGTTCAAGTGGCTGCCGCACACCACCGGGCCGCGCTCCCCGCTGGCCCAGCTGGCGCTGGCCGATACGCAGACCTCGGGCACCGTGCTGCTCAACGCCCTGGAAGAGCTCATCGCCCGGCGCAACGACCCGGCTTCCTACCGGCTGGGCCCGCTGTCCACCCGCAATTCCTCCATGGAGCTGGGCAAGGAAGCCGGCGAGCAGAACACCAGCGTGCCGTTAGCCAAGGACCTCTCGCTGGTGCTGTTCGTCAGCAATGACGCCCCGGTGGACCGCGCTCGGCTCTCGCAGATCATCGAGCGGGGACCGGCCGTGGGCATCTACACGATTTTCGTGGCCCCCACCGTCCAGTCCCTGCCCGCGGCCTGCCGCACCTTCGTGGATGTCACCCGGGGCCTGGAGGATGCCCGCGTGGGCTGGGTGCGCGCCGGCGAAGAAGCCCGCCAGGTGACCGTGGAAGGAGTCTCGCGCGAGCATGCAGAGCACTTCGCCCGTCGGCTGGCTCCGATCGTTGACTCCAGCTCGCTGGTCCCGGACTCTTCGGATATCCCGGACTCGGTGTCGCTGCTGCGCATCCTGGGCACTGATCTGGCCGAAGCACCGGACGCGGTGCTCGAGCGCTGGAAGCAGAACAACTCGGTGATCGACCGCGCCTCCACCGGGCCCCGGCCGCGGCTCAAGCGCGCCGGAACCCTGCGCGCCTACATCGGCCAGAGCACCCCGGATGCGATGAGCCTGGATCTGCGCACCCAGGGCCCGCACGCCCTGGTAGGCGGCACCACCGGCTCGGGCAAGTCCGAATTCCTGCAGGCCTGGGTGCTGGCGATGGCCGCCGAATACAGCCCCGACCGGGTCACCTTCCTCTTCGTGGATTACAAGGGCGGCTCGGCCTTCGCCGACTGCGTGGAGCTGCCGCACTGCGTCGGGCTGGTCACTGATCTCTCCCCGCACCTGGTCCGCCGCGCGCTGACCAGCCTGCGTGCCGAGCTGCACCACCGCGAGAAGCTCTTCCACCGCAAGAAGGCCAAGGACCTGCTGGAGCTGGAAAAGCGCCAGGACCCGGAGACCCCTCCAGCGCTGGTCCTGGTGGTCGACGAGTTCGCCGCCCTGGCCGGGGAGGTCCCGGAATTCGTGGACGGCGTAGTGGACATCGCCCAGCGCGGCCGTTCATTGGGCATCCACCTGATCCTGGCCACCCAGCGCCCGGCCGGGGTGATCAAGGACAACCTGCGCGCCAATACCAACCTGCGCGTGGCCCTGCGCATGGCCGACGCCGCCGACTCCAATGACGTGGTGGAGGACCCCATCGCCGCCGGCTTCGATCCGTCGTTGCCCGGCCGCGGCATCGCCAAGACCGGCCCGGGCCGGCTGGTGCCCTTCCAATCCGGCTACGCCGGAGGCTGGACCACCGATGAGCCCGAAGCGGCCGAAGTGCGGGTTGAGGACCTGCGCTTCGGCGGCGCGCGCGTCTGGGAGCAGCCTGATGCGGGGTCCGAGGAGATCGAGGAGAACAGCGGCCCGAACGACCAGAAGCGCCTGGTCTCCAGCTTCATCGCCGCATCCAACGGGGCCGGGATCCCGGCACCCCGCCGGCCCTGGCTCGATGACCTCTCGGCCACTGTGGACTTGCGCGAACTCGCCCCGGATTCGGACTGCCGGATCCCGCTGGCCCTGGCCGACATCCCCGAGCACCAGGCCCAGGAAACCGCCTGGTTCGAACCCGATACCGACGGCCACCTGCTGGTCTACGGCACCTCCGGCGCGGGCAAATCGGCGGCCCTGCGCAGCATCGCGATCGCCGCGGGAGCCAACCCTTCGGCCGGCACCGCAGCGGTGTACGCGCTGGAATTCGGCACCAGCTCGCTGCGGTCGCTCGATCCGCTGCCGCATGTCGGCGCGGTGATTGGCGGCGATGACGTGGAGCGCATCCAGCGCGTCTTCCGCATCCTGGCCGAGCACCTCGATGAGCGCTCGGCCCGGTACGCGGCCGCAAACGCCGCCTCTCTGAGCGAATACCGCCAGGTCATTGGAGACTTGTCCGAGCCGCGCATCTTCTTGCTGATCGACGGCTTCGGCCAGTTCCGCAGCGACTGGGAGCTGGGCCACGGCCGCGGCGAGTACTACCAGGTGTTCATGCGCATCGTGGGCGAAGGCCGCCCGCTGGGCGTGCACGTGGTCACCACCGCCGACCGCTTCGGCGCGGTGCCCACCGCGATCAGCGCGAACATCACCCAGCGCGTGGTGCTGCGCATGGCCGACGAGCAGGCCTACAACGTGCTGGGCGTGGCCAAGGATGTGCTGGGCGAACGCAGTGCCCCGGGTCGCGCCATCATCAAGGGCCACGAGGCGCAGATCGCCGTGCTGGGCGGCACCGCGAACGTGGCCGAGCAGACCGCGCTGACCACCAGCTGGGCCCAAGAGCTGGCAGCTTCCGGTGCCCCGCAGGCGGCCGGAGTCGAGTCGCTGCCGCAGGAATTCTCCGCGGCGGCGCTGCCCGACACGGTCAACGGGCAGCCGGCCATCGGTCTGTCGGATGCCACCCTCGCACCCTGCGGCTTCGAGCCCATCGGCACCTTCGTCATCGCCGGGCCGCCGCAAAGCGGGAAGACCAACACCATGCGCGCCATGGTCACCGCGCTGGAACGCGCCAACCCGGCCACCCAGTTCTTCCACATTGGCGGCCGGCGCGCCGAGCTGCGCGGCTGGCGGACTTGGAACGGCGCGGCCTCGGGCCCGGCCGAGACCCGGCAGTTCGCCAAGGACATGCTGGATCTGGTCGCCGACGATTCCATGCCGGGCAAGATCGTGTTCGTTGTGGAGAACTTCACCGAGTTCGCCGATTCGGATGCCGAGCGCCCGCTCAAGGAACTGCTCAAGGCCATCAACCGCTCCGACCACTTGTTGATCGCCGACGGAGACATCAACGCGTTCTCCTCCAGCTTCGGACTGCTCGGCGAACTGAAGTCCAACCGCCACGGCATCGCGCTCAAGCCCGACGCCTACGACGGGGACTCGCTGTTCAAGGTGCCCTTCCCGCGCGTCAAGCGCCACGAATTCCCGCCGGGCCGCGGATTCATGGTGCAAAACGGGCAACGCACCCTGGTCCACCTTCCACTCGTGGAACAGTAGGGCCGCAGGACTCTGCGCCGGTTCAGTTTCCCGCGAACGATCCCGCACTTTCGGCTTCACGCTGCGGGCTGAACACCCCAGCGCCATGGCGCCAGCGGTAATAGGCCAAGCAGGCAAGCGTGAACGGAACACCGAAGTACAGTGCTGGACGCTGCACTGGATCAAAAGCCACGCCCACCAGCGAAGCGCCAAGCAGCACCAAGGCGATGATCGGCAGAATCGGGAACAACGGTGCCCGATAGGGCAGGGAATCGGTGGATCCATGCAGGGCAACGTAGTGCCGGCGGAACGACAGGTGCGATGCGCAGATCACGATCCACACCGCTACTACCGCAAACCCGGCAATGGATACCAAAGCCATGAAGAGCGACTGCGCCGCGATAAAGCTGGAGAACAGCGATACCAGTCCGCCGAGGATCGACAGGCTCAGGGCCAGCATCGGAATGCCCCTGCTGTTGGTCTTGGACAGGGCCTTGGGCGCCTGGCCTGCGGCTCCCATGGAATGCAGCATGCGAGCGCATGAGTACAGTCCGGAGTTTCCTGCCGAGAGCAGGGCGGTGATGATCACGAAGTTCATGATGTCCGCACCGGCTGGCAGGCCGGCGACATCCAGGACCGTGACGAAGGGACTTTCATTCGCGCCCGCCTCGGCAAACGGGATGATTGCGGCTACGACCACGATGGCACCGATGAAGAACACCGCCAGGCGAACAACGGCGGTGCGGATGGCCCGCGGAATGCTCAGCTGCGGGTTCTTCGCCTCGCCGGCAGCTACGCCGATCAGCTCGGTACCGCTGAATGCGTAGAACACCGACAGGACAGTGAGCAGTACTCCGGTAATCCCCGCAGGGAACAGTCCCCCTTCGGTGCTGAAGTTGGACAGGCCAATCACGCCGGCGTCACTGGCTGGGTTGATGCCGATGATCGTGGCGGCGCCAACGACAATCACCAGCAGCACCGCCACCACCTTGATCAGCGCAAACCAGAATTCGGTTTCGCCGAAGACCCGCGATGAAGTCGCATTCAGCGCAAATAGCAAAGCAGCGAAAACCAGTGAGAAAACCCAGACGGAAATCGAGGGGAACCAACGTTGCATCAGCAGCCCGGCTGCGGTGAATTCGCTGGCCAGGGCTACCGCCCAGCACAGCCAGTAGAGCCACGCCGTGGCAAAACCCCACGCTGGTCCAAGATCACGGGTGGCGTGTGCATGGAATCCTCCTGCCACCGGATGCCGCGCCGACAGCTCTCCCAGCCCGCTCATCACCATGTAGGCCACCAAGGCTCCGACTGCATAGGCCAGCACCGCGCCCAGCGGCCCGGCTTGGGCAATGGTGTATCCGGAGGAAACGAACAGGCCCGAACCGATCACCCCGCCCAAAGCGATCATCACCAGATGACGCGAGGTCATGGTTCTTAGCAGTCCGGAATCGGCTGGTGCAGTCTCGTTGGTGCTGACGATGCTCTCGGTCATGGGGCTCCTTGTGGAATGAATGCGCTTGCAGGATATCGAGCTTGGACGGCAGTCCCGGACGGGCATGTCATCTGTGGTCACACGGCGTCAAGGTCGGTCATCCAAGCACTCGGCGTGTACCCTCGATGACGTGCATATCCCAAACCACCCCAGCAATTTCCGTGACGCATTGTGCGCCGAAGGCAGCCCGCCAATCATCCTCGACGGCGGTCTCGGCACCCATCTGGCCGATCGCGGCAATGACGTGACCGGGCACCTGTGGTCAGCGCAGATCCTCATGGACCGTCCCGAAGAGGTCCGCGCGGCGCACCAGGACTTTTTCGCTGCCGGTGCCCAAGTTGCCACGACCTGCTCCTACCAGGTCAGCTATGACGGCCTGGCTCAGGTGGGCTCCGAGCAGCAGATGGAACAAATGCTGCGCACCAGCGTGCGCCTGGCGCGAGAAGCCTCCAGCGTTGGGAGCGCGGACGCAGCACGCTGGGTGGCCGCCTCGGTGGGTCCCTACGGTGCCGGACCGGGCGCCGGGACCGAATACGACGGCGCCTATCGCAAGACGGCCTCCGAGCTGGCCAACTGGCACCGCAAGCGCTTGGAAATCCTGGCTGATGCCGGTGCCGATCTGGTCATCTTTGAAACCGTGCCAAGCCTGGGAGAAGCAGAAGCATTGACCGTATTGGCTCGGGAGCTGCAGCTGCCGGCGTTGCTCAGCCTTGCGGTGCGCGCCGATGACCAAGGCCGAGTGGTTCTGGGCGATGGCACCGATCTTCGAGTCGTAGCCGGAATCGTTCAGGAATCCGGCGTGTGGGACGCAGTCGGCGTGAACTGCTGCCCGGTACCCCAAGCGGTGGCCGCATTGCAGATCCTGGGAGAAGAAACCGGCTTGCCGCTGTCGGCCTACCCGAATAGCGGAGAAATTTGGGACCACGAAGCTCGTGTGTGGGTCCCAGGAACTGAAGGCAATGATTTGCCCGGAGCGGTTCCCGAACTCGTGGCCGCAGGCGCTCGTCTGATCGGCGGTTGCTGCCAGGTCACCCCGGGACAGATCACCCGGGTCCGCGAAGCCATCCAGCCCGGCTAAGGCCCGTCCAGGCACTTCGGCTTCCGCTGAACCAGCGGCTTGTCCGCAGGCCTGGACAGCGCGCGAAAAAGCCGGCAGCAACACGCAGTTGCTGCCGGCTTGAGACCGGTTGCTTTAGAACTCGAAGTCGCCGAAGTCCCCACCGGCGCCGCCCAGGAAGTCCCCGAACATGCCTTCGGCCTGGCCGCCCAGGTCTTCACCGGCCGCGGAGAGCTGTTCCCCGGCACCGGATACGGTATCGCCCAGACCCTCGGCCATGGAACCGAACTCTTCGCCGATACCGGCAAAACCGTCAAGCAGCGGTCCGGCAATGGCCGTGCCGATGAACGCACCTGCCACGCCGCCGAGCAGGCCAACACCCAAGCCGCCGGCCGCGCCGGCAGCCATGCCCAAGCCCCGTCCCTTGCCGCCGGAACCCAAGATCTTGTCCATGAACCCGGGACGCGACATCTCCGCGCGGGTTGCCGAACGGGCCAGGTCCCTTGGGTCCTGGCTCATCGGGCGTTCTGCCGGCGGCAACTGCTCGGAGAGTTCATGATGCAGCAGTTCGCGTTGCTGCGGGGTCAGCCGGGCGAAAGCCTCGGCGTGGGCGCGTTCCATATCCTGCGGCGGAGCGGTACGGAGCATGTAGCGGTACTTCTCGATCGCGGCCTGATCCTCGCGCGACGGTGCCGAGGCCGGCTGGTTGCCGTAGCCGCGCTCGCCGTAGTTCTGGTGCTGCGGCTGCTGCTGGTAGCCGCCGGGATTCTGCTGGTAGCCGCGTTGCTGGTTATTGGAGCCGCGCTGATTGCTATTGGAGCCGCGCTGGTTGAGCTGTTCCCGGACGTACTCGCCGGCCATTTGCTTGCCCTTGCGCAGCAGCTTGTCGAACATGGACATGGAATTGGCCTCCTAGACGTTGCGGGCGCGGTGCACGAAGCACCGCTCTCCCCTGTTTAAACTCCCCGGCATTGCTCCTTGTTCCCCACGTTAGACAATTCTCATAATCGCCCGTCGGCCCCGCATCTAGGCGCTGCGCACCGGCTGCTTTGCCCCGGACGTGATCCTCGCCAGCAAGTCGGCAGCCACGGACACCGCAATCACCGCCGGCTGCTTGCCCCGCACCTGCTCGATCCCAATGGGGCACTGGATCGCCGCGATCTGTTCGTCGCTGAAGCCGCTGGCACGCAGATTCTTCTGGAAGCGGGCCCACTTGGCACTCGACCCGATCAATCCAATCGATCCCCAGCCCGGGTGGCGCAACGCGGCATCGCACAGGTGGAAATCCTCGGCATGATCGTGCGTCATGATCAGCACGTGCGTTCCCCCAGGCAGGCAGCTGAGCACCTGCTCCCCGAGCACCGCCACCGCCGAATGGATCCGCGCCACGCTGGGTTCAAGGGCTGGCAGGTCCTCCAGGAATTCCGGGCGCGAATCAACCAGATGCAGCTCCAGGTCATGGCGGGCGAGAATGCGGGCCAATTCCATGCCCACATTTCCCACCCCGAAGATCGCCACCGTGGCAGGAACCGGCAAGGGCTCTAGCAGCACCGTGATCTCGCCGCCGCAGCATTGCCTGCCGTACTTGGCCGGGGCCTTGTCGCTGAGCTTCATGGTGATGCTCTGCGGCTGGTTCCCGCCCGCGCTGATCATCTGCCGGGCCCGTTCCATGGCCGCCATTTCCAGGTTGCCCCCGCCGATGGTTCCGAAGATCTCCTGGCTGGCAATCACCATTTTCGCGCCGGCCTCGCGTGGGGCATGCCCGCGCACCGCGGTGATGGTGGCCAGCACCGCGGGACGCCGTTCATTGCGCAGCGCGGTGACAGCTTCAATCCACGACAGCATGGCTACCTCTCCTCCCGCGCCGCTTCGATCGCCCAGAACACCGCTTCCGGAGTCGCCGGGGACGCCAGCGGCACCGAACGCCCGGAGCGGCCGAAGGAGGCAATGGCCTGACGCAGTGCCTCGCGCACCGAGAAGGCGAGCATCAGCGGCGGTTCTCCCACGGCCTTGGATCCGTAGACCGCGCCTTCCTCATGCGCCTTGTCCAGCAAGCTGACGTTGAAGACGTCGGGCATCTCGGAGAAGCTCGGGATCTTGTAGGTGCTCGCGGCTTGGGTGGCCACCCGTCCGCGGCCCGGGCCATCGGAGGTGTCCCAGCGCAAATCCTCCAGGGTCAGCCAGCCAGCCCCCTGCACGAACCCTCCCTCGATCTGCCCCAGATCCACCAGCGGCGAGAGCGAATCGCCCACATCATGGACGACATCCACGCGGCGCAGCACATAGGAGCCGTCAAAGCCGCTGACTTCCACCTCGCTGGCCGCCACCCCGTAGGAGAAGTACTTGAACGGGCTGCCCGTCATCCGCGACAGGTCCCAATGCAGCCCTTCGGTCCGGTAGAAGCCGGCGGCCGAAAGCTGGACCCGCTGGAAGTACGCGGCATTGACCACGTCTTCCCAACCCAGCGATTCGCTCTTGCCCAGCGCGGTGACCCTGCCGCGGCTGAAGCGCAGATCTTGCGCCGGAACCCCCAATTTTCCGGCGGCCACCTGCGCGAGCCGGCCGCGGATCTGCTCGCACGCATCCTTGACCGCGCCGCCGTTCAGGTCGCTGCCCGAACTGGCTGCGGTGGCCGAGGTATTGGGCACCTTGTCGGTGCGCGTAGGGGCAATGCGCACCTTGGATAGCGGCACGCCCAAGGCGGTGGCGGCCACCTGCAGCATCTTGGTATGCAGGCCCTGTCCCATTTCGGTGCCGCCGTGGTTGACCAGCACCGAACCGTCCTTGTAGACCAGCACCAACGCGCCACCCTGGTTGAAGGCGGTGAGGTTGAAGGAGATGCCGAATTTCACCGGCGTCATCGCCAGCGCCCTTTTGGCGTGCTCGTGCCCGGCATTGAATTCTGCGATCTGCTCCTCGCGCGCGGCGATATCTGCCGAGCCGAGCAGCTGGCTCCAAGCTGTCTCCAAGCGCTCGGGATGCCGGACCGGCTGGTAGTACGGGGTGTCCTGTCCCTGGGTGTAGAAATTGCGGCGGCGCAGTTCCCGGGCGTCCAATCCCAGCTGCGGGGCCACCCGGCCCAGGATGTCTTCCATGACCAGCATGCCCTGCGGACCGCCGAAGCCGCGGAACGCGGTCTGCGAGGTCTTATGGCATTTGGCGATGCGCCCGTTGACCCTGATATTCGGGATCCAATAGGAATTGTCGATATGGCACATCGCGCGGGTCAGCACCGGTTCGGACAGATCCAGGCTCCACCCGCCGTCAGCGGTCAGCTGGGCCTGCAGGGCCAGGATCTTGCCCTGCCCGTCGAAGCCGATTTTCCAGGTTGCATGGAATCCGTGGCGCTTGCCGGTCATGGTCATGTCCAGGGTGCGGTCCAGCCGCACCCGCACCGGCCGTCCGGTGAGCACCGCACCGAGGGCCGCCACCGCGGCATAGCCATGGGGCTGCATTTCCTTGCCGCCGAAGCCTCCTCCCATGCGCAATACCTGCACGGTGACCTCGTGGGCACCAATGCCCAGCACATGCGAGACGATGTCCTGGGTTTCGGTGGGATGCTGGGTGGAGCAGTGGATCATTATCTGCCCGCTCTCATCCACCATGGCCAGCGAGTTCTGCGTTTCCAGATAAAAGTGCTCCTGGCCGGCGAACTCGAAATCGCCCTCGAAAACATGGGCCGCCTGCGCGAAGGCTGCCTCCGGATCTCCCTTGGAGATCTCGGGCTGGATGCCGTGGAAGCTGTTGGCCCCGATCGCGTCCTTGATGGTGATCAGCGAATCCAGTGGTTCGTACTCCACGCGCACCGCCTTGGCCCCGGCCTTGGCAGCTTCCAGGTCTTCGCCCAGGACCCACGCCACCGGCTGGCCGAAGAACATGACTTCTTCCACCGGGAGCAGCGGTTCGTCGTGCTTGGCGCCCTGGTCATTGACCCCGGGGATGTCTTTCACGGTGATGACCCGGACCACCCCGGGTACCTGCTGCGCCGCGCTGGCATCCAGGCCCAGGATTTTTCCATGGGCGCAGGTGGACTGCACCGGGTAGGCATGCAGGACCCCGGCCAGACGCGCAGCCAGGTCGTCGGTATACAGCGCGGTGCCGGTGACGTGCGCGGCCGCCGATTCGTGGCGGTGGCGCTGGCCGACTACCGGAGCGTCGGGGCGTTGGGATAGCTGGCTCATGAGTTCTGCTCCTGTCCTGCTTCAAAGCGGCGTTCAAGCTGCTGGGCATAGAACCGTTCAAGCGAGGAGGCCAGCATGGCCTTGCGGTAGTTGGCGCTGGCCCGGTGGTCATCCATCGGGGTTCCTTCAGTGCCCATGGTGCGCGCGGCGGCCCGGATGGTTTCCAGGTTCCACGGCTGGCCTTCCAGCTCGGCTTCGGTGGCCACGGCGCGCAGCGGGGTGGCGGCCACGCCGCCCAGCCCGATCCTCGCCGTGGTAATCATGCCGTCCGACACCGTGAGCGCATAGCCGATGGCTACCGAGGAAATGTCATCGAAGCGCCGCTTGGAAATCTTCTGGAAGCTGGTCAGCGGTGCCAGCGGCAGCGGGATGCGGATCGCGGTGATCATCTCCCCCGGCTCGCGCACGGTCTGCCGGTAGCCGGTGAAGTAGTCCGAAAGCGCCACCATCCGGTTGCCGCGGATGCTGGAAAGCACCAGCTCGGCCTCCAGCGCCAGCAGCGCCGGCGGGGTGTCGCCAATGGGCGATCCGGTCCCCAGATTGCCGCCGATGGTTGCGCTATTGCGGATCAGCCTTGACGCGAACTGCCCGAAGAGCTGGGAGAGCAGCGGAACCTGCCCGGCGAGCTTGCGTTCCAGTTCGCTCAGGGTGCAGCCTGCACCCAATTCAAGGTACTGCTCGTTCCAGTGGATCTGGCGCAGCTCGGGCAGCCGGTCGATGGCCAGCACCGAGCGGGCGCGGGCGCCCTTGATGTTGACCTCCACGCCCCAGTCGGTGGCACCGGACACCAGTACGGTCTGCGGTTCGGTTGACAGGATCTGCAGTGCCTGGTCCAGGTCCGCCGGCCGGCGGAAGCGGCCCAGGTCCCCGGTAGGGGTATCGGCGCGCTGGATGTCGGTGGCCACCGGTGCCGGGGCCCGGTGCTGGGTCCGGGCAGTCAGCGGGTCATCCGGCTCAGGCTCGCCCAGCGCGTAGGCGGCGTCGCGGATCGGGCGGTATCCGGTGCAGCGGCAGAGATTGCCCGACAGCGCGTGCAGGTCGAATCCATTCGGTCCGCACTCGTGCTCCCCGCCATCACCCGCGCTGACTGCGGGATTGGCGGTCCGCTCGGGGCGGTAGTATTCGGCGGCCATGGAGCAGACGAATCCGGGGGTGCAATAACCGCACTGGGATCCGCCGCGGTTGGCCATCTCTTCCTGCACCGGATGCAGCGCCGCGACGCTGCCCAGCCCTTCGGAGGTGATGATTTCCTGGCCGTCGAGCGCCGCGGCCGGCAGCAGGCAGGCGTTGACCGCCGTCCACCTGCTGCCTTCCCCATCGCTGCGGGCCACCAGGATCGAGCAGGCGCCGCACTCGCCCTCGGCACAGCCTTCCTTGCATCCGATCAATTGCTGCCCGCGCAGGAAATCCAGCGCGTTGGTATGCGGCGGCCCGTCGAATTCCCGGACCTTTCCGTTGACCGTAACCTGGCATTTTGTCTCTTGCGTTGCCTCGGCGCTCATGCCGTTGACACCTCCTGCGCCCGGGTATCGCCCGGCGCACCATGAATGAATTGGATAATGGGTGGGATCTGGCGCCCTGCCGGAAGTTCCAGGCTCGTCCAGGGCGCCGCCGCGTGCTGCGGCGGGATCAGTTTCCGTGCGCTATCTGGCCCTTGGACCAGGCGAGGCATCCGCCCATGATTACCCTCCAGAATTCGGATCATTCACATCCATGCAAACCATCAAGGTGAGCCACCTCACCTCAGTGGATCCTTACTATAGCCCGTATCAGCTCAGGCCAGTAGGGCCGTGATCGGGCCCCGTGCGAAGTACACCAGGAAGCCCAGCGCCACCACCCACAGCAGCGGGTGGATCTTGGCGTACCGCCCGGCCGCGGTGTTCACCACCACCCAGGCGATGAACCCTGCGCCAATGCCATTGGCAATGGAGTAGGTCAGCGGCATGGTGATCAGGGTGAGGAACGCCGGCATGGCGCTGGAGAACCGCTTGAAGTTGATCTCGCGGATCTGCGCGCACATCAAGGTGCCCACCAGAACCAGTGCCGCGGCAGCCACCTCAATGGGAACCACCGAGGTCAGCGGCGTGAAGAACATCGAACCCAGGAACAGCACCCCGGTGATGACCGAAGCCAGCCCGGTGCGCGCCCCTTCCCCGATGCCAGCCGCCGAATCCACGTAGACGGTATTCGAGGAGGACGAGCCCATGCCTCCGGCCACCGCGCCCAGGCCCTCGACTACGAACGCGGCCTTCAGCCGCGGGAAGGTGCCGTCCTTGCGCGCCAGACCGGCATTCTTGGCCAGTCCGGTCATGGTGCCCATGGCGTCGAAGAAGTTCGTGAACACCAAGGTGAACACCAGCATCGTCGCCGCCAGCGCGCCGATCCGCCCGAAGGAGCCGAACAGGTCGAACTCCCCGGCCAGCGACAAATCCGGCAACGAAACGATATTTCCCTGCAGCACCGGCATGTTCAGGTGCCAGCCATGCGGGTTATCCGCGCCGGCTGGCCCGATCCTGAACACCAGCTCGGCGATCATCGCCAGCACCGTGGAGATCACGATGCCGATCAGGATCGCGCCCTGCACCCCGCGGGCCACCAGCGCGCCCATGATCAGCAACCCCACCACGAAGACCATGGTCGGGATCGAGACGATCGACCCGCCATCGCCCAGCTGGACCGGAGGCCCGGCGGCGGTACGGGTGACGAAGCCGGAGTCCACGAACCCGATGAAGGTGATGAATAGCCCGATGCCCACCGTAATGGCGGCCTTTAGGTCCTTGGGGATGGCCCGGAAGATCGCGGTGCGCACCCCGGTCATCCCGAACAGGACGATCAGCACGCCGTTGACCACCACCAGTCCCATGGCCTCGGGCCAGGTGACGTCCTGGATCACCGAGACGGCCAGGAAGGAGTTGATGCCCAGCCCGGCGGCCAGGCCGAAGGGCAGGTTGGCGATCAGCCCGAACAGGATGGTCATGGCCCCGGCGGTCAGCGAGGTCATGGCCCCGACCTGCGCGGCCGGAAGCCAGTTGCCGGCCACATCCACGGGTGCGGCCTCGGTGCTGAATCCGCCGAGGATCAGCGGGTTGAGGATCACGATGTAGGCCATCGTGAAGAAGGTGACGATCCCGCCGCGCAATTCCCGCGCCAGCGTGGACCCGCGTTCGGTGATGCTGAAGAACGCGTCCAGGATGCCGCCCGGCCCGCCCGGCCGGCGCGGCTTGCTGCCGCGCTGCGCGCCCTGGGGGCCAGCTGGCAAGCGACTTGTCGTGGTCATGGTCCTGGACCTTTAGTAGTCGGTCCGGGATTCTTGCGAATCCCATGCCTTGAACGGCAACAGGTGCTCGCCGCCTTCGGACTGGAAGCAGTTCACCGGCATCAGCGAGCGGTTGGATTTTGCTTCGAAATAGTCGTAGAACACCGCGTCGTCGAATCCGGCGGCAGCCGCATCATGCCTGTTGGCCGCGAAGAAGACCTTGCCGATGCGGGCCCACAGCGAGGTGGCCAGGCACATCGGGCAGGGTTCGCAGCTGCTGTAGAGCACGCAGCCGCTCAAGTCGAAGGTCCCCAAGGCGGCGGCCGCGGTGCGGATGGCCACCACTTCGGCGTGCGCCGATGGATCATTGTTGGCCGTGACGCGGTTGACCCCTTCGAAGACCTGGCCGTCGGGGGCGACCACGACGGCGCCGAAAGGCCCGCCGGCGTTGTGGACATTTGTGGTGGCAATATCGATGGCCATCGAAAGATAGTCTTGGCCAGTGGTAGTAACGCTCATCGCGTGGCTCCTCATGCTTTGGACAAGAGAACCGCAGCGCGCTGCTTGGCGCTAGCTACCGGTTGCGCTTGTCACCTGAAATCGATCAGTTGCATGCCCGGTAGATAGCGACCCATCAGATGGGTGCCCGCCATAGACAGCTACGAGATTATCAGCGGATTGTGACGCACGCAACACTTCTTTTGAAATCTCTTTTTCGCATCATGAACAAAAACGTGCCGTCTTGTCGCTCATCCCCTCTCCCACTTGCAGCGATCCGACGGGACTGGCCCTCCCTCCAGCACCGCGAATCCCGAAGCTGGATCGTTGCCCCGGGGCTCGGGTTTCCAACACATTACAGCCGCCTATCGGCGCACCGATCCGGCGGGTGAATTTAAGTTCCCTTCGGCGCAACAACCTGAGCACCTAGGCGAAATACCTCTTTGAGAAGCTCAGATGCATCAAGTGCTAGAGAAGGGATCGGATAACGTGAGCGCACAGCTAGAAGCATCTGACACATCGCAGGCACTGCAAGTGCAACCGGGACGCTGGGTCAGCAACTGGACCCCGGAGGATCCAGAATTCTGGAAGCGCACCGGATCTGCGGTAGCCAGCCAAAACCTCAAGTGGTCCATCTTCGCCGAATTCCTCGGATTCAGCGTTTGGCAGCTTTTCGCCATTGTCGTGGTCTATCTTCCAGTAGCGGGATTCAGCTACAGCACCACGCAGCTGTTCTGGCTGATCTCCATCCCGAGCCTCGTCGGTGCCACACTGCGCATCCCCTACACGTTCATGGTGGCCCGTTTCGGCGGGCGCAACTGGACGGTCATTTCCGCGCTGCTCCTGCTGATTCCGGCCGGCGGCATTTCCCTGGCCCTGGCTGATCCGTCCACGCCATTCTGGGTCATGCTCAGCCTTGCGGCGCTGACCGGCTTCGGCGGCGGAAACTTCGCTTCCTCGATGGCTAATATCACCTATTTCTACCCCGCTTCCCGCAAGGGATGGGCGTTGGGCCTCAACGCCGCCGGCGGCAACCTCGGCGCGGCGGTCGCCCAGCTGCTTGTACCGGTCATTGTCACGGTCTTCGCCGCCGGGGCGTTGCAGCTACCGCTGGCAGGGATGCTCTGGATCCCGTTGATTCTGCTCTCCGCATGGGGTGCCTGGAAATACATGCACAACCTGTCATCGGCCCGCTCAGATATCCGCGGCGCCATTGCCTGCCTGAAGGTAAAGCACCTGTGGATCATCTCCGCACTGTATGTGGGAACCTTCGGCTCCTTCATTGGATTCTCGGCAGTATTCCCCAAGCTGATCGTTGACACCTTCCCCGAATACGCGGCCTTGCCGTTGGGCACCGCAACCATCACCTTGGCTTTCCTCGGCCCGCTGGTCGCGTCCCTGGCCCGTCCATACGGCGGCAAGATCGCTGACAAGCTCGGCGGCGCACGCATCACCGTGGCAACCTTCGGAGCCATGGCCTTGATTACCGCTGCGCTAGTGCTCAGCCTGCCACGGGCCAACTTCTGGATGTTTCTATTCCTGTTCTTGCTGCTCTTCACCGCAAGCGGCATCGGCAATGGCTCGACCTACCGCATGATCCCGGCAGTCTTTGCCCTGAGCGACGAGGGAAAACAGGCAAGCCAGGTGGATTCTTCGCGCAAGGCGGCCGCCGCCCTCGGTTTGATCTCGGCCATTGGCGCCTACGGCGGCTTCCTGATTCCCCAGGCCTTGGGACTGTCCGTATCCAGCACCGGCGCCTACACCACGGCGTTCATCATCTTCATCGCGGTCTACCTGCTGCTCATGGCCACCGCATGGTTCGCCTATGCACGCTCAGGCACCCGTTTCGCCCAGCACGGAGTCTAGGATGACCGACACTCATTGCCCCTATTGCGCCCTGCAGTGCGGCATCACCTTGGAACCCAACCAGCAGGATCACGGCACCGAACCGGTGAGCCTGAAGGGACGGGACTTCGAGACCAATGGCGGGGCCCTGTGCCGCAAAGGCTATAGCGCCGCCACGCTGCTCGATCACCCAGAACGCCTGCAATCACCCCTGCTCCGCCAGCCCGATGGAAGCTTTGCCCCGGTTAGCTGGGAGCATGCGCTGGATCTGGTTGCCGAAAAGGCGCTGGGCATCCGAGCCGAATCCGGAGCCGACGCACTCGCGGTCTTCGGTTCCGGTTCGCTGACCAATGAAAAGGCCTACCAGCTGGGCAAGTTCGCGCGGCTGGCCCTAGGTACCTCGCGGATCGACTACAACGGACGGTTCTGCATGTCCTCGGCAGCCGCCGGCACCAACCGCGCCTTCGGCTTGGACCGGGGATTGCCTTTCCCGCTGGCTGATCTGGATTCGGCCGGGATGATCCTGATGCTCGGTTCCAATGTGGCCGATACCATGCCGCCCTTTGTCCGGCATCTGGCCGGAGCCCGTGAGAACGGCGGGCTGATCGTGGTTGATCCTCGCCGTTCAGCTACAGCCAAGCTCTGCGCCGATAATGCTGGCTGGCACCTGCAGCCGACCCCGGCCACCGACCTACCGCTGCTGCTGGGCTTGGCCCATGTGCTGGTGGCCGAGTCCGTGGCCGATACCAGCTACTTGGCCGCCCGCACCAACGGTTTCGATGCAGTGAAAGCCTCCTTGGCCAGCTGGTGGCCAGAACGCACCGCCCAGGTCACCGGTGTTCCTGCCGAGCAGATCCGGCGCACCGCCCGGGCCCTGGCCCAGGCGGCCAGCGAAGCGAAGGCCGGCGGCAAGCCCGTCTACATCCTCACCGGCCGCGGCATCGAGCAGCATTCCAACGGCACCGATACGGTCACCGCCGCGATCAACCTCGCGCTGCTGCTCGGCTTGCCCGGAACCCTGGCCGGCGGCTACGGCACCATCACCGGCCAGGGCAACGGGCAGGGCGGTCGGGAACACGGGCAAAAGTGCGACCAGCTTCCCGGCTACCGCAAGATCACCGACCCGGAACACCGTGCACAGGTAGCCCGCGTCTGGGGCGTTGCCCCAGAAACCATTCCCGGTCCCGGGCTTCCCGCCGTTGAACTCCTCGACGCGCTAGGTACCCCCACCGGTCCGCGCATGCTGATGGTCCACGGGGCCAACCCGGTGATCTCCGCACCCGATGCGTCGCACGTGATCCACGCACTGTCCAGGCTGGATTTCCTGGTGGTCTGCGACTTCTTCCTCTCGGAGACTGCAGCCCGAGCGGACCTGGTCTTGCCGGTGCTGCAATGGGCTGAAGAAGAAGGCAGCATGACCAACTTGGAGGGGCGGATCCTGCGCCGCCGCGCTGCCTTGGCGGCACCGGAACATGCGCGCGGCGAACTGTGGATCCTCGCCCAGCTCGCCCAGCGGCTGGATGCTCCCGGCCACTTCTCCCCCGATCCGCGGGAAGTTTTTGAAGAACTCAAATTGGCTTCGGCCGGTGGCCTGGCGGACTACTCGGGGGTGAGCTGGGATGACCTCGATGCCGGGGCGGCCATCTACTGGCCGTGCCCTGCAGGCACCGAAGTGAAGGCCGGGCGCGGCATCCGCAATGGAACCCCTCGGCTATTCCTTGACGGTTTTGCGCATGCGGATCGGCGTGCAGTGCTGGTGCCAGTTGCTTTCCAACCGGAACCCCTGAAGAACAACGCGGCCGTGTCCCTGGTGACCGGCCGGCTGCTGGAGCACTACCAGTCTGGCGCCCAGACGCGCCGGGTCCCCGAGCTGGCCCAGGCCGCTCCGGAACCGCTGCTGGAAATCCATCCGGCCACAGCCCTAGCCCACCAGATTGCCCAAGGACAAAAGGTCGTGATCAGCAATGAACGCGGGGAAGTCACCGCCCGCGCGCTGCTGACCGCTGATGCCCGGCTGGACACGGTCTTCCTGCCCTTCCACTACCCGGATTCCGGTACCGCAAACCTGCTGACCGAGGCGAAGGTCGACCCGCACAGCAAGATGCCGGAATTCAAGCACGCCCATGTTTCGCTGAGCGCTGTGAAAGAGGAACAATGAACGAGCAACGCCCGCAACGCATTATCATCATTGGCTTCGGCCCCGTCGCCGCGTCCCTTGTCGAAGGGCTGCTCCCGGCAACGGCGGCCGGCCACTGCGCCATCACCATCATCAGCGCCGAAGACCACCTGGCCTACAACCGTGTGCTGCTCGCTGAACTGGCAGCCGGAGCCGCCGAGTTCGAACACCTGGGCATGGTGGATCCGCAGCGCTTGGCCGATGCCGGAGTCGACGTACGCTTGGGCGTGCAGGCTACCGGCATCGATCGCTCACGGCGCCGGATCCATCTGGGCGGCAATGACTATGTGTCCTACGACCGGCTTGTGTTCGCCACCGGCGCCCGGGCGGTGATCCCCACGCTCAACGGCCTGAATTTCGATCCGCACGCTGATGCTTCACTGCCAGCCGGAGTCTTCGCCCTGCGCACGGTGGATGACGCCCACCAGCTGCGCAAATCAATCGATCTTGGCCAGCGCATTTTGATTCTCGGCGGCGGAGTTCTGGGTATCGAGGCGGCCTTGGCCATTGCGCGCACCGGCGCGCAACCGGTGCTGGTGCATCATGGTCCGGCTCCCTTGGGACGCGTCGTGGATGCGGATGGAGGGGCGCTGCTGACACGTAATCTGCGTGAAGCAGGTGTCGAGGTGATCCCCGGTGCGAAGGCCAGTGGCATTCAGAAGGATGCACAGGGTTTCACCGGCCTGATGACTTCCACCCACGGACTGATCCAGGCTGATGCCCTGCTCATTTCCACGGGTGTGAGAGCCAGAACAGAGCTGGCCTCGGGCTGCGGATTACCGGTGGGCCGCGGTATTAAGACTGATGAATTCCTTTGCGCCGATACCGAGCAGCGAATTTTCGCCCTCGGTGACTGTGCCGAAGTTGCCGGACAGCCACCGGTCGGATTACTGGCCCCGGGCTGGGCCCAAGCCGCATGGTTGTCCCAGCAGTTGTTGCGGCTGATTGGTTCCTCTGGCTCCGATCCGCTTGCTGCCCCGGACTTCTCTGCTTCTGATGTATTGATGCTCAAGGGACAAGGCATCGAGCTGACCGCCGCCGGCGATATCAGCGCCGGTTATTGGGACGATACCGATCTTCAGGCAACAATCTATGCGGATCCTGCGCGCGGACGGTACCTGAAGATCGTCACCCGGCAGGATACGGTCACCGGATTCCTGGCCATGGGATTGCCGCAAACCAGTGCCGAACTCGTGCTGGCCTATGAACGGGCCACCGCGTTGCCTGAAGACCGTTCGGCCCTCTTGCGGCTGGATGATCCGGCAACGGATCAAATCGCTGCTATCCCCAGCGATGATGATCAGCTGTGCCGCTGTTCGGGCGCTACCTACGGCCAGGTAGCCCATGCTGTAGGCGCTGGTTGCACCACCGTCGCCGAGGTCGGCGAGAACTGCCGTGCGGGCACCGGTTGCGGCGGGTGCAAAGCGAAGATCGAAGAGTTGCTGGCCAAGGCGCCTGCCCTGGCGCAATGACTCCAATGGGCGGTCGGCTCCCAGCGAGCTGGCCGCCCTTGCCTATGCCCGGCCGGAACGCAAAGACGCAGGGACGAAAGCCATGAGCTTTCGTCCCTGCGTTTGGATGATGATGCGAGTTGCCTTATTCTTGCACGCCACCGCTGGAAAACGCGATAGCCGGAGCTAGTTGGTTGCAAGCGAATCCGTCTCGTCGTTCAGTTCATACCAGCCTTGCCAGGCCGAATGCTCGACGTTCAGGCTGCGATCTGATTTGATACTCATTTGCTCTGCTCCATCCATAGCTGTCCCTCGATTTCCATGAGCCGCTGCACTGGCAGCGGCAGCGAATCGGCGTTCAGGCATTCGCCGGTATCCAGTCGGTACACTTCCTTGTGCAGCGGGCAGGCAACTGTGGCCACGCTGGTTCCTTCGACCATGGTGTCGCCCAGAATGCCGCGGGCCATGACCTTCGCGCCGCTGTTCGGGCAGTGATGCGAGGTTGCGTAGAAGGCATCTTCTTCGGTACGGAACAGGGCTAGCTGTGTGGCCTCAAGCCACAGCGCTTCTCCCCACCCACGCTCCAGCTCTGCACTGCGGCAAAGCGGAGCCAAGCTCAAAGTAGCTTCACGGGTGTCTTCTGCAATTTGCGTGCTCATGAACGTAAGCCCTTCGTGGTTGGCATCTGCTGACATACCGAGCTTAGAAGCCGCATGTTTCGCCCGATGCTTCCAGCCGTTGCCAGTCCGTAAAGCATGCCTAACAGCAAAAATGGGCACCGTGAATCCTGGATTCTCCCGGAAATCCGCTGGTTTATCCTGTCCTTTTCCCTTTGCACAGCGATTGCCCATTGCGAATGATTCGAATATGTTTCAGCCGCTTCACCCGGCTTTCGTCTGATGGTGGAGAGAATTGCTCCGGCCGAAACACAAGGGTAATTGCGGCGCAAAGCATGCTTTCTACAGTGGACTCATCAGCCTGAAACTCACCGTTTCCCAGCGAAAGTCGAAATTGATCATGGGTACTCCACACAATGCACGCCACATCCTGGTTATCGGCGGCGGTCCCGCAGCCCACCGCTTCACCGAAGCCCTGGCCAGCCGCGCACCGCAGGATCTGAGCATCACGGTATTGACCGAAGAAACCCACCTTCCCTATGATCGCGTGGCGCTCTCCCAGGCGTTAACCAACCCCGGAGTCGATCTCACCCTCGGCGATCCGAAGCTCTGGGAAGCCGAGCATGTCACCTTGGAAACCAACGCCAAGGCCATCGCTATCGACAGCACCAAGCGCACGGTCACCACGGAAGACGGACGCATCTTCAGCTACGACGAATTGGTGCTGGCCACCGGTTCCAACGCGGCCACGTTGCCCATTGCCGGCAACGAGCACACCTTTGTGTACCGCACGCTGGAAGATGTCTGGTCCATCGCGCAGAAGGTCAAGGAACTTTCAGCTTCCCTGGGCCGCACCCCGGTGGTAGCTACCATCGGTGGCGGGCTGCTCGGTTTGGAAGCTGCCGCGGGTGCCCAAGCACTGGGTGCGGAGGCAGTAGTCATTGATGGCGGCAAATGGCTGATGGGCACCCAGCTGGATGAAGGCGCTGGCCAGGCCATGGGCCGGCTCATCGAGCAAACCGGATTCACCGTCCACAACGGCGTTTTCCCGCAAGAAATCCTGACCAGCCAGGAGTCTGGCAGCACGGCTGTCACCGGCGTGCTGATGGCTGATGAACGCACCATCGATGCGGATATGGTGGTCGTTTCGATCGGTGTTCGTCCCCGCGATGAGCTGATCCGCAATTACAACGCGGCCCTTGACGAAGCAGGCAGCCCGGCACCCCGTTTCGGCATGGGCCCCCGCGGCGGCGTGGTCATCGACGCGCATTGCGCCACCGATATCGAGCACATCTGGGCTATCGGCGAGGTCGCGAACTACGACGGTTTCTGCATCGGCCTGGTCGCTCCGGCCAACGCCATGGCGGAAATCGTGGCCGAACAGCTGGCCGGGGGCGAAGCCGAATTCGCCGGATTCGACACCGCCACCAAGCTCAAGCTCTCCGGTGTGGACGTGGCCAGCTTCGGCGATGGCTTCGCCCGCGCCGAGGGGGCGCTGGAAGTGGTCTATGCCGATGCCCCGCGTGGCCTGTACCAGAAGCTCGTGGTTTCCTCCGATGCCAGGACACTGCTCGGCGGCATTTTCGTTGGCGATGCCACCCCGTACCAGTCGTTGCGCCCGCTGCTCGGCCGGGAACTGCCCGGCGAGCCGGGAGCGTACCTCAGCGCCCTGGGCGGCGAGGCGCCAGAAGGCGAACTGCCCGATGATGCGGTGCTGTGCTCCTGCAATTCGGTCACCGCCGGCACCATCCGCGATGCCGTCTCGGGTTGCGGCTGCTTCGAGGGCGAAGCGCCGGTCACCACCGTCTCCGGGCTGAAGGGGTGCACCCGTGCCGGCACCCAGTGCGGGTCCTGCGTGCCGATGCTCAAGAAGCTCATGGAAGCGCAGATGCTCAAGGACGGCGCGGAAGTGTCCACCGCCCTGTGCGAGCATATTTCCTTCTCCCGTCCGGAACTCTACGAAGCCATCCGCGTGGCCGGGTTGCAGGCCTTCGGCGAGGTGATGGAACGTTTCGGCAGCGGCCAGGGTTGCGATATCTGCAAGCCGGTGATCGCCAATATCCTCTCCTCGCAGACCAGCGCCCACCCGATGGATGCAGGTCTTGCCGGCGCCCAGGACACCAACGACCGCGTGCTGGCCAATATGCAGAAGGACGGCACCTATTCGGTGGTGCCGCGCATCCCGGGCGGGGAGATCACCCCCGAGAAGCTCGGCGTGATTGCCGCGGTGGCGCAGAAATACGGCCTGTACACCAAGCTCACCGGCGGCCTGCGCATCGACATGTTCGGCGCCCGATTGGAGCAGCTGCCCGAGATCTGGCGCGAGCTGGTGGACGCCGGCTTCGAATCGGGCCAGGCCTACGGCAAGTCGCTGCGCAATGTGAAGACCTGCGTCGGTTCATCCTGGTGCCGATACGGCATGCTCGATTCCACCGCGCTGGGCATCGAAATGGAGCTGCGCTACCGGGGCCTGCGGGCACCGCACAAGCTGAAGATGGGCGTTTCGGGCTGTGCCCGCGAGTGCGCCGAAGCCCGCGCCAAGGACATCGGCGTGATCGCCACCACCGATGGCTGGAACCTGTATGTGGGCGGCAACGGCGGCGCCAACCCGGCCCATGCCCAACTGCTGGCCGGCGGGCTGGATGATCAAACGCTGTTCAAATACATCGACCGCTACCTGATGTACTACATCCGCACCGCGGACAAGCTGCAGCGCACCGCGCATTGGCTGCAGGACCTGGATGGCGGATTGGAACGGGCCAAGCAGGTGGTGATCGAGGATTCGCTGGGCCTGGCCGAAGAGTTGGAAGCGGCCATGGAAACCCACGTGGCCAACTACGAGGACGAGTGGGCCGCTACCTTGGCCGACCCGGTGAAGCTCAAGCGCTTCCGTTCCTTCGTGAACACCGCCGCACCGGATACCGAGCTGGAATATGTTTCCGAGCGGGGACAGCAGCGCCCCGCCGAGCCGGTGGCACTAGGTGCCAGCATCCCGGTCGGGGCGCCGCAAGGCTAGGAACGGCATCCCACCCGTGCTGCTACCAGCGCGGGTGGATCTGTTCGCGCAGCTTGGCGTCGTAGAGATCGCGGACCGAGGCGTTGAATCCCTCGGAAATCTGCAGCGAACCGGCTGCCGCGTTGGCGCGGGCCTGCTGCGCATTGCGGGCTCCGGGGATGATGGTGCTCACCCCGTCCTGGGCGGCCAGCCAAGCCAAAGCCACCTGGGCACTGGTGGCTTCGGGCGCCTCGGCGGCAGCCAGCTTGGCGAACTCGCCAGCGGCTTGAAGACCGGTGGCGTAGTCCACGCCGGAAAAGGTCTCCCCCACGTCGAAGGAGGAGCCATCGCGGTTGAAGTTGCGGTGGTCATCCTTGGCGAACTCGGTCTGCAGGGTGTAGCGGTTGGTCAGCAATCCGCTGGCCAGCGGCACCCGGGCGATGATCCCCACCCCTGCCTCTCGGGCTGCCGGAAGCACGGTTTCCAGCGGCTTGTGGCGGAAGGCGTTGATGATGATCTGCACGGTGGCAATGTTCGGGCGGGCAATAGCCGCCAGCGCCTCGTCCACGGTTTCCACCGAAACGCCGTAGTTGGCCATCCGGCCTTCATCCACCATGGTGTCCAGCGCATCGTAGATCGCATCGGTGGAGTACACAGGGGTTGGCGGGCAGTGCAGCTGGACCAGGTCCAGGGTGTCCACGCCCAGGTTCTTGCGGGAGCGGTCATTCCACGCGCGGAAGGCATCCAGGTTGTAGTTCTCCGGCAGCTGCTCGACACGGCGGCCCATTTTGGTGGCCACGGTGACCCCGGCATCCGGGTTGGCCTTCAGCCAAGTGCCGATCAGCTGCTCGCTGCGGCCATCGCCGTAGACATCGGCGGTGTCGAAGAAGTTCACCCCGGCTTCGTAGGCGGCATCGAGTACGGCTAGAGCGTCGGTCTCGTCTACCGAGCCCCAGTCAGCGCCTAGTTGCCAGGTGCCCAGGCCAATGGCCGACACGTTGCGGTGGGTACGTCCAAGTTCTCGTTTTTGCATGCCTCCGAGTCTAGTGCCCGAAGTGCCTATTTCCGGTCGATGGCAGATCATTCTGCTGTGTTGCGGTGTCTGAATTTGTTCTCAATTATCTAAACGATAGAATATAAATTACCGTCACACCATCGAGGAGATCATGTTCCCCACTATTCTTGCGGTCATTTGCGCCGTCGTAGGATTGCTCGTCATGCTTGCCAGCAAATCCATGAAGCCAGAAAACAAGAACCGCTCTTCCACGCGCTTCACCGGAATCAGCATCTTCATCGTCTCGCTGATCGTGCTGGCCATCATGTCCACCACCATCGTGCAGCCACGCACTGTAGGCGTGAAGGTCGCGCTGGGCAAGCCGACCTCCGTGGTGAGCAACGGCTTCCACCTGAAGTGGCCATGGGAAAAGGTCGAGAAGCTGGATGGCTCGGTGCAGAACGACGTCTACTCCGCCAGCAGCGCCATCCCGGTTCGCCTGGGCAACAACGGCCGAGCCGACGTTGACGCCTCGATCCAGTGGCAGCTGAAGACCGACGATGCGATGGACGTGTTCCTGGATTACCGCACCTTCGAGGGCATCCAGTCCAACCTCGTCGACCGCAACTTCCGCGCCGCTTTGAACGAGGTCATGGCCACCTATGATCCGCTGGAATACGGCGAACCGGCCAGTGGCGGCCAGGACCTGGAAGGCCTGGCGAAGTCCGTCCAGGAAAAGATGCAGGCCAAGGTCAAGACCCAGATCGAGATCCGCTCGGTTACCTTGCCGATCATCAACTTCGACGAGCCAACGCAGAACCGCATCAACGAGCTGCAGGCGGAAACCGCCAAGACCCGCGTGGCCCAGCAGCGCAAGCAGACCAGCCAGGCTGAAGCCGAAGCCAATAAGATCCTGGAACGCTCGCTGACTCCGGAAACCTTGACGTCCAAGTGCCTGGATATCGTCGCCGAATCCGGCCAGAGCCCTATCGGCTGCTTCCCGAATTCAGGGGTCCAGCCCATCACCATGACCGGTGACAAGCAGAAGGACTCCAACCAGTAGCAGCCTTCACGCCAAACGCCCCAGTTCACGCTTGTGAACTGGGGCGTTTCGCTATTCGGATTCGGAGTTGCCGCTAGCCCTGCGGCATCGGACGGTCACCGGCGTGGCCTGGCTGCTCCGAGATGACCTGGATTTCCAGGCCCTTCGAGTCGTACAGCTTGCCATCGATCAGGCGGTCGCCGTCTTCAAGGCCGGCCAGCTGGTACTTGTAGACGGTGCGCAGCGACGTTTCCTTCTTGCCCCAGTTCAGCTCGTTGAAGATGATGTTCAGCAGCACCGCCATGATGGTGGCCGAGGAGATGCTGGACTGGAAGATGGTGCCAACCCAGGCAGGGAATTCGGCGTAGAAGTCGGGCTTGACCATGGGAATGCAGCCGAAGGCCAGCGAGGTCGCGATGATCAGCATGTTCATGTTGTCATCCTTGGCCTTGGCCAAGGTGCGGATGCCTGCGGCCGCTACCGAGCCGAACAGCACCACGCCGGCGCCGCCCAGTACCGGGGAGGGGATGGAGGCGACCACGCGGCCAAGCACTGGCAGCAGGCCGAGGACCACCAGGATGCCGCCACCGGCGGCCACCACGAAGCGGCTCTTCACACCGGTAATGGCCACCAGCCCGACGTTCTGCGCGAAGGCCGACTGGGTGAAGGTGTTGAAGATCGGGGCGACGGTGGAGGAGAGCATGTCGGCGCGAAGGCCGTTGGCGATGCGCCGCGAATCCACCTTGGATCCGGTCACCTCGGCCACGGCGAGCATGTCTGCGGTGGTTTCGGTATAGGTCACCAGGATGACGATCATCATCGAGATGATGGCGCCGATCTCGAAGACCGGGGCGCCGAAGGCGAACGGAGTGGGAACCGCGAAAATGTCGCCGGTGAGCACCTGCGAGAAATCGGCCATGCCCATGAACACTGCCACCAAGGTGCCCAGCGCAATGGACAGCAGGATGGACAGCCGCGAGAGCGCAGGGATGCCGGACTTGGACAGCGCCAGCAGGATCAGCAGGGTAATGGCGGCCAGGGCGATGTTCTTGATCGAGCCATAGGAATCCCCTGCGCCCGCCCCGCCCATGGCCCAGTCGGCGGTGACCGGGAAGAGCGAGACGCCGATAATCGTAATCACCACGCCGGTGACCACCGGCGGGAAGAAGCGCAGCAGCTTGGCGAAGAACGGGGCAATGACGATGCCTATGGCGCCCGAGGCGAGCACCGCGCCGAAGACTGCCGGCATGCCTCCCCCGCCGTTGAGGATGGCGATCATGGTGGCCACCCCGGAGAAGGACGTGCCCTGGACCAGCGGCAGCTGGGCGCCGAAGAATGGCACGCCCAGGGTTTGCAGGATGGTGGCCAGGCCGCCGATGAACAGGCAGCTGGCGACGAGCACGCCCATTTCGGCCGTGTCCATTCCCGCAGCCCCGCCCATCACCAGCGGCGGAGCGATGATGCCGCCGTACATGGTCAGCACATGCTGGAAACCGTAGGCCACGGTTTTCGGCGCGGGCAGGCGTTCGTCTTCGGGTCTGATGCTCTCAGCGGATTGGCTGCGGGCAGCACTCATGGGGAATTTCCTCTTCGGTGGACTGCGGATTGGCGCACCCCATGCGTTCGGGATGCGCCCCGCCGTCAATTCTCCCGCACAAGTCCGCCAGGTTGACAGCTGGTGAAGCGCAAATGGCTGCGAGGTGCATTACGTCAAGCGCTTAGCACTGCTCCAAGTCAGCTATCCAGCGTGCGTCCGGGCTGCTGGGTGTGCTCGACGAAACGCACCATCATCGCCTTGAAACCCGGCGTATTGGACTCGCGGGCCACCAGATCGCGGTGCACCAGCGCGTTGGCCTCCGGGTAGTAGGCCGCCACGCAGCCCTTGGCCGTCGGGTAGGACACCAGGCGGAAACGGTTGGCGCGGCGCTCGGAGCCGGCGAAGGTGGAGATCACGTCCACCAGGTCCCGGTCGCTGTACCCGGTCTCAGCCAGGTCCTCCGGGTTGATCAGGATGACCCGACGGCCGTCCTTGATCCCGCGGTAGCGGTCATCGAGCCCGTAGAAGGTGGTGTTGTACTGGTCGTGGCTGCGCATGGTCTGCAGGATCAGGTGGCCTTCGGGAGCTTCCAGCGCTTCAAAGTCCGACACGGTGAAGCGGCCTTTGCCGATGTCCGTGGCGAAGGAGCGGGTATCTCGCGGCGGATTGGGCAGCACGAAGCCGTTCTTCTCCCGCACCCGGCTGTTGAAGTCCTCGAAGCCGGGCAGCACCTTCTCGATGTGGTCGCGGATCACGTCGTAGTCCTCGGCCATGGCACGCCAGTTGACCGGGTGCCCATCGCCCAGGATGGCCTGGGCCATGCGGGCAACGATGACCGGCTCGGCCAGCAGGTGCTCGGAGACCGGGGTGAGCCGGCCGCGGGTGGACTTGATCACCGACATGGAGTCCTCCACCGAAAGGAACTGCGCACCGGTGGGGTGCTTGTCGTCCTTGTCGGTGCGGCCCAGGGTCGGCAGGATCAGCGAGGTCTTGCCGTGCACCACATGCGAGCGGTTGGGCTTGGTGGAGATGTGCACGGTCAGCTTGGCACGCTGCATGCCCGCCTCCAGCGCTTCGGTGTCCGAGTTGGCCAGGGCGAAGTTGCCACCCATGGAGACGAACACGTCCACCTCGTCCTTCTCGAAGGCATGCAGGGCCTCGGTGGAATCGTAGCCGTGGGCGCGCGGGGACTCGATGCCGAATTCGGCATCCAGCGCTTCGAGCAGCTGCTCGCCGGGCTTCTCCCAGATGCCCATGGTGCGATCGCCCTGCACATTGGAGTGCCCGCGCACCGGGCAGGCGCCAGCACCTGGCTTGCCGAAGTTGCCCTGCAAAAGCAGCAGGTTGATGATTTCCTTCAGCGTCGGCACCGAGTGCGGCTGCTGGGTCAGGCCCAGCGCCCAGCAGATGATGGTGGCCTTGGACTTGGCCAGCAGCATCGCGATCTCGGTGATCTGGGCGCGGGTCAGTCCGGTGGCCTCCTCGGTAGCTTCCCAGTCCAAGGTGGCGCGCGCGGCCTGGTAGGCCTCGAACCCGTCGGTGACCGCGGCGATGAACTCGTGGTCCACCACGGTGCCCGGATGCTTCTTCTCTTCTTCGAGCAGCAGGTGGCCGAAGGCCTGGAACAGGGCCAGGTCGCCGCCGACCTTGATCTGCAGGAAGTCGCTGGAAATCGGGTCGGCCTTGCCCAGCATGCCACCCACGGTCTGCGGGTCCTTGAACCCGAAGAAGCCTGCCTCCGGCAGCGGGTTCACGGCAACGATGCGGGCGCCGCGCTTGCGCGCATCGGCCAGCGCGGAGAGCATGCGCGGATGGTTGGTGCCGGGGTTCTGGCCCACCACGAAGATCAGGTCCGCATGATCGAAGTCTTCCAATGACACGGTGCCCTTGCCGATGCCGATGGTCGGGTTCAGCGCGCTGCCCGAGGATTCGTGGCACATGTTCGAGCAGTCGGGCAGGTTGTTGGTGCCCAGCGAGCGGGCGAGCAGCTGGTACATGAACGCGGTCTCGTTCGCGGTGCGCCCGGAGGTGTAGAACACGCACTTGTCCGGGGTGGTCGCGTTCACGTGCTCGGCGATAGTCGAGAAGGCCTGCGCCCAGCTGATCGGGGAGTAATGGGTCTCCCCCTCGCGAATAATCATCGGAGCGGTGATCCGGCCCTGCGAGCCCAGCCAGTATTCGGTCTTGTCGCGCAGGTCCTCGATGGAGTTCTGCGCAAACCACTCCGGGGTGACGGTGCGGGCGCTGGCTTCCTCGGCGATGGCCTTGGCGCCGTTCTCGCAGAACTCGGCGGGCTTGCGCTTGCCGGTGATGGATTCAGGCCACGCGCAGCCCGGGCAGTCGAAGCCGTCGTGCTGGTTGACGCGCAGCATCGAACGCAGGGTACGCGACGGGCCGGCTTCGGCGAAGCCGCGCTCCATGGATACCATCACGGCCTTGAGGCCGGCGGCGGCGTGCTTGGGTTCGCTGACCTTCAGTTCATCTTCGTTGATGTCCTTTTTGGGTGCCGAACGATGCATGAGACCCTCCTATTGGTAGCGCGGCCGGTACTGATATCCAGCTCACATATCACAAGGCTACGCCCTGATCACCCGATCCGCATGTGTATAAATGTTCACGCTGTGCCTGCGGGAAAAAGCGGCCAGCGTCAGACCCGATTCCTCGGCCAGGTCAGCGGCCAGCGACGAGGGCGCGCTGACCGCTGCGAGCACCGGAATTCCGGCCATCGCGGCCTTCTGCACCAGCTCGAAGGAGGCGCGTCCGGAGACCTGCAGGACGGTGTCGCCCAGTGGCAGCAACCCGTCGCGCATGGCCGCTCCGATGACCTTGTCCACCGCATTATGACGCCCGACGTCTTCGCGCAGGATCAGCAATTCCCCAGCGGTGGAGAACAATCCGGCCGCGTGCACTCCCCCGGTGGCGGAGAACAGCTGCTGCGATTCGCGCAAGGTGTCAGGCAGGCCCAGCAGCGTTTCCAGCCCAACCCGCCCCGATTCAGGGGAGGGTGCGAAGGCGGCTTTCTTGCGCACTTCGTCAATGGAGTTGGTGCCGCAGATCCCGCAGGCTGAACTGGTGACCACATTGCGGGCAGCCAGGAGATCAGGATGCTTCGCCCCCGCACCCAGCTGCACCTCGATGACGTTATAGGTCTGGTTGCCTGCTTCATCGGTGCCGGCGCAGTAGCGCAGGGAGGCCAGATGCTCGGGCGCGGAAATGATTCCCTCGCCCACCAGGAATCCGGTGACCATGTCGAAGTCGTCGCCCGGGGTGCGCATGGAGGTGGTGTAGGAGGTATGGCCGAAGCGGATCTCCAGCGGCTCCTCGCCAGCCAGCTTCTCCTCGCGGACGCGCGATCCCTCCAGCGTTGCCCTGACCACGCGGCGGCGCACGATCTTGCGACCCATTTAAACGCTCCTTGTGCTACATCTTGCGGCTTCCGCCGCTTGCCGCATACTGCTAGAGGACACTCTACGTTTACAGACCCCGGCTCGGCCAACCCCCATGCTGGATTGAGGCAAATCCAAGGCTCCACCGGGGCCGCAATTCGCTGGGCCCAACTATTTCGCGGTGCTGCCTAGCCTGCTTCGTTGCCGTCTCCACTCGGCGCTGCAGCTTCCAGCAAAGGTGCCTGCAGGCGCGTGTCGCAGCGCAGCTCCCTCATAAGCGACATCCCCAGCAGCGTCACAATCACCGTGAACGGCACCGCCGAGAGGATGGCTGCCTGTTGCAGGGCCTCGAGCCCGCCCACCAGCAGCAACACGATCGCGCAGACGCCGGTGAGAAGTCCCCAGACCACTAAGACCGGCCTCTTGGGGTACATATTTCCGCCGGAGGTCAGCGTGCCCAGAACATAGGTATTGGAATCCGCGCCGGTAATGAAGAACAGCACCACGAGAATAACTGTGAATGCCGAGGTCACTTCCGGTATCGGCAGTTCGGCCAGCATCGCGAAAAAGGTGCTGTTGGTGTCTTCCAACGTTGCCTGGCCGATCCCAGAGCTGCCGGTCATCTCCTGGTGGATCGAGGTGCCACCGAAAATGCTGAACCAGATGCTGAAGACCAGAGACGGGACACCCATCACCGCAAGAACGAATTCGCGAATGGTCCGGCCCTTGGAAATCCGCGCCAGGAAGATGCCGACGAAGGCGCCCCAGCTCAACCACCAGGCCATCATGAAGTACGTCCACCATTGCATCCACTGCAAGTCTTCGGCTCCAGAGGGAGTCAGCAGCGCCACGGCCGGGAACTCGCCCAGGAACTGCCCCATGGAACGGAAATAGATGTTGGAAATAAATCCGGTGGGACCGGAAACCAGGACGAAAACCCCGATGGCCGCGGCACCGATCATGGTGCCCTGGCTGAGCCATTTGATGCCCTTGCCAACGCCGGAAAGCGCCGAGAGAGTGAATACGATGGTAACGCCTGCAATGATCACGATCTTGACGAACAGATCCGTGGGAATCCCGAACAGGCTGTTCAGCCCCTCGGCGATTTGCGAAGCGCCCAAGCCCAGGGAAGTGGTCGTGCCGAAGAGGGTGGCCAGCACGGTGAACACGTCAATGGTCTTTCCGAGCCATCCGTCCATGGATTTTCCAAGAACTGGCCTGAGCATCACCGAGACGAGTCCCGAGTTGCCCCGGCGGTGCGTCGAGTAGGCAATGGCCAGGCCGAACACGCCGAACAAGGCCCAGGCGTTCGGACCCCAGTCGAAGTACGAGAACTGCAAGGCCAGCACTGCCGCATCCATGCTTTCCGGCTCCGCCCGTCCGTGCGGAGGGACCATGAAGTGGCTCATGGGTTCGGCCGCGCCATAGCTGATCAACCCGATGCCCATCACGGCACCGAGAATCATCGCGATCCAGGCCCATGTGGAGAACTCGGGTCGGTCCGCGTCCTTGCCCAGCCTGATGCCTCCGTAGCGCGAAAAGGCCAGGAACAGCATCAGCACGATGCAGCCGAGAGTCACCAACAGGTAGCTCCAGCCAATGTACTGCGCTGACCAGGTGGATGCCCCGGACATCAGTTCATTGAGCCGGCCCGGTGCAATAGCCGCCCAGAGCACGAACACCACGACCAGCGCCAGCGAAACGAAAAGGACACTGCCCGGACGCTGGAGTTGCTTGTAGACCTGTTTCGATTCGTTCTTGTCCGCGGCCCGACGCAATTTGCCGCCGGTGAGCGTGGGCCCTCCGCGTGGCCCCTTGCCCTGCTTTTCGTTGGGTTCGGTTTTCATGGCTCTCACACTTCGTTGTATTGGAGGAATCTGCCGACGCCGGGCTATAGCGCGGTCAGTTCGGCGCCGTCGTAGAACCGGCCGGCCTTGTAGACCATCGGCTCAAGCTGGGCGACTTCGGAATGCTTTACCTTGGCGATGAACACGGTATGGGTCTTGGCTTGGAAGCGCTCCTTGATTTCTGCTTCGATGGAAGCGGCCGAGCCATCGATCAGCGGGCTGCCGTTCGGCCCCTGATGCCATTCGAGCTCGGCGAACTTGTCATCACCCTTGGAAGCGAAGGTGCCCACGGTGTCGCGCTGCCCGTTGCTCATGATGTTGATGCCCAGATGGGTGGACTTGAACAGCGATGCATAGGTGCTGGTGGTCTTCTGCACGCACACCAGCACCAGAGGCGGCTCGAGCGAAACTGACACGTATGAATTTGCGGCTAGCCCGCGAGGCTTGCCATGTTCATCCATGGTGGTCACGACAGTCACGCCGGTAACGAATTGGCGGTTGAACCCCTTGAGCGCATCGAGATTCAGCACGCCGCTCAAATCGTCCACTACCACGCCATCATCCGTGGACTCGAAGGCGGACTTGAGCGATGGGACCCCCACGTCTTCGAGCAGCTCGCTCTGGTCCCAAGTCACCTGCTCCGAGATGATTTTCCCGTCCTGGATTTCCATCAGGTTGGAACCGCGGGTTTCCACGGTGTTGCCCGTGGCCGGCACACCCTGCAGATCGTTGGTGAACGTTCCGGTGGTGTGCCAGAAAATCGCGATGGACTGCTCCTGCTCATCCACGAGCAGATGGTCGATTTTTGTCACCAGATCAGGGAAGGCCTCCCGCACGGACAAAATCTCTTGCTTCAGCTCTCGGATGGTGGTGACGTTTTTGGATTTCTTGCTGATTCGCCGGAAGTCCGCGTGGAAGATCTCGTCCAGTGCATCGACCTGGCCCCGATCCCATGCCGCTTCCCAGGCGTTGACGAGTGATTCTTTGACAGGCTGGAGTGAATTTACAATTTGTTGCATGCAAGAAATGCTAGCAAAGGTTGTGACTGAGTCAACACGTTTCAGGAAATTCTCTTAAATTTAGCGGATTCAAGGCAATTCCTTGAATTTCTGTTGCATACAAGAGAATCTATGGATAGAGTTCTTGTATGCAAGAGAGTTCAAGCGTGGAATCAAAAACCAGGAGCACCCCGGAGACGCCGTTGCTGGGCCGGCTCCGTCAAATGATCGTCACTGGAGTTGTTCAACCCGGAGACCTATTGGCAGAGACAGCCCTGGCGCAAGACTTCGAGGTCAGCCGTACTCCAATTCGAGAAGCATTGAAGCAGCTGGAGCGCGAGGGCCTAGTTGAGGTGCGTTCGCGGGTTGGAACATTCGTAAGGAAGCCCACCCAGCGCGAAATTCACGAGATGTTTTCCCTGAAGGAGGCCTTCGAGGGACTAGCCGCTGGCCTGCTGGCCAGACGTGGAGCCGTACCTGAATTGGAGCAGCTCAAGGAAAACGTTGCACGCAGCCAACGGGCCGTCGAGCGCGGCGACGCGGAACTCTATTCGCAACTGGTCCATGAATTCCACAGCACGTTGGTTGCCGGGGCTGACAACAGGAAGCTCACCGAGCACTATGACCTGTTGATGAACCAGCTGGCCTACCATCGCATCGTTTCGCAGACCCTGAGCTTGCCCGGGCGCTTGCAGAATTCGAAGGACGAGCACCAGGCAATCATCGACGCCATCAGCTCCAAAGATCCGTTGGCCGCAGAACTTGTGATGCGCAGGCATGTTGCCGCATCAAGCCAGTCGGCGGCCCTGGCCGCAATGAAAGAAGAAGACGAAGAACAACCGGGTTAGCCCCAAAATAGCCATGCAAAGGAATACCAGATGAATTCTCCACTGGCCCAGCCGCCTCAGCTCATTGATTTGAGCACCCGATCAACGCTCGAAGACTACCAGGATTTGGCCCAGGCCATTGGTTTGCGCAAAATCTCGTGCACGGTGGAAGAAGTTCCCCACCACGAATTAGGCAGCATCACCCGCGCGACCGCCACCGCAGTCATCACCAATCCTTGGCTCGGCACTAGAACGTCGCAAGATTTATCCGAGCGGAGCGAGGCCATCGCCCCATTGCTCGCCAAGCTGCTGTCGGATCGCCTGCTCAATGCCCTGGGCGGAGCCGAACAAGTTGAAGCTTTCGGCAAGGCCGCATTGGTTGGCAGCGATGGCGAATTGGAGCATGCCGGAGCGCTGATCCACACCCCGTTCTTCGGCAACCTGCTGCGCGAAGCCCTCGGCGGCACCTCGATCATCTGCTTTGTCGACGGCCGCGGCGTTCCTGGTGAATCCCTGCGAGTACCGATGTGGCATAAGACCGCAGCTGCCACCCGAACCCACTACCAAACCCTGGAGCTGTCCTTGCCCGATGCCCCGCATGCTGGCGAGATCGCGGTCATTGCCGCGGCATCAAGCGGCCCCCGGCCACATGCACGCATCGGCGATCGAACCACCGACCGAACGGTCACTTCCGAAATACTGAAGGGAATACAACTATGAACTACCGCAAACTGGTAACCATCGTCGAGGAAATTGCCACAGAGGGCGGACGCCCGGTGGATCCGGTAGCCCGCGTGGTCATTGTCGCCGCCGTATTCGACAACCCGTGGGCAGGGCAAGGATTCGTCGAGGACTTGAACCCGGGAATCGACTCGGTCGCCTCGGACCTCGGAGCGCTGCTGGCACCGCGGGTCATCGAAGCGCTGGGCGCCCCGCTCCAGGCCTATGGCAAGGCTGCAATCGTCGGCCTTGACGGTGAAGTCGAGCACGGCTCAGCCCTGATCCACACCCTGAAATTCGGCAACCACTTCCGCGACGCAGCCAAGGCCACCACCTTGCTGCCGGCCGTGGAAAAGCGCGGACAGGCCGGAGTGCAGTTCGACATCCCGCTCAAGCATTTCACCGATGCCACGATCCGCTCGCACCACCAGAGCGTCGAGGCCAGGATCGCCGATGCCCCGCATCCTGGCGAAATCCTGATCGCCCTGGCCGGCGCAACCCGTGGCCGGCCGCAGGAACGCCTGGCCCCGCTGTCCACCGAACAGTAGCAGAGCGCATCAGCCGGAACGGAGCGAAGCACGCATGAAAAGCACGAAGCAGCCATTGGTTGTCCTCCTGCATGGAGTCGGATTGGACCGGACCATGTGGAAGCCGCTGCGCGAGCAGCTGGCGCACGAATCAGTGGCCCTGGACCTGCCTGGGCACGGGTTACGCCCGCCCCTGCGCAGCGAGCAGAATCTGGCGAGCTTGGCCGCCGATGTGCTCGAACGCCTTGAAACTCGCGAGCCTGTGCATCTTGTGGGATTCTCGCTCGGTGCCTTGGTTGCCCAGTACCTTGCGCGCTTCGCTCCCGGGCGCGTGCTGACCTTGTCTGCGGTGAACTCCGTATGCCGGCGCACCGCCGAAGAGTCGACCGCGGTGGAAGAGCGCCTGGCTACCGCCGGCACGAACTTCTCCCAGGGAGTGGACCGCGCCATCGAACGCTGGTTCCCGGCCGCGGCCACCACGGTGGACGCGCAGCTCATCGAGGCTACGCGCCAAACTATGGCGGGCAACGATCTCGAATCCTATCTGCACGCCTACGCGGTTTTCGCCCGCGGTGACCAGGAGATTGCCGGCGAACTCGATGCGATCAAGCAGCCGACACTGGCCATCACCGGCGAGCTGGATCCCGGATCGACCCCGGAAATGTCCCGCCGGCTGGTTGCCGCTGTGCCGCAGGGGCGGCTGCGCATCATCCCCGGAGCACGGCATATGCTTCCGGTCGAGAATCCGCTGGCCTTGGCCGCGGAATTGAACAGTTTTTTCAGCGATAACGAAGGGAAACAGGCATGAGCGAGCGTTACATGCATTTCATCAACGGAGAGCACATCGCTCCCAGCGAAGACCGTTTCTTCACCAGCTCCAACCCGGCAACCCTCGAAGATCTTTACGAGGCCGCGCGCGGCAATGCTGAAGATGTGGACCGTGCTGTCAAAGCCGCCCATAAGGCATTCTCCGCGCCCTCGTGGAGCGCCCTGAGCGCCACCGCCCGTGGACATCTGCTGCGCCGCCTAGGCGATCTAATCGGTGAGAATGCCGAGAAGTTGGCCCGCTACGAATCCTTGGACAACGGCAAGCTGCTGCGCGAAATGCGGGGCCAGCTGGCCACCCTGCCGGAGTACCTCTACTACTATGCCGGGCTGGCCGACAAAGTGCAGGGTTCCCAGATCCCAAGCATGAATCCGGCGATTCTAAACTACACCCAGCGCGAAGCGCTCGGCGTGGTCGGGGCTATCACCCCGTGGAACTCGCCTCTGACTTTGACCACTTCGAAGATCGCCCCTGCGCTGGCTGCCGGGAACACTGTGGTGATCAAGCCCAGCGAATACACCTCGCGCACGGTGCTGCTGCTGGCTGAGCTGGCTGAGCAGGCCGGATTCCCTCCGGGCGTCATCAACGTGGTCACCGGGTTCGGGGCCGAGGCCGGCGCGGCGCTAGTCAGCCACCCACTGCTGGCCAAGATCTCCTTCACTGGTTCTACGGCCACTGGCTCGAAGATCGCCGCCGAGGCGGCCGGCCGCTTCATCGGCTGCACCTTGGAGCTGGGTGGCAAGAGCCCGAACATCGTCTTCGACGACGCCAACGTCGCCAACGCGGCTATGGGCGTGGTGGCCGGCATCTACGCCGCGGCCGGCCAGACCTGCATTGCCGGCAGCCGGGTCTTCGCCCACAGGTCTGTCTACGACGAGCTGCTGGAACGGGTTACCGAACGTGCCAAGTCCATTGTCATCGGAGACCCGCTCTTGGATGCCACCGAGCTAGGCCCGCTGGCGTTCGCCGACCAATTGGAAAAGGTCGCTTCCTATGTGAAGATCGGCGCAGACGAGGGCGCCAAAGTACTGGCCGGCGGCACCCGCCCCGAAGGCCTGGACCTGCCGGGCTACTATTTCTCCCCCACTGTGCTCACCGACGTCAATAACGACATGCGCGTGGTCCGCGAGGAGATCTTCGGCCCGGTGGCTGCGATAATGACCTTCGAGCACGAAGACGAGCTGCTGTCCATGGCCAATGACACCGAGTACGGGCTGGCCGCCGGCGTGTGGACGCAGAACCTTGCCCGCGCCCATCGCATGGCCCGGAGGCTGGAGGCCGGCACGATCTGGGTGAACACCTACCGCGCGATGTCCCCGATGTCCCCTCGCCAAGGCTTCAAGAACTCGGGCGTCGGCATCGAGCACGGCCTCGA
This sequence comes from Glutamicibacter sp. NPDC055354, assembly GCF_053644955.1. NCBI lineage: Bacteria > Bacillati > Actinomycetota > Actinomycetes > Micrococcales > Micrococcaceae > Glutamicibacter > Glutamicibacter sp. NPDC055354. The sequence goes on from NZ_JBSHMB010000001.1 coordinate 1,938,608, forward strand.
ATCCATGAACGAATACACCCGCCTCAAGAGCGTATGGATCAACACGGACGAGTCCCCCGTCGCAGATCCGTTTGTGATGCGCGGCTAAGGAAAGGGAGCCCCATGCCACTGATCGATGTATCCATTGCCAAGGGCCGCAATTCCCAGCAGCTGCGCGCCCTGATCGACGCCTTGCACCGGGCCGCCGAAGAAACCGTTGATGCGGCCCCCGAAAACATCACGGTCATCGTGCGCGAAGTCGATCATGAGCATTGGTCCCGGACCAATCAAACCATCGCCGAACGCAACAGCACCCAGACAACTGCCTAAGGGCAGCAGAGCAACGAAAGAAGGACAGATATGCGCTTTTCACTGTTCATCCACATGGAACGCTATGACGACTCGATCAGCCACGCACAGCATTTCGAGAACCTCGTCGAACTGACTCAAATGGCCGAAGCCGGTGGCTTCTCCACAGTCTGGATCGGCGAACACCACTCGATGGAATACACCGTCTCCCCGAACCCGATCCCGCAGCTTGCTTACCTCGCGGCTCGGACCTCCACGATCCGGCTCGGAGCCGGCACCATCATCGCACCATTCTGGAACCCGATCCGAGCAGCCGGCGAACTCGCGCTGCTCGATGTCATCAGCAATGGCCGTGCCGAATTAGGCGTGGCACGCGGTGCCTACCAATTCGAATTCGATCGCATGACCGATGGCATGAAGGCCACCGACGGCGGTGCCTCCATGCAGGAGCTCATCCCCGCAGTCAAGAAGCTGTGGGAGGGAGATTACGCCCACGACGGTGAAGTCTGGCAGTTCCCGACGTCCACCTCGGTGCCCAAGCCAACACAAAAGCAGATCCCTGTCTGGGTTGCCGCCCGCAGCCCCGAGTCGCACGAGTATGCTGTGGCCAACGGGTGCCATGTCATGGTGACTCCGCTGATGAAGGGCGACGAAGAAGTCGAATCATTAGTCCAGAAGTACGAAGCCGCCATCGCTGCCCACCCGGAGGTGAAACAGCGCCCTGACATCATGGTGCTTCGCCACACTTATCTGCACTCCGCCAACGAGCCAGAGGCCTGGCGCCCTGCTGCCGAAGGCATCAACAAGTTCTACCGCACCTTCGATGCGGTCTTCGGCAACAAGGTGGAGCCGGTCAACGGATTCATCGATCCCAGCCCGGAGGAGAAGTTCTCTGAACGCGAGGAGTTCACGCCTGAGTCCCTGCACCGCACCGCAATGATCGGCACGCCGGACGTGGTTGTTGAGCGCCTGCGCCGCTACGAAGATCTGGGCGTCAGCGAATACAGCTTCTGGAGCGACAACGCCCTGAGCCACGAGGAAAAGAAACGCTCGCTGAAGTTGTTCATTGACGAAGTTGTGCCGAATTTCGTGAAGTAGGCTGCGAAGGACCAGCCCGAACCGAGGCCGCCGTGCATCCGATTTTTCGGTGCCGGCGGCCTTTGCCGTCAGGCTTCAGATTCCTGTTTGCGCGACGGAGCGATGATCGCGAACTCTGCGCCGGTGACGTCGCTGAGCACGGCCATGCGGCCAAAGTAGGAATCATGGGGCTCATGGATGATCGTGCCGCCGAGCTTCTCGGCGAGCGCCACGGTCTGTTCGGCATCCGCCACCGCGAAGTAGGCGCGCCAACCGGCCTTGGAATCCGGATAGCTGGAGATGTCGAAGATTCCGGCCACCGCCTCGGAACCTTGGCCGTAGGTGTGGTAGCGGAATTCGTCCGTGTCCGAGACCGGGGACAGGCACCAGCCCAGTGCTACTCGGTAGAAGCGGGCCACCGCCTCGAAGTGCCTGGTGTGCAGCTCGTTCCAGATGCGGGTGCCCGGTGCGCGGCTGGCGGTTGTGTCTGCTGATTGGAATGCCTGGAAGAGTCCAACGCCGGTTCCCGCTGGGTCCCCGATGATGGCCATGGTTCCCTGGCCGGGAATGTCGATGGGCTTGAGATAGACCTTGCCGCCGTGCATCTTGGTGGCATAGGCGGCGGCGTGCACATCGGTCACATTCAGGTAGGTAGTCCAGGCATCTTGCACCTCGGAATCCGGGTCATTGGCAATGAAGCCGGTGACCATTTCCCCGTTGAGGTAGACCTCGGCATATCCCTCGTCGCGGGTTTCCTCGTCATGGCGGACTTCCCAACCGAAAAGCTGCCCGTAGAACTGCGTGGAGCCCTCCATGTCGCTGGTGAGCAAATCGACCCAGCACGGCTCGGCTCGAGGATCCTTTGGTGCCGGCATCGCTTCCCCATTCCACAATTCATCCAGCTCGTTTGGGCTGAGTCTATGTCCTTTTTACCCAGATCAGCAACGGAAATTTTCCATTGTTCAAGATATTTCGAAACTCAATACCTCGTACTGAACCGCAGTTCCAATATGGTTTAATGTGACACAACACACAATGCACTGCTGGGCGACCCGAGGAGTTCACCATGAGCGTTCCCACATCCAATCTCACTGTTTCAGTGGCGGCCATCCTCGCAGAAGGGGCTGCCCGCTACGGCGAGCTGAACGCCATCACCGTCGATGGCCGCAGCACCACCTATGAGCAGCTGTGGGAGCAGGCCCGGCAATACGCCGGAGCCCTGCAAGCCCAAGGCATCGAGGCGGGCGACCGGGTGGCCTTGCTCATTCCCAACGTCACGGACTTCGCCCGCGCCTACTACGCGGTTCTGGCCCTGGGCGCCGTAGCGGTACCGGTCCACGCGCTGCTCAAGGCGCGCGAGATCTCCTACATCCTGGAGGATTCCGAAGCCAAGCTGATGATCTGCGCCGCACCGCTGCTCGCAGAAGGAGCAGCGGGGGCCGCCGCTTCCGGGGTGCCGGTGCTCAGCGTGCTGGCTCCGGAGGAATCGGGCGCCATCCGGTTGGAAGACCTGGCCCGGCACGCCGCGCCGATTGGCACCTACCTGCCGCGCCGCCCCGAAGACCTGGCCACGATCCTGTACACCTCGGGCACCACCGGCAAGCCCAAGGGTGCGCTGGGCACGCATCTGGCGTTAATCGAGCAGACCCACACCACATTGCTGAACACCATGGAATTGCGCCGCGGCGACAAGCTCTTCGGCGGGTTGCCGCTGTTCCACACCTTCGGCCAGACCTGCGTGCTCAATACCGGGCTGCGGGTGGGGGCCGAGGTCATGCTGCTGCCCAAATTCACCGCCGAAGGGGCCCTGGAACTGTTGCTGGAGGCTGGCATCGACGTCTTCTTCGGGGTGCCCACGATGTATGTGGCCCTGCTCGAAGCGGGCAAGCAGCGCGAAGGGATGCCGGAAAAACTGCGCTACGCCATTTCCGGAGGGGCCTCGCTTCCGGTATCCATCCTCACCGCCTTCGAGCAGCGCTTCGGCGCGCGGATCCACGAGGGCTACGGGCTGACCGAGACCTCTCCGGTGGCTTGCTTCAACCATGTGGGCGTCGACCCGCGGCCCGGGACCGTGGGCACCCCGGTTTGGGGTGTGGATGTGGAAATCGCCGATCCTGCCTGCCCCGATGAAATCCGGCTGCTGCCGCGCGGGGAGCTGGGCGAGCTGGTGGTGCGCGGGCACAACTTGTTCTCCGGCTACCTGAACCGGCCCGAGGCCACGGCCGAAGCGGTGGTTGATGGCTGGTTCCGCACCGGGGATCTGGGGACCAAGGACGAGGATGGCTACCTGCGCATCCTGGACCGGACCAAGGACATGATCCTGCGCAACGGCTACAACGTGTACCCGCGCGAAATCGAAGAGGTGCTGGTTTCCCATCCGGAGATTTCCAACGCCGCCGTGTACGGGGTGCCGCACGAAACCCACGGACAGGAGATTGCCGCCTCGGTGACCTTGGAGGCCGGCTCCGCGCTGGGCGCGCAGGAGCTGGTGGCGTGGGCCAGCAAGCAGATGGCCGCGTACAAGTATCCGCGGCTGATCGAGATCGTCCAGGAATTCCCGCTGGGTCCCAGCGGGAAGATCCTCAAGCGCGAACTGGTTGCGCAGTTCACTGCCGAGCAGGACTAGCGAACACTACTGGGGCAGTCCACCGTAATCCGGTGTGCGGCGCGAGCAGAACGCGGATCTGCCTTCGGCCAGGTCCGCGTTCGCCCCGTTCTCTTCCCACATCGCTTCCCACCAGCCCTCGGTGGCTTCTCCCTGGCGCACCAAGTTGATGGCCTCATTGGTGCGCGCAATGGAATATGGCGAGTTCGCGGACAGCTTGCCCAGCAGTGCGGCCAGCTCTTCTTCGAGCTGCCCATGGGCAATCACGCGGGTGAACATGCCCCAGCGTTCCGCCTCGGCAATGGAAATCTCCGCGCCGGAAAACAGCAGGTACTTGGCCCGGTGCTCCCCCACGGTACGCACCAGCCGTTCGATGCCCGGCCGCGGGAAAACCAGCCCGATTCTTGCTGGGGTGATCGCGAGTCGCACGTTATCCGAGGCCAACTGGATATCGCAGGCCGAGGCCAGCTGCCAGGCCCCGCCAAAGCAATGGCCTTCCACCACCGCGATGGTGGTTTTCGGGCAGGCCACGATGATCTTGTCGAGCAGGTCGAAATGGTTGATCAGCTCCCCGTCGGCGTCCCGGTCGAAGAGCACCTGGTCCATCTCGTCGATGGCAATTCCAGCGCAGAAGTTCCCTTCCGCGCCGCGAACCACAATGGAACTGACCTCGTCGTTGGTCGAAAGGCCGGCAAAGGCGCCCACCAGCTGCAGGCACATGTCCTTGGTGAGCGCGTTGAGTTGGCCCGGGTTATCCAGCAGCACTACGGCAGTGGACCCGGCTATTTCTACGCTGACCCGTGCTTCATTGTCCTTGCCCATCAGGTTCCTCCCAGTCGCGTGCAAGCCGCAGAAGTTCGAGAGGCAATAGCAATGCCCCCACTTCGCAATCTATCGCGAAATGGGGGCAAGCCGTTGTCCAGGCTGGAAATTATTACTTCCCGGTTCGTTGTACGCGAATTGGAGCTAGGTGGCTGGATACGACCCAGGGCCCGGTACGCTAATACCGGGCCCTGGGCCCTTCCCTTCCGGGCTTAATTTCGCCGCAAGGTAAGAATTCGTTGCAAGACCACGAAGATCAGCAGCAAACCGCCGATCACGATCTTGGTCCACCAGGAACTCAAGGTTCCCTCGAAAGTGATGATGGTTTGGATCAGTCCCAGCACCATCACGCCAACCACCGAGCCGAGAATGAAGCCCATGCCGCCGACAAGCAGTGTTCCACCGATAACCACTGCGGCGATCGCGTCGAGTTCCATGCCCACACCGGTCAGCGCATAGCCCGAGCGCGAGAACATGGCGAAGAGGATTCCGCCCAGCGCCGCACAGGTGCCGGAGATGACGTAGACAACCACCTTGGTGCGTGCTACACGCAATCCCATCAGGGTGGCTGATTGCTCCCCGCCGCCCACCGCGTAAACGGTGCGGCCGAAACGGGTGCGGTGCAGCACCCACCAGGACCCGGCAATCACCAGCACGGCGATGACCACGGCGGCGGTCAACCGCCAGCGCCCCGCAGAAACTCCCCAGCTCGACAGGGCCACAAAACCCTCATTGCGGATGGGCACGGATTCCGGGGCGAAGATGAAGCACAGGCCGCGGGCCAAGAACATGCCGGCCAAGGTAGCCACGAAGGGCTGCACCTCGAAGTACTGGATCATCACTCCCATGCCCAGGCCGATGATCGATCCGCTGAGAATCGCGATAGGCAGCACCAGGGACAACGGGATCCCGGCATGGAGCATGGTTGCAGTGATGACCGAGGACAGCGCCAGCACCGCACCGACGGACAGGTCGATGCCGCCGGTGAGAATCACGAACGTCATCCCTGCTGCCAGCACGATCAGGTGGGCATTGTTGATGAACAGGTTGGACAGTACAGCGGGCGAAAGGAAATTCTCGTAGCGCACTCCGCCGATGACGAGCATCAGCCCAAAGACGACCACAGTGCCCAGAACCGGCAGGTAGCGCCGGTCCACATTCAATTTGGATATGGACTTGCGCGGAACACTGAGGATGCTCATGCTCCCACCTCCTGGTAGCGGCGGCGTTCGCGCAAGGAACCGAGCATGGCGCGCAGCCGGGTTGACATCATCAAGGTCACGGCAATGACCACGATGGCTTTGAATAGCGAAGTGACCAGCGGTGAAACGCCCAGGACGGTCACGGCCAGGCTCAGGGTGGTAATGATCAGCACGCCAATCATGGTGCCCGCGAGGTTGAACTTGCCGCCGGCCAGGGACGTGCCGCCAATAACCACGGCGAGAATGGCATCCAGCTCTATGAACAGTCCTGCATTGTTGGCATCAGCGGCCATGGTGTTGCCGGCGAAGATCAGTCCAGCCAGGCCCGATAGCAGACCGCACAACACATAGACGGTGAATACCAGAGTTTTTGATTTCACCCCTGAGAGCCGGCTGGCTTCCGGGTTGATGCCTACCGCTTCGAGCAGCATGCCCAGTGCAGTACGCCGTACCACCAGGGCCACCACCGCAAACACGCCGTAAGCGATGAGCGCGGCCACCGGCAGGCCCAGCACATAGCCCGAGGCCAGTTTGCTGAAAGGTGCGCTATTGACCGTGGTGATCTGGCCGTTGGTGATCAGCATGGCCACACCGCGGCCGGCGGTCATCAGGATCAGCGTGGCGACGATCGGCTGGATGCCGAAGTTCGCCACCAGCACGCCGTTGAATGCGCCGAGGATCAGGCACAACCCCAATGCCACGATGACGGCGCCGACGGCTGTACCTGCGGATCCCGGATTTGCCGAGCTGGCGATGAACGTCAGCGCCACGGCTCCGGAGATCGCGACGGTGGCACCCACTGACAGGTCGATGCCGCGGGTGGCGATCACCAGAGTCATGCCCAGGGCGACCAGCAGCAGCGGCGAGCTATTGCGCAGGATGTCTATGGGGGCGCCGAACAGGTGCCCGTCCAGCACGCTGATGCCCAGGATGTCCGGGCGCTTGATGGTGCAGGCTAGCAGCAGCGCGAGCAGCGCAATCGCTGGCCAAAACAGGCGATGCTTGTAAATACGGGTCATTTGTTTTCTTCCCCGGTGGCGATGATTTCGATCAGGCGTGGCACATCCACATCTGGAGTGCTTGGAATTTCGGCAACCTTGGCGTGATCGCGCATCACAACGATGCGATCCGAGAGGCGCAGGACTTCTTCTAGCTCAGCGGAGATGAAGACCACCGACATGCCCTGTTCAGCTAGTTCGGAGACCAGGTTCATGATTTCGGTCTTCGCGCCGATGTCGATTCCGCGGGTGGGCTCATCGAGGAGCAACAGCTTCGGAGCGGTGGCGAGCCAGCGGGCCAGCAGAACTTTCTGCTGATTCCCGCCCGAGAGGTTCTTGAGCAGGGCGTTCGGATTGGCCGGACGGACGCCCAGTGCCTTGATATAGGCGTCCACGATTTGGGTGGCTTTGGTCTTGGGCAGCGGGCGGATCCATCCGCGCGCTGCCTGCAGGCCGAGGATGATGTTCTCGGCCACGGTCAGCTCGCCCACAACCCCTTCGCCCTTGCGATCTTCGGATGTGTAGGCGATTTTTCGGCCCAGGGCCTGCCGGGGAGTTCGCAGCTTTACCGGTTTCCCGCCCAGCTTGATCACCCCTTCATCTGCCTTGTCCGCTCCGTAAAGCAGGCGCGCGAGTTCGGTACGGCCTGAGCCCAGCAGGCCGGCCAAGCCGATGACTTCCCCGGGATAGAGGTCCAGATCGAAAGGCTGCACCGCTCCCTTGCGCCCGAGTCCCACTGCCTGCAGCAACGGTTCAGCGTCGGCCGCGCGTTCGGTTGCGGCGGTGCGTTCGTTGGCGCCGCCCACGTGGGCATCGGAGGTGCCAGCGATCATCAGCGAGACCAGTTCGCGTTGCGGCAGCTGGTCCTTCTTTCGTTCTTCTACCAATTGCCCGTTGCGCAGCACAGTGATGCGGTCGGCAATGGCGTAGATCTGGTCCAGGAAGTGCGACACGAAGAGGATCGCCACACCGTCATCACGCAACTTCCGCATGACCTCGAAGAGCTGGGCCACCTCGTCGGTATCCAGGCTCGAGGTCGGTTCATCGAGAATCAGTACCTTGGCGTCGACCACCATGGCGCGGCTGATGGCCACCAGCTGCTGGACTGCCAGTGAATGGGACCCCAGCGAGCTGGCCGGGTCTATCTTCAGCCCCATCCGCTCCAGATAGGTTTTGGCCTGGCGCCGCATGGTTCGCCAGTCAAGACCACCGAAACGGCGAGGCTCGCTGCCGAGCATGATGTTTTCGGCCACGGTGAGATTGGTGCAGAGATTCACCTCTTGGTACACCGTGGAGATGCCGCGTTCGCGGGCATCGGCGGGGCCGGTGAAGCGGGTGTCGTTGCCGTTAACCGTGATGGTTCCGGAAGCGATCGGATTCACGCCAGTCAGGGCTTTGATCAGGGTCGACTTTCCAGCGCCGTTCTCCCCCATCAAGGCGTGGACTTCACCGGGAAAAAGCCGGAAGCCAACGTTGTCCAGTGCTTTGACCCCGGGGAACTCCACGGAAATTCCAGCCATTTGAACGATGGGCTTCGTTGTAGGGGAATGCTGCACGGTGATTTCCTCAGTCCGTGACATGGGTGTTGAATCAATCATTAACTTGCCTCTGCGAGTTGCTTGTCCTGCCACCTGGTGGTGAACCGGCGGGCCAGCCTGTGGCCCGCCGGCTCGTGCTCTTGCCTGCGTCCCTAGTAGGTGCGATCGGCCAGGACCTCGGCCGCTTCATCCTGGGTGAAGGCGGCGTCTTCAACGACGATGCGCTTCTCTACAGATTCGCCGGCTACTACCTTCTTGGCGATTTCTGCCAAATCCTCACCTAGCAGCGGGTTGCATTCGACGATGTAGTTGATCTTGCCGTCAACCAATGCCTGCATGCCGTCCTTGACCGCATCAATGGTGACAATCTTGATGTCCTCGCCTGGCTTCTTGCCGGCTGCCTCGATGGCTTCAATGGCGCCCAAGCCCATGTCGTCGTTATGGGCGAAGACCAAATCGATATCGTCATGGGAGTTCAGGAAACCTTCCATGACCTGCTTGCCGCCTGCACGGGTGAAGTCACCGGTCTGCGAGTCGATAATCTCGATGTCCGTGCCCTCAATGGCCTTCCCGAAGCCTTCCTTGCGGTCGATGGCCGGTGCTGAGCCGGTGGTTCCCTGCAGTTCGACAACTTTCAGGTCCTTGTCCAGATTCTCCACAACCCAATCTCCGGCCCGCTGTCCTTCTTCAATGAAGTCGGAGCCGATGAACGAGGCAAAGAGCGTGTCATCGGTGGTGTCAACGGCGCGGTCGGTGAGGATCACGGGGATGTTGGCGCTCTTGGCTTCTTGCAGCACAGCATCCCAGCCCGTTTCTACCACTGGGGAAAAGGCCAGGACGTCAACGCCTTGCGCGATGTACGAACGCAGAGCCTGGATCTGGTTCTCCTGCTTCTGCTGGGCATCAGAGAAGCTGAGCTTGAAGCCGTTTTCTTCGGTCAGGGTGTCTTGGATGTCCTTGGTATTTGCCGCGCGCCACCCGGACTCGGCGCCAACCTGCGAGAAACCGATGGTAATGGTCTCAGAACCCGAACCTCCTCCTTCGCTGCCACTGGAATCCGAGCCGGCGCATGCGCTCATGGCTGCCATAGCTGCGATGCTGAGCGTTGCCAAGCCAGTGCGCAAAAAGGTCTGTCGTTTCATCGTGAGTTCCTCCTCGTGGGTCCCCGCCGGATAATGGTGGAGTGAATGGTCTCCGGCACCAGAACAATGTGTCGATGGTCACAATGTTAGCGCTAACAATTTAGGGTGTGAAGAGCCTTCCGGCTTTTGATTTCTTTTTCCATTGCCAACGGGTGACGGTTTTCAATCTAAATCGATATCCGACTAGGTAAAAAGGAATCAATGAGAGAAGGGAAATTATCCGGATTTAATCAATTGTTTGTTCGTCAGCTGGGCAATTCGGCACAAATATCCCTGAATTCTTGTCCTGCTTGACGGTGCGCCTCATGTAAGGATGCAGTGTGCGAAACTGGGCATGTGGATGCACAAATTATTTACACGATCATCGCCGGGCTGCTGCTAGTCGTATCGGCATTGGGCACCATCTTCCCGGTGCTGCCCGGCTCGTTGCTGACGATCGGCACGCTTTTGGGCTGGGGCTGGCTGCTGGGTTCCGGTGCTTCCTGGTGGGCGGCCGGCCTGGGCATGGCGATCGCTTTGCTGGGCTGGTCCGCCTCTGCGATCCTGACCGGCAAGAAACTCAAGGAACATCAAATCCCCAAGGGTTCCATTCTCTTTGCGGTCGTGGGTGCCATCGCCGGTGCTTTCCTCATTCCCGTGATCGGCATGTTCGTCGGTTTCGCAGTGGGCCTATTCGCCGGTGAAAGCGTGCGCCGGCGCGAAGTCTCCGGCGCACTCGGCTCATCCTGGGCTGCGTTGAAGGCCATGGGCCTGGGCATCGTCGTGGAATTCGGCTGCGTGCTGCTGGCCTCCTCCATTTGGGTCATCGGCCTGATTACCCACTTCGTAACGCGCTAGATCCAGCCCATCTCGCGGGCGTAGCGCGCGGCCTCGATGCGGTTGGCAGTGCTGGTTTTGCCGATCGCATTGGACAGGTGGTTGCGCACAGTTCCCACCGAGAGGTGCACCGCCGAGGCAATCTGCGATACCGGCGAGCCGGAGGCGGCCAGTGAAAGGATCTCGCGCTCACGCCCGGTTAGCGGGTTGCTGCGGCTCTCCACGCTGAGCATGGCACGCTGCGGATCCACTACCTTGTCCCCGCAATAGACCCTGCGGATGGCGGCAATCAGCTCGGCCGGCGGAGAATCCTTGACCAGGAAGCCGTGCGCTCCAGCTTCGAAGGCCTGGCGGAAATATCCGGGACGGTCAAAGGTGGTCAGGATCAGCACCTTCACCTCGGCGTGGCTGGCCTTGAGTTCTGCTGCAGTGCGCAGCCCGTCGTGCCGTGGCATCTGCACATCCAGCAACGCGATGTCGGCAGGGTGCGCGTCCAGTGCGGCGGCGACCTCGTCACCATCGGCGCATTGCGCAACGACGTGGATGTCTTCTTCGAGGTTCAGCAAGGCTGCCAGCGCGCCCCGGACCAGGTGCTGGTCATCGGCGATGAGTATCCGGATCACGCTGCACTCCCCTCTGCCTCGAAGGCCACTTGCACGCTGGTTCCGCCCAGCCGCGAGGCCCCTACTGTACAACTGGCACCGAATTGCTTGGCGCGTTCCTGCATTCCCCGGATGCCGTGGCCTGGCGTGCTGGCTTGCAGGCCATCCCCGTCGTCATCGACGCTGACTTTTCCGGGTTCCAGATGCAGCACGATGGTGCTGGCGTGCGCGTGGCGCAGCACATTGGTGACCGCTTCGCGCAGGATCCATGCCACATGCGAACGTAGCTGCATCGGGACTTGCTCGGCGGTTCCTGCCACCGTGAATTCGAGGTTGTTGTCGTCGCACGCCTGCTGCAGCTCGGCCAGCTCCCCGGCCAGGTCCTGGCGGCTGAGCCCCTGCACCGTCGTGCGCACGGAGTCCAGCGCGTCCACGGCCAGGGCGCTGAGCTGTTCCAGTTCTCCGCGGGCCTGGGCGTACTGTTCCTGGTCCATCAGGCGCAGGGCCAGCTGCGCCTTCAAATTCAATGCGGTCAGCGAATGCCCGATGCCATCATGCACGTCCCTGGCCACGCGCTCCTGCTCGGCAACCAGCAGGTAGTCGCTGCGGATCTTTTCTGCTGCGGCCGAGCGCCGGATGGCGGCCACGGTAATCGCGTACACCACCATCAGCACGAGGTTCAGGCCGATCAGGAAGATCGCGTCCATGAACTGCCCGAAGATGATGGGCAGCGCGAAACTGAGCACCAGCACCGCGGCATAGGCCGCGATGGCCCATTTCCTGTTCAGCAAGAAGATCGCGAAGGAGGTGATGAAGGGGAAGAGCCCCATGGCGGTCAACCCGATGACCGGAATGCCCAGGGCGATAATCGCGCAGAGGACCAGGAAGTTCGCATGCGCCCGGCGAGCGCTGGTTCCGCCCTGCCCGATCTTCTGGGAGAACCTCGCGTAGGACTGCAGGTAGACGGCGGCGAAGAGGGCGATCAGCGCCAGGCCGATGATCCGGGTGGGCAGCGTGTAGTCTTCCACGAGAAGGTCCAGCACCGGGAAGACCAGGAAGATCACCCAGACGCCGGCGATCAGCCAGCCTCGGCGATCCCAGAATTTCTGGTCCTCGTCGATCTCGCAGAGCGGATCGTCCGCTGGCGCGGCGCCGGGCAGGTTGCGGCTCACTGGCGTGCCTTGGCCTTCCTGGTGGCGAGTACCGCGAAGAGAACGAAGATGAGTGCCCATGCCACTAGGTTAGCGGTTGGGATCCACAACGCGTCCGGGGCCATTTCTACTCCGGCGGGCATGTCCTTGAGCAACGGGTAGCGGGCCAGGGCTACGTAGCCGTACATCGGGGTGAAGCGGGCCGCGTCGAGCATGCCTCCTTCCAGGGGCATGAAGACATTGCCGAAGAAGGCGAAGAACACCATCAGGCCTGAGGCCAGGCCCAGGGCCGATTCGGATTTGAACACCATGCCCACCCCGATGCCGTAGCAGGCGAAGACCATGGCGCCGAGCAGGATGATCAGGTAGCTCGCTCCCCAGATCCAGCCTTCTTGCACTTCGGCTCCAGTCGCGGCGCCCAGGGCGAAGACTACTGCTGCCGAGGCACCGGCTACGGTGGCCGCGACGATCATCTTGCTGCTGACGAACATGGCCGGCGGCATTTTGGTCAAGGCTATTTGCCTGCCCCATCCCTGCATGGTTTCGGTGGCCACGGTCCCGGCGATTGCCACAGTGCTGACCGCCGCCCCGTAGGCTGCCATGGAAATCATCAGATAGAACTTCACGTTGCCTGCGCCCAGCTCGAACTCGGTGTAGCTGGGGATGTTGCCGAACAGGATGTACATGGCGGCGGGCAGCAGCAGGGCGAAGATCAGGTTGTACCCATCGCGGAAGTGCCGTGCGAATTCCACGCGGATGTAGGTGCTCATCATGATGCGTCCTTGGTCAGCTGGATGAAGGCCTCTTCCAGGCTCGGCGAGGAAATTTCCAGGTCGTAGCCCTGGTAGTCGGCGAGCAGGGCGGCCGCGAAGCGGTCCGAATCGACGCTGTGGAAAGCGAAGCGCAATCCGTTGCGTTCGGCTACCTGCACCGAATTATCAAAAGCTCCGGCTCGTTCGGCATGCTCCGCCGAGGGGAAGGAAGCGCTGACGGTGCGTCCGGAGATGAGCTTGCGCAGCTCTTCGGTGGCGCCGTCGGCGACAATGCGGCCTTGGCTCATCAGCACGGTGCGTTCTGCGAAGTTCTGGGCTTCTTCCAGATAGTGCGTGGCGAAAATGACGGTGCGCCCTTCGGTAGCTTCTTCTCGCATCGTGGCCCAGAAATCCCGGCGGGCCATCACGTCCATTCCGGCAGTTGGCTCATCGAGGATCAGTACATCCGGGTCGGGCAGCAGAGCCAAAGCGAACTTGATGCGCTGCTGCTCGCCGCCAGAGCATTTGCCCACGCGCCGCTTGGCGATTTTATCCAGCCCCGTGCGTTCCATGACCGGCCCAATGCGATCTGCTTGCTCATGCATGTGGGCGATGACTGACACTGTCTCCTTGACGGTCATATCGCGCAGCAACCCACCGGTTTGCAAGACGGCAGAGACCCTTCCAGCGGAGATGGCTTGGCGCGGATCCAAGCCGAGGATTTCCACCGACCCTCCTGTGGGTTGGGTCAGGCCCAGGATCATGTCCACGGTTGTCGTCTTGCCAGCTCCGTTGGGTCCTAGGAAGGCCACGATCTGTCCGGTCTGGATCTGCAGGTCAATGCCCTTGACTGCTTCAACTTTGCTGCGCGGCGTTGAGAAGGTCTTCTTCAAGCCGCTGAGCGAAACTGCATTCGTTCTAATCAGCGTTTCCATGCTTCTTAGTCTTCCCCCTTTGCCGGGTGTGCAGAAGAGCAGAAAGTCATGCGTTGCCCATGACCGTTGTCATGGACCGAATCCAGGTGGCTCGATGCAACCTCGCCGACTTTTACGTCGAATCCCGCTGTGAGCTTGGCAACTTGCCGCTTCCCAATGCTCCCTCGGCTCTCGTTGCTGGCCCCGTGAAAAGCCATGATCACTACGGGTCAACGAACAACTTGGAGATTTTCGCCCTTGTGGCCGGGTTGTCCCCCATCAGAGATTACGGATGGCACTCTGGGAAACTCACAGCGTACTCACGTAGGATTTTTGCTGTGCTAGATCATTCTTCGTTTCTTTCCCTTGTGACCGATTATGCGGCTCCAACCATGGGCGCGGCTTTCCTGCCCGACTGGTTGAACCCAGTCGTCTTCCTGAACAACCCCGCGCTTGGCCCATGGGTCTTGCTGCTGGTTTGCGCCATTGTCTTCGCCGAGACCGGCTTGCTGGTGGGCTTCTTCCTGCCAGGCGACTCGATGCTCTTCACCGTTGGCATGCTCATTGCCACCGGCACCATCCAAATTCCGTTGTGGCTCTTCGCCGCCGCGATCTTTGTCTGCGCCTTCGCAGGTGACCAGACCGGCTACATCATTGGCAAGAAATCCGGACCTGCCATCTTCAAGAAACCGGATTCCCGCTTCTTCTCGCAGAAGAACGTTGAGCGGGCCCACGAGTTCTTCGAGAAGTTCGGCGGCCGCGCGGTGATCCTGGCACGCTTCGTTCCAGTGGTCCGCACCTTCGTCCCGGTAATCGCTGGCGTAGCGAAGATGAACCACAAGACCTTCATCCTCTACAACCTGATCGGTGCCGCCCTGTGGGGTATCGGCGTCACATTGCTGGGTTATTGGCTGGGCCAATTCACCTGGATCGAAGAGAACATCGACCTGATCTTCATCCTGATCGTCCTCATCTCGGTGATCCCTATTGGTGTTGAACTGCTCAAGGCCCGCAAGCCGAAGAGCAAGACCCCCGAAAACTGATCTTCAAGCACTTCGGCGGCGGAACTGACCGCCGCCCCACTGTACGCCGCGGCGCATCAACCAATGTTCACATGGTTGGATTGTGCCGCGCCGTACTCCTTTGCAGACAAGATTTTCGTCATTGTCCACGGCTTGAATCGCTTCACGCGTGATCGGGCGGATGGCATTGGCCAGCACTTCGCAGTCGCAGAATCCGCCCAGCAGCTGCATTTTCCGGTCAATCGCGGTAGCTCGCGGAGCGCTCGCATCGCGATAAGACAAGAGGAAGAGATGGGTCCCGTCGCATCCTTGCGCGCAGACCGCACGATACAAATAGCACGCAAGGCATTCATGTTCGACAGGTTCGAGTACTGCAGGCATTGGTGGCTCCTTGAAACAGTGGATGGCAGTAACGAAGCGTTACTGCCATCCACTGTCCATTTTGAAGCGCCGCGCGCAGCGCATTGCTCACCTAATGTGGAAAACTAGCTTCCTGCCAAGCTCTGCCGTAGGAAAGCCGCAACGCGTTCCAGGGCTTCTGCCACACGCTCATATCCGGCCGCGAAGGACAAGCGGATAAACAGGTGGCCTTCGAACGGATCAAAGTCGCCGCCAGGGGTCAGCGCAACATGCGCATGCTCCAAAACCGCTTGGCAGTACTTGCCCGCAGAACCGAAATGCTCCAAGACTTCGGGGGCCAACCGGCCGTAGAGGTAGAAAGCCCCATCGGCGGGAGCTGCCTCGCTGATGCCCAAGCTGCTGAAGTGCTCCAACACGTGGGCTCGGGTGCGGGCGAACTCGTCCACGCGCTCATTGGCTTCATCGAGGCTCCGCTGTTCAAAGGCAGCTACCACCGCGCGCTGTGCTGGCGCTGGAGCGCACAAGGCGAGGTTCGAAGCCAGTGCGTCCACCGTTGGCACTAGCTCATCGGGCACGATCATCCAGCCCAGGCGCCAGCCGGTCATCCCCCAGTATTTGGAGAAGGAGGAGACAACGATGGACGAGCGGGAGAACTCCCACGAGGTATGTGCCTTGCGGTCTGGGACGAATTCAATGCCGTGATAGATTTCATCGCTAATCAGCCGCACATCATTTGTTTCGCACCAGGTGGCCAAGTCCGAGAGCTCGCCTGCGCTGAACATGGTTCCGGTGGGATTATTCGGCGACGCAACAACCAGCCCATCGAGGCGTCCATGCTCCTTCTTGGCCGCCTCAAGCAGCTGCACGGTGGGCTGGTAACGCTGCGCTGCACCGGTGGGCAGGTCGACAACTTCCAGCCCCAGGGCACCCAGAATATTGGCGTAGGCCGGGTAGCCGGGACGGGCCAGCGCCACCACGTCTCCAGCATCGAAGGCTGCCAAGAACGAAAGCTGGAATGCACCGGAGGAACCTGTGGTCATCACGAAGTTCTTTGCGGGGATCTGTAAGCCATAGGTATCGAGGTAGTGCTTCGATAAGGCCTGTCGGGTTTCGAGCAGTCCCGCAGTTGAGGTGTACCCGAAGTCGGCATGCTCGGCATGCAGCTTCGCGGCCAGGTCATTCACGGCCGCTGGAGCACCGCCGCCAGGTTCTCCCACGCACAACGAGATCACGTCGTGGCCGGAGGTCCGCATCGTGGCGACCTGATCAACAATTTGCATCACTTCAAAGGGAGCTACCTTGGAACGCTGGGAGGCTTGCACTGTTTGTCCTTCTTTTCGCAGGCGTGGAAAACCGAAGCGCCCTCGCTTTGGTCTTCTCAGCTATCTGCTTCAAGGCTATCGGCTCCAGCTTGGTATTAGTGCGCGAGACAGCCGGTGAGCAGGCTCACCGACCCAGTTCACCCTTCGTTTGCCTCATATCCACCCTTGGGGCACGCGCCCCGGGCATCCTCAAGGTACCCGCCTTTTGCAGGCGACACCTCGCACAGGAGAACGCACTATGAACAACAAGCCCCTCTCGGCGGCCCTTGCCGCCGCTGTATTGATCCCGTTGGTCTTGGCGCCGGCAGCCAGCGCCGCTGCTCTGCCAGGAACCGCTGCTTCCGCGCTTCCAGCGGTAACGGCCTAGTCCCCAGAACCGGGTTTCCGCGTACTGCCCTACCTCCAAGCTCCTGCTGCCACGTCGATGACCATCAACTGGATCAGCGAAACCGATGAGCCGGGCACGATAAGCCTCTCGGGACCGGGACTGGGAAAGTCCGGGAAGCAGAGCAGCGCACCACAGTACCTGGATCTCATGGAATACACCCGGGCCGAACTTGATCAGCAGATCGAGGGCTTGGAACAGGGCTCGTGGTTGAAGTCGAATTCGAACTACAAGCACTCGGTGACCTTCCAGGGCCTGCTGCCCGGAAAGTCCTACAACTACACCGTGACCCAATCAGGAGAAACCCACAGCGCGGCTTTCAAAACAGCTCCCAAGGGCGGGGCGTGGAAAAACGTGCGCATCATTGCGTTCTCAGATTCTGAAACCGAACCACGCGGACGCACCGAACACCGCGAGTGGGAGCTCTCCCCGGTCAACGGCTACACCGCAGATTCCATCCAGCGTCCGGGCGCGGGGTCCAAATGGGACCAGCAGTTCGGCATGACCACCCGCAACGGCGAACCGACCCTGCGCTACCCGCTGGACCAGTCCACCGCATTCAACGAGAACCTCAAGCACATCGAAGCTGCCGATCCGGACCTGGTCATGATGGCAGGCGATCTCACCCAGGGTTCGGGATACCAGCCGGCGTGGGATGAGTTCTTCGGCCATGTGGCCGGCGAGCATTCGGACTTGGCCTCCAGCGTTCCGCTGCTTCCAGCTTTGGGCAATTGGGAAACCTATGCGGCGCTGAACGGCGGCTACGGCACGGAAACCGACCGCACCCCCGCGGTCATCTCACGCAACCGCTTCCTGGATTACTTCTCCTTGCCGCAGGACCCCGAGCACCCCGAGTACAAGGGCTCGTACTACCGGGTAGATCATGGACCGGTGACCGTGCTGACCCTGGATTCCACCAACGGCCGTCCGGACGAGGACACCAGGACCGGACAGCTCTCCGGAGAGAAGTTCTCTGGCGATGATACGAATATGGCCGCAGGGAATCTGTCCACCGACACCCAGGGCGAGTTCACCTTCGAATCCTATGTCCAGGGATTCAAGGACCTGTTCCCCGGCGCTACCGCGCAAGACTTTGACCTTCCCAACATGGATGCCGCCTCTGCGCAGTGGAATTGGGCCGAAAAACAACTAGCCGACGCCCGCGCCAACGGCCAGATTGTGCTGGTCCAGTTCCACCACTCGGCCTACTCCAACGGCGTGCACGGCACCCCACCGAACCACGAGCACCCTGACAATTAGTCGGGCACCGCGATGCGCGCCTACACCCCGATGTTCGAGGAGCATGGCGTGGCAGCGGTCATCTCCGGCCACGATGAAATGTTCGAGCGTTCCTGGGTGGACGAGGATGGGGATGGCCGCGGCTTCCACTCGTATGATGTCGGTGTAGCCGCCGATGGCTTGCGCGGCGAGAAGCTGGTGCAGAATGCCGAAGGCAAGTACGAGCCGCTGCGTTTCAACTCGCACTCGCAGTGGTCAGCTCCTGCCGACGAGCCAGAGACCTGGGCCAAGGATGAGGACGGCGTTCCGCAGCTGGTCTCCGGCGGACTGCACTACGGGCACCTGCAGATCGATATCGCCAATACCGCGAAAGGCGCAGAACTGACCTTGACCCCGGTTCACATTTTCCCCCAGCAGGATTCGGAATACCAGTTGGGAAAGACCGAGCGACGCGCCTATGACGACGTCGTGAGCTTCGCGGTAGGCAAGGATGGCGTGCCGCTGGCGAAGTAGTGCCCACGGCAGCGACGACTTGTCGCCACGGCTGCACGTAGTGGAGTATTGAAGCAGACGGCAAGACGCTGGTCAGAGCATCGTAGAGAGTAAGGCAGCAGATGAGTGAGCAACGCGTTTTCAAGGCAGTAGTCGGCAAGGAAGGCGGCTGGTGGAACATCTGGGTTCCGGAATTGGACCATGTGACGTCCACCCGGAAATCACGCAAGATCGCCCTTTACACCCGCTCACTGATCGCTGCGGTTCTGGGGATTGACGAGTCTTCCTTCCGCGTGGAACGAGAAGTGGTCAGCGCCGAAGAATTCGAACGCCGCTACACCGAAGCCGTGCGCAAAGCCAACGCCTGAGTTGGTATTGGCCGCCGTTTCCCCTACCCGGGCAAACGGCGGCCTTTTGCTATTTGCCCGTCTTTTCCAGTTCGCGTTCCTTGACCGGGTGACGGGAAAGGATCGAAATCCGGTTGAAGGCGTTCATGGCGGCGGCAATCCATTGGATGGCTGCCACTTGCTCCACGCTGAGCACCAGACGGGCCGATGCCACCGCGGCGATACGCTCTTCTGGCTTGGGCAGGTCGGTAGCGGCTTCAGCGATGGCTAGTGCTGCGCATTCTTCTTCGCTAAACAGGCCGCCGCATTCATCCCATGTGCTCAGCAGGTTGATGCGTTGCAGGCTCTCCCCTGTGTCCAGTGCCTTGCGGGCATGCAGGTCCAGGCAGTAGGCACATCCATTGATCTGCGAGACGCGCAGGTTCACCAGCTCGGCGGTGCGGTCGCTGATTCCGGCTGCGCGGTAGGACTTGGCGACATCTTTGGAAAATCTGCCAATCGAGTTCCATAGCTCTGGATTGGTCTTATCAAGGAAAAGCGGGTCTGAAACGGCCATATCAGAACCATACATGCAGTCGTAGACCTCCTGCACGAAGAGGGGTCGTTAACGCACCGTGGAGACCAGCGAAAGCTGGTCTCCACGGTAAATGCTACTTGTCGCCGTCGGCTGCGAGCTGGCCGCAGGCGCCGTCGATTTCCTTGCCTCGGGTATCGCGCAGCGTGGTTGGCACGCCGAGCTCATCGAGGCGGCGAACGAACTTGGAGGTGATATCCGGTTCGCTGCGGGTCCAAATGGAGCCCGGCACCGGGTTCAGCGGAATCGGGTTCACGTGCACCCAGCCGCGGCCGCGCGCGTTCAGCTTCTTGGCCAGCATTTCTGCACGCCATTCGTGGTCGTTCATGTCCTTGATCAGCGCGTACTCGATGGAGACACGGCGACCGGTCTTCACGTAGTAGTCGTACGCGGCATCCAGTGCCTCGTCGACCTTCCAGCGCGAGTTGACCGGGATCAGCTCGTCGCGCAGCTCATCATCGGGCGCATGCAGCGACAGCGCGAAGGTGACCTGGACATCCTCCTCGGTCAGCTTGCGGATCGCCGGAACCAGGCCAACGGTGGAGACGGTGATGCCGCGGGCGGCCATACCCAAGCCCTCGGGGGCATCGGCGACCATGCGGTGCACGGCGTTCATCACGCGCTTGTAGTTGGCCAGCGGCTCGCCCATACCCATGAACACGATGTTGCCCACGCGCTCCTCGGGGTGCTGGCGTCCGCCCAGTCCGCCTTCGGCGATCACGCGGTTGGCCTGGACGATCTGGTCCAGGATTTCAGCGGTGGACATGTTGCGGGTCAAGCCCGCCTGGCCGGTGGCGCAGAACGGGCAGTTCATGCCGCAGCCGCATTGCGAGGAAATGCACAGGGTGATGCGGCCCGGGTAGCGCATCAGCACGGACTCGACCAGCGAGCCGTCGAACAGGCGCCAGAGGAACTTGATGGTCTTGCCATCATCGGTTTCCAGGCGCTTGACCTCGGTGAGCAGCTTCGGGAACATGGCCTCGGCCAGTTCCGCACGGCGCTCCTTGGGAAGATCGCTCATCTTCTCCGGGTCGGTGGTGTAGTGCTGGAAGTAGTGCACGGAGAGCTGCTTGGCGCGGAAGGCCGGCAGTCCCAGTTCCTTCAGCTTGGCCTGGCGCTCGGCCAGGGACAGGTCAGCCAGGTGCGTTGGCGGCTGGGAAACGCGGCGCTTGGTGGCGAACTGCAGCTCTGGACGACCATCGGCACCCATCTCCTGCTTCCAGCCTTCGGCGGTTGGAACGACCTGGGCGCGGCCTTCGGCTTCGGCTCGGGACTTGGAGATGCGCATCTGCTGGGCGCGCTGGGCCGCGGCCTGCTCATTGCGCAGTGCCTTGCGTTCTTCAGCGGAAAGTGGGGTGGAATCGATGGAAGTCATTGCTACCTATTGTTTCATGTATCCGCGAGTATTTGGCGGTGAGTTTGGGCACGCGAAAACAGTCCCGCGCCGCCAATCGACTGGCGGCGCGGCACTGCTGCCTTCGGGTGTTCAGTACTTGAAGGATTCCTTCAGGTGGCCGAGGTTGCCCACGGCACCGGCAAGGTCCATGTCCCCCAGATGCCCGCTGGTGGCAGAGGCCGGTCGGTCTTTGCTCCAGTGCCGGAATCCATCCTGATGCTCGTAGGTGACCACCGCATCACCGGTGCCAGCCATGACCGCCTCCAGCTGGAAGGTTTCGCCCCAGATGGACTCGCCGTGGTCGGTTTCACCCAGGTAAGCCCTGACTTCTCCGCTGACCGAGCCGTTGGCGAGCATCTTGTCGATGTGCACTTCCTGCGCCACTGGGCGCCATCCAGATAGATGCTCCATTCGCAATCAGTCTTCGAAACGTTGCCATTTCGTCATGCGACGGGAACCGAACGCTGTCCGGGACCGGTCATCGTGAAGTCGCGCGCCACCTTCTCATGCAGCCAGGCACTGGAGGCAAGCCGGGAAAACGCCGAATCCCGCAAAGGGACAGCCCAACGCGGCAGGGCACGGCCCAACAGCATGTTCACCTGCGCACGCCGGGCCGCACTGCGCGCTGCCCCGAGCCGGCGATCATCCAGTGCTCCCATGGGCGCCCTGGCAGCAATGAGGTGCGCCACCGCCTGCGCATCAGCCAGCCCCAAGCTCAGCCCCTGCCCGCCGATCGGGCTGATCTGGTGGGCCGCATCGCCCAGCAGCACCACGCGCCCATGGACCATCGAGGGCACCATCCGGGTGGCAGTGCCGAAATTGCTGGTCATCGTGCAGGCCTCGGCGTCAAGAAGGTATCCGGTGCGGTCCAAGATGGTCTCGGCCAGCATGCCCGGCGAATCATCGACCTGCGTTTGCTCGATGCGCACCACCCAGCGCCGCCGCGCAGCGGGCAGCGGGAAGGATTCGACAATCCCCTGCTGATGCAGGAAAAGCGCGGCAGTGTGCGCCAGTCCAGTGGTCTCCGGGAAGTCCCCCATCAGGTAGCGGTCCCGATGGTCCCTTCCGGCAAAGCCCACGCCGAGATCCCTGCGGACCGCGGAACGGACCCCGTCGGCTCCGGCCAGCCACAGGGCCCGGTGAACCACGCCGCCAGCGGCAAATTCCACCGCCTGCTCTGACTGCTTAAGAACCTGCTCGAAAGCGCAGTCCATCATCAATGTCCCCGGTGCCAGCTGTTCCAAGCGCTCGCGCAGCAATTGCTCGGTGTCCTGCTGCGGCAAGGACAGCACATACGGGTATTGGCCGCCAATAGTGGAGAAATCCATCGAAGCGATGCTCCGCCCGCGCGAGATTCCCAGTCCGCCGCGGATCTGCACCCCGCCGCGCTGCGCCGCCGGTCCCACGCCGAGTCGCGCCAGGACTTCTTGCGCTGGAGGGTGCAGGCCGATCGCGCGCGAGTGGGCTACCGGTGCGCTGCGCTGCTCGAAGACCCGAACGGTACGCCCGCTTTGGGCGAGCTCTATGGCCAGGGCCAGTCCTACCGGTCCGGCCCCGATGATCGCGGCGTCATCCACGGCCGCCAGCTTCCCAGAGCAGCAGGTTGCGGTAGGGCCGCTGCGTGCGCACCTCCCAACCAGGGCGGAGCAATGGCCTCAGTTCCCCCGGCACGAAGCTGCGCCGAATGGAGGTCAGGCCATCGCGCCGGATCAGCGAACTGCCTGCCAACGGCAAGGTCGCCAGCCCGAACAGCCCCAGCGCCAGCGGGGAGCGCCGGATATCGCTGTGCATTCCGATCCCGGTGCACAATTGCTCGGTCTCGTCCTGCAGCTGGCGCAGCTGGTCCGTGCCCAGGTGGTGCAGCAGGTGGTTGGAGAGCACCAGGTCGAACTGCTCGCCGTCGGCCGCTAGCCGGGTGCTGGTCGTTTCCCGGAATTCCAGCACCCCGCGCGGCAGCTTGCAGCGTTGCAGCGCTTGCCGGGCGTAGGAGATGGCCCGGGGATCCGGGTCGATACCGCACACTGCCACCTCGAACCCGTCGGCGAGCGCCCAGCGCGCCAGATTCGCCGCAATGTCTCCTCCCCCGCAGCCCACGTCCAGTATCCTGGCCCGGACCCGGCGCGCCAGCAACGGGCGGATGTACTGCACGTAATTGCCCCGCCAGCCGGCTACTACCCGGTTGACCAGAGGGAACTGCGCGTAGGTGCGGCGCAGCAGCACCGGGTCGCAATCCGGGCGGTCCATTTCCTCGATGGCTTCCGCTGCCCGCGACAGCCGGAGCATTATCCTTGCCGGCATATGGTGAACAGCCCGGATTCCACCGTCAGCCCCGGACCGAATGCCATGGAGCAGACCCTTTCGCCCTGGTCCGCAGCGGCTGCTTCGAGGATTTCCTTGAGCACGAATAGCACCGTGGCGCTGGACATGTTCCCGTAGCGATCCAGGATCGCGCGGGCTGGCACCAGCTGCTGGTCATCCAGGCCCAGCCGGTTTTGCACCCGGTCCAGGATGGCCCGGCCTCCGGGATGCAGACCCCAATGCTGGATCCGGTCCACAGAGAGTTCCGGGTCGGCGTCCTTGGCCAAGAGCGGCTGCAGCGCCCCGGTGATGTGCTCGTCGATGATGTGCGGAACGTAGGTGCCCAGCACCATCTCGAATCCGTGGTCGCCGATATTCCAGGCCATGGCCTCCTCGCCCACCGGGGTGAGCACGGTTTCGAAGCCGTCCATTTGCAGCAGCCCGCTGCCCTGCGCCGAGACGATCACCGCCGCGGCCCCGTCGGCGAAGATGGCCGAACCCATGATGGTGTCCGGGTCATTGGAGCTGTGCACATGCAACGTGCACAGCTCGGCGCAGACCACCAGCACGGTGGCTTGAGGATCGGCCAGGCAGAAGTCGCGGGCCGCGCGCAGGGCGGGGAACGCCGCGTAGCATCCCATGAAACCAAGGTGGTGGCGCACGGTGCTCGGTGCCAGCCCCAGCGCCCGCACGATCTGGTAGTCCGGGCCCGGGTTGTAGAACCCGGTGCAGGAGACGGTTATGACGTGGGTGATATCTTCCGGGGCAAGGTCCGGGCAGGCGTCGAGGGCCTTTTTCGCGGCGTTCGTGAACAGCGCGCTGGCCTGCTTCGCATAGATGCCGTTGCGTTCGGCGGTGCTCGGGGAGAGCAACCGGCCTTCAACCCGGTCGTAGAACAGCGGAGTTTCGGGTTCGGGCAGGGAGAGGTCGAATTCATCGACGCAGCTGTACCTGGTGCTGATCGCGGCGGAGTTGAACGAGGTGGCGATGAGCCGTTCACCCAGCCGGCTCAGGTTCGGCTGGCTGGCGAAGACATCGCGGATCTCTTCCTGGGCCAGGGTCGTTGCGGGAACTGCGGTTTGAATCGTGCGGATCTTCACTGACATGACCCGAGCCTAGGACCGATGCGGCGGAAGGTAAACAGCTTTGGCGAATTACCAGCAATAGCCCGGGCATTCTGTTCCGCCGTGCGCGTGGATTATCTATCCCCTGCGAAGAATATGATTATTGTTATTAACATCAGATTCAATCGATCACGCATGAAGAGGTCAGCTTGGCAAAGGCATCAGTTCATTCCCTGGAGGGTATCCGCCGAACCATCCTTGATGGCTTCTGGTCCCCCGGCGACCGCCTTCAACCAACCACTTTGGCAGAACAGTTCGAAACCAGCACCACCGTGATCCGCGAATCGCTGACCCGGCTAGCGGGGGAAAACCTGGTGGTCATCCGCCCAAACCGCGGTTTCTTCGTGCCGGATCTGAACCTGCGCGAACTGGCGGATATCACCGAACTGCGGTGTTCCACCGAGGCACTGGCCGCCCGCTTGGCGGTGGAGCGCGGAGATGTCGCGTGGGAATCGAACTTGATCGCAGCCCACCACAAGCTTTCGCGCACCCCGCGGCGTTTGCCGGAGGAACCCGGCACCGTCAACCCCGCATGGTCCGAGGCGCACCGCGAATTCCACCATGCACTGCTGGTACCGTGCGATTGCCAGCCGATGCTCAAGCTCTCTGCCGACCTTTCGAACTTCACCGAGCTGTACCGCCGCTGGGCTGCCCCGTCGAAGGCCGCAGGCAAGCGCAACGTTGAAAAGGAGCACCAGGAAATCCTGGATGCCGCCTTGGATCGTAATGCAGCCCTCCTCGGCGAGCTGCTCAATAGCCATTACCGTTCCACTATCCAGGTGGTCATGGATGCGGGATTGAGCACCCTGCGCTGAATCATCGCGCAGTAGTCTTTCCTTGCGAGCGCCGTCCAGCTATTTCTTGCCAGGCGCGGGCGGAATGACGCGCTGGGTAACGATGGCGGCGTTCATCGCTGCCACTGCCCGTTGCGCTGAATCGGCTGCCGGTGAATCCTGCGCGAGTTCCGCAATCCGGGACTGCGCTTGGCTTCCCGACATGGGTGCCAGCTCGTCTTCCAGCACATCGTTCACCAGGCCTATCGCCTGCAAGATCGCGAGCACGGTGGTATCGCTGGTTCCCGGGATCTTCTGCCCGTGCAGGGCGCCCTGCAAATCGGTCCGGATCTGGCGCTGGATCTGCTGGTTGATGATGCGGACCCGCTGTTTGCCCAAGCCCAGCAGTGTGCGTTCGCCGTATTCGATAATCCCGGCCTTGGCCAAGGAATCGGTCAGCGAGCGGGCATCGCACAAGGAATTGATCTTCACCGCTTCGTCGAGGCTCAGATTGCCTCTCTTTTCCAGCTTTTCCAATGGCGCGGCGAGAACTGGATCCGGGCAAGGGCCGGCACCGATGAGGTGGATCTGCCGCTGCTGATCCTCGCTCAACGCCACACGCCCAGCGATCATCAAGTCGGTGATGATGGCAGCATTCATGCCGTATCCCGTAGCTGATACAACTGTCTCCGGCTTTTCGGAGTCATCGGCCATTAGCAAGTAGAGCTTTTCCGCAATCAACATATTTTCAGGCTACCGGCCTGCGGAGGCGAAATGCTTCAGCCTTCCGACGGATATTCAGGCTCGGCCGCCCTAGGCCGCGGACTTCTTCGCCTTGGCAACTTCGGACGGCGAATGGGTGGTGCGAGGTTCGGAACGGTCCTGGGTCATCGCCGACGTGGTGCGGATGAACACCGAGATCCAGCTGAACATGATGGCCACGACCGAAAGCTCGAAACCGGTCAGGTTGTAGTACGACCATTCGGTCCACAGCTGGAAGGCCGCCCAGATCGCACCAATGGCCGCGTAGGAGAGCATATGGAACACCGCAGGGTAGCCAGGCAGCAGCACGACGGTGCCCAGCAGCAAGAAGATCATGGCCGCCGAGACCAGCTGCACGAAGGCCGAATGCACTTCCATGGACAGATCGAAGGGAACCAAGCCAATGCCGATAATGCCCACCGAAACAATCAGCAAGCACCAGCGCACAAGCCACGGCCGCGGACGCACCATTCGTGCAATCCTGTACCTTTCCAGCGCCGGGCGGCAACGGTAGGACTGCGCCAGGCGGACCAGGTCGCGGGTCAGGAACTCGGTGAAGGCCGCCAGCACCAAACCGGAAATCACCAGCGTGAGGTTGAAGGTCCAGAACGAGCCCATGCCGGCCTGCGTTGTTCCCAGCGAAGAGAACATGCTCTGCCACCAGCCTTGGTCTTCGGCCAGCAGCATGCTGATCAGCACCCCGGCGCCCATGAAGATGCCCAGCACCACGGAAAGTGATTCCGCGTTGATCCGCGCGGTTGCTTCCAAGGAGAGGTAAGCGGAGATGCCCGTGGCGACGCTGACCGCCAACGCGCCTGCCAGCACATCCAAATGCAACCCGTAGAAGGCCTGCTGGAACAAGTGGAAGACCACCAGCAGGATCATGACAGAACTGGCTACGTGCACCAATACGAGACCCAGGGCCGTGACGATCTGGCGCCATTTGGGAATCTTCTTCAACCACGGTTCCCGTGCCCTCAGCATCGAACGGAAAGCATAGGCGCTGCTGGTTCCGGCCGAGACAGCACCGCAAACGGCGGAGACGATGCCCACGGACAGATCGCCAAAGAGCGGCGGACGTTCACCGGCAAAGACAATGAGCCCCACAACCAACCCGAATAGGGAACAGAACAGACCAGCCCACAGGGCACGGCGCTCAATGTCTAGCTCGCTGACTCGTTTGCTGAGAGTTACATCGGGATATTGGGAATGCACGGAGTACATTCTCTCATTTTCATTGAAAAACGTGTACCGCCCGCGGCGCCGCCGCACACCGCGCAGCAGCGCACTGCGCTAGTGGGAGGCCAAGTCGACCAAGCCGCTGGCCATCAGGCTCACGGCACCGCCGAAGGCAATCAGTATCACGAATGCGCGACTGAATTTTTGCGGGATCCTCGGAGCCAGGTAATTGCCCAGCAAGATGCCCAGCACCATCGCACCAAGACAGGCACCCCACTGCTGCCAATCCAGTTGAGGCATGCCGCCCTTGGCGGCCAGGGACGTCAGCGACAGCACCAGGAAGTAGAGCTGCACGGAGATGGCGAATTGCGCCTGCGGCCAGCGGCTGGCCACAGCGTATCCCGCGATGGCCGGGCCGGAAACACCGGCGGTCACCGACATGAATCCGGAAACTGCCCCGGCGCCGATGGCCAATCCCTTGCTTTGGGCCAGCGCTAGATTTCGAATCATGAAACTCGAAACCAGTGCCAGGATCACCATGAACGATATGCCGATGGAAAGCCATGGACCCTCCAGCGAGTTCGCCAGCCAAGCTCCGGGAACGGTCATGAGCATGGCCGGTATGAGCATGAAGGCGACCTTCCGGTACTCGACCTGACGGAAGACCTGCGCAAAGATCAGCAAACTGCTGCAGGCGCCGAGCAGGTTGACCAGCATGACCCCCTCATGGGGTCCCAAGACCATGACCAGGAAGGGCGATGAGACCAGCGCGAACCCCATTCCAGAGATCCGTTGCGTTGAGGCGCCCACGAAAACCGCAGCTGCCAAGCCGATTACCGCCGCTAGTTGCACGCTTTGCTCCACTCTGCCTCCGCTTTCTCGATCGCCATCCTCTATTACGTTAGTCCACGGCCAATGAGTCAATTGAATGGAGCCCGCTTCAGTTGGAGTTTTACGCTGTAGTGGTGAGCAATGACGTAGATTTCCTGATTATCGGCGGCGGCGCGATGGGCTCGGCGGCCGCGTGGTCCCTGGCCTCTGCGGGGCACGAGGTCCTGCTGCTGGAACGCTTTGCCCCGGGCCATTTGGAAGGCGCCTCGCACGGAGCAACCCGCAACTTCAATCCTGCCTACACCGAACCGGAGTATCTTCGCCTGCTGCAGCGTTCCGGCGCTTTGTGGGATTCGCTTTCCGAGCAAGCCGGCACTCGGCTGCTGGAACGCACCGGATTGGTCAATCACGGAATCGTTGCCGAACAACGGGCAATGCACCAGGTCCTCGCCCACGCAGGATTCGGCAGCGAGCTGCTGAGCATCGCTGCGGCAGAAGAGCGTTTCGCGGGAATGAAGTTCGAGACCGAAGTCCTGCATATCCCCGCCGGCGGCCAGATCAATGCCGATCTTGCGGTGGCTTCGCTGCAGAAACTTGCCGTAGCGCACGGAGCTGCCGTGGAATACGGGCACCGGGTGACCGCTCTGGAGGTGCTTGCCGATGACCGTGTCGAGGTGCAAGTCCAGCACCAGGGCACCATGTCGGCTATCCGGGCCCGCCATGCCATCGTCACCGCGGGGGCTTGGACCGCGCAGCTGCTGGGCGATGCGTTCAAGCTTCCTGCCATCCACGTCACCGAAGAGCACCCGGTGCATTTCGCGCAGAAGGACCTGCCGGCGCACTGGCCGGGGTTCAACCACACCCTGGATCCGGCACGGGATATCGGATCACGCGTCTTCGGGCCCATCTACGGCATGCGCACCCCGGGGGAAGGCATCAAGGTGGGCTGGCATGGTTCCGGACGGATCATCGATCCGGAGCACCGGCCGCACCAGGCCAGCGACGAACAGCTGCGCGGACTGCAGGACTACGCGGCACGCTGGCTTCCGGGTGCGGATCCTTCGCGCTACGAAACGGTGTCCTGCACCTACGCCAACACCGTCGATGAGCACTTCATCCTCGATTCGCTGGGGCCGGTCACCGTCGGCGCGGGATTCAGCGGCCACGGCTTCAAATTCGTGCCCGCCATCGGCGAATACCTGGCCGACCTGGCCCTGGGCCGGCGTGCGGCCGACCCCCTGTTTTCCGCGACTCGCACGGCGGCGAAACCGGTCTTCCTGGAACGCCGCCGCGCGGTCGGCCTGGGCTAGGCGCCTATCCCCGTTCGGTGGCGGGCAGCTGCTGGGTGATGCAGTGGATGCCGCCGCCGCGGGCGAACAGCTCGCGCGCATCCACGCTGGCCACTTCCCGTCCGGGATAGGCCGCGGCAAGGATGCTCGCGGCCTGGTGGTCGTTGGGATCATCGAAGCTGCAGGCGATGACCCCGCCGTTGGTCACCAGGTGGTTGATATAGGAATAGTCCACCCAGCCTTCGGCATCGCGCAGCACGGTCGGCGCCGGCACGGCAATGAGCTCCAGCGTCCGTCCCTGCGCGTCGGTTGATTGCTCCAGCCGTGCGCGCACGGCCTGCGAAATCACGTGGTCCGGGTGCCGAGGATCCTGCTGGTCGTGGTAGAGCACCACGCCGGGCCGGGCGAAGCAGGCGACGATGTCCACGTGGCCGCGCGTGCCGAATTCCTCGTTGTCCCGGCTCAGCCCGCGATCGAGCCAAATGGTCTTCCGGGTTCCGAGTAGCCGGGCGAACTCGTCCTCGATGTCCTTCTCGGTCTGGCCCGGGTTGCGCCCCGGATCCAGCTGGACGCTGCGCGTGGCCAGTACTGTTCCCTCGCCGTCCACGTGGATCCCGCCACCCTCATTGGTGATCGACGCCCGGATCTCTTCTGCGCCGGCAAGGCGCGCGACATGGCCCGCCACCAGGCGGTCCTTGTCCCAGGACGCCCAGCTCTGCGCACCCCAGCCGTTGAAGTTCCAGTTCACCGCCTTGAGCTGGCCTTGTGCGGTGCGCACGAAGCTCGGGCCGGAATCGCGCATCCAGGCATCGTCCAGCGGGTGCAGGCAGTAGGCGACCGCATCGCCCAGATGGCGCCGGGCTGCGGCTTCGCTGGCCGGGTCCACCACCATCGTGACCGGGGTGAAAGCGCTGACCGCCCGGGCCACGGCGCTCCAGGCGGCGCGGGCCGCTTCGGCCTGCGCTTCGGTTTCTCCCAGCGTGTAGCCGCCGGAGGGAAATGCCATGAAGATGCGCTCATGGGCTTCGGTTTCTGCCGGCATGCGCAACTCAGGCATGGGTCTGCGTCCGTTCTCCCAGCTGGGCGTTTTCGCGCGGCGCCGCCAGCGCCGCGTAGGTATCGGGACGGCGGGTGCGCAGGAATGGGAAGAGCGCCAGCCAGTCGCGCCGGGCGTCCAGGTCCAAGGTGGCCACGAGCACCGCTGAGGCATCGCGCGGAGCGCGGGCCAGGATGCGGCCGTAGGGGTCCGAGATGAATGACGAACCGTAGAAGTCCAGTGCTCCCTCGTCGCCCCACCGGTTGGGGACAACCATGAACAGCCCGTTGGCAATGCCGTTGCCGATGATGGTCTGGCGCCACAGCGGCTCGGTGTCGAAGTCCGGGTGGTCCGGCTCGGAACCGATTGCGGTGGGATAGGCCAGCAGGTCCGCTCCGGCCAGCGAATAGATGCGCGGCGGCTCGCTGAACCATTCATCCCAGCAGGTGGGCAGGCCCATGGCCAGGTCCCCGAGCGCCGCGATGCGGTGCACCGGATAGGGCTCGTCATTGGGCCCTTCGCGGAAGTATTTGTCCTCGTAGTAGCCTGCGGTCCGCGGAATATGCAGCTTGTTGGTCAGCGCGACGATCCGGCCCTGCGGGGAAAGAACCACTGCGGTGTTCAGTCCCAACCCGTCGGCGGCCGGAGCCTTGCGGAACAGCGAGATGTGCACGTGCAGGTTGTACTTCGCGGCCATCTCGCGGGCGAAGGCCACGGTCGGCCCGTTCTCCAGATCCTCGGCGGTCTCGTCCGCGGCGTCGGCGTCCGGGATCTCGAAGGCCGGATATTTGCCCAGGGTCAATTCCGGGAGGAAGACGATGCGCGCGCCATGCTTGGCCGCGCGGGCAATGCCGTCCTCCAGTTCCCCGCGCAGTTCCCGCGGGTCTTCACGCCAGCGGTGCTGCACCAGCGCAATGGTGATCGCGCCGCGCGACTTGGCTTCGGCACGCGCTGGGGAAACGGGTGGTTCAAGGGCCAGGATCTCTTGCATTGGGCTCCCCTTCAGATATTAAACGAATGGTATTCGTTTACAGATTAGGTCCAGCAAAGCCCTCGACGCAAGAGATTAAACGAATGACTTTCGTTTATTTGTGTAAGCTCTACCCAGAACCTTCAACAACGGGAGAATTCATGGCCAGGCCTTCCAAGCCGAAGCTCAGCACCGCCGCGATCGCCGATGCCGCACTCAAGCTCGTCGACGCCCATGGCGAGTTCACGCTTCCGCAATTGGCCAAGGCCCTCTCGGTCTCCGCTTCGTCCCTGTACAACCACGTGTCCGGCAAGGATGAGATCATCGAGCTGATGAGAGGCCGGGCCATGTCGGCGATCAGCCTGCCAGATAATGCTTCCAGCGACTGGCAGGAGATCGTACGGCAAATTTCCACGTCCTACTGGGAGTCGTATTCAAGGCACCCACGGCTGATCCCGCTGCTCACCAGCCACACAGTCCGCGACAACACCACGCTGCGCGTCTACGATGCACTGGCCGAGGCCTTCGCTATGGCCGGGTTCGAACCGAAGCGGCGGCTGCAGGCCATCACGATCGTCGACTCCTTTGTGCTCGGATCCGCCTTGGACGCGGCGGCACCCGAGAATGTATGGGAAATCGACGGAGAGTCGACACGCGCTTTCAGCGAGTCACTGGCCACTGCCCTGGGCGACGAGGACCGGGCGTCAAAGACCTTTGCGGTGGGCCTTGATCTGATTATCAATGGTCTATATTCGCTGCCAGGCTAGTGCGGTTGGCAGGTTAAACGCTTGTTGATGCCCAGAAGTCCGGCGCTGCCATGAATTTGAGTAAAGCTCACGGGGGCTGAACTCCATGATCCGTAATTCGCCCTGATCGCCACCGTGAATTTTCTGTCGAAGCCTACGAGCAAATCCAGCAGGGCACCCAGTAGACCCTGGCTCGAAGACAGGGATGTCGTGTAGCTTCGCGTGTTGCCAGCAAGCGACTCTGTCTTTACCGTCGAGCTGCCATTGAGTTGTCCGGTGATGGTATAGGACGTTGGTTCTGGTCCGGAAACTGACCAATCGAATCGGATGGTTTGCTGGTCCCCGACATTGCCTGTGCATTTAGCGTTGGCTGGGGGCAGAGCCGTGAGCGCAGTAGCCGTGGCGGAAGCCGCCGCTTGGCTGGAGAAAGCTGCCTGGGTTTGTTCGATTTGAATCGGCAAAAGGCACAACGTGAGCATTGAAAACATGCCAGCCATCTGAATCAGGGTCCGTCGCCGAGATCGTTGCGACATGGATTCCCGACTAGCTCCGGATACCCGAAATTC
The DNA here is from genome assembly GCF_053644955.1 of Glutamicibacter sp. NPDC055354. NCBI lineage: Bacteria > Bacillati > Actinomycetota > Actinomycetes > Micrococcales > Micrococcaceae > Glutamicibacter > Glutamicibacter sp. NPDC055354. The sequence goes on from NZ_JBSHMB010000001.1 coordinate 1,971,226, forward strand.
AGTGGCTTGATGCTCGCGACCAGCAAAAGGGCCTGGGTCCATTTCGGCCTCATTCACGCCCTGCCCGGATGAAAGTCGGCCGCTTCCACCATCCCTCTTGATGAACGCGACATAGAGCAGGTAGGCGCACAGCAGTCCGCCGAGAGAATAGGCCCATGGCTGGGACAGCCACGATACGACGTAGCCCAGGACCGGTACACTGGCCAGCAGCTTGTCGACGCTGTCCACCGCATACGGTTGCAGGTCCGCGACTGGATTGGCATCTCCCTTGAGGATCAGCCCCGCGTCCGTCTTTTCGACAACCCGGTGCGTCACCCGCACTTCGTCACTGATCACCACCGAAACCACGTCGCCTATGGCGGCGTCCTCTACCGCGGTCGGAACAGCCAGACCCAGCGAACCAGTGGGGATGCCCGGTCCCATTGATCCCGAGGCGAAAACCAGGGGCTTGATCCCGAAAGCCAACGCCAGCACCGCCATGACCAGGCACAGGGTCCCGGCCGCGGCGCAGGCGTTCAGCACGAGGCGCTGGAACAGCGTCAGCGAAGATCCTGTGCGGGGTCCAGTTCGATTCAACTTCATCTCATGAACCCACCGTCGAGGTGAAGTCCAGGGTGATTGCCGTCGTGGCGCCCTGCAGGGTATTGGCCGCGGTTACTGGCAGCGAGTACTGCACGCACAGGGTTTCGCTGCTGCCGGCGGCCAAGGGCCTGGCGGCCGAGGCACTGCCGAACTGGGATCCAGCGTTCTTCGACAGCAGCGTGGTTCCGCCCGAGCAAGTAACGCTGGAGCCGGTGCCGCTGACCGTGGCGCCTGTTTTTACAACGATATTGAGTGCCGCCCCCAGCGCAGCGTTGCCCGATTCGGTGATTCTTCCGCCGAAAACATAGGGCGCCGAGATGGAACCGGTGTTCTTCACTGTCACGACGGATGCCGATGTCGAGCCCGGAAACAGGTTATTGCCGCTGATGGGCATCTGGTAGCTGGCCGAGGTTGCGCTGGTCGCAGTAGCTCCAACTCCCAGGGCAACGGTGGCCGTGCTGACGTTCGAGGTAGCTGTCGCTTGTCCGGTCCATGAGGCCAGCGTCGAGACGGTGCCGAATCCTACGAGGATGCCCAAGGACAGAATTGCCTTGATGCGCATTGAACGGTCGCTCATTCTTCCACTCCGTCCGTTTCAAGTTCCTTTTGTTTCCTGCGTTGCGCAGCAAGCAACGATAATCCCCCGATACCCGCGATGCCTGCCGCCGCAAGCAGCGCCGCACCGCGGAACCCGGTATCTCCGAGCCCATCATGCTGCTCGGGAGGATCCGATTGGGGCAGCTCTTCCCTCGGCGCATCACTGTCGGGCGAATCCCCTTCGTCAGGCGGCCGCGAAGAATCCGGAGCTTGCCCATCTCCGCCTGCTAATTCGACGGCGTCGATGCGCACCTGCAACGAAGGCACCTGCTGGTCCTCCGAATCATTTTTCGCCGACCAGGGCAGTCCGACCCTCAGTCCGAATTCCGCGGCTTTGTCAGGTTCCAACCGGACTACCGAGGATCCGGCTGTTTCGAAATAGATCCGGGTTGACGCAGCGGGCTCGATCGTCCGGATGCGGACTTCGATATCCGACTCCCGGTCATTGCGAATCCACAAGGATCCTGTGGATTCAACGCCAGGCGCCAAGACCGGACCTCCTCCAAATACCTGCGGTGGGGCATCGGAATAGACCCGGCCGTCCAAGCTGTAGCTTAGGCCCTGGTCAGTTTCCGCGGCTGATGCGGGCAGTGCCAGGCCGAGTGCCGCGCAGGGAATCACGGCCGTCATGGCCGCACTGGCTGCAAGAAAACGGAGCTTCATCGATGCCCTTTCCCCTGCCGTTCACGCCATGCCCCGCCGAACATCACCAGCGAATACACGATCAATCCGCTCGTTGCGATCCAGGTCAGCCACGTTCTCTGCTGGAGTGACAGAGCGCTGTTCACGTATCCCAGGAGCGGGACGGAATACCAGAGCTCGCCCCGGATCTGTTCGGGTTGCACTGGAGCGTCATCGGTGTTGTTTGCATCCCCGCGGAAAATGAATTGTTCTTCCCCGCCCAGGCTCGCGCCGATAGCGGAAACACGGTGCGTAACGACTTCAGGCTCACCTGATTCCAGCTGGTAGGTGGCAACCTCGCCAATGCGAAGGTGCTCCGGGTCAATCGGCTTCACCACCACCAAAGTACCGGGCGGCAAATGCGGCCGCATGGATCCGGTGAGCACGGTATACGCCGTCGCCCCGCCCAATTTCGGAACCACGATCATGACGGCAATCAGGGCAAGGACGATGAACAGCACGAGCCAGGAAAGCACCTGCCCGCACCACCACCGGATCCCTGTGCGTTCCTGCTGTTCCCTGCGCCGGACGCGATTCCCAATTGTCATCGCTGCTGCCCCGCGAACCCCAGCTTGAGCGCTACTTTCCCGCCGGAAGCCGTTTGAGGTGCTCCAGAGGGAACCGAAACACGAATGCACAAGGCCTCATTCGCCATCGCCGGCGCTGCGCGCAGCACCCTGGCAGCTGCGAAGGAGGCGGTGGATCCCAGCGGCCCGGCATACAGCCGTTCCCCGGCCAACGGCTGGTCGGCTTCGCAGGCCGCTTGGTCCATGCCGGAATAGATGCTCAGTTGCAAAGCGCTGGACAGGGCACGATCAGCGGCAGTCGGCGAAGCGGTCGCATTGACCGCCCCATCCAGCTGATAGGTCAAGTCCACAGTGCCAGCATTGGTGATCACCAGTGGTGCTTGCGTAAACGCCCCGGGGATCAGCTCGCTGCTGGACAGATTGGCGAACTGGTGCTCGGTTTCGCCACCGGCCAGTAATGCCAGCGAACCGGTTTTCAAGGCTGGCGGATCCACCGTGCTTTCGGCGCGCCAAGTTGCGGCCGTGCCTTGCGCGCTGATACCCAGCAGCAAGAGCACAACCGCGACCATGGCGAACTTCAAGGGTTTGGGCATGCACCAGCCAATCCACGTTCCATGACTAAGCGCGGACTTGGTCCAAGGTCAGCGTCAGCGCTTCAAGATCCAGCGGCTGGTCGTAGGTCGACGGCGGGGTGTCCCCCACCGCTCCTTCGGCAAAGGTGACGGTGATCAGGAATGGAACTGAATAGGTGCCCGGATCGGCAAAGCTCAGTGTGCCGTCAGCTTCCTCCGTAATCCCCGGCGCCGATGCATCGACCTGCAGAGCGACGGTCACGTATCCTTCCAACGCTCCCAGCGCCGTAGCCGCCTGGTCGACGCTCAGCGATCCAGCAATGTTCTTGCCTTCGGCATCGATGGTGGCGGTCTGGCTGAACGCAACAACGTCCCCGGGAACGAGCTGCTGGGTTGCCGGGTCGAACGGCTCGGGCGCTTCCGGATTGCTGATGTCCTGCCAGCTGCCCTCCCCGTTGGTCGTCAAGTTCAGGTGGCCGGTTTCCACGGTGCCCGCGTCAATAGTCTGCTGCGCCTGCCAGCGCGCGATCGTTCCAGCGCCGCCGAGCAACAGCGCTCCGGCTGCAACAGCAGCAATGGTTGCCTTGGTTACTTTCTTCATGAATTACGCATCCTCAAAGTTTCAGGTGCCCCCAGTGACACACACTTTAAGTAAAGCTTGTTTAGTAGGTTTTACAACCCCCGGACGTCACATGTCGCTGCCGCCGGCCTGCACCGCTAAAGGAAACAAGACAACCGCCGTGAAAACGTATTCTCATGGCATCGAAAATTCTTGCTAACCAGCAGCTGACCAGTTCCTTTGCGCGAGGATTTCAACTCTCGAAACGATCCGGCACCGAATGGCGAAAGATGGACGGCAAAGGCCATCCACCTGTCCATAAAAGTTTAGCTAGTTAGCGAATCAATCCGCCTTTTGGATAATGCGTGAAACGCCCGGGATCAGCTTTCCCGATCTGGCGCCGACGCAAACAGATTCAGGCCCATGGCACGCGAAAGCTGCCCGATGGCCAGCTGCGCGCGCACCGAGTTCCCGGCCATGTCCAAGGGCGGCGAGAACGCGCCAATGGCGCCCTTGCCCGGAGCTACCGCGACAATGCCGCCAGAAACCCCGGACTTCGCCGGGATCCCGATCTCGAATAGCCACTCGCCAGAACGCTCGTACAAGCCGTTGGAGGCCACGGTCGCCAGGGTATCGCGGCAAACGTCTGCATCGACGACGCGCTTTCCGGTCACCGGGTTCACTCCGCCATCGGCCAGCGTCGCGCCCATGACGGCAAGATCATGCGCGCTGATATTCAGCGAGCACTGCTTGGTGTACACATCAACGGCATCCGCAGGTTCGTTCTCCAGCCGCCCGTAGCTCTTGAGCAAATGACCCAGGGCCTTGTTGCGCTCGTTGGCCAGCGATTCGGAGTGGTAGACCTCGTCATCCAGGCTCAGCGCCCGGCCAGCAAAGGCGGAGAGCCCTTCCCGGACGTTCTCCCACTTCTTGGCAGCGGTCTTGCCGGGCATCATTGCTGTCGTGGCGATGGCGCCGGCATTGACCATGGGGTTCATCGGCAAGCCGTTGTTCAATTCGACGGCCATCACAGAGTTGAAGGACATGCCCGTATTGTTCACGCCGATGCGTTCGCGAACGACCTCGCGCCCGTGCTCCTGCACCACTAGCGCGTAGACGAACATCTTGGAGATCGACTGGATCGAGAACTGGTGATCGCAATCGCCAACCATGTGGACAGAGCCGCCGACGTGGGACATGGCGATGCCAAAGAGATTGGGGTCCGCTTGGCCCAGGATCGGTATGTAGTGGGCAAGGAGCCCGTCGTCTGCATCCGCGTATCGCTCATGGGCTTCCTTGAGCAGGGAATCGATGCGATCATGTTCCAGCTCACCGGTAGAAACTTGCTGAACGACGTCGTCGAAATCGGTGGGAATAGTTTCGTTATTCCCTTCCGAAGGATAGGTCATCTTCACCTGCCTTTTAGTCCTCGGTCCGTTGATTCATGCTGCTTGATTTGACCTTATCAACAGCATTGCCGCTTAGCACCTTGGAACAGCCGTGAGCAGACAGGAAGCATTGGGCCAATTCTCCCGGCACCCGCCCCAATCACGCGTCCACTTGGTATTCAATGCATGAATCGCATGTGTTTTCCCCTACATTGTGGAGCACCTTACAGCGCAATGCACCCGATCTGACTTAGCATTTTGTGTATGGCTAAGGGTATTACTTTTCATACGCGCAAGTGGGTTCGCCCAGAAGACTTGAACGCAAACGGCACGCTGTTCGGCGGCAGCCTGCTGCGCTGGATCGACGAAGAAGCTGCGATCTACTCGATCATCCAGCTGGGCAACAAGCACGTTGTCACCAAGTTCATGTCCGAGATCAACTTCATCGCCTCCGCAAAGGAAGGCGACCTGATCGAGATGGGCCTGACCGCTATCGACTTCGGCCGGACTTCGGTCACCCTGCGCGCAGAGGTGCGCAACATCTTCACCCAGGAATCGATCCTGACCATCGAGAAGATCGTCTTCGTGAACATCGGCGAAGACGGCAAGCCGGCACCGCACGGCTACGACCACATCACCTACACCCGCGATCGCATCCCGCTGGAAATCACCAAGGCACTGATCTAGTCCCCGCTTGAATGCCCGAAGCCCTCAAGAATTCAAGGGTTTGGTTCAAGGCTCCGCTCGGCCGCGCTTAACTGCGTGCTCTAGCGGGGCCTTGTTTCATTTCAAGGTTAATCCCGCATAGCTCTTGCGCTCGGTTCATGCGTCCAGCAAAGTTGTTTTTGCACTGAGGAATTCCCCCGACGCAGAAGCGAGAAACCCATGGGCCAGATGATTTTCGTCAACCTACCGACCGCCGATCTAGCCAGAGCCGACAAGTTCTACGAGGCCATGGGCTTCACCAAGAACACGACGTTCTCCGATGAAAATGCCACCTCATGGATCATCGCCGAGAATATTCTCGTGATGGTGCTGCGCCAGGAGTTCTTCGCAAGCTTCCTGGTCAACGGCGATAAGCCGGCGCTCGGAAGCGGCCTGCGCGAAACCCTCAATGCCCTGTCGGCAGAAACCCGCCAAGGCGTCGACGACTTCGTCGCACGGGCCGAGGCCGGTGGCGGCAGCATCTACCGCCCGGCAGATGAGCCATTCCCGGGCATGTACCAGGCAGCCGTCCAGGACCCGGATGGCCACGTCTGGGAAATCGCGTGGATGAGTCCAGAAGCAATGGAAAACCCAGGCAGCTAGGCAGCTAGCCGACCTCGGAATTCCGCAGGTGCCGCAGCTCTTCTGCTTTGCGGCGCTTGCGGAACTGCTTCTTCATCCCCTTGGCCGGATGCATCGGCTCCGGCCAGCGGGGACGCAGCTGGTCCCCCAGGGTAATGCCGCGCATGCGCCGCCCGAACATCGGCAGCACCCACTGCCTCAGCCACTCCACGTCGCGCTGCGTGGCCTGCCAGAATCCGACCCGGTCCGCGGCGCCAAAGGGATCGAAAACCAGCTGGTGTGGATACCCGAGGATCTCCAGGATCCTGATGGCCATGTAGCGATGGCCGGCACGATTCATGTGCAGCTTGTCGATATCCCACATGCGCTTATCCCGGTACGCCTCCCAATTCCAGTAGTCAACGAGCACTACTGAGTCCGGATAGCGTTCAGCGAGCCGGCGCACGTGGTCATTGAAGCGCCAGTTGCGCCGCTTGAACGGGGCGAGCACCGGGTGCACGGGGATATCGAACCCGGTGAACAGCAGGACCTTGGCACCCGTGGAAACCAGGGCTTCGACAGCCTGCGAGTATCGGGCAAGGAATTCCTTCATGTCCTTGCGGAATTCCAGGATGTCGTTGCCGCCGGCATAAAAGGTGATCACCTCCGGCCTGAGTTCCAGGGCTATGGGGATCTGCTCGTCGATAATCGACTGGAGCCGTCGGCTGCGGATTCCCAGGTTCACGTACTGCCACTCGGGATCCGCTTTGGATAACTGCTTGGCCACGCGATCGGCCCATCCGCGTACACCGTTGGGCAGCCTGGGTTCCCAGTCCCCCACGCCTTCGGTAAAGGAATCCCCGATCGCCATAAACAGCCGTCCCATGATTGGCTAATCTACAAGGAACAGTTGACTAAGCAATGACGGGAAAACGAACTCCACCACACTTTTAGATGACAATGGTGTGCAGTCGGTCTATTGGCATAAGCTCATCGTGCCGCAGACAAGCTCTTCATCACCGATAAACCCGGAACCATAACGAAATCCTCGGATACAAGCCGAGCAATATCGTCTGCAATGCCAGAGGTGCCCTTCCCCATGTTCGGTCCGGCTAGTTCGGGAAGCTCGCGCACCACGCTGACGGCAGCAGATTCAATGGCCATTGCGGCCCGCTCTTCTCCTAGATGCGCGAGCATCATCGCACCAGACAGGATCGCACCGACAGGATTGGCCCAGCCCTTTCCGGCAATGTCGGGAGCCGAGCCGTGGATGGCTTCGAACATGCTAGGTGAGTTTCCATCCAGATTGAGATTCGCGCTTGCTGCGACGCCCAGGCCGCCCTGGATGACAGCTCCAAGGTCCGTGATGATATCTCCGAAGAGATTATCGGTAACTACTACATCGAATCTTTCCGGGGCAACAGGGAGATGGAAACACATGGCATCGACATGAACGTAGTCGACTTCAACTTCGGGATAGCGCCCAGAAACGTGGTCCACGACTTCCTGCCAAAGCTTCCCAGCTTCGATAAGTATGTTCTTCTTATGGCACAAGGTAAGTTTCTTACGCCGGCTCATAGCCAGCTTGAAGGAATACTCCACTACTCGCGAGATCCCCTGCCGGGTGTTGACTGATTCCTGGAGCGCCACAGTGTGAGGTGTATTTGCGTGGACTGTCGAACCTTGGCCAATGTAGGCACCTTCGGTATTCTCACGGACGATCACCAGATCGCAACGTTCCGGTGTCAGCCCGGCAATGGGGGTGGCGACGCCCGGGTAGAGCTTGACCGGGCGCAGGTTCACCGCCTGCTCGAATTCCTGGCGCATCGCTAGGATAAATCCGCGCTCAAGTATGCCTGGCTGCACTGCTGGATCCCCCATCGCGCCGAAGAGTATGGCATCATGGCCCCGCAGCTTTCGAGTCAACTGCGGGTTCCATAGCTCGCCGGTCTGCAGATAATGCTTAGCACCTGCGTCATAAGTAGTCAGATCCAGCGCGAAGCCGAATTTCTTCTCAGCTGCAGCCAAAACGTCAAGTGTTCCGCCCATGACTTCCGGGCCGATCCCGTCTCCGGGGATGACGGCAACGCTGTAGGTTTTCATTGGATAGGCCTTTCACTAGCGGCTAGGTGGTTTTGAAGTTCGTTGAAGTATTCGCGTACTCGGCGTTGTGCAGCCTTACCGTCTGATTCGGCTAAACACTCCAGGATGCCTACCTGGAGGTTCCGCAGTTTTCCGGTATTCGTCGGGAACCACGCGGTAGCTGGCAAATGCACTTCCTCGGTTATCCGCACAAGGGTCGAGAATCCTTGAAGATAGCGATTGCCCGATGATCCCAGCAGCAATAGGTGCACCTTGGAAGCATTATGTGGCGTGGCGGTTCCCGAGTTGCGCAACGCTTGAAGCATGTCGGCGAGCAAGGGCCTCGATATCTTATCGACTGCCATGCCGCAGGCTGCCGATTCCAATAGTTCGCGGAATTTCAGTGCTTCACGCAGATTCGTTATGTCCATCTTCGTAACCGTGGCTCGCCCGTAGGAATCGAGCTGAACCACGCCTTCATGCTCTAGCAAGGCAAAGGCTTCACGCAAGGGTGTCCGACTGACGCCAAGCTCTTCGGAGAGCCGCTGCTGCGCCAAGACTTGTCCTGGCGCATACCGTCCCAAGAAGACCCGCTCACTGATGACGCCAGCAGTTTCCCGAGCCAGCGAAACGTTGCTCCTCCAGTCAAAAGCCACCGCCACCGCCTGTACTCGCACATCCGAATTTCTCGGTATCCCGAAGTGGAATTGTGAGCATTACTGTTCCCGGAGTTTCGCTTAATGTCAATGAATTCAACGTTTTAGAAGTGTGAAAGGGTCATTTTCCTCAAACCCGTTGACTGCGAGCTAGATCACTGATTAGCTTTGGTCATCTACTGGTCAGACCAGTAGGACTTCCATGGCGCCAATTCGAAAGTAGGAACGATGACTTCTCACTCAGATGCTTACCCTGCGGGATTGCCCATCGGCGATCGGTGGGTGCACTGCGCGGAAACAGTCCCCGTTATTTTCCCTTTCGATGGTTCAGTAGTTGCGCACGCGCCTGTAGGCTCTGCGGCACTAGCCAGCCAGGCATTGGACGCCGCCCAAGGCGTCGCCAAGGAAGTCGAGAGGCTGAGCACCGGCACCAAGCGGTCAATCCTCTTGGCGGTCCATCACAAGATTTCCGAGCACCGCGAAGAGCTCGAGAATCTCCTGGTCCTCGAAACCGGCAAACCCCTGGTGGACTGCCGGGTAGAAGTTGCGCGCACCCTGACCACATGGGCCGCGGCAGCCGAAGAAGTTGCGAACCTGCGCGGCGAAACAGTACCCCTGGATGTGCAGGCCAGCGGCGATGGCATGATCGGGTACTGGACCCGTAAACCGGCAGGACTCGTGATCGGCATCGCCGGTTTCAATTACCCTTTGCTCTTGGCCAGCCATAAGCTTGCGCCAGCGCTGGCGGCTGGGTGCCCGATCATCATCAAGCCAGCACCGAATACTCCTCTGTCCACGTTGTGGGCTGTGCACTTGATCCGCGAAGCCCTCGCCGCCCATCAGGTCAGCACCGCAGCGGTGCAGCTGGTCACCGGCGGCATTGACGTTGGCGAGACATTGGTCGCAGACCCTCGCTCAGCGGTGGTTTCCTTCACCGGGTCCGCGGCCGTCGGCCACCAGATCGCCAAGAATGCGGCACCACGCAAGGCAGTGCTGGAGCTGGGGTCTAACACCGGTTTCATTGTCGCCGAGGACGCCGACATCCATGCAGCAGTCGATGCCGTGCTACGCGGGGGGTTCTATGCCAACGGGCAAGCCTGCATCTCTGTTCAGCGCGTTCTGCTCGATGAGAAAATCGCTGGCGACTTCCAGCGGGAGCTGCTGGCGCGCATCGGCGAAATAGCGGTTGGCGACCCCCGCTCGGAACAGACCCGGGTGGCTCCGCTGATCAATAAGGCATCCACCGGACGCGTGCTGTCATGGATCGAGAAGGCAAAAGAACGCGGAGCACAGGTGCTGGCCGGCGGAGGCTTGCTAGGAGAATCCATCCAGCCCACGATTCTGAGCGGCGTCCCGTCCGATGCAGAACTATGGTGCGAGGAAATATTCGGTCCTGTCATCTGCTTGCGCACGGTGCCTGACCTCGATGCAGCTTTTGAGCTGGTGAACGATTCACGGTACGGACTGCAGGCAGCCATTTACAGCAAGTCGCTGAAGACGGCCTTCCGCGCCATCGATGAACTGGAAGTTGGCGGTGTCGTAGTGAATGAAATCCCGGGATTCCGGTCAGACATCATGCCCTATGGAGGAGTCAAGGACTCCGGGATCGGCCGTGAAGGCCCCCGCTTCGCAATGGAAGAATTCACTGTCACCCGGATGGCCATCATCCGCCCGTAGCCCGAGGCAACATAAACGAAGGACAACACAATGGATTACACGCAGCTCTTCCAATTTGCCGGCCAGCGCGTCATGGTCATCGGTGCAGGCAGCGGCATTGGCCGTGAAGCGGCTCTGGCCCTCGACGCCCACGGCGCCCACGTGATTTGCGCCGACCGCGATGTCGAAACCGCGCAGGAGACCGCCGACATGCTCAGCAGCGGTTCCACGGTTATCGAGCTCGACGTTCTGGATATTCAATCTGTTCAGGCCGCCTCCAATGAATTCAATGACATCGCTGCCCTGGTGTTCACCGCTGCCACGAATGTCCGAAAGCGCATCGTCGACTACACGATGGAAGAATTCGACCGCGTGGTGAATTTGAACCTGAGGGCTTCATTCGGACTGATCCAGGCCTTCGCACCTCGGCTGGCAGCCAATGGCGGCGGATCCATCATTGGCATCTCGTCCATTCGCGCATCAGTTGTCGAGCCCGGGCAAAGTGTCTATGCGGCCACCAAGGCTGCACTGGTCCAGCTGGCCCGTACCGCGGCCGCCGAATTCGGCCCGCAGGGTGTCAGGGTCAATGTTGTTGCCCCAGGGGTTGTTGAAACCCCTCTGACCGCACAGATCAAGGCCAACCCCGGCTGGTACAACGCCTACGCCCAGAAGAGCGCCTTGGGCCGCTGGGCCAGGCCAGAGGAAATGGCTGGAGCCATTGTCTATCTTGCATCGCCGGCATCGAGCTTCGTGACTGGTTCGGTGCTCACCGTCGATGGCGGTTGGACCGCCATCGATGGTCGTTTCACCCCACCGAACTAGGCGGTGCTGCCAAGGATTCTTCAGACAGACCACCACGAAAGCGACTTAAGATGTCACAGACACCAGAGGTGCCAGCTGCAACTAAGACGCGCGCATTTGAAGCCATCGTCAGTTCCATTGAAAGCCAGGTACTTAGCGGCGAACTGAAAATCGGGGATCATCTGCCCGGAGAGCGCGAACTTGTAACCCAGTTTGAGGTGAGTCGTTCATCGGTGCGTGAAGCGATGCGGGTCTTGGAAAGCAACGGGATAGTTGCCTCTAGGCCGGGTGATCCGCGCGGAGCGGTTGTCCTCTCTCCCACGTCAGCGCCTTTGCGCAAAATGATAAGCCGTTTGGCCACGACCTCTTCGTCGAGCCTCGCGGATCTGCTCATTTATCGCATGACCATGGAATCTTCGGCCAATTCGCTGGCCGCAACGCGACGTTCCGATGCGGACTTATTGAAGCTCGAGAAGGCGATGGCGCGGATGCGGGCGGCGCGTTCGCAGAGCCAAAGCGCTTTCAGCCAGGCAGACCTCGATTTCCATGACGTGATCGCGCAGGCCAGCGGCCATGCACTGCTGCAGATTACCGGCGAAGCAGTCCGCCAGTCCATCGAGCAGCTCATCACGTCCAGCATTGAACAAAGTTCGGATGACGAGGCTTTGATGCAACGCACCCTCGACCATCATCACGAGGTCTTCATGGCCATCCAGAAGCGAGATGCGCATCTGGCTGAGCATCTTGCCCGCAGCAGCCTGTTCGAATACTACGGTCATCTGGTACCTGCCGATGACCGGACAGCTCTTGCCGCGCTGGCGTCCTTCGGACAGGCCACGCAAACCAGCTGATTTCCCGATACTGCAGATCAGAACAACAAGCAGGGCACAGCAACTGCGGTGGTTGCTGTGCCCTGCTTGTACGGGATTTTCAGTCCAAGTTCGACCACTGCGGTTTGGCGCTATCTGGCCGAGCTGCCTCATACCAGCTGGCTGCGCGAAGCACATCGTCATCGGTTCCAACTGCTCCGGCCAGCTGCACGCCAATGGGCTTGCCCTCGGACGTGAAACCGCAATTGACGGTAGCCGCTGGCTGACCGGACATGTTGTACGGGACGGTGAAGGCAATATGGCCCATGGTGGCGTCAGGATCCACCACTGGCATCGGTTGTTCCGCAGGAAAAGCAGCCATCGGGGAGACCGGAGAGATGATGAGGTCATACCCGGCGGTAGCCGCGATGGTCACCTTCTGCATCTGGTCGATCGCACCGAAATTCCTGATCGTGTCGGCGCCATCGAACTTGGCTCCTCCTTCGCACCAGCGCACGATGTAATCCAGGACCTTCGCCTGCTCGCTTTCGCTCAGTTCACGGAAATCGGCCCAGGACCGGGTACGCCAAAAGCGGTCAAGCTGGTCAAGCATGCCTTGGTCGATGAAGGGCGGCAACTCTTCCACCCTGGCACCGTCCTGCGCAAAAGTGTCCGCTACCGACTGCACCGCCGATCGGATTTCGGGGTCGACAGCGACCCCAGCGTTAGCTTCAAGCTGCAACCCGATTCTCATCCCGCGGACGCTGCCAAGCTTTGACTGCCATTGCATGGCCGGATAGGCCCGTGCCGAATAGTCACGGATATCTGGTTGTCCGAGCACTGACATGAAAAGGGCAATGTCATCCACGGTACGTCCCATGGGGCCGGCCGCCCGGCCAATGTACGGGACATCCAGGGGAATCAATCCTGCACTGGGTTTCAGTGTTGCCAACCCCTGCCAGCCGCCGGGCAGGCGAATGGATCCACCGATGTCGGTGCCGACATGCAGCGGCCCGTATCCAGCAGCAGCGGCAGATCCCGCACCCGCACTGGAGCCACCGGTGGTCCATCCAGGGTTCCAAGCACTACGCGATATTCCGTGAAGGCTGGAAACACCCGAAGAGAGCATGCCCCAGTCCGGCATCGTAGTCGAGCCAACCAGGACGCCGCCGGCTTCAAGAATCCGATCGGTGATCGGCGCGTTCTGCGTGGGCACCTTGGGGTTGGATAGGGCCGTTCCCGAAGGCATCGGGATGCCCTTGCGTGCTATATTCTCCTTGACCGTTGCCGGCACCCCGTCTAGTGGACCGAGCGGTGTTCTGCTGGCCCAGCGTTGCTCGCTTTCGCGGGCCTGGCTCAGCACGTCTTCCGGATCGAACTGGTACATCGCGTTGAGTACCGGTTCACGTTCCTGAACCCGTTTGATGACCGACTCTGCTACATCCACCGGCGAGATGTCCTTCGCAGCATAGGACGCGTGAAGTTCCTGCGCGGACAGCTGGTGCAGTGCGGTGGTGTGTTCAGAAAGCTGGGACATGATGGCCTCTCAAGGAAAATGAGCATTACTAGCGCAGGGCCAGTTCGTTGCGCAGGGACATGGATGAATTCACCAAAGTCCGCGTATACGCATGCTGCGGACTGTCATAGATCTGTTCGGTTGTTCCGCTTTCGACGATCCGCCCTTCATTCATCACCACGACGTTGTCGCAGATATGCCGCACCACGCCAAGATCGTGGGAGACGAAGACGAGGGTCAGTTGGTAGTCGTCGACCAAGTCCGAAAGCAGGTTCAGTACTTGGGCCCGGACGGAGACATCCAGAGCGCTGACCGGTTCATCAGCCACCAGCACCCGAGGCTCGCAGATCAGCGCACGAGCAATGGAGATTCGCTGGCGCTGTCCACCGGAGAATTGATGCGGGAAGCGTTCCGCGGCATCGGCCGGCAGTCCCACCGATCCGAGCATCTCTGCGACCATCTTCCGGTGCTTGGCGCTATCCACCTTTTGCCCCGGAACAAGCAAAGGCTCAGCGATAATGTCGCGGACACGCATCCGCGGATCCAGCGATCCCATGGGATCCTGGAAAACGATCTGCAGCTGCTGGCGCAATTGGACCAGATCCCTCTCCTTGGCCCCTGCAACCTCGCTTCCTGCCACACGAACACTGCCTGAGGTGGGTTGGTCCAGACCTGCCAAGATGCGCAAGAGGGTGGATTTTCCGGAACCGGATTCACCGACCACACCGAAACGTTGCCCGGCAGCAACGTCAAAGGAGACGCCTTTCAACGCATGCACCTCCGAACGCTTCCCGAAGAGCGACGAGCGTCCGACAGGATAGAATCGCGTCAGGTCCTTGACACTGATCAACGAGGGTACTTCGGGAGCAATGTCCCCCGCGGCCTGATCGTGTTCCCGGAGATCGCTTATTTCCGCGTTTGCTGCTTCCACGACTGGCTGCGCTTCGGCCAAAGGCGGAATGTAGGAAGCGGCCGAAGCCACGGTGAATAACCTGCCGTCGGCATCTGTGGCATTCAGGTCCGAGGCGGCCAGCAGTCCTCGGGTGTAAGGGTGTTGCGGATTGCTGAATACCTCTCCGGTATCGCCTTCTTCAACCACTTGGCCGTTGTTCATCACCAGCACCCGGTCGCAGACGTTGGCGACCACCGAAAGGTCATGGGTGATGAACAACAACCCGGTGCCGCGTTCTTGGACCGATTCCAAGATCAGATCCAGAACCTGGCGTTGAACCGTAACGTCCAAAGCCGTGGTCGGTTCATCGCAGAGCAAGAGACCCGGGTTATTCGCCAAGGCCATCGCCAGCATGGCGCGCTGTCGCTGGCCTCCAGAAAGCTGGTGCGGATAAGAGCGGGCGGCCCGTGCCGGATCCGGGAGCTTAACCGATCCGAGCAGTTCCACCGCACGAGCCTGAGCCGCTGATTTTGAAGCGACGGTCTTATGACTGGTCATAATTTCCGCGACCTGCGGACCGACTTTCATCAGCGGATTCAATGCGGTCAGCGGCTCCTGGAAGACCATGCTCATATCCTTGCCACGGATTTTCTGCAGTTCCCTGTCAGTTGCCTCGACCAGATTCCGTGGGTGACCCGCAAGCTGGATGGAGCCACTGGCGCTGACACCTTCCGGGAGCAACCCCATAAGGGCGGATGTGGTCATGGACTTTCCGGAACCAGATTCGCCAATCAGCCCTACACGATCCCCCGGATTCATGCGCAGATTAAAGTTCGAGACAAGCGTGCGGTGCTTGGTGCTGATTGTCAGGCCCCTGACATCTATCAGAGCGCCGGTAGTTGTTTTCTTATCCATGGATTACCGATCTCCATTCAGTTTCGGATCGAACCGATCACGCAGACCGTCACCAAGCAAGGTGAAGCCCAACACTGCAACGGCAATGGCGGCGCCCGGCCAAACGGCGAGCATCGGGAAGGTCCCCAGGAATTGCTGGGATTCTTGCAGCATGCGGCCCCAGGATGGGACTGGTGGTGGAGTGCCCAAGCCAAGGAAGGACAGCGCTGCTTCGGCAAGTACCGCAATTGCGAACGATACCGAGCACTGCACCACGACCATGCCGATGATATTGGGCAGCACATGGCGCCGGGCGATACGCCAGCTGCTCTGGCTGGATGCCTTGGCAGCCATGATGTATTCGGTGCTCATCACCTGCAGGGTGCCGCTTCGCGCAACACGCGCAAAGCCGGGTATCGAGCCAATGCCGATTGCAAGCATGGCCGTGAATGTGCTGGCTCCAAATACGGCGCCAAACATGATCGCTACCAGCAACGCGGGAAAAGCGAGGAGAATATCAGCGCCACGCATGGTAACTTCCTCGGTGATGCCGCCTCGCATGCCAGCCAGAATACCTAGCGGCGTCCCAATGATCAGGGCGATACCTACCGCAACCAAACCCACCAGCAAGGTAATGCGCGCTCCGTACAGGATTCCCGAAAAGACGTCGCGTCCGTACCTGTCGGTACCCATCAGATGGGTGACGCTGGATCCTTGCAAGCGATCCTGGGGAACTGCTTGTACCGGATCGAAGGGGGTCCAGACAAAGGAGACGAGTGCAGCGAGCACCACGAGAGCTACGAGGATGCTGCCTACCAGCAGCGTCACGGAGAGTTTTCGACGGGTGCTTGAAGCAGTAACTGGTTCTGCAGACATTACGCGCCCTTTCGAATGCGTGGATCCAGGATTGTGTAGAGAACGTCCACGACCAAGTTGATGATCAAGGTAATCGCGACGAGCACCATGACCACCGATTGCACGGTAAGAAGATCGCGGTTGCCCACCGCGTCGAGCAGCATGGACCCAAGGCCTGGGATCACAAACACCCGTTCAATGACCACCGCGCCAATGATCAATGCCGCTAACTGCACGCTGGTAACTGTCAGAACTGGGATGGAGGCGTTGCGCAGACCATGCTTGATCAGCGATTCAAGCTTCCCGAGGCCCTTGGACCGTGCGGTCCGCAAGTAATCCTCGCTCATCACTTCCATCACCGCCGAACGGACATAGCGAGTCAGGATAGCTCCCTGCACGGATGCCAGAGCGAGCACTGGCAGGACGACGCGGGAAATGAAATCTCCGAAGTCCTCGCCGGGCGGTGTCCACCCGTTGGCCGGAAGCCAACCCAGGCCCACGGCAAAGACGACCACCAGCAGAATGCCGGCGAGAAAGTTGGGAATGGCCACGCCTACCTGGCTGATTCCGCTGACAATGATGCCGCTCGGATTGCGGTGCTTGACCGCCGCGTAGGTGCCGAAGGGAATCGCAATCGCCAAGGCGAGGACCATTGCCAGCAGTACCAGGATCAGGCTGACTTGCACCCGGTCGACAATCAGCGGACTGATATCTTGCCGCGTGACGTAGGATGTGCCGAAGTTGCCGGTGGGCAACCCCAGCGCCCAGTCAAAGTACTGGACGATCAGCGGCCGATCGGTCCCGAACTCGGCTCGCGTTTTGGCCAATAGCTCCGGGGTGGCGTTCACACCCAGGGCAATCTGGGCAGGATCTCCGGGAATTGCTCGCATGAAAAGGAAGACTGCAACCGTTGCAATCACATAAGTGACAACGAATCTTGCCAAGTTGATCAGTAATCTAATACCCACGTGATTTTCCCTTTGTCGGTGCGGCTATGGAAGCTATTTCCAGCCGATATTGGTCATATCCAATGCTTCGGTCACGGAGTTGGCCGGAATGCCGGTCACCTCTGCCCTGGCTACCACGATGTTCGGGAAGATGAACAGGGTATCTGCAGCTGCATCATCAACGATGGTGCGAACCACCTTTTTCATGCCATCCACGTATCCGGCTTCGTCGGCAGCATCGGCTTTTGCGGCAAGCTCCTCAATGCCTGAATTGTCGTAGCCCAGGTAGTAGTCCGGGTTGTTGAACATTGCCAAAACATCTCGGCTCTCCACTGCCAGGACGACCGACATCTGGTAATCGTGCTTGGTGAAGACCTCGTCGAGCCAGACCGCGGGGAATTCGGAGGACTCGATCTTAGCGTCGATTCCGACATCAGCCAGTTGAGAGACGACTATTTCAGAGACTGCGGTTGCGTAAGGGCGAGTTGGAACCTTGAAAGTGATCTGCAGGTTCTCGGCTCCAGCTTCCTTGAGTAACGCCTTGGCCTTCTCCGGGTCGTACGGGTAGATATCGTTCAGATCCTCGTAGTACGGGTCGGTGGTCGGAACCGGTCCGCCCACCACCGTGCCGTAGCCGTTCCATGCGGTGTCGACTACAGCTTGGCGGTCGATGGCATACATGACGGCTTGGCGCACGCGCTTGTCATCGAACGGAGCTTTTTTGTTATTCATCGACAAGACGATCTCGCCATTGGAGGTGCCGTCAAGGACCTGGAACTTGTCATTCGATTCGAAACCGGACAGCAGTTCCGGGGACTGCATGTTGTAGACGACATCCACGTCGCCGGATTGAAGTGCATTGGTCGTGGCTACCGCATCGGCGAAGTAGCGCAGTGAGACCTTTTCAACCTGCGGTTTCTCGCCCCAGTAGTCATCGCGTGTCGCGAGTTCGATGGACTGCCCGCGGTTCCACGCATCAATTTCGTATGGCCCAGTCCCAATGGCGGTCGAAGCTAGTTCGTCAACGCCGCTTGGATCGAACATGGCTCCGACCAAGGTGCCCATGTCGAAAAGCCAGGCATTACTCGGCTGCTTCAGGGTAATGGCGACTTCGGAATCACTGAGGACATCGACAGAGTCCACGATTTCCATTTTCGTCTTCAAGCTAGAGACCCAGTCATCGGATTGGACTCGTTCGATACTGAATTTGACGTCATCGGCAGTGAACGCTTCGCCATTGGAAAAGGTTGCGCCTTCGCGAAGCTTGAACGTATAGGTCTTGTTCCGGTTGCTCAGCTCCCACGATTCGGCGAGCAACGGCTGGATCTTTCCTTCTTGGTCGATCTCGACCAATCCTTCATAGACATTGGACATGAGCGCTTGCGGAATAGCAGCGCCTGCAGTCGTGGTGAAGTCCAGATTGACCGGTTCACCAGTTAACGCGACGGTCACTGAAGTGTTTTCGGCCGAGCCTTCCGACGAAGTCCCGCCTGATCCTGCAGAGCACGCGGTTAGCGCCAGAGAGCCAACCAGCACTGTCGCCGCAAGCCGACTGTAGTTCTTTTTCTCTTTCATGGGATCTCCATCGGTCAACATGTCCATTGAGTGATGTGATCCATACAACACCATATATGCTGATATTTCTACTAAGTTTTCTGGTCTTACCAGTTGTCGAAATATTTGGCTGGGGTGGTGCCGCCCCGGAGAACTGCAATACCTTGTCCGCTAACCGTTTCCACTCGCAGCTAAAGGAAGGCCCCAATTGAGCAAGCTAACTTTCACGCCGGCCGTGCCAACATTGACCTACGAGCGAGTAGTGCAACAAATCGAGGAAGCGATTCTGTCCAAGGAAATTGAACCTGGCCAGCACCTTCCCAGTGAACGCGAGCTCATGGTGCAGTTCTCCGTCAGCCGGCCAACGGTCCGCGAGGCATTGCGAGTATTACAGAGCCAAGGCCTCATTGCGTCGCGTCCCGGTAGCCGCAGCGGTCCAGTTGTCTTGCCGGTTTCCACGGATAATCTGGGCAGATCCTTTGCCAATATGGCGCGCATAGCTACCCTCTCACTCTCGGAATTGGTTCAATTCAGAATCGTTCTGGAGAGTTCCGCCTGCCAGCTAGCGGCCGTAATGCATAGTTCCGAGCAATTATCGGTCATGCGCGATGCAGTTGAACGCATGGAATCTGAGGCGGCTGCGGGCTCCGGATCCTTCAACCGGGCCGACCTCGATTTCCACGCGGCCGTATGGGAAGCCAGCCACAACAGCCTGTTGCGGATCTGTGGCGAGGCGGTATCCGGTGCCATCTTGAGCGTCATGAATGACCAGATGAGCCACGCGGACAACGAGTCCCTAGAAATGAAAAAAGTGGTGGCATTGGACCGAGCTATCTTCGATGCAATTGAAGCCAGAGAGCCAGTCACCGCCGGAAACGCAGCCAAGACGGCCATTTCCACGTATTTCAAACCTCGTCTGGATGATGAAGGGGTGCGCGGCGTTGAAGCGCTGACGGAACCTCGCTAATTCACGCCGGTTCCTTATCCCGGTGCCAAAGCGGAGCAAATGCAACACAGCGTCACCGGGTCCGAGCAGTTTGCGCATGATCAGCCGGGGCATCCTGCTGGCCTGGGCGTCGCTGACCCCGACGACCTCGAACCCGGCCTGCTCGAACATCTTCCTGGTTCCGACGAAGGCCATGGTCAGGTCCATCCGCCCTGCCGGATCCACTGGGTAGGCTTCGACCGCTGGCGCCCCGAGGTCCCGCGCATACTGCACTGCGCCTTGGACCATTTCCCGATTCACGCCCTGGCGGCGGTAGCCGCTGCGCACCACCATGCAGGTGATGCTCCAAGCCTCCAGATCATCCACGGGCCTGATGAGCTTGGACTTTTCCAGCAGTGGGATCCTCGATCGCGGAGCGATGCTGCACCAGCCCACCGGTTCCCCTGCGCGATAAGCGATCTCTCCCGGGGCAATCGGCTCGGAGCTCAGTGAGCGCATGGCGGCGAACCGGTCCCCTGCGCCTCGTTCCCTGATCTCGGCGGCACCGATCCGGTGCGACAAGCACCAGCAATGCTTCTGCCACCGGCTCGGATTCACTACCGTCGCGAAGTCGTCCATGCGTTCTTCGGCCAGCGGCCTGATCTCGATGGACGCTGTTCCTGCCGCCTGCGGATCCTGGTTCGTGTCCATCTGTCCATCCTGCGCTCCGAAAAGCCCAAAGGGCACCCTGGGAGGCAAATTCTTCGGGTTTTCCATAATGAAGAACTCCGGTTCCCTCGGTGTTGGCGCTGACCTGCGCGCTCTAGTGTTGAGGTATGACTTCGACACCTAAGGTTCTACCGGGCACCGCACCTGCCCGTCCCCCGCTGAGATTGGGCATGACGCTGCTGCATATGGCATTGTTCGGGTCTGCCGGCCTGATCCTGTTTTCGCTGCTGCTGGCCTGGCTCTCGGTAGGCGTCGCGCTGACCCCGATCCTCGGTTTGGGCCTGGTCGTCTTGGCCGGATTGGTCTATGCGCTCTTCGGCCTGGCCCGCTTCGAGCTGACTCGAATCAGCAACCTCTACGACATGGACGTCGCTCCGCTGACCTGGCGGCCACGCCGCCGTGAAGGCTTTGGCGAATACGTCCGTTCGCTCGGACGCAATGTGTCCAACGGACGCATGTGGGCGCTGCTGGGAAGCTTGCTCTTCTCCTGTCTGGCCGGTTCGCTGATGCTCACTGCCCTGCAAATGGCCGTGCGTTCGTCCATCGTTGCCTTCGCCCCGGTCTTGCAGGCAGATAGTGCCGACCCGCTGGGAACCGTTCCCGGGCTGTGGGGCTTCCAGACCCCGGTAAGCCAGGCACCTTGGCTGGTGCTGGCGGCGCTGCTGGGAATAGCAGTGGTTATCGGCTTGGTTTTCTTGCACCGGATGGTCACCGTGGGAATCGTCGGCTCTATTGCCCGCGAGAGTGCACTGGTCGAACGCGTGCGCACGACCGCGGTGCAGCGCGAAGGAGCGGTGCGCGCCGCAGAGGTGGAGCGCACCCGCATCGAACGCGACCTGCACGATGGGGTCCAGCCCCGGCTGGTCTCCGTGGCCATGACCTTGGGGCTTGCGCACCAGCAGATCGACAGCGATCCGCGCCAGGCCAAGGAACTGGTGGCCGAAGCCCACGCTTCAACCAAGTCCGCGATTACCGAACTGCGCCAGCTCACCCGCGGAATCTACGCGTCGGTACTCGATGACCGCGGACTGGATGCGGCACTCTCGGCTATCGCAGGCCGCTCGCATATCCCGGTGGGCCTGGATATCCAGCTCAATGGGCGCTATCCGCGCGTGGCCGAAGCGGCGGTGTACTTCGCCATTGCCGAGGCGCTGACCAATGCTGCCAAGCATTCGCGGGCCCAGCGCTGCCAGATCACCGTGAGGGTCCGGGAGCATGAGGGCCAGCAAAGCCTGTGGGCCCGCATCGAGGACAACGGCACCGGCGGGGCGCGCATCACCCCCGGCGGCGGCCTGGATGGAATCAATAATCGGGTGCTCGCCGCCGGCGGCACCTTTAGCCTGGACAGCCCCCAGGGCGGGCCAACTGCAGTGGAGGTGAACGTGCCATGCGCGTACTGATTTGCGAGGATTCGGTCCTGCTGCGTGAAGGGCTGGTCAGGTTGCTGGCCCACAGCGGCCACCATGTTGTCGCGGATTTGCCCGAAACCAGCGGGCTGATGGATTTCCTGGACAACTCGTCCGCCGATGATTTCCCGCAGATCTGCATCCTGGATGTCCGTCTCCCGCCGACCTACACGGATGAAGGCATCCGTGCGGCGCTGGAACTGCGCAAGAAGTATCCGGATCTGCCGGTGCTGGTGCTCTCCCAGTACGTCGAGGAGCGCTACGCCTCGGAACTGATTTCCACCCAGTCCGGAGCGATCGGCTACCTGCTCAAGGACCGTGTTGCGGATGTCAGCGAGTTCATTGCTTCGCTGGAGCAGATTGCAGGTGGTGGAACCGTCTTGGACCAGGAAGTGGTGGCACAGCTGTTGACTCGACGCAATCACGATGACCGCATGCAGAAGCTGACCGACCGGGAACGCACAGTCCTGGCCGCACTGGCCGAAGGAAAATCCAACCAGGCGATCGCCGCGCTGCTCTTCCTCTCGGAGGCCAGCGTAGAAAAGTACATCACTTCCATCTTCCAGAAACTCGGCTTGGAAGCCGACGGAACGGGCAACCGGCGCGTGCTGGCAGCCCTGGCTCATATTGAAACCCTGGGCACCAACCGCACAGACAGGACAGGATCATGACTACCACGCAAACCATGCCGCTACCGCCAAACCCACCGGCGCCACCCAACAACGGCAAGCCGCTGAATATCATCCTCGCGGTGCTCGGCGGGCTGGTCATTCTCACCTTGGTCATCGCCACGGCACGCAGCGCCTTTGCTTCGGTCTCCCGGGAGCATTCGATCCACGAAGCAGAGGTCTCCGGGGTGACCGCCTTGGAAGTTTCGGCGAGCGCGGGACGCTTCGATCTGGTCTTTGCGGACACCGACAAGGCAACACTTGAAGTCAAAAGCGCCAAGTCCGCGAGCTGGAAGCTGCATCGGGAGCGCGATCGGCTCATCGTCGAAGCCCCGAATGCCTGGGACAACTTCTGCTTCTTCGGCTGCGGATTCGACGACAACGAGGCAACGCTGGTGCTTCCGCAATCCATGGACAACGGAAGGCTGGATGCGGACTTCGAGCTGTCCGCCGGATCCTTCAACGCAGTCGGCGCCTACAAGGACCTGGTGGTTGAAGTCGGTGCCGGGGAGCTGAACCTCACCGGCAGCGCGCACACCGCCGATATCGACTTGGGCGCAGGGGAAGCAACGGTGCGCCTGGACAATGTCCGAAGCGCCCGGTTTGATATCTCGGCCGGCGAACTCATTGGCGAACTCTCGGGCACGGCGCCCAAGAGCATCGAGGGCAGTGTCAGCGCCGGCTCGCTGGAGCTGGAACTGCCCGAGGCCACCTACGACCTGCGGCAGAATACGGCCGCCGGATCCGTCGAGAACCTGCTCGCCACCGATCCGAACTCCCCTAACAAGATCACGATCGATGTCTCCGCAGGCAGTGCCACCTTGCATACAGCAGGCACCGCCCAGGAATCGGTTGGCCGCTAGACCCGGTTCCCACGAAAAAGGCAAAGCGTCCCTTCCCGGATCAGTAGTGATCCGGGAAGGGACGCTTTGCCGCTTGTGGCTAGGACCTAGGCCTGGTTCTTCTTCAAGGCAGCCAGGCGTGCTTCGATCTCGGAAACCTGCGGTGCGCCGGCTTCGATCTGCGCTGCGCCGTCGGCTTCCTCGAGGATGTCCTGCGGTGCGTTGCTGGCCTTCAAGGCTGCCAAGCGCGCATCAACTTCGGTCTCGGCGCCGAGGTCTTCCAGCTGCGCGAACTGCGCATCCAGGGAAGAGGCCGCCAGTTCCTGCGCACCGCGGACCTTGGCTTCGTCCTGGCGGATCTGCTGCTCGAAGCGGCTGATCTCGCTGGTCGGGTCGTTGATGTCCAGGGCCTTGAGGGTGTCCATCATCTGGTTCTGGGTCTTGGCATTGCGCGCGCGGGCCACCAGCTCATCGCGCTTGGCCACCAGTTCCTGGCGTTTGGTCTGCATGGTGTTCAGACCGGTCTTCAGCTTGGCGACGACATCACGCTGGGTGGTGATCGTGGATCCCAAGTTCTTGGCGCGCTTCTCGGCGTCCATCTGGCGCTGGATGGCCACCGTGGCCAGCTGGTTGAATTTCTGCTGGTTGGTGCTGTCACCGGCGGCAGAATATTCGTCAGCCTTGTTCGACGCGGCCAGCGCCTTGTTGCCCCAGTCCTTGGCTTCCTGCTGGAACTTGGCGTGGTCGTCCTCGGCCATGCGCAGGTTGCCGATGGTCTGGGCAACCGCCTGCTCGGCCTGGGCAATGTTGTTGGTGTATTCGCGAACCGACTGGTCCAGCATCTTCTTCGGATCCTCCAGAGCATCCAAAGCGGCGTTGGCGTTAGCCTTGCCGATACCGAACATTCGAGCCCAAATTGAGCGCTTCTTGGCCATAGTGCGTCCCTTCGTCTTCCGTTGCTTAAAGCTTAGGGGAATTAGCTGCGCCGCTCTAACCGAAGACCACGCTGCGTCGGCAATCTAGTCATTGAAATGGCGCAGGTACCGTCCCGGGGCATCCAGGAAAAGCCGCCAGTTCCGCACCATGTCCAACTCGTCGTAGTCCGATTCGCGGATGCCCCACTCCCCGATTTCATAGATTCGCGCCTCCGGCAAGGAAGCAAGAATTGGCGAGTGGG
Source organism: Glutamicibacter sp. NPDC055354 (assembly GCF_053644955.1). NCBI lineage: Bacteria > Bacillati > Actinomycetota > Actinomycetes > Micrococcales > Micrococcaceae > Glutamicibacter > Glutamicibacter sp. NPDC055354. The sequence continues at coordinate 1,995,807 of NZ_JBSHMB010000001.1, forward strand.
TGGAGAGAATTACCTGGGAACCGGAACGCAGCAGATCTGCAATATGCGAGAGCAGCATGAGGCAGCCATTGAAGGACAGCGCTGACTCGGCTTCGTCGAAGACCCACAACCCATTGACATACGAGCGCTCGGTGAAGAACTCGACGAAGGATTCGCCATGGCTCTGGAAATTGTGCTTTCCGCGCGAGCCGATGGAGCCCAGATAGGCGAAGTGCCCGTGCATGGTTTCTGCGCGCAAGAACACTCCGGCCTTGGACGCACCGGCTCCGCGTTCCAATTGCAGGTGCGAGGACAACCCGGATTCGGTGGGTTGGGTCTGGTGCATGCTGTTGCGGGTTCCGCCCTCGGCATTCAGCCCAAAGGCCGCTGCAATCGCCTCGACGAGCGTTGATTTTCCCGCGCCGTTCTCCCCCACCAGCACAGTCAGCTGGCCGAGTTCAAGGCCCTCGTCAAGCAGTTGCTGCACCGCCGGGATCTGGGCGGCCCAGTCGGAACGATCCATGGGTGCCTTGGGATGTTCGGTGATGCGGCGAACCGGCAGCGTGTCGAAAAGTGCGCTCATGCACCCGAGGCTACCAGCAGCGCGCGACAGCTTGGCGGCAGTTATGCAGGCTTGGCCCCTTGGCCGCACCCATGGTTCAGCAGGGTGCGGCCAAAAGAGCCAATAGGGTTTCCTAGCCGTTGACCGGAAGCATGTTCCCGGCGAAGAACGCGGCGATCTCCTCACGCGCATCCAGCGGGAAGATCCCGGCGACGTACTGATCCGGGCGAACCACCACGATGGCGCCGTTCTTGCTGATTTCGCGGTCGCGGAAGATGTCGCGGCCGTGGCCGGCTGCGAATACCTGGTTGATGTCGTGCAGGCCGTACGGGACCTTCAGCGGCTGGAAGGCCTTGGGCACATCATGCAGCTCGACCTGCGTATAGTCCTGCTGGTAGATGGCCTTGGTATCGAAAACGGCATCCTCGTCCCCGCCTGCCGGGGTGTACAGGTTGCGCGGCGATGCCGGATCGGCGCTCCACCAAGCGGCGAAGTCGGCCATTGCGGTGCCTTCCAGTGCCGGTGCTGCCGCATCGGCGAAGGCGTAGATGCGCCAGCGTCCGTCAGCCTCGTGGAAGTGGCCCAGGTGGCGCCAGCGGTTATCCGAACGGCGGATGACCTCGGCGGACTTGAAGCGCTTGCCCACCGGGAAGCCCGGGGCCAGATCCTGGTGCTCCAGGCCGGCGGTGATCGGCGATTGGGTGTACTGCGTCATGAACCCGGCAGGGAATTCCTGGGTCTTGGTGTAGTACTTCTCCAGCTCGTCAGGGTCTTCCCAATCGTCCACGGACTTGGCCATCAGGGTGGACCATTCCTTGTCGAAGTCGATCAGGTTCTGCGCGATGACCTTGCGTTCCCCGGCGTAGGTATCCAGCAGCGCATCCGGGGCGCGGCCTTCGAGCACGGCGGCCAGCTTCCAGCCCAGGTTGAAGCCGTCCTGGATGGACACGTTCATGCCCTGCCCGGCCTTGGCCGAGTGGGTGTGGCAGGCATCGCCCATGATGAAGGCGCGCGCGCAGCGGGTGCCGCGCTCCTCATCGGAGACGTCGTCGAAGCCGTCGGTGATCCGGTGTGCCACCTCGTAGACCGAGAACCAGGCGACGTTCTTCACGTCCATCGTGTACGGGTGGATGATGCGGTTGGCCGTGGCCACGATTTCCTCGACCCGGGTGTTGCGGATGGCCCCGGCATCCTCGGCGGTCAACTCGCCCAGATCCACGTAGAAGCGGACCAGGTAGCCGCCCTCGCGCGGGATAAGCAGGATATTGCCCGCGTCATGGGACTGGATGGAGCATTTGACCTGGATGTCCGGGAAGTCGGTGTTGACCATGACGTCCATGACGCCCCAGGCATGCAGGGCCGCATCGCCGTGCAGCTTGTGGCCCAGCGAGCGGCGCACCTGGCTGCGCGCGCCGTCGCCGCCAACCAGGTACTTGGCCTTCACGGTGCGCTCTTCGCCAGTACGCGGCCCCGCCACGTACTTGATGCGCGCGGACACCGGGTATTCGGCGTCCGGGTCGATCTCGCAGCCGAGGTATTCCACGCCGTAGTCCGGGGTGATTTTGCCCGGCGCGCGTTCGGCGTCACGCAGGAAGTAGTCCAGGATGCGCGACTGGTTCACGTAGATGTGCGGGAACTCGCTCATTCCGGTGGAGTCGTCGGCAGCACGCGAATGGCGCTTGATGTTCGCGGGGTTCTCCGGGTCCGGGGTCCAGAAGCACATTTCGACATTGCGGTAGGCCTCTTCGACAACCTCGTTGGCGAAGCCGAAAGCCTGGAAGGTTTCCACCGAGCGGGCCTGGATGCCGTCGGCCTGGCCGACGTCGAGCCGGCCCGGGCGCATCTCGATGGCGCGGGCGTTGATGCTCGGGAAGCGCGAGAGCTGCGCGGTCACCACGGCGGCCGCCGGACCGGTTCCAACGATCAGCACATCCATTTCATCGGGAATTTGCTCGGCGCGGTCGATGCCGTAGCCGGCCGCTTCCTTGACCCGTGGATCCCCGGAAACGTATCCCCTGTGGTGAATCTGCATAATGTGGCTCCCCTATCGCTGTGCCGCTGAACTTCATTGTCTCTATAATTGCGACACTGTCCTAACTATAGAAACAATCGTAGCTTTCACGTAGGCTGTAGGCAAGACGTGGATCACACCGGGAACAGCGCGGCAGGCATCTGCGCAGGCCAGATGGAATGATTGGAACATGAGCAAAACCACCGAAGGCGGTTCGCAGACCCTGGGCCGCGGGCTAGAGGCACTGACCCTGATCGGGGAATCCGCGACGCCGCTGAGCGTCTCGGAACTCGCCGGACTGCTGGGCGTGCACCGCTCCATGGCCTACCGGCTGGTCAAGACCTTCGAGCAGTACGGATTCGTGGAACGCAATCCGGCAGGCGAGCTCGAATTGGGAGCCCGCCTGGGCGCGCTGGCGCGCAACGTCGCCAAGTCCCTGCAGGCCGCGGCCGCACCGCATCTGGCCACCGTCTCCGATGAGCTGCAGATGACGGCGCTGCTTGTCGTCTTCGATGGCGAGGCAGCCGTTACCCTGAGCACCGCAGAACCCCGGCTCGCCGATGCCACCGTGGCCCAGCGCCCGGGCACCCGCCATCCGATCGACAACGGCGCACCGGGACGGGTCATCCGTTCCATGCTCAATCCCCAGGAGCACCCGGCCAAGGACTTCGAATTCAGCCATGACGAAGTGATCCCGGGACTAACCTCGATTGCCGTTCCGCTGGTGCTCCCGCAGGGCAAGCCCGCGGCCATCGCCGTCATCTACCCGCCACTGGAACGCGATCGCAACCACATTGCAGCCGTGCTTACGGCCGCCTCGGCACGCATCTCGGCAAGCCTGGGCATCCGCTCGTGAGCGGTACCTGCCCGCACGCTGCGCTAGCTAGGCGGTGCAGGCCTCATTGGAGCACCCCGCATCACGCGGACGGTAGGTCTGGGTTCCTTCAACCTTCTCCCACACTATGTGGCGGTGCTGCCCGCAGCGATCGCATGAAGGAGCCAGGTACGTGGCCCGCTCTTCCATGGTGTATGCACGAAAATCACCCATCACAACCTCCGATGACCAGCCGCGAAGCGAAGTTCGCGGGCCTGCTGGACCTGCTTGGTGCCTTCACTCTACGCGCGGTTTGCACAACCGGCTAGGGTCCACTGGCGGCAGTTACCCACAGCCCCTCAAGCAGGGCTCTGCACCTCGTGGCAAACTAATGCAGAGAACCGAATATGACCGCTTCGCCACCGCCGGACCGCTAGCAAGGAAGAAGCCATGAGCACCTCTGAGCAAAAGCTGCAACGCTTGAAAGAACGCATTGCTCTATTGCTGAACAAGGCCGAGAACACCACTTTTCCGCACGAAGCGCAGGCCTTCCAGGAACATGCCGAACGGCTCATGGTGCGCTATGGCATCGGCCGTGCGGAACTGGATGCCGACTCGGCCCACCGGGGCAAGAAGAAGGAAGCCATTATCGAGGAGCACTTCGATATGCGCGGCGTCTACCGCCTGGGACAGCGCGATGGCCTGTCCGCGGTGGGCCGGGCCTTCCGCACGGTGTCCATGCTGCAAAGCAACTACTCGACCTCGTGCAGGCTGTACATCATCGGCCATGAATCGGATGTAGCTACCGTCAAGAACCTCTTCGCTTCCTTGGTTGTCCAGGCGTCTGCTGCCATGGCCCACTGGTGGGCACAGGAGGGCAAGCTCTACGCGAACTGGTACACCGATTCCGAGAAAACCATTGAACGCCGCGAATTCCAGCGCAGCTTCTACCTGCAAGTCGCTTCGCGCATCGCCATCCTCTACCAGGAAGAAAGCGTGCACAGCGGCAACGGGACCGAACTGGTCCTGGCCAGCCGCAAGGAACAGGTCGACGAATTCGTCAGCAGCCAGTACCCGTTCCTGCGCCGCAGCAGGAACCGCGCCGCAGCCGGAAGCGCCAATGCCTCATTGGCCGGACGAGTCGCAGGAAGCCAGGCAGATCTCGGTTTCGGCAAGCACGTCGACTCAGCCGCGACCGGCGAAGTCGCCAGCTAGCGCACTTGCTCTAGTTGCGTGTCCTCGATGTAGCGCGGACGCCCGGCCATGATGCCGACCAGGGTCTGGAAAACGATCAAGCCGGCAATAAGCCACATTGGCGCAACCCATGAACCCGAAGTTTCGTGCAGCACCCCGACCAGGAACGGACCGGGGAACGCCAGCAGATAGCCCGCAGACTGGCCGAAGGTGGAGAGCTTCGAGACACCCGCGGCGGTGCGGGCCTTCAAGCCGATCATGGTCAAGGCCAGCGGGAAGTTCGACCCGCAAATGCCCAGCAGCACCGACCACAGCACCGCTCCCTGGACCGGAGCAAGCAGCATGCCGATGATCGCGATGATGCCCACGGCACCGTTGAAGATCACCAGTGGCGCCTGGTTCGAGAATTTGGCAGCGAGCGCCGGCATCACGAAGGACAAAGGCACGCCCACACCCAGCAGGATCGCCAGCAGGGATCCAGCGAATGCCGGCGAGACTCCCAAGTCGATGAAGATCTTGGGCAGCCACCCCATGAAGATATAAGCCACGGCGGACTGCCCGCCGAAGAACAACGCCACCCACCATGCGGTGGCGTTCTTGCTCATCGGCCCGATGCCGGCCGCATCATTTGAGTTACTGGCAAGATGCTGCTGCTGGGCTGCGATTTGGTTGCGCATCCCGAAGTACACCAAAAGCCACAGCACCAGCGCCAGCAAGGCCAGAATTGCCCAGAATCCCAAGCCCACGCGCCAGTTTCCGCCGAGCATCTGATTCACCGGCATGGCGACCCCCGCAACTCCGGAAGCACCCAAGGCAACCGCCGTAGTGTAGGCGCCGGTGACAATCCCGATCTTTCCCGGGAACCAGCGCTTGACCAGTACCGGCATGAGAATGTTGCCCACCGCGATGCCCGCAAGGGCCAATGCGGTGCACAGCAGGAAGAATCCGGTCCCCGGAGCCACCGCGCGCAGGGCAATGCCCAACAGGACAGCACCCATGGCTGAGGCCACCACTAGTTCCGGTCCGCGCTTCCCGGCCAGCCGCGGCGCCAAGGGACCCAGCAGCGCGAAGCACAGTGGAGGGATGCCGGTGATCATTCCGGCCACGATGCCATTCATCTGCAGGTCGCCAATCACCAGATCAAGCAGGGACCCCAAGGAGGTGACGGCAGGACGCAGGTTCAGCGAGGCCAGGATGATGGCAAGGATCAGCAGTGCGCCAGAGCCCTTGGACAGGGTGGCGCGGTTTTTCGGGAAGTCAGGCATGGTATCCACAGACTATCTGCTTCAAAACCCGGATCCCATCCCCGTTGCCTGGACTACGGCAACGGGCCGCCCCAAAAGTGGGACGGCCCGTGCCGAATGAAAAGTCCAGTGTTGGCTAGCCCAGTTTGGCGCGCACCATCTGGGAGACAGCCTTGCCATCGAAGCGGCCAGCGATTTCGGCGCCGACCAGCTTCATGGCCTGGCCCATGTCCTTCATGGTCAGGTCGTGATCGGCTGCAAGTTCGGCCATGATCCTCTCGACAATGTCCTGGGCTTGCGCTTCGTCAAGCATCTTGGGCAGGTACGTGGAGATGAAGGCGGCTTCGGCCAATTCGCGTTCAGCCAATTCGGTGCGGCCGTCCTTGGCGGCCAGGCCAGCAGTTTCCTCGCGGTTGCCGACTTCCTTGCGAAGCAGGTTCTCGACATCCTGGTCGTTGAGCTCGCTGGGGTTCTTTCCGGACTTTTCCTTGGTGCCGATGGCACTGAGGATATTGCGCAGGGTCGTCTTCTCCAGCTCGTTGCCGGCCTTCAGATGGGCGATGCTGTCATCGCGCAGGCGATCTTTCAAACTCATGGGAACTCGCTTTCAATACGTGTGCTTGAAATTTTACTCGCATTATCCGGTTACCGTTTTCCGGAGTACCAGCGGTCAAGCATGTGGTCGCATTTGATACAGTAGCCAGATGAATTCACTGCGCGCTGGAGCTAGCGTCATCGCACTGGCTCTTATCGCAGCCATCCTGGTGATCTGGCAGCCATGGAATTCCTGCGACGCGCCCGATGAAGTTTGCGATTTCGTTGCAGCCGTCGAGGACCGGGACGGGGTCCTTGGCGTCCAGATGTCCTCCGAGGTCATGGATCACGATGCCTTGGCCGCACCGGATCTGTCAGTTGACCTGCAATTCGTGCTCTCGGATCAGCTCGATCCTGCACAAGCGGAAGAAATCGTGCGGGAGATGGCACAACAGATCCAGGCTGGGGCCCATGCCCTGAACTTGCGGGACATCGATCTGGCCTTTGTCGCCGGTGAACCCCAGAATATCCCAGGCTCAAAGACGAAAACCTACCCACTGGAAGTCTCCGACAATTTTTCGCACTTTGGAGGCGAAGAGCAAGCGAATCCTGGTCTTCTCGGTGAGAGGGCTTCATTCGCATTCCGCCTACGCGAGCTCGGCGCGGCAAGTGCGGCTAACTACTCGGCCACGGCGTTTAATTTGGAGCAGCTGCTGGCGCTGGGAAAATTCGCTGCACAGGCCAAGCACCCCACCGATTTGGCACTAGCAGACCGATCCGTGCGCTATTCGCCCGCGAATCGCACTGATATTCCCGAGCTCCAGCTTCTTATCGAGGCGGCCAAGCGAGGTGTCTTCGAGAGCGCCAGCATTGATCATTCCGGATTGAACCTGGTCCTCGGCAACGAGGCGCCAGCAGAGGCGGAAAAGGAAACCCGCTTATGGCTGGAGCGGCATGGTCCCTTTGGCGAGCCCATGCCCTACAAGCTGGCATCGCCTCGATACGAGGTCCTTGCTGAAGGCTGGGTTGGAAACAAGAAACCACAATGGCTGATCCCCAAGCCTGTGGTTCTTCCCGACAAGGTCAAAAGCTGGCCAGCGAATCAGTCAGCTCCGTTGTGCGCAGAGGGGGACTTGGAAATAGCCCTCGGCGCACCCGATGCAGCTGCCGGTTCACGGTACATGGCGGTCTACGCCAAGAACATTTCTGCTCGCTCGTGCGCGTTGCAGTCCTACCCGCAGATCGATTTCCTCAACGATGCCGGCGATGCCCAGCCGGATATCGAGCTGCAGCCCGAACCGGATATCCTCCTTGAACGCGTTGCCATCCCTTCCGGCGAAGCGGTGATTTCGACGCTGGATTGGAATGCCATGTCAACGTCCCAGGATCCGGATGAAACCGTTGCCCTGGTCATCGCCGCAGCCAAGGGAATGAAACCGGTCCAGCTCGCACCCCAATACGATGGCCAGCCGACGTCCCTTGACATCCTGGACGGGGCGCAGATCGCCCAAAGCCCCTGGGTCCAGGCGCGCGACGGGTGGGCAATTCCTGGAGACGCCTTCAAACCGCAACCACCGGCCACTCCTAGGCCCTAGGCCTGGGCAAGCCTACTGGGTGCGCGGCGGGAACGCCTTGAACTTGCGGTAGTGGTTGGCCGCATTCAACAGCAGGTAGAGCTTGCGGCGAGGGTTCTTCTCGGCTGCGAACTTCAACGGGTTCGAGACCTTGCCGGCCTTGAGCAGTGCTTCCGCCTTGCGGCCGGTTCCGCTGTCCAGGAAGCGGCGCAGCAAGTGGTGCGGCAGCACGGTGAATAGCCGCTGGCGCGACAGCTGCAAGACACCTGTCCCGGTGTCCACCACCGCGTCGGTTTCCGGGTTCGACTGATCGAACTGCGCGCCGAGGAACTCGGTGACATAGAAACGGGCCGGGTTCACCCCGGCTGCGGTCAGGTAGAAGTGGTTGCGGCCCAGGCGCGGGTTGATCTCGAAGAATTTGATCTGGCCATCGCGGTGATCGTATTTGGCATCGATCATGGCAATTCCGCGCCAGCCCAGTTCTTCGAGCATGCGCGCGCCATCGGCGGCCATCGCATCGTTGCGACCGCTGACAATGGCGGCCGAATTGCCCAGCACCAGCGGGGCATGCTCCTCGATCACCACTTCGCCGTAGCCGGCGAAGATGACCTTTTCTTCCTGGGTGGCGAAGTAGGTGCACAGGCGCATCGCGTCATCTCCACCCGGAATGTACTCCTGGAAGATATAGCCCGAGTCGTAGCCGCTGCCATCGATTCTGGAAACCAGGGCTTCGAGGTCGGCGCGGCTGTCGATGGTGTGGATCTTCTGCTTGCCCTCGAACTTGGCGGCGATCCAATCCGCGGAGCTCGATGGCTTGCCGATGACCGGGTAGTCGAAGGAACCTACAAGCGAATCCAGCGGGGTTCCCGGGTAATACACGGCGGTGCGCGGATGGGCGATGCCCAATTTTTCGGCGAGCGCGTAGAAGTTCTCTTTCAGTGCCGCACCCTCGATGGTTTCCAGCTGGGGGTACGGGATGACGTACTGTTCCTCAAGCTGCTCACGGTTCTTGGCGATCAGCATGATGTGGAAGTCCAGGGAGCCGAAAAGCATCAGCGGCCGATCCGCCGCGGCCTTCAGCTCATCGGCCAGCTCGACCAGGGCCGCGACTACGCGTCCCTCGTCGGCCATGGAGCCGATGGGGCGCAGTTCGATGGCTATCGAGTGCTCGATGACGCCGTTGCCGGCAGCCGGCAGAACCACCGAGCGCACCCCGTAGGCCTCGTAGAATTCGCGCGCCAAGGTGTAGGTGCCGATGTCCCCGCCGAGGATGACCGGGACAAATGGCTGGGTTGGATCGATTGCCAAAGTGGTTTTTTCCCTACTTCTTGCGCCAGTTCATGTATTTTTCGAAGGCCCACGCCAGGGGCTTGTTCAGCGCCAGGTCCCACTCGCCGTTGGTCTGCACGATGTCGCAGCCGGTGTTGGTCTTGAACTTGGTCAGCCCCGAGAGGTGGTGCTCCTTGTCCAGAGTCGCGCTCACGCCGCCCTGGTCCAGGTAGCGGCAACCGGCCTCGATGGAATCGATGACCATGTGCTGCATGATCGCCTTCGGCGCGAACAGCTTGCGCTGCTCCGAGGAGGAAGCGCCGTACAGGTACCAGGCCAGGTTCGAGGAACGGATGACAATGGATGCGGCCAGGTCCACGCCTTCATTGCTGGCGATGTACAGGGTGCAGGAGCCCGGCACCGCTTCGTTGAGCACGGTGTGCATCTTCTCGAAGTAGCCCAGCGGGCGGCCGGTGAAGTCCTGGCGATCCGCGGTGTGGTTGTACAGGGCATGGAAGCGGGCCATGTCCTTGGTCTGGCCAACTTCGATTTCCAGGGTGCTCTTCAGCGCCTTGCGGGTCTCGTTGCGGGTGGTCGCCGAGTAGCTGGCCATGACCTGGTCCACGTCCAGCTGGTTGCCGTCATCATCTTGCAACGCCACGCGGGCCACGAATTCCGGCTGGCCCGCAGCGAAGTCCAGTCCCACATCTTCTTTGGAGAAGCCCATTTCCAGCAAGGCGTCATTCAGCGCTAGCGCGGTGCCTGAGGTGCTCTGGGTTTCAAGGTCAGCGAGCTGGGTGAACCCTTCCTTGCCCAGGTTCTTGCGCACCGCGGCGGCACCCCAGGTGCGCACGGCCAGTCCCGGGCCCATCTTCAGCTGGAATGCGCCACGATTCTTCAGGTAGGCGGCCAGCGGCTGGATTACCTGTCCAGGAGCATAGGTGCCGAAGTCGATGACCGGGCCATCGGGGATGTAGGCGAGGGTCTTCTTGATGACCGGGGCTGCACGATGCAGCACCAGTGCCGCGCCCACCAGCTCGTCTTCCTCGAACCAGCCGAGGGATTCACCGCGCCAGCCGCCCTTGACCTGGGCCCATTCGGGACGCTGCAGGAAGCTGACGTCTTGGGCGGTCTCAAGGAATGCTGAGTGCTCGGTGCCGGAAATCGGACGCACATGAAGTTCGTTGTGGCTCACGGGTGAAATCCTACCGTGCTTCCCTCTCCGGCTGGGGGATGCTGGATACCCCTAGGGGGTACTTGACTTAATACCCCTAGGGGGTATAATCATTATATGGATACCAACCACACGCCACATGAAACAGCTGAGCACCACGGCTATCACGCGGATAAAAGCGCGTTGGAACGACGCCTGAAGCGCATTGAAGGCCAGGTGCGCGGAGTGGCCAAGATGGTCGATGAAGACAAGTACTGCATCGACATCCTGACCCAGATCTCCGCTATCAACGCGGCATTGCACAAGGTCAGCGTGCAGCTGATCGATGACCATATCGGCCATTGCGTGGTTGATGCGGCCAAGTCATCCATCGAGACGGGTGATCCATCCATCGTGCAAGACAAAATCGCCGAGGCCACGGCCGCCATCTCCCGTTTGGTGCGCTGAGCGCGCCCCAACGCACCCATTTCCAATTCACACAGAATTCATCGAAAGAGAGCAAGATCATGAGCCACAACTGCAATTGCGGATGCTCCTCGGAAAAGAACTCCAACCAGGGCCTGCAGATCATTCCCCGCGAGCAGAGCACCCCGCTGACTAGCCATATGGAAATCAAGATCTCCGGCATGACCTGCGGCCACTGCGTATCCTCTGTCACCGAGGAGCTCAAGGAGCTTGATGGGGTGCAAGAGGTGGAAGTGTTCCTCGATGCGAAGGGCGTGTCCACCGCCAACGTCACCACCAGCGCAACCGTAAGCGAAGAGAGCATTCGCAATGCCATCGACGAGGCTGGTTACACCGTCGAAGCAATTAACGCCTAGCCGCAAAAAAGCCAGGCACCAAGCCTCAACGGCAAGAAAGTGCAAGGTCGTAAATCATGACTTCCCATGCCCCGCATGAAACAATCCCCGAATTGCGCACCGTCGATCTGGACATCCAGGGAATGACCTGCGCCTCGTGCGTGAATCGGGTGGAACGCAAACTCGGCAAGCTGCCCGGTGTCAGCGCGACGGTGAACCTGCCCCTGGAAACCGCCAAGGTCCAGGTCCCAGCCGATGTCACCGATGAAGCACTGATCGATACGGTGCACGCCGCCGGCTATACCGCTTCCCTCAAGCACCCGCCCAAACCCGCCGGTTCGGATCACCAGGGACACGGGGAGCATGATCACGGCGGGCACGAGCACCTGGTGCCCAACCACCTGCTGCGCCGCCTGCTGGTCTCCGCGATCTTCACCATTCCGCTGTTCATCATTTCCATGATTCCCGCAGCGCAGTTCCCGCATTGGGGTTGGGTCGCCTTCGCGCTGGCCACTCCCGTGGTCTTCTACGGCGCCTGGCCTTTCCACAAGGCAGCGGCCGTCAACGCACGGCACCTGGCCTCGACCATGGACACTCTGGTTTCCCTCGGTGTGCTCGCGGCCTACTTCTTCTCTGCAGTGCAGCTGATCCTCGATCCGCAGCTGACCGCCCATATCGGCATGTCCATGTCCGAGCATGCGCTCTACTTTGAAACTGCCGGCGTCGTGGCCACCTTGCTGCTGCTGGGCCGTTTCCTGGAGCACCGCGCCAAGTCCTCGGCATCCGATGCGCTGAAGTCCTTGCTGAACCTGGGCGCCAAGGATGCAGTGGTGCTTCGCGACGGCGCGGAAGTGAAGATCCCTGCCGGGCAGGTGCAGGTCGGAGACCATTTCGTGGTGCGCCCCGGCGAGAAGATCGCTACTGACGGCGTGGTCATTGACGGCGCCAGCGCGGTAGACACCTCGCTGCTTACCGGCGAATCGGTCCCGCAGAAGGCCGGGCCCGGCGATGAAGTCACCGGCGCGACCTTGAATGCCTCGGGCCGGCTGGTGATCGAAGCTACCCGCGTTGGCGCGGACACCACCTTGGCCCAGATGGGCAAGCTGGTCTCCGAAGCCCAGTCGGGCAAGGCGCCCATTGCCCGCCTGGCTGACCGGATTTCCTCCGTCTTCGTACCGATCGTACTGGCCATTGCGCTGCTCACGTTCGTGATCTGGTTCTTTGCCAGCGGCGATCCCTACCAGGCGTTCACCGCTGCGGTCGCCGTGCTGGTCATCGCCTGCCCCTGCGCATTGGGCCTGGCGACCCCGATCGGCTTGCTGGTCGGTACCGGCCGCGGCGCGCAGCTGGGCATCCTGATCCGCGGCCCGCAGGTCCTGGAAGATACCCGCAAGCTGGACACCATCGTGCTGGACAAGACCGGCACCGTGACCACCGGGGTCATGGCCCATCAGGGCACCCGGGCCATCGACGGAGTCGATCCCGATGAGGTCCTGGCCTTGGCCGGTGCCGTGGAACACCATTCCGAGCATCCGATCGCCCAGGCCATCGCCAAGGCCGCAGCCGGCTTGGGCCCGCTGCCCGAAGCCAGCGACTTCGATTCCGATCCGGGCGGCGGCGTGGTCGGCACGGTCAACGGGCATCGCGTTGCCGTAGGCCGCTTCAGCTGGCTCGAAGCCCAGGGCGCGTCCTTGGATGACTCCGCCAAGGCCATGCTCGCGGAAGCCGAGCAGGCCGGCGCGACCGCCATCCTGGTCGCGGTGGACCAGCAGTTCCAGGCAGTGATCTCGGTGGCGGACAAGATCAAGGACAGCTCCGCAAAAGCTATTGCCGAACTCCAGGAGCGCGGCCTGCGCGTGGTGCTGCTGACCGGCGACAACCAGTCGGTGGCTACCGAGGTTGCCGCCCAGGTAGGCATCAAGGCCGAGGACGTATTCGCCGGGGTCTTCCCTGCCGGCAAGGCCCAGGCGATCACCTCATTGCAAGAGCAGGGCAAGGTCGTGGCCATGGTGGGCGATGGCGTGAATGACGCGCCAGCACTGGCGCAGGCCGACCTCGGCATCGCCATGGGCTCGGGCACCGATGTGGCCATCGAAGCCGCGGACATCACCCTGATGGGTAACGACCTGCATCAGGTCACGCAGGCCATCGACCTGTCGGCCCGAACCCTGTCCACCATCAAGATGAACCTGTTCTGGGCTTTCGCCTACAACACTGCCGGCATTCCGATTGCGGCCCTGGGCTTGCTGAACCCGATGATCGCCGGAGCGGCCATGGCAGCCAGCTCGGTGCTGGTGGTACTGAACTCGCTGCGGCTGCGACGGTTCGGGAAGTAGCCCTCCGTACCTCCCCACGCGGGGCATCGGTTGAACCGATGCCCCGCTTTGCCGCATCCATGCCCTTGCTTCCCGAATCATTACGAAGCGGAGAATCCCCCATTTCGCCAGCCACTTTCCACGATTGGCGTGGCCAAGCGGTTATCCGGGGCCCGAAGTGTGAAATCGCGACTTGCACCACGTTCATTTTTCTGCGCATACTGTGATGGCAATCACCACATATGCCGTTGATGCGTGGCGGGAGAGATCCGCTCACACCATGGGCGGGCGCCGTAGGAGCAATTTCCTCCCCGGGAAACTCTCAGGCACCCGTACCGCCACGACGAGGCAAATCTGGAAAGCAGCGCGGCTGTACCGCGCTCACCGAAGGAGCAAGCTTCGCCCAGTATTCGGGCCGAAGTGAAAACTCTCAGGTAGACATACAGATTGGGGAGGGACCAAGAACAGTGCCGCACCGAGCGCACCGGTTTCGAGGTACTCCCCGTGGCTTACCTGGCTCCTGCTCCCTGCGCAGCTTGCTAGGCACGCCAGCTGGCCCCCTCCCTATCGGATGTGCTCATCGAAGCGAGTCCCTGTGCTCCAAGCCATGAAGGCTTGGAGGCAGGACACCTTCGGGGCGTCACGCCACACTCCTGGAAGGCAACCAGCATGAGTACCACCAGTTCTGATCCCACTCTCGAGCGCGGGCTCTCCAATCGTCACATCCAGCTGATCGCCATTGGCGGCGCTATCGGCACCGGCCTGTTCATGGGCTCGGGCAAGACCATTTCGGTCGCCGGCCCGTCGGTCATCTTCGTTTACATGATCATCGGCTTCATGCTCTTCTTCGTCATGCGCGCCATGGGCGAGCTGCTGCTGAGCAACCTCGAATACAAGACCTTCGCCGACTTCGCCGGGGACCTGCTGGGCCCGTGGGCGGCGTTCTTCACCGGCTGGACCTACTGGTTCTGCTGGGTAGTCACCGGCATTGCCGACGTGGTGGCCATCGCCCACTACGTCGCCTTCTGGTGGGGCGACCTTCCGCTGTGGATCCCGGCGCTGGGCTGCATCGCACTGCTGCTGGTGCTGAACCTGGCCACCGTGAAGGCCTTCGGCGAAACCGAATTCTGGTTCGCGCTGATCAAGATCGTGGCCATCGGCGCGCTGATCGTGGTCGGCTTGGTCATGGTCATCACCGGCTTCGAGCACGACTCGGCCACCGCTTCCTTCTCCAACCTGTGGACCGAAGGCGGCATGTTCCCCACCGGCTTCATGGGCTTCGTCGCCGGCTTCCAGATTGCGGTGTTCGCGTTCGTGGGCATCGAGCTGGTTGGCACGACCGCGGCGGAAACCAAGGACCCCGAAAAGACGCTGCCCAAGGCGATCAATTCGATCCCCATCCGCATCCTGTTCTTCTACGTCGGAGCCTTGATCATCTTGATGACCGTGGAACCGTGGAACCTGTTCTCCGCCGAGCAGTCCCCGTTCGTGGGCATGTTCGCCCTGGCCGGCCTGGCCGGTGCGGCAGGCATCATCAACTTCGTGGTGCTCACCTCCGCGACCTCCAGCGCCAACTCGGGGATCTATTCGACCTCGCGCATGCTGCGCGGCCTGTCCATGGAAGGCGATGCGCCCCAGGGCTTCGCCAAGCTTTCCAGTCGCAAGGTGCCGAAGAACGCACTGATGTTCTCCTGCATGTTCCTGCTGGCAGGCGTCGCATTGCTCTACAGCGGCGACTCTGTGATGGGTGCCTTCACCCTGGTCACCACCGTCTCGGCCCTGTGCTTCATGTTCGTGTGGACCATCATCCTGCTCAGCTACCTGGTCTTCCGCGCACGCCGCCCGCATCTTCATGATGCTTCGAAGTTCAAGGTGCCCGGCGGGGTTGTCATGCCCTACGTGGTACTAGGCTTCTTCGGCTTCATCCTGTGGGCACTAACCACCCAGGCCGATACCTTCAGCGCCCTGCTGATCACCCCGGCATGGTTCCTGATCCTGGGCGCAGGCTACCTGTACATCCGCCGCAACCCCCAGCACCAGGCACTGCGCGCCGCGCACCTGGCGAAGGTGGCGCACGAACGCTATGAGGCCGCCGCCTACCGCGATGCGAAGTCCTTCTCCAAGCTTGAAGCGGAAACCGCCGCACAGGTTGCCGAGGACATCCGCCAGTAGCCCGAGCACTTGACAGCTGTCTCAGCCGGGCCCCGGCATCACCCGATGCCGGGGCCTAACTGCATAGTCGCTGGGATCGCTACCGCGATAGCCGGGGTCGATGCGATCATGATGGCAGGCAGCAACCACTTGCATAGTCCGACCCGCTGCCGCTTGGAGGAGAGAACCATGGCATCAACCGGTCCGTTACCGCGCTTCGAATTCGATCAGAGGCTGGGCGCCTTGCCTGATTGGAAGCGTGATGACTTGGGTTTGCGGGCCGCTTACCGTTTCGATTGCGCGAGCACGGCCTTGCAGTTCATTGTCCAGGTAGGCCTGCGCGCCGAGCAGGACAACCGGCATCCGCACCTGGAGTGGCGGGTTTCCATCGTCGAGCTGCGCCTAACGCACAACCAGCCCGAGCATCTGGGAGCACTGGACCTGGAATTAGCCCGCCATATCTCCATCGAGGCCGGCAAGCTCGAAGCGCAGGTGGTCACCGAGCACTGGTAGCCCCCGGCGTTCGGCCTTGGCGCCGGCGGGCCACCAGCAGCGAGATGGCGATGCTCTGCACCGCACCCACCAAGGCGCCCAGCGCCGTCATGAAGATGCGGTCGATGAGCAGGGACGCGGCCGGTTCAGGGCTGACCAGGTGGACCATGAGCAGTGCGGTGACCGTCATGAAGACCATCCCCACCGCATAGTTGCGCAGGATCACCAGCTCGATGACGAACTGCGAGGCCAGCGCAGCGGCCAGGATCACCCAGACCGGGGAATCGAAGGCGAAAACTATTGCGGTCAGCGCTACGCCAATGCAGGTGCCTGCGCAGCGCTGCAGCCCGCGGGCTACCCGCGCATAGGCATCAGCGCCGGTGACCGCGGCGATCGCGCCGAGACTGGCCCAGTACCAGTGGCCGTCGCTGAGCAGATGCCCTGCGATGCCCGCCAGCAGCACGCCCGAGCCCATTTGGAGCGACTGGGCCATGGCCAGGGGCGAGGGCGCCCAGGCATATCCGGAGCGCAGGGTATGGAGCAGGTTGGCTTTGCGCATCGACAGGCCAAGCATCAGCAGCATGCTGAAGGCCATTGTTCCGCCGCCGGCCAGCAGCACCCCGGTGAAGCTTTGCGAACTGGCCGGGATGCCCAGGCAGGCGCCGCCGGCGAAGACCGCGAAGACCGGTCCCGGCGGCATCCAGCGCGCGGCATGGGAGACGTAGTTGGCGCCAAAACCAATGAATGCCAGCACTAGCACACGTACCGGGAACGGTGCCTCGATAAGCGAAAAACAGGTGCCCAGCAGCATCGCGGCCAGTTGCACGATGCCTGCCGAGAACTGCTGCCAGAAACGCGGCGCGTACGCGTCGAAACGGCCGAAGACCGCGCAGAAGGCGCCGAACGCTGCATACATTGCCCAGTCAAGGCGGCCAAGGCCGGCCAACAGGATCAGCGGCGCGGCCAGGCTGATCGTCGCCTTGGCTGCCGGGATGAGCGACGGGCGGTGCGGGGCCACGACGACGCTGCGCTGCACTATTTCTTCCAGGTGGCGCTTCACTGGCGTGCCTCGCCGTCCTGCGTAGCGACCAGCTGCAGCAAGGCGCGCAGCTGCTCCCGCTGCGGCTCATCCAATGCGCCGAAGACCTTGGCTTCGTTATGCGAGGCAGCCTCCATCGCCTGGGCAGCGAATTTCCGGCCCTCGGGAGTCAGCGTGATGACGTTGCGGCGGCGGTCCTCCGGATCAACTTCGCGTTCCAGGATCCCACGGCTCGACAGCTGATCGAGGTAGGCCACCAAATGGCCGCGGTTCACATTCGAGCGATCTGCCAAGTCGTTCTGGGAGATGCCGCCGAACTCCTCCAGCGCGCAGATGATGGTGAAATGATGCCGGGACAAGGACTCGGATTCCATCAGCTCGGTGAGCTCCTGGGTGCCGATGCGTCCGGCTCGGGCGGTGAGATAGCTCAGCGAGTTCCATTGGAACTGCGGAATCCGGTGTTCGTTCATCCTTTCAAAATATCATTTCAGATTGAAACGATTTCGCCCTGAAGCAGTTTATTCGATGTATCTCACACGCAGCTGGCGCGCGTTCCATCGCCAGCTGCGGTCCGCGGAATCGTCGTCTTTTGGAAGGTGAGGGCTCGTTCTCCTTGGCCACGGCCATAGTGCGCCGCCTGTCAGAGCCGAAGATCAGCCAAGAGGAATTTGGCGCCCAGTTCGCCGATGAGGATGGCCGGGGCATTGGTGTTGCCGGTGGTGATCTTGGGCATGATCGAGGCATCGATGACGCGCAGCCCTTCCAAGCCGCGTACCCGCAGCTGCGGATCCACCACGGCCTGCGCATCCGTGCCCATGCGGCAGGTACCCACCTGGTGGTGGTAGGTCACGACGTTGTTCCGAATGTAATCCTCCAGCTGCTCATCGCCGCGTATTTCTTCGCCCGGGTAGATTTCCCTCGCTCCCCAGTCCCCGGCCAAGGCATCTTGCTCCACCATCGCGCGGCATTGCTTCATCGATACCAGGAATGCCTGCATATCCCGCGGATCATCCAGCGCATTCAAATCGATGTTCACCGGGTCATCCAGGCCGGGCCCGCCCAGGGTGATTTCGCCGCGGCTGTGCGGGGTGACGATCCCGGAGTGCAAGGTGAAGGCAGTGCCATCGACCGGTTCCATGCCCGGGGAGTACATGGGCACGGCGAAGAAGATCGGCTGGGTGTCCGGGCGATCCAGGCCCTCGTGGGATCGGGTGAACATGTGCGATTGCGAGACGGAGACCCCGGCACGCGGGGCGGGTATCGCGCGGGTGGTGGTTTCGGCAATCACCGGTGCCAGCAGGTGGTCATGCAGGTTCTTTCCGACCTGATCCAGCTCATGCAGCGGCATGACGCCCGCGGCTTCGAGCTCGGCCACCGGGCCGATGCCTGAGCGCAACAGGATTTGCGGGGATCCCAGGGCACCGGCGCTGAGCACCACCTCATCCGCGCGCAGCTCCTGCAGCTGCCCGCCGATCCGATAGCGCACGCCTACAGCGGATCCGGATTCGAGGATCACCGAATGCACCTCGGCGTCCGTGATGATTTCCATGCACTCGCGCACCGGCTTCAGATAGGCCTTCCAGGTATTGATGCGTTCGCCGCCAGCAACGTTGATCTGCTCCTTGGAAACGCCTTCCAGCTGCTCGCCGTTGTAGTCGGGATTGAATCCGATTCCGGACTGCACCGCGGCGTCGATAATCGACTGGTGGATCTCATCCAGCTCGTAGTCGTTGTCCACCGGCACCAGCCCATCGCTGCCGTGGAATTCGCTGGCGCCGCCAGAGAAGTTCTCGATTTCCTTGTAGATCGGCAGGACATTCTTCCAGGCCCACTGCTCGCCGCAGTCCTTGGCCCAGTCATCGAAATCCTGCGGGGCGCAGCGCACCCAGATGGTCGCATTCAGCGCGTGGGAACCGCCGAGCACCTTGCCCCGTGGCAGGTGCATCGGTTTGTTCGCTGCCCCGGCCATCGGGACGGTGTGGTAATCCCAGTCGTCCTTGCTATGCCACAGCTCGCCCATGCGCGAGAGGTCGTGGATGGCAGGGTTGGTGTCCTCGGAGCCAGCTTCGAACAAGGTCACCCGCGCCCCGGCATCCACGAGCCGGCGCGCGACCACCGAGCCAGCCGAACCTGCGCCTACGACTATGACCGACTTGCTGCCCATGGGTTTTCCTCCAGCTAGGATGCCTGCGAAACTTGTTTCTCCCAGCCTGTACAGGCCAACGGGTTTTCCCTTGGCATCCGGCGCACAACAATTGGCATCGCGTGCGCGTTTTACCCTACGGGCCGCTTAGATCCCCTTGCGTGCCGCACGCAGTTCATCGACACGCACCAGCACCACGCCGCACACAATCAGCAGGCCGCCGAACAGCTGCACCGCACCCGGCAGCTCGGAGAGCAGCAGCCAAGCCCACAGCACCGCGAAAAGCACCTCGGTCAACGAGATGAAGCTGGCCACCTTGGACCCCAGTTCCCGGGCGGCCATCACCCCGGTGGTGTAGGAGAACACGGTGGCGATCAGGATCAGCCCGGTCAAGGCCAACCACCACGGGGTTTCATATCCAGCAAATGATCCGCTGCCGGCGGCCCACTGCATTGGAAGGATTCCCAAGCCGCCAACCAGCAGCATGGTTAGCGCGCCAACGGCCATGCCACCGGCCGACAGCATGATGGGTGGCAGCGCGCCATCGACCTTGGCGCTAATGAAGAAGTAGACCGTCAGGCCCACCGCTGCCCCCAAGCCCCAGAGCACGCCGATAGGATCAATCCGCGTGGCGCCGGTCAGATCCAGCACCGCCACCAGGCCCGCCAATGACAATAGGGTGCCAGCGATCGTTGCCGCCGACGGGCGCTTCTGGTGCTTGGCCCAGAGCACCAGCACGATGAGCACCGGAGCCAGATACTCCAGCAGCAAAGCCACCCCGACATCCAAGCGCTGCACCGCCAAGAAATAGCACAGCTGGCAGGCTCCCACTCCAAACAATCCGAAGAGCACAATCGACACCCAGTTGGTGCGCAGCAACGTCCAGCGGCCGCGCATCGCCAGGACCGCAGGGATCGCCAGGACCAGCGCGGCGCCGGCCATGCGTGCGGCCACGGCCGCAGTGGGACTCCACCCTGCTTCGAAAAGCCCCTTGGCGAAGGAGCCGGAAATCCCGAAGGCCGCGGAGGATGCCAGCGCAATCCAGATCCCCCGGGACTGGCTTTGACGCAGTACTGGACTGCCGGCAGTGGCGGCCGGAAGGCCGGAATCAGACAGGTCGCTCATGAGGATCTTTGAAGTCTTTCGCGGAGAATTTCATGCCGCCGTTCAGAGGCAAATGGGGGTATGAGCATGACGATACGGTTAGGCTTGAGTGGCAGTCAATCTACCCAGCTTCCAGGAACGAATTATGACCTTTGCCCCAGATATCGAAGCTTCATTGAAGTCCGTGGTGAACCTTCTGAATACCGAGGTGCAAATCGTGGATATGCTCTCCACCGTTGCTGATCTCGATGAGTTCCTTGATGCCGAGAATTTCGAAGGCTCCCGCGCGCACAACCAGGCAGAGCTTCGCTCCATTCGCCAGTTGCGTTCCCAGCTGAAGAACATCTGGATAGGTACCGAAGAAGAATCCGTCTTCCGGGTCAATGCGATCCTGCGCAACGCCAACGCCCAGCCTCAATTGATCAAGAGCGAATCGCTGGGTTACCACCTGCACGCCACCACCAACAGCACCCCGCTCTACGACCGCATGGCCGTGGACGCCGCGATGGCACTGGCGGAAGTGATCCGCTCCGGCGGATTGCAGCGTCTGCGGATCTGCGCCTCGGAGGACTGCGAGGCGGCCCTGCTGGATCTGTCGCGCAACCGCTCCAAGCTGTACTGCAATACCGGCAACTGCGCCAACCGCGAGCACGTGCGCGCCTACCGTGCGCGCAAAGCCGGAAAACGTATCGACTAGCCAGAACCCCGACACTGAGCACACCAAGTCTAGTTTCGTCCGTGATCGGCCAGCGCCCCTGCGCGCTTCATCGCCGCAGCGTGGCCGAGTAGCTCGCTGTGGCCTCGGGCCCACCGCCCATGCCCGTGACCAGCGCGGAGCGCCTGTCATGGCCATCAGGTTTCCTGCATGGGGGGCCAGCACGTGGCCAAAATGGCGTTGGGTGATGCCCCTCGCCTTTTACCTTGCCCGGGCCATATGATGAACACACAACCGGGATACCGGCAGTTGCAGTAGTGGAAGGGGCAGGTCATGACTCAGGAAACCCACGCTTCGGATGATTACGAGGCACGAATAGAAGCAGCTGAGAGCGGACCATTGAAAGCCGCGGCCCGTTGGGTTGTAGCTCTGGCTTCTGCCACGCTGGGCGATGCAGAGTACGAAGCGAACGAGCCCCAGGTAGTCGTGCATTCCCGCCAAGATGATTCGGTGCTTCTGCGCATGACAACCTCCAGCCTCGAAGAAGCTGAGCGGCTAATCGTCCAGATTCGCGCGGACTTGGAGGCTTTGGGCACCGAGGAATTCAAGGCGGAGTGGGAAGGCGCAGGCGACAAGCCCTAGCTAGATGGGCTAGCGGCTAGTTCTCGACAAGAATCCCGTCGATATCCGCGTACACCATCGCGCCCGGCCGGACCTTCACATCTCCGATGCTGATCACTTCATCCACCGAACCGTGCGAGCGCTTGACGGTTTTGCGCGGGTTGCTGCCTAGTGCCTTGATCCCGAGTTCCATTTCAGCCAGTGCCGCACGGTCGCGTACGGCGCCGCTGATGATGACCCCGGCCCAGCCATTAGCTTCGGCATTCGCGGCAATCATGTCACCCATCAGGGCGTAACGCAGGGATGCTCCCCCATCGACCACGAGCACTGCGCCATTGCCCGGGAAGCTCAGGATCTCCTTGACCAGGCCGTTGTCCTCATGGCACTTCACGGTACGTGCCGGCCCGTGGAAGGACAGCCGCCCGCCGAAGTCCTGGAATTGAGCCGAGAAGGACTGCAGTGCATCCCCATGCTGGTCGTAGAGGTCGGCGGTGCTGATCGGTTCCTGGTGCATGGTGTTTCCTTCATGAGCTGCGATAGTGGTCCAACACACAGCTTAGCCCGCAGTGCCCGCAACCCCAGCGCATGACGAAAGTGTCAGAGATTCAGTTCCGCTTCATAGGCCTTGGCGTCCAAGGCGCCGAGGCGCGAATTGCGGCGGCCGAAGCCCAGATAGATCGCAGCTCCCACAGCCATCCAGATGGCGAAGACCAGCCAGGTGATGCCAGCCAGGTTGAACATCAGGAACAGGCAGGCAGCGATGCCCAGAATCGGGGTCACCGGATACAGCGGGACGCGGAAGGTCCGCGGGGTGTCCGGCTGGGTTTTGCGCAGGTACATTACCGAGACACCTACCAACGAGAAGGCGAACAGGGTGCCGATGCTGGTCGCTTCGGCCAGCTGGCCCAGAGGAATCAGCGAGGCGGCAATGGCCACGACCGCGCCGGTGACGTAGGTGCCGATGACCGGGGTGCTGGTGCTGGGCGAAACCTTGGCGAAGAAGCGAGGGATCAAGCCGTCGCGGCCCATGGAGAGCAGGATGCGGGTCTGCCCGTACAAGGTGGTCAGCACCACCGAGACGATCGCGATCACCGAAGCCAGGGCGAAGGCCAAGACCATCCACTTCTGTCCGGTGATCTCGGAAACGATCTGCACCAGGGCGGCTTCCGATTCGGCGAACCAGTTCCACTCCCGGGCGCCAATGGCGGCTACAGCAACCAGCACGTAAATGGTGGTTACCAGCACCATGGCGATCATGATTGCCCGCGGCAGGTCCTTCTGCGGATTCTTGGCTTCCTCGCCGGCGGTCGAGGCCGCGTCGAAGCCGATGTAGGAGAAGAAGACCATGGACGCTGCCCCGGTCACGCCCGCGGCGCCCATGGGCAGCAGCGGAGCGAAGTTCCCGGCATTGAAAGCGGTGAAGGCGACCACCACGAAGAAGACGAGGATGGCGATCTTCACGATCACCATGACGGTGTTGGCCAGGGCCGATTCGCGGGCACCGCGAACCAGCAGCAGGGTCGCCAAGATGACCACGATCAATGCCGAGAGGTTGATGACACCGCCGTCGCCCGGACCGGCGGCCAGGGCCTGGGGCAAAGCCAGGCCGAAGATCTCCAGCGTCTGGTTCACGTAGGCGCCGGCACCCACCGCCACCGCTGCCGCGGAAACTGCGTATTCCAGCACCAGGCACCAACCGCACACCCAGGCCATGCCTTCGCCCAGCGTGGCGTAGGAATAGGAATAGCTGGAGCCGGAGACCGGGACCATGCCCGCCATTTCGGCATAGGAGACCGCCGAAAGCAGCGCGGTGATGCCGGCAAGCACGAAAGCGATCCAGATCGCCGGGCCGGCGACCGGAACGGCAGATCCGAGGATCACCAGGATGCCGGTGCCCAGGGTGGCTCCGACGGAGATCATGACCAGCTGGGTGACGCCCAGCGAGCGCTTGAGCGTCCCGAGCCCGGCGTTGTTCGCGGCGTCGTTGGCCATCGCCTGGATGGACTTGCGCCGTCGCAGCTGCTTGCCCAGTGGGGTGCGGCCATGCTGCTCAGAGATACTCGTGCTACTCACTTGAAATCCTTGGTGCGTGCTTGAGGCGTCCTGCCTCGATCAATTGGCCCGGCAAACGACAACGCGCTGGGACTATCTGTGGATGGACAGTCCCAGCGCGTCATGCCGCGTGGCTAAGCTTTATTATCAGTCTTCAAACTTCTTGTCCGGGTTGGATGAGGATCGGTTTACCCCGGTCCCCTTTCCCAGGTCAGGATCATTGTCCTTGGCGGCCATGGTCATCACCGAGATGACCAGCAGGCTTGCGACAAAGGCGATGCCGAAACAGGCCAAACCGATATCGAAGCGCAAGGGATTCTGCGATCCGCCGGTGGAGCTAACCAGGCCGACCACGCCGGCGACGATGGCCAGGATCAGCGAGAAGCTCAGTGGGCCCTTGATTGACTGGCTCCACGGTTGCTTCTTCTTGTTGTTTCCCACCAGGAACTCCGTTTCTACTTTTACTGCAGACCTAAAGACTAGTTGCTTTCCTGGTCCGGCGAATTGATCGTGGTCGGGGCGGCTGCCTTCATTTCATGGCGATGGCCGAAGGCGGCAATCAGCGCGAAAACGGCCAGAACGATAGTTCCGCCGCCAATCAGGCCGAACAATGCGTGCGCATCCATGCCACCGCTGAAGCACAGCGAAATGGCCAAGATCACGCCCACCGCGCCGGAAACCAGCTGGTTCCTGAACGGCGGGAAGGCCTCGCGATGCTTGGCAAAGACGATGAGCTCGGCAATGCCTCCGGCCAGGAATGCAAAGGCACCCACATAGCCGACCCAGGCAATCGAGCTGACGAAGATGGTGGCAATACCAGCCAGAAGCATCAGTCCCGCACCCAGCGCGTAGGGGGCGCGCGACTTCTCCGGCGCGCTTTCCACAGATACGTACTGCCACATGAACACGCCAGTGACAACGAGGAACGCTGCCGTCGAGTAGGTGACAACCTTGTCATCTGCGCCGATCCAGAAAATCGACATCAGGGCATAGGCCAGGGCCGTCAGGCCGCGCAGGAAGACCGGGCGGAAAACATCTGAAGCTTGAACTGGGGTGGTTTTTGGTGCAGGCACAATTTCTATTCTACCGCTCATAGAACTAACCGCCACTTCGCCCGGGGTTAATCACATCAGCCACGGCGGCGAATCAGCGACTGGTCCAGATCCCCGATGCTCGCCGCGCCCATCAGCTGCATAGTCACTTCCACTTCCTTGGCCAGCAATTCGATGGCACGGCTGACGCCTTCCTCTCCCCCAGCCATCAGGCCGTAGAGGTAGGCGCGGCCAATCAGCACGAAGTCCGCTCCGGCACACAGCGCGGCGACAATGTCCGCGCCGGACATGATGCCCGAATCCATGATGATTTCCATGTCCTCACCGACTTCGGCACGCACTTCGCCCAAGGCCTCGAAGGCGATCGGCGCGCGGTCCAGCTGCCGTCCGCCGTGATTGGAGACCACCAGTCCGTCAGCACCGGCGGCCTGTGCCTTGGCAGCGTCTTCGCTGGTGAGCACGCCCTTGACGAAAAGCTGGCCCTTCCACAGCTCGCGGATCCATTTCAGATCCTCGAAGTCCAAGGAGGAATCGAACATGGAGTTGATGATCGTTGGCAGGTCTGCCGACGTATCCGACAGCGATGCGAACTTCAGCGAATCGGTGGTCAGGAAGTTGTACCACCATTCGGGTCGGTACGACGCATCGAGCACGGTCTTCACGGTCAATTCCGGCGGGATCTTCATGCCGTTGCGGGTATCGCGGTGGCGCTGGCCGGCTACCGGGGTGTCCACGGTGACCAGCAAGGTGTCATAGCCCGCTGCAGCAGCACGTTCCACCAGCGCCCTGGACTTTTCCCGGTCCTTCCACAGGTAGAGCTGGAACCATTTGCGGCCCTCGGGTGCCGCCTCGGCGACCTCCTCGATGGATCGGGTGCCCATGGTGGACAGGCTGAAGGGAATCCCTGCTTTCTGGGCAGCCCGCAAGCCGCCGATTTCGCCCTCGGAGTGCATGAAGCGGGTGAAACCGGTGGGGGCGATGCCGAAGGGCAATGCCGATGGGGCACCGGCAATGGTGGTGGAAAGATCCGACTGCGCGGTTCCGTGCAGGATTCGCGGCAACAGCTCAACGTTGTCGAACACCGCTCGGGCGCGGGTCGCGGTGATTTCTCGCCCGGCAGCGCCATCTACATAGTCGAAGGCCGCGGCGGGGGTGCGGCGCTTGGCGATCTTGCGCAGATCCCAGATGTCGGCGGCACCGGCCAGCCGGGCGGCGCGAGGGCTAGTGCTGGGGAGTTTGAACTTCATCAGGCTGACCAGTTCGGCCACGTCGGGCAGTTGGCGCTTGAGATTACCCATGGATTGTTCCTTTACTTCGGTAGAAATTGCCGGTCTAGTACAGGGTGCGCGAGCTTGCGCGGGTGCCGATGAAGATTGCAATGGCCGAGGACAGGCAGCACAGCGCCAGGTATCCCGCTGGCATCGCGATGGAGCCGTTGCCCGCTTGCAAGAGCGCGGCGGCAATCAGCGGCGAGAGCCCAGCGACGATGGCGCCGTTCAGTTCGCGCGCGATGGCAATCCCGGAGAAGCGCACCGAGACGGGGAACAGCTCGGTGAGGAAGGCCCCTTGGGCACCGGAAGTGCACGGGATCACCAGCGCGTAGCCGGCGGCGATGCCCAGGAATCCGAAGGCGAACTCGCCGGTGGAGATCAGTGCGAAGATCGGGAAAGCCAGGACCAAGCCTGAGATATTTCCTGCCGCCAGCACCTTGGAAGCGCCGAACCGATCGGCCAGCCAGCCGCCCACCGGCGTGAGCAGTACGGAGACCAAGGAGCCCAGGGTGACCGCCAGCAACGCATGGCTGCGTTCCATGCCGCTGGTGACCATCAGGCTCAGCGCGAAGACCGCAAGGATGTAGTTCACCGCGTTGTGCCCGGTGATGGCCAGGAAGCCCAGGGCGACGCGGCGCCAGTGCGCGGCGAAAACCTGCACGATGGGGAGCTTGGCCTGCTGCTGCTCGGCACGGGCCGAGGCCATGGCGGCGGCATAGTCAGGGGTCTCTTCCAGCTTGTTGCGGATGTAGATGGCCACGACGAACAGCAGTGCCGAGACCAGGAATGGGATGCGCCAGGCCCACCCGAGCAGTACCTCGTCACCGGCCAGCGAGACCAGGAAGAAGCACACGGTGGCCAGGGCGATGCCCAGCGGCGGGGTGGAGAGCACCAGCGAGGTGTAGAACCCGCGTTTTCTCGGCTCCACGTATTCGGCCACCAGCGTCATGGCACCGGTCAGTTCCGCGCCAGCGCCGAATCCTTGGATCAGGCGCAGCAGCACCAGCAGGCCCACGGACCACACGCCCCAGGTCTGCGCGGTCGGCAGCAGGCCGATGCCCACGGTGGCGATGCCCATCAGGATGACCGAGAGCAGCATGGCCGGGCGGCGCCCGAACCGGTCCCCCAGGTGGCCGATGAGCACACCGCCCAGCGGGCGGGCCACGAAGCCCACCGCGAAGGTCGCAAAGGACGCGATCGAGGCCGCCGCTTCTCCGGCTCCGGCGAAGAACAGCGGACCGATCACCACCGATGCGGCCGCGCCATACAGCGCGTAGTCGTACCATTCAATGGCCGTGCCGAAGACAGAGGCGAACAGGGCCCGGCGCCGGTTTCGCGCTTGCTGCGTGCTGGCAGAGTTCTGGGTGATCGGCACAGTCGTAGTCCTTGCGATAAAGTGGTGTTCCGTAAGATACCTGAAATATATTTCATCCCAGACTAGAGTGTTGCCCAGAGCGATAGCTAGATCAGGTCGCCAAGTTACGCCCCTTAGGAATCGGAAAACCATGGCCAGCTCGCTCTCCGAACAGCTCACGCTCACCTTGCGCGAACGCATCAACCGCGGGGAACTTGCCCCGGGAAGCCTGATCATCGAACCGGCACTGGCCCAGGAGTTCGAGGTCTCCAAGACCCCGGTGCGCGAGTCCCTGCGCCAGCTCACCAGCGAGGGCCTGCTGCAGGTGCTGCCCAAGAAGGGCTATCTGGTTCGCGCCATCTCGATGAATGATGTCTATGAAGTCCTGGAACTGCGCAGCTTGCTCGAACCGCATGTGGCGGGGCAGGTAGCCAGCATGCATTCGGCAGCGCTTGTAGTTTCCCTGGCCGGGCACCTTGAAGCCCAGCAAAAGCTGGCGGTCTCCGACCCCATTGCCTCCATGCATGCCGCCCAGTGCTTCCATAGCGAACTGGCCGCGGCATCGCGCAACTCCCGCATTGTGGACAGCCTGGAGAACTGCTTCACGCAAACCGCCCGAGCCCACTACGTCTTGCCTTCCATGCAGCCATACATGTCCCAATCGGACGAGCTGGCCGAGCACCAGTCGATCTTTGCCGCCATACAGAATTCAGATCCTTCAGCGGCCGCCGAGGCCATGACGCTGCATCTGGAATCCATCCGCCGAGCCATGCTGGGACATCACTAGCGGCCAACCACTGGTGCATCATGGGAAAGGCACACAGCATCGCCGTGCTTGCCGGCGCTGGCGTCAGCACCGATGCCATGCCAGAAGGCCTGCGCTCACTGAACGAGTCCGCTGACGACTTTCTGGTTCAAGCTGGATCCAACGCCAAGCACAGGCAGATGATGCCCGATAACCGGATTGAGCGGCTTGGCGTGCATGACTCGCTCTTCTCCTGCGCCGTGGGCAGCCTGCTGCAATTCCGCCAGCCAGGGGACGTGGACTTCCTCGTGGTCCGCGAGAACATCTTCGAAGGCATCGAACGCCGTCATCCGGAAAACGGTAGCGTCCTGTACCGGTATCGGCCACGCCCTCGAATACGCATTGGAGCTCGCGCAAACCGGTAGCGCCAAGCACCTGACCAGCCCAGCGCAACAGCTCGTTGCCCAGCCCGGATCCGGGTGCCGGGGCACCACCAGCTCACTGGACCATGCGGTCACCCATGAGATTGCCGCCCAGGCAATGGAGCTCCAGGAGTAATCGGTGGCGAGCGGCCCGGTGGCCTGGGTTCAGCTGCCCAACCGCATCCAAGCGCTGTTCCTGGCACGCAGGGACAGGCTCACGCCGCGAGCTGCCATGTAGCCGATGGCGAAAGCAACCCAGATCCACAAAATCGCTGACGTGGAATCCTTGGCAAAGACCTGAACCGCCCAGAGCATCGGCACGTAGAGAACAAGGTTCGCTACACCTACCAACCCGAGATAGCGGGCATCCCCCGCACCGATGAGCACGCCGTCCAGCACGAACACCAAACCGCACAACGGCTGGGACAATGCCAGCACCCATAGCCCAACGGTGGTCAGCTGGCGGATCTGCTCATCCGGGGTGAAGATCATCGGGAAGACCCACGAGGTGGCAAGCAGCAGGATCCCGGTTACCACGCCGAAGCAGATGCCCCAGCGGCTCATGATCCCCGTGAGCTTGCGGACCTGCTCTGCATCCCCGCGGCCCAGCTCCTGGCCAATCATGGCCTGGGCCGCAATAGCCAACGCATCCAGTGCAAAGGCCAGGAAACTGAAGATCGTGAAGACCAGCTGGTGCGCTGCCAGTGTCTGGGTGCCGGCGTTGGTGGCGACAAGAACCGTGAGGAGCAACGCCGCGCGCATGCTCAGGTTGCGCAGCATCAACCAGGAACCGACTTGCCCGGTGGAAATGAACCCGGACCAGCTCGGCGCCATGGAAATTCCTTGCTTGCGGATTCTTGGCAAGATCATCCACAAATACACCACCGCCATCATCCACTGGGCGATCGATGTGCCAAGCGCGGCACCGGCTACGGACATATCGGCCCAGTAGACCAGCACGAAGTTCAGGACGATATTCAATCCGAAGCCAGCGGTGGCCACGATCAACGGTGTTTTCGTGTCCTGCATGCCACGCAGCACGCCGGTGGCTGCCAGGACCAGCAGCATCGCGGTCAGGCCAGGCATCGAGTAGCGGATGTAATCGACGGCGAATCCAGCGGTTTCCCCTTCGCCGCCCATCAAGCCCACAAGCCGATCGGCACTGAAGTATCCGAGCAGCGACAGCACCACCCCGAGGACTATGGCAAACCACATGCCATCACGCCCCGCCGCCATGGCCTTGCCGGGGTTGCCTGCGCCCAGGGCCCTGGCTACAGCTGGCGTGGTGGCATAGGCCAAGAAGATCATCAACCCCACCGCAGTGTGCAGCACCGTGGTGCCCAGTGCGGCGCCGGCCAGCTCGGCCACACCAAGGTGGCCCACGATGGCCGAATCGGCCATCAAGAACAGCGGCTCGGCGATCAAAGCACCCAAGGCGGGAACTGCCAAGGCAAGGATCTGCCGGGCCAAGCTCCGCGGGGATTCGGTGGGGGTTGAAGGATTCACAACCTCAACTCTACGAAGCAGAGTGGACTTTCACCATTTGCTTGCGCGCAGGAGGATTCCCGGTGCAGTCCTCTTTCCTGCGTCCGGAGCGAGTACTAGGTTTGGAAGCAAGCAGGGCACAGCCAGCACCGCCACCAGAAAACAGGTTTCCCATGGGACAAGAACAGATTGGCCATTGGCAATGCGCGGGTTGCGCCGTGGAGTTCCCGCCGGGCCCGCAACCCACCGGCACCTGCCCCATCTGCGCCGATGAACGCCAGTATATTCCGGGCGGAATCCAGCGTTGGGTGCGCACCGAAGACCTGGCAGCAGCCGGCCACCAGCTGACGATCACTTCGCTGGAGCCGGGACTGAATGCGATTGCTTCTCCCGAAATCGGCATAGTCCAAAGCTCCTTACTCGTGGAGACCACCGCGGGCAACCTGCTCTTCGACGTGCCCGGGCTGATTACAGGAGAAATCATTGATTGGCTGGATAGCCGCGGAAAGCTGGCGGCCATTGTGGCGAGCCATCCGCACATGTACGGGGTGCAGCAGCAATACAGCCAGGCGCTGGGTGATGCGCCGATCCTCGTCGCCGAGAAAGATGCGCAGTGGGTCCAGTATTCCTCAGCCGCCGTCAGGACCTGGTCCCAGCCTTTTGAGGTGCTGCCCGGGATCAGGCTGATGCAGCTCGGCGGCCACTTCCCGGGCAGCACTGCGGCTGTTTGGGAAGCAGGGGCCGATGGCCGCGGAGTCCTGCTGGCTGGCGACGCGATTTTCCCCGTGGCCGATGGCAATGCGACCTTCTTGCGCAGCTACCCCAACCGCATCCCGCTCTCGGCTGCCGTGGTGCGGCGCATGGCCAAGGATCTGGAGCCGGTGAAGTTCGACCGCCTCTACAACAACTTCGCCGCCTGCATCCAGGCCGATGCCCACCGGGTGGTCCAGTTCTCTGCGGAACGCTATGCCAGGTGGGTATCAGGAGAATTCGACGATCTGACCTGATATTTCGCGCAAAGTTGAGTATTCCGAATGCGGAATATGAATTATCCGCGAAGGGATGGGTCCCTTTTGGAGAGCAAGGAAGCCATGATCAGGGCAACCACCTGCAACGCGCCAACACAGAGCACGACGCTGGCCCAGCCGTAGTGCATGAAGGGGATGCCGATGAGCCAGCCAAGCAGTGACGAGCCCACGTAGTAGAACAAGTTGTACAGGCTGGAGGCCTGTGCCCTGGCTTCGGTGGCCAGCACCGGCACCCACCCGCTGGCGACCGCGTCGGCCGCGAAGAAGCCAGCGGTGAAGATCAGCAACCCGCTGATGATCACGACCAGGTTCCCGGCCAGGGTCAGCAGCAAGCCCAGGGCGCTGGTGAGAATGCTGATGCGCAGGGTATTTCGCCGTCCAGCCTTGGCGACGAGTTTGCCGCTGGCCACCGAGGTGTAGGTTCCAGAAAGGTAGGCCAAGAAGACCAGTGCCGCCCACGAAGCCGGAATCAGGTAGGGCGGTGCTTCCAGCCGGAAAGCCAGGTAGTTGTAGACAGCCACGAATCCGCCCATGAGCAAGAATCCCTGGGCATAGACCAGTGCCATTTTGCCGTGCAATGCATGTGCGAACTTCTTGGCGATGCTGCGCAGGTTCTGGCCGTGGATGGGGTCGAAGCCCTGGGCGCTGGGCGCCTTGAACAGGAAGAAGAGCGTCGCCAGGCCGGCCATGATGCTCACTGCCGCGACCCCCCAGCGCCAGCCGGCGGGGTCTGCGACAAAGCTGGCGACCAAGCGTCCGGCCAGCCCGCCAAGGGTGTTGCCGGAGATATAGGTGCCGCTGGCCACGGCAACGGCTCGCGGATTGACCTCGTCAACGAGGAAGGCCAGTGCAGAGCCGGGAACACCTGCCAAGGCAATTCCCTCGAAGAACCGGATCGCCACCAGGAACTCGAAGCTTGGCGACAGGCAGCTGAGCAGTCCCAGGGCAACCGAAGAGATCAGGGCGATGCTGATGACCTTGCGGCGCCCGACGCGGTCGGAAATGATGGCCCATGGAGTCACGGCCAACGCCAGCCCCAGTGTCGCTGATGAAACGGCAAGTGCCGTGTGCGAAGAGCTGATGTGGAAATAGCCGGCGATCACCGGCAGCAGCCCCTGCACCGCATAGAGCTGGGAGAACGTGGCAACGCCGCCGGCAAAAAGCGCCAGCAGCATGCCCCGATAGGCGGGGGTGTTCGGTTCGAGTCCGGTAAATGCCACTGCCTAGGCTCCCACAGGAAGCAGCGGGTAGATCAGGTACACCACCAGCAACGCTACTGCATTGTTAATGACATGCAGCATGTAGGAGTAGGCCAGCGACTTGCCGCTGAGGATGTAGGCAACACCCATCATGACGCCCAGCATGAAGTACGGCACGACTTCCAGCCAGGAGCCGATGCCCGCGCCAATGAAGTGGATGCTGGCGAACAGCACCGTGGAGATCAGTGCGCAAATCCAGACGTTGAGCTTGCGTGAAAGCTTGCCAATGAGCAGATGGCGGAACAGGTATTCCTCGACGAATGGGCCGAAGAGCGCAGTGACGACCAGCATGACCGGCAGCGGCACCGTTCCGGCCATGGATTCCAGGGCCGCCTGGTTCTCGCTGGTGGCCGCTTGGCCCGTCAATGCGGCGATGATTCCGTTGGCCATGATGGTCAGGAACCAGCCACCGGGCAGCATCAGCCATTTGGCCCAGGGGTGGTAGCGCATGGTCTTGAACGACTCGAAGAACTGCGGACCGCACTGGATCATCGCGAGAATGAAGAAGGTGACATACAGGATCAGGTTGATCCCGAACAGCGCCTGTTCCTGGGTGGAGAAGGCGCCCATGTAGCCAGGGATCAAGCCGATGAGGCCTGCTGCGCCCCCGACAAAGAAGACGAGGTAGGCAAGAACTGTCCAGAAGTCGCCCTTGGTGAATTGCCCGGCGTTGAAGACGCGTTGCTTGGGCCGCGGAGCCGAATAGGGGTTCATGTACTCTGGCCGTTGTTGCATATGACAAGCCTAATCGCCTTCCATGTGGATTTCCCAAGTTCATCGTTCCACGTGAAAGGACGAACCCAGTCCGGCCGACGTCGAAGTCTGCTGGACTGGGTTCAGCGAGCTGCGGTAACCGCGAGCTCCCATCATCTGCTAGTTCTTGTCGAAACCTTCGCGACCCTTGTCCACGAAGGCCGGGAAGAGCACCTTGTAGCTGACACCGGCAATGGCCGCACCGATAACCGGTGCCAGGATAAACAGCCATACCTGGCCCAAGGCTTCCGGGCCGGCGAACCATGCGACGCCCAGGGAACGTGCCGGGTTGACCGAGGTATTGGTGATGGGAATGGACACCAGGTGGATCAGGGTCAATGACAGGCCGATAGCGATCGGCGCGAAACCCTGCGGCGCGCGCTTGTCGGTGGAGCCGAGGATCACGTACAGGAAGATCGCAGTCAAAACGATCTCTGCGACCAGTGCCGCAACCAGCGAATAGCCATCTGGTGATCGCTCCCCATAGCCATTGGAAGCGAAACCGGATTCGACTGCGTTGAATCCGTCCTTGCCCGAAGCGATCCAGAACAGCACGGCACCCGCCACCGAAGCAGCGACGATCTGCGTGACGATGTACGGGAGGACATCCTTCCACGGGGTGCGCCCGGCAAAGGCCGTGCCCAGGGTGACGGCAGGGTTGAAATGGCCGCCGGAGATATGCCCTACTGCGTACGCCATGATCAGCACAGTGAAACCGAAAGCCAGAGCTACGCCCAGGAATCCGATGCCCATGTTCACGGTTTCATCTGCAATGACCTTGGCCGCGAAGATCGCTGAACCACAGCCGCCGAAGACCAGCACGAATGTGCCCAAGAACTCGGCCGAAAGTTTTGCGCCGGTCGTCGGCGCGGATGTATCTGACATGTCTTGTTCCGTTCCTCAAAAGGTGACGCGAGTTCCATGACAGCAAGAGCTGTAACCTAAGGCTACTGGAAGAATTCTCTATTGGAGGATCTGCGACGTTCATTTTCGACAATGGTTTGTGGCCGGCCATGACATGGGAATTATTTGCCGACATATTCGAAGTGCCATGCTTCGGCGTATGGATTCCTGCTTCCGTTAGCGCGGAATTCTTCCAGATTTTTCCGGTGGATCCAGTTGTATTTCTTGGTGTTGGCTTTCAGCCACTTGTAGTACTTGCCCTTGAACGAATAGCTGTAGGTCTCCGGGACGTCGATGGCCAGTCCCCAACCATGGTTCGAGGTGCCCGGTTTGGCCGCGATGTAGTGGCCGAGCTCCTGGTAAAGGAATTTCTGCGTATCCAGGGTGCGGTAGGCCAGATCAATATCCAGATTCTTCCCGAATTTCTTCTTGAAGGCCGAGTTCAGCCGGCCCAGGTCCGCAGCGGCCGGGGCGGCGACGAGCGTTTTCTCCTTGTCCCAGTGCAGGGCCACCAGCATCGACGCGGGCAGCTTCCCGTTGGCTTGCTTCAGTACCATGGCGCGAGTGATTTTTGAGGTGTTGCTGGTTTTGGCGTTGGTGCTGGGCTTCAGCGCTGAAACTTTCATCCAGCCATCGGCCCCCTGGGTGCGCACGTAGTACCAGCCGGAGACCTGGCCAGCTTTCCTTTCCCAGACCTTATCCCGATAGACGATCGAGTTCTTCGGGATATCACCGATGCGCTTCTTGCCCTTGACGGAAGCAAACAGGTCTGCGCCGGATGACTTGATGAAGTAGCGGTCAGACAGGCCAGCGCGGTTGGTGGTGTACGGGCCAGCGTCGATGGCGCAGCCCTTGGAACAGGTCGTGACGTAGGTGCCGGAGATCCATCCGGTCTTGCCCTGGGTGGAAATCTTGTACCATCCGTTGGTTGCCTTGGAACTCGCGTAGGCTGGCTGCCCCTTGCTGATCTTCCCAACGACGGCGTGCCCGGTTCCCGCCCCCTTGCGGATATTCATCGTCGATTTCGGGGTGACCCACAGCTTCACGCTTTTCGCCCGCGGCGAGGTTTTGCCGGTGCCGGAGGTCTTGGTGACCTTGGTGTATTTGTTGGAGATCCACCCGGTCTTCTTGTTGTAGGTGACTTGGTACCAGCCGTTGGACGCTTGGGACTTGACGGTGACGGTCTTGTTCTTCGGGATGGTCAGGACAACGCGGTACTTGGTGCTGGAACCGGAGCGCATATTCAGATTGCTCGTGGTCTTGACCTGCACCACCCGTTTGGCGGCGTGCACCTGCAGGGTTGCTGGCGCTGCAAGTTGCGTGGATGGCTGGGCGGCTGGGATTGCCTGCGCGGCACTGGCTGGCATCAGGCCGCCGAAGGCCAGCGCACCGGCCAGCAACACGCCAGCGGTGGACACGGCGAATTGTCGAGGGGAACTGAAGAGTGTTTTCACGGCGGTGGAGTCTTCCGAAAGGCGCGGGCTTGGCTGGTGTCCTGCGCAAAGCCGTTCTCGGTGCGAGCGAGGTTGCCGATTCGGCGCCAGACATCATTAATAATGCAACAGCCACAGCGAATCGGGAACACCGCCACAGGCCACCGGTCACGGGCAGGCAAAAACCGGCGCTGTGCAGGATTTTTTCCTGCCCAGCGCCGGTTTCGGCGTTTCAGTGCGTTGCCCGCGGGCGAGCCGCTACTTGGAGATCTTGCCCGACATCCCGGCCAGGGCCCGGATGACCACCGGCTTGCAGGCGAACCAGGCTCCGGCGGTCACTGCAACGGCCAGCAGGAACATGATGACACCCATCCAGCCGTCGTCGCTGCGGGCGGCGAACATGTGGTTCAGGTTCGCCCGCGCACCAGTGAGCAGCACCAGCAGCACATGCATCACCAGGAAGCCGACGAAGAACAGCATGGCCGGGAAGTGCACCTTGCGGGCGGCTTCCATGGGGAATGCCTTATCCAGTTTGGCCGGCCAGGCCGGGGACATGCGCAGCCCGGTGATGGCGGAGACCGGGGCGGCCAGGAATACGATTGCGAAGTAGGCCAGCACCTGCAACGCGTTGTAGTTCAGCCAGCCGTTCTCGCTCGGCCAGTCCAGCGACAGGTATTGCACGCCGGCGCTGAACGCGTTCGGGAAGATGTCCCAGCTGGTCGGCACGATGCGCATCCACGCGCCGGTGGCGAACAGCAGCACAATGAACACCACGCCATTGACGATCCACAGCACATCCAGGCTCAGGTGCAGCCAGATTTCCAGGCTGATCTTCTTAGGCTTGGTTTTGGTCTTGAACAGGCCGGTGTTATTCCGGGTCCAGTAGGCCTTCGGCCTAGCCGTGGTGCGGATCAGCCAGCCGGAGCGGATGATCAGCACCAGGAAGAAAGCATTCAGGAAATGCTGCCAGCCCAGCCAGGCGGGGATGCCGGTGGGGGCGTTCTCCGGCAGCTCCGAGTGCCCCGGATAGGCGGCAATAAATTGCTCCCCTGCTCCGGTTCCACGCCACCAGCGGGCGGCCAGCACCAGCAGGGCCAGGACAACCACCACTGCGGCGGCGATCCAGATCTTCTTCAGCGCCGGGTTGCCCGCCGTCGTGGCGGTGCGGGCGCCCTCCTTGGTTGTCAGCGACATGGAAACGATTCTCCTTGGTCTAGCCGGCGTTGGCCGGCTGCTTGGACTCCAGCAGCGCGGTGAGCTGCGGGAGGATCTCGAAGAGGTCGCCCACGATGCCTAAATCGGCAATGTCGAAGATCGGTGCGTCCTCGTCCTTGTTGATGGCCACGATGCGCTTGGCGGTCTGCATGCCGGCCAGGTGCTGGATGGCCCCGGAGATGCCCACTGCCACGTAGAGGTCCGGCGAGACGCTGACACCGGTCTGCCCGACCTGGTGGCTCTGCGGGATGTAGCCGGAGTCCACGGCGGCACGCGATGCGCCCAGTCCTGCACCCAGCGAGTCGGCGAGCGCTTCGATGAGCGCGAAGTTCTCCTTCGAGGCCACGCCGCGGCCACCGGAGACCACGATCTTGGCGGCGCGCAGCTCCGGGCGGGAAGAGGCGGCGGCCAGCGGGGTCACGGATTCGATTTCTGCCGAGGCGGCGGTGGCCACCTCGATGGCGGCGGAATCCACCTGGGCGGTGGCGGCCGGCAGCGGCTCGGCGCCGCTGGAAGCCACGGTGATCAGCGGGATGCCGGAACCTGCAGTGGATTCGGTGACGTAGGTGCCGCCGAAGACCGAGTGCGTGGCGGCGATGCGGCCATCGCGCTGCGCCAGCTCGACCGCTTCGAGCACTACCGGGTTGCCGGTGCGCACCGAGAGCCGGCCGATGACCTCGCGGGCCACGGCGCTGGTCGAGGCGAGCAAGGCGGCCGGGGCGTAGGCCTCGATGGCAGCCTGCAGGGCGGCGACGGCGCTGGCTGCCGGGTGGGCAGCAGCCTGCTGGGTTTCGCCGATGAAGACCTGCGCGGCGCCCTGCGCGGCGAGGGCGGCGGCGGTGCCGTCGCGGTCAGCGGAGGCGGCCACGGCCACCGGGGTGCCCAGCTGGGATGCCAGGGCCAGCAGGTGCGCGCCGCTGGCGGTCGGGGTGCCGTTCTCGGCCAGTTCGATGTGTACCAGGATGTTCGTCATGTCGTTGGTTCCTTAGATCAGCTTCTCGGCGGCCAGGTAGGCGGCAAGTTCCTGCGCGCCCTGTCCCTCGTCGATGATTTTCACGCCGGCGGTGCGCGCCGGGCGGGCGGCGGAGGAGAGCATCAGGTTGCCTGCTGCATGCTCCGGCGCGCTCAGGCCCAGCTCGGCGGTGCCCTGCACGGTGACCGGCTTGCGCTTGGCGGCCAGGATGCCCTTGAACTTCGGGAAGCGGGCCTCGCCCATGCCCTCGGCCACGGAGATGACCGCCGGGGTGGCCGCGCGCAGCGCGGTGGTGCCCGAAGCATCGGAGCGGGTGCCGCGCACGGTGCCGCCGGAGATCTCCAGGGTGCCCAGCGGGCCGAGGAACGGAAGGTTGAGCAGTTCGGCGATCATCGCCGGGACCACGCCGCCACGGCCGTCCGTGGACTCGTTGCCGGCCACGATCAAATCGGCATCGAGCGCGGAGAGCGCCTGGGCCAGGGCCCGGGCGGTGGCCAGCGCATCGGAGCCTGCCAGTGCGTCGTCCTGCACGTGCACCGCCTTGTCGGCACCCATGCTCAGGGCCTTGCGCAGCGCTTCGTTGGCGGCGGCCGGGCCCATGGTCACCACGGTGATTTCCACCGACTTGTCCGCGTCCTTCTGCTTCAGCGCGGCTTCCAGCGCGCGTTCGGTGATCTCATCGATCACGCGGTCGCTGGCGGCACGGTCTGCCCGACCATCGGAGGTGAGGTGGCGGCCTTCTTCGGTGTCCGGCACCTGCTTGATCAGCACTGCAATCTTCATGGTTTGCTCTTTTCTCGGTTCGATTCCACACCCGGCGCAGCCGCGTGGCGCGGGTCACGTTTCTGAAATACTATAACTAGATTCTAGTTTTTGTCTAGGGCGGGGCACGGACCGCGTTGACGCCGCCTGAGCACCCCGCCCCGACGGGCTTGCCCAGCCCTGGTCGGCTTGCTCAGCTTTGCTCCGGCTGGCTCTCGCGCGGCGGCACCCACAGCCCGCGGGCCTGGGCCACCACCTGGCCGCCGGCCTCGATCTGGCCCCTGACCCAAATCTTGCGGCCATCGATTTCCTCCACCCACGCAGAAAGCTCCAGCTGCTCGAACAATGGCACCGCATGGTCGTAGTCCACGGTCAGCGACCGGGTGAAGATCCACTGCGCCACCGTGCCAGCGGCATAGCCCATCAGATGGTCCAGCAGCGTGGCCACCCATCCCCCGTGCACCCGGCCCGGAGGCCCCTGGTAGGGCAGGCCCAGCCGGGTGGTGGTGCGCACCCGGTTCGGCCCGTCCATGCGCATTGAAATCGGCGGGGCGATCGGGTTCAGCACCCCGGACACCGGCGAGCGGTCCATGTAGTCCTCGCCGCGCTCGCCGAAGGGGTCCAGCACCATGTCCTGCTCCTCGATGACAGCGCCGCGC
Organism: Glutamicibacter sp. NPDC055354; assembly: GCF_053644955.1. NCBI lineage: Bacteria > Bacillati > Actinomycetota > Actinomycetes > Micrococcales > Micrococcaceae > Glutamicibacter > Glutamicibacter sp. NPDC055354. Next base: position 2,034,848 of record NZ_JBSHMB010000001.1, read on the forward strand.
AGCAGTTCAAGCACCCCGTCCAGGCGCTCGCCCAACTCCTGCGCTACTTCGGTGTCCACCGGAAGCCGGACCATCGCATCGAGCAGCTCGCGCACCTGCCCGGCGGCGTCCAGCAGCTTCTCCCCGCCAGCGGCCCGAACCTGCCTTCCGCCGTCCGGCAGGGCCACCTGCCTAGTCATTGCCAAGGATCAATGCGCTCGTCGGCACGCCGGTGCCGGCGGTGACCAGCACGTTGCGGGCGTTGTCCACCTGGTTCACCGCGGTGCCGCGCAACTGGCGAACGCCCTCGGCGATACCGTTCATGCCGTGGATGTAGGCTTCGCCCAGCTGGCCGCCGTTGGTGTTGATCGGCAGCCGCCCACCCAGCTCGATGGCACCGTTCTTGATGAAGTCCTTCGCCTCGCCGCGGCCGCAGAAGCCGAATTCCTCCAGCTGCGCGAGCACGAACGGGGTGAAGTGGTCGTAGAGCACCGCGGTGTCGATGTCCTCCGGGCGCAGCCCGGTGTCGTTCCACAGCTGGCGTGCCACGTTGCCCATTTCCGGCAGTGCGCGGTCGCCGTCCTTGCGGTAGTAGCTGACCATGGTGTGCTGGTCGTAGGCCGCGCCCTGGGCGGCGGCGCGGATGGTCACTGCCTTGCCCGGCAGGTCCTTGGCCCGTTCCGGGGTGGTGATGACGAAGGCCTGGCCGCCGTCGGATTCCTGGCAGCAGTCCAGCAGGTGCAGCGGGTCGGCGATCCAGCGCGAGTTCTGGTGGTCTTCGAGGGTGATCGGCTTCTCGTAGAACCAGGCCTTGGGGTTGGTGGCCGCGTGCTTGCGGTCTGCCACCGCCACACGGCCGAAGTCCTCGGAGGTTGCGCCGGTCAGGTGCATGTAGCGCTGGGCGAACATGCCGACCCAGGAGGCCGGGGTCATCAGGCCGAAGGGCAGGGTCCAGGCGTAGGCTGCGGCACGGGCATCCGGGGCCATGCCCGCGGTGCTCATCGCCTGCCCGAAGCGCGCGCCGGAGCGCTCGTTGAAGGCGCGGTAGCAGACCACGGTCTTGGCCACGCCGGTGGCCACTGCCATCGCCGCGTGCAGGATGGTGCCGGCTGCGGCACCTCCCCCGTAGTCCACATGGCTGAAGAAGTTCAGCTCCTTGCAGCCCAGGCCGCGGGCCACCTCGATGGCCGGGTTGGTGTCCATGGAGTAGGTGACCATGCCATCCACATCATGCGGGTCCACCCCGGCGTCGCGGCAGGCGGCCAGTGCGGCTTCCTGGGCCAGCTGCAGCTCGGAACGCCCGGAGTTCTTGGAGAACTCGGTGGCGCCGATGCCTACGATCACTGCCTTGTTCAGCAGGTTGCTCATGCCGATTCCCCTTTCGATGGGATCACGAGGTCTACGGTGCCCGTTACATGCGGGCCCAGGGAGTTGGTGCCGATGACCTTCACCACGACGTTGTCCCCGTCGACCGAGTCGACGGTGCCGTTGAAGGCCATTTCATCGCCCGGGAAATTGGTGGCGCCCAGGCGGATGTTGATCCGGCCCACGCGGGCAGCTGGTCCGGCCCATTCGCCCACGTACCGGTTGACCAGCGCGTTGGTGGTCAGGATGTTCATGAAGACGTTCGGCGTGCCAGCCGCCTGTGCCACGTCCTTGTCGTGGTGCACCTTCTGGAAGTCGCGGGTGGCGATGGCGCCGGTGACGATCAGCGTCGCGGTGATCGGGATGCGCAGCTCGGGCAGCTGGGCGCCGGCCTCGATGCCGGCGCGGGCGGCGGTATCTACGGTGCTCATGCGGCGCCCCCTGCCGGACGGGCGACCGGCAGGACCAGATCAGCGTCCATGCGCTCGGCGGTCACGTGCACCGGCATGCCGATCTGCACGTCCTCGTTGGCCACGCCCTCGAGGTTCATGACCACGCGGGCGCCTTCCTCCAGCTCCACCACTGCCACGATGTAGCCCGGCTCGAACGGCGGGACGATCGGGTGGTACATGACCACGTAGCTGTGCAGGATGCCGCGGCCGGACATGGTCTTCGGGGACCAGTGCAGCGAGTTGCACTGAGGGCACATCGGTACCGGCGGGTGGCGCAGCTCGTTGCAGTCGTCGCAATGCTGGATGGACAGTTCGCCGCGCTCGTTCAGGGACTCGAAGAAGAAGGCGTTGTCCAGGTTGATGGCCGGGCGGGGACGCAGGGCCTGGCTCTTGGCCGTGGCGACGGTCTCGGTCAGCGTTTCGCTCATTACGAGTTCCTCTTTTCAGGGTTGTACCACAGGGTGCGGAAGCGCATGGTGCCCACGCGTTCGCCCTGCTGGTCGGTGTAGGTGGTCAGGGTGGTGATGAAGTAGCCCTCGCCCAGGCCCGTCTGCTTGGGGCCCACGAAGGTCTCGACCTTCTCGCTGGCGGTCAGCAGGTCGCCGGGGACCAGGTAGCGGTCGTATTCCTGGTCGCAGTTCACCGCCACGACCTTCGGGTAGCCGCAGTCGGCCAGGTGGGCGTAGGCACGGTCCACATCGGATTCGATGTCCGGGTCCGAGGGGTTGATCATGTTCCAGACCTGCAGCGCCGAGGGCGGGGCCACGACGTCCGGGTGCCCGGCGGCGCGGGCGGCTTCCGGGTCCAGGTAGATCGGGTTGGTTTCCTCCATTGCGTCGCACAGGTGGTGGATCATCGGCCGGTTGACCTCGTCGCGGGCGACGCTGATCCGTTCGTTGCCGGCGGCGATCATCTCACCGATCAGGACATGGGGATCCTGGCTCATACTTTCTCCTTAATCGTCGTTTCGGCTGGCTTCAGCGGCAGCAGGTGGGCGCGGCCGTTCTGCTCGAACAGGGCCTCCAGCTGCGCCAGGGCGTTCTCATCCAGCACCTCGAAGGCGATGTCCCTTCCGGGGCGGTGGAAGACGTTCTCGTTCACCAGCCAGGCGTCGCGGCGCAGGCTGGGCTTGTTGATCTTCTGGGTGGCGGTCACCGGCACGTCGGAAACCACCGACAGGAAGCGCGGGGCCCACTTGGTGCCCAGATCCGGCTGGGCTTCCAGGAAGGCGGCGAAGTCCGCCGGGTCGAAGCTCTCGGGGTCCTCGAACTGCAGGGTGGCCATCACCTGGTCGCCGGTGCGGGCGTCGGGCACCGGGTAGACGGCGGCCAGCGTGACGCCCGGGTAGCGCGAGAGCACGCGTTCCACCGGGGCGGCGGAGAAGTTCTCGCTGTCCACGCGCAGCCGGTCCGAGGTGCGTCCGGCAAAGTAGAAGAAGCCTGCCTCGTCGCGGTAGGCCAGATCCCCGGTGAGGAAGGCGGTGCCGCGCACCCGCTCGGCCACCGCTTCGGGGTTCTTGTAGTAGCCCTCGAACAGGGCGGCACCGGTGAGGTTCACCAGTTCACCGATGGCTTCCTCGGCGTTCAGCAGGCGCCCGTTCTCGGAGAAGACCGCCGGCGGGCACGGTTCCATGGTGGCCGGGTTGACCACCGCGGCGTCCATGCCTTCCGGGGCGACGCCCAGCGCGCCGGCCGGGCAGTCGTCGGTGCGCTTCAGGGTCAGCCCGCCCTCGGAGGCGCCGTAGCTTTCGGTCGGCCAGACCCCGAAGCGGCGGTGGAATTCGGCCAGGTCGAATTCGCTGGCTTCGGTGCCGAAGCAGGAGCTCAGGTAGGTTTCGGCTTCGGCGGCCTTCTCCGGCTGCGCCAGCAGGTAGGACAGCGAGCGTCCCACATAGTTGAAGTAGGTGGCCTTGTAGCGCATCAGGTCAGGCAGGAACCCGGAGGCGGAGAACTTGCGGGCCAGGGCGAAGGTGCCGCCGGTGTACAGCGGGTTGGCCCAGCAGGCGAAGATGCCGTTGCCGTGGAACAGCGGCATGGAGTTGTAGCTGACATCCTGCCGGCCCAAACCCATGTGCTGGAATTGCGCGGTGCGGAACAGCCGCCCGGTGCTGCAGATGACAGCCTTCGGATCCCCGGTGGAACCGGAGGTGAACAGCAGCAGCAGCGTGGTGTCCGGGTCCGCGGCGGCCGGAGCGTCAGGGCTTGGCAGATGGCGCAGGGCATCGAGTTCGCGGGCGTACTCGGCGGTTTCGATGTAGCGCGTGCGCGCAGCCGGCACCCCGGAGTCCACCGAGTTGAAGTAGCCTTCCAGCTCGCGGGTGGTCAGCAGGATCTCCACGTCGGTGTAGGCGATGTCGCGGGCCAGTTCCTCGCCGCGGCGGGTGAGGTTGATGCCCACCACGGTGGCGCCGGCGTAGGCCGCGCCGCCGATGGCGAAGAGGTATTCCGGGTCGTTTTCCAGCATCACGCCCACGTGGAAGGGCTTGCCTTCGTCGTGCAGCGAGAGCATCAGGTGGGCGCGCAGCTTGCATTCGGCCACGACTTCGGCCCAGGTCCAGATGCGGCCTTCGAAGAGCAGGCCGGGGTGGTGGTCCTCGGCTCGCAGGTCAAGTAGATCTCTGGTAGTTTGAAGCTTCGTTTCGAGAACGGTGTTCATTGATAATCCTTAAGGGTGAGGTTGGAGACCTGAGGCTTGCCGCCGTCCGCGCCCGGCTGCTTCGTCGCTGGAATGAAAAGGACCACGACGATGGTCAGCAGGCAGGTGGCGATGAGTACGCCCACGACCAGCAGGAAGCCGGTCATTGAGACGAACGTGTTCTCGCCTGCTGCAACAGGCGAGAACACGAGCAACAGGCCCACGACCGAGGCGGCCACGGCCTGGAAGGCCGTACGGGTCACTGCATTCACGCCCGTGGCGGTACTGGTCTGCTCGGGCAGCACGCATTCGACGATCACGGTCGGCATGCCCGAGTAGAGGAAGCCGGTTCCGAAGATCACCACGACCATGCCGGTGACGACCACCGCGATGCTGGTTGGGTCGATGCACACGATCAGCAGGCCGATGATGGTCAGCAGCGAGCCGATCATCAGGCCCATGCGCGCGCCGAAGCGGCTGGAGATCCGGCCGATCAGCGGCGAGATCGCGAAGGCCGCGGCGGCGGTGATGAAGCCGAGCAGGCCGGTCATGGTGGCGCTCAGCCCCAGGCCCACCGGCAGTTCCATGACGCTGCCGTCCGCCAGCGGGATGCTGTTCGGGTTGCGGTACAGGGTGACGGTGAGGATATTCGTGGTGCCGATCGGGCCGACGGCGATCAGCGCGGTGGCCAGCATGCCCAGGGCGAACTTGCGCTGGGTGAACATCCGCACGTCGATCATCGGTTCGCGGGTGCGCAGCTCCCAGCGGACCCACAGCGCCAGCAGCACCAGTCCGCCGACCAGGTACAGCAGCACCTGCGGGTTGGCGAAGCCCAAGCCCTTGCTCAGGGTCAGCCCGTACAGCGCGCCGGCGATGCCGATGCCGAACGTCAGCCCACCGGCCCAGTCCACATGCACCGCGGAAGCCAGCGATGACTTCGGTTCGCGGGTGATGCCGAAGTGCACCAGCACCGCGGCCACGCAGGCGAAGATTGCCGCGGTCCAGAAGATCCAGTGCCAGGTGGCGTAGTCCAGGAACAACCCTCCGCCGAGCATGCCGCCGGCTCCGGCGATTAGCGCGGAGGTGGAGACCACCGCGATGCCGGTGCCGATCTTGTGCTCCGGGAAGGTGGAGCGGACCATGCCGATGGCCAGCGGCAGCACCGCACCGGACACGCCCTGCAAGGCGCGGCCGGCGACGAGGACGCCGAAGGTGGGGGCGATGGCGCTGATGATCGAGCCCAGGGCGGAGAGCAGCAGCACCCAGACCAGGATCTTGCGCCGGCCGAACTGGTCGCCGAGGCGTCCGACGAAGCTGGTGGCCAGCGCCGCGACCAGCGAGTAGGAGGTGACCACCCAGACCAGCTGGGAGAGGTCTGCGGTGAAGAACTCGCCCGGGGTGTACAGCAGCTGCACCGCCATGGAGGTCTCGAAGGCCGCGACCACCTCGGCGATCACCAGGATCGCCAGCACCCCGGCCACGCTCTGCCCGGCGTGGGTGCGGGCCTTGCCCGCGGTGGCTGGTGCGCTCATGCGCTCTCTCCGTCCAGGATGACTGCTGCGAGTTCTTCGGATACCTGTCCTGCGGTGCCCCAGAGCACGTCCAGTTCGCGCATCCACAGGAAGAAGCGGTGGATGTGGTTGTCCAGGTCGGCGCCCATGCCGCCGTGCAGATGCTGGGTGGTGTGCACCACGCGGAATCCGGCCTCGCGGGCCAGCCAGGATGCGCCCAGGGCGGCTTCGGCCCCGTCGCCATCGTGGTCCAGCTGCCAGGCGGCGTCGATGGTGGACAGCCAGGTGGTTTCGGTGTCGATGAACGCGTCCGCCGCACGCAGGGCCACCCCCTGGTTGGTGGCGATGGCGCGCCCGAACTGCTTGCGCTCGTTGGTGTACGCGGCGGTGCGGCGCAGTGCCTCGGCGCCCACGCCGGACATGAGTGCGGCCGCCGCGGTGAGCAGGCGCAAACGGATCCACGCGGCCGCCTGCCCGGTGCCGCGGTTGGCCCCGATCAGGTCCGAGGCCTGCACCTGGACGCCGGCAAAGGCCAGCTCGGCGTGCTGCTGGCGGGACAGCCCGTGGTACTCGTCCAGGGTGATGCCCGCGCGGTTCGCCTCGATCAGCGCGGTCAGCTCACCGGCCTCGGTGTGGAACTGCACCATTAGGTGGGTGGCCGACGGAACCAGGTATCCCAGCTCGATGGCCCCGTCCAGCACCCAGCCCTCGCCGGAAGCGGTGCCGTTGACACGGCGGCGCACCTCGGGTTGCAGCGCGGCGATGCGCACCGAGCCGGCGCCAATGCCTTCGAGCAGCTGCTCGTGGCCTCCGAATTCGGCGATGGCCAGGGCCGCGACGGCGGTGGTGATGAAGGGGACGCGGCCCAGGGTGCGTCCCTGTTCGCGGGCGACGAGCGCCAGCCCGGCCATACCCAGTCCCGGTTCGTCCTCGCCCATGGGCAGCAGCGCGTCGATCAGCCCGGACTCGGCGATTTGGCTCCACAGGGCCGCATCGTAGGCGACTCTTGCCTTTTCGCCGGCGGCGTTGAGTTCGTCGGTGCCCAGCGAGGAGAAGATCTGCGCGGCGAGGTCGGCCAGGCCCTGCTGGTCCTCGTCCAGGGCGAACTCCATGCTCGGGGCCTCAATGGTGTTGTTCATGCTCGCGGTGCTCAACGTGCGCTCCTTGCCATGCCGAGGGTGGTCCAGGCGACGATTTCGCGCTGGATTTCGGCGACTCCCCCGCCGAAGGTATTGATCTGCGCGCCGAGGTTCATCAGTGCCAGGCGTCCGGTGTCGAAGTTCCACGGGGCATCGGAGATGCGGGTGGCGGTGCCACCCACGATCTCCAGCAACGACCGGTACACGTCGATCACGGTTTCGGTGGCGAAGACCTTGGCCGCGGAGGCCGAGCCCGGATCCAGCGATCCCTGCGCGGTGGTCTCCACGAGTTTCCAGTTCATCAAGCGCATGGCGCGCAGCCGGGCGGTTGAGGTGGCCAGCAGCGAGCGGACCCAGGGCTCATCGCCCAGCGGGGTGCCGTCGGCGGTGACCTGGTCCTTGAGCCATGTGCGAACCTCGTCCAGCTGACCTTCGCAGATGCCGCTGAAGGCGGCCAGGCCCACGCGCTCGTGGTTCAGCTGGGTGGTGATCAGTTTCCAGCCTTCGTTTTCCTTGCCCACGACGTTGGTGAGCGGAACCCGGATGTTGTCGTAGTAGGTGGCGGTGGTGCTGAAGCCGCCCACGGTATGGATCGGGGTGGCGGAGAAGCCCGGGTCGCTGGTCGGCACCAGGATCAGCGAGATGCCCTTGTGCTTCGGGGCATCGGGATCGGTGCGGGCGGCCAGCCAGATCCAGTCGGCGCCGTCGCCGCCGGAAGTGAAGACCTTGGAGCCGTTGATGACGTACTCGTCGCCGTCGCGCACGGCGCGGGTGGTGAGCGAGGCCAGATCGGTGCCAGCCTCCGGTTCGGTGTAGCCGATGGACACCACCAGCTCGCCGGCGAGGATCTTGGGCAGGAAATAGTCCTTCTGCTCTTGGCTGCCATGGCTCATCAGGGTCGGGCCCACGGTAGTCATGGTGATCATCGGGATCGGGGCGTCGGCGCGGTAGGCCTCGTCATAGAAGACGAACTGCGCGGCCGGGCCGCGGCCCTGGCCTCCATACTCGACGGGCCATCCGATGCCAAGCCATCCGTCCTGGCCCATCTGCCGTTGCACTGCGGAGTGGACCGGTCCCCCGGCCTCACCTTCTTGCTTCAAGCCCGCGCGCACCTCGTCGGTGAGGAGCGCGGCGAAATAGGAGCGAAGCTCCTCGCGGAGTGACCGTATCTCCGTGGAAGAACGTAAATGCATTACGTTGCCTTTCGTCTTTGACTAGGCGATTACCGTAAGTAACGGTGGAATGTGATCCAGATTACTTACCGGCCGACAAGCAATCAATATCTTGCGCACAGCAGATTCTTGAGCTAGTCCCGGAGGAATCCCAGAGGGAAAATATTTCTTTCCGCAGCGGCTTTGCCGTGGGGAATCCGGACGGCAGATGAGAAGAACGGCGATTCTTTCTGCAGGCCCAAGCCCTGCGATATTGATCCCGCAAGCCGGATCCACGGCAGATGCAGCCAGTCGCGAAGGAGCAGCGGAGCATCTGCAGAATAGAAACTAGAACCTTATTGCAGTTCAGTTGCCATTTGGTCGGCATCCCCAGTCCTGATCGGCCATGGGCGGCGCCCCTTGCGGCGACCCTTGAGTCAGGACTTGGACCGCTGCGGGCCGCGCTGGAGACCGCGGGCGGAAAGCGTTGCCGAAGCTGAAGAATCGAGAATCTTCCAGCGCCGAGACTGCCCGAAAACTCGGCGGAATATGGCAAACGGATCCCATGGGAATCCTGCAGTCCCGGTTATTGAGACGAAAAATCCCCCGGAAATTTTTCCGGGGGAAGATCGGTGGCATAAAACTGCCGAAGCTACGCGATCAACGAGGGATTTGCTCGTAATAAACCCGCTAGTTCGGGCCTTCGGAAGGTGGTCGGCATTGGTCCTCTGACGAACGCCGGCTAGCGGTTCGGCAGTCTCATTTCACCAGGCACCCCAGCGTGCCAGCTTGTCTGGCCGAAGAGTCAGTGGGCGGTAGTGGAGTCGAGTGCTTCGCGGATGAAGCCGTAGACGATCTCGCGTCGCCGCGCGGACTTCATCCCGGGGACCACCATGCGGTCATCTGTGAAGACCATCTCCCGATGCAGCATGTCCATGACCAGGATGGCCTTCACCTGGTCTTCGTCGCTCATGTCCGGGAGCATGGCCAGCTCCATGGTGCGGAGGCGATGGTACTCAATCCGCTCCTTGATCTCGTCGGGCAGCCAGGTGTTGTTGCTGCTGCTGGCCAGCACCGCTACGGCGCGGGAATGCGAGAGCAGAACCTGCGAATAGCTGTAGAGGAATTCCCAGCGCCGCTGCGCATCGGGGAACTGCTCGGGCGCCTGCTCCAGCAGGTCGTCAATGGCGTCCAGCAGTGGAGAGAGGATCCCGGAGAGGATATCGGCCTTGCTCTTGAAGTGGTAGTACAGTGCGGCTTTGGTGAAATCCAGTTGCGCTGCGATGGCGCTGAGCGGGGTTCCCGCATAGCCATGCTCGAGAAACAAGTCGGTGGCTATTGCCAGGATCTTTTCGCGACTGCCCTGCTTTTCGCCAGACGGCTTCGTGGTGCGTTGCTCAGTCTTCACGTTCTTGGTTCCTATGCTATGGATTCTCCACCCGATCATATCGGGTACGCGCAGTGCTACTGAGCCGTCGATTTCCTGCGGAATAATTCACCGCCCCCGGCCGGCCGTCATCGGCGGCCGGGGGCGGCTGAAGATCCAGGAACTGCCGGTTAGTTCGCGGCGGCATCCTGGAGTTCGACGGCATCCTGCGCTATCGCGGCGGCAGCGGTGGCGACTCCACGGTCCAGTACGATCTTCCCGTCGGCGAGCACCTGGAACAACGCGCCGTCAGGGGTGTTCCATATGAGCGTTTCCAGCTTCTGCCCCGGGAAGACCGGGGCGGCGAAGCGTGCAGTGATCGAGCCCAGGCCGCGCTCGGCCAGCAGCGTCGAGTTGCGCACCAGCGCGAGGGCCGCCATGCCGTAGGTGCACAGGCCATGCAACACCGGCCGGGGGAAGCCTACCCTGCTTGCCAACACCGGATCGGAGTGCAGCGGGTTGCGGTCGCCGTTCAGGCGGTAGAGCAGGGCCTGGTCCACGCTGGTCGCCTGCTCGATAACCTCGTCGGGTTCGGTCCCCGGCTCTGCCCAGCCGCCGGTGCCTTCCGGGCGCGGGCCGTAGCCGGTTTCGCCGCGGATGACCATGGAGGTTACGGTGGTGGCAACCAGTTGCCCCTCGTGGTCCAACAGTTCGGTGGTCAATTCGATGATGGCGTTTTTGCCCTGGTCATATACGGCACTCATGAAACTGCGCGGGGTAACGCTACCCTCCGAAGGTAGTTCTCGATGCAGGACCAGCGACTGCCCGCCATGCAGGATCTGTTGCAGCTTGAAGTCCCCGAGATGGTCCATCGAACCGCCGCTGCCGCCGAGGACGACAGCGAAGGTCGGGAAGACCTTTTGCTGGACGCCGAAGGAGTTCTCCGTCGTGTATTCGATTTCCTTGGTTGCGTCGGGACGCCCGGCTCCGATACTTAACGCATATAGCAGCGCCGAATCGCGGTCCCAGGTGACGGTTTCCCCTACGCTGACCTTGCCGATATTCTCTGTAAAAATTGCCATACTCTTGCCTCTCCAGCCCGTTCATCTATGACGCGAGTCACTCATTCCATCAAGACTATAACTGGATTCTAGTTTTCGTCTATGGCTTGAAGGGAATTCGGGCCTTGGCCGCGCACGAACCGACGAAGCCAATCCCCAGGACTCCGCCTGCCGTCGCGCAACTAGGACATCGAGCAGAAGCCGCGGCCTGGGCGCCGCGAGCATAGGCCTCAGCCTAGCGCGTCGGTTCGGCGGTTCCTGCTATGCACGATCGCCAACGCCACCCACAACACCACGAGGAGCGCTGCAAATTGCGCCGCAACGAGCGCCGGAACTGGCATGGCCGCGGTAGACACGGCCAGCACCGCGATCAAGGTCGCAGTGCAGGCCACGATACCCACGAAGAACCCAGCTGAGTTCGGCCCACGGCTCACCCGCGCGGTCGCCACGGTACCGATAGCTACCGCAGCGCCGGCAGCTATCCATGATGCGACACCTGCCCCGAAGGCGCCCAGTGCCACCGCACCGACGGCCAAGACCGCCGCCATCGCGATCCTCATCATCACCGACATACCCATCGCTCCTCCTCCTGCACAACCGATCACTTTGAGCCTGCGGGGCAACCATCGAGGTCCTGCTCCATTCCTGGATGCGCCCGCATTTCCAACGTATCTAACTTATTTAGCTTAATCCAGAGCATTTCAACCGTATTTTCTTCTACACCCTCATACTTAAGTAGGATCGCGCCGAGGCCGGGAGTTCGGTAGGGCAGCACCAGTCCGCGCCCCGCCAACCCCGGTTGCCTGCGCGCACAGCGAAGACCGGCCCAGCTCCGTTGCGAAACAGAGCTGGGCCGGTCTTGTTCGGCGTTGGGGCGGTGCTACCGGCGGCTAGACCAGATCATCAGCTGGTTGCGCCTGCTTCGGCAGCTGCATGGCGGCATCTTGAGGCACCCAGACTTTCGGAGTGCGGCTGAGCATGAACGCGATCAACAGCGCCGCGAGCCCGAAAACTGCCACGAAGCCGAAGGCCTGGAAGACCCCTTGCTCCCCCACCGCGGTGGTAACCGGATCCTGGTGGCGGGCCAGCAGGTAGGCGCCGACGGCGGTAGCCACGGACTGGCCAATGTTGCGCACCATGGTGTTGGTTCCGGCGCTCTCCGAGGTATGCGTCTCTGGAACCGCCTCGATCAGCACGTTGGGCAGGGCACCAAAGGTCAGGGCGATGCCCACCGAGTTGACGGACATGGCCACCAGGAACGCCAGCAGGCTGCCCAGGGTGAACATGATCGCGGTGACAGCGGCCAGCATCAGCAGCAGGCCGGTGATGAACACGAAGCGGGCGTTGAACGCCTGGGCGAGCTTGCCGCCCAGCGGGGAGAAGAAGTAGCCCAGCAATGCGGTGCCGCCGCTGAACAGGCCCGCTGTGGTGGCGGAGAAGCCCAGGCCGAAGCCCATTTCCGCGGGGTACTGCAGCACGTACTGGCTCGGCACCGCCATGCCGCCGATCGGTCCAACCGCTGCCAGGAAGGTGGCAGCCATGGCCAGGGCGATCTGGCGGTTTTTGAACATCTGCAGGTTCACGATCGGGCGCTGGCAACGCAGTTCCCACCAGACCCACATTGCGACGACCGCCAGGCCAGCGAGCAACAGCCCGCCGCCGCCAAGCGAGGCCCATCCGGCCTTGGAACTGTTGGACAGGCCAAGCAGGATGCCCGAAGCACCCACCGGCAGCAGCAGCGCCCCGGCGATATCCAGCCGGCCCGAGGTGGTTTCGCGCGGCTTGTCCTTCGGGAGCACCACGAGCACCGCGATGACCGCCAGCACCGCCAGCAGGCCGGCGAACAGGAAGATTCCGTGCCAGGAGAAGGTGTCGATCATCAGGCCGGCAATCAGCGCCCCGCCGGCGCCGGCGATCAGCGCGGAGGCGCCGATCATGGACACGCCCACGGGCAGTTTCTTCTCTTGGAGGTGCTCGCGAGCCAGGCCGAAGGCCAGCCCCATGACGGCACCGGCCGCACCCTGGATGCCGCGGCCGAGGATGATCATTTCAAGGCTGCTGCCGACCAGCGAGATCAGCGAGCCGATGGCGGCCAGAGCCAGCACCACCACCATCACCCGGCGCCGGCCGTACAGGTCGCCGAAGCGCCCGCCGAGCAGCGCCGCCGACGCGGACACCAGAAGGTAGATGGTCACGACCCAGGCTACGGCATTCGCATCCACGTGGAAGTCGGCCATGAGCGTCGGGAGGGTTACGTACATCATTGAGAGCTCGAACGCTGAAACAATCTCGGTCAGCACCAAGACCGCGACTACCGCCACGAATCCCGGAGCCGATGCACGCGTCGCACTCAGCTTTGGGGGCCTAGCTTGAGACATCTTTGTCCTGCCTTATCCGCGCCGGAACGGCGCTTTGAGGGGTCACCTAGGCACCCTCCGGACAGGACGCCCGGGCAAGGCCATGCGGTGATGTTCTTGCCCGAGCGGGCAGCTGCTTAGCGGGTTGCGATACCCACTGACTTGGTCCAGAAGAACTCTTCCAGACCTTCAAGTCCGCCTTCGTTTCCGATGCCGGAGTGGCCGATGCCGCCGAAGGGGCGTTCGGCCGTGGCGTTGAAGGCGCCGTTGACTGCGATCTCGCCGGTCTCCATCGACTCGGCCAGGCGCAGCCCCCTTCCCAGATCGGCGGTCCAGATGTACCCCGAAAGCCCGTAATCCGTGCCGTTGGCGATCTGGAGCGCGTGCTCCTCGTCGCGGAACGGGATCACCGCCAGCACCGGCCCGAACACCTCATTCTGCGCCAGCGACCCGTCAGGGTCCACGTCAGCCACGATGGTTGGCGGGTAGTAGAAGCCCTGGGCGAGTTCCCCGCCCAGGCGTTGCCCGCCGGTGACCAGGCGGCCGCCTTCTTCCAGTGCCTGGCCGAGCATCGAGTCCATGCGGTCGATGGCGTCCTGGTTGATGACCGGTCCGCACATGGTGTATTCGCCGGCGGGATCCCCGATGGGGAACTGCTCCGCCGCCTGCACGACCTTGCCGATGAATTGCTCGTACACCGATTCCTGCACCAGCAGGCGGGTCGGCAGCGCGCAGGCCTGGCCGCTCATCATGCCGAAAGCGAAGAACGCGGCGTGCCCGGCGGCCTTGTCCAGGTCCGCGTCCTCGAAGACCAGGTTGGCCGACTTGCCGCCCAGCTCCAGGATCATCGGCTTGAAGGTCTTGGCGCAGGAGGCGGCGATCGCCTGTGCGGTCGCCGGTCCGCCGGTGAAGGTGATCTTCTTGACCAGGCGGTGCTCGACCAGCGCGGCGCCGGCGGAGGGGCCGCCGGGAACGATGTTGATCGCTCCGTCCGGGATCCCCGCCTCGCGCGCCAGGTCCGCGAAGGCAGTCGGGGTGAACGGTGTCAGCTCGCTGGGCTTGATGACTATGGTGTTGCCCGCGGCCAGCGCGGCCGGGACCTTCATGGCCAGCGACATCAGCGGCGCGTTCCAGGTGATGATGGCGCCGATGACGCCGTAGGGCTGACGCAAGGTGTGGCCGAAGGAGCCGCCAGCTCCGCCATTGCTGGTGATCCGGCCCAGCGGCAGCTTGTCCGCCCAGCCTGCGTAGTAGCGGGTCCACTCCACTGCGGCGGCAACCATGTTCCGGGCGGTGATGCGCGGGGCCCCGTTATCGGCCATGCCGGCGGCGGCCAGCAGCTCGGTGTTCTCCTCCATGAGCTCGGCGAGCTTCATCAGCTTGCGCGAACGCTGCCCGGCAGGCAGGGCACGCCATTCGAGGAACGCTGCATGGGCGGCCTGCACGGCTTGGTCGATCTGCCCGGTTGAGGCCATGGGCACCAGGCCGTTGACCTTTCCGGTGGCCGGATCGATGTGCTCGTGGGTGGTTTCGCTTTCCATGATCACCTGCGCGCCGATGCGCAGGGAAGGGCCTGGCAGCTGGATGCCGGTCTCGATGCTCATGATCCAGTCTCCGGTTCGTAGCGCAGCATGGTGATGTCTCCCTCGGGGTGGTCGCAGAAGACCGGGCGGACCTGCATGCCGATCTCGAGCTGTTCCGGGTCGGCGTTGATGATTTCGGTGGAGAACTTTGGTCCCTCGTCCCACTGGACGATGGCCAGTATCATTTCCTTTGCCGAGGCGAAGTGCGCCGCCGGCGGACGGGTGGCCACAGTGTAGGAGTACAGCGTTCCAGCGCCGGAAATTTCGCGCCATTCGAGGTCATCGGCCAGGGTGCGTGGGGCCAGCGGACGCGGGTAGAAGATGTATTCGTCCAGCGACGGCGAGTACTGGATGCGGATCTTGCGCTCGGCAAGTGCATCCCAGAATGGCCGGGTCAGCGGGGTCGGAACCGGCAGCGGCCGGGACAGGGTTTCCGGGGTGTAGGTGGTCATTTTCTGTGTCTTGCCTTTCTAGTCGCCCTGCAGGATCAGCGCGGTCTGCTCGCTCATGATGCCGCCGTTGCCGCTGACGAACGCGCGGTTGCAGTCGGACACCTGGGCGGCGTTGGCGCGGCCCATGATCTGGCGTGCCCCGTCGATGACGTGGTGCATGCCGCCGGCCACGCCGGCCTGGCCGAAGGACAGCTGCCCGCCGGCGGTGTTCATCGGGAAGTCCCCGCGGAAGGTCAAGTCGTGGTTGGATACGAAATCCATGCCCTTGCCCTTGGGCGCGAAGCCCGCGTCTTCCAGGCTCATCAGCACCGTGATGGAGTAGCAGTCGTAGATGGAGACCATGTCCACCTCCGAGCGGGTGATGCCTGCCATGGAGAAGGCTTGCTCGGCGGCGTGCACCATCGGGGAGGTCATCAAGTCGCGGGCGTAGGTGGGGGTCTTGTACGGCACGCGTTCGCCGAAGCCGGTAATCCATACCGGACGGTTCTTGGACTTCTTGGCCAAATCCGCGTTGCCCACCACCACGGCTGCGCCGCCCTGGCACGGCATGACGATTTCAAGCATGTGCAGCGGGTCGGCAATCATCGGAGAGTTCAGCACATCAGCCACGGTGATCGGCTGGCCGTGGAAGACCGCCTCCGGGGTGGCGCAGGCGTTGGTGCGCTGGTCCACGGCGATCTTGGCCATGGCCCGCTCGTCGTAGCCGAACTCGTAGCCGTAGCGCTTGGCGATCTGCCCGTAGGGGCCGTTCTGCCCGAGGTTGCCGTAGGGGATTTCGAATTCTGCCTGCGGGGAGCCGAAGGCGTTGGAGGATGCGCCGAAGTGCATCTTGTCATCCATCACGAACGGCTTGCGGTCGTCCATCGGGAAGTGGTGGGTGCCCGGGAAGGTCACCAGCACCGCGTCGCACAAGCCCAGCTCCACGGCGGCCGCGGCGCGCCAGATGCCGGCAGCGGATCCCGCGCCGCCCAGGTCCACGATCTCCGCGAAGTTCGCGTCGATGCCGAGGTATTCGGTGACAGTGGACGGCACGAACATGTCCGCTTCGCCGATCATCGGGCTGACTACGCCGTTCACATCCGTGGCGGACAGTCCTGCGTCGTCCAGCGCGGCCTTGGACAGCCGGGCCCACTGTTCCAGGTTGAACGAGGGTTCGCGGGTGAGCTTTCGCTGCGGTGGAAGTTCGCAATAGCCGAGGATGGCTGCTTCGCCTCTCAGTCCCATGAGGTGTCTCCTTAGTGCTAATTCTTTGATAGTGAAGTTCGTGTCTCAGGCGGCGTGCGCACGCTGGCCGGTGAGGATGTCCAGGCCCAGGGCCTGGAATCTGCTTCCGGCACCGCGCAGCGCCTGCAGCAGCCCTGCATCCAGGTCCGGTGCGGGTGCTGATGAGGCGGTGAAGGACAGCGACTGCAGCCCCGGTGGGGCATTCTCGTCAACCCGCAGCACCAGTCTGGAGCCCTGCGGCCAGGAGAACAGCTGGGAGGCCGGGTCGAATTCCAGGCTCGTGACCCGGGCCCCGAGCACCGCGCCCAGCACCAGCCGGGCCTGGGCCGCGTCGCGGATGCTGCCGGCAATGAAGTCCAGCCGTTGCGGAGGATTCTGCGCCGAGGGCTGCTCTTCCCAGGGGCAAGGGGCTGCACCGGGTGCGGTGATGCCGTCGTTGCCGTCCAGAGCCAGCTCGGTCTGCACCAGTTGCACCAGGAATCCCAGTCCGGTGTCCTTGGGATGCAGGAACAGTTCCTTCCACCATTGGTTGTCAAGGTTTTGCAGGATGGTTCGCACCCCGGCGGCGCGGGCGAGCTCCATGGAGGCATGGATGTCCGAGACCTTGAAGGTGATGTGGTGCGGGTTGGCTGCGCCCCCGGTACGGGCCAGGTGCTCGGCAACGAACCCGCCGCCGCCAGCAGGCGGTTGCAGCAGTTCCAGGCGCATGCCCTCGGCCAGTTCCAGCTGGCAGGGGCTGAAGGAGCCCTGGTGGAAACCGGAGACCCAGCGGGCGCCGAGCGTGCGGTGCACGCTGGGCCCGGCGGACTGCCAGGAAGGCACGGCGAAAGCAACATGGTCCAGTTCATGGGCGCTCATGAGGCACCCCCGGACCGGGAGACAGGAATTGAGGGGAAAGGGCCAGGCCCTAGGCTTCGGCTTGCTCCAGCCGGTGCTGGATCAGCGCCACGAAGCGGTCGAGCACCCCATAGGCCTGTTCCATGGTCTTGTCCTGCAGCAGCACCCGCGAGACCACGTCCAACAGCACCGCCCACACCATCACGGTGATGTCCGCGGCTTCGGCATCGTCCAGCACGCTCATTTCCGCGCGGATCGGCGCTTCCAGCGCCTCTCCGAGGCGAGCCATGACCGGGACGACGTCCGCCGCGGTGCTGCTGCGCAGCTGCAGGATCGCCTTGTAGAAGTACGGGTGCTTCTCGAAGCTGCTCAAGGCATTGCGCAGCCGCAGCGAGATCGCTTCCGTGGTGGACAGCCCGGTCTCCGAAGCCCCCGACCGCTGGGCGAAGGGCAACGCCCAGTCGTAGACCACGTTCGCGTACAGGTGCTCCTTGGAATTGAAGTACCGGTACAGAGTCCCCAGCGCGACGTTCGCCGCGGAGGCCACGTCGCGGATCTGGATCGAGTCGTAGTCCTGCGCCCGCAACAGGTCCTTGCCCGCGTCGATGATGCGCTGGCGCCTGACGACCTGGTAGGCCGGAAGCTCTGCCTGCTCCATGGAAATTGTTCCCGCCATGATGTGCCTCGTAAGTGGTGTGTGCCGTGGATTCCAACGGTATCACCAAGTTTTGGGCGAATTGCCTGCCACCAGTAATCATTACCGGTCCTTCCAGCGGATCAGGGCGTCCAGCGCCTCGATCTGCTGACCGGCAACCCGTAGCGGATTGATTTCAAGTTCTTCCAAGTCCTCGCCCAGCGACTGCGCAACCTGGGTGATCTGGAAGATCACCCGCGCGAGCTCGTCCAGATCGGTGGCCTCGCTGCCGCGGAAGCCCTTGAGCAGCTCGATGCCGCGCAGCGATTCGAGCATGCGGCGGATCTCCGCCAGGCTGACCGGCAGCAGGCGCAGCGCAGTGTCCTTGAGGATCTCCACCAAAACGCCGCCGAAACCGACTGCCAGCACCTTGCCCCACTGCGGATCGGTGATGATGCCGACCAGCAGCTCGTTGCCGGCAGGGCGCATCGGGGAGACCGCCACACCTTGGATTTTCGCGTCCGGAGCCAGCCGGGCCACCGAAGTGACGATGAAGCCATAGGCCTCGGTCACCTCTGCGGCGTCCTTCAGCATCAGGCGTACGCCCCCGACCTCGGTTTTGTGGGCGATGTCTTCGCTGGCGACCTTCAGCACAACCGGGTAGCCGATCTCCTCGGCCGTTGCGACTGCTTCCGCGGCGCTATTGACCACACGGCCCGGCACATAGGGCACGCCGTGCGCGCGCAGGAAGTCGCCGGTCTGGATTTCGCTCCACTGCTCGGCGCCTTCGGGCTTGGCAATAGCGGCCGGAGCCTCCAGCTGCGGTTCGGCGGCCAGCTGCGCGGTGCGCTGTCCCCACCAGACGCTGTGCCCGGCGGCTTCGATGCCGCGGTCAAAGGAGTCCGAGGCGTGCGGCAGGCCGTGCTCGGCGGCGAAGCCGCGCGCGAATTCGTTGACCTCGGTGGGCAGGAAACTCATGGCCACAACCGGCTTGGCCGAATTCTTGAGCTGGCGGTGCAATCCTTCCTGGGTGGGCTTGCCCAAATCCACCATGAACTGGTTGTTCGGCCAGGAGGTGTTCAGCACGACGAAGTCGAAGTTCTCATCATTGATGAATGCGTCGCCGGCCTTGGTGAGGATCGAAGGATCCACCGAGATGTAGCCGGTGGTGTCCATCGGGTTGTTCACCGCGGCGAATTCCGGCAGGCCGTCCGCACGCAGCTGGCGCACCGTGGATTCGGCCGGGGTGGGCAGCTGCAGGCCGGATGCCTCGGCCTTGTCGGCGACCAGCGCGCACATTGCGCCGGAGCCGGTGACCACGCCGAAGCGCGGGCCGGGCAGCGCGCCGTAGGATTCAAGGATCCCGGCGGTGGCGACCAGGTTCTCGATGTTCGCCACGCGGATCACGCCGAACTGCTTGCACACCGCGTCGAAGATCTTGTCATCCCCGGCCAGCGACCCGGTGTGGGCGGCGGCGGCCTTGGCCGAAGCCTCGGAGGCGCCAGCTTTGAAGATCACGATCGGCTTGCCGGCTTCGCGGGCGCGGCGGGCCACGTCCAGGAACTGTGCGGTGTCGGTGACCTGCTCCAGGTAGGAGGCGATGACCTTGGTGTTCTCGTCATCCACGAGCATCGACATGACGTCGATGGCCGAAATCATGGCCTCGTTGCCCACGGTCACGGAAATCGAGGTGCCAACCCCGCGGCTTGCCATATACGGTAGCAGGTAGATGGCCAGCGCGCCGGACTGGCTGGCCACGCCGACTCCGCCGGCCACCAGCGGCAGCTCCGTCATGTGGGCGAAGGCTGCTACCTTGGCATGCGCATTGATGAAGCCCAGGTTGTTCGGGCCCAGGATCAGCTGGTCGGCTTCGCGGGCGCGGTCCACCAGCTGCTGCTGCAGCGCCTGCCCTTCCGGCCCCGCTTCGCCCAGGCCGGAGGCCAGCACGATCAGGTTGCGGATGCCGCGGTCGATGCACTGTTCCTGGATCTCGGGCAGCGAGTTCGTGCCGGTGAGCACGATGGCCAGTTCAGGGGCTTCGGGAAGCTGCGCAATGCTGGCGTAGGACCCCTGCCCGTGGCATTGTTCCCCGCGGCGGTTGACCAGGTACAAATCCCCGGTGAATCCGGCGGCCCGGAGATTGGAGTGGGCGAAGTGGGACCAGGTGGAGTTGGTGTTCGCACCGATAATCGCTATGGAACGCGGTTCAAGCAGCTCGCGCAGGCGCTGGGGCGAGAGGGTTTCGTTGGTGCGGAGTTCATTGGTCGCAGCGGTCATGCCTTGGGTGTCCTTTCACGGCGCGCTCCGTCGTCGTCGGCGGGCGCATTTCGGGCTACGGCCCGAAAGAATGCTTGGGATTACTGGAGTCTCGGGCTTGCGGTTCAGGGGTGCGGGTGGGCTGCGCCTAGCTGCGCGGCAGCCCCAGGATCCGCTCGGCAATCACGTTGAGCTGGATTTCGATGGTGCCTCCGCCGATCAGCGCCGATGGAACCGAGAGCTGGGAGTTGACGGCGTCGGCCGGTGCGTGGGCGAAGAGCGCTGCGGGTCCGGCAAGCTTCAGCAGGTCCCCGGCCGCCTGCCGGGCCAGGCGGCCGTGGGCCACCTTGGCCAGCGAGGAGCCGGTGCCCGGCTGCAGGCCGTTGACCTGGCGCAGGGTTTCGCGCAGGTTCATCGCCCCGATGGCGGTGCTGATCGCGGCGGCGCGGCCCAGCACCTCCAGCGCGTTCCGCCGGGTTCCGGCGAAGTTCTCCCCCAAGATCAATTCGCGCAATCCGTCCTCGGTGCCCATGGAGACACCGGAGGAAATCTGGGTGCGCTCGTTCTGCAAGGTGGTGGCGGTAATCCGCCAGCCCTGGCCCGGCTCGCCCAACAGGTAGTCGTCCGCGACGAACACGTCATCCAGGAAGACCTCGTTGAATTCGGCTTCGCCGGTGGACTGGCGCAGCGGGCGCACGTCCAGTCCGGGAGCCGACATGTCCACGAGGAAGTAGCTCAGGCCCTTGTGCTTGGCGACCTCGGCATCGGTGCGGGCCAGGCAGATGCCCCAGTGCGCTTCGTGGGCCCCGGAGGTCCAGACCTTCTGGCCGCTCAGTTTCCAGCCGCCGTCCACCTTGACGGCTCGGGTGGACAGGCCTGCCAGGTCGCTGCCGGCTCCGGGCTCGGAGAACAGCTGGCACCAGATCAGTTCGCCCTTCAGCGTGGGCAGCGCGAACTGTTCCTTAACCGCTTCGGAACCGAAAGCGAGGATCGTCGGCATGGCCCACTCCCCGATGACCGAGGATGGCTGCAGCATGTCGCGGCGGGCGTATTCCTGGGAGATGATGACTTGTTCGGCCGGGCTGGCGCCCAGCCCGTAGGGGGCTGGCCAGTGCGGGGCGGCCAGGCCGTTTTCGGCGAGGAAGCTGCGGCGCGAGCCGCGCGAGTACCAGCGTCCGGCTTCGTGCTCGTTGCGCAGTTCGGCTGCGGTGTCCAGCAGCGCGGCGATGCGGCTGCGGAACGCGGAGTCCTGCTCGTCCAGCTCTACCTCGATCTTGCGTTCGGTGTGCAGTGCGGCTTCGCCGGCTGCCTCCAGTTCGCCGCTCAGGGCGGCGTTCAGCGCGTTCAGGCTGATGGCCCGGCGCCAGTACAGGTGGGCGTCGTGCTCCCAGGTGAAGCCGATGCCGCCGAGGATGGTGATCGCTTCGGTGACTGCTTCAATGGATGGGACAATCGCTGCTTCAAGCGCGCCGGCGGCGGCCAGGTGCTGCTGGGCTTCGTCCTGGCCGACGGAGACGACGGCGGACCAGGCTGCGGAGGTGGCCATTTCGGCCGCGATCGCCAGGTTGGCGCATTTGTGCTTGATGGCCTGGAAGGAGCCGATCGGGGTGTTGAACTGTTCGCGGATCTTGGCGTAGCCGGTGCTTTCCTCGCTGGCCCAACGCATGATGCCGGCGGCTTCCGAACCGGTGAATCCTGCGTGCAGCGCGGCGATCTTGCTGGCAGTGGCGTTGCCCAGCACCGCGTCGGCGAGAATGACGACATTGTCCAGGACCAGGGTGGCCGCATCGCGGCCCAGGTCGGTGCCTTCGGCGGGGACCATTGAGACCCCGGCGGCCTGCGCTTCGATGACCGCGTAGCGGACGGTATCCGCAACGGTGAAGCCCAGCACCAGGTACTTGGCGGCCAGTGCGCCGATGACCTGCAGCTGGCCGGCAACGGCCCAGCCTTCGGAGATCTGCACGACCTTGAGCTGGCCGGTGGCCAGTACCAGGGCTCCGGTGGCGCCTTCGGCGAAGGCCGCGACGATCGGCTGGTTGTAGGCGTTCGGTTCGGCCAGGGTGACCGCTGCGCTGGCCAGCACGGTCGGCAGGAAGGGGCCTCCGACGTAGCGATGGCCGAATTCCTCGATGACGATGGCGGTCTCCACCAGCGTTCCGCCTTGGCCGCCGAGCTGCTCCGGGATGTGCAGGGCATGCAGGCCGGTCTCCAGCAGTTCGTTCCAGAAGCTTGGAAGTGCACCGGTGGCCAGCTGCTCGTGCTCGTCCCGAGTGATCAACGTGTCTACGCTTCGGCGGGTGAAATCGACCACGGCCGACGCGAGATCATTTTGTTCCTCGGTCAACGACAATGCCATGTCCAGTGCTCCAATCAGGGAACTTCGCTCCCCGCCCAGAATGTGACCGGGGTTACTTATATTCAATAACTGAAACTAGACTCTAGTTTAAGTTTGTTACCTAGGCAACACCTTTTCGGAAGAAAAAACTGCTTGACATTCGCGAGAATTCAAGGGGCCGCGGCAAGGTCGATTTTCCGTGGACCGCTCGACGCGAAGGTACGCGAAAACGGGCTGTGCGCTCCGGCGGGTTTCGCAGGAATCATCGCTCCAAAGCTTACCGAAATCGCTGGGGTTGCTGGTTTCCCCTATGCGAGCGTGCAACCTTCCAGCTTCATTCGCCCCGGCATGGAAAACGGGCATGGAAAAGCCGTGGCTGGGACGGGTTATGCCCATCCCAGCCACGGCTGTCGCATCACTGCTTACCAGGTATCCCTAGTTCCTAGGAATCGAGGTTCGGCTCCGATCCGGGAACCGGCGTCTCAGCCAGCGGAATTCCGCCGGTTACCGCGGGCACCGCAGCAGTATCCGGATTCGCATCCACGTCCTCGGCCGGGCCAGCGAACTGCGACTGGTACAGCCGGTAGTAGGCTCCCTGGGTCCCCAGCAGGTGCTCGTGGTTGCCCTGCTCCACGATCCGGCCGGACTCCATCACCAAGATGGTGTCCGCGTCGCGGATCGTGGACAGCCGGTGGGCAATCACGAAGCTGGTGCGGTCGCTGCGCAGCGCGGCCATCGCCTGCTGCACCAGCA
Source organism: Glutamicibacter sp. NPDC055354 (assembly GCF_053644955.1). Lineage (NCBI taxonomy): Bacteria > Bacillati > Actinomycetota > Actinomycetes > Micrococcales > Micrococcaceae > Glutamicibacter > Glutamicibacter sp. NPDC055354. The sequence continues at coordinate 2,057,937 of NZ_JBSHMB010000001.1, forward strand.
ATTCGGTACGGGTATCCACCGAGCTGGTCGCCTCGTCCAGGATCAGCAGCGACGGGTTGGCCACGAACGCGCGGGCAATGGTGATCAGCTGCTTCTCGCCGGCCGACACGTTGGTGCCTTCCTCGTCGATGATGGTGTCGTAGCCATCGGGCAGCGCGCGCACGAAACGGTCCACGAAGGTCGCCTTCGCGGCCGCGATCACTTCCTCATCGGTCGCATCCAGCCGGCCGTAGCGGATGTTCTCCATGATGCTTCCGCCGAAGAGCCATGCGTCCTGCAGCACCATGCCAACCTTCGAGCGCAGGTCGGCGCGGGAAAGATCGGTGATATCGCGGTTATCGAGCATGATCTTCCCGGAGTTCAGCTCGTAGAAGCGCATCACCAGGTTCACCAGCGTGGTCTTGCCCGCGCCGGTCGGCCCGACAATCGCCACCGTGTGCCCCGGATCCGCATCGAAGGACAGGTCCTCAATCAGCGGCTTGTCCGGGCTGTAGGAGAAGGACACATTCTTGAAGGAGACATGCCCGTCGGCGCGGGCAGGAAGGCTGTCCTGCGCGTCGTCCGGTTCCTGTTCCTCGGCGTCCAGCAGCTCGAAGGTGCGTTCAGCCGAAGCCACGCCGGACTGCAGCATGTTCGCCACGCCGGCAATCTGGCCCAGCGGCTGGGTGAACTCGCGGCTGTACTGGATGAACGCGGTCGCGTCGCCCAGGCTCATCGTGCCCGAAGCCACGCGCAGCCCGCCCACCACGGCGATGCCCACGTAGGCCAGGTAGGACACGAAGTTCATCACCGGCATGATCATGCCCGAGACGAACTGGGCGCCGAAGCTGGCCTTGTACAGTTCCTCGTTGCGCGCGGTGAAGCGGTCCACCATGTCCGCTTCGCGGCCGAAGACCTTCATCAGCTCGTGGCCGGAGAAGGATTCCTCGATCTGCCCGTTCAGCGCGCCGGTGTTCTTCCACTGCGCGGTGAACAGCTTCTGCGCCCGGGTGCCGATAATGCCCGCGGCAGCTGCCGAAAGCGGCAGGGCCACCAGCGCGATCAGCGCCATTTGCCAGGAGACCACGAACATCATGATCACGATGCCGATAACGGTCATGGCCGAGGAGACCAGCTGGCTCAGCGCCTGCTGCAGCGCATTCTGGATGTTGTCCACGTCGTTGGTCACGCGCGAGAGCAGATCGCCGCGCTGGCGGGTGTCGAAGTAGTTCAGCGGCAGCTTGTTGATCTTGTCCTCGACGTCCTTGCGCAGGTTGTAGACCACGCGCATGACCAGCTTGTTCAGCAGCCAGCCCGAGGCCCACGAGAAGAGCGAGGCGACGAAGTACATGGAGAGCACGATCAGGATGTACTGCGAAAGCTGGGTGAAGTCGATGCCCTGCCCGGGGACGAAGTCCACCTTGGAGAGCATGTCGGCCTGGGTTCCCTGCCCGGAGTCGCGCAGCTGCTGGATCACCAGCTCCGCGGGCGTGCCGGCCGGGATGTTCTTGCCGATCAGCCCGGCGAAGATCACGTCCATGGCCTTGCCCAGGATCCGCGGTGCGATCACCGAGAGCACCACGTACACGGTGATCAGCGCGAACACCAGGACCATGCCCAGCTTGTACGGGGACATCAGCCCGACCAGGCGCTTGGCCGATGGCCAGAAATGCTCGGCCTTGCGTACCGGGGCGCCACCGCTCCAGTCGTCGGTTCCCGCCGCGGCATCGAATTCATTGACGTCCGCAAGCTCGCTTTCGAGCTGTTCCGGATCGATATTCTTCTGCTTCTTCGCCATTTAGGCCACCTCCTCCACGCTCAGCTGGGATGCCACGATTTCCTGATAGGTTTCCGAGGTTTCGAGCAGTTGCTCGTGGGTACCCCGGGCCACGATTTCGCCATGGTCCAGGACCAGGATCTGGTCCGCACCGGTAATGGTCGATACGCGCTGGGCCACGATGATCACCGCGGCGTCCTTGGTCGGTTCGGCCAGGGCCGCACGCAGCCTGGCATCGGTGTTCACATCCAGTGCCGAGAACGAATCATCGAACAGGTAAGTGTTCGGCTTCGCGGCCAGGGCCCTGGCAATGCACAGGCGCTGGCGCTGTCCGCCGGACACGTTGGTGCCGCCCTGGGAGATCTTCGAATCCAGCTGGCCTTCGCGTTCTGCGACGAAGCCGTCGGCCTGGGCCACTCTCAGCGCATCCCACAGGTCATCTTCGGTAGCGTCCTGGGCGCCGAAGCGCAGGTTGCTGGCGATGGTCCCGGAGAACAGGTAGGGGCGCTGCGGCACCGCGGAGATGTTCCGCGAAATGGTGTCGCGTCCCAGTTCCCTCAGCGGCACCCCGCCGATCAGGATTTCGCCTTCGGTGGCGTCGTAGAGCCGCGGGATCAGGTTCAGCAAAGTGGTCTTGCCGGCACCGGTGGAGCCGATGATGGCAGTGGTCTGCCCCGGATTGGCGGTGAAGGAAATATCGTTGAGCACCGGCGCCTCGGCGCCGGGGTATCCGAAGCTGACGTTCTTGAATTCCACGGTGCCCGGGGTGGGCAGCGCGACCTGCCGTTCGGCGGCATCGAGCATGCTCGGCTCGCTGTCGAGCACCTCGGAGATGCGGTCGGCCGAAACCATGGCACGGGGAATCATCATGGCCATGAAGGTACCCATCATGACCGCCATCAGGATCTGCAGCAGGTACTGCAGGAAGGCGGTCAGCGCGCCGACCTCCACCTGGTTGTTATCCACCCGGTGCCCGCCGAACCACAGCACGGCGGCGGTGGACAGGTGCAGGATCATGGTGATCGCCGGGAACATCAGCACGAACAGGTTGCCGACCTTGACACCGAGGTCGGTCAGCTTCTGGTTGGCATCGGCATAGCGCTGCGTCTCATGCTCTTCGCGCACGAAGGCGCGCACCACGCGGATGCCGGTGATCTGCTCGCGCAGCACGCCGTTGATCCCGTCGATGCGGGTCTGCATATCGCGGAACAGCGGCATGAGCTTGATGACCAGCAGGCCCACGACAATGAGCACCAGCGGTACCGAAACCCAAACGAGCCAGGACAGTCCGGGATCTTCGCGGATCGCCATGATCACGCCGCCGATGGACATGATCGGCGCGGTGATCATGAAGTTCAACGCCATCAAGGTGAGCATCTGGATCTGCTGCACGTCGTTGGTGCCGCGCGTGATCAAGGTGGCGGCGCCGAATTTGTTGACGTCCTGGGCCGAGAAGGTCGAGACCTTCTCGAAGACCGACTGGCGGATGTCGCGGCCCACGCTCATGGAGGTCTTGGCCCCGAAATAGACGGCTGCCACCGCGGTGGCTACCTGGATGAGGGCCACCACCAGCATCAGTCCGCCGGTGCGCCAGATGTAGTCGATATCGGCTTCGACCACGCCGACGTCGATGATCCTGGCGTTCAGGCTAGGGAGATAAAGAGTGGCCACGGTGGTGGCCAGCTGCAAAATGACTACGGCAATGATCCACCCCGTATACGGCTTGGAGTGTTTTAAGATGAGCTTGAGAAGCATGTGGAAAATCCTCGCTGGCATCAAGCTCTCCGGCATGCTGGACCTTCGGATTAAGGGCAGCGTGATTGAAGAGCGATTGCCAGTCTAGCGCTCGCCTTGGACACTTTGAATCATCCTTGCGATTGATTTTTATCAATCACTGTCAGGCATCCGCATTCCCGCAGGGTCCCGGGTCTGGTGGCGTTAATCATAAACCGTGTATTTACCGGCAGGACAGGTGCCGGTTACTTGCCACCAGCTCCTCTTGCGGTGGACATCATCGTTTTGCCGAGTCCTGTGCCCCGTGGCCCAGATAGGCCAAGGCGGCCACCACCTGGGCGCGGGTTCCGGTTTCCAGGGTCGGATGGATCACCGGCGCGAAGAATGGCGAGTGGTTCGCCGGGATCTTCGAGGCAACGGTGCCCTCGGCGACCGCCGCCCGGTAGGTGTCCGGTTCCGCGCAGCCCACCGTCCAGTAGGCGTACGGGATGCCGAAAGCCTCGGGGATGACGCTGAAGTCCTCCGAGGCGGTGGCCGGTTCGGCCTGGTAGACCTGGCCCCGGTCGAAGTGGTCTTCGAAGGCCTTGGTGATCCGGTCGTTGGCCACCGCGTCGTTGCTGGTCAGCGGGAACTGGTCGTAGAACGCGAAGTCCGGTTCCTTGGGCGAGCCGGCCGCGGCGCATTCGCCGCGAACGATGCGTTCGATGGAGTCGATGACGCGCTGGCGCAGCTGGAGATCATAGGTGCGAATGTTCAGCAGCAGCTGGGCCCGGTCCGGGATGATGTTCGCGGCGCTGCCGGCATTCAACGCGCCGACGGTCAATACTGCGAACTGCCCGGGCCGGGTTTCACGCGAAACAATGGTCTGCAGCTTGAGCACGATGGACGAGGCCAGGACTACCGGGTCCACCGAATTATGCGGCATCGAGCCGTGCGCACCGCGCCCGTAGACGGTGATGCGCAGGCTGTCGCCGGCGGAAAGGATCGGTCCCGCGGTGGTGCCGATCCTCCCCGCTTCGACGGGCATCACGTGCTGGGCCAGCGCCACATCGGGCGTCGGGATCCTCTCCACCAGCCCGTCGGCCACCATGGCCTTGGCCCCTGCGGCGGTTTCCTCGGCTGGCTGGAACAACGCCAGATAGGTGCCGGACCAGCGCTCGCGGTTCCCGGCCAGGAACCTGGCCGCTCCCAGCAAGGTGGCCATGTGCATGTCATGGCCGCAGGCGTGCATGGCCCCGGGGACCGTGGAGGAATATTCCAGCCCGGTGTTCTCGGCGACCGGCAGGGCATCCATGTCGGCCCGGGCCAGTACCACCGGCCCCTCGCCATTGCGCAGGATTCCGACGATTCCGGTACCGCCGATCAGGCAGGTTTCATAGCCCAGATCCTCCAGTTCCTCGCAGATTCGCGCCGAGGTCTCGTGCTCGGCCAGGCCCAGTTCCGGATGCCGGTGGAAATGCTTATAGAGCTCGGTCTGCCAGGGCAGCTGCTGCGAGATCGAGGCGGTGATTTCCTGTGCGGTGCCCATTGGCTTCCTTCCATCGCGCCCAGCATCCGAGCCCCCAAGGCCCCGCTGGCTTATCCGCTGTCAATCTATCCCCTGGCCGGCAGGACAGTCCAGAATCCGGTCGATTGCACCGGGAGCAATGGCCGGCTCAGGCCAAGGCCGCTAGCGGTCCTGCTCGGTGCAGATGCAGAAGCGGTTGCCCTGGTGGTCGCTGGCTATGGTGAAACCCGGAGCGCTGCGCTCATCGAGCACCGCACCCTGGCTCTCCAGCTGCGAAAGCACGGCAGCGCTTTCGGTGTGGGGAACCCACACATCCAGATGCAGCCGTGAGGGATGAGGCGTCGGGGAGTGCTGGAACCAGATGGCCGGCAACCTGCCCGCAGGATCGGCGAGGCTGCCGTCGGGCTGCTCGCGGTAGCCCAGGCCAGCGGCCCAATCCCCGGTTATGGCTTGGGCGTCGTCGGTGTCGATGCCGATTTCCACCACCTTGATCAAATCCAGGCGCGCTTTGGCATGCAAGGCGGCGGCCCGCTGCGTGATTTCCGAGGCCATCGCGAGGTCCCTTTCGGTGATGTCGCCACCGGCGTCGTGGGACACGGTCGAAACGAACAAGAGGTTGTAGCGCCAGTCCACATCAGGATGGTGGTTGGCCATCTGCGCTGCGCCAGCGATGTCGCTGAACAATTCGATGGCTTCTGCCGAGCTCTTGGTCTCGTACACGGTGCAGAGCTTCCCGGCCAGCTTGCGCCACTGCGGCAGAGCCTCCAGCCGAGAGGCCAATTCGGTGCTTTCAATGCGGTCGTTTACGGTCATGATCTCCTCCTCCTGGTGCAACTGTGGCACCACTTCCGGGCCGGCTCAAGCGGTCGGCCGCAACGCACAGGTTGGCGCCAGCGCCAGCCGCTGCGAACTGGATGCCGCCTGTGAACCGGAACTCGGCTGGTCCTGGCGCAGGCGAATCGGCTTAGCCTCGATAGCAAGAGCGCAAGGAGGGCCCCATTCCATGCTGAATATCTTCCAGGCCAAGATCAGCGACTCGACGCTGGATGACATCACTTCGGAGGACAGCAATCGCAGACGCCGGCTGCTGAGCCTCGCCGCCCTGCTCGTGATTGCAGCCTTCGTGCTGGCGGCTCTGCTCGGCGCATTCGACCAGAAGAAGAACATCGAACAACAGGCCGACGGCTTCGCGGTCCAGCTGCAGTTTCCCGCGGTGGTCCGTGCCGGCAATGAAATCCAGCTGAGGGTTGGGATCAGCTCTGCCGACCCTTTGCCCGAGACCATCACGCTGGACCTGAGCGAGGACTATCTCATGCTCTTCGAGGACTTCTCGGCCTTTCCCGAACCGGAGTCCGAGTCGAGCCGAGCTGACGGAACCATTGAATTCGAGGTGGCCCCGGCACCGGGGTCGCGGCACATGGTTGCCACCCTCACGGGCCGGGCTTCGGACGAATGGTCGCCGAGCGCCAAAGGCGTGCTCGGAATTACGGTCAACGGCGAAAGCACCGACCTGAAGATCAGAACTTGGAGGATCCCCTGATGGAAATCGTCATCCGCGCAGCCACCGCCTTCATCATCCTGTGGCTGGTCACGCGCGCCGCCGGCAGATCGACCCTGGGCGAGCTCAGTTCCTTCGAGCTGGTGCTGTTCGTCGTCCTGGGCGATCTGGTGCAGCAGGGCATCACCATGGAGGACCGTTCGCTCACCGGCAGCCTGCTGGCGGTATTCACCATGGTGGTCCTGGCCGCTGCGCTGAACTTCGCCAATATGCGCTGGCCCAAGCTGGGCAAGCTGATGCAGGGCCGCCCGATTGTGCTGATCCGCGACGGGGTCCTGGACCGCAAGGCCCTGCACAACGAGCGCATTGGGCTGGACGAATTGAGCATGCTCGCCCGCCAGGCTGGCATCGAGAACTACAGCAGCATCCGGCTGGCGATACTGGAAGCCAGCGGCAAGGTTTCCTTCTTCACCCAGGAAGCCGAATCCCGTCCGTGACCATATAATGCAATTGGAAGAAGGGGCATCCCTGCACGGGATGCCCCTTCTGCGGTTCTCAGCCCGCCGGCGCGCTACTGCTGATCGGGTGTTTCCCGCTGGTCCGGCAGGTTGGCGGTCCGCTCGGCGTCCAGCCCTTGCTCGTCATCCTGGTCGGGGTAGTCCAGCAGCGTATCGTCGACCGGACGCTGCCCGTCAATCGGTTCGGGTAGCAGCGTTTCGGGATTGAGCGCCAAGGGATCGCCGTCGTTTTCCTCCAGCACCCGGTCTGCTCCGCGCAATGGATCCTCGGCGTCCTGGGCCTGGGGTGCATCCGATGACCCAGCCGCCGGCTGGCTATCGCGCCCATCCAACGGCTCGTCCGTGTCCGAGTCCTTGCGCACGTCGTCGAATTCAGAATTATTCAATGACATTCCAGCTCCTTCTCGTGTTTCCAATCGGTAATGATTTCCAAGGTGGTCTTCAGCTTCTGCCGATGCTGCTTGCGCATGAATTCCAAGGTAGTCCCTTCGAAATCCGGGTCGGCCGATGCGGTGGCATCGGTGGCCACCGCCACCGGCAAGTTCGCAGCGAAGGCATCGGCCGCGGTGGCGGAGATGCACGTCTCGGAGGAGACCCCGGCGAGCACCAGCGAACTGGCGCGGCGCTGCAGCAGCAGGTCCTTGAGCGCCGTATTCCAGAAAGCGCTGTCCCTGCGCTTGACCACCTCGATGGCCCCGTCCAGTTCCAACTCCGCCAGGTACGCGGCCTGCCCCGTTCCTTCGAACAGGTAGCCCTGGTCGTCTTCGAGCATCTTCAGCGTCCAGGTGGATTTGTCTTCCTTGTGAACGGTGCGCACGCTGATCACCGGGTATCCGCAGGCCCTCGCCGCTACGGCCAACTGGTTGCAGCGGGCTGCCAGATCCTGGCGGGCCAGTGCCAGAGCCGGATCCTCGAAGAATCCTTCTTGCAGGTCAATGAGCAGCAGCGCGGGGTGGCTGAAGTCGCTTGTCGCGCTCATGGCTCAGCATGTTCGGCGCAGTGCTGGCAGCAGTACGCCTTCGAGCCGTGGTGGACGGCGTGGCCCAGAATGGCGCAACCGCAGTGCGCACACCTTTCGGCCATGGCGTGGATGGCGCATTCGAAACTGTCGAAGCGGCCAGAGCGCCCGTTCCGGCTGAGCGTGAACACCATTTCGCTTGCATTGCCGCAGATATCGCAGGTCTGCATGGATTGCCTCCTGAACTCGGATTGGCCATGGAACAGCTAGCGGTCCCCTTCGCCTTCGGAATACTGGTCTTCCGGGGAATCGTCGAGGTCGGGGTCGGCTCCTTGGACAGGAGGCAGGTGATTCCCGGGCTGCTCCAGGTCCTCTTCTGATGGTTGCCCGGAGTCGGCTGGCAGGTGTTCGTCGTCGGGTTGCCCCAGCGGCCAGAGATTCTCAACCAGGTCCTTGTCGGGATCCTTGAATCTGTCGGCAGCATGCGAAATGGCATCTTTGGCTTTGTCGATGAATCCCATGGTCATTCTCCTCACGTTGCGTTTCCCGGTTCTCTACCAACTACCAGCTATTGGCGGCACAAGTACATGATTAATCGGCTGTTGCCAGAGTCGAGGGGGCACATCTGCAAGCTCGCTGGCAATGGTTGAAGACCTGCTTGTTGTGCTGGAGCGTGGAGGGTGTCCCACAGGAATACGCGAAAGGAGCACGATCATGGTTGCAGTCAAGGAACTAATGACCTCGCCTGCCAAATGCGTCAAGGAGCAGGACTCGATTCAAGTCGCCGCCCAGATGATGAAGGACCTCGGGGTCGGCATGCTGCCGATCTGCGGCAAAGACAACCGCCTGGCCGGCACGATCACCGACCGCGACATTGTCATCAACTGCGTTGCTGACGGCGTCGTGACTTCCAGCACCAAGGTGGCCGATTACGCCCAGGGCAAGCCGGTCACCATCGGAGCAGACGACTCGGTCGAAGAAGCCATCCGCACCATGCAGGAACACCAGGTGCGCAGGCTTCCGGTCATCGACGGGCATTCGCTAGTCGGCATGCTCGCCCAAGCAGACGTCGCCCGCTACTACGACGAGCAGAGCACCGGCAACCTGGTCGAAGGGATTTCCCAGGACTAGGATCTCCCAGCCCAGCCGGACCGCAACGCAGAGCGTCCGGGAAAACCATGGTTTTCCCGGACGCTCTGCCCTTGTTCTCATGCGATTCTCCTGGCGGGAACGCCGTCACCGTCCGTTGGCGTCTGTGCCTCCCCGCGGATCGTCCAAGGAGCTCGGTCCCCGGATCACGCGGTACAGGCCGTAGATGAAGACCAATGCGCCCCAGCCGGCCACGATCCATAGCGGCCCTGAGGTGCTGTCAGGCGCTGCGAGCAGCGCATAGATGGCGAATCCTACGGCCACGAGCCCGCCGATAATCGCCAGCCACAGGCCAGCGCGATGTTTGCGGGGGCTGTCCGCTGCTTTGCCAGTCATGGCTTTTCCCTTCGCTGGAGGGAAAGTTCAGCCCGCGTCATAGCGTTCTTCCCTTTCCTCGGATTCATCTTCGGTGTTCTCGTTGATGCTGCCGCGGCGAACCACGCGTTCGTCCCCTGGCTGGGCATCCTCATCCGGTTGGGTGGTGCGAGCCGGATTCTCGGGCTTCTCGCGTTCACTCATTGTGTCTCCTTCCGTGGCGGTCTGCTATGAATTGCGCAGGGCTTCGATGAGTTCGGCCTTGCGCATTTTCGAACGGCCATCAATGCCGATTTCCTTGGCCCGGTCCTGCAGCTCCCCGACCGTCCAGTCCTCGTAGTCTCCGGCTTTGCCTCCGCGCTTGCCCACTGCTGACCGGCCGTCGCGGGCGGCGGCATTGGCGATGCGCGCCGACTTCTGCTTGGAGTTCCCCTCCTCGCGCAGCTCCTCGTAGAGTTCTTCATCCTTGATCCGGCTCTTGCCTGCCATGGGTTTCCTCCCTCGTACGCTTCGCCAGCTGGCTCCTTGCAGTGCCAGCACTGTGCGTTCCACGCTAGCCACTTCGCTGATCAGGGGACAGTGCCCCTGACGGACTTTGCGCTGAATCCCAGACTTCAGCGGTAGCACAATTCATGCAGCGGTGTGCCAAACTGGATCTTCGCAGAAAAAAGTCTGGCTGTTGCCGCCGAAGGTGGAGGGGACCCTCGCGCAGCGGAAGGCCCGGAGCACACTGGATGTGAACCCGGACGCCGCTGAGCGCACCGCGCCGGCGTCCTGCCGCAACAGCAGGAGGAAATCCCATGCCCGAGAAGAATCCCCAGGACCGCTCTGAGCCGCTCGGTACCGAAAGCGAAGACCGCGCCGGCAAGGAAAAGATCAGCCCGCCCGAACAGCGCCAGGAGGAACCCGGCCTGGACCGGGATCTGAAGCCCAAGGCGGATCACGGCGAGCGTAGCTACAAGGGCCGGGACCGGCTGTCTGGAAAGCGCGCTTTGATCACCGGCGGCGACTCCGGCATCGGCGCGGCGGTGGCCATCGCCTTTGCCCGCGAGGGGGCCAAGGTCGCCTTGGCCTATCTGCCCGCCGAACAGCCTGACGCCGACGCCATCGCCGGGGTCTTGGAAGATGCGGGAGTCGAAGTCCACCTGCTGCCCGGGGACCTGCGGGACCGCAATTACCGCGATTCATTGATCGACGAGGCGGTGACCGCGCTGGATGGCTTGGACATCCTGGTGAACAACGCCGGCAAGCAGATCAGCGTCGAGTCCCTGGAAGAGCTGAGCGACGAGCAGGTCGAAGCCACCTTCGATGTGAACATTTTCGCGATGTTCGCCTTGAGCCGCGCAGCCCTGCAGGTGCTTCCCGAAAGCGGCTCCATCATCAACACCACCTCCATCCAGGCCTTCGATCCCTCGGATCACCTGATGGACTATGCCGCCACCAAGGGCGCGATCAGCAACTTCACCAAGTCGCTGGCTTCCCAGGCCGCGAAGAAGGGCATCAGGGTCAATGCCGTGGCTCCCGGCCCTATCTGGACTCCGTTGCAGCCTTCGGATGGCCAGCCGATCGAGGCGCTGCCTGAGTTCGGCCACGATACCTGGCTTGGCCGGGCCGGCCAGCCGGTGGAAGTGGCCCCGGCCTATGTGTTCCTGGCCAGCGATGAGGCTTCATATGTGGTCGGTTCCACGGTGCATGTGAACGGCGGCAAGAACCAGCCGTAGGGCCGTGAACCGGTCCCCGGGCGATAGCGCCCGGGGATCAATCCACGTCATCCTTGCTGATGGTGAATTCCATGTTCCTCCGCTCGTATTCGCGCTGGCTGAAGGTAGCGCGCTGGACTTCCTTGACCTCGTCAAAGCTGGAGCCGATGGCCCCGCCCATGGTTCCCAGCGAGGATGCCAGCCATGCAAGATTGATGTATTCGGCCATCGTGACATCATGGCGCAGCTGGTAGGCGAGGTATTCCTGGTCAATGACAATCAGCGAGCCTGCCAGCAGGGCAAGGAACAAGAGCAAGTACATGGCCGTCGCGGCAAACCCGACCGTCAGCACGGTGGCCGCGTTGTAGACGACCATCCGCTCACGGCGGCGGTTGCCCTTGGGCCTCTCCCACAACCGGTTGTGCAGCAGCAGCCAGAGCGTGAGGATCAGGATGCTTGAGACCGTGATCAGCGAAAGCCGCCCGACAGGCAGGTAGTCGGCCATGGACCAAATGCTCGTGTAGAACACGCCGAAGGCACCGGTGGCCACCGCACCTGCCATCGCGGAGGAAAGCCGCGGCACCAGTTTCCACGGCTGGTTGCTGCGCACCATCCCGGCAATCAGCAGCAACCGCCCGCGCAAACCCTCGATGCTCGAGATGCGGTTCTGCTCGTTCTGCCCGTCCTGCCGGCTGGCGTGCACGCTCATCGCCCGTCCCAGCGGGGTCGGAGGCGGAGCCGGCTGCTTGCCGGTAGCCAATTCCCTGACCAGTTCGGCCAGTTCCCGTGCCACGGTGCGCGGCCGGGCCAACCCGAGGCTGGGCATGGAAAGCACGGCCGAGGCATCCTCGACGGAAATCACCGAACGCACCGGCCGGTTCTGCACATAGTGCGGTGCATCGGTCAGGTAGATGATGAAGTCCCAGCCATGCTTCTCCCGCAGCCTGGGCACCTTGTCGCTCAGCGCGACCCGTCCGCTCTCCCCCAAGGGCAGGGAAAAGGGAGCTACCTGCACGTCCCATTGCTGCTCGTGCTCCTGCAGCTTCTCCATGACCCCTTCCAGCCGGGCAGCGATCCGATTGGCCATCGCGTCGGCTATGCCAGGGTCGGCAATTAATCCCACCGTGCGCTTCTCGGGCTCTTGCACGCTCATCAGCACCTCGCAGCTCTCAGGGCAGCAGCTTGGCCCGCTCCCACAGCACACACTAGGAAGTCGCGCCCGGGCCTGCAGTGCCGTTCAGCAACCTTGCAGGAACCGGCACCGGCAGTGCACGCTTGATCCCCGGAATTCCGGGGATCCCCGACTCACAGGCAATGCCCATCAAACTTGCCTTGTTCCCTGCTGCCCGGTGTGGAATGGTCGGTGCCATCGCCCCTCTGATGAAGAAAGGACAGTCCATGGAATCCAACCAGCCAGAAGAAGAGCGGCACCCGGGGACCACTCCAACTCCCGATGAGCCCGCGGAGGAAAAACAGAATTCTGTCGGGGACCACGAAGACGCGTTCGAGCAGCCAGCCGAGGAGCAGGACCCGGACCAGGTGGATACCGACCAGTTCAATACCGACTGATCCGCGCTTGTGTTCCGCCGGCAACGATATGACTAGGAGACAACCTCTTGAAAGCATTGACATGGCAAGGTAAGCGAAAGATCGGTTTCAGCGATGTCCCGGATCCGGTGATCCAGGATCCCGGGGACGTCATCATCAAGGTCACTTCCACTGCAATCTGCGGTTCGGACCTGCATCTCTATGAGCTGCTGGGCCCCTACATGCATGCGGGCGACGTACTGGGCCACGAAACCATGGGCATCGTCCAAGAAGTTGGCAGCGGCATTACCAAGCTGTCGGTAGGCGACCGGGTGGTGATCCCGTTCAACATATCCTGCGGCCACTGCTGGATGTGCCAGCACGACCTGCAGTCGCAGTGCGAGACCACCCAGGTGCGCAAGCACGGCAAGGGCGCCCAATTCTTCGGGTACTCCGAACTCTACGGACAGGTGCCCGGCGGCCAAGCCGAATACCTGCGCGTGCCCCATGCCGATTACGGTGCGGTGAAAGTAGGCGACCAGCTGCCCGACCACCGCTACCTTTTCCTCTCCGATATCCTGCCCACTGCGTGGCAGGGCGTGCACTACGCCAATGTCCCCGACGGCGGAACCCTCGCGGTCTACGGCCTCGGGCCGGTGGGCCAGCTCGCCGCGCGCATCGGCCGGCACCTGGGCTATGAGGTGCTGGGCATCGACCCGGTGGCAGAACGCCGCGCCATGGCCGAGCGCCACGGCATCCAGACCCTGGACTTCACCAAGGACACCGTGGGCGAATTGCGCGGGCGCACCGGGCGCGGCCCCGATGCCGTGCTCGATGCGGTGGGCATGGAAGCCCATGGTTCCCCGGTCTCCTCGATGTTCCAGCAAGCCACCGGGTTGCTGCCGGACAAGGCCGCGCAGCTGGCCATGGAGAACGTTTCCGCGGACCGCACCAGCGTGCTGGATTCGGCCATTGATGCCGTGCGCCGCGGCGGCACCCTGTCGATCAGCGGCGTCTATGCCGGGGCCGCCACCCCGATGCCGATGGTGAAGCTGTTCGACAAGCAGATCCAGATCCGCCAGGGCCAATGCAATGTGCGCTCATGGACCCAGAAGCTGCTGCCGCTGGCCGAGGATGCAGCCGACCCGCTGGGCCTGGACGACTTGGTCACGCACGAGCAGCCGCTCTCGAACGGCCCGCAGATGTACGAGACCTTCCAGAAGAAGCAGGATGCGTGCATCAAGGTGGTGCTCAAACCCTAGCGGCTAGGCGCTTTTCTTCCCGGAACCGGAGGCCTTCTTCTTGTGTGGCGAGGAGGAGGCCTCCTTTGCCGTTGCCTTCTTCGTGGCTGGTTTCGTGGCTGCCGCCGCTTTCTTCGCAGGTTTCTTCGCCGCTGGCTTCTTCGCCGCAGAGGCCTTCCCATCCTTGGCTGCCTTGGCCGGGGCCTTGGCCTTGCGCCCGTCGATGCTGCGCTTGAGCGCCTCCATCAGATCGATGACCTCCCCGGACTCGCTGCTCTGGTCCGGGGAACCGAAGGTCGCCTCGGTATCCAGGTCCTCGCCCTGCTCGATTTTCGCTTCGATCAGCGCCTGCAGCTGGACCTGGTAGTCATCCTGGAACTCGTGCGGCGTGAAATCACTGCTGTACTGGTCTACGAGGGCTGCAGACATCTTCAGTTCCTGCTCGCTGATCCGCGGTGATTTCTCCGGTGCCACTGCCTCGGCATCGCGCAGCTCGTCCGCCCACATGACCGCTTGCAGCACCATCACCTTGGATCGGACACGCAAGATGCCCAGCCGGGTCTTCTGGCGCAGGGCGAAGCGCACCACTGCCAGCTTCTCGGTGTCCTGAAGCGTTCGGCGCAATAGCTCGTAGGCCTTGGGCGATTTGGAGTCCGCCTGGAGATAGTAGCTCTTCTCCAGCATCAGGGGATCTACTTGGCTGGCCGGGACGAACTGGACCACCTCGATCTCGCGGCTCTTCTCCGCAGGCAACGCGTCCATGTCCTCATCGGTGAGCACAATGGTCCGTTCTCCGTCCTCATAGGCCTTGTCCAGATCCTTGTAGGCGATTTTCTTCCCGCACACTTCGCATCGGCGCTCGTAGCGGATCCGTCCGCCGTCCTTGTCATGGACCTGGTGCAGGTCGATGTCGTGGTCCTCGGTGGCGCCGTAGGCCTTGACCGGCACGTTCACCAGGCCGAAGGCAATTGATCCAGTCCAGATAGCTCGCATGGGCATAGTGAAGCATCTTTCTAGCCAGTGTGTCACTGCCCTAGTGATTCTGGCAGGCAGCGCTGAGGTTCGGCAGCGCGAAACGCAAAGCTTGCTTGGAACGCTGGATTCCCCGGCGCCGCTCGGGAAGATTGGTCCTCACAAGGTAAAGCAAAGGACAGCGCATGGCACGCAGGGAGCAAACCGTCACCGTCGCGGGGCACACGCTGAAGGTCAGCAATCTGGATAAGGTCCTGTACCCGCAGACCGGGACCACCAAGGGCGAAGTCATGGACTACTTCCAGCAGGTGGCCCCGGTGCTGATTCCGCATGCCGCGTGGCGCCCGGCCACCCGCAAGCGCTGGGTGGACGGCGTGGGGACCCCCGAAGAACCGGGCAAGGTGTTTTTCCGCAAGGATCTCGAGGACTCTGCCCCAGGCTGGATTCCCTCGGCCAAGTTGCAGCACAAGACCCACTCCAATATCTATCCGCTGGTCAACAACGAGGCGGTGCTGGCCTGGATGGCCCAGGTGGCTGCGCTGGAAATCCATGTTCCCCAGTGGCGCTTCGATTCCTCGCTGGAACCTGCCAATCCGGACCGGCTGGTGCTGGATCTGGATCCCGGTCCGGGCGCCGGCTTGGAGCAGTGCGCTGAAGTCGCCTTGATCTGCCGGGAGATTCTCGACGGCATGGACCTGCCCAGCTTTCCAGTGACCTCCGGTTCCAAGGGCATCCACCTCTATGCCGGACTGGATGGCAAATACACCTCGGAGCAAGTCAACGAGGTGGCCAAGGAATTGGCCTCCACCTTGCAGAAGGAGCATCCGCAACTGGTTCTCGCCAGCATGAAGCGCTCGCTGCGCGAGAACAAGGTGTTCGTGGACTGGAGCCAGAATAACGCCTCGAAGACTACCGTGTGTCCGTATTCGCTGCGCGGCCGGGCACGGCCCACTGTCGCGGCCCCGCGGACCTGGGAAGAAATCGAAGCGCCGGGTTTGGAGCAGCTGGACTTCCACGAGGTGCTGGACCGCATTGCTGATGGAATCGATCCGCTGGCGCAGCTGACCTCGGGACAACAGCAGGACCCCGATCGCCTAGCGGTCTATCGCTCCAAGCGCGATGCGGCGCTGACACCTGAACCGGTGCCGGAGCAATCCGGGAATTCCCAGTCCGTGCAGCCGGGCGGAAAGGACGGCACCGGCTTCTCCTTTGTTATCCAGGAACACCACGCCCGCGCGCTGCATTGGGATTTCCGCCTGGAGCACGACGGAGTGCTGGTCTCCTGGGCGGTGCCCAAAGGCCCACCCCTGGAACCAGGAATCCAGCGCTTGGCGGTCATGACCGAAGACCATCCGCTCTCCTACGCAAGCTTCGAAGGCAGCATCCCCAAGGGCCAATACGGTGCCGGGGAAGTATCGATCTGGGATTCGGGCAGTTGCACCATCGAGAAGTGGCGCGAAGGCAAAGAAGTCATCGCAGTGCTCACCGGCTCCCGCGAGGGCGGGCTGGGCGGAGTGGACCGGCGGTTCGTGCTGATCCAGGCCGCAGGGATGGGCGGCAAGGACAATTGGTTGCTGCAGCTGGCCAAGGAACAGCCGGTAGGAGCCGATGCGGGAACGTCCGCTGATTCCGGTGACGGAGAACCGGAGGCTGCTCGCGAGCCTAGCGCCAAGCAGGCCGTGGCTGATCTGTCGGGCCAAGCGTTGCGCCCCATGCTGGCCACTGCCGGCACTGCTCGGGAGATCTCCGGCGAGCCGGGTTGGAGCTTTGAAATGAAATGGGACGGCTACCGCGCGTTGGCAGTAGTCGATGGCGCCAAAACCAAGCTGATCAGCCGCAACGGCCACGACCTGACCGGAGACTTCCCGGAACTCGAAATCCTCGGTTCGCTGCTGCCGGAGCGCGCCGTGGTGGACGGGGAAATCGTCGCCCTGGATTCTTCGGGCCGCCCTGACTTCTCGCTGCTCCAGCAACGGGTGTCCCACCAGCGGAAGAAACGCACGAAGCAGGCCTCGGCCATCAGGATCCAGTACATGGTCTTCGACGTGCTGCAATTGCCATATGACAAGGATGCAGGACTGGTGGATCTGACTGCCCTGCCCTACGAGCAACGCCGCCAGCGGCTTGCGGGCCTGGATCTCGACCACCAGTACGTGCAGGTGCCGCCGGCCCACACCGGGACCTTGGAGCAGGCCATCGAGACCAGCCGTGCGCTGAGCCTGGAAGGCGTGGTGGCCAAGGAACGCGACTCCGTCTACGAGCTGGGCCGGCGCAGCACCAGCTGGGTGAAGCTCAAGCACCAGCGGCACCAGGAAGCTGTGGTGATTGGCTGGCGGTCTGGACAGGGGTCGCGCAGCCGCAGCCTGGCCTCGCTGCTGCTGGCCATTCCGGGAAATGGCGGCTTGGAATACGCCGGCCGGGTGGGCACCGGATTCAGCGACGCGCAACTGGCCGAAATCCGCGAGCGGCTTGAAAAGATCGAACGCAAGACTCCCCCGGCCAAGAACATCCCGGCAGCGCATCAAAGCGATGCGCACTGGGTGAGCCCGAAATACGTGGCAGAAGTCCGATACAGCGAACTGACCTCGGACCGCCTTCTGCGCCACCCGGTGTGGCGCGGCTGGCGCGATGAGAAGCAACCGGATGAGGTCCGCTGGGAACCGGCGGATCCGGCCGGGATCCAAACTCCAACTAACCGCTAACAGAGGAGCAGAACATGAAATTGCTGATAAAGATCTTCGGAACCCTGATTTCGCTCGGTGCAGGCTGGCTCGGAGCCAAGCTCGTCTCCGGGGTCTGGCATAAAGCCATGGGGGAAGAACCGCCATCGCTGGCCAACCCCGAAAAGCAGCAACAAGCCGCCGTAGGCAAGGTGCTGGCGTTCGCCGTGATTTCGGGGGCAAGCGCTTCTGCCATCCAGGCTATGGCCAAACGGTGGACGCGTTCCCTCGAAGCCAAGGCCGCCAACCGCTAGCAGGCCGCGTTCTGGCCGCTACCCGGATGCACCGGGTCGCGCAGCTGTTGCCCAGTTGCACGGCTCGGTGTTTTCGTTGGTGCCGGGCAGCTTTCTGCCCGGTGTCCATTGACCTGGTGCATCGCGGTGGCTGAAGGCCTGCGGGAATCGCATGGCGATTATTTGGCCGGTCGACAGCTTCTCCAGCAGGCAGAACTGCCAACGGGATCGCAGGCTTTTGCAGCAACCGAGTCTTCCTTGATGCCTTGGAAGCGCGCATCATGGTCCATGGCGAGGTTATTGCCTTCCAGAAGTCGTTGGAAATATATCCCAGAAGTCTCTGGCATTGAGTGCATCCACTGAATTAGAATGAAAATAAAATATCACTATATGAAAGTTGAATCGATGACTGCCCATTCTTCTCCGCTCACCGCCGGCCAGCCAGCGCCAGCCTTCTCCCTGCAAGATGCCAAGGGAGAGACCATCTCGCTTTCGGATTATTCAGGGCAGAAAGTGATCGTGTATTTCTACCCCAAGGCCGCGACTCCCGGTTGCACCACCGAGGCCTGCGATTTCCGCGACAACCTCAATTCGCTGCAGACGGCAGGATTCTCCGTTCTGGGCATTTCCCCGGACGCTCCGGAAGAGCTGGCTGCCTTCGCTAGCGATGAATCGCTGAATTTCCCGCTGCTTTCCGACCCGGGCAACGAAGTTGCCAAAGCCTACGGCTCCTACGGTGAAAAGAACATCGGCGGGAAAACCGTCGTGGGCACCCTGCGCTCCACCGCAGTCATCGATGAAGACGGCAGCATCCGCCAAATTGAATATTCCGTGGATGCCCAGGGGCATGTGGCGCGACTTCGCGATTCCCTCGGAGTCTAGAGGATTCCGCACCCGGATCTTTCCGGTACCAGCTCGGATGCTTCGAGCCGGGGCCAGCTTTCACCGGCCCCGGCCACGCCCTGCAGTCTGCGTTGGAGATCCCTGGACGGCAAGCTACATCTGCATCTCGGAATGGGCATTGGCCAACAGATGCGTGAAAGCACCACGCTCGAATGCGGCCCGCTGGCGGACGGCACCATTGCCTGTCTCCAGCATGTTCCTGAGTGAAATCACGGCATAGTCGTAATCTCCATGATCTTTCAGTGCGCCCTCAATGAGTCGGAGCATTCTGCGGGCCAGCTCCTCCACAGCGACCGGCTCTCCGGTTCGCGTGTCCACGTGCACTCCGGTGATTCCGTTCTTGGCCGCTTGCCACAGGGACAGGTCCAGGACTTCGGGCAGATACTCGAGCGCATCGAATTCGCCGGCCACCGCAGTCTCGACCAGCCCTCGCATGAGCACGGCCAGCAATACCGAATCCTGCGCTCTCAACTGCGAATCCGCGACCCGAATTTCGAGTGTCGGGTACTTTTCCGACAACCGGGCGGACCATCCGATATGGCCAGGGTCGGGAACTGCATCGGTTCCATTGATTCGCGCAAGCCGAATCCCATAGTCTTTCGAATCCTTGAAGTACGGCGGAATTCCCTGGACGGACCACTTTCGGTAATGAATGGTTCTCCACGATGAAAAGTTGCTGTCGACGCCTCTCCAATACGGAGAATTGGCGCCCAGGGCGCAAAGAAATGGCAGCCATCCGCGCAAGAAGTTGAGCGCACGAATTCCCGCTTCGGAATCAGGGATGGACACATGGACGTGCAAACCGCACATGTAGTGCTCTGTCGCTATTCCGGAAACGAAATTGCCGATTTCCCGGTACCTTGCATTATCGGTCAGCTCCGGAGCCTGCTGGGCAATCATCGGCGCCGCCCCCAAACCCGCGACCAGCAGGCCGCGGGAGGCCGCTTCGCCTGCCAGAGCCCTGCGGAAACTTCCCAGCTCATGCAGGGCCTGATCCCGGTCTTCGCAGATGGCACTGGCATGTTCTATTTGGCAAGCAAGCAGTTCGTTCTGCACTTCGCCATCGCGTTGCGAATCCAGCGCTTGCCGTAACGCTTCTTTATCCGTGCTGGCCGGCAACCCTGTTTCTGCGTCGAACATGAAGAATTCTTCTTCAATGCCAAAGGTGCTCATTTCGTGCCTCCCGGAATATGGTTGCTAGGGCGTCGGACCAGCAACCGGCCTGTGTGGACTTACTGCTGGCTAACCTGGTCTGCCTGATGCGAACTAGCGGGGAACTGCTCAACATTCTTCTTGCGCGGAACTGAATACCGCATGATCAATTCCCCTTCAGCTAGGCTGCGAATTTCCGGATGGCCGCAGCTTCATCCGCCTCGGCGGCTTGCGTTCCGCGAAAGCGGATTCTGAAACAGTAGATCCCGTAGCCTGGCTGCATCTGCTTGCCCGATGGATTCTCATGGTTTTCCCATCAACTCAGAATGAATCGGACATGAAATCCGAACTAGCTCTGGAAGCGGCAACAATCTGCCCGCAGCTGCGGGCAACAGCAAGCTCGGGTCAGGCTGTGGAGCTTGGAAATGCGGTCTGTTCGGGCGTACATACGGAGCCTAGCGGCGGACAGTCCGCGGCAGGCCAAACAAACTACTGACTAGGCCAGGAAATAAGTTCAAAAAGCTCTCCTCTGAGCCTGTCAATAAGCTGGGAGCCCTAGGCCACCCCTCCCGGTCGCAGACGAAGTGGCATAGGTTTGAAACACACTCCGCTTCCCAACGACGGCGATCCTTGCCCACTGGCAGGCTCGTCGGCAATCTGCGAAGTGGCGTGACTTATGGGGTGCACTCGAGAGTTACGAACAAAGTGGAGGTAGTACTAATGCCAGGACGTATAGTCAGGTCCAAGACTGCTGAACGTGTCGCCGAACTTCTGGGATCGCGCGAAGGTCGCTCCCATCTGAGCGAGTACGGGTGGATCCAAGGAATGCCCGTGATCATTGCACAACTCAACGAGCCGGTAGACGACGTCATGGGCCTCGCTTCCGTTCACAATTGCGCTGTACTCGTGGCGATACTGGACAACCAGAGCGACCAGCTTCGTTTCATCCATGTCTCGCCTCCCAACGGTGCTCTTCAGATCGTCGATGAGACTCCTGCGAAAACCCGGATCTGCACTCTCTTCGAGCAGGCGGAGGAAAAAGGAATGCTGGCCTTCCGGGTTCGGTACTGGACCCACACGGCAATTGCCAACGCCCTGCCGGTCTTCACTCCGGAAGAACAGCGGCCGATGGCAATGACGCGCGTCTAGCTGCCGGGTGACTGGAGGTTCCCGCCCAGGTGCTGCTGATTCAACGACTCGTTGCTAACCGAATATAGGCCATTTTCGACTGACGGTCCTGGCTTTCCCGGAATTTTCCGGGAAAGCCAGGACCGTTGCCGCAATCCCCTGGCTCAGCGCCCGGCGATCTTCACCAACTTGTGGTTGATGAATTCGTCCATGCCGTACTTGCCCAGCTCGCGGCCGATGCCCGAGCGCTTCACGCCGCCAAAGGGCAGCTCAGGGTAGGAAGCCGAAGGCTCGTTGACGGCGACCATGCCGCTTTGCAGCTGCACGGAAACGCGCTCTGCGCGTTCCATGTCCCGAGTGTGGATGGAAGCTCCCAGCCCGTACTCGGTGTTGTTGGCCAGGGCCACTGCTTCTTCTTCGCCATCCACCTTGTAGAGCACGGCGACCGGGCCGAAGAGCTCCTCGGAGAAGGCGCGCATCTCGGGGGTCACCCCGGCGAGGATGGTCGGCTCGTAGAATGCGCCCTCGCCCTGGATCGGCTTGCCGCCGGCCAAGACCTGGGCACCCTTGTCGATGGCATCCTGCACCTGTGCGGCCAAGCCGTCGCGGGCTGCGGCCGAAGACAGCGGGCCGAGGAAGTTCTCCGGCTGGGCCGGGTCGCCCACCTTGATTCCGGCCACCTGCTCCACCAGCGCTTGGGAGAAGTCCTCGTAAACCGAGGAATCGATAATGAAGCGCTTGGCCGCGTTGCAGGCCTGGCCGGTGTTCCCGAAGCGGGCGCGCATGCCCAGCTTGGCGGTGCGCGCCACGTCCGCGTCGTCGAAGACCACGAATGGATCCGAGCCGCCCAGCTCCAGCACCACCTTCTTCAGGTTGCGCCCGGCAATTTCTGCCACGGCTGCTCCGGCGCGCTCGGAACCGGTCAGGGATATTCCCTGCACCCGGCGGTCGGCGATGATGTCCGCGACCTGGTCATTGGTGGCGAAGATGTTCACATACGCGCCCTGCGGGGCTCCTGCTTCCTTGAAGATCTCTTCCATGGCCAGCGCCGATTCCGGGCACTGCGGCGCGTGCTTGAGCAGGATGGTGTTGCCGTTCATCAGGTTCGGCCCGGCGAAGCGTGCCACCTGGTAGTACGGGAAATTCCACGGCATGATGCCCAGCAGCGCGCCGACCGCTTCCTTGCGCACCAGCGCCTTGCCGCCCGAAGCGATTTCCAGCTCTTCGTCTTCCAGGTACTTCGGGCCGTTCTTGGCGTAGTAGCGGTAGATCGCCGCCACGATGCCGATTTCCCCCAGAGATTGCTTGATGGGTTTGCCCATTTCGCGGGTGATGATCGCGGCCAGTTCTTCGGCGCGTGCCTCGTAGATGTCTGCCACGCGCTCCAGCAGGGCGACGCGTTCCTGAAGCGCGGAGACCGACCACTGGGTGTAGGCGTTGTGCGCCTCGGCGATGGCATCCTGGATCTGCGCATCGGTGGCAGTCGGGTAGGTTGCTTCGACTACGCCGGTGGCGGGATTGGTCACGGCATAAGTGGACATGGTGCTCCTTCGAAGATTCGCTTGTTGGACACTTAGCGCCCAGTCTTCCAGCTCTCGTCGCCAATGCCCCGGACTGTTCGGGTATTGGCGTGTTCGCCACGGAAACTGCCGCTGTTCCTCCAAAGCCACGGACTGGGCCGCAGCAGGGATTGCAGTGCTGCTGGACTCCTCGCTGCTGCGCCGGGTGGTGCGCTGGACGCTCGGGATCCGGCTCGATCCTACTCGCTTGCCTCCTGCTTTCCTGGAATCTCCGAGCTGTCGCCATCGAACCTGAATGCTTCCTGCGGATTGGCCGCGATCCGTGACCTGCGGCGCGCTCTTGCCTAGCGTCGTAGGCAACCAGCAGCGCTCCGCACGGACTGCGGAGCCGGATGCGCGGCCACCTGCCGCGCCACCCGCAGCTGACGACAGCAGCAGAGGAAGGGAAGACATGAGCACCAACCATCACACCAGTTCGAATCCATTCCCCGATGACCCGCGCAGCACCCCGCAACCCGGAACCGTCCGCCACGGCCTGAACGATCCGGATCCGTTGACCGAGCCGCAAACCGACCTGTTCCCGTCGGGCACTGTCGAACCGGTACCGGCCGACACGCATGATTCCGATGACCTGCAGTCCGCAGGAAGCGGCAATACCTCGGGTAAAGCGCAGGCAGCCCAGGATCTGGCGCGCGAGGGCCAGGAATCCGCCACCCACGTGCTTGACAGCGCCAAGCAGGAAGCCTCGATGCTCGCTGAGCAGGCCAAGGACCAGGCCACCCACCTATGGGATGAACTCGGCTCCGACCTGAAGGAGCAGACCTCCGCGCAGCAACGGAAGGTCGCGGCCAACCTGCGCGACATCAGCGATGAGTTCCGCGCCATGCTCGACCAGTCCAGCGCGAGCGGGACCGCCTCCATGCTGGTCGACCAGGCTTCGCATCACAGCGGCCAGGCCGCCGATTGGCTCGAACAGCGCGAGCCGCACGACTTGCTGGATGAGGTCAAGAGCTTTGCACGCAAACGCCCTGCGGCCTTCTTGGGGCTGGCGCTGGGCGCCGGCCTGCTGGCAGGACGCATGACCCGAAATGCCAGCGAGCCGAAGGAAGGCACAGGGCACCGCGACCAGGAACCGCGCCCCGGCACCACCAGCGCACCGAACGCCGCGGCCGTTGACGGGCCAGGTCCGGTGCGGGTTGACCCGTCTTTCCAAGGAACCACCCGCGTGGATTCGGCAGGCAACCCCCTGCATGCCGATTCGGTGGACGTTGACCCGCTGCGCTCCTACCCTCCTGGGGATCCGCGCAGCACCGACTACCGCTAGGAGCATTCGATGACT
Source organism: Glutamicibacter sp. NPDC055354 (assembly GCF_053644955.1). Lineage (NCBI taxonomy): Bacteria > Bacillati > Actinomycetota > Actinomycetes > Micrococcales > Micrococcaceae > Glutamicibacter > Glutamicibacter sp. NPDC055354. Next base: position 2,081,807 of record NZ_JBSHMB010000001.1, read on the forward strand.
CACACGACGCCAGATCCCGATTCTGCAGAACATGAACGCAGTTCCCTCGGCGCCCTGTTCAATGACCTGACCCAGAATGTATCGCTGCTGGTTCGCCAAGAGATCGAGCTGGCAAAGACGGAGTTGAAGGAGTCGGCCAGCTCCGCCGGCAAGGGTGCGGGCATGTACGCCGGTGCCGGTGTAGCCGGCCACTTCGTCTTGCTGTTCCTTTCCGTTGCGGCTTTCTTCGGATTGTCGCTCTGGATTGGCTACGGCTTCTCGGCCTTGGTGGTCGCCGCCCTCTGGGCGGTGATCGGTCTGGTCTTGGCAAGCGCAGCCAAGAAGAAGATGCAAGAGATCAAGGGACTGCCTAATACGGCCGAGACAGTCAAGAGGATTCCATCAGCTTTTACTCCGAAGGATGATGCACCATGAGCAAGAATTCAGAAGAACTCCGCGCGGAAATCGCCCAGACACGAGGCGACATGCAACAGGATGTGGATGCGATTGCCGACAGGGTCAGTCCCAGCCATATTGCCCACCGACAATCCGAAAAGGTCAAGGACTCATTCAGGAAGGTGAAGGACTCCGTCATGGGAACCGGTGAATCAACGAGTGACCAGCTGCACCACTACGGTGAAGACGCCGCGGAAGCCGTCAGGGACGCACCGCACAGGGTGGTGGAGCAGACCAAGGGCAATCCGCTGGCCGCCGGAATCATCGCCTTCGGGGCAGGACTGCTGGCCTCGTCGCTGCTTCCGGGGACCCAGAAAGAAGCCGAGCTGGTCCAGCGGGTCAAGGACAAGGCAGAACCGCTGGCCGAAGAGGCCAAAGATGCGGCGAAACAGATTGCCGAAGACCTGCGGGAGCCTGCGCGGCAGGCCGCAGAGGACCTGCGGGATTCCGCCCAGGAATCCGTGCAGACCGTCAAATCCGAAGCCAACTCCGAAGCCGAGCATCTGCACAGCGAAGCAAAGGACACGGCCAAGGATATGGGTAACGGCTCCTGATCCCTAGGCGCGGCAAGAGGCTGGTGCGTGCAATCACTGATTGGAACCACCAGCCTCTTGCTATGCCCGGTAGCCGCCGAGCTAGGCGGGGCATCCACAAGAATTTAGCTAGCTAAGCTAAATAACCACTAGGATGAGTCCATGGAGAACTCCAAATGACTCAGCCTGCTTTGCCTGCCCAGCTGGTATGGTTCCGCGATGATCTGCGCACCAGCGATCACCCAGCGTTGGATGCCGCGCTTTCTTCCGGTCCGGTGATCGCGGTATATGTCCTGGACCAGGCATCTGCCGGCATCCGCCCGCTGGGTGGCGCGGCCAAATGGTGGCTGCATCAGGCGCTGGAGGACCTTCGCCGATCGCTGGAAAAACTGGAAATCCCGCTCATCCTGCGCCAAGGCCCGGCCGCCGGGATCATCAGCGAACTCGTGCACGAAGGCAACGTGCAGACCGTGCACTGGAACCGCCGCTACGGCCACGCTGAACGCGCCGTCGACATGCAGATTAAGCAGGACCTCGACGCGCGAGGCGTCCATGCCCGCAGCTACAGCGGGACGCTCTTGCATGAGCCCTGGGAGCTGCTGACCAAGAACAACACCTGCTACAAGGTCTTCACGCCCTTCTACAACGCGTTGCGCGACAGCGAGATCCGGCCTCCGTTGCCCGCGCCACAGGCACAAGAATCCCTCCCGGACACTAATCTTCCCGCCAGCGACGAGTTGGAGAGCTTGGGATTATTGCCGGCTTTGGACTGGATTGACGGGCTAGCCGCGCAATGGGAACCCGGAGAAGCGCCTGCGCGCCAGCGCCTGGAGCAGGTGCTGGAATCGATCGCCGAAGACTACCCGGAGCACCATGACCGCCCCGATCTGGACGGAACGTCTGCCCTCTCCCCCGCCTTGCGCTGGGGGCATGTCAGCGCAAGCCAGATGTGGGAGGCGCTGGGCCGTCTGGCCGCCGTAAATCCCGAGGCTTCCGACGGTGCCACCGCGATGCGCCGCCAGCTCGCCTGGCGGGATTTCTGCTGGCACCTGTACTACCATCACCCGCAGCTTCCGGAGCGGAATCTGCGTGCGCAGTTCGATCATTTCGACTGGGCCTGGCCTGAGGCAGACCCGCAGGCCGCGGAATATATGAGCTGTTGGCAACAAGGACGCACCGGTTTCGGTCTAGTGGACGCCGGCATGCAGCAGCTCTGGCAGACCGGATGGATGCACAACCGGGTGCGCATGGTGGCAGCCAGCCTGCTGGTCAAGAACCTGCAAGTGCATTGGAAAGCCGGCGAGCGCTGGTTCTGGGACACCTTGGTTGATGCGGATCTCGCCAGCAATACTGCCAATTGGCAATGGGTCGCCGGCAGCGGAGCCGACGCTTCCCCATATTTCCGGGTCTTCAACCCGGAATTGCAGGCCAAGAAATTCGACCCTCAGGGAAGCTACGTCGCAAAGTACGCCCCGCTGGCTACCGAACCCATTGTGGATCTGAAGCAATCGCGGCGGGCTGCATTGGATGCCTATGAGCAGATGAAGCTCATCTCATAGTCGCGAAGCATCGGGCAGCGGGAAAATGAAGCCGCGGATCCACGAAGATCTTCACATGCTCTTCGCTGTTTCAGCCCGATGCCTCTTCGGCTCCCTGTCTCAGTGCATCAGCTTCCTTGCCGGAGGGTCCAGAGCATTCTCCACCGAGTGCCGGAGCTTGTACGCCTACCCGCATCCTTGGGTGCGCCCGATAACCGCAAATAAGTCCAATCAAGACCAATCCGCCTTCCGCCCTTCTCCGAAGAACCTCTACAGGGTTCCTTCCGGAACCCGCAGAACTCGACACGGACTAGAATCCGTGTCCCAGGAAGGACTGATTGCCATGCGCACATCGCCTAACCGCTTGCTCGCAACGATTTTCGGGGCCGTGTACCTCCTTGTCGGCCTGCTCGGGTTCCTTGTCACTGCCGGCGTGGACTTCTTCGCAACAGAGGGCGGGAAGCTGATCATTTTCGAGGTCAATCCACTTCACAACGTCATCCATCTGGCCATCGGCGCAGCACTGCTCATCGCTGGGCTCGGATCCGTGCGTGCTTCCAAGCTCGCCAACACCACAGTGGGCGCCGTCTACCTCCTGGTTGGCATCCTCGGCCTCTTCTTGGCCTCAACAGCGCTGAACATCATTGCCCTGAACGGTGCGGATAACGTCCTGCACCTAGCCAGCGCGCTTGTCCTGCTGTCGGTAGGCCTGTCCCAGGACCGGACGCCAGCAGCCCATACTGCACGGTCATGAATTCCCACGAGGCGACGGCGGCTGCCACCGAACCTGCCGCTCAAGGGCGAGGTGCAGTTGCGGGATCCGTCGCCTTCGGCGGCCTATATGCCGGGATCGCTGGTCTGGGAGTTGCGGCGCTGGCCGCGGCCTCCTCCGCCAGCTTGGCATCGGCATTCGGGGTCGGGTCCGCCCCGGCACCGTGGTGGGCGTGGCTCGGCGCGATAGCATCCGCAGCCTGGGCTGGGGTGGCGCTGGTGTACGCCGTTGCCAGCCTGCTGAAGGCAGCGGCCCCTGCCGTGAAGCTTGCGGTCCCCTGCCTGGCGCTCGTCTCCTCCGTGCATTTAGCCAGCATTGTTGCCGGCCTTTGGGGGTTCCCGGAGGGAACGAAGAATCTGGATCTCACGATTGCTTCCTTGCTGCTGCTTGAGCTGTCGGTGCTGGCGGTCTTCGTGTGGCAGCGCAAGCGGCGGAAGAACTATCCGCACCGGGCAGTGCGTTCCAGCAGCCTAGTTGTCCTCGGGAGCATGTTTGCCGGTTCGGTTGCGGTTGCGGCGGTTGCCAGTTTGGGGTTGGCAGCTTCGTCCGCTGGAGAACTCGCGGTACCGCATTCCGAGCACGGCGCTCATCGTTCGGGAGACATCGACCCGGGAATCATTGGCAAGATGAAACAGGCAGAACACCACCACTAGCCGCAGCCAGGGGGCCAGTGCCAGTGATCCAACTGGCCCCGATAGCTGCAGGCTAGGCCCGCGGATCAACAATGATCTTCACGTGTTCCTCATTGTTGTTGATCAGCTGGTCGAACCCTTCGGAAACCAGCTCGTCGAGCCCGATGCGCCCGGTGATGAACGGGGCCAGGTCCAGTTTGCCGCTTTGCACCAGGGCAATGGTGTCCGGATGGTCATTGGCGTAGCCGATGGTGCCGCGCAGGTCGATTTCCTTCAAGACCAGCTTGGGCATGTCCACTTGCGGCTTATGCCCCCAAATCGAAACGTTGACGATCACCCCGCCGGGAGCCACCGCGTCCAGGAGCATATCCAGCACCACCGGGACCGAGGAACACTCGAATCCGGTATCCGCACCCCGGCCGCCGGTCGCTTCGCGCACCCGTTCGGCCACGTCCCCTTCCCTGGGATCGAAAATCCCGTCGGCAATTCCGGTTTCTCGCGCCTTGGCCTTGCGGGCCTCGGAGAGTTCCGAGATGTAGACTGTCAGCCCCTTGGCCTTGAGCACCGCTGCGGTCAGCAGGCCGATCGGGCCGGCACCTCCCACGATCGCCACCTGCCCGGCCTTCGCCCCGGAGCGGACGAAGGCGTGGTGGGCCACCGACAGCGGCTCGATCAGCGCGGCCTCATCCAGGGGGATCTTGCCGATGGGATGCACCCAGCGGCGTTCCACGACGATTTTCTCCGATAGCCCTCCGCCGCGGCCGCCCAGGCCGATGAAGTTCATGTCCTGGGAGAGCTGGTACTGCTGGCCTTCGCCGGTGTCCACATCCTCATGGATGATGTACGGTTCCACCACGACGTTCTCGCCGATTTCAAGGCCGGTGACGCCTTCGCCCAGGGCGGTAATGGTTCCGGAGAATTCATGGCCCATGGTCACCGGAGCGCTCTCCCCGGAGATCGGGTGCGGATGCCCGGCCGGCGGGATGAAGATCGGGCCCTCCAGGTATTCGTGCAGATCGGTGCCGCAAATGCCGCACCAGGCCACGTCGATGGCCACTGTTCCCGGTTTCAGCTGCGGCTCATCGATGTCCTCGATCCGGATGTCCTTCTGGTCGTAATACCGTGCTGCGCGCATGGCTCCCCCTCGATTCTTCTGCCTGTCGGTGACCGGCCCGATCCCGGCCGGCCATTCCAGCTCCAAGCTACTGCGGCAGCCAAGGTTTGGGAACCGTTGCAAGAGGTTTCATCCGATGGCTCCAGCAAGCCATCCAGCCAAAACCCAGCCAGCAGTGCGCGGCCTGTTCGCGGCGCACAATGGACTATGGACATCATGTCGGCGGCGCAGCGTTCGGCGCTCATGTCTCCCATTTCCAGCAAGAACACCGGACCGGAACTGGTCCTGCGCCGGTTGCTGCATGCCGCCGGGTTCCGCTACGGCGTGCACGGCGTCCTGCCCGCACGGCAAGTTGCCCAGCTGCGTTCTGCGCATCCCGGCATCCCGCTGCGAGGCGGAAAGCTTCCCGGATCCCCGGATCTGGTCTTCAGCGCCCGGCGCAAGGCCATCTTCGTCAACGGCTGCTTCTGGCACGGCCACGACTGCCCGGTGGGCCAGCGGCGCCCCGCATCCAATACCGGGTACTGGAACCCCAAGCTGGATGCCAACATCGCCCGGGACCAGCGCAATCGCGATAGCCTGGCGGCCCTTGGCTGGGAATCGCTGACGCTCTGGGAATGCGAGCTGAAGGCGATGGATGGAGTCTTAGACAGGGCGGCAAGTTTCCTCGGACCGGCACGGGTCCTGCCGCGCGGCTTCACCGGGCAGGACCAGTCCCAGAGCACCGGGGTTGGCTAAGATCAAAGAGTCCGCCCGATCTGCCCGCAGCGCCTACCCGTTCCCCGAGGTCCATGAAAACCAGCACGTCCCGCTTCGAAGTCCCGGTACTGCTGGGAACCCAGACGCTGTTCAATATCGGCTTCTACGCCGTGGTCCCCTTTCTTGCCATAGTGCTGGCCAACGACTTCCTGCTGGCAGGCGCCGCGGTGGGCCTGATCCTGGGCATCCGGACCTTCGCCCAGCAGGGCCTCTTCCTTGCCGGAGGCAGCCTGGCCGATCGCTTCGGTGCCCGGCGCATGATCCTTATTGGCTGCGCAGTGCGCGCCGCCGGGTTCCTCACGCTGGCCGCCTCGCTGTCCTTGGGCGACCCGAAGCTCTGGTTGTTCATCCTTGGTACATTGCTCACCGGATTCGGCGGGGCGCTTTTCTCTCCGGGCCTGAGCATTCTGGTGGGCGCTGCCCAGAGCGCGCGCGACAGGGGCCAACCCACGGGAGCCAAGCGGGCCACGCTCTTTGCCTGGCTGAGCGTCACCGGAGAAATCGGCGCGGTGGCCGGACCGTTGGTGGGAGCGGCACTGTGGGACTGGGGGTTCGCGGCCGTTGCAGGTTTCGGGGCAATCTTCTTCATCGCCATCGGACTGTTCCTGGCTGCGGCATTGCGCCGCTACGCTCAGGAAGGCACTTCACCGGATCATGCTGGATCCCGGGCCAAGCGGCCGGCCCAGCCTGGCAGCCTGCGCCGTTGCCTGGCGGACCGGGAATTCGTGGCCTTCTGCGCCTTGCATGCCTCGGACCTGCTGGCATACAACCAGCTCTATTTGGCCATTCCCCTGGAATTGGAACGCACCGGCCTGCCCACCCAGTGGCTGGGACTGGTTTTCGCGTGGATCTCCGTGCTAACTCTGGGCTTGCAATTGCCCATCGCATGGCTCGCCGCACGGATCGGCTTGGCGGCGACCCTGCGTTGCGGATATTTCTCCAGCGCCCTGGGGTTCGGCGTACTCGCCTTTCTCCCCGCCACTGCATTTGGCGAGAATACCGCGGCGGTACGCATCTTGTGCGCGGTCACCCTGCTGGCCTTGGGGCATATGAGCGTGCACCCTGCAGCTCTTTCGCTGGTTCCCGGATTCGCCGGGCACCGGGGTACCGGATCCTACTTCGGCTTGCTGTCCAGTTGCGGCGGCCTGGCGGTGCTACTGGGGAATTTGCTGGTGGGCTGGCTCTTGTCCCAGGCCGGCCAGGGCCACGTCCCCGGATTCCTGCCGTGGCTGGTTCTCATCATTCCGCTGGTCGTTGCTTCCTGGCTTGGCGCGTCGCTCGTGCGGCGCTCAGGCCTGCCGGCCCAGAGCTCATGACCTGCGACACATGACGCGCTGCCCTCGCAGATTTTCCACGTGGCACCCCAACTTTGCACTACTCAGCTTCCACTCTTCCCAGGCTCTCGGCGGGGGCTTCTCCTCCGCTTTCCCTGCCGGGTCATAATCAGCAAAACGAGGCAACTAATTAGGGTACGCTTACCGAGGCTCTATTGCATTAGATGCCAATCCATCACGTAATACCGAAGGATTTCCATGAAACTTGGACGATTGAGCGCTGCCGCAAGTTTTGCGGCCATTGCCCTGGCGCTGACCGCCTGCAGCTCCACCCCTGCGAGCTCCGCCCCGGAACAAGCCGCGGACTCGGAAGCCCGCGTGGTCGTGGCCAATTTCCGCGCCCCGGTATCCAACTGGGCGTTGGAAAGCGACGACGCCTATGTGCTCTCCATCGCCGGTTGCCTGGAAACCCTGGCCAAATACAACCAGAGCACCAAAACCGTTGAACCGATGCTCGCTGCTTCCTGGAAGCAGTCCTCGGATACCGAATGGGATTTCGAGCTGCGCAAGAACGTACTGTTCCAGGATGGCACCGCCATGGATGCCAAGGCCGTTGCCGGCTCGCTGAACCACGTCCTTAAGGCCACCGCTCCAGCCCGTGCGGTGAATCCCAAGACCATCAAGAAGGTCAAGGCCCTGGACGCTGATACCGTGCGCGTCACCACCCCCGCCGCGGATCCGCTGCTGCCCTACCGCATGGCCAGCGTGAACGCCGGCGTGCTTTCCCCTGCCGCGTACACCGGCAAGGGCATCGACCCGATGAAGCACTGCACCGGACCATTTGCCCCGGTCTCCGAAAAAGCCGGGCAGTCCCTGACCTTGGACCGCAACGCGAACTACTGGGACGGCGAGGTGAAGCTGGCTGGCGGCGAAATCCGCTACATCACCGAAGGCGCCACCCGCGCCACCCAGGTCCAGACCGGAGAAGCGGACATTTCCATGTCCATCCCGGCCACGAGCCTGGCGGCTTTGGAAGCCGATAGCAAGATCAGCGTGCTCAAGGCCGACTCGCCTCGCACCTCGACCTTGTACCTGAACAACTCGCGTGCCCCATTCGAGAACCGGGAGCTGCGCAAGGCCGCCACCATGGCCCTGGATCTGCCGGCCATGGCCGCCAGCATCTACGAAGGCGCAGCGCAGCCTGCCACCGGCCCCTTCGCCCCGAGCGAGCCCTGGGCCAACCCGGATCTGGCCGTACCGCAGGTGAATATCGAAGAAGCCAAGAAGCTGGTGGAAGCGTCCGGCTACCAGCAGGACAAGCCCCTGGAAATCATTGCGATCACCGAACGCGCGGAGTTCGCCGGCGTGGGCGCCATCATCCAGGAGCAGTTCAAGCAGATCGGCTTGCAGGCCAATGTGGTGACCAAGTCCTACGGCGCCGCAGAACCAGATGTACTGGCCGGCAACTACGACATGATCCTCAGCCAGCGCAACCGGATGATCGACATTGCCGATCCGATCGGCTTCCTGCAGTCCGACTACACCTGCGAGGGCGGCTACAACCTGAGCCACTACTGCAACAAGGACTACGACCAGCTGATCGGCCAGGCACTGGCAGAGAAGGACGAGGCCCAGCGCCACGACCTCTACCGCCAGGCAGGGGATCTGCTCGCCGACGACGCCGCCAACGTCTGGCTGGTCAACGAGCAGGCTATCGACGGAGTGGGAGCCAAGGTCCAGGACTACGTCCAGGACCCGCTGACCCGCTACGTGCTGACCAAGGATCTGGCGAAGACCAGCTAGCGTGTCGCCTCTAGCCACCATGCTGCGCCGGGCCATTGGACTCGGCGCAGCAGTTCTGCTCTCATCCTTCGCGGTATTCCTGGTCCCCTTCGTTTCCCCCGGGGACCCTGTGCGGTCCTTGCTGCGCGCCCGCATGGATATCGGAGCCGCCGACGAGGCAACGGTGCAGGCCTACGCACAGCAATTCGGCCTGCATGACCCGATGCTGGTGCAGTTCGGACGGTGGCTGGGCCGGTTCGCCACCGGAGACATGGGCATCTCGCATATCAGCGGCACCCCGGTAGCCGACCAGGTGCTGCCGGCCATTGGCGTCACCCTGTCCTTGGCCGGCAGCGCGCTGGTGGTGGCCATCGCCGTGTCCATTGTGCTGGGAGTGCTGGCGGCCACCCGTGCCGGGAAATGGCCCGATAAGCTGATCACCTCTGCGACCCATGCGCTGATTGCCATCCCCGAATACGCGCTGGCTCCGCTGCTGGTCCTGCTCTTCGCGGTGCGCTTCTCGCTGCTTCCCTCGGCCGGTTTCGAATCCCCGGCCTCGATGGTGCTGCCGGTCTTCATTCTGGCCTTGCGCCCCATCAGCTTCTTCACCGTCGCGGTGCGCTCGGGGGTGCGCCAGGCATTGGACTCCGAGCATGTGCTGGCCGCCCGCGCCCGCGGGCTGAGCAGCACCCAAGGGCTGGTTCGCCATGTGGTTCCCCACGGTTTGCTGCCGCTGTGGACCATGGTGGGTGTCTGGTTTGCCGGGCTGCTGGGCGGGTCGGTCATCGTGGAAGTCATCTTTGCCATTCCCGGAATGGGCCGGCTGATCTTCGACTCCATCGTCGATGCCGATATCCCGGTCGCCCAGGGTGGCGTGGTGGTGGTCGTCACCTGTGCCGTACTGGTGACCGGAATCGTTGACCTGGTGCACAGGATCAGCGATCCCAATGTGAGGATTGGTGTACGACATGGCTAGGAATCATTCCAGGGAAATCCTGTTTTCCCCTCCCGCGTTCATCGTGCTGGCGGTGGTCATCCTGACCATCGCCGCCCCGTGGATTTCCCCCTACAACCCCGACGCCCAGAACCTGGCGGACCGGTTGCAAGGTCCCAGCCTGTCCCATCTGCTGGGCACCGATGCCCTGGGCCGCGACACCTTGAGCAGGGTGCTGCACGGTGGCCGGTTCTCACTATCGGTAGCGCTGATCACCACGCTGTTCGCGCTGCTGGTTGGCACCGCACTGGGCCTGCTCAGCGCGGTGCGCGGCGGATGGCTCGATGAGCTCTTCCTGCGCGTGAACGACTTGCTGCTCGCACTGCCCGAAATCGTGATTGCGCTGCTGATCATCGCGGTCATGGGCCCCGGATTCTTCACCATGGTGCTTTCCGTGGGCGTGGTGGCATGGACCCCCACCGCACGGTTGGTGCGTTCCATGGCGGCCCAGGCCTTATCCACCCACCATGTCGAAGCCTCCAGGCATGTCGGTGCTTCGCGCTGGTTCATCCTGCGCCACCACGTGCTGCCCTTCGTGGCTGGACCGGTGCTGGCCCAGGCGGCATTGCGCTTCGGTCTGCTGCTGGTATTGCTCGGCTCCTTGTCCTATCTGGGCATCGGCGTCCAGCCACCGCAGTCCGACTGGGGTTCAATGCTGGCCGAAGCCCAGCCCCATGCCATCCGCTCCCCATGGGGCCTGGTTGCGCCGGGCGCAGCTATCTTCCTGGTCAGCTTCTGCGTCACCTTGCTGGGCAATCGAATCACCCACGTGCTGGGCGGGCAGGACGTGCTTGCCACCGAGGCCAAGGCGGAAGCCCATGACTAGAGAACTTGAATTCATTGACCTTTCGGTCAGCTCCGGCGATCAGCGATTGCTTTCCGAGGCACGCGGCGCCCTGCGAGCGGGCGAATTGGTGGCGGTTGTCGGGCGTTCCGGTTCCGGCAAGACGCTGCTCACCAAGGCGATCATCGGCCTGCTGCCCCAGCAGCTGCGTGCCGAGGGGCAGATCCTGCTTGATGGCCAGCGCCTTGACCAACTGGGCGAGAAGGCCATGGACTCGGTGCGCGGACGGCGCATCAGCATGCTGTTCCAGCAGCCCAAGCGCGTGATGAACCCGCGGCTGACCATCCGCGCGCATCTGCTTGAAGCCCTGGGAGCCCACGGCTGGGGCAAAGCCCGCCAGCACGAGCAGCAGGTGCTGTCCTTGCTCGAAGAAGTAGGCCTGTCCCCTGCCCAGCAGATTGCCGGCCAGCGCCCGGACCAGCTTTCCGGCGGGATGGCCCAACGCGCCATGCTGGCCATCGCCTTGGCCGCTGACCCGGAGTTCATTTTGGCTGATGAACCCACGTCATCCTTGGACTCGATTCTCAAGGCCGAAGTGCTGCAGCTCTTGCGCCGCAAGCAGCAAGAGCGTGGCGTGGGCGTCCTGTTCATCACCCACGACATTGCCAGCATCCAGCACATTGCCGACCGCGTCATGGTGGTCAGCGACGGGCAAATTGTGGACCAGTGCCCCACCGCGCACATCTTCTCCAAGGACCGGCATTCCAAGACACGCGAGCTGGTGGAAGCCAGCTTGCCTCCCCTGCGCACGCCACGAATGAAGGATTCCGCATGCTTGCTGGAAGCAGTGGATGCGGGCAAGAACTACACACGCCGTGCAAAAGGCCCGGCAGCATTGAATCCCACAAGCTTGCGCCTGCACGGCGGCCAGGTCCTGGGAGTGGTGGGCCGCTCCGGTTCGGGCAAGAGCACCTTCGCCCGGCTGCTGGCCGGGTTGGAAGAGCCAACGACCGGACGGATCATCGATACGCGCCGCAATGGCGAAGCAACGCGAGTGCAGGTCATTGCCCAGGAACCGTACTCGTCCTTCGATCCCCGGCTTTCCCTCCGCACGTCAATGAGCGCGGCGGTGCACCGGCTGCCGGCAATCCAGGCCGGCGAGCGCATGGCGCAAGCCATGGCCCAGGTGGGATTGGCCGAGCAATTGCTCGATCGCAGGCCCGGCCAGTGCTCCGGCGGCCAGCTCCAGCGCCTGGCCATCGCGCGGGCGCTGCTGACCGACCCCCAGGTATTGATCTGCGATGAGTCCACCTCTGCACTGGATTCGGTAGCCCAGCGCCACATCCTCGACCTGCTGCTTGAATTGCGCGAGCACATGGGGCTGAGCCTCGTGGTCATCTCCCACGACATGGACGTGATCCGCTATGTGAGTGACGACGTAGCCGTGTTCTACGAGGGCGAGCTGGTGGAGCATCGACCGCTCAACGATTTCCTGGGCAATGCGGAACATCAGCACAGCAAGGATCTCGTGGCCGCGCTGGACCTGACCGCAGCGGTTCCTGCTGCCGGCTGATTTCTGCTCGCGTAAGAAAACCCGGAACTCTTGTGCCCTGACTTGGAGCGCTTATAGATTGATGGACTATGACCGACAGTTCGCAGAAGAATCCGTCCATTACCCGCCGGTTGCCATTGCTGGCCCTATGCGCAGCCTTGTTCCTTGCAGGCTGTTCGGCTCCAGCCCCGGATTCCGGCGACGCCCAGGAGCCAGTTTCCGAGAGCACCCGGCTGACCAGCGTAGCTGAAGCCGGAACGCTGAAGGTCTGCACCACCGGGGACTACCGGCCGTTCACCTACTTTGACCCGGACACCGGGGAATGGTCGGGAATCGACATCACGATGGCCAAGAATCTTGCCGAGTCGATGGGCGCAGAGCCCGAGTTCATCCAGACCTCCTGGAAGGACTTGATGCCGGACTTCCTCTCCGAATGCGATATCGCCGTGGGCGGGGTATCCATTTCCATGGAACGCGCCCAGCAGGCCTACTACAGCGAAGCCACCCTGGACGAGGGCAAGACGCCAATCACCTTGTGCGAGAACGTGGAGAAGTACGACACGGTCAAGGAAATCAACCAGCCCGGGGTCCGTTCCATCACTCCGATTGGCGGGACCAACGAGAAGTTCGCCGACGCGAATTACCCCGAAGGGGAAATCATCCGTTTCGAGGACAACAACAAGATCTTCGATGAGATCATTGCCGGGCGTGCCGATGTGATGACCACCGATGCCTCCGAAACCCGGTGGGTGGCCAACGAGCACCCCGAGCTGTGCGCGGTGCACCCGGATCAGCCATTCAATTTCTCCCAGAAGGCGTACCTGCTGCCGCTGGGCGATGACGAGTTCCAGGAGTACGTGAACCAGTGGCTGAACATGGCCAAGAATGACGGGACGTTGGCGGCTGCCGAGAAGCCCTGGTTCGGATGACCGCCGCCAGAACATGACAATAGGCCAGCGGCCCCGCCCAATGCTGATTGGACGAGGCCGCTGGCATCGCTATTCGGTTGGCGCTATCAGTTCTCCCAGAAGGGGTAGTCGATGTAGCCCTTGGGGCCTTCGGTGTAGAAGGTCGCGAAATCTGGTTCGTTCAGCGGCAGCTTTTCCTTCCAGCGGCGCACCAGATCCGGGTTGGCTATCGCAGGGCGGCCCACGACTACGGCTTCTCCCCAGCCTTCGGCAGCCACGCGTGCGGCTTCCTCATAGGTGGTGATCTCCGCGAAGCCGGTGTTCAGCAGCACCGGTCCGCCAAAGGCCTTGCGCAGCGACTGGACCAGCTCGCCGGCTGGGTCATGGTGCAGGATGCTCAGGTTGGCCAGCTCCAGCGGCGCGATGCCCTGGACCAGCGCGGTGTAGGTAGCCAGCACATCCGCACGATCATTTTCTACCGCGCCCTGGACATTGTGTTCCGGCGAAATGCGCAGGCCGGTCTTGCCGGCGCCAATTGCTTCAGCGACAGCGGTAACTACCTCGATGACGAAGCGGGCCCGGTTCTCCGGGGAGCCACCGTAGTTGTCGGTGCGGGTGTTGGCCGAAGGCGCCAGGAACTCGTGCAGCAGGTAGCCGTTGGCCCCGTGAAGCTCCACGCCGTCGAATCCGGCGGCGATGGCATTGCGCGAAGCGGCAACGAATTCCTCGATGATCCTTGGGAGTTCTTCGGTGCCCAGAGCATGCGGAACCGGGTACGCGTGCTTTCCGGTGTAGGTGCGCGACTCGCCTTCAACCGCGATGGCGCTTGGTGCCTCGACGTAGTTTGCACCGGTGGTTTCCGGGTGGGTGACCCGGCCGGCGTGCATGACCTGGGCCACGATGAGGCCGCCTTCGGCGTGCACCGCGTCGGTGACCTTCTTCCAGCCGGCAATCTGCTCCTCGGTGACCAGGCCCGGCTGGCGGACGAAGCCCTGGCCGGCAAAGCTCGGGTAGGTGCCCTCGCTGACGATCAGGCCCAGGGACGCGCGCTGGCGGTAGTACTCGACTACATCTGCGTTGGGCACGCCGTCCTTGCCCGAACGCGAGCGGGTGAGCGGTGCCATGACCAGGCGGTTGGAGAGCTTGAGGTCGCCGAGGGCGAGAGGGGAAAACAGATCCATGGGGCGGGACTCCTGAATTGGAAATTGTAGTTGCACAGCGTAACTACCTCCGCAAGCAACTTATTCCGCTTCGGCTAAGAACATGAGCTGGCTAACGGCTCCAGAGCATTGGAATCGCCTGACGCTCATTGCTTGGATTCGAGGGCTCGCCAGGAGCAATAAACCAGCGGATGCGGCACAACTCCGCACCGCATCCGCTTGATCCGATGGGCTATACGGCGGTGTAGCCGCCGTCAACCAGATGGTAGCTGCCGGTCACGAAGGACGCGGCATCGCTGGCCAGGAAGGCCACGAGCGCCGCCACTTCTTCCGGCTTGCCCAAGCGGGCAATCGGGTGCTTGTCGACCAGCGCATCATAGGCCTTCTTGGGCATTTGCTGCAGCAACGGGGTGTCGATGAAGCCCGGGGCTACGCTGTTCACGCGTACCCCTGAGGTGGCATATTCGACGGCGGCGGTCTTGCTCAGACCCACCACGGCATGCTTCGTGGAAACGTAGGCGGAGCTGCCGGCGAAGCCCACCGAGCCGAGGATCGAGGCCATGTTCACGATGGACCCTCCCCCGTTCTCGCTCATGGCGTTCGCCTGGGCACGGGTTCCGCGGAAGACGGCGTTGAGGTTCACGGAGATGACCTTGTCCCAGTCCTCGTCGGTCAGCTCGCCCACCTTGGCGGCGCGGCCGCCGATGCCTGCGTTGTTGACGCCGATCTTCAATGGAGCCATGGCGTTGGCCGCCTTGATGGTTTCGTCTATGACAGCCGAAGAGTTGGCATCTCCTGCAACAGCTACGGCTTCTCCGCCTGCGGCCTTGATGGTTTCCACGGTAGCGCCAGCGGCCTGCGCATTGAGGTCCTGGACAACCACCTTGGTTCCATTAGCGGCTAAGAGGATGGCGATAGCCTGTCCAATGCCCGAACCGGCGCCGGTGACTACTGCCGAACGATCTGCTAGATCATACTGAGCCATGATGGACCCACTTTCCGTTTCAAGATGGTCACGGGATTTCCGTTGGCCTCATACCTTGGACGCTACTCCGAACCATCCCGAAAGTCGATGACGCGTCAATCAAAGGTCGGTGAGCTCAGTCACTGCTCCTCATGCGGTGCACTCTGTGCGCGGTGGACGACATGAATCGCTCATCGTGGGAGGAGAACAGCACCGCTCCCCCGCGTTCGAGAATCGAATCGATGGCCCCGTGCAGGCAATGAAGCCCAGCCGAATCCAGCGCCTCGGTTGGTTCGTCAAGGAGGAGCAACTGCGGTTCGCGCACCAGCACGGTGGCCAAGGCAACGAGCCGGCGGGCCGAAGCCGGCAGCTCGTAAGGATGGGTCTGCGCATAGGATTCCAAGCCCAGCTGTTCAAGCACCAGCGGCACGCGGGCACGTTGGCTGCTCTTCTTGGGAAGGCCAAAGGCGACCTCCCGGGCTACGGTACGCTCGAAGAGCTGGTCCGAAGGGTTCTGCAGGAGCATCCCCGCATCACCTGCCACCCGCATTTTTCCTGCAGTTGGCTTGATTAGCCCTGCGGCGGCTTTGAGCAGTGTCGTCTTGCCCGTTCCGTTGGCGCCGGCCAGTCCCACGCATTCTCCGGCACGGACTTCCAGGTCAAGATTGGAGAGGACCGGTGCGCTGGCGTCTTTGTAACCGAGTTGCACGCCGGCAAAGTCCAGCAAAGGCTTTGCGGATGCGGCGGGGACAGATGGTCTTTTTGATTTGGAAGGCAACGCAGTGGCTGCAGCGCCTGCAGTTGCCCACTGCAAAGCTCCGTCCGCGATGTTCCACAGTGAATCCGCTTCGGCTTCCCATGCTTCTGCCGTCCGGCTCAGCACCACAAGTGCAGTGCCTTCGGCACGCAACCTGGTGATCATCGAAGTCACGGCCTGAGTTGCCTTGGAATCCAACCCGGCCAACGGTTCATCGAGCACAATGATGGACGGTTTAGCTGCGGACAACGCGGCCAGTGCGACCAGGCGTTCTTGGCCTCCTGAAAGCTTAGCGGGATCGCGTTCCAGCAGATGTTCCAGGGAAAGCCGCGTGGATAGCTCGTCGATGAGGTCTGCCATCTCTTCACGGGGCATTCCTTCATTCTCCCGCGCGAAGACCAGCTCTTCTGCAACCGTCTGGCGAATCCCCGAGAGGTAGAGCCCGGCATCCTGGGGCAGCAGTCCTACGTGCCTGGCCCAGCCGGCGACGTCGATTCGTGGCGAACGCTCCGGAGAAAAATCGATCCGTTGCCCCGCCAGGCTGACCGTTCCCTCGCATTGGTCTGCTCCTGGCCGCGGAAGCATGCCAGCGAGTACTCCGCCCAGCGTGGACTTTCCGGATCCAGAGTCGCCGGCAATGACAGTCAGGGAACCCGGGGAGAATTCCAACTCGATCTCGCGCAAGGCCTCGGCGTGCGCCTCGGAGTAGCGGAAGCTTCCCAGCCTGAGGTGCAGCGCCGCGGTGGTTCCGGCAGGTGCACGGTGTTCCATAGCCATCATGAGGCTCCCCCGAGTGGCACCAGAATCGCTACCGGCACCAGCACCGAACACAGCAGGGCAACCCAGCGGACGCCCCTCTGGATCTGCGAGTCTGCGACGTGGCGCAGTCTGCTGTGCTCACCGCTGGCGGGAAACCCGCGCGCGGCCAGATGCACCGAACGGTCATGGGCATCTTGCACCGAGGAGAGCACCAGCGGTACGGCTCGCAACTTCAGTCGCTGCAGCCAACCGGCCAAGCCCCGGCCGGTTCCTGTTTTCCGCAAGGCCTGGGCTTGGCCAATGGCATGCTGCTTTTCCATCATCTGCGGAAGAAGAAACAGCGTGGATGCCAACAGGTATCCCGCCTGCGGCGGAGCCGGAGACAAGTCGATAGCAGCCACCAGCTGGTGCTTGTCGATCAGCACACCGCAAAGCAAACCAGCCACCACCAGCACGGCGGTGCGCAAGGCCAGTGCCATGGCGATCTCCACTCCCCCAAACGTCAGACTGACTGGCCCCCATGCCGCGATCACCGCCGAAGAATCCTGTGAAGCCAGTCCATGGATCATCAGCAAGGACAGGAAGGTCGGGAGCATGATGGCACCGCTGAGCGCCGCGAGTTTGCGGGCCTTGCCCGCAACTGCGCCAATAGCCAGGCAAAGCACTATTACCGCGCAGCTCAGCCACCAGCGGCTGGCAGCCGTGGCCACCGAAACGGTGAGCACGGCTAGGCAAAGCACGGTAAAAGGATGCAACTCAGCGATGCGGCGCTTCATAGGTGGCCTACTTGATCCCGCTCTTGCCCAGCACCTTGTAGCGGCGGATGAATTCAAAAGAACCGCTCAAGCGCTTCGGCAAGGCGAAGACCAGCAACGCCGCGATGAGGAAGACAATTGCTTTGTCTCCCGGGTCGGAGATCAGGGCCTGCTTGGTGACCGCGGAGAGCAGCGAATCCCCCATGGAGCGGAAGGCCGCAACTACTGCGCCGGTGCCGACACCCGAGGTGCCGCCATAGACGAAGGCAGCCACCGGGGATGAGACTACGCCAACCAGTACACCGGAAACCAGACCCGCGAGTGGGGCAAGGTATGGCCGGCGCAGGGCGCCGTAGCGAGCGGCGGTTCCCGCAAGGAAACCAACCAGCGCGGCTCCTGCAGCGAACGGCAAGACGGTGGGGGCAAACAGCGACCAGATCAGCGTGCTGAGCACACCGGTGGCGGCACCAGCACGGCGGCCGGCCAGGAAGCCCACGAGAACAGTACCGATGGAATCCAGGTAGAGCGGGACCATGACGGACCCGACGAATTGGCCCAGGATGATGTTCAGTGCCAGTGCGACTGGGATCAGGGTCAGGGCGGAGACCGGCAGATCGGGCAGCACAGCGAGCAGCAGCAGAACGGCAGCGATCAGGTAGGCAGCGAATGTTGCCAAGGCAACTCCCTGGCCCAGGCCCTCGACGATTCCCGCGGGTTGGGTGATGACCAGGAACAGGTAGGTTCCAACGAGCAGCAGGGTTCCAGCCGCTCCGAGCACCCTGCGGCGCAGGAGCTGGGTCGCTGATGCTTCGGGCAAAAGAAGGTTCGGTGACATGATGAGGCAATCCTGGGGATACGAGTTTGGCTGCGCGCAGGATTGCTCCCGCAACGCGCGAATGGCGGGTCTATGTCACCTCGACCCGGTAGACGATTCTAGCCCACCAGCCCGCGCTCAGGAATTCTCGTTGAGTTTCCTTGCCAGCGCACCGAGGCGCTGGACTAGCTCGGCAAACCCTGCTTCGGGGTCATTTGCCACGACCACGTGGGCATTCACCGGCTTCCCCCACAGCCCGCGGAAATCGGCCACGGTGGTACCAAAGAGCAAAGGTGAATCTGTCTCTACGTCCACCGTTGCGGGGCGGGTTCGGTACTCAAGCGTCCCCGCGGCGACACCAGCGGCAAAGTAGTCGTGCACGTGGGCGATGTACCCCTGGTCGTACTGCCGATGGAATTCGAAGTAGAACCGTAGGGCATCGGCGAGATAACGCACCAGCGGATTCGACGACTTGCTCAACCTCCCTTCCGGGTCGCTAGCCTGGACTATTTCTGATTCAGCGCATCCAGCTTCAATGGAGAGCCTTGTAAGAAAGTCCGGTTGCATTTCGAAGCGTTCCGTGGTGTCCAGAGAGCAGACAATCGGCAGCTTCGAGGAATCCAATCCTTGTTCCGCGGCAGCAGTGTAGGCAGTGAAGACTTCCTTTGCGGCGTGCGGGTCCACGTGAGTGTTCCATTCTGCCGTCGGCGTTGTGTTGCCTTGGTAGTAAAAGGCGCCGCCCATGATCACTACCTTGCGCAGCAACCAGGGAAGACGTGGTTCGCGGCGAAGCGCCAGAGCGAAGTTTGTCAGCGGTGCGCTTAGGAGAACGGTTAATTCGCCAGGGTTCGCGCGGGCTGCTTCGATCCAATAATCGATGGCATCGAGATCCATCGACACTGGGGACATTGGCTCTGGAAGAGCCGCGTAGCCCACGCCTCGCGGACCATGAGTTTCCGGTGTGGTGACTAGAGGAATCTGCAAGGGCTCCCTTACACCGATGAGTACCGGAACTTCGGGGCATCCGCAGAGCGCCAGCAGAGCACGATTATTCGCAGCGACTTGTTCTACGTCGACATTTCCAGGCGTGCTGGTGAGGGCCTCGATCTTCACATGATCGCAGGCGCAGAGGTACGCGAGCGCCAAGGCATCGTCGATTCCGGTGTCGTTGTCGATCAGAAGACGGATCGGCGACCGTTGTTCGGCTCCGTCTGCGGCTACAAGCTTTTCCGGCATGCCTTTCCCCATCTTCCTAATTGCGCAGAACTTCTCAGGTAGTTCTCACTGTCATCAAAATAACCGCCAGATTTTCAACGAGCCACTGCATTCGCTGATGTGAATACGTTGACCGGCATCTCTCGATGCAACTTCCACGTGATGGCGATGGGTTTGGAACCTTCGTGTTTCACATAATCGACTGTGCCCAAGCATGTGAAAGGCAATACCAGCCCGTCAATGTCCCTCGCGGCGTCTCTGGTAAAAAGCAAGATATGCGAGGCATGCTCTTTTCGGTTCAAGTAGCGTTCACCGGTAGGGCTGGTTGGACTTGTCGCGTTCTGTGATTCCCAGTGAAATAGCTGCGGGCTGATCGCATAGTCCTTGTAGAGAGTATTTGGATTGTGAACGGATTCATCCTTGTCCAGAGTCACGAAGAGCGCGTCCGTACTCGACTGAGGACACCATGCAACCCCTTCACGATGGTTGACTCCCTTGCCAAGTTCCAAAGATCCGTATTCAAGTGCAGCAAGGACCTCAGAGCGCCAGTATGTGGAATGCGAATACAGCGGAATCTGCTGCAGTCCTAGAGGAAGTCTCCTAGGTGCGTGAGCTCCGCGGTCCACACCTCGTGCAAACGCAGCTCGCAGCTCTTCAACCAAGTATCCGTTGGCACGAATGTAATCCAGTCCCTGGTCATAGGTAACAAACCCACCGCCGTTGTCCCAAAAAGTATAGAACAGCATGCGAGCAAATATTTGGACTCGCGGTTCCAACTCTGCATAGCGTGGGGCACTTGTTGAAAGCAACGCCGAGTACGCATCAGCGCGCTCCGCGTCGTCAACGTGAAGGAACCGAGTAACCCGCTTAAGAAGCTCACGTTCTTCATTTAATTGGTCATCGCCAATTCGCTTCAGCTCTTCTTCCCAAGGTGAACGCGATGAGATCAATCCTGCTCGACGAATCAATTCAGTCCACGAATCGCCCGTTTTGCGATAAACATCTTTAACGTCCCGGCCGGACTCGGCGAGGTAGTCATCCAAACCAATCAGCCCATGCGACTTAACTTCACTGACCAACGCCGGTTTATTGAGCTTTAGCTGGGAACGAATGTTTTCCAGCACAATGGTTCGTGTAACCCGATCGAGCATCAGCTGGCACCCCGAAGGGAGCCCTGGTGCACCTTCATCAATGATGCGTTCCAATTTCTTGCGCGGAACATCGAGCAAGGCACGATACTTCACGTCGAAGCGGAACTCCCGACGTTGCTGGCCGATGAAGTCCAAAACCGTAAGCACTGCCTTGTCATCTGCTCGCCGAAGTCCGCGGCCGAGTTGTTGGAGGAAGATCGTCGAGCTCTGTGTAGGACGCAGCAGGAGGATGGTGTCTATCTCCGGAACGTCTAGTCCTTCGTTGAAGAGATCGACGGCAAAGATGCAGTTCAGTTCGCGGGCACGCAGTTTGGCCAGCGCTCCCTCTCGTTCCTCTGTGCTTGAATTTCCCGACACCGCGACCGAAGGGATTCCTGCCTCGTTGAAGACCTTGGCCATGTAGTGCGCGTGCTGGACCGAGACGCAGAAGCCCAGTGCACGCATCAAAGACGTGCTGAGCACCTTGTCGCGCAGTTCGTTGATGACCTTCAGTGCACGCATGTCATTGCCCGTGTACACATTGCTCAGCTGCTCCAGGTCGTAGGAGCCACGCTTCCATTCGATGGCAGTGAGGTCTACGTCGTCTGCCACACCGAAATAGTGGAAAGGAACCAGGAGGTCTGCATCCAAGGCATCCCACAGGCGCAGTTCCGCTGCAATTCGACCGCCAAAGTAGGTGTCCGCCACATTGACGCCGTCGCCACGTTCGGGTGTTGCAGTGAGTCCCAGCAGTTCGATGGGCTTCAGGCGCTCAATGAGCTTGCGGTATGAAGATGCTTCGGCATGGTGGAATTCATCGATCACCACCACATCGAATGCCTGCGGGTCGATCCTGGAAAGTCCGAAAGCGGCTAAGGACTGAATACTGGCGAAGACGTGCTTCCAGGCCTCCGGTTTTTGTCCATCCACGAACATCTCGCCAACGGAGCCCTTCCCCAGTACCTTGCGATACGTTTTGAGCGATTGCTCTAGGATCTCCTTGCGGTGAGCCACGAACAAAAGGGTAAGGTCCCGGCCAGCAACTTCGCACAGTCGCTTGTAATCCAGCGCCGCGAGCACGGTCTTGCCGGTCCCCGTTGCAGCAACCACCAGGTTTCGGTGCTCGTTGCGGTTTGTGCGGGCGGCTTCGAGTTCTTCGAGCATTTCCTTTTGATGCAGCAGCGGGAGCACTTCCAGCCCGGTGGATCCGAGCATTCGTTCCGCCGTCGTTCCGCCCGCCCGTTTCAGTGCAGCGTCAAGTCGCTCTGCGTCAGTATCGGGATCGTATGGAACGAAGGCATCGTCCTCCCAATAGCTGTCGAAGGTCATCGAGAATTTTTGCAACAGACTTGGAGTTGCCACGCCAGAGAGTCGGACATTCCATTCAAGGCCGTCGAGCAGTGCCGGTCGGCTGAGGTTTGAGCTTCCAACGTATGCAGTGTCAAACCCTGAATTCCGGTGGAACATCCAGGCCTTGGCGTGAAGCCTGGTCGCATTGGTCTCGTAGTTAATGCGAACTTCGGCACCGAAACGGCGAACCAATTCGTCGATTGCGTGACGTTGGGTGGCACCCATATATGTTGTGGTGATGACCCGGATCGGAATGCCGTAATCCTTGAGTGTCTCCAGCGAATCGGAAAGCAACCGCAGACCTTCCCATTTGATGAAGGCACACAGCAGATCGACTCGATCGGCCGAAGATAACTCGGCCCTCAGCTCGGCGGCAAGTTGCGGATCTTCACGGCTGTTCGTGAGCAGGGCGGCAGAGCTTAGTGAGGTCTGAGGTCGTTTTAATGACCTAACCCTGATCTCATCATGGCGTTGCAATTTCATCAGCTTTTGGGGGCCGGGAAGGACGTCTTCGGCATGCCCGACAATTTCAAGAATTTGATTGGTCAGCCTGACCATTTGAACCGGTTCGAGCGATCCGAGACGAGCCTCAATTGCACGACCAAGAAAACGTGCGAGTTCACCAGGTGCGTCATCGGTCTCCACAGACTCCACCGACGGCGTGAAACCTTGCAATGATTCCAACCGCCCAGCCAAGTGATCGGTAATTAGACTCTCAAAGATACCTTCACCCAAGTCGAGCATGTTTTGTCCCTCACCCTTGTCCATGTTTTCAGGTTACTGGACGGCTCGGACGATTCGTGGCAGTCCGAAGATTCAGTTCATCTCGACTCAGTGACCTTCGACCATCGAAGGAGCGAATATAGCCTTGCAGCGCCGTTCCGGTACCGCTGCCTGCCCTCAGTTACAGCAAGATTTCTCCGTCGAGCCCGAAACTGACGTTCTTGCCCGCCCAATCCGGATCAACCCTCGGTGTCAACCCGAGCATCGATGGCTGAGTCATCTGTCGCAAACCCCATTTCGCACGCTCTGCGACTCGTCCAGAAACAGTATGGACTTGGCAGTCTTGCATAGTCCTCGACCGCTCCGGTCTCAACAGTGGACCTCGTGGCTAGATGCACTCCTTTTCACCGAGGCTGTCGTCACTGACCGTTACAAAGACTTAGTACTCTGGTCAGGACGAGCTTCGCTCGAGCACGAATGAATCGCTGGTAATCGTCCGTGAGTCTGACTTTGTCATCGTCTGTGTAGGGCCCAGCCGAGGCCAACTCCTCATACGGGATCAGGTGGGACGCCAATCGGTCCCGTATTGCACTCTCGCCTACATCAGATCGGTCGACGCGGTCACTCAGATATTGCAAGGGTGCCTTGTTGGAGATGTTTCTGTTAGTAGACCACGTTATGAGGGCGCAGTTCAGCGCGCGATATGAAGATTGCTGACCAACAGCCCCGATCTGGTTCAGCAGAGAATCCGGAAAAAGATGATGGTACTCACGATGCACAAGATTGTCGCTATTTACTGTTTGGTCATCAGCTATATCCCTTGCTCCCTCGCGCAAGGTAGCAGCAAGGATGCCCCTCGCAATAACGTCCCTATTGCGCGGCCATGAAGCAGACTCGAGATCCATAAACGTCGGCAACGGGTTCATATCTTCGTCAAATATCGGGACCGAAGCCCAATCGGTTTCTTCTCCCAGGAGTAGTTTCCGCAAGCCTCTGAAATCCTGTAGTGCACGGGACGAAGCTGATTGGTCATAACGACGTGTAATGAACGATCGCCAAAGGTAGGCCCGCAACAATCGTCTTGCATTGCCCGCTTCATCCAGTGAGACGGGTATGTACTCGGCGAGGGCAGCGACGACGGGAATCGGCGTCACAGACGGAAGGCGTTGCTTGTCGTAAACCCGTTCTGCCTCCAAAAATTCAACGACCCACTTGATACCGTTTACGACCTGTGGCCATTCAGCGGCAAGCGTTTCGTAATTGAGGAGGGAGTAACTTCGTTGTGTCGCGGGTCGATCGGAACGCAGAGCGGCAACATCCAGTACGAGTGATCCGGTTTCGAAGTACCTCGTCACCGCAGGAACCGCAGTTTCTAAATCTTGCACAAGATCATGCAGAGATTGCCCGGTTGCTTCTTCCAGCTGCGCCACTACGATGTCGTAGGCGCTCAGGCGAACTGACGACGTATTCATCTTGATAAACACGTCCAGGGCTACATCTTTGGGTGTTGTAACCGGAAGACTCAAATACGGGATGTTGTAGATCGCTACCTCGTGGGCCAGGTCGTTGATCTGAGAATTCAGTTTCCAGGCCCTTGCATGGTCGTCGTTCATGGCCGCAAGCACCCATTCATCGCGTCCGGATGTCGTCATCGGGTTGAGGAGTCGAAGAGGCACGTACCCTCGGTCCAAAACTTCGGTGGGGTTGTTGCACCAGAGTGGATACCGTGAACCATTTCTATTCCAGCGGTACTGTGACAGTACACGCGGACCATCAAGTACACCGTCCGCGTCCGCGTCTTCCTCCAGCTTGATGAAATATGTACGTGATTCATAATTGTCATGCAATGCTCGCCAAAGGGCGGTGAGTCGCTGTTGTCCGTCCAAGAGGTGTTCCGTGACGCGAGTTCCTGGACTACTTTTCGGTGCCGTTGTCAGCTCGCGACTCAGAAAGGGCTCGTCGTTATCTACGCTAAGCGTCAGTAGCGCTCCCGCCGGCAACTTTCGAAGGACTGTCTCAACAAGGCTAGATACCTCGTTATGGGACCAGGCTTCGAATCGTTGAAAACGTGGCAATCGCAGACGACCACCTTCAATCGCTTGAAACCAATTCTTAAGATCCCTGTTCAATGCCTCCACAATTTCCCCCAAATCTAAGTACCGGCCAAGGTTGTTGCAATCCGTGGCGTTGAATCTTCACATTAGCGCTATTACGGCCAGTTGAGATTGGTGCCACGACAATTGAGATTGAGATTCCGCAGGCCTGCTGGACTCTTCCGATAGATTGTCATCGTGCCATTATCAATTCGCGAGCTATTCGCCGCTGCAGATCTAAATCCAGCCGGCGTCGTCAAATGGGGCGACCTGACCATTCCGAACGTTCCGGGTGTTTACTGTGTCAGTTGGTCCGCCAATGCGGAGGCCACACACGTGAACAGAGATGTTTACATTCCTTCGGCATCGGCCTACACCGAACTATTGTCAATCTGTCCCCGGATATCTGTCGACGGCGCTCTCGCGACTCCGAGCAAATTGGCCGACCGGATTGGACGCTTCTGGATCCCTAACGAACCAGTCCTCTACATCGGCATGGCTGGCACTTCAATCCGCGCCCGAGTTGGGCAGTACTACTCGACCAAGTTGGGCGCTCGCACACCGCATGCTGGTGGTTGGTGGCTGAGAACTCTTGAAAGCCTTGATCAGTTGTACGTGCATTTCGCAGCGTGCGACGATGCCTCGACTCGTGAACAGTGTATGTTCGCAGCATTTGCTGCCAGCATTGATCCCGGACACCGCAGTCAGTTGTTTGACGCTGAAAGAGTGGCACCGTTTGCTAATGTCGATGTGGCAAAAGGGATCTATAAGCGCCACGGATTGTCGAACTACAAAGTCCCCGCGCAGGCAGTGGCAAGCGACTCTGCCGCAAGGTCTGTCGATCAAATTACCAGCATACTAAATACCACCGAGACCTCTGCAGACGAGCGGTGGGTCCAATCGCAACCGGTGACCGACAAAGATCTGACTCGAAGCTACCTTCGCATCCCGGCTGCTTCAAAGCATGCTTTTCCTGATTCGAACGCCGAGGTCAAGGTCTCCCTGGATGGCGCAGTGATCGATGCTCCCTGGCGACCCAATGGCACTCGTTCCGGAACGCTTGGCGTGGGCATTGATTACATGCGTGGATTGCAAGCGCGAAGCGAACGCCTTCTGATGAACCTCAGCAACGGGATCTACACCATCGTGCGCAAGCAATCTGACGGCGGGGTCCACCGGTAGAATATTGCCTTACGCCATATTCCCGATTCTAGGACTGATCACATTGCCGCACGATGGACTTTTCGATTTGCCAGCCGCCGCACCGGACACCGCATCGAGCCTGGACTCTCCGATTAATCCACGCCAAATCGAGCATCTTCGAGCCGCTTTTGAAGGCGTCGCGATTACATCAATGGATGAGCGGCAGAAAATCATTGCGGAGAGTACCGGGCGACAAGTCGAGAACATCCGTCAACTATTCTCTCGAGAAGTGATGGCTATTCTCAGCCACATCGACAGAAACGTGTGTCGGGTCGAGAAAACACAGCGCTCAGCCTGGGATGACCGAGAAGAAGACACCTGGATCGACAAGCTCTAAATCAACCGGATTATTCCTGGCCTTCGGGTACTGGAATGTGACCATTTCGGGGGTTCGTGCCGCCGTTTTGTGCTCGGCAGCTTGGGTAACATACCAAAGTATCCTTCTGGGTCGGTCAGCTCGAATTCATCCGACGCTTTTAGCTCCGACGAGTAAGTCAAGCGGAAAACGTCACAGGTTCTCATGCGTACATGACCTGGACCCGCAATGATGAAATGGTTCCGTCCCACCCTGATACATAAGTTTCTGGCATCATGAAGTTTGAGGGGTGCGTTCGCTGCCCCAGCCTAACGAGCGGGAGCACGATGAAATTCAAGTGGGTGTCGCCGGCAAAGACAACTGCTGCGCAAGTTCCGAAGCCATTCACCGCGACGCCAGCATTGCCAAAAATTGAACCAGACGTGGTTCTGCCGCCTGTTCAAGTGGTGTTTGGACCAGTAGTCGGCCCAGTCACGCGCGGACCAGCGGCAACCACAGCCAATATCCCACAGCTCGAGGGCGACGCAGCGAAGGCCGTCGCGCATCGTGGCAGCCACATCCAGATCATCGCCGCGGCCGGGTCAGGCAAGACCGAAGTTGTCTCACAGCGCGTGGCATCTTTGCTTGCCGATGGCGAAGCGCCCGAATCGATTGTGGCGTTCACCTTCACCGAGAAGGCAGCATCCGAGCTAAAGGAACGTATCCGCGAGCGCGTGACGGCACGTATGGGCTCCGCTGCGACAGATCAGCTCGGGAGACTGTTTGTCGGCACAATTCACGCGTACTGCTTCCGCATGTTGCAGACCCATGTGCCCAAGTACGAAACTTACACACCGCTCGATACAAACCAGCTGACGAACTTCGTCTACAAAGAAAGCCGGATCATCGGCATCACGGACCTGGCGCCGACCGACGGTACTTTCAAGGGCATCTCAGCATTTCAGCGTGGCATCGACGTGATCGAGAACGAGTTGATCAACATCGACACACTGCCAACTGGCAGTCTCAAGACGGCGGTCAAGGCGTACTACGAAACGTTGGACCACCATCAGTTCATGTCGTTTGGCACGCAGATTGTGCGCGCGGTCGAAGCGCTGGATGACCCTTCAGTACTTGAAGCAGTTACAACTCCTCTGCGTCACCTCATCGTCGACGAGTACCAGGATGTTAACCCTGCGCAGGAGCGGCTCGTCGAACTACTCGCGAAGCCGCACGGCACGGCCGACCTCGTGGTCGTGGGCGACGACGACCAAGCTATCTATCAATGGCGCGGTTCGTCAGTTAATAACATCGTCACTTTCGCTGACCGATACCGCGGGGTCTCACAGTTCAGACTTCTCACGAACAGACGTTCGCGACCCGGCATCGTCGAAGTCGCAAATCTGTTTGCGCAATCGATCCCCGGCCGCATCGACAAGCAAATGCTGCCGTTCCGCGCCGGCGACGGACCTAGTGTTGCGTTCTCCCGCGACCCGGGCAACGAACACGACTCGGCCGACGATATCGCACGCCAGATTCTCGATCTCCATGCAAAGGGACTGCCATACCGCGACATCGCCATCCTCGTGCGTGGTCGCTCTGCATACCCCTCGCTTATGCAAGCGCTTGAAAAAGCCAAGATCCCCGTGCAGGCAGGCGGACGGTCTGGTCTGTTCACACAGGTTGAACCGCTGGTATTTGGAGCGACATACGCATGGATCGGTGACATCGCTTGGAAAGAGGCACAGTACGCTCCAAGACAGCAGGTCACACTCGAGCAGCTCCTCGACAATTACACCGCTGCTTTCAATCTCCCCCATGCGATGCGGCAGAAGTTGTCGGCACACCTCGAGTCATGGAAGGACAAGGCTCTCGATAGCAAATTCAATGAGAGCCTCGTGCGCGACTTTTATCAACTCAACGAGTTGCTCGGAGTACAACACTGGGACGTTTCAGATGACCTGGTTCGCAACCGTCTGGGAACAATCGCGCGGTTTACGAAGGTGCTCGCCGACTATGAGGGTGTCAGTTGGAGATCGCGCAAGGACCGAGATGCACCGGGTGAGCAAGTTGGTGGCCGCAGCGGAGGCGAGTGGTTCTACAAGAACCTCGCGATTCTCCTGTCGAATTACGCCGTTAGCAACTACGACGACTTCTCTGGCGAAGAGGGCCACTTGGACGAAGGCGTCGCGCTCGGCACCGTTCACGGTGCCAAGGGCCTCGAATGGCCAGTAGTATTTTTGCCGTCGCTCGTCAAGACACGTTTCCCCTCAATAATGAGTGGACGAGCCCAGGAGTGGCCCGAAGACCTGCTTGACCGCTTCGATAGGCATCGTTATGAGGGCACCGATGCTGATGAGCGGCGTCTGTTCTACGTCGCGATCACGCGCGCGCGAGACGCCGTGTTGCTATCAAGCTACTCCCAACTGAACGGCGGAAAGAACCGTGCCGCGTCACCCTACTACGACGAGGTCGTGAAGTACTATACGAAAGCGGGAAGCCCTACCTCGGCTACGAGCAAGGCATCCTCCGCCAACGCAGATTTGGCGATAACGTACAGCGAACTTGCGGCGTTCGAGACTTGCCCACGCAGTTACCTTTTGAAAAACGAGCTCGGTTTCATGCCAGCGATCCAGCAAGAGCTCGGTTACGGTAACGCCGTGCACCATACGATGCGTGTGCTCGCCGAACGTACACAAGCGACGGGATCCGTTCCAACGGCTAAGCAAATTAACCAGCTGCTCGAATCCGAGTTCTTCCTTCCTTATGCCAACAAGGCCGGCCACAAGGAGATGCGTGAGAAGGCCCGCAAGCTCGTGCATCGATATGTGAACGAGAATTCGACAGATCTGTTGAATACCTGGGCGACCGAGCGACCATTCGAACTGCATCTCGACGGCGCAGTAATCGCCGGCCGCGCCGACGTCATCTACGACTACCAAGATGGCCAAGTTGGCCGCCTCGCAATCGTGGACTACAAAACATCGACGGGCGGCCAAATTGACCCACTCCAACTACAGATCTACACCGAAGCCGGGCGCCGTGAAGGTCTAGAGGTCGGAGCCGCGTTCATCCATGATCTCGGTGCGGAGCAGCGCTATGACGTGGCGATCGACAAGAATGCGATCGGCAAGGCTGAGACACAGATTATCGCGACGATAGACAGCCTTCGCCGCAGGGAGTTCGAGCCGAAGCCCGATCGCAGCAAGTGCCGGGCGTGCGACGTGCGACGTATCTGCTCCGCTGTCCCAAAGTCATGACGGGGCGGCGCAGCCGCCGCCTCGTCATGACTCAAATGAAGTCCGCGAATTCGACCGCAAAGTCGGATCTGTAGAATTCAACAGCTGGCTTGTCCTCATAGAGTACGCCGTCTCTCACGGCAGGAATCGTCATGTCGAGCACCTTCATCGAGCTCCCGGCCATGGCGACAGCCTCAATCCGGTGGAAAGCGGCACCGAACTCTTTCGCGAACTCCGCGAGGGCCTTCAGCTTAATTACAGCGTCGTCGAGATGTGTGCCATGCGGGTCGACTATCGAGGCCTTCACCTCGCCGCGGACCTCGTGGAAGAACACAAAGTCGGGGTGCATGCTGCGCCAGTTACCCCGCGGATCACGGTAGGCGATGCCGAGAGAATCCACGGCCGAACGTGGAGGGTTTCGGTACCATCCGAGTGCCCCCGGTCGCTTGAGCTCGACGTCCACGACCTTTCGCTCCCATGCGTTGAGGGATGACAGCGGGAACAACCCGGCTTCATCCGACATGAGGTGGAGGTTCGCAAGCGGCGCAAGCGCGATTTGGTCGTCTGCTTCGAGAATCTTGTAGTCTTCCATCCTCGAACGCGGTCGTCCCAGTTCGCCCTTCTGCGGCTCGATTGTCATAGCCCGAATCTCTTCGTAGTCCTGCTGACGTACGTCGGGCAGGGACTTTATCGAGACGCGGTGCTGTGCAAACCATCGGTCGACCAGTTCACTTGCCTCGTTATCGACCTTCTCGCGAATTTCCTTGATCATGCTGAGAGCTGCAGTCTTAACGTAGGCGTCCCGTAATCCGTCGTCTTCTTCCTCATCTGCACCCGCGAGGTGATTTACATATGACTGGGCGATATCCGCGCCGAACGCCTTTTTCGCCTCCTCAAATGCCGAACGGATCGCCCGATCGTCAGCGCGCATCGAGAAATCACGGTAGGTGAGCTTGCTAGTCCCCGAATTTCCCATGATCTGCTGCACGTTGACGCGCCAAACGTCGTCGATCTGTTGGTCGAGCAGTTGTTGGTAGCGGGCCGAATAACCGTCAAGCACCGCATGCATCTCCCTCTCTGCGTCGGCCAAGGCGCGGTGTTGGACACCATCCATCGCAAGGGCCTGCGCGAGAGCAACCATTCGCTTTACTGGGCGTGCACCGCGCTTCGGAAGGGTTTGTGTTGGGAGTGTGTCCCAAACCACCCAAACAGCCTCGGGGATGGCCGGATTTGGCCGCAGCTCCCGTCCGTCAAGTAGGATCTTCTTACCCCCATCGCCTCCGGGCATCTCCTCGAGTTGCCCAGTCAGGTACCGTACGACCTTGCCCGCGGTGGTGCGGTCGAAGAACGGCAGAATGCACTCCACCGAGTTGAGCACTTCGTCTCCAGGAACACGGCGGGCCAGTGGGCTGCGAACCATGCGGCCCAGAAGTTGCGTGATGTGTGTACTGTCTTTCGCCGGACGGAACGAAACCATCACCTCGGCGCGGGGGCAGTCCCACCCGGTCGAAATTGCGTCCTTCGCGACGAGCACGCGGATGGAAGGAGTCTCTTGCACGCGCTGTGGCTCGATCCATTCAACGTCCCAGCGGCCGAAGTGTTGGCGTGTGTGCTCGCCAAATACGTGGCTCACGTTGCCACCGTACAGGTCTGGCATGACTTCAGCGATCGCATCGAGCGCACGACCGATCTGCTCATGGTCAGGCGTGTTCGGCGTTTGCAGGACTAGTAGCGGTACAACTCGCTCGGTAAGACCCTGGGTCTTCGCATACTCAGCCCAACGCTCGGATGAAGCAGCAAGTTTCTGGGCGGCAAGCTTTACGAGCGTCGTATCGAAATTACCTGCCTCGCTGGGAATGTCAAGGATGACAACATCCTTGACGAGTCCCGACTCCTGTACACGAGCGGGATCGACCATGACGGCGGGGAACGCGCGTCGGTCCTTCGAAGCGTCAGCTTCCTTCATCGCCGTGTTGAAACGCTCGATCGTAGCCGAGATGCCCCACACGATCGGGATTGCAGGGTAGCCAGCGTGACCCTGGACAAGACGACGCACGAGCGTCGTCTTGTCCCGACTGGTCGTGGCGTTGAAGCCGCGATGTGCTTCATCGAGCACGAGATAGAGCGTGAGGTCCTCGTCCTGGATCGTGTTGGCGATCGTCTCCCAGAGCGTATAACCCTGCAAGTCGGGGACCCCGACCGAAGAGATATCAGTCTGATTCTCATCGGCTACCACGTGACCACGCGTGAGTTTCGAGTTTTTCGACAGCTTCTGCGTATTGAGGAAATACACGCGCCCCGGGTCTAATTTCGGCTTCGAGAATGGCGGCTCGATGGTGACAAGGTCCGAAGACGTGAATTTCTCCGACGCGTCCATTAGGCGCATGCGCGTCTGGTCATTGAGGTTCGGGTCGTCCGAGAACCAAATCACCACGGCACCTTCGTCGGGCTCAATATTGAACTTCTCTGAGCCATAGAACAAAGCCTCGATCACGGCAGCAGCCATGACGGTTTTGCCTGCACCAGTCGGTGCAGTGAGTGCGAGGGAAGTTTCAGCCCCGTCACGCTGCCAGGAAGTACGTGCGCGTTCGAGCGTGCTCAAGAGGTCATCGACGGCGTCTTCCTGATAGTCCTTTAGGGTGAATTTCATAGCGTGCTCCGGCCGGTCTCGATCTCAAAGTTTTGCAGGTAAGCCTCATACATCCGCACAGGCTCGACTTGGTCGGGCAGTTCACGCACGACAGACTCAAACAGACGGTCTTCGTCGGTCACGATGTAAGCGATCCGGATACCATCCTGCAGTGCGATGGCATTGATGAAGGCCTCCGATTGGTTCAAATCGGCGAGGACGCCGTATGTATCGGCGACATCCCAACCCGACGAAATATCATCGATACGGCGGCCCTCGGATCCCGCCCGTAACCATAGGAGAGGTGCGATCTTCGCGAACTCACGATTCGACGAGACCCTCAATGGAGCTTCGTAGGTGAGGGTAAAGAATTCGACGTTCTCTTCGAATCCGTCAGCCATAGGGAATTCGTCGGTGAACTTGTAGTCACCTTTGATGGCATCGCCGTTCGGCGTCGATCCCAGGATCGCAGCCGCAACTCGCGGTTTCGTGATGTGATCGCAGATGCCCCACTGATCCCATTCGGGGTCGCCTGGACGGAGTCCCTTAGTCCGCAACTTCTTCTGTTCGTCGGCGCCGACCTCGTTGTTCGTGACACTGATCGAACGACGACGGCCGCCATCTTGCTTATTCAGACGCATTACGGCGTGCGCTGTCGTCCCGGAACCTGAGAAGAAGTCGAGAACGATGGCGTCAGGCTTACGGGCAATGAAGAAGCGAAGGGCATCTTCAACCGCATAAAGTGACTTCGGAAAAGGAAACTTCGCTGAATCGAGGAAGCGGCTCAGAAGTTGCGATCCATGATAAGTAGCATCGTGGCTCGCGATGTTCCATTGCGTACCAGGAATAAACGCCCGTTCATAGTCACTTGCATCAACGAGCACTTGACCTGTGGCAGGATTCCGACCTACGACTTCCACCTGACCCGTTTCAATCTTCTGGATGCTGCCACGTTTCAGGTAGCTGATCGGGTAGCCGTTCACATTCTTCTGGCCTACTCGAACGTAGCCTTTGCCGACGAGCCCCCTCAGTGCCTCGGGCGACACTTGCCAGTTCGCTTCTGTCCCATCGGGGCGGAGGGGCCAAACAACTTCAACGTCCTGCTCAACCAACAGAGCCGACTCCCGTTGCTCGTGCAACGGTGGCGGTGTGCCAACGCCAACGATTCGAGGCCCGGCAGGATCAATGAAAATCGGGTAAAAGAGTCCAGGTCTATCCACTCGCAGCGAGTTCGTTCCGGCTCGCCGCAGCTGCGACCACACAACTCCTTGTGCGGCTCCGGTTGTCCCCTTACCCTTACCCAATGCCCAATCAGCAGGCAATGCCAGGGGCATAACTTTCGAGTCACCCATTTGAACGAAGTAGATGTACTCGTCAGTACGGTAGAACTGAGTTCCTCGTGCAACGCCCTTCTGCGCGATAATACTCGACACCATCTGAATCCGCGCATCCGGGAAGATCTGCTCTAGCAACAATCCCAGTCGCAGGTATTCCTTCTCATCGATTGTCACGATCAGCACAGAACTTTCGGGCTTAAGCAGCTCTTTCGCGAGCGTAAGGCGCCGCTCCATGAACGCAAGCCATTTCGAATGACGGTATAAATCTTCACCCTCGACGTAGTCGTTATTGTACTTCCAGTCTTTCGCGCCGGAATTATAGGGCGGATCGATGTAGATCGCGTCGATTTTCGCGCGGTTTGTGAAGAGCAGCGTCTGGAGAGCGTGGTAGTTTTCGGCGTTGATGACCGTATGGAATGGTTTGTTGCCGCCTCTTTCCACCTTTCCAGTAGAGAAGAGGCCGGGATAAATCGGGTCACGGAATTCGGCAACCACGATGAGATCTTCAACCAAGGACTCGGCGGTCTCAGCGCCATTATCGATCAGCTCGAGAGATGCAGTGCGGAAACCTAAAGAGTCTTTCATAATCATGACGACACGCCACAGCCTATCGTCACTTGGGCTCGTCTTTGAGCCGCGCGGAGGGAGGATACGCACCTTATCTCCTCGGCGCACTGGACGGCCTGGAAGTTCGACAGCCTCCGGCGCGTGCCGCTCAAAGTTCAGACCAAATGCGCGTCGGTTGGAGAGGGCGTCAACCTCGCGCTTCAGGTCTTTCGCGAGCGCGGGATCGTTGTTCTCGAGCCGCCTCAGTAGGTCATTTAGCCGGGACACGGCACTCCTTCATCGGGAATGGTATTTGGATTAATTCTCCCAGCCGGGCGATGCTCACTCGTCGTCCGACACGTAGATTCTGCTGCGCGCAAATGTCGCGATGATACGCGCGTGCGTTTGCCTCGGCAGTTGCCTGGTGCCCGGCTCGCCGAAAGGTGTTCCCGGGCGCGCGGGCGCCGCGGCCAACAGCTCATCGAGCCCCGGTCGCGCCACCATCAATAGCCCGTGCGTCGCCCGTGTGCACGCCACCGCAAGACGCCCGAACGCCGAGTTGAAAGCATCGAGGTCGGTCGCACCGTTGAGCGGGTGGACTGCGATGGTGATGCCGTTCGTCTGGCCCTGCCACGAGTCGACCGTCGACGCGACAATGTCCCGGTCGGTCAGATCGTGCTTCTTTTGAAGACGCTCCACTGCCTCAATTGCATCGTCGACCGATTGGTTCCGCGTCGCGAGGATCGTGACCATCGGGTCTACTTGATCCCCGCGAAGGCTCGTAGTTTCCCATAGTCCGGACTGTCGGCCCGGTACGTCATTGTCGTACACCGCTGAGACGAGCGACGCCTCCGACTCGAAGAATTCGTCTAGCAGGGACTCTACGAATTCCATCAAGGGCAGGTCAATGTCGGCGGCCTCTGGTTCTGGCAGCCCATCGACTTCGAGCAGAGTCGGCACACCTGTACCTACCTGCCGCCAGATCGCAGCGTCGTCTTGACCCATCGAGCCGAGGTCGATAGCGCGATCACCAGGCCCAGCGACGCAGTCGAGTGACGTCCACTCGGGGTAAAACGCCCGCCACAACGCGAGGTGCCCGGCAGCCGGGCGCCATACGGCAGGCAGTTCCCTTGACCAAGTACGGGCGTCTTGGTCGTAGTCGGTCGGCCATGCGCGGTATGGGTTGTAACCGGGATCGCCGCGCCACGGGTTGTCTCCGATTTCTAGTGGCGGGAGCTGCCCGACATCGCCCACGCCCACCCAGAGTGGTGCGAGCTTCGTAACCTTGTCGAAGAGATGGTGTGCGATCTGCCAGGCCTCGTCGACGAACAGCAGGCCAAAGGGAGTGGTTCCGTTCGCCGCCGCGCCGAGGTGGTCCCGCATTCGCTTAAGCTCGCCCATTGCTCCAAAGCGCGCAACGGTAGCGATCACAACCTTCACCGGGCCCGGAAGGTCCTTCGCGGAGGTCACTACAGTTGCGGCATCCAGCACCTCTGCCGGCATCTCCTCGTACGCAGCCTTGCTTGCCAGCAGGGCCACTGATTCCTTCCCCAGCGATTCCCCCAGTGAGACGGCCAGCGGTCGCACCTGCTTATTTGTGAACGCGGTGATCGCTACGCGCTCGCCCCGATGATGCTGCGCTGCCTCAACGACGAGGCGCTTCAACGCGTATGATTTTCCCGCCCCTGCCGCGGCCTTGAGCAACATGCGCTCCATGGGCGATGCACCTGACAACATGTCAGCCAACTCGGCACTGGCCTCATCGGTAACGCGGTCGTTGAGGACCGCTGCGTTCTCATGGTGCACGCCACTCGTCGCAACTACCAACGGGTCAGCAAAGTAGTTCGTCTCGTTATGCTCCACGATCACTCCAGGTCATCCAGTGTCAGATCTTCTGGCACAGGGACTGGTGCCAGCTCGAAGGGGTTTCCTGCCGCGGCGCCGTCCGCCGAGACCTCGAACCCATCGCCGTCGCGCACCGGTGGCCACGTTTCGGGGTTCAGTTCGCCCCGCGCCCGTCGCTCGGCCAAAAGATCCGAGAACTCGGCCTCGCGATCCTCATGCGGACGGCAGCACCACAGGTGCAGCTGCGGATCGTCTCCGTAAGACTCAGGCAGGCAATCGTCCTTTGGCGCCGAGGTAGTGTCTTGCTGCGGTTTTTGCACGGAAAGTATCTTGTTGCCTTTGAGCGCGGAGAACCATGCAAAGTCGGCAATTACCAATTCATCGCCCGCTGCTAACTTAGGAACGACTTGGGGATTCCAGCGCAGTCGCTTCGGGAAGACCTCGTCGGTTGATTCGAGCGGACCGATGGCAAGACCGTTGATCTTGAACGTCCCGCGCCCACTCGAATCGACTGAAACGCCAGGCATTTCAGCGCAAGCCTCACCGTTATGCGTGAGGAGTACCACGCGTGACTCTGCTGTAATACGACGTGAATCGACGTCGATCACTAGTGGGTTGACTGACGTAACCTTAGCAAAGGAGACGAAGCGATTGCCCGCATCGGACGCGAGGTCGTGTGCCGCTTGTGGATTGGATAGCGCGAACAGCTGATCAGCGCAGTTTCCGTCGCTCTCAATCATCGGCACAAGCGAGTTGCGCCAGGGACGATAGGTACGACCGAAACGCACCAGGTCCGATGCGTGCAGCGTGAGGCGTCTCCGCCACACCACCTGTGCATCGGACTCAATCGCACGGTACACAGCGCGCAACGTGGACGGTTGAAAACCATCGAGAGAGTCCAGTGCTCGTTCGAGGATCCCTGCCTTGTACCCAAGCTCATTTGTTACAAGGTTCTTATACAGCACGGGATCAGCGACCGGCGCGTCGTTCGATTTCCCAGAACGGCCAACCAGCGCATTGTGGATCTCATCTGACGACGTGCTCGTCAATCTGGCTCCAGGCGTATGCGTTGACTCCTCGATCTGGTCAGCGAAGTTACGATGTTCGATCGGTGCCGCTTCGCGGGCCTCCGCCCACCCGACGAGATAGTCGAGACGACCTGAGTTAACGGCAGGTCCGCCAGCAACGATTCGTCGCGCGAGCACTTTACGCAGGTCAATGATGGGCGACCTTAGTTGGAAAGCCCGGCCACGATCGTCCTCAAGGAGTAACGCGATTGCTGTACGCTCCACTTCGGAAATCGCGCGCGGAACTGTCGCTGGCTCACCGTCATAAGTCAGCACCGGACGCCTCTGGTCCTTGTCTCGTTGCCAACGCAAGCGGCTCAGTTCGATGCCTGCCAGGTTGTCGGCAATAGTGACAAGTACGTCCGCCGTGTCACTGTCGGGGACGACGAGGTGAACTGAATCGGGTCTTCCGGCCCCTGCAGCCTTACGTTGATCACGCATGGCCTGGTTTAGCGCGTTGCCGATGCGCCTCACAATGAGCCGGCGAGTTTCAAGCGACTGCGGGTTGTCGAAGGTCGTGTATTCCCACTCACCCCGTCCGTCACCCGTGACGCGCTGCACCGCGATACCGTGAACATCGAGCGGTGCGGAATCCGACTTGGCGATCACAACGTTGATGGTCCCGGGCATACCTGCCTGGTCGACACGGCGTTGGCCCGTCAACTGCGCGACGCCCGTCAAGGTTGCAGCGATATTCGCAGCCGTGGATGCCGGTACATTACCAACCTCAGTTACACCGTCAACGAGACCTAGCGCATGGACGCGCACGTCACGGCTGATGCCAATCTCAATCAAGAGGTCAGAAGGGCTTTGCGAACGACGTAATTCGCTGCGGCAGTACGAGAATAGCGTGCAGCTTGCGCAGGCCGCAGGGTCGAACGTCGCTTCAAGATGCTGAACGAGCGAGCGTACTTCCTGGTCCGGCGTGTGGCCCGACTCTTCAGCCTCACGGCGGCGCTCCTCGATACGCAATTTTATTTCTTCTTGGTAGTCGTGCAGATTCTCCACTACAGGTTCAGGCTGGAAGAAGGCATTTCTGGGCACGGCAAGGACACCGAAGGTATGGACTCCCATGTCTTTAGGCAGGCGCGACCAGGTCCTCGCCGACTCGGCACCAACTGCGACCTGCAGGAATCCTTTGAGCATGCGCTCGTCATCAATGCGCGACCGTACGCGCTCGTAGTCTTTTGCGTCGCCCACTACGAGCCAGGATGATTTTTTGTCACCGAAAACCGGCGCCACGATAGCAAAATCGGGCAAAACGTCAGTTGCACGCGTCCCCTCGAATCCCACAAACGGCACCGCAAGTTGAAAAATGAGAGTGACTGCGCCCGTATTGATTGCACGATCGTGCGCCTCTTCAAGCACCTGCGCCGTCCGGCCAACATTCGACTGCGCGTCCACGGTGACGACTTCAGTCGGCCGAGCGAGTGACAGCGCACCAACAGTGCGCGTTGCAATCTGTCCCGCAAATTTTTCGTTGCGAACCATCCGCTCGAACGTCATCGCACGCATCCATCGCGCTTGCGGAATTGTTCCGATCGTTTCGGTGGCACCCACTGCCTTCGCAAGCTTTCGACGAGTCATCCCGGTAATTAGTGGATCAGTCCCCCGAAATCGCTCACATGCCCCATGAGCCGACGAAGCAACAGCGCTGGTGCCGCCTCCAACAACCTCGAGCGTCATCTTCGACCTTTCACTCGCACTTTCCATTGGCAACACAGCTATATGTTTTAAATTCTCCGAACACCGTACGAACTAATGATTTGATTATGTGTCCGCTGACCAAATAAGAAAAATCATGTCCTCAATTGTTTCGGCGACCTGATACTCCGCGGTTTTCAGTTGCGTCGTCGAGATGGAGGAAAATAAAGGTGTCCACGTTCTGCGTCTTCGCCATCTTACTCCGAACGACACGGGTGCTAGTCGGTATGAAGTATCAGTTCAAGGCAAGTCACCCTTGATTTAGAATTGCCACTCATGAAAACCCAGCTAGCCGATTCGCTCGTTCGTAACCCAGATCTGGCGTCGGCAGCGGGGAAGCAACCGAATCGCTTAGATTCGGGTCTTCCGGCAAGCCTTTCCCTTGTCTACCTGCTTCTACAGCGCCACCCGGTAGTTCAAGTCGAAGGTCGCATCCACACCAGCGTCGCGTGATTACTGCAACCCCGGTAATCAATACATTAAGAAAACTGTCCGTTCTCTTGGGCCGCCTTTGGTGCCCTTCCGCTTGACAGGTGATTGTATGGGAGGCATGACAACGATTTTTCACGCAGAGTACGTCTGGCCGGAAATTACAGCCCTAGTTTCGAGAGCCGGAAAAACGCACGCTGCGATTGCTTTCCTGGGTCAAGATGCCCCGCAGCTTCTTCCTCTGGGGAGCAAGGATGTTCTGGTGGTCAATGCGGGGGCGCGAAATATTGCTGCACACGCCACCAATCCCTATGCAATTGAAGAGTTCATACTGCGCGGCGTCGATGTATACAGCTCCGAACGTCTTCATGCCAAGGTTATCGCCACTGACTCCCACGCTATTGTCGGCTCAGCCAACGCCTCCACGACATCGGCAAAATCGTCCGAAGCCGTCGTGGTCTCGGATAATAAGGCGATACGCAAGCAAGTTCGCTCCTTCGTAGAACACGAAATACGGCAGATGGGAACCTTAATCACGCCAGAAAAGGTCGAGGACCTAAAGAAACTCTTCAACGACAGTAAGTCGGGACAGGAGATCACGGGAGTCACCAAGCCCGGTCAGGAACCGCATGACTTCCCGTGGCAGCTGGGGAGGGTCTATCTGGCGTTTCGAGTTGAGGCAGATCTGGTCGAAGAGGAGATCGCTGAAATAATGTCCGGTTCGGCTAGAGTGACCGGTTTCCGGACCGATGCCATTCAGCTAGATTCGTCCG
Source organism: Glutamicibacter sp. NPDC055354 (assembly GCF_053644955.1). Classification (NCBI taxonomy): domain Bacteria; kingdom Bacillati; phylum Actinomycetota; class Actinomycetes; order Micrococcales; family Micrococcaceae; genus Glutamicibacter; species Glutamicibacter sp. NPDC055354. The sequence continues at coordinate 2,121,671 of NZ_JBSHMB010000001.1, forward strand.
AGGAAAAATACAAGCGCGGTGACATCGTTTTCTTCTGCGACGATGATTACTTCTACCCGCCTATCTTGGTCGACAGCGGCGTCATCAAGACAAAGACCGACAAGACGCGCATGGGTCAGATCACGCAACAAAGAACTGGAAAGGGTCGATTGCGGCCTTCGACGGTCGCCAAACGTTTGAAATCTGAGCAAATTTCATTCGAGGATTTGCTGCAGAGCCTCGATGACGCATCGGACCGGCTTTTGCTTAAGGGCGACAGAATCGAAGCCATGGTCAAGATCTGGTTTCCAGAGTATGTCGCAGCATCCCTCGACTAGCCACTGCTGGCCTACTCGAAGAAGTCCTCATCGATATCTACGACGTCGTTGCTTCTGTCATTATGGACTCCGAGCCGATACTTGATCATGAATGAGACAAGCCGCCTGCCGTCGACCAGAATCGTGCGAGTAGGGATACCTGATGCTTAGCCATGGCATTCCGGTGAAGACTCTGATCGCGATAGGCACGCCTTTGGTCGTCGACCCGCCATGCAGTGAGCCGACGAACGTCTGGATCGTTTCCCGGCCAATGTTGCTGCCTTTGGAATAACGCTTCACCTGCACCTAAATGCGGTCAAGTCCCAATAAGACAATCCAAAGTGCTTAGCCCGATATGAACTGCTCGACACCGTGCACTAATTTTCGAGTTTCTGGAGACCAACTTGTCGATGTCCGACAGTAGAATTGAATAAACTTTCGGGAGCAAATCAGTTTTTGCGTACCTACAGTTTAGTCTTGTCGAATCTGCACCGGAATCTCGCACATAACCAGGGGAATTTTTGAAAAACATCGTATTGGCAAGTACTGTTTTGAGTCTTACGGTACTTCTGGCACTGACCTCGTGTGCCTCCGGTGAGTCATCGGAGCCTGTCAAGGAGAAGACTCAGACATCCGCCGAAGCAGCACAAGCCCCCGAGAACGGAGTCGCCGCGGCGGCTTGCACTGCCTTGAGTATTACGACACTTTTTGAATTGACGTCATGCGAATCCGGTGGGTCATCGGAGTCTGCCACGGTTACGGCCACTGAGACCGTTTCTGAGGCGGCCGAAACTCCAGCAAACGAGTCGACTCAGGCCCCTTCCGAAGCAGCGCAAGTCACCGGGAACGTAGCCGACGCCGGGAGCAGCAGAGACGGAAAAGCCGGCCAAAAGCTCGTCAACGGTGGTATTACATTGACCGTAAACAAAGTGGAAATCGCCGAGACCATCCCGATGAACCGTTCGGGTTACGAAGCCGGTGACGTGTCAGCCAAGATTACCCATGAGAGGCCCGAAAAGGGCGGTAAGTTTTTGCGGATAGACACCTTGGTTGAGAACACCAGCAATGCCTCCAAGGATTTGACCTGTAATTGGATGATCGAGGCTAAGGCGATCGACTCCCAGAATCGCGAGTTTGATGAAATTGATGACCTTTCCGACTTGGAGAACAATCCCCAATGCGGCGACAGCCTGCAGCCTGGATTAAAAGCTGACATGAGCTATGTTTACTTGCTTCCAGAAGATGCCGAGGCCACTGGCTTCAAAATACGGGAATTAAACGACCAAATCGAAACTGAATACACCACAATCACTTTTGATAAGCCCGTAAAGTAGCTCACAACACAAGACCTGTCTTTCCGGTAGGAAGACGGGTCTTGTGTTCATTATTCAGGACTGTTTTGACCACCAGTCGATCCGAAAGTATTCCGGCCGTGCTACTGGACGGATGACCTTCGGCAACCATTTAAAGCCTGGCACGATATACGACGATCTTCCATTTTTCAGGTGCGCGATGGCCCGTTCACGGTAGAGCGGATCAGTCCGACCTGCTTGCTAGACGCCTTATCAAGGTCGATGAGTTTCCCGCCGCCTGCGGGCTTCTTCAATGGGGTGATTACGTTAGTCCGATGAAGCCGGGAACCACCAGCCATATGTCCTCCTTGGGGTTCTCTTCCCACCCGACGACTTCTCTGAGCGCCCAGCTACCGTGGCGGCGTTTCTTGCCTGAGCAGTTTTCCGTGATTCCCACCCTGAATTTTCATATTGGAATGTCGGCGTCGTCCACCAGCGCAGCGTGTTTTTAGCAAATAGGTCCGTTACGTGATGGCCTAGAACCGAGTGGATGATCGTTATTAACCTGCCGTAGACCCACGAGACGGGCGGCCGGCTGAGGTTAAAGAGGTACTCGGCCGCAGACTGCACCATATGCTATCGCAGCAGCGCCAAAACTTTCACCTCCAGCCGGCGCAGACCCACCGTAGACGGCCTTCCACTGGGCCTATTGAGCGGCTGGACACAGGAGGCAGGACCTGGGATATGCAAGCCACCAAGGGTTGATGATCTGACCGCATGGCGAGGGCTGCAGCAGAGTTGTAGCGCATCAGCTCTCTGGTCCGCTTAACGAAGGAGTGGCGAACTTCAACAATCCGGAGTTGAAGACCGATCCGCGATGGCCGGTATGCCGAAGCAAGTGAAGACATCAGGGTGTTGCAACAACCGTTAGAATTCAAGATGAGGTAATTTTGGATTCCATCGCAGCGGTGATTTCCGACAAATTACTGTTACCTACAAGTAAACCCTAGTTGACTGCAACTTGCCTCAGAATCCCCTAAGGAGCACATAGTGTTGAACCCGCTAGACCTCGGCTCGGCCTCGTCCCCGCAGGCAGGAAACCCACTGGAGTTGGACCCGCCGGAGCCGATCGTTGAGGTAGTGGTTCACGCTCCGGAGAAGGTCGGTGGCATGATTCTGGTGGATGCCGACGCACAGCAGAAGCACGCGGAGAACGCCAAAACTTTCCTCGATGACCTGTTGGCTACACCACTCCAAAGCCCTGAGTTTCAGACCAAGTTAGCTCAGTTGACCCGGTTAGGCGAGGGGACGATGCAACAGGCCAGTGGCGCATCCAACCGCATGTTGAAGCGGCCCGCGGCCGCCCTCGCGGCGACCGGCACGGACCCCGCGTCACGTACCGGCAACACCTTGGCGGAACTGCGACAAATCGTGACCGAGCTAGACCCCAAGCGACATGACTTGACTGGCGCACGGCGTATTCTTCGATTCTTGCCCGGTGGCAGCGCCATCCAGCGCTACTTCCAGAGGTACGAGTCAGCCCAAGAGCAGCTTGATGCGATCACCAAGGCACTTAAAGGTGGTCAGGACGATTTGAGGCAGGATAACGCCGCCATCCAGACCGAACGAGATGCTCTTTGGGCAGCGATGGGGCAACTGGCGAACTATGCCGTGCTCGCGAGTCATCTTGGAAACGGGCTGGAGCAGAAGATTGTCGAGTTACGCAATGTGGGCAAATCGGAGGACGCGACCACAATGGAAGCCGATGCCCTCTACTACGTCCGCCAACGTCACCAGGACCTCTTGACCCAGATGGCTGTATCCGTCCAAGGATATCTGGCTCTTGATGTGGTCAAGAAGAACAACTCTGAGTTGATCAAGGGCGTGGATCGGGCGTTGGACACCACTCTCGCGGCACTTCGAGTCGCGGTGATAGTCGCGCAGGCTTTGGCTCAGCAAAAGATTGTGCTGGCGCAAATTGATGCCCTCAATTCAACCACCTCGGACTTGATCGTCTCAACCTCAGAAGTCCTTCGATCCCAGGGCACGGCGATTCATAAGAATTCCGCCCAAACCACGATCGACTCCGCCAAATTGCAACAAGCATTCGACAATGTCTTCCAAGCCATGGACGAGATCGATAGGTTCAAGATCGAAGCAGCACAGTCGATGAAACAGACGGTGCAGGTTCTCGAAGGTCAGATAGGTCGAGCGCGACATCAGCTAGAGCGTAGTCATGCCTCAGACGTCGCCACTACGCACCCACGGAGGGCGTAGTGGTCTCGCGTCTCACTGTAGGGAACGTCGTCAAGGTAGCGCTCGCTGTCCTATTTTTTCCTCTCATCGCCTTACTTGTGCTCCTAATCGGAATGGGCGCCAAGAACAAGAAGGTGCTTATTGAAGGTGCGATCTACAGTGTCGTCTTCATTGTTGCCCTTTCCCTTTCTGGCGACCTTGCTGCTTTTGCCGGATTAGCGGCAATGGGCTTCTCGACCGTGCGATCTTACATGCTTCGCGATCTCTGGCTTCCTAAAAAAGTACGGAAACCGCGCCGTGACGATTTGGTCCAAGAGCAAGCAACTTCGTTCGCCGGTGCGTCGGGTGATCTGTCGACCGCTCTGACATGGGTGAGTTCGCAGGCCAAGCAGAACAAGCACCGCTTCCCCGCTGACACCTACGTAACTATCCTGGAAACCTGCCACATGCTGGACTCGGTTATCGACGCGGAAAGCCGTCAGCCGTCCGCCGATGCCCGATTTGAGTATGAACTGGAAGCTATGGTGAAAGATTACCTGCCGGCGGTTCTTCAGGGATTTCTGGCCATACCGTCGAGCATGCTTGAAAGCCGACAGCCAAATGGACGAACGCCCAATGAGGAACTAGTTGAGCAACTTCGGCTCCTCCTTGGACAGGCTGAGGCCCTGCATTCCACCCGCCACAGCCAGACATCGGCAGAATTAACCAGCACCGGCAACTTCTTGAGAGAGCGGTTCGGGCATCACCAACAAGGTGGATTCGACTTTGGAATCAAATAAGAGATTAGGTCCGATGACGCTCAGGAAGTAACTGGCAATGCGCACACCGAAGGCGTGGACGATCAGCGGCCATTTCTGCATTCGCCCGGAGTCAAGCGCGCACCAAGCCATGCGACAAGGATCAACGGAACCGTGAGCGCAAGGATCCAGTCAGTTAGCTGTCGTAGAGGTTTGCGCTCTTAGTGCTTCCGCATGCTTACCTCTGCACCGGAATAATCCCTGCAAAAACCAGAATTCTCCATCCAGTCCATCTCCATGCGGCTCGACTATGCCGCGACGACCATGAGCCGCGGAATAGATCGGGTGCTGGAGTTCGTTGGTGTTGAGACCTGACGCGATAACATCGACGAGCTGTCTCTCGAAGGCAGCACACACCGCCTGAAGAATCCGATTGTTAGTGCCGGACCCTTGGCACCCCTGGATCGATCATCGGCGAACTCACGGTCCCCGGAGAGTGCGGTCCAGTTTGAATAGCAGGCCCAGGTCTAGGCGTTTGTGCCGCCCCAGCCATACAGCCGCAGGCGTTATCGGCAGGGGCGGCCAACAATGCGGCAACCACGATGAGGAGCACCAGCACCCACTTGATGGTGAAGACGACCAGTTGATTCGCTCCGGATTGCGGTGTTTCCCAGCGGACCGCAGACGAGCTCGGCGAACTTGCGCAAGCATGCGTCGCTGAGGCGCTGCACGGTGTATTGACTCGTCATTGACGAGCTGCTGAGGGTAAAGGGCCCCTCATTCAGTAGCGCCGGGGAACTGCGCGGCCAGCCGTTCCAGGGTGCGTTCCATATTGGGCCCGGTGCTCCGGGTGAAGCCCATCAGTCGCAGCAGCCATTGGTGCCGCACCCGGCTCGCGTCCCAGGTTTCGCTGACCATTGTCCCTGACCCGACAGGTTCCAGCTGGTAGCGCCACCGATGCCCGCTGAAGTGCCGCCAGGCGATCTGCCGATCCTGCTCGAATTCCACCACAGAATTGCTGATCCGGTACGGGATCCCCAGACGCATCTGCATGCCGAACTCGCTGCCCAGAGTGAGCTTGTATCCCTTCGCGTTCGAGGCCCGCACCGTTCCGGAGCCGTCGATGACCGGGTGCATGGCCGGATCCCTGAGCAGTTCGAAGATCTCTGATGGCGCGGCGGCAACGAGGCGGCGGCGGGTTTGCAGATACGGGGATGGATTCATCAGCCCATCCTATTCCGCATCTGGTCCTGAGCCCGGCAGCCGGGCCTATCCCTAACGATTCAGTCGTGCCACTCTGGTTTAACCTGTACTACCAGAAAAGTCACAAGTGATCCGGCCCTGCTTCCTCGCCCGAATCCCCGATGCCTGCCCGGTCATGCGAACACAGCTCCGCTCCGGTACGACCTACCAAGCAGCCAAACCTCCTCGGCACTCCTGCTTTGCCCGGAATCGACCAAATTTGGTGTCCTTCATGGCATTTGCCCCAGAGCTATTTCAGTTCAGGGATCCGGGTTATGTAGATGCTGTTGGGGTCCTCCCGATAGGAGCCGAAGGGCTGGCACTGCTTGAAGCCGTGCTTCCGGTACAGCGAGCGTGCAGGTGCGAAGAACTCCATCGCTCCCGTTTCAAGGGATATGCGCGGTAGCTTGCGCTGCGCGGCATCTTCCAGAGCATGGAACAGCAACGGGAAGCGACGCCTTGCCCGCGGAAGTCCGGGTCCGTCCGCATGCTCTTGAGCTCCTCGTGGCCCGGCTCCAATACCGCCAACGCGCAAGTGCCCACGATGCGCTGGTCCTTCTGCGCTGTCCAGAGCCGGACGGTTGGCTGGCGTAGAGCAGCCTAGGTCCAATGCATGCTGGGACTCCAGCGGCGACTGCGGCGCCATGTCAGCAAGGTGGGCTTCGAGGAAGGCTCCCAGGGAGGGATCCTCGAAGTCTGCGGGTTCAATGGACAACGTCATGAGCGACAAGTTATCAGCAGTTTGTATCGGAGATGTTACGGGCAGCTACTTGCCCTTTCCCCACCAGTGCTCACAAATGCTCGGGCCCGGCTTCTTCTGTGTGGCCTCCCGATTCGCCGGCGATGCCCTCCTGCGGATATAGATCAGCTCCGGTGCGGTCTTTCAATGTCAGGGTTGCGATCAGCGAGGCGCCTACCCAGATGAACAGGTAGGTGGAGACCGCCACAGTGGTATTGAACTGGCCCACCAGCGCCGCGGCAATGGTCGGGGCGAACGCGCCACCGATCACCGAGCCCAGGGCGTAGCTGATCGAGGAACCGCTCAGGCGGATGCGGGCCGGGAACAGCTCGGCATACAGCGCCGGCAACGGGCCGTAGGAGAAGCCCATGAAAGCGCCGAAGACCACCAGGGACACGGTGACCCAGGCCAGGTTTCGTGTCTCGATAAGCAGGAACAGCGGGAAGAGCCAGGCCAGCAGCACCCAGCCGATGATGAACATCTTCTTGCGGCCAATGCGGTCCGAGACCACCCCGCCGATCCAGGTGGAGATCAGCCAGGCCAGCGAGCCGATGGTGATGATGTTCAGGATGTCGCCAGCCTGCAGTTCCAGCTTGTTCGTTGCATAGCCCAGGATGAAGCCGCCGGTGAGCATGTACCCGGCAGTGTTGTTGCCCATGAATACCAGCGTCGCCTGGATGACTTTCTTGGGGTGCTTGCTGAACAGCGTGGACAGCGGGGCCGACTCGGTCTGCTTGGTCCGGGCCATTTCCTCGAAGACCGGGGATTCCTCCACGCGCTGGCGGATGTAGTAGCCGATGAGGATCAGCACGAAGCTGGGCAGGAACGGGATGTGCCAGCCCCAGGCCATGAACTGCTCCGGGGAGAGAACGGCGGCGATAATGGCGCTGACCGCGGAAGCCAGCAGCATGCCCGCCGGAACGCCGAGCTGCGGGAAGGCGCCGAACTTGCCGCGAGCATGATCCGGCGCGTGCTCCACTGCCATCAATGCCGCACCGCCCCACTCGCCGCCTGCGGAGAAGCCCTGGACGATGCGCAGGAAGATCAGGAGAATCGGAGCCCAGATGCCGATGCTCGCATAGGTGGGCAGCAAGCCCACCAATGTGGTGCCGACGCCCATCAGGACCAGGGTAATGATGAGCACCGCTCGGCGGCCGTACTTGTCGCCCACCCGGACCATCACGATCGCGCCCAACGGGCGGAAGAGGAAGCTGATGCCGACGGTGGCGAAAGCGATGATGGAGCCCAGCGACGCTTCGGCGGGAGTGAAGAATTGCGGGGCCAGGACCAGGGCCGCTGCATTGGCGTAGATGAAGTATTCGTACCACTCCACGGTGGTGCCCACCATGGTCGCTCCCGCGACGCGTTTCTGCTCCTTGGTCATGCGCCCGGGTACTGCAGCTGGAGTGCTCATGATTCCCCCTCGATGTTGCGAGTATGCAGGAATCACTTTCCTCCGCCCCAGCACCCCAGTGCTGGCCGTTCATGCAGGATCGACTCCCTGCCTTGATAGTAGGCCTCTGCCGAACCCGCGGTATTTCTCCATGCGCGCCGCTCCCCTGGTTGTTCGCGCTGCTCCTGCAAAAACCTGTCAGGCTTGCGCGAACAGCTTGGCGGCATCAGCCACGACCTGCTTCACTCCGCCCTGGTTCCAGCTCTCGAGTTGGCACGTGGCACCATTGCCGAAATTCGCGAGCGAGTCCAGGTAATCGGCCACGAATTGTTCATCGCCATTGCGCTGCAATTGACGGCCCGCGTAATCGAGCACCCGCTGGGTCATGGCCTTGGCAGGCACGGGAGTCCTGGCTTCGCTATCGAAATAGGTGCCTTCCACTCCCGACTTCGCCGCTTGCCACAGGCCCAGGTCGAGAACTTCGGACGCTGCCGTGGTGGCAGGGCTGTCCGTTTCCGAAGCGGTATCCACAATGGCCCGGATGAGCAGAGCCAGGGCCACCGATTCGCTGGCTGCCATCTGCGTGTCCGCCGCCCGGACTTCAATGGTCGGATGGTTCACCGACAAGCGGGCGAACCAGCCGATATGCCCCGGATCAAGCAGCGCCCCGGAGGTGATCATGTCCTCAATGCGCTGCTGGTATTCTTGCGCTGTCGCAAAAGCCGGCGGGATGCCTGCCGCAGACCATCTGCGGTAGTGCACCGTCCGCCACGAGGCGAAGCCGGTCGGCTCCCCGTTCCAGATCGGAGAGTTCGCGCCCATTCCTGCAATCAGCGGCAGCCAGCCGCGCAAGGCATTCAGCGCCCGGACTCCGGCGGCGGCATCCGGGACATGCACATGGATGTGCAGTCCGTTGATGAAATGCTCGCGGGCGATCCCCGGGACGAACTCGTGGATGGTTGCGTAGCGCTGGCCCTTGGTGAACTCCGTAGTGCTCGGAAGCCCCAGCGCCGTTCCCGACGCAAAGGGAAGCACCTGGTGTTCGCGGCATATCCGCTCAATGGCGGCGCGCCGCCGCACCAGCGCTTCCACGGCTTCTTGCGCAGAGGTGCAGATTCCGGTGACGATTTCCAGCTGGCTGGCCAGAAGTTCGCGGTGGACCGTGGTGCCCTGCAGATCGAGGCCAAGCAGCTGGGCGCTGAGCTCATCGGACATCGGCACCGGGGCGGCAGTTTCCGGATCCACGAGGAAGAATTCCTCTTCGATCCCAAAGGTCCTGGTCATGGATGCTGGTTCGCCTTCCCTGGGCAGCAATACGAACTGAACATTAGACGGCAGCTGGCCAAGGACGGCCGTTCCCGGCAGGAAACCCAGCGATTTTCCAGCTTCGCCGCAGCTGCGGACGCGGCTGTCCGCAGCCACCCGTGCACCCGCCTCGCCCTACGCCCGATAGCTGCCCCGGGCACCTGCTGACCGCTTTTCACAGCTGCTACTGAGCTTGCGGCCATGCAAGCACAAGCCCCGGCGCAAGGGCTTGCAAAGTGTGCCACGCTCTAATCACCGCGGCTCGGCGAAGCACTGCAAGAAGCCAAGCTGCGGGCCGTCACGCCCACTTGGAGGCGCAGCTTCAGCCGGCCGGCCACTGGCCAGCCGGACTGGAATTACCGGATTGATCCGAAGTCGAACGCAGCAGGAGGACAGACCCATGATCAGCACAGAACAACTTCAGGAACTCAGCGCCATTGGCGGCACCGTCATTGGCCCCGACGGCCAGAAGATCGGCAAATTCGGCCAGATTTTCCTTGACGACCGCAGCGGGCAGCCGGAATGGGCGACCGTCCGCACGGGCCTCTTCGGCCTCTCCGAGAGCTTCGTTCCGCTCAGCCAGGCAACCGTCGCCGGCGATACGCTCTCGGTGCCCTATGACAAGCAGACCGTCAAGGACGCCCCGAACATCGATCCGGAGGGCCAGCTCACCCCAGAGCAGGAACAGCAGCTCTACCACTACTACAGCCTGTCCTACCAGGAAGCTGACCAGGCCGCCGTGCAGCCCGGCATCCCGGAGACCGATGCCCGCGCCGAGTATTCGCGGGAAGACGTGCGTGATCCGGTGGACGGCACCTCCCCGGCATCTGCCATCCGTTCCGAGGAGCGGCTGCATGTGGGAACCGAAAGCATGGAAACCGGCAAGGTGCGCCTGCGCAAGCACGTGGTCACCGAGAATGTGGCAACCACCGTGCCGGTGAGCCATGAGGAAGTGCGGCTTGAGCGCGAGCCCCTCACGGATGCCGAAGCCGCTGGCGCCAGCGGAGAACTGGCTGAGGACGAGCAGGAGGTGACCTTGCACGAGGAGCGCCCCGTCGTGGAGAAGACTGTTGAGCCAGTTGAGCGGGTCAGCCTGGAAAAGGAAACAGTCATCGAGGAAGAACGCCTCGAAGCGCAGTTGCGCAAGGAACAGGTGCAGGCCGAGGGCTGGGAAGGCGGCCGGCAAACCCGCTAGCGCCTGCGCGCTGGCTTAGCGCAGGAGCTGAACCTGCACGCAGCGGTGATCGGGGCGGAATCAGGCGGGTGCCGGGTTCCGCCCCGATCCGTTTTCCGGAAGCATGCTGGGTATCCGCCGTTGCCCTCGAATCCATTGCCGCACCCGGTTAGATTCGGGAGCCAAGGAGGCAAGCACCATGGCGAAGCAAAAAGGACACCGGATCTACCGGTGGGAACAGGCCGAGCTGCTTGCCACGCGCCTGGACCGTCCCATGGGGATGCTCGGCGTGATCTTCCTCTTTGTGGTTCTCGGGCAGTTGCTGGTGACCGACGCGTTCTGGACCCGGACGCTGGCCATCGCAGGATGGATTTTCTGGGCAATCTTCGCTGCTGAATTCGCCTTGCGGGCGATCATCGCCAGGTCCCAAGCTGATTTCTGGCGCCGCAACTGGTGGCAGGTGCTGTTTCTGCTGTTCCCTTTCTTGCGTTTTCTGCGCGCTTTCCAGGCCTCCCGCCTGCTGCGGGTGGGCCGTGCCGCCCGGGTGAGCGGCATCCTCTCGGCAGGGGTCCGCGGTTCGCGCTCCGCAGGCAGGTTGCTCAGCGGCCGCATCGGCTGGCTGGCTGCGGTGACCGCCGTGGTCATCCTTGCCTCCAGCCAACTGCTCTACGCGATGGAATCGACCAGCGACTATTCTTCGGCACTGTACGAGACCGCCATGGCAACGATTACCGGCTCCGGGATCACCAGCACGGATACGTTCTCCAAAGCCCTGCAGCTGATCTTGGCGAGCTACTCCGTGGTGGTGTTCGCTACCTTGGCAGGCTCACTCGGCGCGTTCTTCCTCCAGACGCAAGACGAAGCGAAGAGCGAGGATCACGCACCGCGGCACCAGTGATCTGCGCACCACCGATTCTGGACGTTCCCTAGGTACTGGAAGATTCCCGTGCCATCCAGTCGGCAATCCCCTAGCGTGGCTTGCATGACGGCGGCCAGCATGCCTGGCCAACGTTTCCTTCCGATCGCAACAGCCAGAATGAAGGAGCAAGATCATGGAACATCCAAAAGATCCTGTCATAGCAACACGTCCGCTGGTGCAAAAGGCCGCATTAGCGGTCGGCATCGTGTTCTTCCTGGTCGGCGTCCTCGGATTTATTCCGGGAATCACCACCAACTACGAATCGCTCTCTGGTGCCGGCCACCACTCTGAAGCCAAGCTGCTGGGAATTTTCCAGGTCTCGTACCTGCACAATGCCGTGCATCTGCTTTTCGGTGTTGCCGGCTACCTGATGGCGCGAACCGTGCCTGCTGCCCGCAGCTACCTCATTGGCGGCGGAATCATCTACCTGGCCCTGTGGGTCTACGGGCTAGTCATTGATTTCGACAGCGCCGCCAACTTCATCCCGCTGAACGATGCCGATAACTGGCTGCATTTGGGGCTCGGTGCGCTCATGATCATCTTGGGATTGCTCCTCTCCCGCAAGGCGACCGGACAGCATCGGGACCCGCACGCGGCTTGACCAGATGCTGAATTGCTGAGGCGGGCACCCCGGCATGCCGGGGTGCCCGCTCTGTCCATGCAGTCCATGGCAAAGTCCTCAGCGTCATCGCCATACCCAACGCCTTGGAACGCCGAACGCCGAACGCCGGGATTCTGGGAATCCCAGGAAGCTAGGCGAGTTCGCTGGCGCAGTCGCGGCAGATGACGCCTAGGCCAGTCTTCTGCACGGCTTGGCTGCGATGGCGGATAGTGAAGCAGCTGGCGCAGAGGAACTCATCCGCTGCTTGCGGAAGGACTTCAACGCTCAGCTCTTCCTCGACGATGGCGCCAGGGAGCTCCACGCCATCGGAAAGGTCGGTTTCTTCAAGCTCGGCCACAAAGCTCTTCGCGTCGGGGGCATCGGCTTGTTGCACGTCCTTGAGCGTCTTCTCGGACGCCGCGGCGAAATCCGGACGAACCTCGTCATAATCTGCAGCCATGTTCCTGCCTCCACAGGTGGGAGAATACGCGACAACCACAACGTGGTGGCGTGCCTCGGATCGCCAAAGCCCTGGATGGCGGGCTTTGGTCCCAGCACAGCGAAGCCGCCGTCCGGAAGGCTGGCTTCGACGGCGGCTTGGCCGGCTGGCCGCCAATTGCTAGGAGCTGAGCTCCGCGGCAATGGCGCTGTTGAACGCATCGAGGTCGCCTGGATTGCGCGAGGTGATCAGCGCGAAGCCGTTTGCCGGGCAGCGGAAAACCTGTTCGTCCTTCCAGGTGCCGCCGGCATTGACGACATCGGTCTTGATCGAGGTGTACGAGGTCAAGGTCTTGCCCTTGGCCAATCCGGTTTCCACCAGCAGCCATGGCCCATGGCAGATGGAAGCGATTGGCCGGCCCGAACCGGCAAAGGACTTGGCAATGCGCTGGGCATCGGCATCCAAGCGGAGGTTGTCGGCATTCAGCGTTCCGCCGGGGATCAGCAGCAAATCGAAATCCTTCTCGTTCACTGTTGCCAGCGCTTCACTGGCTTCGAAGACCTCCCCTAGATCCCAATCGCCGACCAGCGACTTGACCTGGCCGGCCTCCGGGGCCGCGATCACCACCTCCGCACCGGCTTGGCGCAAGTGCTCCACCGGCTTCTTCAGCTCATCCTGCTCGACTCCGCGGTTGGAAACTGCCGCAATAACTTTCTTGCCTGCTAGGTCTGGCATATTCATGCTCCTTTCATCGTCCACAGCCCACTGTGCTCTGGGCAGCTACCGCTGGCAAGCCGCAGTCAGGAAGCATTCAGCCGCAGGATTCGAACCGGGCCTTCGCCGTGCTGCCATGCGCCTTGAACGCGCACGGCAGGCCTTGCCGCGGTAGAGGCGGCAAGGCCTGCTGTGCTGTGCTGTGCTGTGCTTTGCTGTAAAGGAGATGATCAGGCGTTGATCAGCTGGGCATCTTCCTTGGCCTTCTTGCTAGCACGCACGTGCTTGTAGGCGGTGAATGCCAGCGTCAATGCGAGGATCGAGTACAAGGTGATCGTGATTCCGCTGGAAACCAGGATGCCCGCATCGCCTTCCGAGACGGTCAGTGCTCGGCGCAGCTCGGTTTCGGCCAGCGGGCCCAGGATCACTGCAATCAGTACCGGAGCCAAGGGGATCTCGTAGCGACGCATCACGAATCCAACCAGTCCCACACCCAGCAGGATCCACAGATCCAGCAGCGCGGCGCTGATGGCGTAGACGCCGAGGACCGAGAGCACGGTAATGCCTGCGTACAGGTAGTGGCGCGGGACCAGCAGCAGCTTGGCCCACAGCACCGCGAACTGCATGTTCATGACCAGCAGGATCACCAGTCCAATGAACAGCGAGGCCAGCAGGGTCCACACCATGGGGCCGCTGCGTTCGAACAGCAGCGGGCCTGGTTGCATGCCGTACTGCTGGAAGGCGGCGATCATGATGGCCGCGGTAGCGCTGGTGGGCAGGCCCAGGGCCAGCAAGGCTCCCATGGCGGTGCCGGCGGTGGCATTGCCAGCGGCTTCCGGAGCAGCCACGCCTCGGATGGAACCGATCTGGCCGAATTCGATATCGCCGCGGCGCTTGGCCAGGCGCTTTTCGGTGCCGTAGGCCAGGAAGGTCGGCACCTCGGAACCGCCAGCAGGGATGATGCCGAAAGGCAGGCCGAAAGCGGTACCGCGCAGCCATGCCGGCAGAGCCTTCTTGATGTCGTGGCGGTGCAGGCGCGGACGGCCGCTCGGCTTGATCTTCACGGCTTCCGGATCGCGGTGGATGCGCGAGGCAATATGCAGCACTTCGCCCAGGGCCAGCAGGCCCACGGTGATCACCACGATGGAAATGCCGTCGAAGAGCTGTGGCAGGCCCAGGGTGTAGCGGATGGTTCCCGAAGGCCCATCCACCCCGACCATGGCCAAGACCAAACCGATGCCCAGGGCCATCAGGCCCTTGACGATCGAGTCGGAAACCACCGAGGAGATTGCAAGGAAGGCGAAGACTGCCAGCGCGAAGTATTCAGCCGGACCGAAAGCGGTGGCCAGCTTGACCAGGGTCGGGGCGAAGAACACCACGACGGTGGTGGCCAGCAGGCCGCCAATGAAGGCGCCCATGGCCGCAGTTGCCAGGGCCTTGGCGGCCAGGCCGTTGCGGGCCATCCGGTGGCCTTCGAAGGTCGAGGCGATCGCCGAGGAATTGCCCGGCGTATTGAGCAGGATGCCCGAGGTGGAGTCGCCGAACAGCCCGCCGTAGTAGACGCCGGCGAACATGATGAATGCCGCGGTGGGATCCAGCGAGAAGGTAATAGGCAGCAGCAGCGCCACGGCCATTGCCGAGCCCAGGCCGGGCAGCACGCCTACGGCGGTGCCCAGCAGGGCGCCAAGCAGCACCCACAGCAAGTTCATGGGGGTCAGTGCGTTTGAGAATCCCTCAAGCAGCAGATTGAGCTGTTCCATCTAGAGCAGTCCTTCCAGGAATCCCGCAGGCAGGTTCAATCCCAGTCCGGCGTTGAAAGCCAACTGGATCACGCAGGAGAAGAGCAGTGCAATGCTCACGTCGAATAACGCCTTCTTGCTGCCCAGTGCGCGGGCAACGACCCAGAACAGGGCTGCCGCGCTGAGGATCCAGCCGGCGTAGGGCAGGATCAGGATGAAGCCGATGACGCCGGCCACCACCATGCCCATGGTCTTCCAGTCCGACTGGGTCTTGTACTGCTTTTCTTCCGCGGCCGGCGCGGCTGCGCCGCCGCGCGGGGAGCGGAAAATCTGGATGGTGTGGGCGATGACCACACCGTAGAGCAGCACGCACACAATGGTCGGGAAGAACTGCGGGCCGGGGACCGACTTGCCCAGTACCTCCATGGTGGCGGTCTGCCAAGTCAGGAAGAGCGCCAGGGCCAGCATCAGAGCCGGGACGACCAGTTCGCTGCGCCCGCTGAAGAAGCTCTGGGCAGGGGCGGCGTTACGGCGGGTGCCGGTGCCGTTGCCCTCTGTTGCTTGGGGTGCTTGAATGCTCATAGTCCCAGTCCCTTGACGATTTGTTCCGTGACTTCGATTTCGCTGTCCACGTAGTCTTCGAATTCCTTGCCGATCATGAAGCTGTCGGTCCAGTTATTGCGCTCCAGCGCATCTTTCCACTGCTCGGATTCATGGATTTCGTGGACCATGTCCACGAAGACCTGCTTGTCCTCTTCGGTGATGCCCGGGGCACCGACGAAGCCGCGCCAGTTGGCCATGACCGCGTCAACTCCCTGTTCCTTGAAGGTCGGGACGTCGACCCCCGGCAGCCGTTCTTCGGAGGAGATGGCCAGCGCCCGCAGGTTTCCGGCCTCGATCTGGTCAGCTACTTCGTTGTAGCCGGACATGCCGCCAACGGTGGTGCCTGCCAGCATCGAGGTCAGCGCCTCGCCGCCGCCGGAGTAGGCGATGTAGTTGGCCTTGGACGGGTCGATGCCCACCTCCTGGGCCACCGCACCGGTGAGCAGGTGGTCGATCGAACCCAGCGAACCGCCGGCAATCGAGGTTTTCCCCGGGTCCTTCTTCCAGGCCGCGATGAACTCGTCCAGGGTCTTGATCTCGGACTTGGCCGGCACGACCAGCACCGCGTAGTCATCAGACATGCGCGCGACCAGCTCCACGTCCTTCATGGTGGCCTCGGAGTCGGCCAGCTCGATTGCGCCGATCATCACCCCGCCGGTGGCCATGAGCATGTCGTGGCGCCCGGTCATCTGCACGAACTGGCTCAAGCCGATGGTGCCGCCAGCTCCCGGAATGTTCGTGACCTGCACGTTGTTCACTGCGCCGATGGACTTCAGTGCCTGCTGGGCTTCACGGGCGAAGCCGTCCCAGCCGCCTCCGGGCGAGGCAGGGGCCATGATGACCAACTTGTTCCGCGCCGAGGACTCTCCGCCCGACGCTGCCGCGTTGGTGAATGCGAGTCCCGCTACCGCCACGACGACAACGCCGTACAGGGACCGGCTCAAGATGCGTTTGCTCACCATTTTCCGTAACCTCATTGTTAGTGATTCACCTCACCGATTCCCGGTGCGGCCTTTCCCAGTGTGCAGTCAAAGTGAGCCGAAACACACCGGGAATGCGGTTCTGGTCATAACGGGCAATTAAGAAAATAAAAACAACGGGAGCAAGCGGGTCCACCATGCAATGGATGAAGAACAGCCAGCGCTTCCGGGTTCGCATCCTGTTCCTGCAATTAGCCATCGTGCTGATCACGCTGCTGGCAGTTTCGGTGATCGTGATGCGCTTCGAGATCAACCGGGTGGAGGACAGCGCTTTCAGCCGCGTCGCCCTGGTGGCCGAGGAAACGGCCCAGCTGGCCCCGATTGGCCACGCGCTGGCCGAGGATCCCGGAAACGCAGCCGAAGTCGTCGCCCCGCTGGCCCACCTGGCCGAATCGGCCTCCGGAGTGGACTATGTGACCATTGCCGATTTGAACGGCATTCGCGTGGCCCACCCCGACCCCGAGTCCATCGGCCAGCCGGTTTCCTCGGATCATGAATCCATCCGCAACGGCGAAACCTTCAGGGGCGTGGAGGAAGGACCCCTGGGCATCACCCTGCGGGTGAAGCAACCGGTCTTCGAGGAGGGGAAGATCGTTGGCACCATCTCCGTGGGCATCCTGCAAAGCAAGGTGCGCGCCAGCCTGGTTGATATCGTCTGGGCGTTCGCGCCGTGGATTATCCTGGCCGTGGCCATCGGCAGCCTCGCGGCCGCGCTGGTGGAACGGGCCATCCGCAGAATCTACCGGGTTGACCCCGAAGAAGTGGATTCGCTGAAGCAGGCACAGCAGGCGGTGCTCTACGGAGTCAGCGATGGCGTACTGGGCGTGGATGGCAATGGCCGGCTCACCTTGGTCAACGGAGAAGCGCGCCGGCTGCTGGATCTTCCCGAAGACACTGTGGGCCAGCAAGCCGAAGAGGTCCTGGACCAGAGCCTGGTGGACCTCCTGCGCAGCGACTCCCCCGAGGCCGAATCGGTGCAGAACGTGCTTTCCGGAGAGCGTGTGCTGATTGCCACCCGCCGCGAGGCGATGCTGGGACCCAAGCACTATGGACGCACCCTGACCTTGACCGACCATACCGAGCTGGAAGAGACCTTGCGCGAGTTGCGCGGCCAGAGGTCCTTGGCCGATACGCTGCGCGCCCAGGCCCACGAATTCACCAACCGCTTGCACCTGCTCTCGGGGCTGATGTCCATCGGCGAATACGAAGAAGCCAAGGAGCATATCCAGCGTTTCTCCGGCGCTCGCGGCGAGCATCCGGAAACGCACCTGGGCGACCCCACCCTGTCAGCGCTCTTCGTTGCCAAGCAGGCCGTGGCCAGCGAAGCCGGGGTCCGGCTGGAACTGCACCCGTTCTCCGCGGTGGTGCCCGGAACCGCGATTGACGACGATGCCATCACCGTCGCCTCGAACCTGCTGGCCAACGCCATCGAGGCCGGCGGTGATGGCGGCGTGGTGTCATTGCACTTGAACGCCGGGCCCACCGGCATGCGCATCGCGGTCAGCGATTCCGGCCCGGGCATCAAGGAAGGCGACGCGGCCCGCCTGGTGCAGCTTGGCTACAGCAGCAAAACCGGGGTGCCGGGAGCAGTCCACGGACGGGGCATCGGCTTGGCCCTGGTTGACCGCATCCGGACCCGGCGCGGTGGCGTGCTGAAGTTCGGGTCCAGTGATCTGGGCGGAGCCGAGGTCATCGTCGCCTGGCCTCCGTCGAAGCGACCTATGGTTAAGCAGAGCATTCCCGTTCCCGCGCAAGGAGACTACTTCAATGATTAAGACACTCGTGGTCGATGACGACTTCGCAGTGGCCGGGCTGCATCGCCGCTACCTGCAGGGCATGGAGCATTTTGAAGTGGTCGGCGTGCTGGAGCGCGGTTCCGGCGTGGTTCCCTTTGTGCAATCCGGGCAGGTGGATCTGGTCTTGCTCGATGTGCACCTGCCGGATCTGACCGGGCTGGAAGTATTGGCCCAGCTGCGCGCAGCTGGGTCCGACGCGCACGTCATCATGATTACCGCCAACAATGAACGCGATGCGGTGCGCCAAGCAGTGGGCCACGGCGTCGAGGATTACCTGGTCAAGCCCTTCACCGTGGACGAGTTCAAGCAGCGTCTGGCGCTCTATGCCCAGCGCGTTTCGGAGCAGCCCGGAGCGGTGGCGCAGCCAGAGGAGCAGATCGACGAGCTGGGCCAGGCCGAGATCGACCAGCTGCTCCAGGCCGCCAGTGGACGAGGGGATGCCAGGATCCCCGAAGTCCTCGAACTGGCACCCGGGGCCGTCACCGGCGCCCAGACCGAACGATTGCCCAAGGGCTTCACCGCGCCCACCATGGCACTGGTCGGAGAAGCCTTGCGCAGCGCACCGGGCCATCCGGATGGCACCTTGTCTTCCTTGGAGGTTGCCGAAATTTGCGGGATCTCCCGGGTCAGTGCCCGGCGCTACCTGGACTTTTTGGTCACGGCGGGCAAGGCCCAGCTGCGTCCGCGCTACGGTTCGGCAGGCCGTCCCGAGCACCGGTATTCGTGGGTCAGCTGAATTTCCTGCACCACACTGGCTTTTAATGCACATTAGTGTATACACTAATTCCGGATCCACGTTTTCCCACGTCTTCATTTCCGAAAGGCCATCTCATGACAACCCATGCTCAGGAAACCGCTGCCAACGCCGCAGACGTCATTGTGGTCGGCGGCGGCAACGCGGCCTTCACCGCAGCGCACGCGGCAGTGACCCGCGGCCGCAAGGTTCTGCTCCTGGAAAAGGCTCCGCGCGACCAGTTCGGCGGCAACAGCTACTACACCGCAGGCGCTACCCGCATTGCGCACAACGGCCTGGAAGACCTGCAGGATCTGGTGGAATTCGATGAGCGCCACCCGGTCTCCGAAGTCCCGCCCTACTCCGAGGCCGACTACGCCGGCGACATCGCCAAGGTGACCGAGGGCCGCAACGACAAGGAAATGACCGAGGTCCTGGTCAAGGAAGCAGCTCCCGGCCTGCGCTGGCTCAAGTCCCTGGGCCTGAAGTACCGCTTGATGTACGAACGCCAGGCCTACAAGACCCCGGAGGGCGGCTACCTGTTCTGGGGCGGCCTGCACGTGGGCAACGTCGACGGCGGCGAAGGCCTGATGAAGGACCACCTGGAAGTAGCCCGGAAGCTGGGCACCGAAGTCCGTTTCGAGCAGGACGTCTACGGCCTGATCGTGGAAGAGGGCAAGGTGGTGGGCGTCAAGGTCCGCGCCAACGGCGAAGAGCAGGAATTGCGCGCCGAGTCGGTCATCCTCGGCGCCGGCGGCTTCGAATCCAGCCCGCAATGGCGTCAGGAGCACCTGGGCGAAGGCTGGCAGAACGCCAAGGTCCGCGGCACCCCCTTCAACAATGGCGAGATGCTGGCCGCCGGCCTGGAAATCGGCGCCGCCAAGGGCGGGGACTGGAGCACCTGCCACTCGGTCCAATGGGACGCGCTGACCCCGAAGAACGAATCCAACCGCGAGCTGACCAATCGCCTGACCCGCCAGTCCTACCCGCTGGGGATCATTGTGAACAACCGCGGCGAGCGCTTCCTGGATGAGGGCGCGGACTTCCGCAACCTGACCTACGCCAAGTACGGCAAGGTCATCTTGCAGCAGCCGGACTCCATCGCCTACCAGGTCTTCGACGCGTCGCTGCGTCCGATGCTGCGCGCCGAAGAGTACGAGATGCCGGAGATCTCCGAGGTCATCGCCGACACCGTTGAGGAATTGGCGCAGAAGATCGGCGTGGATCCAGCGGCGCTGTCCAAGACCGTCTCGGAATTCAATGCTTCCATCGACACCTCCATCGCCTACGACCCGAACGTGCTCGATGGGCGCGCCGCGAAGGTAACTCCCCCTAAGAGCAACTGGGCCAACCCGCTTCAGACCGGTCCGTTCTACGCCTACCCGGTCACCTGTGGCATCACCTTCACCTTCGGCGGCCTGAAGGGCAACACCGACGGCCAGGTGCTGGACGAGAACGGCGAGATCATCGAAGGCCTGTACGTCTGCGGCGAAATGCTCGGCGGCCTGTTCTCGGCCAACTACCCGGGCGGTTCCGGCCTGGCAGCCGGTGTGGTCTTCGGCCGGCGTGCCGGTAACCTTGCCTAAGTACTAAATCCCATTGTTCCGCCAGTACGCCTGTACTGGCGGAACAATGGTTTTACCCGCCATCCAGCCTTAGACGAGAATGGGGATCATGGCCAAGCTCGATTCGGATTCAATCCATGCCCAGCTCAAGGACGACTTGCTGCAAGGCGCATTCCAGCCCGGGGATGCCCTGCGCGAGGTCGCCCTGGCAGAACGCTTTGGAGTTTCCCGCACCCCGGTACGCGAAGCCCTGACCCGCCTGCTGCATGAAGGGTTGCTGGAGCGCCGCGCCCGCGGTCTTTTCGTCAAGGAAATCGACCCCGAGCAGATCATGCAGGTCTACGACCTGCGCATCCTGCTCGAAGGCCAGGCCGCCCAGGAAGCCGCCTCGGTGCGCACCGAAGTGGACCTGATGCGCTTGCAGGCCCTGGTTGACCGGGACCGCGCGCTGTCCGACCCAGATGACGCCACCCGCTTGGCCACCAACATCGAGTTCCACCGCGCGCTCTGGCGCGCTGCGCACAACCCGGTGCTGGAGGATCTGCTGGAGCGCCTGGCCACCCACCAGATCCATGCTCCTTCATCCACGCTCTCGGTTGGCTCGCGGTGGACCGAATCCCTGCATGAGCACCAGTGCATCGTGGACAACATCCGCGAGCGCGACAGCGCCAAGGCCTGCGGACTCATCCAGGCCCATATGGCCACCGCCAAGGCGCTGCGCTTGAAGATGTTCGCCAGCCTGATGCACTAGCGGCAGGCCCAAGGCGGCCGGGCCGTCACGGGTTAGGCCTATGCCTCACTGGTCTGTACGCTGGAAGCATGGCTCTGGTCGTCTCAACGCATGCGCAGCGGCTTCTCGCTGCCGTTTTCCCCAAGGGGAAACTGCTGACCAAGCTAGCCAGCGGCACCAACGGGTGGTTGAGTTCCTGGGGAACCAACGCCCACGGCGAGATCGCCGGCTGCCCGCCACCGCGCCACTAGTTGCGCGGTCCCGACTCCTGGTTTTTCTCCAGTGGATTCCGCGCACCCTCGTGCCCTTTTCCCGGATCCCAGAAAGACCCGTTACTTTGCCATACCCCTCAACTGGCGTATCACGCCAAGCACCCCACGCCATGTGGCGTGGAATCCGCCAAACCCTCAAGCAGGACTCGATGGGCGGGCTGCTGCTTCTCTGCGCCACCCTCGCCGCCTTGATCCTGGCCAATTCCCTTGCAGCCCCATGGTACGAGGGGTTGCGCGACTTCCGTTTCGGCCCCGAGTCCCTGCACTTGAATCTCTCGGTCGGAGCCTGGGCCGCTGACGGCCTGCTCGCCATCTTCTTCTTCGTTGTCGGCTTGGAACTCAAGGAAGAATTCGTTGTCGGCAAATTGCGCAATCCGCGCACCGCACTGGTTCCGGTGGCCGCAGCCGTGGGCGGGGTGGCGCTGCCGGCACTGTTCTACGTCCTTGTCATCTCCGCATCGGGAAGCTCCGCCATCAACGGCTGGGCAATCCCCGCAGCCACTGATATCGCCTTCGCGATCGCCGTGATCGCAGTGGTGGGCAAGTTCCTGCCCCCTGCCCTGCGCACCTTCCTGCTCACGCTGGCGGTGGTCGATGACCTGCTGGCCATTTCCATCATCGCCATTTTCTACACCGATGACCTGGCCTGGCTGCCGCTGATCCTCGCGCTGCTGCCGCTGGCGGCATTCGCGCTGGCAGTGCAGCGCGGGGTCCGCGCCTGGTGGGTCCTGATCCCGCTCGGCGCCACCGTCTGGGCATTGGTGCATGCCTCGGGAATCCACGCCACGGTGGCCGGCGTGCTGCTGGGCTTCATGGTTCCGGTAATTGCCACCCAGCGGGCGCATGTGCGCACCGGGAGCACCGAGCAGGGCGAAGCGATCCACGAAGGCCTGGCCGCCCACTTCGCGGACCGGTGGTCCATTCCCTCATCCATCATCGCCATTCCGGTGTTCGCCTTCTTCGCCGCCGGCGTTCCGGTCGGCGGCCTGTCCGGACTGGGCGAAGCGCTGGCCAGCCCGGTGGCCCTGGGCATCATTGCCGGCCTGGTGCTGGGCAAGTCGATGGGCATCACCGCCGCCACCTTCCTGGTCACCAGGCTCCCGGGAATCAAGCTGGATGGCAGCATCAAATGGCCTGATGTGCTGGGGCTGTCCTTCGTGGCAGGCATCGGCTTCACCGTCTCCCTGCTGGTCGGCGAGCTGGCCTTCGGCCAGGGCGGCGAGGAAGCGCAGTACGTGAAGGTCGGGGTGCTGTGCGGTTCGCTGCTGGCCGCGGTCATCGGCGCGGCGCTGCTCGGGTCGCGAAATCGCGCGTACCGCGCGGCGGCCAAGACTGCTGCATAGCTAGCCCTGCTGCATCCTTCCTGCGGATGGATGCAGCAGGGCTGTTCGCCCGAATCAGGAACGCGCGGTGATCGAATCGATGGCTTCGCGGGCATCTTCGGCCAGCTGCTGCGGCATCGGCGCGCTCTTGGCCGAGTCGGACGCTGTCTTCTGCCCCTGGTCGCTGACGACGTACTGCCCGAAGGTCTTGGCCAGTTCCATGGTCTGCGGATCCTCGTAGCCGCTGCAGAACAGCAGGTAGGAGACCAGCACCATCGGGTACGCGCCGGCGGCGGTGGTCTTGCGGTCCAGTTCCAAAGCGATGTCATGCTCACCGCGGCCGTGGACCCGCTCTGATTCGGCCACGGCCTTGGCCGCTGATTCCCCGCTGACTGCCACGAATTCCTCGCCGACCTTCAGCTTCACCTTGCCCAGCGACTTATCCACCAGGGAATCATCAGCATAGGTAACCGCGCCCACGGCGCGGGTCACGGTGGTCACCACGCCGGCATTGCCCTGGGCCTTCTCCAGCCCGGTGGCGTCCGGCCAGCCGCCATCCGGCTCGTGTGGCCAAGCTTCGGGAGCAACCGCATGCAGGTACTCGGTGAAGTTCTCGGTCGTGCCCGAATCGTCGGCGCGCGCCACCCCGGTGATAGGCAGGTCGGGCAGCTGCACCTGCGGGTTCAGCTGGGCGATGGCCGGGTCCTGCCAGGAGCGGATCTCACCGGAGAAGATCCTGGCGATCGTTGGGGCATCCATGTTCAATTCCTTGATGCCCGGCAGGTTGAAGGCGATGCTGATCGGGGAAATATACGCCGGGATATTGATCGCGCCCTGCGGGCCGCAGGTCTCGATGGAGCGCTGGACTTCCTCTTCCTTCAGGTAAGCGTCGGATCCGGCGAATTCGGTGCCGCCTGCCAGGAGCCCGGCGCGTCCGGCGCCGGAGCCCACCGAGGCGTACTGCACCTGGACCTGGGGGTGCATGGTGGAGAATTCGGTGGTCCAGGCGTTCATGGCGGAATTCTGCGCGGTGGATCCGCCGCCGGTCAGCGTGCCTTGGAGGCTAGAGCTATTCGATTCAGCGGCCTTGCGCTGCTCTTCTCCCAGCGGGTAGTCCGACCCGCAGCCCGAAAGCAGCAGGACCAGGCCCATGCTGGCAATCGCGGTGAAAGCGGCGGTTCGAGGCAGAGGTGGCCGGGCAGGTCCGGTGGTTCGCAAAACTTCTCCTGGGGTCCAAGGTGAACGGCGGGTGTACTTGAAATTCCAGTGAATCATCATCCCTGCACTTTCCGAAATCATTCCCTGGCCACAGCAGATGAATACTCGGCGGGCCCGCGGGCGTTGAACTGTGTTTCCCAGTCTCCTAATCCCCGCCGGTGCCAGTTGCCGAGTCGATAGCAGCGAGGTCCTGCGTCGCCGGCCCCTCCAATACTTCCCCGGCCGGACTGAACCTGGACCCGTGCAGCGGGCAATCCCAGGATTTCTCCGCGTCATTCCACGACAGCACGCCACCTAGATGAGTGCAGATCCCGGACACCCGGCAGGTGGCCCCGCCGATTGTGGACACGGCGACCGGGCGCAGGCCCTCGCGCAGCACCAGACCTTGGCCCTCGGCGGGCGGAGTCCGCTCCTCGCCAAACACGCCGCCTGCATCCTGCGCGGCGCCCTTGCCTGCTTCGCCAAGCAGCGAGCGTTTCCATCCCTCTACGAGTTTTCCAGCAACCCGGGAGTTGATCTTCGCCCCGGCGACCAGGTCGGCCGGGGTGGTCGCGCGCTGCGACAACGCCTGCGTCCAGGCGATATTTCCGCCGAGGATGTTCGCGCTGAGCTGGAGGGCAGCGGCAATCGCATTGGCCATCCCCCACTTGTTGTAGCCCGTGGCCACATGGATGTTCCCTCCCCCGCGGGGCAATTGGCCAACGAACGGAACCATATTGGCCGATCTGTAGTCCTGCGCCGACCATTGCCCGGCGAGTTCGGCCCCGGGGAAATGCCTTCTGGTCCAGATATCCAGGTCCTTGAGCTGGCCGAGCTCGGAGAGCTGCTGGCCCACCGGATGGCCGTTGCCGCCCACCAGCAGCAGCTCCTGCCCGTCGAGAGGAACCGTCCGCAGCGAACGTGCTGGCTGGTCGATGGACAGGTACATTCCCTGGGGCAGCGCACCGGCGGCTGCATCAATTCGATACGCGACCACGTAGGAGCGCGATGGCTCGACTTTGGCGAAATACAGTCCCCGATCCAGGATGGGGATACCCGTGGCCAGGATGACCTGCTGGGCACGGTTCTCGCCTTGGCTGGTATGCACTGTGGCCAGGGCGCCGGCGCTGGCATCACGCACCCTGACACCCTCGACGATCCTGCCCCCGCGCGAGCGCAGGTCGCTGGCCAAGGCCTGGAGCACTTCCATGGGGTTGAATTGCGCCTGGCCAGGCAGGGCCAGCGCCGCGGCCACGGGAAACGGCAATCCGATGTCCGGGCCGCACCAGCTGGCCTCCACCCCGGCGCTGCGGGCTGCCTCGGCTTCCTTCTCCAGACTGGCACGTCCGGATTCGGCTTCGGTGTACGTGTAGGCATCCCGCCGTTGCACGGCGACATCCCGCTCCTCCAGATAGCGCAACAACCACGACTGCCCTTCGAGATTCCCCTGGACATAGGCGTCCACAACCTCTTGGGAACAATGCTCCCGGATCCCGGAGAGCACCGTGCCCTGCAGCAAGCTGAGCTTCGCGGTGCTCGCTCCTGTTGTTCCGGCCCCGGCGAACCTGGCTTCGAGTACCGTGACGCTCAATCCGGCCCGGCTCAGCAGCACGGCGGTGGCCAGCCCGGTCAGCCCCGCGCCTACGACAATGGCGTCATAGGTTGCGCCCGGCTGGAATGGGTCGGTGCCACCGGAAGCACGCTTCGCCTGCCATAACGACTCCATCATCGCTTTCTCCTCTTGCTCCATTTGTTGCCGCACCCTGATTCCACGGTATGCACATGCGCCGAGGTTCGGTACGGCCACGAAAAATTATGCGACTTCACCCAGCTTGGCCAGCGGCCGCGGCCCGCCACGTCCGCCTTGCCGATCCCGGAGGCTGATTTGCGCTGCCAAGAAAACTTAAGTGATAATGATTCTCATTATGAACCATGAAGAGCCCGGGCTCGCCCGCCAGCCCCGCGCCCCGCTGCCGCCCAGCCCGGTTTTGTGCCTGCGCAATGCGCGCCTGGGACTGCCCGGCGCCACCAGCCCGCTGCTCGACGTCGAGGAGTTCATGCTTCTTCCCGGCGAGCGCGTGGTCATCACCGGCCCCTCGGGTGCAGGAAAGTCGCTGCTGCTGTCGATGATCACCGGGAATTGGGCGCCCGGACTGGAATTCAGCGGAACCCGCACTCCCGGCTCAACGCGCATCGGCTACATCCCGCAGCGCGGCCAGGACGCCCTGCATCCGTTGCTGCCGCTGGGACGGCAGCTGCGCAAGGCCACCGGCGCCAGCGCGCAGCAGGTCCGCGGCATTCTGCAAGGCGCTGGGCTGGGCGATCCGCAGCTGCTCGCACGACGTCCCGCAGAGCTCTCCGGAGGGCAAGCACAGCGCGCCGCCATAGCCCTGGCCGTGCTCAGCCAGGCCCCGGTGATCCTTGCCGATGAACCGACCAGCGCCCTGGACCACACCGCCCGGGATCTCATCCTGGAACTGCTGGGCACCCTGCTGGGCCAGCAGCAGGCCCTGGTGCTGGTCACCCACGACGCGGCAGTCGCCAAAGCGCTGGCCACCCGGCACCTGGTCCTGGACTCCGGGAAGATCGCCAGCACCACCGCACCCCGGCTGGAACGGGTACCGGCTTGAGCATCCCCGCGTTGGAAGTATCCGCGCTCAGCGCACTGCGCGGGCACGGCGCAGCCCGCCGCCTGGTCCTGGAGCCCCTTGGCTTCACGCTGGCCCCGGGCGAATCGGTGGCCGTCACCGGGCCATCCGGCGCCGGCAAATCCACCCTGGCCGACATCGTGCTGGGCCTGGAACTGCCGGACTCCGGAGAAATCCGCGTGCTGGGCCAGCACTGGAGCGCACCGAAGCGCAGCCACGCGCCAGCACGCCGCCGGCTGGTCCAGGGCGTGCCCCAGGATCCTGCCGCCGCCTTCGTGCCGCGCTGGAGCATCCGCACCTCGCTGCAGCAGGCCATCCACCGGCTGGCTCCCCCAGCCGGCCCCGGAACGGGCATCGACCGGGCTGCCGAGCTGGCGCAATTCGACACGGCACTGCTGGATCGGCGCCCGCACCAGCTCTCCGGAGGACAGTTGCAGCGGGCCGCGCTGGCCCGCGCCGTGGCAGTGAACCCCTCGGTGCTGGTGGCGGACGAGCCGACCAGCGCCCTGGATCCGGACACCGCCCAGGCAGTCGCCGGCCAGCTGCTCTCCACCGCCGCCAACTCGGGCATTGCCTTGCTGCTGATCACCCACGACCCGCAACTGGCCGCGCAATGCTCGCGCACCATCGCCATCCGCCCACCGTCCCGATAACCCGCCCTCCAACTGATCACCCATCACCCATCATCCAAGGACCTCGCACCCATGAATCGACCCCGCCCCAAGACCCTGGCCTTGCTCACCATCCCGCTGGCCGGAGCACTTGCCCTCAGCGGCTGCTTCTCCGCGGCCGCCGAGCAGGCCGGCAGCACCGATCGCATCTCCGTAGCCCACATGCAGCCGCCCCGCTCCGGGCTCAGCCCGCTCAGCGACGACGCGTTCAAGCTCTCGCGCTGGTCCGCCGCCGAAACCCTGGTCAATCTCGATGCGTCCGGGGACGCCCAGCCGGCATTGGCTACCAGCTGGGAACGCAGCGGCGAGCTTGCCTGGGACTTCGAGATCCGCGAAGGCGTCAGCTTCCACAACGGGCAGCCACTGACCGCCCAAACGGTGGCGAACTCCTTGCAGCGGGCCATCGACTCCACCCCGGTGCCGCGCATCCTGAACGGAACCGCATTGAAGGTCGCGGTGCGCGGGGAGCACGGACTGCGGATCACCACCGCGGACCCCGACCCGCTGCTGCCCCAGCGGCTCTCCAGCCCGCAGCTGGCCATCTTCGCCGCCGAAGCCTACACCGCCAACGGGGTGGATCCGGCCGGCCACGGCACCGGCCCCTTCCAGATCGTGGACGTAGACGGGATTTCCGGGGCCACCCTGGACCGGTACGAGGGCTACTGGGGCGAAAAGGCCGCAGCCTCGGGCATCGACGTGAAGTTCGTGCCCGATGGCACCGCCCGCGCCGCCGCGCTGCGCACCTCGGAAGCAGATGTCATCGAGGCGATCCCCGCCGGGCAGGCCGCTACGGTGGACCAGGAGCTGCTCACCGAAGTGCCGATGCCGCGCACCAACACGCTGTACCTGAACACCGAGAAGGGCCCGTTCGCCGACCCGGCGGTGCGCGCCGCGGCCCGCGAAGCCATCGACCGGGCGGCCATCGTGGAGTCGGTGTATGAGAACCGCGCCGATATAGCCGAGGGCCTGCTCGGCCCGGCCCTGCCCTACGCCGCCGGACTGCGCGATTCTGGAGAATACCGGCAGCTGCTGGCCCAGCGTGCCGAACCAGCCAAGGTCAAGGACGTGGAAATCACCCTGGGCACCTTCACCGACCGCGCCGAACTGCCAGAAGTCGCGGTGATCCTGGAGCAGCAGCTGGAAGCGGCCGGATTCATCGTGAAGCAGGATGTGCGCGAATACCAGTACATCGAGGCCGACGCACTGGACGGCGCCTTCGATGCCTTCATCCTCTCGCGCGCCACCGTGCTTGATTCCGGGGACCCGGTTGCGTACTTCGCCTCCGACTTCACCTGCGAAGGCGGCTTCGCCATCGCCCAGCTCTGCGACAAGGACGTGGACCAGGCGATCGCCCGAGCCTCGGAAACCGAAGCCGGGGAACAGCGCCAGCAGCAGATCATGCTGGCCGAAGCCCGGATCCTGGGCACCGACGCGGCCATCGCGCTGCTGCACGAACGCGTGATCCAGGGCGAGGGCCCCGCCGTGCGCGACGCCGCGCAGGATCCGCGCGAACGCGAGCTGATCACTGCGCAGACCCGCCTGGACAGCGAGCAGGAGCCGCAACGCTGATGAACTGGTTCGCCCTGAAGGCGCGGCGCCTCTCCTGGCCGTCCTTCGCATCCTGCCTGCTCA
Source organism: Glutamicibacter sp. NPDC055354 (assembly GCF_053644955.1). Taxonomy (NCBI): domain Bacteria; kingdom Bacillati; phylum Actinomycetota; class Actinomycetes; order Micrococcales; family Micrococcaceae; genus Glutamicibacter; species Glutamicibacter sp. NPDC055354. The sequence goes on from NZ_JBSHMB010000001.1 coordinate 2,150,666, forward strand.
GCGCGCTGGCCCTGCTGCTGGTAGCCGGCGCGCTGCCCTGGCTTTCGCGCACGGACCCGGCCGCCGCGGTGCTGCGCGCACGCTATGCCGAACTGGAACCCACCGAGCAGGCGCTGGCCTCCGTGCGCGCGCAGCTGGGCCTGGACCAGGGCCCGCTGGCCACCAGCCTGCACTGGTGGTCCGGGGTGCTGCACGGGGATCTGGGCAACTCCTGGGTCAGCGGGGCAGAAATCGCTCCCGGCGCCTGGCGGGCCCTGTCGGTCTCCGCCACGCTCACCGCCTTCGCCACCATCATCGCGCTCGCCGTGGCCTTCGCCCTGGTGCTGCCCGCCGCGCTGCGCGTGCTGCGCAACCGGCAGCATTCAGGTTCCGGGCCGCTGGGCGTGGCGCTGACCGCCTTGCCCGAATTCCTGCTGGCCAGCTTGCTGCTGGTACTGGTGGCGGTGCAGCTGCAATGGCTTCCGCCCTACGGGTGGACCGGGCTGGACACCGCGATCCTGCCCGCGCTGGCCCTGGGCATCCCGGCCGGCGGATTGCTGGGCCGGCTGCTGGCCGATGCCATCGCCTCGGTGGCCGCCGAACGCTGGGCCGGGATCTGGCACCTGGCCGGAGCTCCGGCCCCTGCCATCCTCTCCGGGGTGCTGCGCCGGGCCGCCGCGGCAGTCATCGACCAGCTCGGCCTGGTGTTCATCGGCTTGCTCGGCGGCGCGGTGGCCGTGGAGCAGGTCTTCGCGGTGCCCGGACTTGGCCGCTACCTGCTCGGGGCGGCCAATGCGCAGGATATTCCCGCCTTGCAGGCCGGGCTGCTGCTGATGGCGGGATCGGCGCTGCTGATCGGAATGCTCACCGCAGCGGCCCGGCGCGCGCTGCGCGGCGGCGCCCTGCCCGCCGGGTCGCTGCCAGCCCCGCCCGAGGCGCGCGGCAACGGCAGGATCCAGCGCTGGACTGCGGCGATCACCTGCACCGCGCTGCTGGCCATCCTGGCTTTCGGCCTGCCGCGCGACCCCTACACCCTTGCGTTCCAGAGGCTGCAAGCCCCGGGGGCCGGTTTGCCGTTCGGTGCCGATTCCAGCGGACGGGATCTGCTGGCCCGCGTGGCCCATGGAACTTTGGGCACGGTAGGCCCGGCACTGGCGATCGTGGCCTGCGCAATCCTGATTGGCCTGCTGCTTGCGGCAGCAGGCGAGATCTCGCGCGGTCCGGCGGTGATTGCCAACGCGACTCCGCCGATTCTGGCCGGAGTGGTCATCGCGGCCCTGCTGGGCCCCTCGGTCGGCGGTGCGGCGCTGGCCGTGCTCTGGGTGAGCTGGCCTCCGCTGGCCACGCATGCTGCCTCGCTGCTCGACGAAGCCAGGGCCATGCCGCATATCCGCTGGCTTCCGCTCTCCGGGGTGCCGCGCGGCCGGATCTGGGTCCAGCATCTGCTGCCCGCGGTGCTTCCGGCCCTGCTGAGGCACGGGATGCTGCGGCTGCCCGGGGTGGCACTGGCCTTGGCCGCCCTCGGCTTCCTCGGGCTCGGCGCGCAGCCGCCCACCCCGGAGTGGGGCCTGCTGCTGGCCGAAGGCATCGGCTATGTCGAGCGGGCTCCGTGGACTGCCATCGCCCCAGCTACCGCACTGGTGCTCACTTCCGTGTGCGCGGTGGCGCTCGCCGGAATCCCGGCCCCGCAGCGTGCCGGTACCCGAGGCACGGCAGCCCAGCAGGATCCGGCGGCCAGGAACACACCAGTCCCGGTGAGCTGAAACGCGGTCCTATCCCGGTCCTCGAAAAGAAAAATGGAGCCAAGGGGCAACGCGGCATATGCCGCGTTGCCCCTTGGCTCCATCGAATTTCCGTGGCGATCGCCCCTTGCCCAATCTGGCTTACTGGGCGGCTACTTCGCTGTTGCCGTGCAGTGTTCCTGTGCTCAATCCCAGGCTCACCGGCTGCGGCGAGGCGCAGCAGCTGGCAGCTTCGGCGGGCTCGGTTCCCCTGGCGGTGTCGCCGTCCGCGGGGGCGTCGCAGGAACCGCCCAGATCCGTGGAGCAGACCCCGGTTTCCGGCAGATCCAGTTCAACCCGGCCTGCCCCGTCGGCATCGCCGGACAAGGCAGCGGCAATGGAGCGCACCTGCTCGTAGCCGGTAGCCATCAGGAACGTCGGAGCCCGTCCATAGCTCTTCATTCCAACGATGTAGAAGTTCTTCTCCGGGTGCGCCAATTGCTTTTCGCCGTGCGCGCTGACCGTTCCGCAGCTGTGGAATTCCGGGTCGATCAATGGCCCGAGCTGGCGCGGGGCTTCAACGCATTCATCCAGGTCCAGGCGCAGTTCGGAGAGCATCTGCAGATCCGGGCGGAAACCGGTGGCCGCGATGATGCGGTCAACGCCCAGCTCACGTCCGTCAGCCAGCGATACGGACAGCCGCTCCCCTGCGCTCATCGAAGCGACGGCGACATTTTCCAGCAATTCCACGTTGCCGTTCTCCACCAGCCGGCGCAGCGACGTGCCCAGCTGGCCCCGGGCTGGGAGCTGGTCAGCAGCTCCGCCGCCGTAGAGCCGGATCGGGTTGGCCGCCCCGCGCAGGCCCCAGAGGATCCGGGTGTCCGGGAACTTCTTCTGCAACCGGCCCAGGGCAATGACGGTATTCGCCGCCGAATGCCCGGCGCCAAGCACCAGCAATTTCTTGCCCGCGAGCTCCTGCTCATCGGCGCCCAGCGGATCAGGAAGCCCGCAGATGATGAAGCCGCGCTCGCGCGCCTGCGCTTCACCGATGGCTTCGATTCCGGCCCGGCCTACCGGGCTTGGCTGGTTCCAGGTGCCACTGGCATCAACCACGGCACGGCCGAGAAGATCCACCGGGCCGCCAGGAGTCTCGGTGCGCACCAGGAATGGGGCTTCATCGCGGTGCGCGGTGCGTGCCTTGTCGGCACCGCGGCCGCCGGCCAGTACGCGGCTGATCTTCGCCACGCGGTGGCCGTAGCGGATGCGCGGTGACAGGTCCGGGTGGGCGGCCAGCGGCTGGAGATATTCGCTGACCAACTCCGCGCCGGTGGGAAGCTTGGTGATCCGCGGCGCTTCCCAGCCTCCGGCGTATCCCTCGCTGGGGGTTTCCAGCAGCCGGCGGGCGGCGGCATCGATATTGAAGCGCCATGGGGAGAAGAGCTTGATGTGGGCCCATCGCGAAATCGCGGCGCCTGCGCTGGCTCCTACTTCCAGGACGAGCACCTCCTGCCCACGTTCGCGCAGGTGGGCGGCGGTGGCTAGGCCGATGGGGCCGGCGCCGATGACGATGACTGGAAGGTGCTCACTCATGGGCTTCTCCTTGGCTGCTGGAATTCTGGAGACGGTCTGCGCCTAGCTGGCTGGCAGCAATTCTGCGATGAGGTTCTCGATCCGGGCACGGATTTCATCGCGGATTGGGCGCACGCCGTGCACGCCCTGGCCTGCGGGGTCTTCCAGCTTCCAGTCTTCGTAGCGCTTGCCCGGGAAGAATGGGCAGGCATCTCCGCAGCCCATAGTGATCACCACATCGGAGTCCTGCACGGCTTCGGTGGTCAGCACCTTGGGGATTTCCGCGGACATGTCGATGCCGACTTCTTTCATGGCTTCAACGGCGGCCGGGTTGACCGAATCGGCTGGGGCGGAACCGGCCGAGCGGACCTCAATGCGCCCTCCGGAGAGGTGGGCGAGGAAGGCGGCGGCCATCTGGGAACGCCCTGCGTTGTGCACGCAGACAAAGAGAACCGAAGGCTTTTCGATAGCAGTCATGAGTTTTTTCCTTAGGCAGAAGTAGCGGGAGCCTTGGCAGCTGGGAAGAATTTCCGGGACCACAGGGCCACGTAGACCAGGGCAACCAGGATCGGCACCTCGATCAGCGGACCCACCACCCCGGCCAAGGCCTGGCCGCTGGTGGCACCGAAGGTGGCGATGGCTACCGCGATGGCCAGCTCGAAGTTGTTGCCGGCGGCAGTGAACGCCAAGGTGGTGGTGCGCGGGTAGCCCAGCTTCAGCCAGTGGCCGATGAGCATTCCGGCGCCGAAGACCACCACGAAGTAGATCAGCAGCGGGATCGCCATGCGCAGCACATCCAGGGGCTTGGAGATGATGTTATCGCCCTGCAATGCGAAGAGCAGCACGATGGTGAACAGCAGCCCGTACAGTGCCCACGGCCCGATTTTCGGCAGGAATTTTCTCTCGTACCAGTCGCGGCCCTTGGCCTTTTCGCCCAGGGTGCGGGTCAGGTAGCCGGCCACCAGCGGAATGCCCAGGAAGACCAGGACCGAGGCGGTGATGGCGGCAATGGAGAACTCGGCGCTGGTGGTTTCCAGCCCCAGCCACGATGGCAGCAGCTGCAGGTAGAACCAGCCCAGGGCACCGAAGGCGATGACCTGGAAGACCGAGTTGATGGCCACCAGCACCGCGGCCGCTTCCCGGTCCCCGCAGGCCAGATCATTCCAGATGAACACCATGGCGATGCAGCGGGCCAGGCCCACAATGATCAGGCCGGTGCGGTATTCGGGCAGGTCTGCCAGGAATACCCAGGCCAGGACGAACATGAACGCCGGGGCCAGGACCCAATTGATCGCCAGCGAGGTGATCATCAGCTTCTTGTCGGCCAGCACGCGGCCGGTTTCGTTGTAGCGGACCTTGGCCAGCACCGGATACATCATGACCAGCAGGCCGATGGCGATGGGTACCGAGACCCCGGCCACGGTGAAGCGGTCCAGCAGCTCGCCCAGCTGAGGGAAGATGCGGCCCAGACCCAAGCCGACGCCCATGGCCAGCAGGATCCACAGGGCCAGGTAGCGGTCCAGGAAGGAAAGTTTTGCCGCCACGGGGGCAGTGTCTAGCGCAGGCGCGGGTGCCACTGATTCATCACTCCAAGAATAGGCATCGACGATTGTCGATGTTTTGAGTATGATGAAACATATCGACGTTTGTCAATCTCTGGCGCCAGCCAAGAAAAGAGCCAAGGTCCGTGAGCACAGCCACCGTGAATCCTGCCGGAGGAACTTCCCCAGCACCGGCAGCCGACGCCTGCTGCACGCCATCCCAAGGCGAGGCAATCCTCAACGCAGGAGAGGCCGACGCGCTGGCACTGCGCTTCAAGGCCCTGGGCGATCCCAATCGCCTGCGCATCCTGTCCATCGTCTCCGCCAGCGAATCGGCCGAGACGTGCGTCTGCGACCTGCCCGAACCATTGGGCCTCAAGCAGCCGACGGTCTCGCACCACCTGAAAATCCTGGTGGAGGCCGGAATCCTGCACCGCGAAAAGCGCGGGGTGTGGGCGTACTACTCCGTCGTCCCTGGCGCTTTGGAATCCCTAGGCGCCAGCTTGGTTGCCAAGCCCTAGACAGGCTTGACGCAACTGCATTCCAGGCGGCTGGGATCGCGCCATCCGGGATCCACCAAATAGCCGCATTCCCGCGTCCGCGCAGGCAGCTCAGCGAACGGCATCAAACGCTGCAGGTCCCGGATGCGCAATAGCCCATTTCAGGATCCAGTGCCCTACTTCGGGCGCTCGAACTTCATGAGCTTGTGCGTGCCATCGCAAAAAGGCTTGATGGCAGAGCCCCCGCAGCGGCATAGCGCGACGGGCCCTTTCCGGGCCTCGATGGATTGCCCCTCGGCATCCACGATTTCAAAATCTCCCCTGAGCAGCAAGGGGCCCTGCGGGCAAACGGTAATCATGGCGGCTTCCGAAGCGCTGCGCCCCTCGCTCATACCACTGCCCCCGCTCCGGCATGCAATGCTGATCTGCCAGCTTCCCACGCGTCCAGGTACTTTGCGCCGGCCAACGCGTCAACAGCTGCCGCGGCTTGGGCTCCGAAGAGTATGTCGGGCACCAGATCCGGTTCGTCTTCAGCCAGTCCGCCCGCCAGGTCGCGGCCGGCGATTTGCTCATGGACCGCATCAGCTTCCACATGCTCATCGAAGTAATCGGTCACCGGGGATTCATATCCCAGGCGCCGGAACCCGCGGGCATAAGCCGCCTGGGGTATCGAGGAAGTCATCTCGTACAGTGCCAGGTGGCCAGTGATGGCTCCCCGCAGGCGCCGGTGCATGCCGAAGAGCGAAATCATGTTCACTGCCGCCAGCGTCACCGCCGGAATGCGGTCCACGTACGCGCCGAAATCATCACGCAACCCCAGGCCCTTCATGGTCTGCCTGAACAGCTCGCTATGCATTCGCGGCAGCTGCCCATTTCCGTATTCATCAGCCTGGATCTCCACCATGGCGGCTTTTGCACGACCTTCGAGTTTCGGGATCGCCCAGGTATGCGGATCAGCTTCCTTGAGCTGGTAAATCGACTTCAGTATCAGGAATTCGCGTGCTTGTCCGGCAGTAGCCTTGCGCTGGATGAACTTCGAGACCGATGGTCCAGCATCATCAGCAGCGAGCTCGAACAGGGCTTGGGCCACCTTCGCGGAGCTGGGTTCCACGCTTGGAATCGGGCCTGCAGCCTCGCGCAGCGCTTGCTCGAAACCCTCCTCGATCCGGGCCCGAAGCGAAATGAGCCCGGGGTTCCATTCCCAGCGGTCATCGACTTCTTCGAATCCCCGATAGTGCAGTTCGTAGAGCACGAAAAGGCTCAGCTGCAGGTCCCCGTCATCCAGCACATCCGAAGCCGCAGCCAACCGATCTCTTGCGACCGTTGCCAGATAGGCCGCGTATTCCTCCGAGGGGTTGCACAGCAACGCATTGTTCAGCGCTTGGGACAGGTCTCCGCGGGGTACGGGTAGATGCATGATGCTCCTTCGTTCACACTGATCGCACGGTCAGCAATAGTGGCAGTAGGATGATCGTGCCAGCATCCTCGGGATATAACCACCATTGGGAGGAAAAGCCAAGGTAGCCCCTGATCGTGCTCCCCAGCTATGTTCTCGACAGCACCTTATCCCTGAGGAACATAGGGCTGTCGGCCGGCCAATCTCGACATGATGTCTTGTCCCAGCTTTTCCATAGCCAGTGGGAGCTGCGACCGGGATTGGGTTGGGATCATGATGGCAACCGATTAGAGGCAGAACTTACCGGAGTCGTCAGGGAGCGCCTGTCGCCGCCCACTCTTACTGGCACATTCAATCTGGCAAGTAAGCAGGTCATGCCGTGTAAAACTGCCGACAATACTGGCGCCCAGAAGTTGCTCGCACCTCTGACAACAAACCCGGTCCAGAATCTTTTGCTCCATGTCCACACCCAACTGCAAGGTGTCGGCTCGTTCATTTCCCCAAGATGAAAAACAGGTTCCCTAGGGTTGTCGCGTTGCCACTTTAGTATCGAGTAGGCCCGTCTGCTACTCCAGCAAGGGACCAATTACTTGGCATCAATCACTCGCTCGCACTTTCGAATAACGAACTTTCAGGGCCGCACTGGTCGTCAGGTCCGTGCTCGCTAATCAAGGAGAGTCATGCCCTAAGCCACTAATATCACAGCTTTGAAGCAGTGGGCCCGGGCACTTCAGAGGCACTGGAAGTTTCACAGAGTTACTACAGTTGCTCCATGGGCCCTACTGCGATCGATTATTCGGGCTCCAGCGCTGGGCGCTTGGCAGGCGCTGTATAACGAGAAGCTGCTCCCTCAATACCCTGCTAGGCTCAAGATGCTGCCGACGTTGCGCCGCGTGTACGGAAGAAACATCCGAATTTATCTTCATCGATGGGAATATCTCATGGGCAGCAGCCCTGAAGCAGCACTAGGTATCGCACTACTGACATCACTGGTCCGCCAAGACCGAGAAGCCTTCCTGATCATCGCCTCCGAGCTGGAAGGAGGCAACACGCAAGCCGTGGCGATCCTTGCACGGCTAGGTGAAGCAATGGTCGCGATGATCGCTGAGCTGCTGCAGATCGGCAACGAGGAAGCGCTCACACGCATCGCAGCTTCACTGGCCCTCAAAGCTGGATAGAACTCAAAGAAATATGTGAAAGAGCAGAATCTGACAGCGGAAGAACAGCGAGAGCGGCCGTGAACCTGAGTAGAATGGGGGTAATAGGCTCGGTCGGGTAATTTATTGTTCACGACGCAGCGAGCTCTTTCAATCAAGGATTATATTTGCCTCGCAGTTCTCTGCTGGACGTTCCAGCACCCACCGTTAAACCCGGTGATCCTCAAAGTTTCTTCCATATCAAAAAGTTGGTCACCGAAGCTGGACTGGTCGGCCGCCGCCGCGGGCACTATCTCGGGTTGGGCATCGTGCTGACGCTGCTGCTAGCCGGCACCGTTACCGGTTTCATCCTCCTAGGCGACAGCTGGTTCCAGTTGCTGATGGCCGCAGCCTTGGGCCTGCTGCTCACCCAATTCGCGTTCCTGGCACACGAGGCGGCACACCGCCAGATCCTGGCTTCGCACAAGCGCAATGACAAGCTGGGCCAGTTCCTGGCCAATATCGTCGTGGGCATCAGCTACCAGTGGTGGATGAACAAGCACAACAAGCACCACGCCACCCCCAATACCGTGGGCAAGGATCCGGACATCGAGTGGGACACCATCTCCTTCCAGACCGAGGACGCCAAGCGCCAGCGCGGCCTGCTCAAGTGGATCACCAACCGCCAGGGCTACCTGTTCTTCCCGCTGCTCACCCTTGAGGGCTTGAATCTGCATATGCATTCGATCAAGTACCTGTTCAAGGCCGGCCGGGTCAAGAACCGCAAGCGCGAGATGACCGGCATTGCACTACGCATCGCCATCTACCTGGCGATCGTGTTCTACTTCCTGCCGGTGGGCATGGCTTTCGCCTTCCTCGGCGTGCAGCTGGCAGTCTTCGGCGTCTACATGGGTGCGTCCTTCGCCCCGAACCACAAGGGCATGCCGATGGTTCCCCAGGACGCCCGCATCGACTTCTTCTCCCGCCAGGTACTCACCGGACGCAATGTCATGGCCAAGTCCAGCTGGGGAAACCGCGTGCTCTCCCACGTCTACGGCGGATTGAACTACCAGGTAGAGCACCACCTGTTCCCGTCCATGCCGCGCGCCAACCTGGCCGGCGTCTCGCGCATCGTGCGCCAGTACTGCGACGAGCACCAGGTCCCGTACACCGTGGCCAGCGTGCGCGAATCCTACGCGCAGGTGATCACCTACCTGAACAAGGTCGGACTATCGGCCCGGGATCCTTTCGAGTGCCCGATGATCTCCGGATACCGAATCCCATAACGGTCTTGCTGCAGGCACAGAACAACGAAATCAGCTCCCGTGGCAGGGCTTCGGCTTCCCCTCACAGCAAACCGGCGAGATTAAGCGAGCTCCTCATGGTAGTCTAGATATTAGAGCCAATAAGGAAAATTGAAAATTCCTATTGTTCCTCCCTTGGATTTTTAATAAGCGTTTCCTCGGAATTTTTCCCATGAGAGCGAATCGCATCACTTGAAATATTCGTCCCCACTTCCGTGGTGGGGCAGTCGGTTTGAAACTGCGTTTCTATAGAACCTCTTCGACCGCTATTACATGCGTCTCCAGTGAATTCTTACCCCAGAACTCAGAATTCGATGTTCTGGCTCTCCAAGCTATTCATGCTTGATTAAGTGTCACGGGATGCAACAAAAATAATGGCTTCAGTGCTGCTACGGTGGCACAAGCTCAAATCGCGGCATGCCGCGAATTACGATTTAGGAATACACATGGCTACTGGCACTGTAAAGTGGTTCAACTCCGAAAAGGGCTTCGGTTTCATTGAGCCTTCTGATGGATCCGCTGACGTTTTCGCGCATTACAGCGCAATTCAGAGTTTCGGATTCAAGAATCTTGAAGAAGGACAATCGGTCGAATACAAGCTTGAATCCGGCCCAAAGGGCCCTCAGGCTGCAGACATCCAGGCACGCTAAGCGCGTTTAGGTCGATCATCCCAAAAGCGGGGCAGGCGGTCGACGGGTTCTAACGGTCGTTGCAACATCCTGAACAATCAGGCGTTGCAACGACCGTACCTTTTTACGCCAAAGATCAGCACCCAGCAACCCGACACGGTCCTGAAGAGCAAGACCAACACCGGGCTAGACGCAACGCTTCGATCAGGAGCCGGACTAACGAAAGATTTCAAGCAAAGCGAGACCAACGAGGGTTATATAGCCTACAGTTATATTCCTTCCAAGCACTTGACCGGCTCGTTGATACGCGCCGCTTCAGGCATCTGAGCTTTTTCCGGGACCTGCGCGGTCCAAAACGCTCTGGGTATTGAGTGCAGAATTACTTCGATCCACAGCTTTAAGAGGCGAAACAGGAAAGTGCCCATTCGCTGGTCATTCAATTCTTCGACTCTACTTATCCGGCCAATTTCGTCCTACCAAACGCATATTTCTACCACGGCTTGCGCAGGGACATGCTATTTGAAACCCTGCGAATTGCACCGCCTCGGGCATCTGCCAACATGAGGCTCCGCCCGGCGGTTGGAAACGGGATGTATTATTTGAAGAACACTCCACGATGATCACCGAGCGCCAAAGGCGAAACCCGGGGAATTCCGCGGCTCAACGCCGCAGGACTTCGTGGGCGGTCACCTTTCGGAGAGCTGCCATCAGCGGAGGATCACATGAACATGCCTGAACGACATATGCGCGCCATGCAACGCGTCGAAAAACTTTTGCATTGCCCCGAGGCCAGAACCCATCTCACTGCGTACGGCTGGATGGAGGGCATGCCCGTGGTATTCGCGCAACGAGCTGATCCAGTGGATGAAGTCATGGGCTTCGTATCTGTCCATGGCCGGGCTGTACTCATGGTCCTTGACGATGACCAAACCGACGACCTGCAGCTATGGCACATCACGGTACCCAGCCCGCTGTTTCCCAAAGTTCCCCATTTGCCAGCTGGAACCACCATCAGCGAACTCTGCTCCCGGCAGCACACGGAGAAAATGATGCCCTTTCGCGTCGCTTTCTGGTCCCATAGCGCGGCAATCCATGAGATTCCCTGCTTCGTGCGCAGTGACTGGCCTGGCCAAGTAGCCACGTCACCCACCGATATCGGCTAGTCCGGCGGGGCAGCCAAGGCGGGCTGCTAGCTCCAGCGCCAGCACCCTGCCTCGCCGGTTCTCCTCGCCGGATCGCCGTGCTTCCACTGCGCTTCAAGCGAAGGGCCCGGGCCTCGGTTTTCAGTCCTGCTTGAGGAACTCAGGCAGCTCGGGAACTATCGTCACCACCACGTCATACGCTTTCCAGTCGGTTCCCTCTAGCACTTTTCGCGCTTCCTCGGATTGGGCAAGCGTCACGGTATCGGATTCCGGAACGATGAACGCTTCCGTGTGCTGGACCTGGCCGAGTTCGCGGACCCTCAATCCCGCAGTGCGAACCCAATCCAGGGCATGGAGCTGTTCCTCCATGGCCGGGATCAGCGGGTGCGGATCCGTGCCGTCGACACCTTTGGAACGGCGATCCAGCAAATCCGAGGTTGCGGACTTCGTGCTGTCCCAGCCGTCCTTGAGAATGCCGGCAGCGATCACCAGCGCCGCGGTGGAATCCAGCCACCACAACCCAACGCCGATTCCGGCGACACCGACGATCGAAGCAGCATTGGTCTGCCAGTCGGCCTTGGCCATCTTGGAGTCGGCGTAGAGCAGCTTATTGTGCAGCGGTTGGGCAATCTTGATTTTCAACCGTCCCAGCACCACGGCCGGTGCCGCGATCAGCGCCATGACCGCCATCATGATCCATCCTTGCCATACCGTATGGCCAAGCAGGTTCATGGTTCCGATGGTCGGGTGCTCCAGTTTAACCAGAGCCGATACCGATTCGTACGCGAGCATCGCGCCGACGACCAGCAACGCCACTCCTGCGACCAGATGCCCGGCTCCCATGGACCGGTGGTAGCCGTAGGGGTGCGAGCGCCGACGAGCCCTCCGGGTGAACTGCAGTGATGCCAAAAAGGCCAGCTGCGGCAGGACTGAGAGCATGTCTTCGATCCACGCTGTGCGCATGGCCTGCGAATTTCCCACCACTAGTGCCACAAGGGTAATGGTGAGCGCCGTGTATCCGATGCTGATCCACTCGAGCTTCGCAGCGCGCGCCATGAGTTCGCGTTGCGCGGGAGGCAAGTGCGTTCCGGCAGCGTTTTTCATGGCATCTCCTGCGTCTGGTCCAGGAAGTACTCCAGCTCGGACAGGAAAGCATTTTCGCCTGGAGGCACGAGCAGGACTATTTTCCTTTCCTTGCCCTTGGCGTCAATGGCGGTCGTGTAGGGACGAGTGACTCCAGCCTTTTCCGACCACGGCGTCTTGGAGGTGATGCCTCCCGCCACCAAATCCAGCTGGCCTGCTTCCAGCTGCTTCACTAGCTGTTCTTCGCCACCAATGGTCCATTGGATTTCGGCACCTGCATGCTGGGCAAAGTCTTCTATGAGCGCTGGTTCGGCGCCCTGGGGTACTCCATCCCGGATTTCCACGAAATCCGAAGCAGGAGATACTCCGGCCCGAAGCGTCCCGGAACGAACCGTGTCCAGGGTTCCTTCGGGGTCCACCGGCACCGCTGGGAAGCAGGCTGTCGCCATGAAGACGCATCCAAGAGCCGCTGCTGCCTTCACTTGCCGGGTGCGGGACGAACTGTGCCGGAACATCATTCCTCCTGAGCTTGATCGGCCGGGTTGGCCTCCAAACTACTCCGAGGACTCGTGCTGCAATGCAACGCCCGGGAAATATCGGCGAACTCTCAGCTCGCTCCTGCAACCTGCCGAAGGAGAATTCGCCCTGGGCAAGTTGATCCAGCCCGGAGTGCCGCCGGCAGGGATTCCCGTTCAATGACACGAATGCCGGATCGCTGCCCGGCCCGTGCCACAATCCGAAGTGGACAGTAGCGCCGAGCACCAGTTGGCGCGTCCTATGCGAGGAGGCATCGGCGGCAGTGCAAGCCAAAATGGAACAGGTCCAGCAACGGACCAATGCGGCCTGGATCATCATCGTGGCCTCCGGCGTGGTGGCCGGCCTGCACATCTGGAAGCTCGCCCCCGCGCTGACCGTGATCCAGGACGAACTGGGCTTCTCGCTGATTTTCTCCGGCGTGCTGCTGGGCGTGGTGCAGGTAGCCGGCATGGCCGGCGGCCTGGCCGTTTCCCTGCTTTCGGAAGTCATCTCCCAGCGCCGCACGCTGATCCTCGGCTTGCTGCTGCTGGTGCTGGGCAGCACGCTGGGCGCCTTGTCCCCCAGCGCGCCGCTGCTGCTGGCCACCCGCGTCCTGGAAGGGGCGGGCGTGATCATGGCTACCGTCATGGGGCCGGGGCTGGTGCGCCTCCATGCCCCCATCCGGAACCTGAACATGGCCGTGGGGTGGTGGGCCGCCTACATGGGCATGGCCACCTTCATCGGGGTCTTCTCCACGGCGATGGTGCTCCAGCACCTGTCATGGCACCTGTGGTGGGGCATCCTCGCGTTCATCACCCTGCTGCCGATTCCGCTGATCCTCAAGTTCGTGGGTGCGGATGAACCCGCCGGATCGGCGGCCCTGCGCGAGGCCGCCCGGCGCATCGCCATCACCGCCCGGGCATCGCGCGTGTGGATCAGCGGCCTGATTTTCGGCTGCTACACGGTGCAATGGATGGCAGTAGTGGGGTTCCTGCCCACCATCTACGAGGAATTCGGCCTGGATCCGGTGGCCGGTGGTTTGGCCTCGGCCGTGGTGGGCGGGCTGAACGCGGTGGGCGCGATCATCTGCGGAGGGCTGCTCCAGCGTGGCGCCAATGGGCGCACGCTGCTGCTAGCCGGCTTCGCGCTGATGTCCCTGGCATCGTTTTGCACCTTCGCCTTCGACTACCCGCCTGGGTTGCTGTGGATCCAGATGATCTGCGTTGGCTTCTTCTCGCTGGCCGGAGCGGCCATCCCGACCACCATGACCCGCGTGGTGGTCGATCTGGCTCCGCCCGGCGGTTCGGCCCCTGCCTCGATGGGCTTGACCCAGCAGATCTTCAACATCGGCAACTTCACCGGCCCGATGCTGCTGGCATCCATGGCGACACTCACCGGCGGCTGGAATGCCACCTGGTTGCTGACCACAGGCTTCGCGCTGCTCGGGGCAATGCTGTCCTTGCTGCTTTCGCGCAAGAACTCGCCCTTCGCCACGGCGGATTAGTTCCCGATGCCAGAAAGGGCCGAAGCCAGGACGGAATCCCGTCCTGGCTTCGACCCGTGCATTGCGCGGCTGCGGCTAGCTTGCGCTGCGGTGCTCGTCCCTGATCTGGCCGACCAGCTCTGCGAGCATGTCTTCCAAGGTCACCATGCCGGTGGCCTTGCCCGTTTCGCCATCACGCACCAGAGCCAAATGGGCTCCGGAGAGCTGCATTTCCTGCAGCGCGGTGCGCACGCTCTGCTGCTGCCCGAAGGACGGCAACTCGCGGATGCCGCTGGGCTGCAGCGGCCGCGCCCGGGCTTGCGCGTCGGCGCCCAGCACGTCCTTGACGTGGACATAGCCCACCGGGGTGCCGCCGGCGTCCACCAGCGGGAAGCGCGAGAAGCCATGCGCGGCCGCCGCCTCGATCTGCTCTATCGTGGCATCCACCGGCAAGGTCTGCACCTCATCGAAGCTGATCGCCACGGAATCGATGCTCCGGGCATCGAAGTGCAAGGCGCCCAGCAGCAGCTGCTCGTCATGCGCATCGAGCAGGCCTCCCTCCCGGGATTCGGCCACCATGGAAGAGACCTCGTCGCGGGTAAAGGCGCTGGCCACTTCGTTCTTCGGAACGACGCCGAAGATCCGCAGCACCAGGTTGCCCATGGCATTCATCAGCCACAGCACCGGGCGCAGCACCTTGACCAGGATGACCATGCTCGGGCCCAGGATCAGCGCCATGCGCTCGGGTCCGGCCAAGGCCATGTTCTTGGGGACCATCTCGGCGAGCACCACGTGCAGGTAGGTCACCGCGATCAGCGCAATCGCGTAGGACAGCGCGTCGATCATGCCTGCCGGAACGCCGATGGCTTCGAAGGGCCCGGCCACCGCGTACTTCACCAGCGGCTTGGTGACATAGCCCAGCGCCAGCGAGCAGACGGTGATGCCCAGCTGGGCACCGGCCATGACCAGCGAGACGTTCTCGATGGCCCACAGCGTCATCTTGGCGCTGCGGCTGCCTTCCATGGCCTTGGGCTCGATGATGCTCCGGCGTGCGGAGATCAGCGCGAATTCGGCGCCGACAAAGTAGAAGTTCGCTGCCAGCAGCGCGACCGTCACCAGAATTCCCATAAGGTCGCTCATCGCGCGTCCTCCCCTTCTGCCTGCTCGGACACCGTCACATCGACACTGGCGATCCGCTGCCCATCGGTGGCGTGGATGGTGAATTCAAGTTCCTTATGCGGTCCACCGGGCTCGCCCGGGACCACGAGGCGCACGACATCGCCCACCTCGCCGAACCTGCCCAGCTGCACGGTCAGCAGTCCTGCCAAGGTCTCGTAGTCCGAGTCCTCGGGGATCTGGCAGCCCAGCAGCTCATTGGCCTCATCCGGCCGCAGTGCCGCATCCAGCCGCCAGGAGTTCCCGGAGAGCACCTGGATGGTGGAATCCTCCGGGTCGTGCTCGTCGCGCACTTCGCCGACGATTTCCTCCACGAGGTCTTCCAGCGTGAGCATCCCGGCGACGTCGCCGGTCTCGTCGATCAGTACCGCCAGTTGCAGCCCGCCGTTGCGCATCTGGTCCATCAGCTCATCGAGCTCGATGGTATCCGGGACCAGGAAGGCATCTTCTGCACTGTCCCCGGCCGCGGACTGCTGCCGCTGCGCGTAGGGGATGGCGAGCAAGGCGCGGATGTGCACCATGCCCAGCACGCGGTGCCCGCCCTCGTCCACCAGCGGGAAGCGGGAATGCCCGGTCCGCGCGGCAAGCTCCAGCACTTCGTGCACCGTCTCCTGGGCGGTCACGGTGATCATCCGCGATCGGGCGGTCATCACATCATGGGCCCGGCGGTTGCCGAAGGCCACGGTCCGGCGCAGCATTTCGGCAGTTTCCGAGGGAAGCAGTCCCTCGCGGGCCGAGTGCCCCACCAAGGCCACCAGTTCCTCGGCCGAACGGGTCGAGGCCAGCTCTTCTTGCGGCTCGATGCCGAAGCGGCGGACAATCCAGTTGGCGTTGCCGTTGAAGAATGAAAGGAAGGGCTTGGTCACGACGCTGAAGCCGCGCTGGAACCCCACCACGGCCTTGGCTGTTTCGAAAGGCTTGGCAATGGCCAGGTTCTTGGGAACCAATTCGCCAAAGACCATGGTCAAGATGGTGGCCAGGATCAGCGCAATGGCAATGGAGACCGAGCGGGCCAGGGTTTCGTCGAGACCGAAGTCCTGCAGCGGCCCGACGACCAGGGCCGCGATGGCCGGTTCAGCGAGGAAGCCGATGCCGAGGTTGGTCAACGTGATGCCCAGCTGGGCGCCCGAAAGCTGGGTGGACAATGTTTCCATGCCCTTGAGAACACCGGAGGCACGGCGGTCGCCGTTCGCGGCGGCCTGCTTGACCTGATTCCGGTTTACCGTGATCAGCGCGAATTCAGCGGCAACGAATAATCCGCAACCGAGAATGAGGAGAAGCGCTATGAGTAGCGAGATCCATTCCAATTACATGCACCCCCTGACCTGTGGAGCCTGACCGGCATGCCTTCCGGGCAGAGGGTTGGAACTATGAGATCTACTGTCGCCTGAAGCGTCCATCATTCCCTTCCGACCGGAGTATCTTCCTCCGGCCTGCTGTGTTCCATCAATTATCCGGCATGCTGCGCGCCAAATTGGTTGAACCGTACAATTGTTTGCCCAATCCCCTGCTCTTGCATAGAGATTTCACAAGATTACCGGCAGCCGAGCTGATCGGCTATGCCGGAGATTCAACAAACCTGTATCTTCGGTTCAGATCCATTGGCTTCTTTTAAGTCCGCGAAATACGCTGGTCCGGCGCATGGCGCCCAAGAAGGAGAAGCTCTATTTTCGGGCGCTACCGTCTTCGGCGGTTCCTGACGGGCGTGGCTCACTGGCGTATTGCTCTTAGCTTCTTCCAACGACCTGGACACGCAGTTCAACTAGGCCGAAGACCCGCAGAATTTCGTCATCGTCAGGCACGGCTCCCAAGAATGCGGACGTCGAAGGGCTAACTACCGCTTGCTTGAAGATGCGCAAATGCCTGGGCGGTGGGCACTGAGCCGGCCGTTTGCCGACTCACCCAACAGCGAAGAGGTTCGCCGCGGAGCTACAGTGCTCCATGGCGAACCTCGTCAATGCCCATGCGTCAGGAGAAGTTGATGCCGCCATCGATCAAGACAGTCTGGCCAGTCATGTGGTCCGAGTCCGGCCCTGCCAAATAACTCACCAGCTTGGCGACGTCCTCCGGCTCGGAAACACGGCCAGCCAGAATGTTGTCCACCTGCGCCTGCAGGGCACTGCCCCTCGGGGTTCCTTCACGCGCCGTGAGCCGCTCGTCAATCAAATCCCACATCGCGGTTCCCACCACGCCCGGCGCATAGGAATTGACGGTGATGTTGTGTTTGGCGAACTCCATGGCGGCCGCTTGGGTCAGTCCTCGCACCGCCCATTTGGTGGCCGAATACGAGGCGAGGATGGGAAACGGACGGAAAGCAACGATGGATGCCGCGCCAATGATTTTCCCGCCGCTGCCCTGCTCAATGAAGCGCTTGGCCGCCAGCTGGTAGGAATAGAAGACGCCTTTGATGTTCACGTCGAGCATGCGGTCCAACGCCTCGGGTTTCACGTCCAGGATCTCGTCAACCTGCGCAATGCCGGCGTTGGCCACGAACACCGTCAGGTCACCCAAGGCTTCGGTACCCTCCTTGATCATCCGTTCCACGTCTTCGGGGTTCGACACGTCTCCGGCCACCCCGACCGCACGGCGCCCGCGCTGCTGGACGGCGGCGATGACCTCATCCACGTTCTCCTGGGCTCCCGGGACATCGGCAACGATGATGTCCTGCCCATCATCAGCCAGGCGCTCGGCGATGGCCCTTCCAATCCCTCGTCCTGCTCCGGTGATGAGTGCGACCCCTGCGATGGATCCTGCCATGGTGATTCCTCCTGTTAGATGCTGCTCGGACTTTGAAGCGGCCCCTTGGCCCGTCGAGTCTGCCCAGCTTGGGGCCCGCGCTCGCTGCGGGGATAGCTTCGTTCTCGCAGAGCGATAATGCCCGCAACGTGGCGCCGAGCGCGTTGCCGGGCCATTCTCACCAGCCGATAACGACGCTGGCAGCACTGTGACGTGCACTACATAATCCAAGTAAGGCTTCACTGCCGGTTTCCCTGCAGAATCAGCGCAGGAACTGACCTAACCGTCTAATAATCGAGGTGACAACAATGGTGTTCCCAGCAAAATATTCATCTCTCAACGCCCTGGAGCTCTCGGATGAGGCTCGGCGGATCTTGACCCGGATCATTCGGGTTTCGTTTCCGCACCCGCAGTTCCCGGATGGGCCCTACGAGCGCATGACAGAGAAAATCATCGAGGCTTCAGCCGAATCCAGCTGGTTCCGCATGGCTTTGACCCAGGGCTTGATGACCCTGGATACGCTCAGCGAAGAGCATTTCCTGGATCTTCCCGATGACCGTGCACTGGCGGTGCTCAAGCGCATCGCGGATCTGGAGTTCTTCGCCTTCATCCGCCGCACCGTAGTCCTCAATTTCTACGATGACCCCGAAGTGCATCAGGCCCTGGGCTACGAAGGCGAATCCTTCTCCAAGGGCGGCTACGTGAACCGCGGTTTCAATGATCTGAATTGGTTACCCGAACCGCGCATCGAGGAAAGCGGAGAGCCCGTACAAGACCAGGGCCCGCTTCCCTACGCCGTGAAAGCCTACGCACCGGAAACCAGCAGCAAGCCCGTGGACAACGTCCTGGGTGATTCAGGAATCCTCGAGGAAGGGACAACCCGATGAGCACCGAAGAGCAATCGGCAGTGCACGACCATGACGACGACTCGGTAGTTGTCGTCATCGGCTCCGGCGCCGGCGGCGGAACTTTGGCCCATGAGCTGGTTTCCAAGGGCGTCAAGGTGGTCATGCTGGAGGCCGGCCCGTATCTGAAGAATGAGGACTACCACCAGGACGAATGGGCCGCCTTCAACCAGATGGCTTGGCTGGATCCGCGGACCACCTCGGGGTCATGGCGCGTGGCCCGCGACTTCCCCAATCTGCCGGCCTGGATCGTCAAGGCGGTCGGAGGCACCACCACCCACTGGTCCGGGGCCACCCCGCGATTCAAGGCACATGAGTTCAAGGCGCGCAGCACCTACGGCCGGGTCGACGGGGCCAACCTGCTGGACTGGCCCATCAACCTGGACGATTTGGCACCGTACTACGACCGTGCCGAGCAGAAGATGGGCAGCACCCACCGCCACGGGCGTCCCGCGCTGCCGGCCAACAACAACTACAAGGTTTTTGCCAATGGAGCCCAGCGCCTGGGCTACCGCCAGTATGCCACCGGGCCCTACGCAACCAATGCCGAACCCTACGACGGCCGCCCAGCATCCATCCAGGATGGGTTCAACTTCCAGGGCGACAAGAACAAATCCAAATGGTCCACAATGGTCTCGGAAATCCCGAAGTCGCTGCGCACCGGCCTGCTGGATTTGCGTCCCGAATCGCATGCTGTTCAAGTTACCCATACTGCTGCCGGCAAGGTGGACGGAGTCATCTACATAGATTCCGAAGGGAACCCGCAGCGCCAAAAAGCACGCATCGTGGCGGTGGCCGGCAACGCCATTGAAACCCCTCGCTTGCTGATGCTGTCAGCTTCGCCGCTGTTCCCCGATGGATTGGCGAACTCCTCGGGCCAGCTGGGTCGCAACTACATGCGCCACACCACCGGCAGCGTCTATGCCAAGTTCGACCAGCCGGTGAACATGCACCGGGGCGAGACGATGGCCGGGCTGATTGCCGACGAATCCCGCCATGATCCGGATCGCGGATTCTGCGGTGGCTATTACATGGAAACCATCGCGTTGGGGCCGGCGTTCCTCGCCAGCTTCGTGGAGCCCGGCGGCTGGGGACCGGAATTCACTACGCTGCTGGACGACTACTTGAACACTGCGGGCATGTGGATTACCGGTGAGGATATGCCGCAGGAAAGCAATCGAATCACGCTGAACAACACGGTGAGCGACCGCTTGGGCCTGCCGGTGCCGAATGTCCATTTTGACGACCACTCCAATGACCTCGCCATGCGAACGCACGGCTACCAGCAGGGTTCGCTGCTCTTCGAGGCAGTGGGCGCGCGGTCCATGCACCACACTCCCCCGTACCCGTCGACGCATAATCTCGGTACGGCGCGAATGAGCCAGCGTCCTGAAGACGGGGTGGTCAACGCTTTCGGCCAGGCCCATGATGTTGCGAATCTGTTCATCTCCGATGGCTCGCAATTCACCACTGGAGCCGCGGCCAATCCGACCTTGACCATCGTGGCGCTGGCCATCCGCCAGGCCGAGTACATCGTCGAGCAAATGGCCCAGGCCAAGTTGTAGGCTGTCCGGGCACCTCGTTAGTCGGCGCAAGCTGCGCCTAGCATCGAGGTGCCCCGCAGCGCGCGGCTCACCCGCGAAGCCACATCGCGCAGCAGGACGGAGACGTCTCGGTGGCGGGTCTGGAATTCGGCCGGGTCCATGGAAACTGCCACCGATCCGATGACTTGCCCGGCGCCCGTGGTTACCGGGGCGGCCATGCAGGAGGCGCCTCGGATGAATTCTTCGCGTTCGATGGCAATGCCGGTCTCG
Organism: Glutamicibacter sp. NPDC055354; assembly: GCF_053644955.1. Classification (NCBI taxonomy): domain Bacteria; kingdom Bacillati; phylum Actinomycetota; class Actinomycetes; order Micrococcales; family Micrococcaceae; genus Glutamicibacter; species Glutamicibacter sp. NPDC055354. Next base: position 2,171,296 of record NZ_JBSHMB010000001.1, read on the forward strand.
CGTACGGCGTCCAGTTCTGCGGCAAAGACCTGCGGATCGCAGATGGTCGCGGAGGTCATCCCGGGCATGCCGTGCTTGTCCAGGTAGGCGTGGCAGCGTTCGGCATCCATGGCCGCCAACAGCACTTTGCCGAAGGCGGTCGCATGGGCACCATTGTTGAACCCGAAGCCCATGGGGGTGATGCGCGGGCGCAGTGGCGACTCAACGACGTGGGCCACCACGATATCTTCTCCGCGGTGCACTGCGTAGTAGGCGGCGGCATCGGCCCGCACATGCAATTCGCGGATCAAGCGCGCCACCGAAGGCGGGGTGCCTACCTGCCGGCGCAGCGAGTTATCCAGGGCGTGAAGCTTGTAGCCCAGGGCATAGAGCCCTTCATCGCGCAGGTGGACCAGGTGGCCCGACAGGGTCAAGGTCTTGAGCAGGCGATAAACGGTAGGCAAGGGCATCTGCAGTTCTGCAGCGATCTCCTTGGCAGCCATACCCCGGTTATGCGCGGCCACCACGTCCAGCAAGGCGAATGCTTTTTGAACTGAAGCAAGGCCAGCTAGTGAATCGTTATATCCCATAACCCCATCTTGTCGAGGTGAGCTGGGAACTTCAATATGAGTCGCAGCTGCCGCTGGCCTTGCCCCAGCAATTTCAGGGTTCATCGCAAAAGTTGCTAGCTGATTTCCAATTCGCCCATGCGGTCCCAGGTATCGCCTTCGATCTGCCGGCTGACGATGCGCGGAGTTTCAACCAGGGCCGGCGCCATGTCGATCATGGCCTGCTTGAAGTGGTCGCTGCCCACGTGGTCTCCAGCTGCGTCGTCCTGGAAGGCTTCAACCAGAACGAATTCGTTGGGGTCTTCAAGGCTGCGCGACCAATCAAACCAAAGGTTGCCTGGTTCCGCACGGGTTGACTCGGTGAAACTGCGCACCAGATCCGGCCAGCGGTCTGAGCAATCCGACTTGACTTTGAATTTAACGACAATAAAGTACACGATGACGTCCTTTCGGTAAGCAGCACATCCCTGCAGAAACAGGGCCTACTGCCAGTTTCCCCGGTGCCACGCGGCTGGGCCTATACGCATTATCGACAGGCGAGAATGCGGCAATCCCAAGAGGACAACAGTGTCCTGCAGCAGCCATCCTGTCCGAGACTCCAGGCGCGATAGTGGCAGTGAAATCCAAATCAGAGCAGCCTCAGCAGCGAGTGGTTGCCGGCCAGATCCTCATCGCCCATCACGGCATCCTTCGGCGGTCCCGCTTCAATCTTGTATTCGACTGATTGGCCTTCTTCGACGCTCATGAATCCGAAGCTCTGAATTGCACTGCAATGCGCGAAGGCATCGGCAAATCCGCCAGAAGGCTGGATGAATCCGAAATTGCACGCATGATCAGCCTGCATTTCATGATCTCTCTCCTTATGATCGGGGCCAGCTTTCTGTCCCCATAGAAGTCGCCGCACGGCAAAGCCCTGCGCGGCTGAACGTCCCAGAAATCCAGCAACTTCCGCAGGCACTTTCTAACCGGCCGTAAGCATGGGTACACGGCATAGGGCGCTCTTGCCGATAGGGTGGGCCATAACCGGAACAATGGCAGAATCCACCCAAGATCCAAGAGGAAATGGCACCATGAAGAATCCGATTCCCGATTACCTCCACGAAGTGCTCGATGCGCTGCGCGACGACACCGCCGGGCAGCGCGCCGGCTACATTCCCGAGCTGGCCGACGCAAATCCGGATTTCTTCGCCCTGGCCGTGACCACCGCCATGGGCAGCACCTACAGCGCCGGGGATGCCGGGATCGAGTTCACCATCCAGTCCATCTCCAAGCCCTTCGCCTACGCGGCGGCCATCATGGACCGCGGGCTGGAGCATGTGCTGGAACATATCGGGGTGGAGCCTTCGGGCGAGGCCTTCAACGAGCTGTCGCTGGAGGATGGCACCAATCGGCCGAAGAACCCGATGATCAATGCCGGTGCGATCGCCGCCCACGGCCTGATGGTCGGCGCCGACGCCACCGGCGAGCAGCGCGTTGACCGGGCACTGGATTTGTTCTCCGCACTGGCCGGGCGCCGGCTGCGCATCGACGAAGCGGTCTTCAACTCGGAGCTGGGCACCGCGGACCACAATTTGTCCATGGCCCACATGCTGCGCAAGCACGGGATCATCGACGATGACCCGCATGAGGTGGTCACCGGCTACACCCGCCAGTGCTCCATCCTGGTCACCGTGGCGGATCTGTCGGCGATGGCCGCCACCTTGGCCAATGGCGGGGTGCAGCCGTGCACGCACGAGCGGATCATGGACGAGGCCACGGCCCGCCAGGTGATGTCGGTGATGGCGGTGGCCGGAATGTACGACGGGGCCGGCGACTGGCTGACCCGCGTCGGGATCCCCGCCAAGAGCGGGGTGGCCGGCGGGCTGGTGGGCGTGCTGCCGGACCAGGTGGGCATCGGCGCGTTCTCGCCGCGGCTGGATTCGCACGGCAACAGCCAGCGGGCGCGGCGGGCCTTCGAGCGGCTGTCCACGGACATGGGCATGCACCTGCTGGCCCCGAGCCATGGCCGGCTCGATGTCATCGACGTGCAGCGCGGCGGCACGCGCGAGACCTTCTCGCTGCAGGGCAACGTGCAGTTCACCGCAGCTGCCGAACTGCTCGATATCATGTCCGAGTCGCGTTTCGACGGAGACGTGCACGTGGATATTTCCCGGGTCTTCTCCTTCACCGATGTGGCCCGGCGAATGACCTTGGAAGGGCTGCGCCGGCTGCGCAATGAAGGGCGTCGGGTGTTCTTGCATGATCCGTTGCAGTCGCTGGCAAATCCGGATTTGGGCGATGGCACCTATCCGGAGACGCCCTGAGCGCCGGAATCTAGCGGAAGATGTCCAGGTACGCCAGCGCGGAACCCACCCGATACTCCGCGGCGGGGTTGTTGGCCACCAGGTAGCGGTCCCGGATGGCCAGTTCCACGTTGTCCGTGACGATGCCGTCCACGCCGAGGCCCAGCAGCTCGCGGATGGTGGACTCGTCATTAACGGTCCAGGCATACACCTCCCGGTCCAGCGCGTGGGCCTGCTCCAGGAATTCGCGGGTGAAGGAGGCCTGCTCCAGGGTGTAGAAATCGGCGTTCGCCTTCGGCAGCCCGCCCACGCTCATGGCCACGGTCAGCCCGACCCGCAGCTCGGGGCGCTGCGCCTTGATTTCCTTGACTGCCCGGGGGCTGAGCGAATGGTAGATGTTCTGCGTGGTGGTCCCGATCGCGTCCAGCTGCGCCAGGAAGCGCTCCAGGTAGCCCTTGGATTCGTGGCCGGTGACCTTCAGCTCCACGAGCACCGGGATGCCCAGCTCATCGGCGTGCTCCAGGTACTCCTGCATGGTGGGGATGCGGTCGGCGAAGCCGCCTTCGCGCACGGTGACCTTCCGGACTTCGGCCAGGGTCATCTCGTGGATGTTCCGGTTCACCCCGGCGACCACCAGCAGGTTGGTATCGTGGCTGGCTACGAAATGCCCGTCCGCGGTTTCCTGGAAATCGGCCTCGACGATGTCGGCCTGATGCGTTGCCGCGGCTTCCAGGGCTCCCAAGGTGTTTTCCACCCCGCCCGCCGAGTAGCCGCGGTGGGCCAGGATCTGCGCGTCCCCGGCTCCCGTTGCGGTCTGCCCCAAGGCAGGGGATGCGGCAAAGCTCGCTGAAAGCACCAAGGCCGCGGCCGCGGTCCCGGCGGTGGCCTTCAGTGCGCGCGACTGCGCGCTGCGATGCCGCTGCGAGCGCTCCTGCAGGGTGACGGGCAGTGCCAGGTGCTCGCGGCTCAGGGCCACCACAATCTGGATCGCCACCACGGTCGCGGCTCCGATCAGCAGGAAACCGAGCGTGTGTCCCACGCCGATGCACAGGGTCGCCACCAGCGCGGAGTTCTGCACGCCGAGCAGGCTGGCGGCCAGATCCGAGGTCCACACCAGCGCCTCGACCAGCAGCGAGGCGCACAGGGCGCAGACTCCCAGCGGGATCCCGATCAGCAGCAGGTAGCGCAGGCTGTTGCGGTGCGTGGCCTTCAGGCTGGTGCCCAAGGCAGCCAGCGGCCGCTTCGGCCCGACAGCCAGCAGCGGCAAGGTGAGCACCAGGCGGAGGTTTGCGTAGATGATCGCCCCGATCATCAGCAGGTAGATCCCCGTGCTCAGCGGCGCCTTGAGGTACTCGCGGGTCACGAAGGGCGGGATCCCCACACCCTGGATCAGCACCGAAGACAGGCCCAAGCCGCCCAGCGGCAGGGCGAGGAAAAAGTACACCATCATCAGCGGCGAGGGGTAGGACAGCATCCGGCCAAGGCAGGCGGCGGTCTCGCGGCACTCGGCCCGCAGGTTGGGAGGCTTCCCGGATTGCTGGCGGTTGACCATCACGATCAGTGCCACGAACTGCACGCTCACCGCGCCCAGTGCCAGCACCGCGATGGCCAGCAGGAGCAGCACCGAGACCGGATGGGCCAGCAGCACGGTGTAGGTCCGGTCGGTGACGTTGTTCAGCTTGCTGATTTCCAGCGCCAGGCCGAAGAGGTACTTGATCGCAGGGATGACCAGCAAGCCATTAGCTGCCTGCAGGGTGGTGATCACCGCCAGGTAGCGGAAAACGCGCACGTGCCCAAGCTTCAGCACGCGCAGCAGGAAACCGAGGATCTGCCTCAGGGCAGGCAGGCCGCGGCCCGAGGGCAGCGCAGCGGCAGGAAAGTTCTGCCTGTCCTTGCGCGATGAAATCCTTGGGTCCACTGCTTTGCTATGCCTTCCCGCCCGCCGGGTACACCTCGGCGGCTCCTTGCAATCCTATCGCCGCCACGTGCCGTTCGCTGAGCGCCTGCTGGATGGCACCTGCGGGTAGCTTGCTGGACAAGGGGCGAGTGTCGCCGCCAACGGGCAAGACCCAATACGAACTAGTCGAGAAGAACCCATGGATATTTTAAGTTGGATCGTTTTGGGACTGATCGCCGGTGCTATTGCCAAGGCCATCAAACCCGGAGAGCAGGGCGGCGGATGGTTCGCTACTTTGCTGCTGGGCGTCGTCGGCGCAATCGTAGGTGGCTGGATCGGCTCAGCAGTCTTCGGCGAAGGCGTGGACCAGTTCTGGTCCCTGTCCAGCTGGGTCCTGGCCATTGGCGGTTCGCTGATCGTACTAGTCATTAGGGGATTGCTCACGCACAAGCGTGCCTAACTGCACCTGCAGAGCAACGGTCCACCACGGAATAGTGGTGGACCGTTGCCGTGTGAAGAAGTGCCTCTCGCATGCCTGCGCCGGATGCTCACTGGCGAGAATCGGATTCAAAGTCCCGATCCCGAGCCGAATCAACCTCGGGGCCAGTGTCCGCTTCTCTGGTGGAAGACTCAAACTGTTCCAGTTCATCAGTACTGTGCTCGTGAATCGTCTCGCGTAGACCCTCGACTTCCTGGGCTCGTCCTTCCCAGTAGGCCGGCTCTAAGCCGAAGCCATTAGTCGCTTCTTCGGCCATCTTCTTGAAACCATCTCGATGGTCCTCCAGAGCGTTATTCAGATCCTCGAACTCAGCATGGCTGACACTTACATCAACGTGCTTTCGTGGCATTTGCATCATCCTAACTTGTTAGAAAGGCTAAATACTTTCTGGTTTCCTCTAACTTACGCGTCCAAGTTGCCTGCGACAGCTACCACAAGGTTTTCCTCAGAAACCTGTCTTCAGAAACACAGGGACTAGGCCCCTCGCGCGTCAGACGATCACTCAACTAGAGCACGTGGAGAATCAAAATCACTGAAGGAAACTAAACGGACAACTATCCCTTGGTCGGTCTGCTAACTAAGGTATCGGTCAGATCTTCCAGCGTGGATAAAGCGGTGCTATGCGCTCTGCACCTACCGGGAAGACGCGGTGCTCTCCGCCATCTCAGATTTCCCCCTGGAAGGCTGGCTTGGCTCGTCCTCGATCTCGACGCTGCGGATCATGGCCTTCAGGAACTTGGCAACCGCAACCCTCTCGGCCTCGGAGAGCGTGCCTACGGCATCCATCATCTGCTCATGCATCCGATGCAGCGTTCCACGAACTTCCGTATCACTGTAGTCAGTGGGCACAATTCCCACAGACCGCCGATCCGCAGGATGCACAATACGCTCGGCATACCCATCGCGGCATAACCGGTCGATCAATACCGACACCGAAGCATTGGAGATCCCCAGTTCCTCAGCAAAATCCCGCTGGCGGGGAACCAACCCCTTACGGTGCGCAGCGAGCAGGAAGCGCAGCGCCGACATATCGGTCTCATTCATTCCCATCGAACCGCGGGTCGCAGCTCGCATCTTGCGCTCCGCCTCACGGTACTTGCGCATCAGATTCAACAAATCCACCGCCTCGGGCACCGAACGGCCCTCGCCGTACCAATACCCACTGGCTTGATACCTACTCATGACAACTCCTTCCGCCGGATGCGAACGCCATGCCCGCAACCCCTGGGGTTCCAATACCCTTCTTCGCGAGGTCCAGCTTGCTCGACACAGAAAAAATCATGTAAACTATCTAATAGTTAGCTTGTCTAAAGATATTCTACTACGAAACAGCTATCAGTACCGGAGTGAAAGATGAGAGAATCCTTAGCAGTTCCCGTAGAAACAACGATGCATGACACCAATTCGTGGACCACGCGAATCCACAAGATCGCCGCCTTCGCCTCTGAAGAGTGTCGGAGCCGGGACGCGGTGCATTCAGCAATATGCACCATTACCGGGTCCCCGGAGCAGCTGGTCGTGAATTTGGCCTGCACCGCGAAGAGTGAACGGGACGTATCCTCGCTGATGCAATACGTCAACGACACCCTCATGCCGCAGATGGAGACAGCGCTCGGTGTCCGATTCGAGGTGAAGAATCTGCAGTTCGCCGTCGCCGGCAAGGAGAGCCTGCTCGCAGCACCAGAGCACGCGCCCGAAGCTGGACTCCCCGCGCATTGGCTCGATCAGCCTTCCACCGCACCTTCGCTGGCCCCCACCACTGGTTTAGGGTCCGAACCTACCAGTTTGGGAAGTGAATCAGATGGATCCCATGCAGATTTGAGCATGGCCTAGGATCTGCAGCACCCGCCGCCCGCCAAGAGCGGCACCACCAAAACGACGGGACCTTTCCGAAGCGCATCTCACTGCGGAGAATTACGTCCACATCGATATTTTTCATGAGCAGTGCACGAAAGGGAAGTATCTAAAATGCCAGGTCGAATCGCACGAACCCGAACCGCAGTCAGAGTCGCTGATTTTCTCGCCACCCGTGAAGGCAAGTCCCACCTGTCCGACTACGGCTGGGCGCAGGGAATGCCGATCGTCATGACGCAGCCTGCCGAATCTCTCAACGATGCCATGGGCATGGCATCAATCCATGGCCGTGCAGTGCTGGTGGCCATGCTCGATCCGCAAACCGAAGAACTGCACATGATGCATGTCACCGTCCCCCAAGCAGCACTGAAAGTCACCAGGGCCTGCGCTGATCGACTCACCATGGAAGAGTTCTTCGAACGCCTGGCGACCGAGCTCATTGCTGAGTTCCGTGTGAAATTCTGGAAGAACACTGCCGTCGCCCACAAGATCCCAGCCTGCCCCGCTATGCAGTCGCGAACCACCTCACCGGCTCGATATCCTCTCCCAGAACGCTGCCACGCAGAAGCGCCCGTCGCGGCGGGCGCCAGCCAGTAAGCCCTTCAGCCCAGCGGTCCTGGCTCATTCTCATGGCTGGTCAATACCCATGTTGGGTTGGACCGCTAATGGGCCAGAACCGGGCTTCTTCTGGGGGCTAGTTGTTGGCCTCGGTCCTCTATCCAGGGTTGCGGATACCAGGATCCAGAACAGCCACTAAGCCACAACAAAGTGCACAAAGCGTGATGGCATTACCCATGAAGCGATGATGCTCCCCTTTCGTAGCCTTCGAACCGGGATCTTCTGCCTGCCAGTTCCCTTTCAATGACGCCTTTTCGTGAAAATCATTAAGAAATGCTCACCATCAGCACGTAAAGTTACCTGGGACGCAGCGTCCACTTCAGTCAACTGCCTCCTTTCGTTGGAACTTCGGCAGTTAAACATTTAAGGACGGATTCCAGGAGCTCAGCGAAAAAGTTCATCCCCTACCGAGTTATGCTCGATATTGACCGCGAAGACGACAGCTACTGCCTCTTTAAAGCGCTCCAGCATTACGGTCGATAGCTTAGCGACCACAGCCGGCTCAAGGTCACCGAGCACGGCGTCTAGAGGGTCGACTCCTTGCCCGAAGCACTCCCTCTTCACCGGGCATGAAAACCTCGGTACCAGCATATTCTCGGTTCTTCCCCTAGAGATCGGGCAATTTTATTCGCCTGGGTGTCGGCGTCTAATCCGAATTGGCCCTTTGACACCGTCAGCTTCCACGGGCTCGCCATTTTGAGTTGCAACGACTTCACCTTGCACGGCCAATGCCGCGGCAATCTGGCGCACTTGGCCCATGTACTTACGCCACCCTTCGTCCGGCCCGCCCACTATGCGTGCAACATCACTCGGGCAGATTGACGTGTTTGCCCTATGGCTCAGCAAGCTGCGAATGGTCGCGCGGATTCGCTCTCCCATTGAATCCGATTCCGGCTCCTCCCACCACGGCTGTCCACGTTCGCCCAGTGCGAGCTTGGCATTATTCACACGCTTGCTAGCGCCGATTTCGCCTTGCTTGACTGCCCGGCGGGCTGACATCAGCTCGTTGACCAGCTCTTGTCGTAATTTCGCAGGGATCGAGGGATCACTGGCTCTCCACCGCCGCCCCTCGATTATCAGGTAGCGCCCGTCGGTGGTGGTTTGTACTGGCTTCTCTGAAGGTGCCATCCTATACCCCATCTCCATTCAAAGTCCGACTCCCGAAGCGCACCGTCGCGCTGATCGCATCCTATGGCGAATGAGTCAACTACTAGAGAATTTGCTTTCTATAAATCGTCGAAAATTAACTTGATGAAGGGCAATTGCATTCGCGGACTGCCGCAGGGTTACAGCTGTTTGATAGCTGCAGGGCTTCGGCATTTTATCTTCGTGGCTAGTGCCAGATAGGCGCTGGCACTCCCCCGACCTCTGGGGATGCTCGCTTGGTTTCGGAGCACGCCAACTACTCATCAAATGCTTCCGATACCCGCTCCGATCATGGTTTGGCTGATGCCGGGTTCAATTTTTCCCCGAAGGCAGGGGTCGGTACGGCGCATTCCACGCGTTCGCCGGGCTTGCCGGTTTGCGCCGCGATCTCCTTTACCCCGTCGAGCAGGATCCGGCAGGTGGCGGTGCTGCCTGCGGCAGGCGTAGCCGCGATGGCTGCATCCTTTTCGGCCGTGATGACGCTCTGCGCAGTCCAGATTGATTCGCTGTTCTTGCCAGCACCGCTGGTCGTGGCCACCGCTTGCTCGGTCACTTCGGCCGAGTCTTCGCCGCGGCTGGGCGAGTCCAGGTAGGACACATCACTCAGCGCATCGGCGGCTTCCCCGCTCACGGTGATCTCGTAGGTCACCGCCCAGGCATCCGCAGTTGATTTGTCGAAGCTTTCAATGGCGCCGCATCCAGTCAGGCCCATGCCGAGGACAAGCCCTGCGGAACTGGCCGCCAGCCAGGTCGAAGTGCGGTTGGATGCTGAACGCGAAGTGCCGTGCATGGGATTCCTTTTCTCAGGTGGACGCAGCTGCTGCTTTCTCTACGTGTCAACACTAGTTCCGCGCGCCGGCGATGTCCTCCCGACCGGGAATGATATCCGTTGCCCCGCCTCCCACCTCAGGGTGGAGGCAAGGATCGCCAGCGCTCCCCTGCTTGCCGCGTCTTGGATGCCCCGCTGCCCTGCGCAACGCGGTAAGCTCACTGACTGGACCCTCGCCGTTGAAAGGACATGATCATGCAGCTGCAGCTTGCCCCGGAGAATCGCAAAGCAGGCCTGCCTGCATGAGGCTTTCCATACTTGACCAGATCCCGCTCACCGAGCATGCCCCCACCGCAGGCCAGGCCATGTCCAGCGGCCTGCAATTGGCTGAGGATGCGGAAGCGCTGGGCTACCACCGCATCTGGTTTGCCGAGCACCACCACTCGAAATCCTTCGCCAGTGCCGCCCCGGAAATGATGACCGCGCTGGCTTTGGAACGCACGGAAACCATTCGGGTCGGCACCGGTGCCATCTTGCTACCGTACTACCAGGCGCAGAAGGTCTCCGAAGCCATGGGCCTGCTGGCCGCCGTGCACTCAGACCGGGTGGACATCGGCGTGGGCCGGGACAAGCCCCAAGCCGAGGAACAGTGCCGAGCCGGCAACGATGCAGGAGCCCTTCTTCAGCAACTGAGCGGGGAACTGCTTTGGCATATTCTTCATTGAATCTCCGATGTCTTCCTGTGATGGGATGGATCTTGGTCATTGCGCCGTCCTCCGGCGTTTCCAGTCTCAGCTGCCGATGATGAAGTAGCCGCCGTTCAGTCCATCCACCATGACGCGGTAGGACTTTTTCTCCAGGCTCGCTTCGATCATCCAGTTGGGTTTCCAGACCTTTGCGACACTGCTCTTTTCCCGGACCCCGCCGCGCCAGGCCAGCCGGGCCCGGCGCAGCGCCGCGGTGGACAGCAGGGCCTTGGCCCGCCGGCGTGCAGTGTCGAAATCGATGGTGTTCCACTGCGGATCAGCCACCCGGTCCAGCACTTGGTCCGTTTCCGCATCTTCGGCTTGCCACGGATCGCAGACGAAGGCCTTGCCCGAGTAGTAGTCCACCAAGGCGTGCGCCTGCCCTGACCGCCCGGCCAGCTGCGGCACCTCGAAGATGAACCCCGCAAAGGGATGATGGCGCAGCTTGGCCGACTCGACTCTCAGCCCTGGCGCCTTGGCGGCAAGGATGCGTTGCGCGTCCTGGTCATCGACCAAGGTTTTCAGCACCAGTTCATTCACCGCGGGCCGCCATTTCCGCCTGGCTGGCCAGCAGTGCATCCTGGCCCATGAGCATCTTCTTCGGGATCGGGCCGATCTTCGCGGTCTCATCCAGGGCCCGGCCAATATGCTCCGGCACGGGATGCGACTTCTGGCTGGCCAGGCTGCCGATGACCATGGCCGCGGTGGAGGCCAGGATGCCGGTGACCATCGGATCAATGCCGGTGGCATCCGGCGCGCCGGACACCTGCCAGAGCACCGAGACCAGGGTGCCGGCGGCCATCGATGAGATCGCGCCAACGGTATTGGCCTTCTTCCACCACACCGCGCAGATATAGGAAGGGACAAAGGCGCTGCCCAGCACGGTCGTTGAGAAGATCACCACGGCGGCCACCGCGGGAGGATCAAAAGCGGCAATGCCATAGCCGATGATGGCCAGGGCCAGCACGGTGATCCGCGAGACCCAGACCATCTGCGCATCGCTCATCTTCTTGTTAATGAACCGGGCGTAGATGTCCTGGCTGGCGATGGTGCCGGCCTGCAGCAGCAGGGCATCGGCGGTGGACATGATGGCTGCCATGATCGCTGCCATGACGATGCCCACGGCGAAGGTCGGCAGCACCGCGTCGGCGACCTCGAAGATCGCGGTTTCCGGGTTGGCCAGGTTGGGCAGCAGGATCAGCGCGAACAGGCCCACCAGGTAGGGGCCGGGGATGAACAGCAGGTTGAATACCAATGAGTAGACCCCTGCGGTACGTGCCACCGAAGGCTTCTTCATGGCCATGTGGCTGACCACCACGTGCGGCCAGCCCATGTAGCCGATGGAGAAGACCAGCAGCGCACCGAGAATGACTCCCCACTGTCCCTGGTAGCCCAGGTCCGCTCCCCACATAGTCAGCAGGTTGGGGTTGATCCCGCCCACGGCTTCATTGCCCTTGGTGAAACCGCCCACGGCCATCAGCGTGGCAACCAGGATCCAGACCATGCCGACCACCATGATGATGGCCTGCACGAAGTCGGTGTAGGCCACAGCCAGGTAGCCGCCCAGGAAGGTATAGAGGACAATCACGCCGATGGCGATCGCCAAGGCCACCGGGAAGGAAACCCCAGAGACCATTTCCAATCCGCGGCCGCCGGCGATGAACTGGGCCAGCACGTAGAAGAACATGCAGAACAGCGCCACGGGAGCGGCGATGAGCCGGATCCACTTCGAGGGATAGCGATGCTCCAGGTACTCGATGGAGGTGATGGACCCCAGGATCTGGGATAGCTTGCGCATGCGCCGGCCCAGGACCGAGAGGTTCAGGATGCCGCCGCCCAGGTCGCCCAGCGCGTACCACATGCTGAAATAGCCTTGGGTGTAGCCCATCGATCCGGCACCCATGAACATGTAGCCGGACATGGAAGAACTCTGCAGCCGCAGCGCGGTGACACCGGGGCCGAGGCTGCGTCCGCCGAGCAGGAACCCTTCGGCATCTTGCTTGCCTCGCTTCATCGCCCAGAAGCCGATGGCGGCCATGGCGATGAAATAGATGACCAGGAACAGGATTTCGATGCTCACTGCTGCTCCTTCGCATCCTCGCGCTTCCAGCCGCGGCTGAGCCACAGGAAAACAGCTGTGTAGATCACCCAGAGGGCCGGAACCCCGATGATGACCATGGTCGTGAACGCCGGTAGTCCAAACATCGACACATTCCTTCTGGGAGCCGCTGGTTCTTATTTCATGAGCTGGGTCACAAGCACCCGCTTGATCCATAGCCTTGCATAGCCCCGTGGCCAAGACAAGGATAATTCCTAGGTTAACTTGGGAAAACTTCCGTGTCCCTGCATTCGACCGCTCTGTCTTCCCGGCCTTTTCGCCACCGGTCGAGCGCCTCCGGGCCCAAACGGCGGGCAACAGCAAAGACCCCGGCCGGGTTCGGCGGGCATCGTCATATGATGTCCGTCGAATCCCCGCCGGGGCCTTTGGCCCGGAGGGTGCTAGCGCAGCACCACGGTGCGCGAGCCGCTGAGGAAGACCCGGTCTTCGCAGTGCCAGCGCACCGCATCGGACAGGGCCTTGCACTCGGTATCGCGTCCGGCGGCCACCAGGTGCTCGGGCGCGTAGCTGTGGTCCACTTCCTGGACGCGCTGGGTGATGATCGGCCCCTCGTCCAGCTCCGAATTCACGTAGTGCGCCGTGGCGCCCACGGTCTTCACCCCGCGCTCAAAGGCCTGGTGGTAGGGTTTGGCCCCCTTGAAAGAGGGCAGGAACGAATGGTGGATATTGATGGCCCGGCCGGTGAGCTTGCGGGTGAGGTCATCGGAGAGCACCTGCATGTAGCGGGCCAGCACCACCAGATCCACCTCGAAGCGCTCCACCAGGTCCATCAGCTTGGACTCGGCCTCGGGCTTGGTCTCAGGGGTGACAGGAATATGGAAGAACGGAATCCCGTTCCACTCGACCTGCTGCCGGTGGTCTGGGTGGTTGGAGACTACTGCCGCGATCTCCACCGGCAACTCCCCCATCCGGGCGCGGAACAGCAGGTCATGCAGGCAATGGCCGAACTTGGAGACCATCACCACCACGCGCTTCTTGTTGCCGGCCGGGCGCAAACCCCAGGTCGCCTGGTGCTCATCGGCGAGCTGGCCGAGGCCCGACTCGAGTTCGGCGATCTCGGCGGGGATATCCTCCGCCGCGGCGACCTCGAATTCGATGCGCATGAAGAGCGTCCCGGAAAGCTGGTCGTCATGCTGCTTGAGCTCCCGGATGTCGCCATGGTGCTTGAGCAGCAACCCGGTGACCGCATGCACGATGCCCGGGCGCTCGGCGCAGGTGAGGGTCAGGACATACTTGTTGTTCGGTTCGGTCATCGTGCCGCTCCTTGGTTTCGCCGAGATGGCATTAGCTTCGCCATGGCTCGTAGTGGTTTTTCGGGGGATTTTCATGCGGTTGCACCTGGCTTCCGCGCAGTGCTCTGCGCCGCGGATTCAAAGCCGTCCGGCCTGAGTTTTCCCAGCGAACTGCGCGCCGCCCCTGCCTTCGGAAGCAGCTGCGGGCAGACTCGCCAACCTCTGGCCGGATACTGATATATCAATTGATGATCACAATACTATGTGTGCTTCAGCACAGCGTCAACAACTTTTCCGGCGGTTCTTCCTGGCGCCTTTCCCAGCGCCCCCAGTACAGTTTTCCGCTCTGCCGTTCGCCGGCAAGCCAAGGGCTGTTGAGCGCATCGGCACAGGAAAAGCGCCCAAATCGAAGCCGGGGCGATACTCTTTGTGTGTCGGCAATTGATTTTTGAACAGTGATAGAGAGCGATATGCCAAGGCCCACCGAACTGACCAGCGCCGCCACCGAGCAAGGCTCGATGGCTGATCGAGCCTACAACGCATTGCGCGACCGGCTGGTGCTGCTCGAAATCGCTCCGACGCACCCGATCCACGAGCCGCAGCTGGCCGAAGAACTGGGCATTGGGCGCACCCCGATGCGCGAGGCTCTCAAGCGGCTGGAAACCGACCATCTGGTGGTGTCCTATCCGCGCCGCGGCACCTTCGCCACGGCCGTGGATTTCCATGAGCTGAACTACATCTCCGAAATGCGCCAGGTGCTCGAGCCGCTGGCCGCGCGCAACGCGGCCGCGAACAAGGACCCGCAGATCCGCGAGCAGCTGGCCAGTTACCTGCAGCAGATCGATGCCCTGGATCCCGCCCTGGACCAGCGTTCGCTGCTGCTGCTGGATGTGCGCATCCACCGGCTCATCTACAAAGCGGCGGCCAACAAGTACCTGGAGGAAACCCTGGTACGCCTGGATAATCTGGTGACCCGGATCTGGTGCCTGGTCATCGACCAGATGCCTCCGATCGCAGAGCACATTTCCGAGCATTCGGCCCTGCTGCGCGCCATCCTCGACGGCGACGCGCAGCTGGCAGCGCGGCTGGTCTCCGAGCATGTGGCCCACTTCGAGCAGGCCCTGCGCCGCGCCCCCTAGCTGGGTGCCGGGGACGCGAACCGGTCGCTAGCGGCCGGCGCCCTCGGGTTCCAGATCAGTTTCGGGCCGCGGCTGCGGTTCGCGCACCGGGGCTTCCAGCTCCTGGGCCACCGGCTCCGGCCGGTCTCCAGCCGGCAGGCCCGACGCGGCCACAATGGAGTTCTCCCTGGTCATCAGGCTGAACTGCTCGCCTTCGTGGCGGTCGATTCCGTCATCCACCGCCTGCTCCAGCACCTCCATCGCCACCTTGCCGCGCAGCACCAGCGGATCACGGCACAGGTCCTTCCACAGCGCCACGCACAGCAGCAGCATCACCAGCACGAAGGGCAGCGCCGAGACGATGGTGATGTTCTTCAGCCCGTTCAGGGCCGCCGCCGGATGGTCCCCGCCGGCCAGCAGCATGACCGCGGCCACCGCTCCGACCGAGACGCCCCAGAAGACCACCGATTTCTTCGAGGGTTCCTGCGCGCCGCGTTCGCTCAGCGCGCCCATCACGATCGAGGCGGAGTCCGCCCCGGTGACGAAGAAGATGGCAATCAGCACCACGGCCAGGGCCATCAGCGCGATGGAGAACCACTCGGGGAACGGCAGTGCGCCCAGCAGCTCGAAGAGCACCGAGTTGAAGTCGATGTCCGGGGCCCCGTCCACCATCTGGGCCAGCGCCTGGCCCATGTCCCCGTTGCGTTCGGCCCGTTCCTGCAGGCCGATGGCGCCGCCGCCGAAGATGGCGAACCAGAACAGCGTGACGGTGGAAGGTACCAGCAGCACCCCGGTGACGAACTGGCGGATGCTGCGCCCGCGCGAGATCCGCGCGATGAACAGGCCAACGAACGGGGTCCAGGAAACCCACCAGGCCCAGTAGAAGATGGTCCAGGAGGAAAGCCAGGCGGCCATGTCGCCGTCCCCGGAAGCCGCGGTCCGCGATGCCATTTCCGGCAGGTCCGCGATGAAGGAGCCCACCGCATTGGGAATCACATTCAGGATGAACAGCGTCGGTCCGCCGATGAACACGATCAGCGCCAGGATCACCGCCAGCACCATGTTGATATTGGACAGCCACTGGATGCCGCGCTCGATTCCTGAGACGGCCGAAGCCACGAACAAGGCGGTGAGGACCGCAATGATCAGCACCAGGACCCCGGAACCCACCGAGGACAGCAGCCCGGCGGACTGGATGCCTCCGCCGATCTGCAGCGCGCCGAGCCCCAGCGAGCAGGCCGAGCCGAAAAGCGTGGCCAGGATAGCCAGGATGTTGATCGTCTTCCCGCCCCAGCCGTGGACGACCCTTTCGCCGAAGATCGAGGTGAACATCGAGGAGAACAGCTGCGGGCGGCCCAGCCGGAAGCTGCCGTAGGCCATGCCCAGCCCGACAATCGCGTACATGGCCCAGGGGAACAGCGTCCAGTGGAACATGGTGGTGCCCATGGCCGTGCCCACCGCGGCCGAGGTCTGCCCGCCCACGGTTTCCGGCGGCGGGGACATGTAGAAGTAGAGCGGCTCGCCCACCCCGTAGAAGACCAGGCCGATGCCCATGCCGGTGGCGAACATCATCGAGATCCAGGAAACCGTGCTGAACTGCGGCTTCTCCCCGTCCTTGCCCAGCGGGATGCGCCCGAAGCTCTTGGCCGCGACCACCAGCACGAACAGGGTGAAAACGGTCGCGGCGATCACGAAGACCCAGCCGGTGTTCGTGATGACCCAGTCCAGGGCCTTCCCGGCCGCGGAGCCCAGCCCTTCGGGCGAGGCGAAGCCCCAGGCGATGAACGCCAGGGCGAGGAGTCCGGCAATGCCGAAGACCCAGTAGTCGGTGCCGGAGGACAGGTATCTTCTGGGCCGGCGCCGGCGAGCCGAGTGCAGCTCGCTGACCAGGTCGTTCACGGGTTGCTCAGTGCGTTTCATTTCGGTTTCCTTCAATAAAGGCAATAGGTGGCGGGCCGGCAGGGGAATGCGGGCGCGCCGAATCAGCCGGGGTCCCGGGGCTGCTCGTGAGTGGTGGCCGGGGCCGGCAAATCGGCCGGGCTCAAGAGCCGGCCGGAAGTGCGCCGTGCAGGCCGGGAATTGTTCCCGGCCTGCACGGCGGTCAGCGGTTAATTGCGCGTCAAGCGCGGATCAGGCGCTGATCAGCCCGTGCGGGTCGAGCACGAACTTCTGCGCGGCGCCTTCGTCGAAGGCCGCGTAGCCCTGCGGGGCCCGGTCCAAGCCAATGGCCGTGGCGTTGACGTTCTTGGCAATCGAGACCTTGTCCGAGAGGATCGCCTGCATCAGCCCGCGGTGGTACTTCATCACCGGGCACTGGCCCGTGACGAAGGTGTGGGACTTGGCGAAGCCCAGGCCGAAGCGCATGGACAGCGAACCGACCTTGGCCGCTTCGTCCTCGGCGCCCGGATCCCCGGTGACATAGAGTCCCGGGATGCCCAGGCTGCCGCCGGCACGGGTGATTTCCATCAGCGAATTGAGCACCGTGGCAGGCTGCTCCTTGCCAGCGTCGTGCCCGTGCCCGCGCGCCTCGAAGCCCACCGCGTCGATGCCGCAGTCGACCTCGGGCACGCCCAGGATCTGGGCGATCTGCTCGGCCGGGTCGCCCTGCGAGACGTCCACGGTCTCGCAGCCGAAGCTGCGCGCCTGGGCCAGCCGGTCGGCGTTCAGGTCCCCGACAATCACGGTGGCCGCACCCAGCAGCTGCGCGGAGGTGGCCGCGGCCAGGCCCACCGGGCCGGCGCCGGCGACATAGACGGTGGAGCCGACGGTGACCCCGGCGCCGATGGCTCCGTGGTAGCCGGTCGGGAAGATGTCCGAGAGCATGGCCAGGTCCAGGATCTTCTCCATGGCCTGGTCGCGGTCGGGGAATTTCAGGGCGTTCCAGTCAGCGTAGGGCACCAGCACGTATTCGGCCTGGCCACCCACCCAGCCGCCCATGTCCACGTAGCCGTAGGCGGAACCGGGGCGGTCGGGATTGACGTTCAGGCAGATGCCGGTTTGCCCGACCTTGCAGTTGCGGCAGCGGCCGCAGGAGATGTTGAAGGGCACCGAGACGACGTCGCCGACCTTGAGGAATTCCACATCGCGGCCTACTTCCACCACTTCGCCGGTGATCTCGTGGCCCAGCACCAACCCGACGGGCGCGGTGGTGCGGCCGCGGACCATGTGCTGGTCCGAACCGCAGATGTTGGTGGCGATGGTGCGCAGGATGACCCCGTGGTGCACCTGCCGCCCGACGTTTGCCGGGTGGACCCCGGGCCCGTCCTTCAATTCGAATTCGGGGTACGGGGTGTCGATCAGCTCGACCTTGCCTGCCCCGGCGTAGCTTACTGCCAAGTTGCCCATAGCGGACCACTTCCTTGAAATATCAGTTGGATACCAAATCGGATGTGCCCAAGTCTGACCACTGGATGTGATCCATGTCAATAGCCCGGCCTGAAATCCGCCGGGTCCGGCAGCCCGCCAGCGGCCGGCTACCCGTCCAGTTCCTCGGCCGAGCGCAGGGAAATGATGTCCTTGGCGGTGCGCTGCAGGATATCCAGGGATTCCTCGATCAGCGGCGAGCCGCGGCTGCCCTTGCGGGTCACCGCCACGATGCGCCGCGAGGGCTTGGCCGCCCCGGAAATCCGGCGGCGCACCACGTTCTGCGCATCGCCCAGGGTGGCCAGCCGGGGCAGCAGCCCCACGCCCAGGCCCGCCCCGATGAACGCGATCATGGTTTCCCACTCCACCGCCTCGTGGGCGATGTGCGGGGTGACCCCCAGCGAAGTGAAGGCGGCAACGAACAGCGCCCGGTAGACCGACTGCCCGGATTCGGAGATCCACGGGTCATCGGCCAGGTCCTCCAGGGCCACGGACTTGTGCTGCGCCAGCCGGTGCGTGGCGGGCAGCACCACATCCAGCGGGTCATCGAGCAGCACGGTCTGCTCGAACCGGTCCCTGGCGGCAGAACCCGCGGACGTCTGGCTGGCCACGATCACGGCCAGGTCGATCCGCTCCGCGAGCAGCAAGTCCAGGCAGCGCTGCGGCTGCGCTTCGATCAGCTGCACTTCGGTATCGGGCCGAGTGGCTCGCAGGTTCGCGGCCAGCGGGGCAAGCAGCTGCGCGGCAGCGGTGGAGAAACCGCCCAGGCCGAACTGCCCCTGCACCTGCCCGGAGGCGTTGCGCGCGGACGCCGCGAGCAGCTCCCATTGCGTCACAATCCCGTCCAGGCCCGCAACGAAATGCCGGCCCGCGGAGGTCAGCCGCACCCCGCGGCCCTCCTTGGTGATCAGCTTGATGCCCAGGGTGCGCTGCAGTTCGCGCAGCTGCGCGGAGACCGCCGAGGCCGAATAGCCGGTCAGTTCCGCGGTGCGCGCTACCGAGCCCGTGGAGGAGAAGACCCGCAGGGTGGCGAAGCGTGGATCGATCATGCACCAATTGTGCACGGTTCCGTTCAATTTCTTGCGCTTTTCTTGCCGACTATTTCTTCCTAGTCTCGATTCATGCGGTGACCGGCCTCACATCGGCCCGCGCAACCACAGCCCGAGGACGCCAGCCGCGTCGTGTTCCAAGGAGTAACAGATGACCGCTTCGGTAAGCGCACCGCGCACTACGCGTGGGAAGCTCGCTACGTCGGTGAACCAAGAACAGCTCGCCGAGATCACCGAACTCTTCCGCAACCGGCGCAAGGGCTACTCGCTCGAAGCCCCGCTGTACACCGACCCCTCAGTATTCGATGTCGAAATGCAGGCCATCTTCGGGACCCACTGGCTGTTCGCCGCGAGCATTGCCGAGATCCCCGAGCCCGGGGACTACGTGACCGTGGACTACGGTCCGCATTCGCTGATCGTGCTGCGCACCGAGGAGGGCGGGGTCAACGTGCTGCACAACGTCTGCCGGCACCGCGGCGCCCGCGTGCTCACCGAAGATTCGGGCAGCACCGGGAACCTGGTCTGCGGCTACCACTCGTGGACCTACTCCCCCGAAGGGGACCTGATCCACGCCTCCGCCCCGGGCGAAGGCAAGTTCGACAAGAGCTGCTTCGCGCTCAAGCGCGCCCACGGCCGGGTCCATGCCGGGCTGGTCTTCGTTTCCCTGGCCCAGGACCCGCCGGCGGACTTCGACGAGGTCGCCGGCATCTTCGAGCCCTACCTGGCCCCGCACGATATCGCCCGCGCCAAGGTCGCCTACCAGCAGGACATCATCGAGGAGGGCAACTGGAAGCTGGTGATGGAGAACAACCGCGAGTGCTACCACTGCGACGGGCACCCCGAGCTGGCCTGCTCGCTGTTCCCCACCTGGGGGCTGAGCGACGACACCGTTCCGCCGCACCTGGAAGAGGTATGGGAACGCAACCAGCAAGCCCAGGCGGCCCTGGAGGAACGCTGCCGCCGCTACGGATTGCCCTACGAGGTCGTGGAGCAGCTGGACACCCGCATCGCCGGCATCCGCATCTCCCGCGAATCCCTGGACGGCGACGGGGAATCCTTCTCCGCCGACGGGCACCGCCTGTCCAAGAAGCTGCTCGGCGAGCTGCGCGACTTCCGGCTGGGCCGCTGCTCCATGCACCTGCAGCCCAACAGCTGGTTCCATTTCCAGTCCGACCACGTGATCACCTTCGCCGCCTTCCCGATCAACGCGCACCAGACCCTGGTGCGCACCACCTGGCTGGTGGCCGATGACGCGGTCGAAGGAGACGACTACGATCTGGAGAAGCTCACCCACACCTGGAAGCAGACCAACCTGCAGGACAAGGCCTTCGTCGAGCTGTGCCAGAAGGGCGCAGCCAGCCCCGCCTACCAGCCGGGCCCGTACATGAAGAGCGAATACCAGGTCGAGGCGTTCATCAACTGGTATACCCAGCGCGTGCTGGAGCACCTGGCATGAGCGCAGGCGCCCAGCTGGCATCGAGCGTAGCGGCCCAGCGCATCCGCGGGCTGGAAATGCCGTGGAACCGGGTCCTCAGTTCCCAGGAAGGCCCGGCGAGCGCGGCCCGCGCGCTGGGACCCTGGCACCCCCAGGAGTTCCTGGCCGAATGCGTGCAGACCATCGAGGAAGCCGGCGGGCTGATGACCTTCGTCTTCCGCCGCGCCGACGGCGCCCCGCTGGCCTTCCGCGCCGGGCAGTACCTGAACATCGCCTTCCCGGTGCATGGCGAAGACCAGGACCCGGTGGACCGCAGCTACTCGATTTCCAGCGCGCCCACCGTGCCCTGGACCTTCAATGTCAGCATCAAGCGCGATCCCAAGGGCCTGGTCTCCTCCTGGGCGCATGAGAACCTGCGTCCGGGCATGGTGCTGGAGATGCTCGGCCCGGTGGGCGCCTTCCACCTGGGAGATTCCGACCGGCGCGCCCGCTACCTGTTCCTTGCGGCCGGAGCCGGGATCACCCCGATCATGTCGATGGTGCGCACCATCCACTCGCTGCCCGGCCAGGCCGATGTGGTGGTGCTCTGCCACGGCACCGTGCCCGGGGACTTCGCCTTCTGGCCCGAGCTGGAATACATCGCGCAGGTCGATTCGCGGATCAAGGTGTTCTACTCGCTGGGCGACCGGGCCAAGCCCAAGAGCTGGAAGGGCTTTGCCGGGCGGCTGACCACGGCAATGATCGATGCGGTGGCCCCGGATGCCAATGGCCGCAAGGTGTTCGCCTGCGGGCCGGAAGGCTACCTGAATTCGGCCACCCAATTGCTGCGCGAGGCCGGGGTGGATGACACCTCGGTGTTCATGGAGTTCTTCTCCGGGGACCGCAAGACGCTGCTCGAATACCAGGAGGAAATCGCCCTGGCCGGGTCCATCGCCGAGGAGGTGGCCGAATCCGTGGAGGAGTTCTACGAGAGCCAGCCGCCGGAGCTGGGGATGTACGAACCGGAGTACGACCAGAGCGGCACCATCGATGCCAGCGGCCAGAAGCTGGTGGCGGTCGATTCCAATGCCCCGCTGCCGCCGGCCTCACCGCTGGTTCCCGCGCAGGACCCGCCGGATACCGCTTCCTTCCCCACCGTGGGCGAAGGCGAGCTGACCATGACCTTCCTGCGCACCGCGGTGAATGTCCGGATCAGTTCCCAGGAGCACATCCTGGGTGTCGCCCAGCGGGCCGGGGTGCGCATCGGCGCCAACTGCCAGGAGGGCATGTGCGGCTCGTGCAAGGTCGTCAAGCTCGAAGGCGAGGTGGCGATGAACCACCAGGGCGGCATCCGCGCCCGTGAAATCGCGGCCGGGAAATTCCTGCCCTGCTGCTCCACCGCCCAATCGGACCTGGTCATCGACGCCTAGCGCGCCGGCCACCACCACACCATCAGCTTTCAAGGAGTCCCCATGTCCCGTCTTTCCCCTCGGATCCTCATCATCGGCGCCGGCATCGTCGGCGCCAACCTCGCAGACGAACTGGCCGCGCTGGGCCACACCAATACCCTGGTCATCGAGCAAGGTCCGCTGGATCTTCCCGGCGGCTCCACCTCGCACGCCCCGGGCCTGGTCTTCTCGTCCAACCCGTCCAAGTCCATGACCGAATTCGCGCAGTACACCATCGAGAAGCTCACCGGCCTGGTGGGCGCCGACGGGCGCGGTTCCTTCCTTCCGGTGGGCGGGCTGGAAATCGCCACCACCGATGAGCGCCTGGCCGACCTGCATCGCCGTGCCGGCTGGAACCGCTCCTACGGGGTCGACGCCGAAGTCATCGACGTCGCCGCCTGCCTGGCGAAGTTCCCGATGCTCAACCCGGAGAAGGTCCTGGGCGGCCTGTTCACCCCGGGCGACGGGCTGGCCCTGGCCGCCAAGGGCACCGCGCTGGTCATGGAACGCGCCAAGGCCGCGGGAGTCGAGTTCCGCGACCGCACCATCGTCACCGATATCGAGGTCTCCGGCGGCAAGGTCGCCGCGGTCATCTGCGGCGAGGAGCGCTTCGCAGCGGACATCGTGGTCTCCTGCGCAGGCTTCTGGGGACCGAATATCGGCAGGATGGTGGGCACCTCGATCCCGCTGCTGCCGCTGGGCCACCAGTTCGCCTGGAGCACCCCGGCGCCGTCGCTGGCCGGAGTCAACGAGCTGCCGGCCGGTGCCAGCCGCCCGATCCTGCGCTACCAGGACCGCGACCTCTACTACCGCGAGTGGGGAGATCGCATCGGCATCGGCTCCTACGCCCACCGTCCGATGCCGGTGGATCTGGACACCTTGCAGGCCTACCGCCCGGAAGAGATCACCCACGAGCGGATGCCTTCCTCGCTGGACTTCACCCCGCAGGACTTCGCCGCCGAATGGGAAGCCAGCCAGGAGCTGCTGCCGGATCTGCGCAATACCCGGATCCAGCGCGGCTTCAACGGCATCTTCTCCTTCACCCCGGACGGCGGCTCGCTGGTAGGCCAGTCCAGGGAAGTGGACGGCTTCTACGCGGCCGAGGCCGTGTGGGTCACCCACGCGCCGGGCATCGCCAAGGCCGTGGCCGAGCTGATCACCACCGGCACCTCCACGACGGACCTGAGCGACTGCGATCTGAACCGCTTCGAGGACGTGCAAACCACCAGGGAGTACGTCAGCGAGACCTCGCAGCAGAACTTCGTGGAAATCTACGATGTCCGCCACCCGCTGGAACCGCGCACCAAGCCCCGCGCCGTGCGCACCAGCCCGTTCTACTCCCGCCAGCAGAAGCTGGGCGCCTTCTTCCTGGAGGGCACCGGCTGGGAGCGCCCGCACTGGTACGAGGCCAACGCCGCGCTGCTCGATGAATTGCCGGCGGAGTGGGCGGCCCCGGAGCGCGACAGCTGGTCAAGCAAGTTCCACTCGCCGATTGCCGCGGTGGAAGCCTGGAAGACCCGCACCGCGGTGGCCATGTTCGACATGACCCCGCTCAAGCGCGTGGAAGTCACCGGCCCAGGTGCCGGGCCGATGCTCCAGGGCTTGACCACGGCGAATATGCTGCGTGCCCCGGGCATGGTCAGCTACACCCTGCTGCTGGACCATGCCGGCGGCATCACCAGCGACATCACTGTGGCCCGGCTCTCCGAGCAGGTCTACCAGGCCGGCATCAACTCCAACGTGGATGTCGCCTACCTGGACCGCGAAGCGCGCAAGTTCAATGAGGCCAACCCGGGCCAGTGGGTGGCAGTTCGCGATATCACCGCCGGGACTTCCTGCATCGGTCTGTGGGGCCCGCTGGCTCCACAGGTCATGGCCAAGATCAGCGACGATGATATGGGCAACGAGGGGCTGAAGTACTTCCGCACCAAGCAGATCTCCATCGCCGGCATCCCGGTCACCGCGATGCGCCTGTCCTACGTGGGCGAATTCGGCTGGGAGCTCTACGCCTCGGCGGATGTCAGCGCCAAGCTCTGGGATGCGATCTTCGAAGCCGGGCAGGAGCACGGCATCATTGCCGGCGGGCGCGAGGCGTTCAACTCCATGCGACTGGAGAAGGGCTTCCGTTCCTTCGGCACCGATATGACCAGCGAGCACGAACCGGAACAGGCCGGTTTGGGCTTCGCGGTGAAGGCCGCCAAGACCGCGGACTTCGTGGGCAAGTCGGCGCTGGCCGAACGTGCCGCGGCGGCCACCAAGCGCCTGCGCTGCCTGACCGTGGATGATGGCGTGTCCATGGTCCTGGGCAAGGAACCGGTCTACGTGGATGGCAAGCCTTCCGGCTACGTCACCAGCGCCGCCTACGGATACACGGTCCGCAAGCCGATCGCCTACGCGTGGCTGCCGATCTCGGTGGAAACCGGTGACCCGGTGGCGATCGAGTACTTCGGCAAGCAGATTGCCGCCACCGTGGTCGATGATCCGCTGTACGATCCGCAGATGGACCGCTTGCGCGGAGTTTCGCTGGCTACTTCGGCCAGCTAGCGGCCAGACGCAAGTGACCCGGGGCCGGGCACCGCTCATGCGAGCGGTGCCCGGCCTGTCGTCGTTAACCTGCGTGGCTGCCTGCACGCCGAGGCGGTACGCCATGCATTCATGCCTCTTAATAGGGGTGCCCTGCCGATAGCGGCCGCGGATGGC
This sequence comes from Glutamicibacter sp. NPDC055354, assembly GCF_053644955.1. Lineage (NCBI taxonomy): Bacteria > Bacillati > Actinomycetota > Actinomycetes > Micrococcales > Micrococcaceae > Glutamicibacter > Glutamicibacter sp. NPDC055354. Next base: position 2,196,098 of record NZ_JBSHMB010000001.1, read on the forward strand.
CTTCCGCTGGAGGGCAACGGGCCGCTCAGAAGGCGCGTTCGGCAACATTCACGCGAGCCGCAGAATCCAGTGCTGCCTTGACCTGGTCCGCTGGTGTTGGCGCTGGAATCGAGGAAAGCAGCTGGTCATCCGGGGTCGTGGAATCCGCCAGGTAGATGCGCGTATATCCGGCGGATTCGGGCTCGAATTTCCACGTTTCCGCGAGCGCGCCCGCGTCCAGCGTATCGAAGCCGAGGCGTTCGATGATTGCCGCTGCTTGCTCCTTCGCTTGGGAATCATCGGAGGCAATGGGAAGCCCAGAGCGGCCAGCAGCCTCGGCGGGACGGGCCAGCAGCGGAATGTGGTGGGCCAGGATGTTGCCGAAGGCTTTGACATAGCGAGCACCATCGAGCCAGCTCGCCACCAGTTCGCTGGTCGTCATCGTCCCGCTGTCGAGTTCGGCAATGCGTGCATCCCTGGATGGATAGTAGTTGCTGGTGTCCAGCACTGTCTTGCCGCGCAGCAACCCGGCTGGCAGCTCACGTACCGCAGCGAGCGGAATGGACAGCACCACGGCTTCGCCCGCTTCGGCCACCTCTTGAACCGTGCCGGCTGCGGCCAGCGGCCCCAGCTCGGCCACGAGTTCCTGCAGCGATTGGACTCCGCGGGAATTCGCAATCACCACGTTCACATTCGCGGCAACGGCCAATCGGGCGATTGCAGATCCGATATTCCCGCTTCCGATGATTCCCAGCGTTGGCATTCCATTTCCCTTCAGCAAAGTCCGGCATTGCGGGTGCCTGCCGCTCTTCGCAGCAGCTATCCCCTTTGGTTGAACTGCCTTCCGGGCACCAAAATTCCCTACGTGACATACTGGCGAAGCTATCCAGTGCTTGCGCGGCAACGCGCCCAGCGGGGCCGCATCCGAGGCGGCCTTGAACGCCCTGGCGCCCGTTTCCGAGCGAAGGTAGACGCAAGGGAGCCCGGGGAGAAATCGCCAGGCCAGCGGCATTAACCCGGGCGAACTAAAACCGGCGGGCAGCAGAAAGCCACCGCATCATCAACCTCCCAATCGATGATGCGGCGGCGGTACGTGGTGCATCTGGTCGGCGGCAGATCCCAGTTCATGTTCCCCTCCGGCGTGCACTGTGCACGTAATTCGCTTCGCCATGGCAATTGCGGTTCCGGCATTCCGGGTTCCGCTGCACGCTGGCTTGCCCGCAGCGGAACCCGGAACACCGGCCAGCCAGCTACCGGCGTCCGGCCATGCGCGCTCCCTTCGCCGGGGCCGCCTGCAGGCTTGCCTCCGCGGCTTGCGCGGCATGAAGGACCAGCAACGCCGTGGTTACCGTGCCCACGCCCCCCGGAACCGGGCTCAGGGCCCGCACCAGCGGGCGCACCGATGCCGCATGGACGTCCCCCACCAGCTTGCCTTCAGCGTTGACATTGGTTCCGACATCGATCACCACGGAGGTTTCATCCACCTCACTGCCGGTAAGCAGGTTCGCCTTGCCCACGGCCATGACGACCACCGCGGCGGACTTCGTTAACTGGGCCAGATCGACGGTCCTCGAATGGCAGATGCTCACCGTGGCATCGCGCTGCAGCAGCAGCTGGGCCAACGGCTTGCCCACCACCGCAGAGCGTCCGACCACCGCGACATGCTGCCCGGGCAGCGGGATCCGGTAGTGCTCCAGGATCTCGATGACCGAGCGTGCGGTAGCCGGGGCGAAGGCCGGCTGGCCGACACTGAGCCGTCCCAGGCTCAGCGGATTGGCCCCGTCAATGTCCTTGGCCGGGTCGATCAGCGCCACCAGCGCCGCGGCATCCACCCCTGGCGGCAACGGGGTCTGCAAGATGATTCCGTGCACCGAACTGTCCTCGTTCAAGGCGGTGATCGCTTCGGACAGCTGCTCCTGGCCGGACCCGGTCAGGTCCACGACCTGGCAGTCCACCCCGAGCTGCGCGGCGGCCCGTTCGATCGAGCGCACATACCAGGCGGTGGCCTCGTTATCCGTGGCCAGCACGACCGCGATCCGGACACTGGTGCCCTCGCTGGCCATGCGCACCACCAGTTCTGCGGTGCGGGCGCGGATCGCTTCAGCCACCGGCTGCCCGGCTAGATTGCGTGCCGTCATGCTGCCACCACCGCACGGGCGTGCGCGCTGAGCTCTTCGGCGTGGGCGATCGCCTCGCTGGCCTGGCTGGCGGTCTGGACCAGCCGGTCGCGCTGGGCGATGTCCTTGATTGAGCAGATGTTCATTTCCAGGGTGGCCAGCGCGGTAGCCAAGGCCGCCCGGGCAGCTTCGGCCGCGGCGACCACGTCGCTGAGAACCGATCGGTTGCCAATGGGCAGCAGGCGCTGGCCCAGCTTGATGACCTCAATGGAGGCCTCGACGGTAGAGACCAGCGGTGCGGCGGCGGCGATGGTGGCGTTTTGAATGGCCGCGCTGCGCTCCGACTTCTGCTCGCTGCTTTCCTTGGGCAGCTTGTACGCGGCACCCAGGGCGCCGAACAGCCTTTCGTCTTCCTGAGCGGCGAAGAGCCCCTGGCGCATCAGCAGCCGGGCATGCTCGGAAATCTGCTGGGCCTGCTCCTGGACGTCCGCGTACCGCGGTCCGGAAGTGAATTCGGCAACCATGGACACCAATGCCGCGGCCTGCGCCGCATGCAGGCCCGCGGCCGCGCCCCCTCCTGGCGTCGGGGCGCCCGAGGCAAGCCGCTCAAGGTAGCTGCTGACAGTTTCATTGGAGATCAATGGGGTTTCCCCTCGTTCGGGACGCATGGAAGTTGATCCCTGCACCGTTCGGCGGGATTTCCGGCGCGCAGGACCACGGTCCAGGCCGCCGGAACCCCTTAGTATCCGACTGGTATATCAGGTTATCTTGAAGCCTAGAGCACCTACCGAACGCCGGTCAAGGGTTTTCTGGCGCCCGGAACACCCCCGGCATCCAAGCGCCACGCGACCGGATCCCCCGCTAGCCCATCCAGGTCTTGCACATGCCGGCCAACAGGGTCCGGAAGGCATTTTCCCTGCGGCGCACACGCGGTCCCGGCTCAGGGCCAGGGGTGCGCGGCACGAGCCGGAATCCATCAGGAGCGCACCACAGCGACAACCACTTGCTGCGGCGACATGCCCGCGGACCGCGGGGCCAAGCGAGCGAGTACCGCCTTCTCGCGCCCGATGGATCGGGGCAGTGTGCAGCCTCACGAGCATTCCACAAGAAGCTTGTACAAGTTAATTATATTCTATAGCTATGGAAATTGATCCCGAGCCCGCAGACCTTCCCCAGCAAATGCACGAGGTGCTTTCGCCATTGCTGAGCCTGATACGCACGGCACGATCCATCTCCCCGGGCAAACTGGGAATCCTGCACACCTTGGCCACCGAAGGCCGGGCCAGTGCCGCCCGGATGAGCCAGGCCATCGGGGTCAGCCAGCAGGCCATCTCGCTGACGACCAAGGAATTGGAAGGCCTCGGACTGATCGAGCGGCACCGGGACGAGGCCGACCGCCGCAAGCTCTGGTTCCAGCTCACCGATGCCGGCCGCCAAAAGCTGGACCAGGAAATCCTGCTCGGCCGGACCGCGCTGCTCCAAGTCATGGGCGAGAACCTGAGCGAGGAGGACCGTTCCCTGATCCGCTCCGCCTTGCCCGCGCTCAAGAAAATCAATACCGCGGTCCGCCCATGAGCCGCAACGCACCCAGCCAGAGCCCGCTGGTGCCCACGCTGGTCTTCGCCGCGCTGGCCACGGCAATCGTCTCCTCGCTGGGCATGCTGCTGGTCCCCTCGATTTCCTTGCGGTTCAATGTCGATATTGCCGCTGCCCAGTGGATGCTCACCGTGAATCTGCTGGCCGGCGCCGTGGCAACACCCATCATGGGACGCCTCAGCGATGGACCGCATAAGAAGCGGCTGCTGCTCGTCTCGCTGGCGGCCATGTTCCTGGGTTCTGTCATGGCAGCGTCCGCACCGACCTTTGGCGTGTTTCTTGCCGGCCGCGTGCTCCAGGGATTGTCCTACGGCATTGTTCCGGTCACCATCGCCATCGCCAGGCGCTATGTAGCGGCCGAGCACGTGCAGAACACCATCTCCACCTTATCGGTGACGGTTGCTTCCGGAATCGGCATCGGCTATCCACTGACCGGCATCATCGCTGGCATTTTCGACTACTCCTACGCTTTCTGGTTCGGTGCGCTATTCGTGCTGGCCACCCTCTGCGTGGTGTGGAAAGTTGTTCCGGCAGGCCCCGACACCCAGGCCGAGCAACGCCCCTTCGACTACACCGGCTCCGGCATGCTGGCCCTAGGGCTCACCTGCCTGCTGCTGGCCGTATCCGAGGGGCCCAAGTGGGGCTGGGCTTCACCTGCAACGCTTGCTTTGGGCGCTTTCTCGGTCATCGTGCTGATCATCTGGGTGAAGGTAGAAAACAGCCTTGGCCACCCGCTGATAAATCTGCGCACGCTCAAGCAGGGCGAAGTCCTCTTGGCCAATATCTCGGCCATCGCCCTGGGCGCCGCATTGTATATCGGCATGTCCGTATCATCACTGGTAGCCCAGGCAGATGCGGCAACGGGATACGGGCTGAGCCTGCCGGTCTTCTGGGCAGGATTCGTCATCTTCCCACTCTCGGTAGGCAGCTTGGCTGCCAACCGCGTGGTGCGCATACTTGCCAAACGCGTTGGCATCCAGGTCATGCTTCCCATTGGAGCGATCATCATGGCCGCAGCAGGCACCATGCTCTGGCTGCTCCACTCGGCGCTCTGGGAGATCTTGCTGAGCATGCTGGTCTTCGGCATCGGCATGGGCGCAAGCTATGCGGCCATGCCGGCATTGATCGCCCGCAGCGTAGCGGCCAAGGAGCTAGGCAGCTCGGTAAGTTTCAACCAGGTGCTGCGTACTGTAGGTTCTTCCTTCGGCACGGCGATTTCCGCGGCCATTATCGCCACCCACCCCGGACTCAATGGCGAGGCCAGCCCGGAAGGCATCGACATGACTTTCTTGATCGGCGCACTGCTTTGCATCGCTTTGGGTGCTACGTTGCTGGCCGATTCGGCACGGCGCAAGTTCAAGGGACGCAGGTAGGCGAAAAGGTCCTGGATGCAGATAACGCCCCGATACCACGAAGGCATCGGGGCGTTACCCGCAGGCTGCTGCGCCTAGAATTCGACGATCTCGAATTCGAGAAGTTCAGCGCCGCTGGCCACTGGTTTCTTGGCATCGCTGCCAGCATGGGCCGCATCAGCGCGCTGGGTACGCCAGTTCTCGAAGTCCTCGCGGGTTGCCCACTGGGTGTACACGAAGTACTTGTCTCCACCATTGACCGGACGCAGCAACTTGAACCCTTCGAACCCCGGTGAGGAATCCACCGAATGCTTGCGAACAGCAAAACGCTTCTCCAGTTCCGGTCCAGCTTCGCCGGGAACCGATAGGGCATTGATGACGACAATCGACATGTTCAACCTTTCTTTTCCGGGCTTCTTTCACGGGAAACCCTCTGTTTCCACCCTACGCCCGCGCGTTCTCGACCGCAGGCCAGCGTGACGAAGTTCGACCGGCTAGTCGGCATGCTCCTGTGGCCAGCAAATTTCAAAGCGTTCCAAGACCAGCTCTCCCCCGGCGTTGGCGGTGTCTTCAGGGTTCCAGTCGATTCCTATGGACTTCTGGGTACGGCGCCAGAATTTTTCATGTTCTGCGCGCCAGTATTCCAGCGAGAGATCCCCTTCGCCCTCGGCCGCGGCAAACTGCGCGTCTACCTCGAAGAACGAGGAGCGCTCGACGGAAAGTACTCGCAAAATTGCTCGCGGCTGCCCTTGTCCATCGCAGACAATACAGTGGTCTTCAGGTTGCGGGACACGTTCGTCGTAATAGGCATAATCGCTAGCCAGAGATGAAGTCGCTCGCTTGGTTCCGTGCAGCATTTCTTCCAGAAGCTCATCGGCAAGCGCAGGATGATCACCGAACGATTCGGCGACATGATGCGGCGCCTTGGTCCGCGGAATCCCTTTGCTCTCCAGGTACGCAGACCACATCTGTTCAGCAGCTTCTGCATTGATAGGCGGCAACACTGGAAGTGATTTTTCAGTCATGGAACGATCCTAGCCGCGACGCAGATTCCGCATGGCCCTGGAATGGCTATGGGAGGACGATTGGGCTGCGCCTAGAGTCCTGGAATCTTGAATTCGAACTTCTCCTTCGAATTCCCTTGGCTTTCAAATGCAATAGTCCGGCCCCCAAGGAGGTAAAACTGCTTCAGCTTTATAGTCACTGGACCTTCGCAGCTAAGCCTGAACGAATTAGCTCGCATGTTCGAGGGAACGCAGTTCCCCTCGTACGTCATGTTATCCACCCAAAGCCAGTTGAGCCGCACCTCGAAACTTATTGGATCGCTTTCAGAAGCTCCGCTGATATCGAAGGTGTAATTCGCAAAGAATCCACCTTCCTCTTGTGCCATGATGACCTGGAATCCAGATCCGTCTTGGTCGTCTTCCGGCTCAACCGTTGGTTCCGAGGTTGGTTCCGCAGTCGGCTCCGGGGTCGGTTCTGCAGTCGGCTCGACTGAAGGCTCCACCGTAGGATCCACCGTTGGTTCAGGAGTCAGTTCCGGAGTTGGTTCACGAGTCAGTTCCGGAGTTGGTTCCGGAGTCAGTTCCGGAGTTGGTTCAGGAGTCAGTTCCGGAGTTGGTTCCGGAGTCAGTTCCGGAGTTGGTTCAGGAGTCGGTTCCGGGGTTGGTTCAGGAGTCAGTTCCGGGGTTGGTTCAGGAGTCGGTTCAGGAGTCGGTTCAGGAGTCAGTTCCGGAGTCAGTTCCGGAGTTGGTTCCGGAGTCAGTTCCGGAGTTGGTTCCGGAGTCGGTTCAGGAGTCAGTTCCGGAGTCAGTTCCGGAGTTGGTTCCGGAGTCGGTTCAGGAGTCGGTTCAGGAGTCAGTTCCGGGGTTGGTTCCGGGGTTGGTTCAGGAGTCGGTTCCGGGGTTGGTTCAGGAGTCGGCTCGACTGTAGGCTCCACCGTTGGTTCAGGAGTCGGTTCCGGGGTTGGTTCAGGAGTCAGTTCCGGGGTTGGTTCAGGAGTCAGTTCCGGGGTTGGTTCAGGAGTCAGTTCAGGAGTCGGTTCCGGAGTCGGTTCCGGAGTCGGTTCAGGAGTCAGTTCCGGAGTCAGTTCCGGAGTTGGTTCAGGAGTCGGTTCAGGAGTCAGTTCCGGAGTCAGTTCCGGAGTTGGTTCCGGAGTCGGTTCAGGAGTCGGTTCAGGAGTCAGTTCCGGGGTTGGTTC
>NZ_JBSHMB010000002.1:0-155141 GCF_053644955.1 Glutamicibacter sp. NPDC055354
TGAGGGTGTGGGAGAGTAGGTCACCGCCGGACTTAACTTGAGTAGATGGTTTGAGGCCCTGGTACCGTTTGGTGCCGGGGCCTCACCTGTTTAACGAGAAGGGGAGGGGGAATTGGGCAGCTGGTGCTGCTTGGTTCCTCCTCCCCTCCTGCTTTAACCTCGATAGCTGCTAAGCGACTAAGGCAACCATAAACACTTGACTTAGGCATCATTGTTCAAGGGGTCACTCGAAATGGGCATAGTGTGGGATATGAGCGAGGCTGCGACTGACTCATCGACGGTGACTCGACTCGTCTTCCAATTGCGAAAGAGGGAAACCGAACGTGAGAACTTATGTCGTTACTGGCGCTGCTTCCGGTATTGGCGCGGCCACTGGAGAATTGATTCGAGAACGTGGGCACAAGGTCATTGGAGTTGATCTACGCGATGCTGAGGTAACTGCTGACCTATCGACGCAGGCGGGCCGGCTAAGCGCCATCAGCCAGACCATAGAGCATTCCGAAGGCAAGATTGACGCGGTCATCGCGGCCGCAGGCATCTCGGCTCCTAAGGCGATTACCGTCTCGGTAAACTACTTCGGCGTAACCAGGTATCTGGAAGGCCTGCTGCCTGCATTGGGACTCTCGCAGTCACCACGCGTGGCCGTGGTTTCCTCGATGGCCTCGATCCAGCAGAATTCCGCTGAACTCGTTGATGCGTTGCTTGCAGGCGACGAGGAAGCAGCCCTGGCCATTGGTGCAGCCTTGGAAGCCGCTGGCCCGCGATCCGGTTACCTGAATTACCCGTCCTCCAAGCGTGCGCTGAGCCGCTGGGTTCGCCGCGAGTGCATCTCGGAGAAGTGGGCCGGCGCAGGGATCCCATTGAACGCTGTGGCTCCTGGCACCGTGATCACCAACATGACTCGGGACCTATTGGCGACAGAAGAAGGCAAAACGATGGTTGACCAGAATGTGCCGATGCCATTGAACTACCACTCTGAAGCCGTGGTAATTGCCAAGCTACTGCTGTGGCTAACGAGTGCAGAAAATACTCACGTCACCGGGCAAACGATTTACTGCGATGGCGGTGCCGAGGCTACGCTCCGCGGGGATGATATCTGGAGCTAGCCCAGTTAGCTGGGTATGGCGAAGGACACTATTGGTAACGCGTTCTGAAGTGGCGCATCCACTGCGTGCTTGATATAGTTATGGAGTTGTCGCAATCGCGAATGACACCGTAGTTTTCCCATGGCTAGCCATGAGGTATAGAGTTACGGCGATCATAGCGTGGGGGAAACGCCCAGATCCATACCGAACCTGGAAGCTAAGACCCACAGCGCCGATGGTACTGCACTCGGGAGGGTGTGGGAGAGTAGGTCATCGCCGGGCATAATTTGCCGAAGGCCCCGAACTTTTGTTCGGGGCCTTCGATGTTTAACCGGACTCTCGCGCAGCGGACTTAAAGCCAATGGCGGCTTGGAGTTCAATTTCCAAGCCGCCATTGGCGCTAGCCAGTATTAGGCGTTGTCCAAGCGCAGACCGCTTTCCGTATCAAACAGGTGCGCGTGCTGCAGATTTGGCGCAATATTGATGCGCTGTCCACGTGCGGGCGGCGTACGGCCGTCAACACGAACCACGACTATCTGAGTTTCGCCGCCTAGCTCTGCCGAACCGTAGATGTAGGCATCTGCGCCGAGCTCTTCAACAACGTCGACAACAATCTCCACGCCTTCGCCGGCACCGACAATCTCGATGTCCTCTGGACGGAAGCCCAAGGTGACTCCACCCTGTGCTCCCGGCGCATCGATAACAGCTGAACCGAAAGCAACCTGTCCATTGGCAGACTGTAACTGCACCAGGTTCATGGCAGGGGACCCAATGAAGCCTGCGACGAAGACATTGCGTGGGCGATCGTAGAGCTCACGAGGAGTGCCTACCTGCTGCAATTCGCCGTCCTTGAGTACGGCAACGCGGTCACCCATAGTCAAGGCTTCCACCTGGTCGTGGGTCACGTACACGGTCGTGACACCGAGTCGGCGGGTCAGCGACGCAATCTGGGTACGGGTCTGCACGCGCAGCTTTGCATCGAGGTTGGACAGCGGTTCGTCCATCAAGAACACCTGGGGCGAACGAACGATGGCGCGACCCATGGCCACACGCTGACGCTGGCCGCCAGACAAGGCCTTGGGCTTGCGGTCCAAGTACTTCTCCAGATCGAGAAGCTTGGCTGCTTCCAGCACGCGCTTCTTGCGTTCCTCCTTGTCGACGCCGGCGATCTTCAAGGCAAAGCCCATATTCTCGGCAACGGTCATGTGGGGGTACAGCGCGTAGTTCTGGAAGACCATGGCGATGTCGCGGTCCTTAGGCGGAACGTTGGTCACATCCTTATCGCCAATGAGAATACGACCGGAGTTTACTTCTTCCAAACCCGCGAGCATGCGCAGGGTGGTGGACTTGCCGCAACCCGAGGGGCCGACCAGGACAAGGAATTCTCCATCTTGGATTTCCAAGTCGATAGCGTCGACGGAAGGCACAAGTGCGCCCGGGTAAATACGGGTGGCCTTTTCAAAGGTCACAGTTGCCATGATGACAATCCTTTCACGGGCAGGTACGTGCCCGACGATCCGTAGTGAAAGTGAGTTGGGACACTTCAGTGTCGCATGGAAATCAGACTTTTCAAAAGGTGTGGTAATTCACTTGGCGAAAGGATATTATGCGCGGCCGCAGTTGGTCCAGGTCCCACCTTGATGCCCAGATCCGCTGCGCCAAGAACCTTGAATCCGTTCTCGTCGGTCACGTCATCACCGACAAAAAGGACCGCTTGGACGTCGAGTACTTCACGCAACCACTGCAGGCTCTGGCCCTTATCACCGTGATGCACGGTGGCCTCTAGCACCGCTTTGCCTTCAAGCAGTTTGATGCCATCCAAATCACCTAGCGCCTGCCGCGCCTGTGCCAGGGCCGTGGCAGCAACATCAGGTGTTGCCTGGCGGACGTGCAGGACCGTGGCCGACGGTTTGTACTCCACGCTGGCGTTCGCGTGCATCGCAGCAACTCGTTCCAGGCGCTGGGTAATTTGTCCGAGCAGCTCGGACTGCCTAACGGTCAGCGGCTCATCGTGCCAGATCGCGCCCAGCTGTGGCGGAACCATGCGCTCGGCGCCGTGCGAACCAATGCGAATCTCTGGACGAGGCTCAGGATAGACCTCGCTCAAGGACTGCAGGTTACGCCCCGACACCACCGCGGTGTATACCCCGGGACTGGAAGCCAGCTGCTCGAAGGCAGCAGCAGACTCTTCCAGCGGCCGGGCCTCTTGCGGCCGGTCAACCAGCGGGGACATCGTTCCATCAAAGTCCAAAGCAACTAGTACCCGCTGATGGGCAGCAAATTCAGCCAGCGCGGCCTGCAGGGCAGGGTCAAGGTCAGGCAATGGTATTCCTCATCGGAGATCAGGATTCCTGTCGGAATCTTCTAGCGAACGATTTCGTGCACGGAGGTGGCCGCGTTGATCTCGGCCAGCTCGGCCAGGAAGTCCTCGGACCACTTCGAGACGTCGTTGAGCGCCAAGTGGCGGTTCATGCGTTTCATCCGGCGTTCCTGCTCTGCCTCATTCATCTGAACCGCTTCAACGATCCTGGCCTTCATCCCGTCGATATCGTGCGGGTTGACCAGGACAGCCTGGGTCAGCTGATCTGCAGCTCCGGTGTACTCCGAGAGCACCAGTACGCCGCGACCATCCTGGTGCGCAGCGACGAACTCCTTGGCCACCAGATTCATCCCATCGCGCAGGGCCGTGACCAGCAGGACATCGGCTGCCAGATACATGGCGATCATTTCGCGCAGCGGATAGGACTGGTGCAGGTAGCGCAGGGTGGTGTGGCTCAGGGTGTCATGCTGGCCGGTGATCTGCCCGACCATGAGCTCCACCTGATCACGCAGCTCGATGTAGCTGTCCACGTTTTCCCGGCTGGGGCTGGCTACCTGGATCAGGCAGACATCACCGGCGCGCAGAGTCTGGTCGGAGAGCAGCTCGCCATAGGCCTTCAGGCGGTGGCGAATGCCCTTGGTGTAGTCCAAGCGGTCCACGCCCAGCATGATGGTTTTCGGATTGCCCAGCTCATGGCGGATCTGGGCGGCACGGGCAATGATTTGCGGATCGCGTGCGAGCTTGGCGATTTGCTCGGTATCGATGGAAATCGGATGCGCATTGGCACGGCAGAGATTCTGCATGTCGTTACCGGCTGGGGGCGAAGCCACATCGCCCTTGGTGGAGTAGTCGGTGAACCGGCGCAAGCAGCGCAGGAAATTGCTCGCATCGGTTTCGCGCTGGAACCCGACCAAGTCCGCGCCGACCAGTCCCTGCAAGATCTGGGTGCGCCAGGGCAGCTGCGAAAACAGGCTGGCCGCCGGGAACGGTATGTGCAGGAAGAAGCCGATTTTCAGATCGGGTCGCGCCAGCCGCAGCATCTGCGGAACCAGCTGCAGCTGGTAGTCGTGGACCCACACGGTAGCGTTCGGAGCAGCGATTTCCAGTACGGCATCGGCGAATCGCTGGTTGATCCTCTTGTAGCGGTCCCACCAGGTGCGGTGGTACTCCGGTGGCACGATGACGTCGTGGTAGAGCGGCCAAAGCGTCGAGTTGGAGAAGCCCTCGTAGTAGAGGGTCAGGTCATCCTCATCCAGGGGGACCGGAACCAGATGGATGTCATCCTTGTCGAAGCTCTCCAGCTTCTCGCCGATACCGCCATGCCAACCCACCCAGGCACCTTCGGACGCAGCCATGACCGGTTCCAAGGCGGTAACCAAACCACCGGGCGAACGCTGGAATCCTTGCGATCCGTCAGGGTTGGTGATGCGGTCCACCGGAAGGCGGTTGGCTACAACCACAAAATCGTAGGAATATTCGGTCTTTGTACTCGGCGCTGGGGTACCCACTGCAAACCTCCTGGTTTGTTCAATCTGGTTCACCGGCGTGGTGCAGATTCGTCGGTTCTGAGTGAATGACTTCTCGTCAAATTTCCTCGCTCTTGCTATTTAGCCTAGTGAAAACTGACTGCTAAGGGAACGAAGAGACGGATTTCTCCGTCATATGGGCTACTTCTGCGCATGTGCCGCGTGGTCAGCAAAGGACGGGCAGCAAAGAAACGATATCCGCCGATGGCTTGGTTTAACGCTCAACTTAAGGTTTCCGAAGCACTTTGGGTGCTGTATGCGAAAGATATGTGAGTCCTGTGAAGGTGGGGGAATCTTGAGTTTTCAAGGATATTGGCGCTCGGAGTTGGCTAAGCTTGACTCCAGATGATAGTTGTCCGCTGACCAAGGAACCGCCAAATTTATGTCTACAAATAATCCGCGCCCATCGAAGGCAGAGCGAACCGCGAGTGCCCGAGAGAAGGCGGCGCAGATGCGTGCCGCTCAAGATGCCGCTCAGAAGCGCAAGTCGCTTTTCGTGAAGCTGGGCGTATTGGCCGCAGTCATTGTGGTCATCGCACTGGTAGTTACCTTGATCGTGCAGAACAACAACGCAAAGGTGGCAGACTCCGGCGCCGTGCCGCAGGGCGGTACCGCAGCCGGTGGCATCATGGTCACCTCGCCGGACACTGTCGCAGAGAAGTCCATCGAGAATGTGGATATCAAGACGCTCGAAGCGCCTGCCGAGGCGCCATCGCCTGCTACCCCACGCGACCTGACGGTGGCTGAAAAGGGCGAACCGATCAACATCGCCATGTACGTTGACGCCAACTGCGTTCACTGTGCAGACTTCGAGGCTACCTACGGGGACCAGATCGAGGAATGGCTGGCCAACGGCGACGTCACCGTTGAATACCGTAACGTCGGCTACCTTGACCGTGGTTCAGCAACCAACTTCTCCTCGCGCGGCGCCAACGCATTGGCTTGCGTCGCCGACGAAAGCCCAGAAGCCTACATGGGCTTCGTCAAGGCGCTGTGGGGCCACTACCCAGAGGGCGAGATGAAGAACGCCGAGCTGGCCGATCTGGCGATCCAGAATGGCGCTGCGCAGTCCGTTGAAAGCTGCATCGCAGATGACAAGTTCCGTCCATTCGTCCAGTACACCACTACTGCCGGCCAGTACGATGGCGTGGCTGGCACCCCATCGATCTTCGTCCAGGGCGAGGTAGTCGATCTGGCAAAGGAAGACTTCCCAACCGCAGTGAAGGAAGCAATCGCTGCCAACAAGTAAGTCGAACCGGTAGCCTCTGGACAATTGTTCGGGATCCGGTAGTATCCTTATTGATCTCGCACCCCGACCGATGGGAAGGAAGCCAATGCTGGCTTCCTTCCCATCGGCATTTAACTCGGAGCATCGCCAATTCGCAGTGCCGCAGGGTTTTCGGATATTCTTATTCGGTACGCCCCCTTAGCTCAGCTGGCCAGAGCGTCTGTCTTGTAAACTGAAGGTCACCGGTTCGAATCCGGTAGGGGGCTCTGACCTGGTCCTGACCAGCAACGGGAACCGTGTCCATGAATCTTCATGGCGCGGTTTCTTTTTTTAGCCCCAGATCATGCCCGAGCCAGCGTCGCGCCTATGGCAGGCTCAAAGATCCCGCCGGTAGAATTCTTCGCAGAACCTATATTTGAAGGAGCCGACCATGGCCGGAGGCCTTGCAGCACTATTGGACGACGTGGCGGCGCTGGTGAAAGTCACCGCGGCATCGCTTGATGACATCGCGCTGGGCGCTGGCAAGGCCAGCACCAAATCGCTAGGCGTCGTCATCGATGATGCGGCAGTCACCCCGCAGTACGTGGCCGGGCTCTCGCCCAAGCGCGAGCTTCCAATCATCTGGAAGATCGCCGTTGGGTCTATCCGGAACAAGATGCTGTTCATCCTTCCGGTGGCGCTGGTCCTATCGCAGTTCGCTCCATGGGCGCTGACCCCGATCCTGATGATCGGTGGCGCCTATCTGGTTTTCGAAGGCGCCGAGAAGCTGCTTGAGGCGATGGGCGCGATCAAGCACCACACTCCGGGCGGCAAGGAGGGAGTGCGCGACGAGAAAGCGATCATCGGATCGGCAGTGCGCACAGACCTCGTGCTTTCCGCGGAGATCATGGTCATCTCGCTGAACGAGGTGTCCCACGAGCCGTTCTTGAATCGCGCGCTGATCCTGATTGTGATCGCCATCCTGATGACCGTCGTGGTCTATGGCGCCGTGGGCTTGATCGTCAAAATGGACGACATCGGCCTGCACATGGCCGCCAAGCCGCGCCAGCTCACGCAGAAGATCGGGCGCGGCCTGGTCAAGGCGATGCCCATCGTGATGTCCATCCTGAGCAAGGTCGGCGTGATCGCGATGCTCTGGGTCGGCGGGCACCTGCTGCTGGTCGGCATGGACGAACTGGGCTGGCACGCACCGTACGGCTTCGTGCACCACGTGGAACTGCTGGTCCACGACGCGACCGGCCAGGCCGGCGCCGTGCTGGGCTGGCTGGTGAACACCGCCTTCTCCTGCCTTGCCGGTTTCATCATGGGTACCGTGATTACCGTCATCATCCTGGGCATCCAGAAGCTGCGCCACAAGGGCAAAGCCGAAGCAGACCACTAGGAACAGGAATCAGCCAGATGCCCGCGCACGTAGAATAGAGAAGTTGCCGCCCGGACTCGGTCTACCGGTCCAGCCCAACTGTCTGGCCTACGTGGAAAGATCGATGCGTGTTGAGTAGAGAATTGACAGATCAGGCCACCGCCCGCCATGCGCGCGGAGCCTACTTCACCCCGGAACCCGTTGCCAGCTTCATGGCGCAGTGGGCGCTGGGGGAGCAAGGATCCAGGGTCCTGGAACCCTCCTGCGGTGAAGCGCAATTCCTTGCCGCTGCCCATCCGGTGCTCGCAGATGGCCGAGACCGGGTCGAGCTGGTGGGCCTGGAACTGCACGAACCATCGGTGCAGGCCGCCCGTGAACGGATGAGCGCCGCCGGGATCGACGCGCGCATCGAGCACGCCAACTTCTTCGAGGTCACCGGCAACGCCGAGTTCGACGCTGTCATCGGCAACCCTCCCTACGTGCGCTACCAGCTGCACCGCGGGGCCGACCGGCGGCTCTCGCGCGCCGCGGCCAAAGCCTCGGGCGTGGAACTGAATGAACTTGCCAGCATCTGGGCCGCTTTCGTCGTGCATGCCACCAGCTTCCTTGCCGTCGGCGGGCGCCTGGCCCTGGTGCTTCCGGCAGAGCTGATGTTCGTGAACTATGCCGGGCCTGTCCGCCAGATGCTGCTTGAACGCTTCGCCAGCGTGCACCTGGCCGTCTTCGAAGAGCGCTTGTTCGCCGACGCGCAGGAAGAAGTGGTGCTGCTGCTGGCCGAGGGCTTCCGCGAAGGGGCTAGCGGTTCCTTCAACCTGCACCAATTCCGCAATGCGCTGGATCTGCAAGCCCTGGGCGAAGGCACCCGCCACACCCCGGTGCGCATGAACGAGCGCTGGACCGGTTCCCTGGTCGGCCTCGAAGCCCAGGGGATCTTGTCGGCGGCACTGGCCGCCGGCCGGATGGCGCCGCTGCAGTCCTGGGGCGAAACCTCGCTGGGCGCGGTCACCGGCAATAATAAGTGGTTCACCCTCTCGGCCCAGCAGATCCAGGACCTGGGGCTGGCCCGCGAGGACCTGATCCGGATCTCGCCTCCGGGCTCGCGCCACCTGCGCGGGCTGGAATTGAGCGAGGACGGCTGGGAAAAGCTCGCCGAGCACGGGGCAGCTGCCTACATGTTCCGCCCCGGCGCGGAACCCAGCGGCGCCGGTGCGCGCTTCGTGGCCAGCGGTGAACTGCAGAACGTCGACCAGGCCTACAAGTGCAAGGTGCGCTCGCCGTGGTGGCGGGTGCCGGTGCTCTCGGTGCCGGACCTGTTCATGACCTACATGAACGCCGACACCCCGCGGTTGACCGCCAACGAGGCCGCGGTGCACCACATCAACTCGATCCATGGGGTGTACCTCGGCGCCGATGCGCGCGAGCTGGGCCGCGAGCTGCTCCCGGTGGCATCGCTCAATACCCTGACCATGCTCGGAGCCGAAATGGTGGGCCGCTCCTACGGCGGCGGCATCCTGAAGCTGGAACCGCGTGAAGCCGACCAGCTGCCGGTCCCGGCGATCGGCATGGTGCAGCGCTATGCCCGGCAATTGCGTGCCATCAAGCCGGCGGTGCGTGAACTGCTGGTGCAGGGGCGCAAGCAAGAGGCCACCGACCTGGTGGACGGCGTGGTGCTCGAGCAGCTGCTCGGCTTGGAGCCGGATGCGCTGGAGGCGGTCCGCACTGCGCGAATGAATATGCTCGAACGCCGCAAGGCCAGAAGCAAAGCCGTGAGGGGATGAACGTGGCCAATCCTGCGATCGAAAAGACCTTGGCCTTTGCCGAATTCGATACCACGTTGATGTCAGCGGCGAAGGATTCGCCCTGGCTGGGCAATGGCGCGGTAACCGAGGAATTCAACCCGTCCTTCCCGGTGCTCGAACGCCTGCTGAGCATCCCGGTCCGCAACAAGGCGGTCACCCGATCGGGCCGCTTTGCCCAGGGCGTGGACGCATGGCTGGCCCATGAATTGCGCCGTGCCGGATTCGATGCGGATCTGGTGTGGCCGCGTCCCGAGGCGCCCCGGGTCTTGTCCAGCGACATCCTGGAACTGCTGCGCAAGCTGCCGGAGCGGCTGGCCGACGAGGTGCACGAGTCCATCATGGCGGGCAAGGCGGGCAGCATCGACGCGCGCATCCTGGGCCGCGCCTACATGAAGCAAACCGACGTGGTGATGACCCATTGGTCCACCGGTCCCGAGCTGCTGCTCAGCACCAAGGCGATGACCTCATCCTTCGGCAAGAACCTGGCCAACCGCTATGAAGAGGCCTATGGGGATGCGGCTAACCTGCGGGCCCGCTACCCGCTGGCAGCCGTCGGGTTCTTCTTCGTGCAGCGTGCCACGATCCTGGAATCCGAGCCGGCTGCCTTCCGCCGCACCGTGGACATGATCCGCAAGCTGCGCGACTTCGGCGACGGCTTCGGGTACACCGCCACCGGCCTGCTGCTGGTGGATTGGGATGAGAGCGCAGAGGATCCAGAAGTGAAATGCGTCCACGCTCCGGTGCCAGCGGATATTGCCGCGCCGCAGTTCCTCAACGCCATGGTCGATGCGGTCCTGAAGGTCACCCCGATTGACCTGCACGAGGCCGCTCGCGCTCGCCGGGCCGGAGAAGTTGCCCCGCTGCCGGGCCACGGCTCCGTGGACGAGCAGCAGGACGCCCTGTTCTAGGCGGTCACATCACCGGCACGGCGGAGGCCGAATCATCGGATCCGAACTGCGCGGCGAATCCCTGGACCGGGGCCGGGCCGGCCATGAGGCTCGGGGCTGGCATCGCACTTTCGGGAAGGTGGATGGCCACGTGGTCCTCGGAGGCCTGCGGCAATTGCGCGGCCCACTGCCATGCGGCCTCGGTGGCCCGGTAGATGAACTTCAGCTGCCCATCGTGCTCGAAGCTGCGCTCGCGCTGCCACAGCTCCGAGCGCTCGTAGAAGGCCCAGGATGCCGGGTTCTGCGAATCGATGACGCTGATCGGGGTTTTGCCCGAACGCAGCGCGTGGGCAAGGCGCAGCGACGTCGCATGCTGGCGGATGCCCAGGCGGCGGTAGTCCGGGCGCACGGCCATGCAACCGAGCTCCACGGCATTCATCGAAGAAGTCGGGGCAATGATGGAATCATGCACGAGGCCTGCGGCAACCAAGGTGCCCTGGTCGCGCACGGTCACAAGCAGCGAGAGCCGGTCGAACTTCTGGTTCCAGCGCTGGTCGACCAAGGGGTAGAGGGTCGCTAATTCGGCGCGCTGGGCCGGCTGAACGCATAGGGATGACAAGGAAAAGTTCAGGTTTTCAAACACTGGGGTACGGTCCTAAATTCTAAGAACGAACGAAAGATGAGGCTTTTGCGCGGTGGAAAAATCCACTGCGCGGTTTCGTTGGCCTTGAGGGGACCGATGCCGGCGGCTTCCGGCAACTTCCTTGTAGGGTCCAGTTTGAGCTCGATGAGCTAGAAAAATTATGGAGTCTAAAGTCCCTTTTTGACAAGTGGAAATGGGTACTTTTAGGTGAATCGCAAATAAACTATTCGGCGTTGTTTTTCTGCTCTACTCATTGCCTGAACCACGACTGTTCGAACCTGCGCTCGAAGCGGCATTTCGGCGTGTTCCGGGGGCGGAATCCGGGCGCTGGAACCGGTGGCCGATTTGGAGTGAGGTCCACGGCCCGGTAGGATTGCTTATGCGCTTGGCTTGCAAGTCAGGGCGCAGATGGATCTTTAGCTCAGTTGGTTAGAGCGTTCGCCTCACACGCGAAAGGTCGCTGGTTCGAGTCCAGTAAGATCCACCAAGAACGAAAGCCACCGCAATGCGGTGGCTTTCGCTGTTTCCGGGACAGCCAGGATCCTAGGCGCCAAGCAGCTGGTGCACCATGGGCTTGACCTCTTCTCCGAGCAACTTGATGCTGTTCATCATCGCCTCGTGCGGCAAGGAACCGGCAGAGTACTTGATGTCAACGCGCGACAAGCCCAGCTGCTGGGCCACCTTGGCCATCTTCCGTGCCACAGTTTCCGGGCTGCCGGCCATCATGGCTCCCTCGGGCCCCATGGAAGCCTGCAAGCGCATCTTGCTGGCCGGCGGCCAGCCTCGTTCGGCGCCCAGCCGATTCATGGTGCGCTGGTAATGCGGCCAGAGGGTTTCCAGGGCCTCCTGGTCGGTGGAAGCCACCAAGCCATGGAAGTGCGCCGAGACCGGCAATTCTCCATGGCCGAACTCCTTCAGCGCACGGCGGTAGAGAGTGGCCAAGCCTTCGAAGGCCGAGGGCTGGCCGCCGATAATGGCCAAGCACAACGGCAAGCCATGCCGGGCCGCGCGGGTTACCGACTGCGGGCTGCCACCCACACCCACCCAGGTGGTCAAGGGCTGGTCTTCCAGCAGCGGGTAGATCTGCTGGTTGCGCAAGGCGGCGCGGTGCTTGCCCTGCCAGGAAACCGGCGTGCCGTGGCGGAGCTTGGCCAGCAGATGCAGCTTCTCTTCGAACAGGTCCTCGTAGTCTTCAAGATCCAGGCCGAAGAGCGGGAAGGATTCAATGAAGGAGCCACGGCCTGCGATGATCTCCACTCGCCCGTTGGAGATCGCGTCCAAGGTGGCAAAGCGTTCGTAGACGCGCACCGGGTCGTCGCTGGAGAGCACGGTCACCGCGGTGCCGAGCTTGATGCGCTGGGTAGTGCTGGCCAGGGCGGCCAGAACCATTTCGGGGGAGGAGATGGCATAGTCATCGCGGTGGTGCTCGCCGACACCGAAGAAATCAAGGCCCGAGGCTTCGGCCTGCTGCCCCTCGGCGATGACATTGCGGATCACCTGGGCATGGCTCAGCGGGTTGCCCTGGGCATCCTCGGTGATGTCGCCGAAGGTCTCGGCTCCGATTTCTGGCAATGGGAACTGCGTATTCATTGGATCCTCCGGATTATATGCAAACACATCTAACTTCTGCATGGTGCAACCAACTGCCGAGCGCCGGTATTCCAGTGGCC
This sequence comes from Glutamicibacter sp. NPDC055354, assembly GCF_053644955.1. Taxonomy (NCBI): domain Bacteria; kingdom Bacillati; phylum Actinomycetota; class Actinomycetes; order Micrococcales; family Micrococcaceae; genus Glutamicibacter; species Glutamicibacter sp. NPDC055354. The sequence continues at coordinate 12,519 of NZ_JBSHMB010000002.1, forward strand.
GAAAATACCCTTAAATGTGTTCGGCGATACCTCCCGAATTCGCCACGTTCCCGACAACTTTTCATGCACGGGTTGTATGGTGAATCCCATGGGAAAAACTTTGGATGAGGGGGCATGATTCGTGGCGCATCGATCTAGCGAGGAACAGGCCGCCTCGTCGAATGCCGTAGGCGAGGATCCGGCTCCGCTAGCTGGCGTCTTGCCCCGCATTGCCACTAGTGAGATCAACATGGGCTTCCATCCGGCAGAGCCCGCCGAAGAGCCGGCAACGGCATCTGAATTGCCGCTCAATACGGCGGTCAGCGCCAACGTGGCGGCTGCCGATGTCTCGGATATCGAGTGGCGCACCGGCCAGGTCCACACCACCGATGAGGGCATTACCCTCATGCCTACCCGCGCCAACCCGGTGGCCCGTCGGCTGCTGGCGAAAATGTGGATCTCGGATACCCCTCCCACTGAGGCGCTGAACATCGTTGAGCGCCTGCAGGGCACCCCCTACGCCAACCCCAAGGTCAATGTGGACCAGGACGCGTCCAACCGGCGCACCATGGAGTTCGCGCTGGATTTGGGCGAGACCTTGATCCGCTACGGCGCAGGCGCCTTGGAAGTGGAAACCAGCGTGATCGCGGTGACCGCGGCACTGGGCTTGAGCCACTTGGATGTGGACATCACCAACCAGTCCCTGCATTTGAACTACAGCCCGCCGGACGCCGAAAGCTACTCGGTGCTGCGTGTGGTCCGCTCCTACACCTCGAACTACGCCGGCATGGTGCTGGTGCACGAACTCGTCTCGGATATCATTGCCGGCGGCGTATCGCGATCCGTTTCAGCGAAGCGGCTGAAGGACATCACGCGGCAGCCCAAGCCGTTCCCGCGCTGGATCGTCGCCTGCGGCCGGGCCGTGTTCGCGGCCGCGTTCGTGCTCTTCATTGGCGGCTCGTGGGCTGGTGCGCTGGTGGCGATGCTGTCCTCGAGCCTCGTGACGCAGATCGGCCGATACGGCTCGCGCTGGAGAGTGCCCGAGTTCTTCACTATCGCGGCCTCGACATTGGTGGTCACCGGCATTGCCTTGCTGGGGCATCAATTCCACGCTCCGCTGGATCCGGCGCTGGTGGTCTCTGGCGGCATCTTGCTGCTGCTTCCGTCGGGCAGATTCGTTTCGGCATTGCAGGATGCCATCAACGGCTTCCCGGTGACAGCGGTAGGCCGGTTGTTCTCGGCCAGCCTGATCTACGGGGCGATCCTCTGCGGAATTGCTACGGCCCTGGTGATCTCGGATCTGCTCGGGGGAGAGAAGGTCGACGTTCACCAGATCGTCCAAACCGACTATCCGGCCTGGCTGCTGGTGGTCTTGGTGGGCGTGGCCATTGTCGCCGGTGCGGTCACCGAGCAGAGCGCGCTGCGCCTGCTGCTGCCTACCGCCGGCATTGCGGTCGGCGGCTACCTGGTGCAGCTGCTGGCTGAAAGCATTGGACTCGGAGACCGGGCCACCCCGGCGCTGGTCGCCACGGTGATCGGTTTCGCCGCGCGGCTGGCAGCGGACAAACTCCGCTCCCCGCAGCTGGTGCTAGCGGCTCCTGCGGTCATGTTCCTGCTTCCGGGCCTGATGATCTTCCGCGCAATGTACGGCATCGTCATCAACGTCAATGACACCGCCACGGGACTGGTGGAGATGTTCAACGCCATGGCGATCATGCTCTCCATCGCTGGCGGCGTCGTCTTCGGCGATACGCTGTGCCGTCCATTGACCTCCAGCGCCCGGCGTGAGCGCCGGCGGATCCGCCGACGCTAGGCTTTCGGCAACGACCAGTCAATCGGCTTCTGTCCGCTGTCGGACAGGAGCCGATTGATGCTTGAGAAGGGCTTGGAGCCGAAGAACCCGCGCGAGGCTGAGAGCGGCGAGGGGTGGGCGCTTTGCAGCTGCACGGCGTTGGACAGGGACTCGGAGAGTTTCTGCGCATGCTTGCCCCAGAGCAAAGCCGCCGGAGGCCGCGGACGGTCATTGAGCGCGGTGAGGATGGCATGCAGAATTGGCGCCCAACCCAGCTTCTGATGCGAGCCGGCATTGCCAGCGGCTACGGAGAGCACCTGGTTCAACAGCAAGACGCCTTCTGAGAGCCATGGACTGAGATCCGGATGCGCAACCGGATCCAGCCCCAGATCGGACTGCAATTCCTTGTAGATATTGGCCAAGGAGCGCGGCAGCGGTCGCACCTGCTTGTTGGCCGCGAAGGCCAAACCATTTGCGTGGCCGGGTGTCGGATATGGGTCTTGGCCAACAATTAGGACCTTGACTTCGGACAATGGCAGGCTCAGTGCGCGGAACATCACCTCCGGTGCCGGCAGGATCTGTTCACCGGCCGCCGAACGGGCCGCCAAATCGGTGGCCAGGGAACGCAGCAACGAGTCCTGCTCGCAGAGTGCCGGTACCCAGTCTGCAGCGATAAACCCGTGGTCGGCCATGGATTGGGCACCATGGTAGAACGGGAAATCAGCCGCTTCGTACACTGGTGTCCGTGCTGGCTGGGGTGCATCGAAAAGTGCTGGCTGCAAATCGTCCATAGGGGTAATTGTGCCGTTTTTCTGGCGTGCCTGTGCTCGGCCACACGGTGTTAGGCAAGCAGATTGGTTAGAATATCGGTGGTATGTCTACCGATGGTGGATTACATGCATAACCGAAACCCGAGAAAACTGGTCCAATGACAGAGGTGAGAACGTATGGCTGAGAATGAATTGCTGGTGGATTTCGTCATGAGCCCGGATTCGGAATTGGATGAGCGTTCGCAACAGATCCTCAACCTGGAAAAGTTGTGGTGGAAGTATGCCGGGGCCAAGGAACAAGCCATTACCAAGCAGTTTTCGATGTCGCCGACGAATTATTACCAGCTGCTGAACCAGCTGATTGAAACCGACGCGGCACTGGCCTACGACCCGATGTTGGTCAAGCGCCTGCGCAGAGCACGTTCCACAAAACGTCGCGTGGGCGGTAAGGTCGGCACGGGACGATAACCCTGCCTGCCGTGACCAATCAGACCTCGAGCAAGGACAAGAATGACCAACTACCCGCGTGACGAATTTGATCGCGTTCCGGAGTTCAGCACCCGTGTGGGTTCGCACCACGCCCACGGATGGGCGCAGTCCGCCGCGTCGAAGTCAACCGGTGGGAAATTGCGCTGGGTAGTGCTGACCGCTGTACTCGTGCTGGTGATCGGTGCCTTGTCCTTCATCTTCGGCCCCCAGCTCAAGGAGACCCTCGCGACTTCCACGGGAAGCGACACCTCGCAAACCCAGGAAGTCACCGCTGAGCCCTCCGTGGAACCCACACCTAGTGAATCCGCATCGCCAACGAGCACCATCGATGACGAAGACGTGCTCTACGGCCAGCTGATTGGCGTGTACAACGCGGCAAGTGTTGCCGGTCTGGCTAATGAAGGCGAAGACGCCATGGCCGAAGCCGGGTTCACCAGCATTGTGGCCGACAACTGGACCAGGCCCGCAGAAGTCTCCACGGTTTATTACATGTCCGAGTCCTACCGGACTACCGCTGAAAAAGCTGCAGAAATCCTGAATATCGACGAAGTTCTGCAGACCAGCAACATTCCGAACCGGGTCACCGTGGTTCTGGGCTCCGATGACACCCTGGGGCTAAACGAATAATTCGTTCATAATTCCATTCGCTCAGAGCCGATCGGCTTGCACTCGCCATGCGAGAGTGCCAATATTTGTATTAGCACTCATGCGTTGCGACTGCTAACGCCGGTCGGCTTTTGCGTTCTCCAAGAACTCCATGAAGCACCGGACAGCGGATGCAGGGCGTGGGCGTGGAAAATACCTCAGATAGCGAGAGCTGAAACGGTTGCTGGCCCGATGCCGCACCGGTCCACTCGTCCGTCGCGGGCGCTGTCTGTCGGTTGCATTTTCGCAAAATCGTCCCGAAAGGACCGTACGCCACAATGGCTAAGATGATTGCATTTGACGAGGAAGCACGCCGCGGACTTGAGCGCGGCCTGAACACCCTTGCTGACGCGGTGAAGGTCACCCTGGGCCCACGCGGCCGCAACGTTGTTCTGGAAAAGAAGTGGGGGGCTCCTACTATCACCAACGACGGCGTGTCCATCGCTAAGGAAATCGACCTCGAAGAGCCTTACGAGAAGATCGGCGCAGAGCTGGTCAAGGAAGTTGCCAAGAAGACCGACGACGTCGCTGGCGACGGTACCACCACCGCAACCGTGCTGGCACAGGCACTGGTCAAGGAAGGCCTGCGCAACGTTGCCGCAGGTGCTGACCCAATCGCACTGCGCCGCGGTATCGACAAGGCCGTAGAAGCTGTTACCGCTGAACTGTTCGCCGCTGCGAAGAAGGTCGAATCCAAGGAGCAGATCGCTGCTACCGCTTCGATCTCTGCTGGCGATCCGGAAATCGGCGCACTGATCGCTGAAGCTCTCGACAAGGTCGGCGAGCAGGGCGTTATCACCGTTGAAGAATCCAACACCTTCGGCCTGGAGCTGGAGCTGGCAGAGGGCATGCGCTTCGATAAGGGCTACATCTCCGCTTACTTCGTCACCGACGCTGAGCGCCAGGAAACCGTTCTTGAGGACCCTTACGTCCTCATCGTGAACTCGAAGATCTCCTCGGTCAAGGACATGGTGACCTTGCTGGAGAAGGTCATGCAGTCGAACAAGTCGCTGCTGATCATCGCCGAAGATGTCGAGGGCGAAGCCCTGGCTACCCTGATCCTGAACAAGATCCGCGGCCTGTTCAAGTCCGTTGCTGTCAAGGCTCCGGGCTTCGGCGACCGTCGCAAGGCCATGCTGACCGACATCGCTATCCTCACCGGCGGCCAGGTTGTTTCCGAGGAAATCGGCCTGTCCCTGGACAACGTAGGCCTGGAAGTCCTCGGTACCGCCCGCAAGGTCGTTATCACCAAGGACGAGACCACCATCGTTGAAGGTGGCGGCGAAGCCGACGCCATCGAGGGACGCAAGGCCCAGATCGCAGCCGAGATCAAGAACACCGACTCGGACTACGACCGCGAGAAGCTGCAGGAGCGCCACGCAAAGCTCTCCGGCGGTGTCGCTGTGCTGAAGGCCGGCGCTGCTACCGAGGTCGAGCTCAAGGAGCGCAAGCACCGCATCGAAGATGCCGTGCGCAACGCCAAGGCAGCTGTTGAAGAAGGCATCGTCGCCGGTGGTGGCGTTGCACTGATCCAGGCTGGCGCTGCAGCATTCGAGAAGCTGGTTCTGGAAGGCGACGAAGCTACCGGTGCGAACATCGTCCGCGTTGGCATCGAAGCCCCGCTGAAGCAGATTGCCCTGAACGCTGGCATGGAGCCAGGCGTTGTCGCTGACAAGGTCAAGGGCCTGCCAGCAGGTCACGGCCTGAACGCTGCAACCGGCGAATACGTCAACCTGCTTGAAGCTGGTGTCAACGACCCAGTGAAGGTGACCCGTTCGGCACTGCAGAACGCGGCATCGATCGCTGGCCTGTTCCTGACCACCGAAGCTGTTGTCGCAGATAAGCCAGCTCCTGCTGGCGCTGCCCCAGCCGGTGGCGATGACATGGGTGGCATGGGCGGAATGGGCGGCTTCTAAGCTTCCCGCACGCACTAAGCACGCAGTAATCGCGCCGATGGCCCGGATCCTTTCGAGGAATCCGGGCCATCGGCCGTTTAACGTGGGACAAGCGTTGCACTACAGCCAGCTGTGCAACAGCTCCAGCTCGGTGCCCAAATTATTCCGCGCGCGCTGCTCCCAGCGCCGGGATCCGGCTTCGGTGCCGTAGATCAGTTCTTTCTCCAACAGGCCGCTGAGGATCTTGCTGCGCCCGGAAGCAAGCACATGGCGGGGAAGATGCCCGTACTCCTTGTAGATCGCCTCGGCGTAGCGCTGGTAGGCCGGAGCGGGGCGGGCCAGGACCTCCAGATCGGCATCGCAGAGGATATGGCCCAGGCGATCGGTTTCTGCCGGGGCATGCTTGGCGGTGAGCATGACCAGCCCGCTGACCTTCGAGACGGCACCAGGGGAGAGGACTCCCCACAGCCGTTCACGGGCCAAGGTGGCCGACTTGAACTCGTCCTCGCTGGTTCCAGCGTAGACGGCGTCGTGGAACCACGCAGCGAGTTGGAGCAGCATGAGCTCTTCGGGATCGGCCTGGCCTTCAGCCAGCCAGTCGATGGCTTCGAGCACGGAGAGCAGATGCACCCGGTCGTGGTAGTGGCGATGGCTCTCGGACCAATAGCCCAACAGCTCGGTTCCGAGCTGAGGCTCGGTGGGCAAGGTGCGGGACCACCGCCGGGTGAGGACGGTTCCCAGCTTCTCCGGACGGTATTTGGCTGGTATCCGAATCCCGGACTTGACCAGTGCGCGGACCAGCTCGGATCCGGAGACTTCAAGGGCGCCAGCAGCCACGAGCCGATCGTAGCGTTCGCGAGGCACATCGTAGTGATCCCGGTCGAAAGCTCGGCGGGAGATTTCTTGCTGCCCGGCGAACTCATGGAGTTCAGCCAATGAAGTATCCGACACCAAGTGGGCAAAGAGCGTGCCGTGGGCAGGCCAGCGCGGCGGGTCGATCAGAATGCTCATAAGGCTAAGCCTACTGATCAACCGGCCGTCGCGCCTGCGCTTTTCAGTAACGGAACAGCGAGGTGTTGACCTGCTCGACCTCTTCGTACTGCATGGAGGCATGGTTCAGGGCCGTGGCAATGCTGCTCAGCGCCTCTTCGATCTGCACATGGGTTGAGCGCCATTCGGCCACGATCGACTGGAAGGAGGCCGCGGCGGAACCCTGCCAGGTGCTTTGCAACTGGTCCAGGTTCATTTGCATGGTCGAGACCTCATTGCGTAGCCGGTCAATGGTGTTCATGACGGCCTGGGATTTAACCTGCATCTCGCCGGTGTTGGTGGAGAACGTACTCACTGGAATCGTCCTTTCTGGAATGAGCGGTTTGATCACTGATGCACTCACCTTAGAAGCACCACACCCCGTGCTGGTCAAAACCGGCACGGGGTGTGGAGAAAGCCAATGGCGCTAGTCTTCCGTATCGTCGACTTCCGGTGCTTTCGGTTCGCGCAGCGGCACGTAGGGCATGGAGATGGACATCGTGGCGCCGCCGCCGGGGGTATCTGCCAACGCCACCGAACCTCCGTGCTGCTGGACGATGGCCGCAACAATGGCCAAGCCCAGGCCGGAACCGCCGGTCTCGCGTTGGCGCGAGCTATCGGAGCGGTAGAAGCGTTCAAAAATGCGCTTGGAATCCTCGGCCGGGATGCCCGGGCCGTGGTCGCGGATTTCAACGACCGCGTCCAGCGTTCCAGCCACCAATGAGCGCACGCCGACGGCAATTTCCAAGGGGGAACCTTCCGGGGTGTAGCGCAGCGCGTTGGTGAGCAGGTTGGCGATGATCTGCCGGATGCGGGCATCATCACCGACAGTGCTCGCTGGGCTGGGGCGTTCGGACACGAGCCCCACAAGTTTGACGGTACGGTCCGGTGCACGGACCTTGGTGTCTTCCACCGCGTCCTGGCCCAGGACCAGCAAATCCACTGGCTGCTTTTCCATGGGGCGCTGCTCGTCCAGGCGGGCGAGCATCAAGAGGTCCTCAACCAGGCGGGCCATGCGCTTGGATTCGCTTTCGATGCGGCCCATCGCCGAGTCCATGGCCTCCGGATCCGCCAGCCCGCCGTAGCGGTAGAACTCCGAATAGCCCTGGATGGTGACCAACGGGGTACGCAGCTCATGCGAGGCGTCCTGGATAAAGCGGCGCATCTTCTGCTCGGAAGCCTCGCGGTCGTTGAACGCCTTTTCAATTTGGGCCAGCATGGCGTTGAGCGAGCGCGAGAGCCTGCCCACTTCGGTCTCTGCGGGATAGTCCTTCACGCGCTGGGACAGATCGCCATCGGCGATCATCGACGCAGTGCGCTCCACATTGATCAGCGGCTTGAGCGAACGCCCGGTGAGCCCGTAGGCGATCATCGACATCAGCAGGGCCGCAAGCGTGCCGGTGGAGAGCACCAGCACCGCAGTTTGGTTAACGGTACGGTTCACATTATCCAGCGGCATGGACAAGAACAGGTTCAGCTCGCTGCTCTTCAACGGGATCATCACCGTACGCCAACCAGCGGAGGTGGGGAAGGCGCCGGGGACCGTGGCAGGGGAGTTCGGGTGGGCTGCCAGCTGCTGGATCTGTTCCATATTAAGCAGCGGCAGGTCCGTGCCGTTGGAAGGACCGACCCGCGAACGCGGCATCACGTAGACGATCTCGCCGTCCTGGTCGCGAATGTCAGCGTAGGCGCTGCTGAGCCCGAGCAGCGTGGCATCGACATCCAAGGCGTCATGGCTGCCGTTGTCCTCGTTCAAGGAGTAGAGGTAGGCCTTGTTCAGCCCGTAGGCCATCGTCGACTTGGACACGTTCAGCTGCTTGTCGATCTGGCTGGTCATCGCGATCCTCAGCGTATGCGCCGAACCGATAGCTGTAGCGAAGATCGCGACGATCATCAGTCCAAACATGACCGCGACCAGTTTGGTCCGCAACGAGGTGCGACGCCACTGGGCTCGAAATGACTTCATATGCTGACTTTACAAGGCCTTCAATTATTGGCGCGGACCGTTACGTGTGCCGTTAGCGGCGGTCTGGGGTGCGCATCAGGTAGCCCACGCCGCGCTTGGTCTGGATCAGTGCAGGCCACTCCGGGCGGTCCACCTTGCGACGCAGGTAGGAAATGTAGGATTCCACGATCGAGGCATCGCCGTTGAAGTCGTATTCCCAGACATGGTCCAAGATCTGCGACTTGGACAGTACGCGGTTCGGGTTCATCATCAGGTAGCGCAGCAGCTTGAACTCGGTGGGGGACAGGTCAATGATCTCCCCGGCACGGCGCACCTCGTGGGCGTCGTCATCCAGCTCAAGGTCGGCCACGATGATGGTCGCGTTCTCGTCCTCGCCATTGGCGGTACGACGCAGGACGGCACGGATGCGGGCTACGACTTCATCCAGGCTGAATGGCTTGGTGACATAGTCGTCGCCGCCGACGGTCAAGCCAGTGACCTTGTCGCTGGTGTCGTCGCGCGCGGTCAGGAACAGCACCGGGAAGTGTCGGCCAGCGGCGCGCAATTTCCGGGTAATGGTGAAACCGTCCATGTCAGGAAGCATGACGTCCAGGACGGCCAGGTCCGGCTCCTCGGCTTCAACGGCGGCGAGGGCTTCGCGTCCGTTGGCAGCAGCGACAACTTCGAAGCCTGCAAAGCGCAGGGAAGTGGAGAGCAGTTCGCGGATATTCGGCTCGTCATCGACAACGAGAAGTTTTGCCTCAGCAGTTTTTGGACTCATGGATTACAGTGTGCCGAAGAAGTCTGGGAGTCAGCTGAGTGAATGCTGAAGCGAGTGGCTAGCTTTTTCGGCGCCTGGCGACGTTTCCGAAGACCACGATGGCGGCCAGGATGAATGCCGTTGGCAAGCCCAAGCGCGCAAAGAGCATCAGCAGCGGCGGGATGGCTATCTCCTGGAAGTAGAAGACGAGGGTTCCGACCAGCGCCAAGGCGGAAAGGATGGCGATGATGATCGCCAATCGGGAAAGTGCAGTCATGGTTTTGGATGAATCGCTCACGCTACCAAGTTTAGCCCCGGAGCCATGGGCGACAGGCGGAATGCGAAGATTGCCGGGCAAAGATGAATTCACCGCACGAGAGATGACATAATCTTAGATAAAGGACTTGAAGCGATCCAGCAGATTGAGCACCCGGCAAGACGCAGAGAAGAATTCCGGCAGTGGCTCCGCCGGATCGCACATATGAATATGCATGGCGCTGAGCAGGCCTCGGCCATGCAGCTTAGCTACAAGAACGAACGAGGTAAATGATCATGCCTAGCGGCAAGGTTAAGTGGTACGAAAAGGCCAAGGGCTTCGGCTTCATCACCGCCGAAGATGGCAAAGAGATCTACGTCAATGCCGCGGCATTGCCCGAAGGCGTGCATGACCTGCGCCCCGGAACCCGCCTGGAATTCGGCGTTGCCGAAGGCCGCCGCGGTCCACAGGCACTGAGCCTGCGCTTGCTCGAAGCCGCTCCATCGGTCGCACGTGCCAAGCGCAAGAAGCCCGAAGACGAGGCAGTGCTGATCGAAGATCTTATTAAGCTGCTCGACAACGTTTCCAATAGCTTGCGCAATGGGCGTTATCCTGAACAGGCATATGGCAAGAAGGTTGCTACCGTACTTCGTGCGGTAGCCGACGATCTGGACGCATAAATAATGGCCCGTAAACCCAAGTTGGACACCATCCTCGCCGAGGCAGTGGATACTGCTCGCGGCGCGCTCGCAGAAATTGCCGGTGCGTCAGAAATCGGCGAACACCTAGGCGTCACGGCGGAAGGTGAGCGACTTGTCACCCATCGTTTTGTCTCCCATAAGTCGGGATATCAAGGATGGACCTGGTTCGCCACGCTTGCGCGGGTCTCACGGGCAAAATCCAAGGACCTGACGGTTTGCGAAGTAGGCATTATTGCAGGGGAGCAGTCATTGCTCGCTCCGGCATGGGTGCCATGGGCCGACCGCCTGGCAAAGGAAGAGATTGAAGCGGCCAAGGCCGCCGAAGCCGCAGAGGACTTGGCCGGGACCGGCGGGGAAGCCGACGGTCCTGAAGCTTCGGAGCCAGCGAAGGAGCCGGATCCATCGGATCCAGGCGCCGAGGCTCAGGATCCGCAGACCGAAGCCGAAGCGGACGGCGCCGAAAATGACGATGACGCTGTGCAGCAGCATAAGTCGCCGGCACGTCGCCAGGTACGCCGCCGTCGCACGGCGCAGCGCACCGCAGCCCGTCGCCGGGCAGCGCAGCGTAATCGCACGCGCAAGGAAAACTAGGCAATAGCGGCAAAGACCTTCGCACAACGATGATGAACCGTTGTGCGAAGGTCTTTGGCTTTAATCGAGGGTTCTTAGAGCTGCTCGATCACGTAGTCGATGCACTTGAGCAGTGCTTCGACGTCGCTTGGCTCGATCGCAACGAAGGTGGCGATCCGCAGCTGGTTGCGGCCCAGCTTGCGGTATGGTTCCACGTCGACAACGCCGTTAGCGCGCAGTGCCTTGGCAATTGCCGAGGCATCGACCGAGTCATCGAAGTCAATGGTGGAGATGACGTTCGAGCGGTGCGCTGGGTCGGCCACATAAGGGGAAGCGATTTCGGAAGCCTCGGCCCAAGCCCGGATCATCCCTGCGGACTGTGCCGTGCGCGCTGCCGCCCACTTCAGGCCGCCGTTGGCATTGATCCACTTGATCTGCGCATCCAGGCCCACAAGAGTGGTCAGCGATGGCGTGTTGTAGGTCTGGTTCTTCAAGGAGTTATCCAGCGCGGTCGCCAGGTTCAAGAAGTCGGGGATCCAGCGGTCGGTTGCTGCAATTTCCTCGATGCGGGCAATCGCGGCGGGAGAAACGAAGGCCAGCCACAGGCCGCCGTCGGAAGCGAAGTTCTTCTGCGGAGCGAAGTAGTACACGTCGGTCTCGGACAGATCCACGTCCAGGCCTCCGGCGGCGCTGGTGGCGTCAATGACTACCAGTGCATCGTCGTTGGCGCCAGCAACGCGCTTGATCGGCGCCGCGGCACCGGTTGAGGTCTCATTGTGCGGCCACGCGTAGAGGTCTACGCCGGCTTCGGCTACGGGTTCAGGTACGGTGCCCGGCTCGCCGACAATGATGGAGGAAGGTTCCAGGAATGGAGCCTTGTCGGTGGCTTTGGCGAACTTCGAGCCGAATTCGCCGAAGGACAGGTGCTGCGCCTTGGAACGGACCAGGCTGAATGCAGCGGCATCCCAGAACGCGGTGGATCCACCCACGCCGAGAAGAACTTCGTAACCCTCTGGTGCGCTGAACATTTCCTTCAGGCCGTCCTGAACCGAAGCTACGAGGTTCTTGACCGGAGCCTGGCGGTGGGAGGTGCCCAGCAGTTCGGCGCCGGCATCGACGATGGCCTGGATCTGTTCTGCGCGAACCTTGGAAGGTCCTGCACCGAATCGACCATCGGCGGGCAGAAGGTTTTCTGGAATGTTGATATCCGTGCTCATCGCGCTCCTCTTGTAGCGATAGATTGAAGTGCCATAACGGCCACCATTACCCATGGTTTGGAATATTGACAGATAGCCTTGGCGTTTCAATAGATATCTTCGCAAATAGCGGGGTGTCGTGAGAAAAGCGCGTCGGTCGGTTACGCCGAGGGCTTGGCGGGTTACAGGGCTTTCTGCAGCTCCGACCAAGTAGAGTGGGATATCGACGCCACGTAAATTTCGAGCGAACTTAATTGTTGTGACTTCCAGGAGCGACTGCCGTGTCTGATCTTATCGATACAACTGAGATGTATCTGCGTACCATTCTTGAGCTTCAAGAAGAGGAAATCGTGGCATTGCGCGCCCGAATTGCAGAGCGTCTTGGCCACTCGGGCCCAACCGTGTCGCAGACGGTTGCTCGCATGGAACGAGACGGCCTGGTTATCGTATCGACCGATCGCCACCTTGCTTTGACCGAAAAAGGTCACGAGCTGGCTACGGGCGTGATGCGCAAGCACCGCTTGGCGGAGCGCCTGTTGTCGGACATCATCGGGTTGGACTGGGAGTACGTGCACGATGAAGCGTGCCGCTGGGAACACGTGATGAGCGAACGCGTCGAGCGTCGGCTCTTTGATCTTCTGGGCAAGCCAACAGTGTCGCCCTACGGCAACCCAATTCCGGGCCTGGAAGTCCTCGGTGGCCCCAATGTGGGCGAAATCTCACATGAAGTAGAGAACTTGGATGATGCCCTGCTGTCCGGAAACATCGGCCCGGTGGCAATTGAGCGCCTGGCCGAACCTATCCAAACGGACCCAATCCTGCTCGGACAACTGAACGAAGGTGGAATCCGCCCAGGTGCGATTGTCACCTTGGAGCGCGCCGACGACTACGTTGTAGTGCGCGTGGACGGCATCGAAGGCGCTCTGGAGCTGCCGGTCGAGGTCAGCGCACACGTATTTGTAAAGTCTCAGAAAAGATAACGAAATTGTAACTTTCGGCGTTGACAGGTAGCGTTAAGCCTTGGAGCTAGCGATCTAGTTAGCTCTATCCATTTTTGGTGCGACCGCCTAGTGTTGCCCTGCGCCAGAAACGGTCACCAAATCTTGAGGGCAATAACGGGGGACCCACTTTCCGGCGTGCAAACGCCTTGGGGTGAAGTTCTGCGACAAGCAGGCCGGCTGATTCTCAATAGCCGAACCCGACAGCTAACTTCGTAGGCGCAACAGTGAGAGGAATGTTTTGGTAGAAACCAAGACTGCGGGACGTCGCCGCGCTGCCGGCGTCGAAGTAGATGTGATTGCAGAAGTCACCGCTTCGACTGCTGAGCGTAACGGCGGGCGCCGAGCAGCACGTGCCGCTGCCACCGTCCCGATGATTGCACCGGTCAAGCCGGTACATGAAGATTTCGTTGGTCGACGATTCGACTCCATGCAGCGCTACGGTGTTGCTCCTAACCAGACCCTGCTGGCCGGCAAGGATACCGCGAGCAACGTCGTTGCATTGCCAGGAGCTGTTCAAGCCCCTGCCAGCAAGCCTGCCCCGATCGAAGCAGCAGGCAATGTCGAGTTCATTTCTAGCCTCAAGTCCAAGGTTCAGAAATCCACCCACCGTGGATTCGCCCACAAGGTGGCAGCCGTAGCCGCCGTTTCGGGTTTGGCGCTTGCCGCCGTAACTCCACAGCTCTCCGGCAGCGCGGAGGAGAACAAGGCCGTTGAGGTCGCAGCTCAGCGCACCGCCACTTCCGCAGTTGTAGATGTAACTGCACCTACCGGCAATGCGGAACTGTCCGTGGAGCGTGCAGCTTTGACCTCCGAGCTGAACACCGAAGTTGCCAAGGAAGAGAAGTTCGCCGAGATCATGACCGCTTCGGGCGGTAGCGTCACGGCCATCAAGGACACCTCGGGATTGCTCGGCGCACCGGTCACCACGAAGCGCATCACCTCCACGTTCGGGCACCGCAAGAATCCAACCGGTCCAGGTTTCATGATTCACAGCGGCACCGACTACGGTGTGCCAAGCGGTACCAAGGTCTACGCGGCAGCTGACGGTGTTGTGACTGTCTCGGGTTGGGCTGGGCACTCCGGTAACCGCATCACCCTTGACCACGGCAACGGCCTGGAGACCGGTTACAGCCACAACAGCCAGCTGGTTGTGAAGGTTGGCCAGAAAGTTAAGCGCGGTGACGTTGTTGCGTTGGCCGGCAGCACTGGCAACTCAACCGGTCCTCACGTGCACTTCGAAGTGATCGTTGACGGTCAGTTCAAAGACCCAGCAGGTTGGTTATAACGACGTTCGTCACCATTCCGTGATCAAAACGTGACATTTCAAAAAACTTCCTATAGTCTTGTATGCGTGCCATGGGGATCCCTGGGCATCATTGCGTGAGAACCGAGCACTGCCAACACGCAATGAGTAGTTATACACAACTCGTACGGCAGTGGCGGGGGAACCAATATCGGGTCGTTAGTTTTGGCTAACAACCCTAGGGGTGAAGTGGATAGAGAAGGCAACTTCGAATCCACCGAGGTAACTCCACTTCGAACCCGACAGCTTACCTCGTAGGTATCAAGGAGAGGCAATATTTTGACCAAGAGTCATGCACGCGGACGTCGCCGCGCCGACGTTCCACGCACCAACTCGCTACAGGCGATTTCGCAGGCCGTAGCATCCAACGCTGGCTCGGTAGGCCGCCAGGCCGCCGTTGTAGCTGCAGCATCCGGCTTGATCGTCACTCTGGGCGTGCCTGGCCAGGCAACTGCACCACGTGACGTTTCTGCATCGCCTGTTGACACCATCAATCCAGAGCGTGTTGCAGTCAAGGCAGTAAAGGTAGCTGCTGACAAGAAGGCTGATGTCGCAATCGAGCGCGCCAGCTTCACCGCTGAAGAGAAGCCAGAGCCTGTTGTCATTGCAGTTTCGAATGACATCACCCCAACTACCCGCAGCAGCAACTCGGGTAACTCTGATTCGATGGCCCCGATGACTCGTCAGAGCCGTTCGGGTGGACAGGAATCGGCTCCGCAGCAGAAGGCTCAGCCAAAGGCTGAAACTCCTGTTCAGACCTCCAACCTTTCCGGCATCGCAGGCACCGCTGCCAAGTACGTGGGCGTTCCATACGTATGGGGTGGCAACGGTCCAAGCGGCTGGGATTGCTCCGGCTTCGTCAAGTACGTCTACGCGCAGCACGGCATCAACATTGCTCGCGGCACCTCGGCCATCCTCGGATCCGGCCAGTTCGTCCGCACCAGCAACCCTAAGCCAGGCGACTTGGTATTCCAGAACGGTGGCGGCCACGTCGGCATCTACCTGGGCGGCGGCCAGATGATCGGCGCGCAGAACCCAACCGTGGACACCATGATCCACTCGGTTTCGCGCAACCCGCTGTACGGCTACTACACCCTAGCTGGCTAAGCTTCAAAGCTTTTCATAGGCCATCGGATGAGAAAGACATCCGATGGCCTATGTTCGTTTAACCAGTTGAACTCCGGGCATCAGAACGATGAAAAGAAGACAATTTCTTGGTTAGGTACCCACCAATAATCCGAAGCATCGCATAGGCTAGCGCTTAGAGACACTCCGAGCAGAACGCGAGCTCCATCAATGCCAGATGGTGGCCATCGGTTCATGAAGGTAGTACGAGCAATGCGAACTTTGGTATTAAACGCAGGATACGAACCACTAGCAGTTGTGACGTTCCGTCGAGCACTAGTGCTAGTCATGACCGAAAAAGCGAGCATCGTTCTCCAAGATGATCTCGCCCCCATCCGCAGTTCTCATGGAGATCTACCTCGGCCAACTGTCATCGTTCTGAAACGCTATGTACGACGCCCCTACAGGGACATGCAACATGTCACCCGTAGGGGCGTTCTGCGTAGAGACGCTTTTACCTGCGCGTATTGCGGCAAAGCTGCCAATACGATTGACCACGTGATTCCCCGCAGCAGGGGAGGCCAGAACACCTGGGAGAACCTCGTGGCCGCTTGCCTGCTATGCAATAGCCGCAAAGCGGACAAGATGCTCTCGCAACTGGGCTGGCAACTGCGTATTACACCTCATCGTCCACGCGTTGCTGGCCATCTGGTTTCGGGACTGCAGCACGTTGATGCGGCATGGGACGAATACTTGCACGCAAGCTAGCCGCTGGCCTGATGCTGCTGGGAGGAACCCAGTGGCGCCTATTTCTTGCTGCGTTCAATGGCTAGCGGCAGGACGCGGTCGCGAAGCAACGGAGCTAGATCGTCGCGTTCCAGGGCCACCTGCGGGTCGATCCACAGCAGCTCCTCCAATTCCGCTAACGGGACGAGTTCGCCATCGAAGGCTGCGCTGTATAAAGAGGCGCGGATCATCGTCTCCGCCTCGTTGGCAGCCGGTCCGATCCATTCGCCGTCGTATTGCAGCTCGTCAGCGGTGAAGCTGAGGCCCAATTCTTCACGAATTTCTCGAATGATAGTTTGTAACGCTGTTTCCCCGGCTTCGGGTTTGCCGCCAGGTTGCATGAACTTCGTCGTTCCACGCTTGCGAACCAGGAGAATTTCTCCTTGGTTGTTGATTAAACACGCCGCTGAGATCGTCAAATTTTTCTTCACTAAAACACAATATCGCGTGTTTATAGGAGTTAGAGATGGTAACGTGCTTAATTGGATCTCCAACGGTTTTAGTTCTAGTTCACCATGGTTACTTTACTCGCAGTATCTAACCGAAGTATTGATGACTACCGAAAACGTTGGAATTGAAAGATCGATCCATCAACTTTACAGATCTATGGAGCAATAAATGCGACGGGGTACAAATCTAGGACGCTTGGGAGACTTCAACCAAGCCGTAATTCTTGAGTCAATTCGACGGGCACCAGAGGGAATTAGCCGCGTTGAACTGGCCGGTTCGACTGGTCTGTCGCCACAGACCATTTCCAACGTTGTCCGCCGTTTGCTGGATGACGGAATCGTCCGAGAAGACCGCACGATCGTCTCCGGACCAGGCAAGCCTCGCACCGTTCTGGAGCTCGAAGGCAACCGTCTTGTTTCCATTGGCATCCACCTAGACCCCAGCGTGCTGACCTTCGTCGCCATGAACCTGCGCGGCGAGGTCCTGCGCGAACGCCGCATCGAAGTTCCCAACCTCGAAGTAGCTACCGAAACTGTCCAGCTCATGGCAACTACCGTTAAGGAACTCATTGCCGAGATCCGCGTGCCGAAGAAGCACATCGTCGGTGTCGGCATTGCTGTTCCGGGTCCAGTAAACGTCGAAGAAGGAGTGGTGCTGAACCCGCCACTGCTCGATGGCTGGGCAGATGTTGAACTGGTGAACCCGCTGCGCAAGCTCTTGCGCCTGCAGGTCATTATCGAAAAGGACACCATCGCTTCAGCAGTTGGCGAACTGTGGCAGTCCAAGGAAGAGAAGAACAACGACTTCGTCTTCATTTACTGCGGTCACGGCTTCGGCGCTGGCCTGGTATTCAACGGCGATGTCCACCACGGTGCAAGCAACAACGCTGGCGAAATCGGCCACTACTCAACCGGTTACAAATCTGTGGCCTGCGAACAATGCGGTGCGGAGGATTGCCTCGCTTCCGGCACCTCCTACGAATTCATCGCCGCGCAGGCCAAGGAGCGCGGGCTGGAACTGCCAAGCTACGAAATCGTTGGCCCGGAACAGCGGGCTGCCGGAATGAACCGCCTCTACGAGCTGGCTCACGAAGGAAACAAGGTCGCCAAGGAACTGGTCACCGAAGCCATGATCAAGGTTGGCGAAGTTGCCGGCCAGCTTGCCAACTCGCTGGACGTTCGCGAAGTCGTCTTCGGCGGTCCACAGTGGGAAAAGGTATCCGAACTGGTCGACGATCAAGTCCGCGACGCCATTGGCCGCCGCTTCGCCCTGCGCGGAGTGCATGAAATCGAAACCCGCACCTCCGAGCTCGGCTCCAACGTCGGCGCCATCGGTGGCGCTTGCGTGGTCATGGACGCTTCGCTGTCGCCAAAGGCGACCGCATTGCTGCTGCGTTAAGCGAGACTCATACTAAGCACTGCGGGTACGTTCCAGATGGAACGTACCCGCAGTGCTTAACTCCGTAGTAACGACAAGAGCCTTGTTTCCCGTCCGAGGACTGGAAACAAGGCTCTAGTTGTGCCCCTGGCCGGAATCGAACCGACGGCCTACCCTTTAGGAGAGGGTCGCTCTATCCTACTGAGCTACAGGGGCATGGGCGTGAAAACACCAACAACACTATCTTACTAGGATGTCCCGGGTGTAATTCCCACGCACTGGCTTAGGCAGTACCCTCGCGAATTGCGAGCATCTTTGCCTTGAGCGCACGATTGGCACGGATAGCGCCAAGACCCACAACAAGACCCGCAGTGATGATCAGCAGTGCCCAGCGGATGGTCGTGAGGATCGATGCCAAAACGACAGCTCCTTCACTGAGGTCACCAGTTAACAGGGCATCAATTGCGAAGTTCTCCCAAATATCGATTGCTGCGAAGCCCAGAGGGGCGACCCAAGCCAGCCAACGCGTCTGGCGGTGAGGAATCCAGCGGATGAACAACAGCATGGAGAAGACCGCCGTAAACATCGGTAAGAGGAAACCAGCGGTCTTGTGCAAGTAGTTGAGCTGGCCAACAGCATCTTCATCCATGGCGCCACGCAATGCTTCTATGTCGCTTACGGTGTAGCCGAAAATACGCTGATCGGGCATCGCCAGGGAATCGCTGAGGTCCTGCATCTGCACCATCGTGAGCAGATGGTAGTACGCGAATAGCGCAGCGCATATGATCAAGCCCACCGAGATTAGCAGCATCGGGTTCGAACTGTTCTCGTGGGAGGTGCTTTGCACCTTGCCTGGCCCCATGTTCATGCCGCGCGGCGCGTTCGGCGCCTGGGCGAACTGCTGGGGCTTGCGGTATTCCTTGGTTTTCCTGACCTTCTTTGCCATATCTCCTATTATGCCCGGCCAATAGCGTGGGCTTTCCCGCTCACACTGAAAGTGTCCGGCGCTCCACGTAGACTGGCTACATCATGGATTTCCTTTTTGACGATTTCGCCCCGGATACCGCACAGCAGGTCATGCCCACTGCTGAGGAGCTTTTGGTCGGCATGAACCCGCAGCAGGAAGAAGCAGTTCGTTATGCTGGGGGCCCGTTGCTGATCGTGGCCGGCGCTGGTTCAGGAAAGACCCGTGTGCTTACGCACCGCATTGCCTACCTCCTGGCGACCGGCCGTGCTCGGCCGCACGAAATCCTGGCGATCACCTTCACCAACAAGGCCGCTGCCGAAATGCGCGAACGAGCCGCTGAGCTTATTGGCGACGAGCAAGCGAAGAAGATGTGGATCTCTACTTTCCACTCCTCATGCGTGCGTATTTTGCGTCGCGAGGCGGCCACCATTGGAATGAAATCCAACTTCTCAATCTACGACTCCACGGATTCCTTGCGCCTGATCACCTTAGTCGCCAAATCTTTGGAGATCGACCCGAAGCGTTTCACGCCCAAGGCGATTGCCCACAAGATCTCCTCGTTGAAAAATGAGCTGATAGATGATGAAGACTACGCGGCGACGATCAATACCAATGATCCGTTCTCGCGAGCCGTTTCCGAGGTCTACCGCGGTTACACACGCCGCCTGCGCGCTGCCAACGCCATGGACTTCGACGACCTGATTGGACAGGTCGTCTACATGTTCCGTGCGTTCCCGCGAGTGGCCGATAACTACCGCCGCCGGTTCCGCCATGTGCTCATTGACGAATACCAGGATACTAACCACGCCCAGTACTCGCTGGTGCGTGAACTCACCGGTGCCGAAGGTGATACCGTCCCAGGCGAACTGACCGTTGTCGGCGACTCCGACCAGTCGATTTACGCTTTCCGCGGTGCCGATATCCGCAACATCGTCGACTTCGAAAAGGACTATCCGAACGCGGCAACCATCAAGCTGGAACAGAACTATCGTTCCACCCAGACGATTCTGTCCGCGGCCAACGAGGTCATCAAGCGAAACCCCGACCGCAATGACAAGAAGCTGTGGACTGCCAGCGGCGACGGCGAGAAGATCACCGGTTATGTTGCGGAGTCAGAATCCGACGAAGCACGCTGGATTGCCGAAGAAATACTTCGCTTGAATGATGACGAGGATGTCCGCCCGGGCGACGTGGCGATCTTCTACCGCACTAACGCCCAATCGCGTGCACTGGAAGAACAGCTGATGCGCGTGGACCTGAAGTACCGCGTAGTCGGCGGCACCAGGTTCTACGACCGCAAGGAAATCAAGGACGCACTGGCCTACCTGCGCGCCTTGGTGAACCCGGATGATGACATCAACGTCCGCCGTATCCTCAACGAGCCCAAGCGCGGCATCGGCGACCGTGCCGAAGGCGCCGTGGCAGCGTTGGCTGAACGGGATCGCGTTTCCTTCATGGACGCATTGCGCCGTTCGGATGAAGCACCAGGCTTGGGAACCCGCGGAATCAAGATGACTGCTGCGTTCGTCTCCATGATGGATGACTTGAAGACCGTGGCGGAAGGCTCAGGGCCGGCAGAGGCCCTTGAAGCAGTGCTGGAGCAGACCGGATACCTGGAGACCCTTCGGCTCTCCTCGGATCCGCAGGATGAGTCGCGGGTGGAGAACCTCGCCGAATTGGTCGCCGTGGTCCGGGACTACGTGAACGAAGAACCGGAAGGCGGTCTCGAAGGGTTCCTGGAGCGCGTGGCGCTCGTAGCCGATGCCGACCAGATTCCAGAGGCTCCCAGCGATGATGAGGGAGCAGCAATGGCCGTGCAGGAAGGCGTGGTCACCCTGATGACCCTGCATACTGCCAAGGGATTGGAATTCCCGGTGGTCTTCCTGACGGGCATGGAGCACGGTGTCTTCCCGCACCAGCGTTCCATGACCGACGAAAAGGAACTGGCCGAGGAACGCCGCCTGGCCTATGTCGGACTGACCCGTGCCCGTGAACGCCTGTACCTGACCCGTGCCGAACAGCGCAGCCTCTGGGGGCAGGCCCAGTACAACCCTGCGAGCCAGTTCCTGGAAGAGGTTCCGGGCGAGCTGATCGACTGGAAGAGCGAGGGCTCTGGCGGTGGAATGGGCTTCGGTTTCGGTAACGCAGCGGTGAATTTCGCCACGAGCAGATATGAACGTGGCAGCCACTGGGGTGCAGGTTCGGCATCCGCGCAACCGGTGCGAGGGCACAACGCCGCCCCTATTTCCAAGACGCGAGTTGTGCAGAATAAGGACATTACCATCCCAGAAGTCGGGCAGAATGTTAAGCATTCCTCGTTTGGCTTGGGCACTGTTATTGCTTTAGAAGGCGCAGGCGACAAGACGGTGGCCAAGGTGCAGTTCCCGGACTCTGAGAAGAGGCTATTGCTGCGCTATGCACCGCTAGAAATCGTGGACTAACCAACCGGCCCTCCGTGTTTCCTGCGTCACATTCGGCTGCTTTGCTGCAGGACCCGCGAGTTTCTCTACGTGTTGTAAAAGTGGGAAGTTTGCGAAAGTCGGGATAGTCTGAGAGGTGCGCACGGGCTACGGCGCCTAACGACGTCCCGGTAGTTGCGGTGCGCTCTCTTTGGCATGGCATGGATTTCGGTCTGTGGCCGTGCCGCGAGTCAGCATGAACTTCGAACGAAGGACACAAACCCGTGGACCTGTATGAGTACCAGGCGCGCGATCTATTCGAGGCACACGGCGTTCCCGTGCTTGCCGGTATCGTCGCTTACACCCCCGAAGAAGCAAAAGCCGCAGCTGAGAAGATCGGCGGCGTTGTTGTAGTAAAGGCACAGGTCAAGGTTGGTGGCCGTGGCAAGGCTGGCGGCGTCAAGGTCGCTAAGACCGCCGACGAAGCTTTCGAGCACGCTTCCAACATCCTCGGTATGGACATCAAGGGCCACACCGTAAACAAGGTCATGATCGCTCAGGGCGCCGACATTGCTGAGGAATTCTACTTCTCCGTACTGCTGGACCGTGCAAACCGCAACTACCTGGCCATGTGCTCGGTAGAAGGTGGTATGGAGATCGAGGTGCTCGCAGTTGAGCGCCCGGATGCTCTGGCGAAGGTTGCCGTTGACCCAATCGTCGGCATTGATGCCGCGAAGGCCGCTGAAATCGTTGAGGCAGCTAACTTCCCTGAAGAGCTGCGCGCAAAGGTTGCAGACACCATCCAGAAGCTCTGGGTTGTATTCAAGGAAGAAGACGCCACCCTCGTAGAGGTAAACCCACTGGTGAAGACCGGTGCCGGTGACATCGTTGCACTGGATGGCAAGGTTTCCCTGGACGACAACGCATCTGAGGTTCGCCACCCGGCTCACGAAGAGCTCGAGGACAAGGGCGCAGCCGATCCGCTGGAAGCCAAGGCAAAGGCCGCTGGCCTGAACTACGTCAAGCTGGACGGCGAAGTAGGCATCATCGGCAACGGTGCTGGCCTGGTCATGTCGACCCTGGACGTTGTTGCCTACGCTGGCGAGAACCACGGTTCGGTCAAGCCTGCTAACTTCCTTGACATTGGCGGTGGCGCATCGGCTGAGGTCATGGCTAACGGCCTTGACGTCATCCTGAATGACCCACAGGTCAAGTCGGTCTTCGTCAACGTCTTCGGTGGCATCACCGCATGTGACGCTGTCGCAAACGGCATCGTTGGCGCGCTGAACACCCTGGGTGACGCAGCGAACAAGCCACTGGTTGTCCGCCTGGACGGCAACAACGTTGAAGAGGGTCGCGCCATCTTGGCCGAGGCCAACCACCCGTTGGTCACCCTGGCAGCAACCATGGATGAGGGCGCCGACAAGGCTGCCGAGCTCGCCAACGCAGCGAAGTAAGAGGGATAAGCGAACAATGAGCATTTACCTGAACAAGGACTCCAAGGTCATCGTCCAGGGCATCACCGGCGGCGAAGGCACCAAGCACACCGCCCTGATGCTCAAGGCTGGCACCAACATTGTTGGCGGCGTTAACGCCCGCAAGGCCGGCACCACCGTGACCCACGGTGACAAGGACATCAAGGTTTTCGGCACCGTGGCTGAGGCCAAGGCCGAGACCGGCGCAGACGTATCGATCGTCTTCGTCCCACCTAAGTTCACCAAGGACGCAGTCGTTGAGGCTATCGAGGCCGAAGTTGGCCTCGTTGTAGTCATCACCGAAGGTGTTCCAGTACAGGACTCCGCTGAGTTCTGGGCTCTGGCACAGTCGAAGGTTGACGCCGACGGCAACCAGATCACCCGCATCATCGGCCCTAACTGCCCAGGCATCATCACCCCAGGTGAAGCACTGGTTGGTATCACCCCGAACAACATCACCGGCAAGGGCCCAATCGGCTTGGTTTCCAAGTCAGGTACCCTGACCTACCAGATGATGTACGAACTGCGCGACTTGGGCTTCTCGACCGCAATCGGCATCGGCGGCGACCCAGTCATCGGCACCACCCACATCGATGCCCTGGCTGCTTTCGAAGCTGATCCAGAAACCAAGGCCATCGTCATGATCGGTGAAATCGGTGGCGACGCTGAAGAGCGCGCTGCTGATTACATCAAGGCCAACGTCACCAAGCCAGTTGTTGGCTACGTGGCTGGCTTCACCGCTCCTGAGGGCAAGACCATGGGCCACGCAGGCGCCATCGTTTCCGGTTCGGCTGGCACCGCCCAGGCGAAGAAGGAAGCACTGGAAGCTGCAGGCGTCAAGGTCGGCAAGACTCCTTCGGAGACTGCTGTGCTGCTGCGCGAAGTTTACGCAGCTCTCTAAGCTGACGCTGAACCAGGGCTGACGCCCTGGAGCATACGCCGGAAACGAACGGTCGCCGCTTCTCCTGAATCTTCAGGAGAAGCGGCGACCGTTTCGCATTTAATTGAAATCTTCTAGTCAAATCGCTGATGCACTCATAAGCTGATTAGAATATATGGTTCCAGGGTCTTAAAAAAGGATTGCCGATGATGCGGAGAAGCTACTGGGCAACACTAGCGTGCTTATCCCTGGCATTGGCATCATGCACGAGCCCGGAGGCCGGCGAAAGTACGGGGCCGTTGCCTTTGAGCCCCGAAAAGGCAAGTTCCTGCGATCGACCGTACATTGCCAGTGGCGGTCAGTTGCGTGGTGCACCGCAGCTGATCCGGGTCGACCGGTTCCATGATCAGCAGATGCGCCAAACTCTGATCGATGCACCCGTCGGCTCGACTATCAGCTTCAGCCCTCGTCCCAACTGGGACAACGTCAATGAAGTGATCATGGCAGCCAGCGCCGTCTCCGAAGCCACTGTCGCCGAAGAGCCCTACGATGCCAGTGACGGGCTGGAATCGTTGATCAGAAGCTCCGACCAGTCTGCGGGGCTTCTGGGCTACTGGGCAGCGCGTCCCGTGACCTACACATATAGCGTTCAATGCCTCAACGAGCAGCAGAGCCGCTACACGCTGGTCTTCGATACCTGGTCCGACTCCGAATTCGGAATCCTTGACTGCAAGCTGAGGCTGGATGCGATGGCTCAATGGGCTGCGCAAGCAGCCTATGAATCCTACTGCCAATTCTCCTAGCCGTTGAGCCGGATACAACAATGGCGGGCTGGTTCCGCTTGGAACCGGCTCCGCCATCGCTTAACCCTATTGCGAGGCTATCTAGCCTCGGACTGCTCCGCCTCGGCGTCTGCAATCTCCTGCTGGTAGTTCATTTCCAATTCAGGAACCTGCTCGAAGAGCGCTTCGACATCGAGGTCAGGGTTCTCGTCCTGGGTTTCAACTAGCTCAATGGCTTCCGCTTCCGACGCGACCGAAGGCAGCGAGCCGGGCAATGGCTTGCGAGCGGATTCGCGCAGGTAGCAGACCGCAATGAAACCCGCGACCGAGGTGCCCATAACCCAGAAGGCCGGAGCCAGGGAGGATTTGGTCAGGGTCACCAACGCCTGCATGATGAACGGCGCGAAGCCACCAAAGATGGCTACGGCGAAGTTGTACGAGATGCCCATGCCACCGTAACGCGAGGCGGTTGGGAACAGCGCTGGCAACGACGAAGCCAGATTGGCAACGTAGAAGACTACCGGGACAGCCAGCAGCGCAAGGCCAAGCAGGGTGGACCAGATCTGGCCATGCATCATGAACAGGAAGGCAGGGATAGCCAGGACGACGGCCGAAACCGAACCAATGAACAGGACCTTGCGGCGGCCCACGCTATCGGAAAGCTTGCCCGCCAACGGGATGCACAAGGACATGCCCACCAGGATCGGCAGGGTCAGCAGATTGCCGTGCACCGGATCGTATTCCAGCGTCTCGGTGAGGTACGTAGGCATGTAGCTGGTCAGTGCGTAACCGGCGGTGTTGGCCGCCGATACCAGTACGAAGCCGGTGAGCAATTCGCGCCAGTAGGCCTTCACCAGGTCGATGACGCCCTTCGGGGCATCGGCAGCGCTCCGTGCGTCCTCGCTCGCGCGGTTAGCGGCTTCCTGGGCTTCCTTGAAGGCTGGAGTGTCTTCGATCTTGGCGCGGAACCACAGTGCGATAACACCCAGTGGAAGGGCCACCAGGAATGGAATGCGCCATGCGAAGCCTTCCATGACATCGTCGCTCAGGGTCAGCTGGAGGATGGAGACGAAGGCGGCACCCAGGGCGAAGCCCATGTAGGAACCTAGATCCAGCAGCGAGGCGAAGAATCCACGACGCTTGTCCGGGGCATATTCGGTAATGAACGTAGTAGCACCGGCGTACTCGCCGCCAGTGGAGAAGCCCTGGGCAAGCTTCAACACGACCAGGAGAATTGGTGCTGCTACACCCCATACCGAGTAATCCGGGAGGATTCCGATGCCAAACGTGGCCGCTGCCATCATGAGCAGGGTGAAGACCAGAATCTTCTGGCGTCCTACTCGGTCACCCAGCTGGCCCAAAATCACGCCACCAAGCGGGCGCGCGACGAAGGTGACAGCGAATACGCCTAGGCTGAACAGGGTTTGGATTGCAGGCTCGACGGTGTCGGGCATGAAGAGCTTGCCGATAATTACTGCAAGATAGCCGTAGACACCTACGTCGTACCATTCCATCAAATTGCCAACGACGGTACCGCCGATGGCTTTCTTGAGCATCGAATTATCGACGACGTTGACGTCTTCTACCTTCAGGCGGCGTTTCCTCAGGAATCGCTGCTTCCGTGTGTTTTTTGCTTCCATAGTTTCACTCCTCATATCTTTCTTGATCTTGTCCCGGTGCCGGCGACCATATTCATCCACAAGAATGAGGAGCGAAATAGCTGCTCCTTGAGCTGGTTGCGGTCGCCGTGTGACTCGTCGAAATCGATAGATTTCTACTCAAAAATCCGGCGAAAAACCGGCATTGAGCGATGAAACGCTTAAGCGGACAATCATTAAGTTTACCAAAAATTGGATTAATTCCCTGATCGAGGGGCTCTCCAGGGGCGTATGCGTGCCCATGGGAGCAGTCGAATCCTGCGTGGACCTACCGCCGAATACCCACGGAAGCATGGGGCAAACGAGCCATTGGCCAAGTTGTGGATCGAGGTGCGCGAAAAGCCGAAATTGTGTCGAAGGACTCGGAGCGCCAGGGGTTGGAAATCAGCGAAACAACGCGAAAACGGTGCACTTGAAGGTCCTGAATCCGGTGGCGAATGGGGGCTTCCGACGGTAAAAAACGCACGCTGTTCAGCAGCGGTTGGCGCTCAGTCCACAGGGCACAAAAATGCCCCAAGATTGCTGGTGGGCAGCTTGGGGCATGTAGTCGAAGCAGGCTAGCCGCGGAGGCCGGCAGCAGCTTCAGTATCAACTCTCAGGAATGAAGAGCCGATGGCAGCGAACGCGCCCGGAATCAGGAGCATCCGGTGCTTCGGGTTATAGAAAATCTCTTCGAGCGGAGACGCCAGAACTCTGCGAATCTTTTCCAGAAGCCGGTCGTTTTCCAGGGACAGGCGTTCCTGTTCGGTTTCAATCACCACACGATCGTTGTTGATACTCACCGATGCACTCATCCAGTCATCATCGGGGGTACTGAGAGTCTCCGATTTAATCAGGGACACGGTTATTACCGCCTTTGTCGTTCGTATCGCCCGGACGAGGATCCGTCTGGGCGCTTGCCCGATGAACGCACTATGTGTGGCGTAGCGCACATCATCGGTCACTTCGAATATACAGGGTTTTACTGAGCGCCGCCTGCTAATACGGCGGATTTAATCAACCTGTTACTCAAGCAGTCCTCGGATATCTTGGGCGGTCAAGGCCTTGGAGAATCCATCGGCTTCATCCATCACTGTCGAGATCAGCTTGCGTTTGCTTTCCTGCAGCGCCACAACCTTCTCTTCGATGGTGCCCTGCGAAATCATTCGGTACACCATCACCTGTCGCGTCTGGCCGATGCGGTGCGTACGGTCGATAGCCTGGGCTTCCACGGCTGGGTTCCACCATGGATCCAGCAAGAAGCAGTAGTCCGCTTCGGTCAGGTTCAAGCCGAATCCGCCGGCCTTCAAGGAGATCAAGAACAGCGGAGCTTCGCCTTCCTTGAACTGCTCGATGACCTTGGCGCGGTTGCGGGTATTGCCGTCCAGGTAAACGAACTTCACGCCACGCTCGGTCAGCTTGTCGGCCAGCACCTTCAGATACGAGGTGAACTGGCTGAAGATCAGCGCACGGTGGCCTTCGCCCACCACATCATCGAGCTGGTCGAAGAGTGCTTCCAGCTTTGAACCGGGTACGTCCGACAGCGCTGGATCCACCAATGAAGGTTCCAGAGCCAGCATGCGCAGGTGGGTCAGCGACTGGAAAATGGTGAAGCGGTTGCGATCCAGATCTTCAACCAGGTGCAAGATTTTCTGGCGTTCGCGGTTCAGATGGGTGTCGTAGACATGCTGGTGTTCTTCGGAAAGGCGCACCAGAAGCTGTTGCTCCTGCTTGGCCGGAAGATCCAGCACCACGGATTCCTTGGTGCGGCGCAGCATGAATGGCTTGATGCGACGCTGCAGCAATGCAAGGGTGTCCTTGTCGCCCAGCACTTCGATAGGGCGGGCGAATTGGCGATTAAAGCGTGTTGTGTTCAGGAACAATGCCGGAGCAACCAGCGACAGCAAAGCACCGAGCTCGGAAAGGTTGTTTTCCATCGGGGTACCAGTGACGGCCAATTTGAAATTGGTCTGCAGGTTCACCGCGGTGCGATGGGCCTTGGTGGATTTGTTCTTCACGAACTGCGCCTCATCGAGGATCAAGCCGGCAAAGCGCTGCGCCTCGTAAATCTCGTCGTTCAGACGCAACAGGGTATAGGTCGTGAGAATGACATCGTAATTCTCGGCCAGTTCGCTCAGCTGCCGTGGCGAAGGCAAGGTGCCCTCGACGCTGACTACCCGCAGGGATGGGGCGAACTTGTTGATTTCCATTTCCCAGTTGGAAACCACCGAGCTCGGGGCGACGACCAAGAACGGCAGACGGGTGCGCTGGGTTGCGGGCAGCTGAGCACATGCCTGCGGATCGGCCCAGAGCTTGTGGGCATGGAGAATCAGGGCAATCGTTTGCAAGGTCTTGCCCAAGCCCATGTCATCGGCGAGGATTCCGCCGAATCCGCCTTCATACAGGCGAGAGAGCCAGTGGAACCCTTCAACCTGGTAAGGGCGCAATTGGGCGTTCAGCGTGTTCGGCACCTGCGCGTGGTGGGCTTCAGCGACCTTGAGCAGTGAACGCATGCGTGCGATAAACAAGTCCGCGCCGTCAATGCCTTCAGCCATCTCATCAAGTTCTTCGAACAATGAGATTTGGAAGACCGTAAGCTTCAGGTCTCCCTCCTTCGGCTTGTCATTCATTGCCTGCGCCTCGTCAACGAGCGCCTTGAGCTTGGCGAACATGGGGTGGTTCAACGAGAACCAAGTGTTATCCGGCAGGCGCAGCTTCATCTGGCCATTGCTCATGGCCTCGACGATCTGCGAGAAAGGAACCTCGTGGTTGCCCACGGTGATCAGCAAGCCAAGGTCCAGCCAGTCGGTCCGTTCATGATTCACGGCATTGATCTTCAGCTGAGGAAGTTCACGCAGCTGACGGAATTTCGGCCGGGTACCCTTCTCAACCAGCTTGACTTCAGGAATGCGTTCCAGCGCGGGGAGGAGCTCGGTGACGAAATCGATGGTGTCATCGCGGGCGTAGAACTTCGGCGACAAGTTGGGATTGCCGCTTTCTTCATGGACCAGGAAAACTTCATGCACTGCGGCCTGAAGCAGTTCCTCGGCCTCAAGGTCATACACTTCCTGGTCGCCAGGGATCCCCGGGTAGAGGATCTGGAAGTCCAGCGCGGCGGTGTCGTTCGGTTCGTTATTCTCGTTGAATTCGCGCTTGTAGACCACGGTCGCCTGCACATAGGGCGGTTTCAAAGCAGGCAATTCCAGCTCGTCGTTAACGCTACGCAGCTCGAAACGGCGGGCCAAACGCGGGTAGGAGGATTCAAAGAAATCGTTGATCTCCGGCCTAGGCACGGTGACCGGACGGCGGTCAACATACCAGCGGCGGTGCGCGTCAGGAATCGGCTCAACACTTGGCGCGAGCCAAATTTCATCAGGCTGAGCCAACTGGGCATAGAAACCATGCTCGGCGATGACACCGCTTGGTGCTTCCGGATCGAGAATGAGATCCTGGTTTGCAATGTGCAGGACACCGTCCAATTGCAGTCGTTGCTCATCCAGGGAGGCCTGCATGCTGAAGCTTGCTGGAGCAACGATGCGCACGCGCTGCTCGGATCGGGTCGTGATCAGCGGAATTCCCAGCTCATCAGCTTGGTCAAGCAGCGGCCAGAGCAGATCGGAAGCGTACTCGTCCAGGAACAGCCAGTCCTCATCCACCTTGAACTGCAGCTGGCTGTCGCTGCGCGCCATGGAGGCAAAGCGGGTAAACCAGTGGTGCTGCGCCCGCAGCAGGTTCCAGCCGTAGGTCTTGAAGCCCAGGGTGGTCCAGCGAAGCTGGCCACGAACCCAACGGCCTTCGGTGTTGCGTACCATTGGGCGCACTCCCAAGCGGAAGCGCTTATTGCGGGTCGGGTGCGGGATGGTTCCGGTCGGCATCCACTGTTGCTGCTGGGTGGCGTCCTTCGAATCGAAGAGCAGGAACTGAAGCGCCATCGGCACTACCGGATCGTGCTGCGAACCAAGCAGGCCATCGGCCGGGCCCGGCTCGGACTCTTCAAACCATGAATCGATTTGCTGCGACCAAACTGTGTTCGGCTTCTCTTCCCGGGCAGGCACGGCGCGTGGCTGGGAAGCGATCTTGTTGGAGACAATAGCCAGTGCCGCGATGTGCGAGCAGATTCCGGGTGCGTCGCAGGTGCACTCGCACGATTCGATCTTCCACTCTCCACCGTCCATGAGGACCTGGATCATCGGAGAATATTCTTCGCCAGAATCGGTGACGGTGCCTTCGATCTGGTGGGTGCTTTCGTCGAATTCCACGTCAACCACGGAATTTGCTTCTGCAGCCAGGTTCTTTCCATAGAAGAAAGGAACGTTGCCCAGAAAAGCCAATAAGTGGCGGGCATCAATGGTTGGTGGAACAGATTCAATCATCCTCTCATCGTTTCACGTTCCGGGCCTTCGCGAAAGTTGAAGGGCCTTTCTGTGAATAATCACTATCTATGACGTAGCGTTGACGCATGTCCCAAGTGTGGCCCTACCTTCCAGCACGCGCAGTGAACATAACGACGCTCGTTGAATTCGACCGTCTCGCAGCCGAAGCGCTGGCTTCCCACCGCGCACGCGGAAAAGGCTGGCGAGTGCACCGTGTTGATCTGCGCGAACGGGATACCGTGCTGGAATCCTTGGATCTTTCCGAAGCGCTATTCATCGATTGCCAGTATTCCGCGCAAGGAGCGCAGATCGTGCAAGCCACTGGCGGGCTGTGCATGAGCTCGGGGGAGGAGCTTCCCTTCGAGACGGTGGCTCGCGGCTTGTATTCGCCGCATGAGTTGTACTCGGGGATCCGGACGCAGACCTACGAGCATGTGCCTGATGCGAAGATCTACGCGTACTCCCAGCAGCATGCAGCGGTGAATTCCGATAGCGATAGCAATGCGCTGGCAAGAACCCTGCATGATCACCACATTGGCCAGGCGCTGGTCTCGGCAGTGTACGAGGGCACGTTCAAGGAAACCCCGATTATCGGGGTGATGGGCGGGCATGCGATGAGCCGGGGCACTGCGCAGTATGCGCAAGCTTTGGAGCTTGGGCGCATGATTACCCGGGCCGGCTACGCGGTCGCCACCGGTGGAGGCCCCGGCGCAATGGAAGCTGCCAATGCCGGTGCGTGGCTGGCCGATTACGGACCAGAAGATGTCGCTACGGCATTGCAGATGCTGGCCGAAGTGCCAGATGCGATCCATCAGCGCACCGGCTGGGCGAGAACTGCGTTGATGGTCAAGGAGCGTTTCCCGAGCCAGCGGCAGTCCCTGGGCGTGCCAACCTGGTTCTACGGCCATGAGCCGCCGAATCTGTTTGCCACCCAGATTGCCAAGTTCTTCGCCAATTCCATTCGTGAAGCGATTCTGCTGGAGCAGTCCAACGGCGGGCTGGTAGTTCTGCCCGGGGCCGCTGGCACGGTGCAGGAAATCTTCCAGGATGCCTGCGAAAACTACTACGCTACCGGTGCTCGCGTGGTGCCGATGGTGCTGATCGGCAAGGACTATTGGACGAGGGATCTGCCTGCTTGGCCGCTGCTTCAGGCCCTGGCCAAGGACCGTGTCATGGAACAGAAGATTGCTCTGGTGGAAACCGCCGAAGAAGCGATGGAGTTCATCCAGAGCATGCAAACCCTGCGCCGGCGTACCCGGCGGCCGGAGAACAGCTAGAGCACGGCATGGAAAATGCCGGTACAGACAGTGCCGTACCGGCAGTCGCAACGTAGCGGGCTACTAGCTGATGCTGACGTCGAAGATCAGGCCCAAGCAGTAGGTGATGGCCGCTGCGCCCCAGCCGATGGCTAGCTGGCGCAGGCCGCGCTTGAGTGGCGAGGCACCGGAGAGCAGGCCTACGATCCCGCCGGTGATCATCAGGGCCAATCCCACCAGGACTACCGAGACGATGATCGCGGTCATGCCGGACAGGCCAAGGATATACGGCAGGATCGGCACCACAGCACCGGAAGCAAAGAGGAAGAACGAGGTGGCCGCCGCACCGGTGGCCGAACCCAGCTCCTGGTGCTCCTTCTCGAGTTCTTCGCCGCGACCCTCTGGGTTCAGCGAGAAGTCGGGGTTGCAATCGCAGGTGAACAGGCCCATGCGTTCGGCGGCCCGGTGCTCGGCATCTTCATCGCTCATGCCGCGGGCCTTATAGATTAGCAGCAGCTCGTTGGCGTCCAGATCAAGGTTCGGGGCCGCTGTCAGCGTGACCTGGGTTGGGCGTGAAGCTGTCAGCAGCTCGCGCTGGGAACGCACCGAAACGTATTCGCCAGCTGCCATGGACAGTGCACCGGCCAGCAAGCCGGCAATGCCGGAGAACAGCACGAAGGTCGCTGAAACACCGGTCGCACCGATGCCCATGATCAACGCGAGATTGGAAACCAGCCCGTCGTTGGCGCCGAAGACCGCAGCACGGAAGTTGCCCGAAAGGCGCGCACGGCCTGCTGTAGCAAGCGCGCGAACGACTTCTTCGTGGACCTGTTCGTCGGCCGCCATCTGCGCGGTGGCGTCCTTGTCATCGCGGTAGGGCGAACTGCTCTCGGAGCGCTGGGCCATGGCCAGCACGAAGACCGAACCGAAATGCAATGCCAGGAAACGCAGCATGGTGCGGCGCAGCGACGGGCGGACTTCCTTGACATGTTCGCCGAGCAGGACGCGCCAGTGGGATTCGTGGCGTGCTTCCGCCTCTGCCAGGCCCAGCAGGATTTGCCGTTCCTGCCCGGTTTTCTTTTCCGCGAGGGCCCGGTAGATGGAGCCTTCTGCGACTTCATCAGCGAGATACTTGCGCCATCGCTGGATCTGCGCTTTGGTAGGTTCGGTTGCTGAGTGCTGTGACATCGCGAAGATGACTCTCCTGGAACATGGAGTTTCCCAATGAAACCCGTGGATCGGATCAACTACCCAGTTTAGTCAGGGCTCCTGCACTTGGGAATTTGGCAAGACTAAAAGCAAATCGCTTGCCCGCAGGATCTCCGGCGACTGGCACCACCAGCAGCAATTCAGATGTGGCCGGATCGAAGGTCGGCCGGCGGGCACAACGAGCAATGAGCTGTTCAAGCCTGAGCGGATCTGCAACGTAGCGGGTGCGCCAGCGGCCTTCGGCCTTGAACTGCACTTGGCCGGTCTGGCGGTCGATGACGGGCAGAATCGGATATGCCATGGGACGTCAACTCTCTTGCGAGCTCTTGCCCGTGCACCTGTTGATGCGCGGACCGCTTCCTCATCCGAACCACCCATGAACTTGGGGTTGGTGCGCGGCCAGTCGGAGCTTGGCGCCGCGTCTCGTGAAGCAACATTTCCGATGGTACCGCCGGTGGCAGGGCGCGGTGAAGTCCGAATGCGTAATATGACTGCGGCTCAGCTGCCCGGGGCAAAGGCATTGGCCAGTTGCTGCAGCTTCTCGCGTTGTTCGGCCCATTGCCCCGCGGTGTAGCCGGGCAGCAGATCCAGTTGCGCGGTCCAGCCAGCACGGCCATCGAGCTGCTCGCGGATAATATCCAGATGCCCTGCATGCCGGGAGGTCTCGGCGAGCGCATGGATGAGCAGGTGATCCAAGGTGGTTTTGCCAGCTGGCCCCCACCACGGTACCTCTACGGGACAGTCCAGGGGCAGGTCGCTGATGGCTTCATCGGCGAAGGCGATGGCTTTCCGATACAGGCCGATCAGCTGTTGCGCATCCATATCTGCTGGCGGGAGGAAATCCGCGTCGGGATCATGCGGCGCAATGAATTCGCGAACGTAGCGGTCATCGGCCCTGCGCTTGAGGCAGGTGCCGAAATATTCGTATTCATTGATCGCCAAATGGTGCAGTACTCCCAGGATATGGGTGCCTGTGGGGGTGAGCGGAGTGCGTGCCAGGTGTTCGGCGAGGCCTTCTGCCTTGTAGATCGCATTCTCGCGCGCGTCGTTCAGGTACCCGCAGAGCTTGTCCTTGGTGCTGTCCATGGACAGAGTCTAGTGAGCGCTGCAGCCTCGCGGTAGAGGGCGCGGTGTGTTTACCATTGGTAAACTTGCCCCGCAGGCCTTGAAGCCAAAGTGGTTGCGGTTGTTGCTGCAGAAAACGTCGAGGAGCCAAACGATGAAAACCTTGCCAGTTGAACCAACCGGTGCTGCGATCAATATCGGTGCGAGGCTGCGCGGGGTGCGCCAGACCCAGCGTATGACCATTGACCAGGTCGCCGAGCTATCCGGACTGACCAAGGGTTTCCTCTCGCGTGTGGAGCGCGACCTGACCAGCCCTTCGGTTTCCACTCTTTTGCGGTTGTGCGAAGTGCTGGGCATGGAGGTCGGTACCCTCTTCGAGGTTCCTGAAACGAAACTGGTCCGACTGGAGCAGGCGCCCCGTGTTTCCCTGGGCGGTGACGGCATCACGGAGCAGCTGGTCACGCCGCGCAGCGAGAAGCGGGTGCAGATGATTCGCGCCGAGATTGCGCCAAAGGGCACCGGTGAAGCGGAACTGTATTCGGTGGATTGCGAGCTGGAAGTGCTGCACGTGATCGCTGGAAAATTCATCCTGGTATTGCCTGATCAGCGCGTAGAACTCGAAGCAGGCGATACGATCACCTTCCCCGGGCGTGAACCGCATAGCTGGGAAAACGATTCTGATGAGGTCGCTGTGGTTACCTGGACGCTGATCCTCTCATGACGCCAAGCCACGGCACTTGCTGCCATGGCACGGCATGCGCAGTGCGGCTGCGCGTTCGTCTGCGGGGAGATGAACCGCGTATTCTAGGAACGATGCGTTGTTCCGGGCGCTCGGGACAATCAGTGATGGGAGAGGCGTGAGGACAGGCGAACCAACCGCTGCGCAAGATCAACTGCGCAGTATCAGCTGGTGGGCTTCGATACTTTTCGGCGTTCTTATTGGCACCACCTTGACCTGGATCCGCACCCAACGCAATTTCTTCTTCATTGGCGCCGCGATTCTGGCCGTCGTCATTGTCACCATTGGCGTGCGGACGATTCGCCGACGGGCACGCTTCCCGGTGATGGCGCAGGCACGCACCTCGTGGGCGTATGTGCTGTGGACCGGTGTCCTGCTGGTCCTGGCCGGACCGATCCAGCTGGTGTACGTAGCTGATGACCTTTCCGAACTGACGATCAAATCGCTGGTCATGTCCGCAGGCTTCTGCCTGGGCATTCACGAGGTCGACCGCGCGCTGGTGAAAGCCAGCAAGAAGCGCTCCGGCAAGGCCTAGCCTCCTGATTTGGGCAAAATAGCCTGAAATTTAGTCAAAACATCCAATACCCTTTGGCGCGATTTTGCATAGTGTGATCCTGATCAACTTTCCAGAAGGGGTTGCCATGTCAGGAAAAACCGCGAAGAACCACACCGCAGAACCAGGCCTCAAGAAGGTCCTCGGCCGCTGGGATGCCTTGGCCATAGGCGTTGGCGCGATGATCGGTTTTGGCTGGGTCGTGCTCACCGGCGACTGGATTACCACCGCCGGTCCGCTGGGAGCCACGCTGGCCATGCTGGTTGGCGGTGGCATCATGGCGGTAGTCGGCCTGACCTATGCCGAACTCGTTGCGGCCATGCCGAAAGCAGGCGGTGAGCACAACTACTTGCTGCGCGCCATGGGCGCCCGCTGGTCTTTTGCCGGTTCGTGGGCCATCGTCGGCGGCTACATTGCGATCGTGGCCTTTGAAGCAGTGGCACTGCCCAAATCCGTGCTCTATCTCTTCCCGGAGCTTTCGCAGATCAGATTATGGGAGATCGCTGGCTCAGAGGTCTACTTGACTTGGGCGCTGGTCGGTGTCGCCGGTGCGATAGCGATCACCTGGATTAACATCCGGGGCATCAAGACCGCCGGTGTAGTGCAGACCTTCGTGGTGCTCTTCCTCTTCGTCATCGGCGCAATGCTGCTTGCTGGCGCATTCACCGGAGGCGAGAGCAGGAATATGGAACCATTCTTCGAAAACGGGGTGGCCGGCTTCTTCGGCGTGATGATCGTGGTGCCGTTCATGTTCGTCGGCTTCGACGTGATCCCGCAGTCCGCCGAGGAATGCGACATCGCCCCGCGAAAAATTGGCAAGTACGTGGTGATTTCGGTGCTGATCGCCACCGCCTGGTATGTGGGGATCATCCTGGCCACCGCCTCGGGAATGGGCGCTTCGGCGCTCGCCGGATCCGAACTTGCCACTGCCGACGCGATGGGGGCACTGTTCAATTCCGAAATCATGTCAAAGGTGCTGATCGCCGGCGGCATTGCCGGTATCCTCACCTCGTGGAATTCGTTGCTGATGGGTGCTTCGCGGCTGATGTACGCGATGGCCAGTTCCGGGATGCTGCCACGCTGGTTTGCCTACCTGCATCCGAAGCACCGCACACCGAGCCATGCACTGCTGTTCATTGGCGGCCTCTCCATTCTGGCTCCATTCTTCGGCACCGCCATGCTCGGGTGGTTGGTGGATTCCGGTTCGCCGTCGATCGTGATCGCCTACCTGCTGGTGGGCGTGGCGTTCTTGATTCTGCGCCAGCGCGAACCGCAGATGCAACGCCCGCTGCGCGTGGGCGGTGCGGGAAACGGCGGCAAGGTCATCGGCGTACTGTCGGTGGTCTTCTGCGCCGGCCTGATTTCGCTGTATCTTCCGGGAATGCCGGCGGCCATCGGGTGGCAGCCGTGGCTGCTCTTCGCCGCTTGGTGGATCCTGGGCATGGCCTTCTTGCTGCGGGTGCCACGCGGGATTGCGCCGGGCGAATTCGCGGAAGAGGAATTGCTGCAGAAGCTGAGCATCCGCCAGCAAGCCAAGCTCGGTGCCACCGGCCCGGACGCCGCAGCAACGCGACGCGCCAGTGCGCCGCACGATAGCCGGACTCGGCTCAAGGGCTGACGGCTGTACCTAGGGCACGCCGCGGGATCTGGCTATTGCAGAGACTGCGGCGTGCCTATTTCTGTGCCCGGCGCAGGGCCAGCCAGAGCGAGGCGGCGGCATCCGGATCATCGAGATTGGCGCCAAGCAATTCCTGGGCCACGGTGATGCGGTGGCGCAAGGAATTTCGGTGGATGCCCAATTCGCGGGAGGCTTCTTCCCAATGGCCGCGATGGCGCAGGTAGGAGGTGACCGCGGAGAGCAGATCGGCGCGCGCGTACGCTGCGAGGGCCTTGACCCAGGTCTCTGCGCTGGCATCGAAGCCCGGGGCGCCGCAGGCCATGGTCCCGAACGGGACAGCGTCCAGCGTTTGGCGCAGGGCAGGCAAATTGGCAGGGATCTCGGCCAAGTTCAATGGTTGGGAGAGTACGGCGTGGACTTCGGGTGCGGGGGAATCAAATCGCCCGCACGCCATCGGGCCCGTTGCGGTTGCAGCCTGCGGTGCCACTACCTCGCCATTGCCGGAACTGTCTGCGGGTTCGGGAAGTATCAAATAATGTTCGGCGCCGTCCTCATAGTGAAGCTGGCACTTGCGTACCGCTGCGGCGACATCGGGCAAGGCGGCGGGGCGCGCCAGCGAGGGCAGCGCATGAAGTGCGGTTGCTGCATCGGTATCGGCACCTGCCCGGTACAGCAGGATTCGCACACGAACAGGTATTCTGCCCAATCCGGCTTCTTCCCCGACCAGGCCTGCCGCCTCGGGCTGGCCATGCAGCAACAATTTTGCGGTGGCCGAGCTGAGCGCGTTATTCGTGCTGGCAGCCAATTCCCGTTGCCTGGCGCGCAAGGAGAGCAACGTGCAGGCCGTCATGATGATCTGCCGGTCGGCCTTGGTCGGCCTGCGCCCGGCGGCAACTCCGAGATATCCGTGGATCGTGGTTCCGGACAGGATGGGATAGAGCGCTACTTCGTGGCCCTGGACCTCGAAGGTGGACGCCGAGGGCATGCCATTGCGCCGAAAGCGCATGGACTCGTGACGGAGTTCGCCCAGGAACGCTTCGGCGGATGCCGGGTAGCAGGCCGCCGGCCGGGAATCGACGGAAAGATAGGCGGCCCAGCCGTTCACTGCCTCAGCCAAGCCCCGCACGACTGCATTGATGGCATCCGGGCGTACGGCGGCACGCGCCAAGGCAGTCTGCGTGCCCAAGGAACCCATCAGGTTCGAAGCCTGATCACGTGAGGCCAGGCGCCAGTATGCCCGTGAAATGTTCTGGAAGGGCACTTGGTCCGGGACGATCCCCAGCTCTATGCCGGCAGCGTCGCAGGCGGCGATGACGTGCTCAGGCACCGTGCGAAGCCATGGACCCAGGCCCAGTCCCAGGGCGCAGACCTTTTTGTCCTGCAGCCGGCGCATGTATGCGCGGGAAGCTTCCTCGCTCGCGGCGAATGGCATGCCGGTGGTCAGCAGCAGCTCGCCGCCATCCAGATAGGTGGTGGGATCTTCCAGCTCAGAGACGTGCACCCCGCTGACCGGCTGGGCACGGAAGGTTCCGGTGCTGGCAGGGAAGAACTCGGTGCCCAACTCCGCGCCCAGCTGCAAAAGCGTAATCATTGGGTAAATTATCCAAGAAAGATGCTGGACTTGGATGCAATGACCAATGACGCGTGTCACGGGGATTTCTAGGCTTGAGCCATGACTGAAACCCTTGCTTCCACCGACGCCCCAACCTTGTCCCAGACCAGGCACCTTGCCACCAGCATCCCCGGCCCGCGCTCTGCGGCCCTCCATGAGCAGCGGGTGCAACAGGTCAGTAGCGGTTTTGGCGTCACCTTGCCGGTCTTCGTCAGCCGCGCCGATGGCGGGATTATCGAAGACGTCGACGGAAATCGCCTGATCGACTTCGCCTCGGGGATTGCCGTGACTTCACTGGGTGCCGCGAACCGCCGCGTGGCCGAACGCGTGGCCAAGCAGCTGGCGGACTTCACCCATACCTGCTTCATGGTCACCGAGTACGAATCCTTCACCCAGGTGTGCAGCTGGTTGAACCAGCACACCCCCGGCGAGTTCGAGAAGCGCACAGCGCTGTTCTCCACCGGGGCCGAGGCCGTGGAGAACGCGGTCAAGATCGCCCGTGCTGCCACCGGACGCGCTAACGTGCTGGTCTTCGACGAGGCCTACCACGGCCGTTCGCTGCTGACCATGGGCATGACTGCCAAGATCAATCCGTACAAGATGAATTTCGGCCCGATGCCCGAGCATATCGTGCGCGCCGCCTCGGCCAACCCGTTGCGGCCCTCTGGGGGAGCGGCCACCGTCGAAGCGGTCCTGGCGTCCGTCGAGCAGACCTTGATGGACTACGGCCCCCAGACTTTCGCCGCGATGGTGATCGAGCCGATTCAGGGCGAAGGAGGTTTCGTTGTCCCGATGGCCGGGTTCATCCCCGGACTGCGCAAGTTGGCCGACAAGCACGGGATTGTGCTGGTCATCGACGAGATCCAGGCCGGCATGGGGCGCACCGGGAAGCTATTCGCTTCGGAGCACGAGGGCGTGGCAGGTGACCTGATCCTCACGGCCAAGGCCCTGGCCAACGGAGTTCCGCTGTCCGCGGTGACTGGGCGCGCCGAGCTGATGAATGCTCCTCACACTGGCGGCCTGGGCGGCACCTACGCTGGCAACCCGCTGGCTTGCGAAGCGGCGCTGGCTGTATTCGAGCAGTTCGAGGATGGGACGCTT
Source organism: Glutamicibacter sp. NPDC055354 (assembly GCF_053644955.1). Taxonomy (NCBI): domain Bacteria; kingdom Bacillati; phylum Actinomycetota; class Actinomycetes; order Micrococcales; family Micrococcaceae; genus Glutamicibacter; species Glutamicibacter sp. NPDC055354. The sequence goes on from NZ_JBSHMB010000002.1 coordinate 52,194, forward strand.
CTGGATAACGCCCAGCTCATCGAGCGGGTGTCCCGCGAGGTTCTTGAACCACTGATGCAGCAGAGCCCGGTGGTTGCCGAGGTCCGCGGCCGCGGAGCCATGCTGGCTATCGAGTTCGCCGACCGGGGCAGCTTGGCGCCGCGCGCCGATGCGGCCGCCGCGGTTTCCAAGGCCTGCCATCGAGCCGGGGTGCTGACCCTGACCTGCGGTACGCACGGCAATGTGCTGCGCCTGCTACCGCCGCTGGTGATCGGCGAAGCACTGCTGCGCGATGGATTAGAGGTGCTTGCCCAGCAGATTCGCAGCGTCGCCAGCTGATCGCCCTGCTGCAGTTTCGGCCCATGCCGCAGCCCGTTCGCGGGTTGTGGCATGGGCTATTTCTGCCTGGATTCCCGGGCTGTGCGATAACTGAATCTTGACGTGACCCAGCAGACAAAATAGCATAATGGAAAACTGAAGTTTCATATTAGACAACTTGGACTTTCGTTCTTGGATGTCTGGGGGAGGAAGTTGCGATGAAGGAAATCCGCATCGAGGAAAACGGGCATCTGGGACCCATTAATGCCGCGGTGATTCCACGCTATGCAGGCGGCGGCACCTATGCCCGGCTGCCGCGACTGGATCAGGTGGAGAAGGCCGACATCAAGATTGTTGGCGTGCCTTTCGACACCGGTGTCTCCTACCGGCCCGGCGCCCGCTTCGGCGCCAACCACGTGCGCGAATCCTCGCGCCTGATCCGCCCCTACAACCCCGCCACCGACACCTCGCCGTTTGCGCAGAGCCAGGTGGCCGACGCGGGGGACATGGCGGTCAACCCGTTCAACATCAACGAGGCTATCGAGACCATCGAGCACAACGCACTGGAACTGACCAGTGACGGCTCCACCCTGGTCACCGTGGGCGGAGACCATACCATCGCGCTGCCGTTGCTGCGTGCCGCCTCGCAACGAGCCGGTGCTCCGGTAGCGATGCTGCACTTCGACGCGCACCTGGACACCTGGGACACCTACTTCGGTGCCGAATACACCCACGGCACCCCGTTCCGCCGTGCGGTCGAGGAGGGAATCCTGGATACCGAGGCGATCTGCCACGTCGGCACCCGCGGTCCGCTCTATGGCAAGAAGGACCTGGAAGACGACCAGCGCTTCGGCTTCGGCATCGTCACCAGCTCGGATGTCTACTACCAGGGCGTCCGCGAAATCGTGCACAAGCTGCGCGACCGCATCGGCAACCGCCCGCTGTACATCTCGGTGGACATCGACGTGCTGGACCCAGCCCACGCCCCGGGTACCGGAACCCCGGAGGCCGGCGGCATCACCAGCCGTGAACTGCTTGAAATCCTGCGCGGTTTGCGCGGGTTGAACATCATCGGCGCGGATATTGTCGAAGTCGCCCCCGCCTACGACCATGCGGAGCTGACCGGCGTGGCCGCCTCGCATGTCACCTATGATTTGATCAGCCTGATCAGCGACTTCCGCGCCAGCAAGGGGATGAATAGCTAATGAACGAGCAACCGCAACGCAACGGCGGCGATCTGGTCATCGAGACCCTCACCGCGCTCGGTGCCAAGACCGTATTCGGGATCCCCGGGCAGCACGCCCTGGGACTCTTCGACGCCCTCTCGCGCTCAAGCTTGGAGTTCATCTCCTCACGCGTGGAGAACAACTCCGCCTTCGCCGCCGATGGCTACTCCCGCGCTACCGGGGAAGTGGGCGTGCTGTTCCTCTCCACCGGCCCGGGCGCGCTGACCTCGCTAGCAGGTCTGCAGGAGGCCTACGCCACCGGCGTGCCCATGGTCGTGGTGGCCAGCCAGATTCCGCTGGACGGCCTGGGAGCCCGCCGCAAGGGCATGCTGCATCAGCTCGATGACCAGAAGGCCTCGGCCGCCAACGTCACCAAGTTCCAGCAGACCGTGCATCATGCATCGGGCATCCCCTCGGCGATCCAGGACGCGTGGGCCCGGGCCATTACCGTGCCGATGGGGCCGGTGTGGGTTGAGGTGCCGCAGGATGTCCTGCTCGCCCCGGTGATGGTGCCACCGGTACAGGATGCCCTGGCCGAAGCCTACGAGCATCCCCCGCGCGAAGAGCTGATTCGCGAAGCCATGCGCTGGCTGGCCGACGCCAAGCGCCCGGCCATCATCGCCGGCGGCGGTGTGCGCCGGGCCGGGGCGCAGGCTGAATTGCTGGCCGTGGCCGAAAAACTGCAGGCCCCGGTGCTGTGCAGCCCCGGCGGCAACGGAGCCTTTGGCTGGAACCATGAGCTGTCCTTGCAGTCGTGGGCGGAAGACCGCTATGTCTCGGACGTCATGGAAGATGCCGACGTGCTGGTGGTGATCGGTTCGGCCCTGGGCGAGGTCACCAGCAACTACTTCACGCTCGAACCCCGCGGCAAGATGATCCAGATTGATGCCGAGCCGCGCGTGCTCGAGTCCAACACCCCGGCCCTGGGTATCCGCGCCGATGCTCGTGAAGCCTTGAAATTCCTGGACGAAGAAATGCGCGAGACAGGCTTCAAGGCCCAGGCATCATGGCACGGAAGCACCCCGCAACAGGTGGTGGCCCAGACCCTGGCAAAGGTGCAGGCGCGCCTGGATGCCCAGGACCTTGGCAAGGAACGGAAGTTCATGGCGGATATCCGCGCCGCAGTCCCGGCAGGCATGCAGACCTTCTGGGATATGACCATCGCTGCCTACTGGGGCTGGAGCTGCTGGGACGCCAAGGATGGCGAATTCCATTCCGCGCAGGGTGCAGGCGGCCTCGGCTTCGGCTTCCCCGCCGCGATCGGTGGCGCCATCGGCTCTAAGCAGCGCGTGCTGGCAGTCAGCGGCGACGGTTCATCGATGTACTCCATTGCCGAACTGGCCACCGCCAAGCAGCATCATGCACCGGTCACCTGGTTGATCGTCGACGACGGGGGATATGGCATCCTGCGCGAGTACATGGAGGGAGCCTTCGGAAAAGCCACCGCCACCGAACTGGCCCGGCCGGACTTCGTGGCCCTTGCGCATTCCTTTGGCATCCCCGCCCAAGCGGTCGATCCCGAGGGCATCGGTTCGGCGCTCGCCGACGCCTTGGAAGCAGATGGCCCCAATGTCATTGTGGTCCGCACCCTGCTGAAGATGTTTGCGCCTACCCACCTGTAAAGCACCCGAACCCACGGACGGCCTCGGACCTGTTGCGCCCACGAGCGATGGATCCGGGGCCGTTGCGATTAGTGGATGAGGAAAAGTGCGGGTCAGTGGGTGAAATGGAACACCACACCGAAAAGCACTGTCGAGATGCCCAAGCTAATGCCGATGAGCAGTGGCTCCCAATCCAGGGATTGAGCTGCCAACATCACTGCGAAGGAAGCGAAAAGCAGAATTGCTCCGATTCCTCCCAGGATCACACCTCCGCCTCCATGGTGCCGCGCGGCGGAGTGCGCGGTCCGTTGAAATCGTGGTTCCATGCCGCCATCGTACGTCCGAAAGCGACCAAAGCCGAGGGGCAGGGCCAACTACTTCGATATTGTCAGATTTGTTGGCTCAGCGGCCCGTGCGCAGCTGATGGATCCGCTCGGCAGCGGTTGCCAGGGAAGGATAATCGGCGCCGGGCCCTTGCGCGATGAAACCGGGGCAGTAGTGGTCGGCGAGTCCTGCCTGTCCGTAGGACAAGCCGCGGAACGTGCCCTGGGCCATGCGCACCAGATGCGCTCCGGCAGCCACATCCCACACCTTGGTATCGAACCCGATGGTGGCGTCGCACCAGCCTGCGGCAACATGGGCCAGGGCCAGCGCCGCGCAGACCTTGCGGCGTACCGTGGCGAAGTCCTGGATCCACTGGCCAAAGAGTTCCAAGGACAGATCCCCGTCCTTGAGCATGGATTCTGCTCCCGGGTAATCCGTCATCAGGTTGGCGCGGGACTGCTCGGGACGGGCACCGGGCTCAAGAACCTGCCCGTTGAGGAACGCGGCAGTCGAATTGGCGCTGAATTCGTCACCAGAAACCGGATCGAGGATTGCGGCGGCCACCAGTTCTCCATCGATGGCTGCGGCAATCGAGATGCAGAAGAATGCCACGCCGTGGACGAAGTTGCTGGTGCCGTCAATCGGATCGACAATCCACTGCACCTTCCCGGCGGCCTGCCGTCCTTGATCGCCAGAGACCTGCTCTTCGCCGAGAACCCAGGAATCCGGGTGGGCCGATAGCAGTGAGGCAGTGATGAGCCGCTGGCTCTGCCGGTCGATGTCGGTGACCAGGTCATGGGTGTTGGTTTTATGCTCGGCTACCACGTTGCCGCGGAAGGAAGCGCGCAGCAGCTCGGCGGACTGGCGAGCTGCCTTCAGCGCGGAAAGACGTAGTTCTTCGGCGTATTGCGTGCTGGCTTGGACTCGCTGATCATTCACAACACCAGCTTACCGCCGTGGCAACAGGCAAAAACGTTGACTGGAGCAACGATTCGAACTTACATTGGTGGAAACACAATAGATAGGCAGCCGATAGATCGTGGACAAGTCTCCAGATAGCCCTTCGGATTCTGAACTCAAAATCCTGCTCGACGAGTTGGCCCGCAGTTCCAGGATCCTTCGCGTGTTTTCGCATATGGATCAGACTGACCCCGAGGTATCAAACGCCTCCCATCACGTGCTCAAGACGTTGAAAACCCGTGAACCCACGCATGCTGCCGACCTTGCGCAGTCCTTGGGGATCGGCACCGCGGCGATGAGCCGGCATTTGGCGGAACTGGAGCAAATGGGCCTGGTAGCCAAGCAGCCCAGCAAGATCGACGCCCGTCGCCACGTGCTCTGGGTGACCGAGGCGGGTTGCGAGCGGCTTGAATTCCGCGACCGCTTGCGCCTGGAGCGAATGCGGGATGTCCTTCCGGACTGGGATGCCGAGCGCTTGGCCAGCGTCGCGCACGCGCTGAGCGAATTGAACGCGACGATGATCCGCGGCATCCAATCCCAACGGACCGAGCAGTTCGGCAACGTGGAGAATTCCGACCTTGGATAAGAGCATGCCGGAAAAGGAACGTCCCACTGACCTCACCGAGACAGCGGCAGACCAGCCGCAGATGAATCAACGCGAGGTGCTCAAATCCATCGCTGGCGTCCTGGCATCCTTCTTCGCTGCCATGCTGGCGGCGACCATTGTGTCTATTGCGCTGCCGACCATCATGGATGTCCTGGGCGGCTCGCAAACCGACTTCAACTGGGTTTTGAGCACCACGCTGCTGGCTAATGCCGCCACCACTCCCATCTGGGGGAAAATGGCGGATCTCTTCGACAAGAAGAAGCTGCTGCAAGCCGGAATTCTGGTGTTCGTGCTCGGCTCGTTGCTGGCCGGACTCGCCTGGTCCATACCCGTTCTGCTGTTCGCCCGGGTCATCCAGGGCATCGGCATGGGCGGGCTGACCGCCATGGGCATGGCAGTCATCGGCACGGTCATCCCGCCACGGGAACGTGGACGCTATTCGGGATATTTCGGTGCCGTCATGGCTGTATCTACCGCAGCAGGACCGCTGCTCGGCGGATTCATCGTGGACTCGCCCCTGGGCTGGCGCTGGTGCTTCTTCTTCGGCATCCCGATCAGCCTGCTCTCCATGCTCTTGATCCACCGGACCCTGCACCTGAAGCACCTCAAGCGTCCGGTGCATATCGATTGGGTCGGCGCGGTCCTGTTGACCACCGCCGTCTCGATCCTGCTGATCTGGGTCTCCTATGTAGGCAAAGCCGACTATTTCGGCTGGAATTCGTGGCAGACCTACACGATGGTCTCGATGTTCCTATTGCTGGTTGCCGCGTTGCTGCTTGTTGAATCACGGGTTCGTGAACCGATCATTCCGCTGAAGATCATTTGCACCCGAACAACCTCGCTGGCGATTCTCGCCTCGATCTCGATTGGCGTGGGGATGTTCGGCACCGGCGCATTCATCGGCCAGTACTTCCAGATCGCCCGCGAAGCGACACCGACCATGGCCGGCCTCATGACCTTGCCAATGATCGCGGGCAACTACTTCGGGTCCGTCTTCTCCGGGCAGATGATTACCCGCTTCGGCCGTTGGAAGATCTACCTGCTCATCGGTTCGGTCCTGAACATCGCCGGACTCGGCCTGCTCGGGCTGATGCGCCAGGATACCGAATACTGGCTCTTGGCCTGCGGCATGTTCCTCAACGGCGTGGGCATGGGATTCATGCTGCAGAACTTGGTGCTCTCGGTGCAGAACACGGTGAAAGTTACCGATATCGGGGCGGCAAGTTCTTCGGTGGCGTTTTTCCGTTCTGTAGGCGGCTCAGCAGGTGTGGCGGTGCTCGGCGCGCTGCTTTCGCGCAATGTGGCAGATCTTATTACCGAATCATTAGCGGCCAAGGGGCAGCTGTCCTCAGCCCCGGCCACCGGGGATTCCTTGAATCTTTCCGGGATGCCAGATGCGTTACGGCAGGTGGTGGAATCGGCGTATGGCGAGGCGACAGGGATCGTCTTCATCGTCTCGGCGGCCGTAGCCGTGGTTGCCTTCTTCTGCGTATTGCTCATCAAGGAAGTGCCATTGCGCAAGACGATCTAGTACCTGGCCTTGCCGCCGGGTCGAATCAGGATAAGCTTCAGACCATGAGTAGCATGCAACCGATTAAGCCGAAGGTATCTCTTACCGAGCAGGTGACCACGATGATCCGTGCCGCCATCGTTGCCGGTGAGATGGCTCCGGGGGAGCACTACTCGGCCATTGGCATCTCGGAAAAGCTCGGCGTCTCGCGAACTCCGGTGCGCGAGGCCTTGCAGCTGCTGGAAAAAGAGGGAATCGTTACCGTGGCGAAAAACCGCGGGGTGCGCGTCAACCAGATTTCATTGGAGGACATTGTCGAAGTCTTCCAGCTGCGTTTGGCTATCGAGCCTCCAGCTGCCGCACGTGGCGTGCGGAACGCGACCGAGGCTGATATCAACCAGCTGAAGTCGTTGCACCAGCGAATGCTCGCAATCGGCGAAACCGGTGATGGCCGGGCGACGCTGGAAGCGGACAAGGAGTTCCACCTGTGCCTTCTGGGGCTGGCCGGAAATGCGAAACTCGACAGCGTGGTGGGGGAGCTGCGCAACCTTGTCCTGGCCCACGGGCAGACCACCGTGCCCTTCGCCCGCTCCAGCCAGGACCTGGCCGGGGACCGCGAGGAGATCATGGAGGCGATTCTGGCTAAAGACCCCGACGCCGCCGCGCTGGCCGTTCGGGGCCACGTCATGCGCACCGCGCAGATGCTGATCCGCTCGGTGTGTTCGCGGACCCCGGGACTGGACGCAGAACCGTTCCTGGAGCGGCTGGACGCCTTGATTTCCTAGGGCATTCCGCGCCCCCTGCAGACCCAAGAAGCGAAACATCCTGAAAATCCTTGCCAAGGGTGATCCGGGCAACATAGAGTTGCATGCAACATGTAACTAAGCAAATCTGTGCGGATTGAAGGTGTGGAAGCAAATGAGCCAACCGCTTGAAGGGGTCAAGGTCATCGACCTCTCGCGCATCTTGGCCGGGCCGCTGTGCTCCATGACCCTGGCCGACTTCGGGGCCGAAGTTCTCAAGGTGGAGAACGCTGCTGGAGATGAGACCCGCAGCTGGAAGCCTCCGGTCAATGCCCAAGGCATCAGCACCTACTACTGGTCGGTGAACCGCAACAAGCAGGCAGTAGTCGCCGACTTCGCGGACGCAACCCAGTTGCAGGCCCTGCGCGGATTGATCCGCGACGCTGACGTGCTGGTGGAGAATTTCCGCCCCGGCGTCCTGGCCAAATTCGGGCTGGACTACGAGAGCCTGCGCGAGCTGAACCCGGCACTGGTCTATTGCTCCATCTCGGGCTTCGGCGAAAAGCAGGGGGCAACCTTGCCCGGCTTCGACCTGCTGGTGCAGGCAGTGGGCGGACTGATGAGCATCACTGGAGAACCAGACGGGCCTCCGAGCAAGGCCGGCGTTGCCCTGGTGGACGTATTGGCGGCGCAGAATGCGGTTGCCGGCATCCTGCTGGCCATGCGCGAACGCGATGCCAGCGGTATCGGCCAGCGGGTGACCGTCAACTTGCTCGGCTCGCTGCTGGCCGGACTGACCAACCAGTCCAGCAGCACGCTGGCTACCGGAAAATCCCCGGCACGCATGGGCAACGCGCACCCGAGCATTGCCCCCTATGAAACCTTCGCGGCCAACGACGGCGTGGTGGCCATCGCCGTGGGCAATGACCGCCAGTTCGCTGCCTTGGCCAAGCATCTTGGCCAGCCGGACCTAGCCCAGGATCCGCGCTTCAGCAGCAATAGCGCACGGGTGGCCCACCGCGAAGAACTCAAGGCAATCATCGAAGCGGCCACCGCCTCAGCCACTGCCGCGCACTGGGCGAATGCGCTGATGTCCGCGGGAGTGCCCGCCGGAAAAGTCAACTCCATCGCCGAGGCCATCGACTTCGCCAAGGAACTTGGCCTGGATCCCGTCGCGCTGATCACCGATCCGGACACCGGGGAAGCGACCGAGCAGATCGCCAGCCCCATCGGGCTCTCGCGCACCGGTGCCCAATACCGCACCATCCCGCCGGCCCACGGGGAGCACCAAGCGCTTCTGGGCACCCTGGCAAATAGCTAATCGCAAGAACTTTCAAGGAGACTTAATATGAGCACCGCAGAACGCCTTCTGGATCCGGCCGACCTGATCAATTTCGATTCGCTGCTCTCGGCGGAGGAACTGGCCCTGCGCGATACCGTGCGCGGTTTCGTCAACGAGAACATCAAGCCGAATATCGCCAAGTGGTACAACGACGCAGTCTTCCCGCTGGAGATCGTTCCGGAGATGGCCAAGCTGGGCCTGCTGGGCATGCACCTTGAAGGCTACGGCTGCGCCGGCCGCTCGGCCGTGGAATACGGCATTGCCGGCGCCGAACTGGAAGCCGGCGATTCGGGGCTGCGCACCTTCGTTTCGGTCCAGGGATCGTTGGCCATGAGCGCCATCTACAAGCACGGCTCCGAGGAGCAGAAGCAGCAATGGCTGCCCAAGATGGCCGCCGGCGAAGCCATTGGCTGCTTTGGCCTGACCGAACCAACGGCAGGTTCCGACCCGTCGAGCATGAAGACCTTCGCCCGCCGCGACGGCGATGACTGGGTGATCAACGGTTCCAAGCGCTGGATCGGGCTGGCCAATGTGGCGCAAGTGGCGGTGATCTGGGCACAGACCGATGAGGGCATCCGCGGCTTCGCCGTGCCGACCAGCACCCCGGGCTTCACCGCCACCCCGATCGAGCAGAAGCTGTCCATGCGCGCCTCCATCCAGTGCGAAATCGATCTGGTCGATGTGCGCCTGCCCGGTTCGGCGGTATTGCCGAATGCCAAGGGCCTGAAGGGGCCGTTCTCCTGCCTGAACGAAGCCCGCTACGGCATCCTGTGGGGTTCCATGGGGGCCGCCCGCGATTCATTCGAAGCGGCATTGGCCTACTCGCAGGAGCGCCTGCAGTTCGACAAGCCGCTGGCCGGATACCAGATGACCCAGCAGAAGCTGGTGGACATGGCCCTGGAAATCAACAAGGGCTTCCTGCTGGCCCTGCACATCGGCCGGTTGAAGGATGCCGGGAATTTGGACCTGCACATGATCTCGGCAGGGAAGCTGAACAACTGCCGTGAAGCCATCGCGATCTGCCGCGAAGCACGCACCATCCTGGGAGGCAACGGCATCACGCTGGATTACTCGCCATTGCGCCACGCCAACAACCTGGAATCGGTGCGCACCTACGAGGGCACCGACGAGGTGCACACGCTGATCCTGGGCAACAAGCTCACCGGCGTGCCGGCCTTCCGCTAAGCCGCGAAGCCAAGGAAGACGGGAGAACCAAGCAAATGAACCTTTCCACAACACTTGCCACCCTGGAGCACTGCATCAATGGCGCATGGGTGCCTGGCGAAGGCCGCCGCATCGATTCGAAGGCGGCCGCCGACGAATCCATCGTGCTCGCGGAGGGCACCGCGGCCAGCGTGGACCAGGTGGACGCCGCTTTCGGCGCCGCCCACCGGGCCAAGAAATCCTGGGCGTCCACTCCGATGGCCGCCCGCGGGGCGATTCTGGCCAAGGCCGCCGGATACCTGAAGGAGCATGCGGAGGACTTCGGAGCGGAACTGGCCGCCGAAGAGGGCAAGACCAGAGCCGAGGGAATCGGCGAGGTGCTGCGGGCCGCACAGATCCTGGCCTACTATTCCGGCGAAGCGGAGCGCGCTGCCGGCACCGTCTTCCAATCCCCGCGTGCCGGGGAACAGATTCTGGTTACCCACAAGCCGCTGGGGGTGATCGGGGTGATCACCCCGTTCAACTTCCCGATCGGGATTCCGGCTTGGAAGATCGCCCCGGCGCTGGTTTTCGGCAATACCGTGGTGTTCAAGCCGGCCAGCCTGGTGCCGTTGCTGGCCATGCGCTTTGTGCAGGCCCTGGAGCACGGAGGGCTGCCCGCTGGTGTACTGAACCTGGTCATCGGCCCGGGCGCGCTGGGTGATGCCTTCATCGCCAATGAGCATTTGGACGGGCTGACTTTCACCGGTTCCACCGGAGTCGGGCGCAAACTCTGCGCGGCAGGTGCGGCCCGGGGGATTCCGGTGCAGGCCGAAATGGGCGGCAAGAATGCTTCGGTAGTGCTGGCCGACGCAAACCTGGACCTGGCCAGCGAGCAGGTGCTTTTCGGGGCCTTCCGCTCCACCGGCCAGAAGTGCACGGCCACCAGCCGGCTGATCCTCGACGAGTCCATCGCCGACGCATTCTTGGCCAAGCTCGCCGAAAGGCTGGAGCAGTGGGTGACCGGGGACCCGCTGGACCCGTCAGTGCATATGGGCCCGCTGGTGGATGCCAAAGCGGCGAACTCGGCGGCACAGGGGATCGACCGGTCGCTGGCACAGGGCGCAACACTGCGCTATCGCGGGCTGGCCCCGGAAACCGGCAGCTTCCTGGCACCAACCATTCTGGAACTTCCGGAGGGGGAAGCCGGGCGAGCCAACTGCGCCTGGCAGGAAGAATTCTTCGCGCCCATCGTGTCCGTCCGCCGAGTCAACGGGTGGAAGGAAGCTTTCGAGGCTGCAGAAGACTCGGAATACGGTTTGAGCCTGGCATTGTTCACCTCGAATCTTGCGCTGGCCCTGGAGGCGCAACAAACTCTCGACGTGGGTATTCTGCATGTAAATTCGGAGTCAGCCGGAGCTGACCCGCACGTGCCTTTCGGCGGTGCGAAAGCTTCGGGCTACGGACCGAAGGAACAGGGAGCAGCAGCTCGCGAGTTCTACACGCACACCACGACGACCTACCTGCGCGGCTAAAAGGCGCAGGCCAGGACTCCAGAGAAAGAATGGTCAATGAAGATTGAACGTATTTTGGTGATCGGTGCCGGCACCATGGGCCGCCAGATCGCGATGAGCTGCGCGCTGGGCGGCTACGCCACCGTGCTGCAGGATATCTCTGCCGACGCGTTGGGCGCAGCACGCACCGAGCTGGAGTCCTGGGCTGCCGGCCGCGTGGCCAAAGGCAAACTCGACCAGCCCACGGCAGCTGCGGCGCTGGGGCGCTTGAGCCAGAACACCGACTTGAACCAGGCTGCTTCCACAGCCGACTTGGTGATCGAGGCTGCTGTGGAGCGCCTGGACATCAAGGAGCAGATCTTCGCCCAACTGGGCGAGCATGCACCGGCCCACGCCATCCTGGCGACGAACTCCTCGACGCTGCCCTCCTCGAAGCTGGCCCAGGCCAGCGGCCGTCCAGCGCAGGTGTGCAATATGCACTTCTTCAACCCTGCATTGGTCATGAAGTGCGTTGAAATCGTCCGCCATGGGCAGACCAGCGATGCCACGATTCAGGCTGTTACCGAGGTAGCCAACCAGCTGGGGAAGAACCCGGTGCTGGTGAACAAGGAGATTCCGGGTTTCATTGCCAACCGCATGATGGGTGCGATCAACGCCGAGGCGCTGAACCTGGCTCACCAGGGAATCGCCAGCATCGAGGATATCGATACCACTGCGAAGACCGCTTTGGGCCACCCCATGGGTCCGTTCGAGCTGATGGACATGGTGGGCCTTGATGTTATCGATTTCATCGCCCAGGCGACGTACGCCGAGACCGGTGACGAGGCCGACCAGCCGCACCCGATGATCACCGAAAAGGTGGCTGCGGGCAAGCTCGGACGCAAGAGCGGAGAAGGGTTCTACCCTTATTCCCAGGCATCGGCTTAAAGCTGGAAACGCCGCTGCCCGCCCGATGGCCATTGGGCGGGCGGCGGCGTTTGCCGTGCAGATCGCAGAGAACTATTCAGCTACCTCTGGTTGCTCGCCGAGCTCGAAGTGGCGCCCGGAGACCGAATCAATGTTGACCCGAATCCAGAAATCCTTCTGGGTGGGGATCCAGGGAGTGACGCCGCTTTCGCGGGCCTCCTTGATATCGGCCTCATGCTCCAATACTTCGGCGCTGCCGTGCACGACAACGGACCAAGCTTCATCGGAAAGGATGCCGTCGACCTCGAAAGCGATCTTTTCATTGATCGCCATGGCCGCAAGCTTATTACCGGGCGAGGTGCGCAAGAACAGCTTCCCGTTGTGCACCGCGTAGTTCACCGGAACAATATCGATCAACCCTGCAACCGAAGTTGCTACGCGTCCGTGGGAGCTGTGCGAGAGCAGCTGCCACGATTGGTCCTCATCCAATACCAGGACCGGACTATTGAGCTCGTGTTCGAATTTCATAGCACCAGCTTTCTACTCTTTGTAGAAAAAGGCAAGGGCTCGAGACACAAGTTGTCGTTTTCCCGTGCTTGGCGGTCGACATGAAAGACTGGGGCTATGAGTCATATTTCGGCTGATGGCGATGCCCGGCATGTAGCTTCGCGAATGGAAGACGGAGTGCATCGTTGGCGTGCACGGCGCGCCCTGGCCATCGGCCACCAAGCGGTAATCCTTCCCTATGTGGGATATGGCTCTACCGGACCGAGCGGCGGCTGGATTCGCGTCTTCGCCCGCGTTGTGCTGGCCAAGCCCGGCGCCTTTGAAGACGGGCAGCACCAAGCCCAGGTCATTGCCGATGGCATTCGCGGTTTCCGCAATTTCATTTCCCCGATCCTTCCCGGCGGCAAGGTCAGCATTGACGTTGGCGACCAGCGCTTCGAGGTCCAGGCTGACCGTGGCGGCGTCATTGATGTGAAGCTGGTAGTCGACCTGCCCGCGGGCTGGAATGAGATCCGGCTTCATGCCCACAACGGCGATGCCGCGCAGGCGAAGATTCTCGTTATCGACCAGGCGCAGAAGTTCGGGGTGATCAGCGACGTGGATGACACCGTCGTGGTCACCGCGCTGCCGCGCCCCATGCTGGCGGCGTGGAACTCCTTTGTGCTCTCCGAGCATGCCCGCGTGGCGACCCCCGGGATGGCGGTGATGCTCCAGAAGGTGCTGCTTGAGCATCCGGGAGCTCCGACCATCTACCTTTCCACCGGCGCATGGAATGTCGCGCAGACCCTGCAGCGCTTCATCTCGCGCAACCTGTACCCGAAGGGGCCCTTGCTGCTCACCGACTGGGGGCCAACAGACCGTTCCTGGTTCCGCAGCGGAATGCAGCACAAGGTTGACCAGCTGCGCCGCCTGGCCGAAGAGTTCCCGCACATTTCGTGGGTGCTCATCGGCGATGACGGTCAGCATGATCCGGCCATTTATGCCGAGTTCGCGCGCCGCTATCCCGAATTGGTCCGGGCTATTGTGATCCGCCAGCTGACCCCTTCGGAAGCGGTGCTAGCCGGCGGACGTTCGCATGAGCTGCGCCGAACCACCCCCGGGGTGCGTTGGGTCTACGAGCCGGACGGAGCCCGGATCCTTCGGGAGCTGGCCAAGTTGGGGATCGTGGGCAATGACGGCGCAAACCTGCTGAAGGAAGATTAGCCATGGAAGAAAGCATCCTGCGGGTGCAGGTCCCTATGCGCTGGGGCGACATGGATGCTTACGGCCATGTCAACAATGTCAATCTGATCCGGTTAATGGAGGAAGCGCGAATCGCCGGCTTTGGCGTGCCCGGTGGCACCGGCGCGCCAGGCTCGCAGCCGCAGGCCGATATCTTCTCTGCAGTGCCTGCCGGAACCCAGATCCTCGTTGTCGAGCATCGGGTGCGGTATTCCCGCCCGTTGGAATACCGCAACGTGCCGGTCAATGTCGATCTCTGGGTTGCCAATGTCAAGCCTGCCAGCTTTGATATCTGCTACGAGTTCCGTGACCCGGTGGAGGACTATTTGTGCGTCAAGGCCTCCACTACGTTGGCTTATTTCGACCCGGTGTCCTCGCGGGTGCAGCGTTTGAGCCCCGGAGAACGCGCGGCGCTCAGTGCATATGAAGGTCCTCCGACCTTCCCGAAGTAACCACTTGCGCTCCCGTCAATTAGGATTGATCTATCTACCCTTATTAAGACAGGAAGTGATTTTGTGTCCCAGCCGGCTGGTGATCGCCCGCAAACTGGAGGCCGACCTGCGCGCCCCCAGGTCCTCCTGCAGGTCCTCAAGCGCGAGAATATCGCACCTCATCTGGTGCGGCTCACCCTTGGCGGTCCAGGCATCTGCGATTTCGCAGACAAGCCGGTGACCGACCGCTACGTTAAGTTCCTGTTCGCGAAGCCGGAACTGGGCCTTGAATTGCCTTATGACATGGAAGCGCTGCGTGAGCGGCTGGCTCCCGAGGATCTGCCGGTTCGCCGTACCTATACCGTGCGCCGCAGCGATATGCAGGCGGGAACCATCGAGGTCGATTTCGTGGTCCATGGCGATGAGGGCCTAGCAGGCCCTTGGGCGCGTGACGCGCAGATCGGCTCATCGATCTGCTTCTCGGGCCCGGGCGGAATGTTTGTCCCCAAGGATGAATTCGATTTCCACTTCTTTGCCGGAGATGAAACTGCCATTCCCGCCATTGCGGCCTCCTTGGAGTCCATGGCCCCGCAGATGCGGGGCCTGGTGGTCATCGAAGTTGCCGACGAGGCTGACGAAATGCAATTGCAGGCGCCGGCTGGCGTGGAAATTCGCTGGATTCACCGCGGTGCCGAATTCTCCCCTGAAACCACGATCCTGGAGTCCGTGGTCCGGGGGATTCCATGGCCCGAGGGCCGGGTGCAGGTCTTTGCCCACGGTGAGCGCGAAGTCATGAAGAAGCTGCGCGCATACTTCTATGACGAGCATGGCGTGGACCGCCGCGACATGTCGCTCTCTGCCTACTGGGCCTTTGGCCGTGCAGAAGATGCATTCCAGGCCGAGAAGCGTACGGAAGTTGGCAAGATCTTCGCCGACTAGTCTTTTGGCGCGGACAAAATCGAGCAAGTTAGAGCGACCTAAGGAATAAATTGAAAAATTACGCAAACAGGGCTTGACGTTATTACTAGTTCTTAGGATATGCTTATTCCAGAGCTTCTCCCGTGTGTGGTCGGGAGAAGCGTCAAGCTTGACCGATATTTATCGGCTAGTTCGCTGCTTGCCGGGGCTGCTCACCTCGAAGCAGCGAGCGGCGTAGCCGGCTTGAATAAGGGGAATGGAGAATCGGCTGACTTGCTCAGTCGGCCGATTCGTCGAAAAGGGAGCTTATCAGGATTGCACACCTTGATAAGCTCCCTTTCTCGTTGCTACAGCTTGGCGGCGTCGAAGGACCACAGCAGCAACGTGGCCAGGTAGCCCGCACCCTTCGGTGGAGGCGCCACAGCGACACCGCGATCATGAAGCTTGCTCATGGCTCGGCGAACTACCAGATCCGACTCCAGGAAGATCTCTGGATCCCGCAAACCCCGCAGGGCAAGGTAATTGCGCGTCCATGGCCCCACGCCGCGCAGCCCTTGGAGCTGCTCCAGGAATGCCGGCACGTCTCCGAGCAGGAACTTTCCACTGTGCTCGAACCATTCGGCTACCGCGTGCAGCGCCGTTGCCCGCGGCAACGGGCAGCGAATGATTGCGCGCAATTCCCCAGGCGTGCAGGCGGCCGTTGAGGCCGCTGTGGGGAAAGCCCGAAGGCCCGAGCCATGCTGCTGGCCCAATGCGCCGACGTAGCGCCCGCCGAGGGTCCGTGCCGCCGCCAAGGACACCTGCTGTCCAATGATCGTGGTGGCCAGGGCCTCGAAAGTATCCGGGTAGCTGATGAGCCGCAAGGAGGGGTAAGCCATCGCGAGCGGCTGGTAGCAAGGAAGGGCCTGGAGCGCTTCATAAGCAGCTGTGGTGTCTTGCTGCAGTCCAAGCCAATGGTTGATGATCTCCGTGAGGCGCGCAATGGATTCAGCCGGGGCGTCGTGGGTGAGCGATACGCCTGCAGGATCCAGGCTCAATGAAACTTCAACCAGGTTCCCGTCCAGCTGCAGGACGCGGTGCACCTGGGCCGCAGCGGCATCCAGCCGCTCCTGGGCAGGCAGTGAATGCAATTCCAGGACTGCCAGTGCGTGGCCGACGTCCAGAATTCCCGTTGCCGGTAGGCGCAGTTCCATGACCTCAGGCCCAAATGCCGGAAGTGCCGCGGCGGTGCGATCCGACCAGATGGGTATCGACCATGCCGATGGCTTCCATCAACGCGTACATGGTGGTCGGGCCCACGAACTTAAAACCCCGCTTCTTCAGCGCCTTGGCCAGTTCCTTGGACTCGGGGCTTTGCGTGGGTACTTCAGTGAAATTACGCGGAGCCGGGGTCTGTTCCGGCTTGAAGGACCACACGAAATCCGAGAGGCCGCCCTCTTCGCGCAGCATCAGGGTCGCTTCTGCGTTGGCGATCGTTGCGCGGATCTTGAGCCTATTGCGCACGATCCCGGCGTCTTCCATCAGGCGATTGAAATCGTCCTCGGTAAATAATGCGACCTTCTCGGGATTGAAGTGCTCGAAAGCGCGGCGGAACGACTCACGCTTGGAAAGGATGATGGCCCAGGACAGGCCTGACTGGAAGCACTCAAGGCTCAGCCGCTCGAAAAGTCCCTCTTCGGAGGTGATCGGCATGCCCCATTCGGCGTCGTAGTACGTGCGGAGCATGTCATTCGAGGCGGCCCAGCGAGGGCGCGCCAATCCGTCTTCGCCAACGATGAGATCTTCAGTCATATTTTCATCTTGCCATCCATCGCGATGCGCAGTTGGCCATGCAACGTTCCGTTTCGCGGCAAAGTCACCTATCATCGTTATATGGCGATAATAGAGTCAGATATCGATGCATCGGAAATCCGCAGCGGCAAGCTCCAGTTCGCTGCGCTCTTCCACGCGCTCGCTGACCCGGCGCGGCTGCTGATTCTGGACCATCTGCGCACCGGGGAGCATAAGGTCAGGGAACTGACCGAGCATTTGGGCCTTGCCCAAAGCACGGTCAGCGCGCATCTGTCCTGCCTGAAGGACACCGGCCTGGTGCACGTCCGAAGCCAGGGCCGGGCCAGCATCTACTCGCTGGGCCAGAGCGAAGCACTTGACGCATTGACCGCTGCCGCCTCGGCGCTTCTGCCGCAAGAGGCATCCCATCACCATTGGGAAGAAGCGCACAGCATGGATCCGAAGAAAGGCTGAACTTGGGACACGATCACTCTCACGGGCACTCCCATGATCATTCCGGAGCAAACCGAACCCGCCTGGCCTGGGCCTTCGCCATCACCGCTACAATCCTCGTCGCCGAGGTTGTTGGCGCTATCGTCACCAACTCGCTGGCCTTGCTGGTCGACGCAGCGCATATGCTGACCGATACCCTGGGGCTATTGCTGGCTCTGACCGCTGCCAACCTGATCATGCGCAAGCCAACGACCAAGCGCACCTGGGGATTCCGCCGCGCAGAAGTCCTCTCCGCCACCTTCCAATCGGCGTTGCTGCTGGCTGTGGGCATCTATGCGGCCATCGACGCCGTGCGGCGGCTCTTCACCCCTGCAGAGGTCCAACCGGAGGGACTGCTGGCCTTCGGCATCATCGGCCTATTGGGCAACGTCATCTCCATGTGGATCATTTCCGCCGGACGCAATAGCAACCTCAATATGCGTGCGGCTTTCCTGGAAGTAGTCAACGACGCGCTGGGCTCGGTTGCCGTTATCATCGCCGCGCTGGTTATCACCTACACCGGATGGATGCGCGCCGACTCCGTGGCAGCCCTGGTGATCAGCGCCCTGATCGTTCCCCGGGCCATGAAACTGCTGGGGGAAACCACCCACATCCTGCTCGAATCCACGCCTAGGGGCCTGGACCTGCTCGGGGTCAAAGCGCATTTGGAGGCATTGCCCGGGGTGATTGCGGTGCACGATCTGCACGCCAGCCAGATTGCCTCCAACCTTCCGGTGCTCACCGCCCATGTGGTGGTCGAGGACTCGATGTTCTCCGCTGGGGTAGCCGGTGGGCTGCTGCGGGATTTGCAGCAGTGCGTGGCAGATCATTTCACCGTGAGCGTTGAGCACTCGACCTTCCAGATTGAGCCGGCATCGCACCAGAAAACCGAACGCGAACATGGCTGCTAATCGGTAACCTGCGGGGGCAGAGCGTCCGCGAATTTGCTCATACCTTGGTATGACGCACCCACGGGAAACTAGGTCCTGATGGTGGATGCGGGTTTGGCTAGGCGCTTTGTAGTATTTCTAATATGACTTCTGAGACTCTGCCAAAAACCGAAAATGCGGTCGCTGCCCGCGGCTTGACCAAGACCTACGGGCATGACAGCACCCGGGTTGAGGCCCTTCGCGACGTAAACGTTTCCTTCGAACGATCCCGCTTCACCGCCATCATGGGCCCATCGGGCTCCGGAAAATCCACGCTGATGCACTGCCTGGCTGGACTTGATACCGCCGACTCCGGCGAAATCATCATCGGCGGCAAGAACCTGCTGGAGCTGAGCGATGACCAGCTGACCGAGATGCGCCGCGAGCAGATCGGCTTTGTCTTCCAGTCTTTCAACCTCGTGCCAACCATCACCGCCAAGGACAACATCCTGCTGCCATTGTCGCTGGCCGGCAAGAAGCACGATCGCGACTGGTTCAACACCGTCATCCAGGCGCTCGGCCTGGGCGACCGCCTGAACCACAAACCGCATGAACTTTCCGGCGGCCAGCAGCAACGTGTCGCGGTAGCCCGAGCACTGCTCACCCGGCCGGAAGTGGTCTTCGGCGACGAGCCGACCGGCAACCTCGACTCGCGTACCGGCGCCGAAGTGCTGTCCTTGATGCGCACGTCCACCCGTGAAATGGGCCAGACCATCATCATGGTCACCCACGACCCGGTGGCCGCGTCCTATGCAGACAATGTCTTGCTGATGAAGGACGGCACGATTGTCGGATCCATCCAGGAGCCAACCGTGGCTACCGTAACCGAGGCCCTGGCCTCCTTGGCGGAGTAAGCAATGCTGCACGTAGCACTTTCGAATATCAAGACCTATGCACGGCGATATATCGCCGTCATCCTGGCTGTGGCCATCGGCACCGCCTTTCTTGCCGCAACGCTTTCGGTGAACTCATCCACCCAGGCGACACTGAAGAATTCGCTCGGAGACGCCTACAAGAACGCCGATCTGGTCGCCTACCCCGATTGGGACCTGGTTCCCGGCGCCGAGGAGTTGACCGAGCTGAGCCTCAAGGACATCGCAGATGTCCGGAACCTGCCTGAAGTTTCCACCGCCTATGGCCTGGCCTACGCCGATGGCCTGCTGCGCACGGCGGACAACAGCTACGGCGTGTCCGCACAGCCAGTAAATCCCGACCAGGGGCTGGGCGGCATGGAATTAATTGAGGGCCGGGCGCCCCAAGGTTCCAACGAAATCATCATCGATGCTTCCCATGCCAAGGAAATGGGCGTGTCCATCGGGGACGTCGTGGCTCTGGAAAATGGCGCGATCTCGCCGGCGAACTACAACATCGTGGGCATCCAGCGCTCGACCACCAACCCGCGGACCTCGGCCTACGCCTTGGCCGGCATGAGCGAGAAAGCGTGGCAGCACTTTTCCGGCGGCCAAGCGCTGATCACCGAAATCGTGGTCAATGGCGACGGCTCCGACGAGTCATTGAAGGCAGAGCTGGAGAAGCTGTTTACCGGCAAGAAGATGGCTGACATGGCGGTGGTGACCGCCGATGAGAAGGTCTTGAACGAAGTCGCCCAGTTCACCGGAGGCACCGACCAACTCAGCGTGATCCTGCTGGTCTTCGCACTGATTGCACTGGTGGTCACCGGGCTGGTTGTGGTCAATACCTTTGCCGTAGTCATTGCCCAGCGCACCCGCGAACTGGCACTGCTGCGCATCCTGGGCGCCAAGCGCAAGCAGATTCGAAGCTCGGTGCTCATCGAAGCACTGCTCATTGGCATTCTTGCCTCGATTCTCGGTGTCTTGCTAGCCGTCGCACTGATGGCGGGCCTGATCCAGCTGCTGCACGTGATGGTGCCGGAGATGTCCTATGCGGCGTTGGCCCTGACCCCGCAGGGATTGGCCATCCCAATTCTCGTCGGCGTGCTGATGACTGTGTTCGCAGCGAGCCTGCCGGCTCGACGGGCGATGAAACTCGCACCGCTGGCGGCCTTGCGCCCCTTCGACGCTGCCAGCGTGAAGAACCGTGCCGGCAAAGCCCGGATCATCTTCGGATCGCTGTTCGTCGTGGCCGGCGCCAGCTTGCTGGCCTACGGCGCGATCCAGGGGGATCTGGTAGTCGCCTTCCTGGGCGGCCTGGTTTCCTTCCCGGGGATCCTGATGCTGGCTTCGCTGTTCGTGCCGAGCAGCGTTTCCGGGATCGGCAAGGCCGTGGCTGGCAAATCGACGGCGGGAAAGCTCGCGGCCCTGAACGCCGTGCGCAACCCGGGCCGAACCACCGCGACGGCAACGGCACTGCTGATCGGGGTGACCTTGGTGTCCATGATCATGGTCGGCGGCCAGACCGCCAAGGCCAGCTTGAACAACGCTGTGGCCGCAGAATTCCCGGTCGACATGATGGTCTCCTTCTATGACCGCCAAGTTTCAGGCGCCGAGACCAAGAACATGCTTGAGCAAATCAATGGCGTGGACGGGATTACCGCCAGCTCCAGCTTCACCTCCGGATATGCGGATGTGGACATGGGGACCGATGAAATGTTCAACGCCGAGATCATGTCCGTTGATCCCACGAGCTTCGCTGACGTTGCACTGGACCCGAATATCGTGCCGGCAGATGGCGAAATCGTCTATGTGCTGGGTAGTCCCGAAAATCCGACGATGGAAGTTGGCGGGCAAACGCTGGCAGTGAAGAATTCCGAGGCCATGCTCTCAGGAAATATCGTCACCGAGCAGACTTTCAGCAAGCTGGAAATCGATGAAGCCAATCAGTACTCGGGGATCCTGATCAAGGTGGATTCCGACGTCAACGCAGCGAGCGTCAACGAACTGGTCACCAAGGTTTCTGCCATCACCGGCGTTGAATCATCAATGATCAATGGCGGTGTGGTGATGAAGTCGATGTTCTCCCAGATCATTGACGTGCTGCTGATGATTGTCTCTGCCTTGCTGGCAGTGGCCGTGCTGATCGCCCTGATCGGCGTAGCCAACACGCTCAGCCTCTCGATCCTGGAACGCACCCGGGAGAATTCCCTGCTTCGTGCCCTGGGCCTGAAGAAGAAGCAGCTGCGCGGCATGCTGGCAACCGAAGCGGTACTGATTGGCGGCGTTGCAGCCCTGCTCGGCTTGGTGCTGGGCGTGGCCTATGGCCTGCTTGGAGCCCGCTCGGCACTCGCGTCCATGGGAACGATGACCTACGAGATCCCATGGTGGCAGCTCGCACTGGTCCTGCTGATCAGCATCGTGGCAGCGCTCTTGGCATCGGTGACTCCGGGCCGCCGCGCCGCAAAGTTGTCGCCGGTTGAAGGATTGGCCGTCGAATAGCCGGTAGCCAGCCAAAGACAGTGGTCCTGAAAGCCAAGGCTTTCAGGACCACTGTCTTTTCCGCAGGTGCGGCTCAAGCCCATAGGCTGTAGACATGAAAATTGAACTCACTCGATTCCGAGTTCTGCCAGGCAAATCAGCGCTAGCTGATGAATGGCTGGAATTCCTGAACAGCAATATGCCCGCGGTGCTTGAAACCCTGGAAGGCGAAAAGATATACGTGGAGACGATCTTCAGCGAAACCCTGGATGGCGTCGACTACCTCTACTGGTACAGCATCCAAGGCGAGGGCGGTGCCGCGGTGCAGGACTCTGCACATGAAATCGACAAGGTGCACCTCAGGTATTGGAAGCAGTGCATCGATCCAGGCTTCGCACCCCAAGAGCTGTCCCCGCGGGTGGTCATGATCCCTGAACGCGTGCAGCGCAGCATGGTCTAGAGGCGAAGCACCAAAGCACGAAGTCCAGAACTCGCTATGGCGAATTCTGGACCTCGTGCCTTGTTCTGGATGTTCAGCTGCGCAGGGTAATCGTTGTGGCCATGGCCGGGGAACGGCCGGTGGTCACGAAGCCTGAGATATTGGAGCCAGGGTGCTTGATGATATCCGTGATGGATCCCAGATGGCGGCTCAAATCGATCTTGTCCTCGGGGGCCGCGAGCACCAGATGGAAACCGAACTCCTGCAACGCGCGTATGCCTGCCGCTGCATATTCGGAGTTGGCTTGAATGAACGCCTCGTCGATCATTACCGTGCCGTAGGAAGTGAACCCGGCTGAAGCGAAGCCCAGCTGGTAGGCCAGGGCAGCACCCATGATGAAGGATGTGAAGCGCTGGCCTTCGCCGCCGGAGAGCGTCCCGGGTTCCAAGCCGGTCTCAATCTCCCCATTGGGCTTGTGCTCATTGCAGCTGATCATCACATGCTGGCGGACATCGAGCACGGTCGAACGCCATGAAGCCATCGCCGGGTCGCTGAGTGCGGTAACCAGTGCCTCCAGCGCTTGGTAGGAGCTGGCCAAGGTGGATTCGTCCTTGGTGGTGTAAGCCTCCTGCAATGCGTCCTTCAGGTCCTTGCGGAAGGTACCGGCCTCAACTGGAATCGCATTTACTGCTTCCAAGCGAAGGACCGACCCATGCTCGAAAGTCACCTCTGCCAGAATCTGGTTCAGCGGCTTGATGCGTTCGGAGATCATCCGGCGCTCTTCATCCAGCAACTGCAAGAGGTCGCTGAAGCGTTCATAGGAACGGTTCGCGAAGTATTCGCGGAACTGCGCCTCATGGTGCGGCAGGCCGTCGGCCACGATCTGGTCGTGCAGCTGCGCGTAGTGCTCAGCTGCTTCAGCGGTGGTGCCATGGGTCTGCGCGTGCGAGGTGCCGAATTCTCGGGCAAAACGACGGAAGGTTTCGCTCAGCGCGCCACCGATTTCCTGGCGCTGCGACTGCAAGGAGTTGACCTGGCTGCCCAACTGGAGCTTGACCTCGGCAAAGGCTTCGCTGATTTGTTCACTGGCAGGGCAGTTCCCTGCAATCACTTGCTGGAGAACCGGGCCAAGCAGCTGATGCTGGCGCAGCGCGGACGGGATGCTCTGCTCCCATCCGGTCCCCAAGTCATCGCTGGTGGACAGGATCTGCTGCGCACGCTGCACCTGCAAGCCAAGATCTGCAATGCGTGAACGAACCAGTGCGAGGTCCCCGACCAGGGTTTCTGCCTCGGCCTTCGCCGTTTCGATTTGCTGGCGAACCCGGGAGGAATCCCCGGACAATGCCAAGGCATCGCCGAGCTTCTGCTCGCTGCGGCGCAACGCTTCCAGTGCCTCGGACGCGTCGAACTGGCCAAAAGTCCGCTCATCGGCAATGAGGGCCTGCAAGAGCTGGGTTTTGGCCACGATCTTGTTCTTCGCCGCACTGCGTTCATCGGCAGCCTGGTGGGCCTGGACGATTTTCTCATCCAACCGTGCCGCTTTGGACTGCAACTCGGCAATCTTCGACTCGTTGGTGAAGCCCAGCAGGTACTCGGAAGCAGGCAACGTGCGGGTATCGCGCTCGAAGCTTCCGGTTCCTGATTTGATGGTGCCGGCCGGGGTTATCGCCTTGGGGTGCACATGCATGGCTGCATCGTTCTCAACACAGGCCAATGGGTAGTCGGCGGTGATCTTCGCCTTCAGCCAGGCCCCGGCTTCGCCGGGCGCGAAGTCCAGCTTGGCCACCAGGTCTGCCGGGCCGGCTTCAGCGGTGCGCGGCGGCTGGGAAATGTCGCTCCACCGCACGCGGCCCAAGCCGTCGAGTTGATCAATGGCGTGGGTGACTTGGGTGAGCAGCTCCCCGGGAACCAGCAGGGTGCGGGCCAAGGAGTGCAAGGCCTTTTCAGCGGCCAAACGCCAGGTACCGGCATCGGCCGAGACATCCATGAGCTCGCCAGCGAACGGAAGCTGTTCTTCCTTGAGCGAGCAGGCCGAAGCGATGGCTCGGCGGGCGGCTATCGAACGGTCATCGATATTGCTGGCCCGGCGCTGGTAGGAGCGGATCTGGTCAGCCAACGTTTCTGCGCGCTTGCGCAGGTTGACCAAGGTGGCCATGGCCTCGTACTCAACGGTCTGGGCATCATGCGTAATCGTGCTGAGCTGCTGCAAGGTACGTGCCGCGTTGGCCCGCAGCTCATCCAGGCCGGTGGCTGAGAATTCGAAGGCCAAGCCAGCATCCGAGGCCTGCTGCTGCAGGGTCCGGATGGCGTTCTCCTTCTCGCTCAACGCCTTGCGAGCCACATCGGCCTCGCGCTCCAGCAGCATCAGGGAAGCAGAGCCTGCAGAGTCGTGGGCAGCCTCCAGCGACGCCAGCTGGTCATCGAGCTTTTCCTTGCGCTGCCGCAGCTCGGCCTCTTCGGCCTTGAGCTTGGCTAGCTCCGATTCGTGGGAGTTCAGGTCATTGCGCAGCACCAGCTGGCGGACCTGGGTTTCCAGGGTGTGCACGTCGCTTTCCAGCAATTGCCGGGCGGTGGCGATCTGTCCAGCCAAGGAACGGTAGGCCTGATCCTGCTCCGGCACCTGCGCGAGCACGTCACGCTGGGCGCGGGCGGTATCCAGCTGGCGGTAGATGCCACGCAAATGGGCAAAGTCTTCCACTGCTGCGGACGCGGCCTTCAACGTGGCTGGTTCTTCCAGCACTTCGTGGCGGAAGAACTGGTTGACGCCCTTGGCCAGGCCCTTGCCATTTTGCAAGGTGCGCAACAGGGCAAAGGCCTTATCGCTTTCGACGCCTAAACGGCGGCGCAATCGCTCAATGAACGCCTTGTGGGTATCGAATGCCTCGCTCGGTGCCAGGGCCTTGGACAGCGAGGACACGGTGAAGCGGCGCGGGCCGTGGTTTTCCAGCTCCGCAATATTGACCTTGCCTTCGCACAACAGATAGTGCTTGGAGACCTGTCCTTCCAGGCCGGCATCGGGCAGATCGAAGACCGCGCCGGCTGTAACGGTGTTGCCCATGCCATCGTCGTAGCTGAGCACGATGGCGCTCCACGTCGCGCCGGGGCGCTGGTAGACAGTGCCGGCGCTGGTTTTGAACTTGCGCCCGCGCATGTAGGAGAACGTGGTGCGGCGGTCCTCGCGGGTGGCCGCGTCATTGGCCGATTCGTTCAGGCGGGGCGTTGCGAAGAAGACGTGGCCCATCGCATCGAACAAGGTGGATTTGCCCACGCCCGGATGGCCGGTGACCAAGGTGCCGGCGCGGTCCACGGCCAGATCATGCAAGCCGTGGAAGGTTCCCCAGTTAACTATTTGTACCCGGCTCAGACGATGCTGGCCTGGGTTGAGTGCCCCGCCCAGCGGGAGAGTCATTTCAATGCTCATCGGTTACTCCTGCACCAACTCGGGGGTCTGCTCTGCGAGGTCATCAGCTTCTTCGGCTCCCAGGCTGAAAGCTGGATCATTAGCGTTGATTGCCGCGATGTAGCGTGGTATGTCCTGGATATTGGTGATCGGCAGCGACATCGCCAGGGCCGGGGAAATGCGGAACTCGTTCTCCAGCTCGGTGCCGGCCAGCAGGCGCAGAGCCTGCAGGCGGGTGACCGCAGCTTCGCAGGATTCGGCAAAGCGCTTGTCATCGCGGTCTGAGGTCTGGCGGTGCTCGGCCAGGATCTCGTGCATGCCCGCACGCGAAATCACGGCATCGCTGCCGCTGCCCGAATGCTGTTCGAGCAACAGCCGCAGCCGCAGTGCGAGCAGGGTTTCATCACGCTTCAGCGGACGGCGCGGAGCGATAGGGGAAGTGTGGACCTGTTCAATCTGGACGGGGGCAAGCATGGCGATCTTGCGGTCCATGTCCAGCTGCAGTGCCAAGAAGATCTCGGAGAAGTAATCGCTGATGCTCTGCTGCTGGTCCAGCAGCAGCTGCCAAGCCGAGGCATCGATGGACCCATCAAGGTACGGGCCGCGCAACAACCGGACCAGCAGCTGGCGCAGCGGCAGCGGGAACTTCCCGGTATCGCCCTCGAACAAGGGTTCGGTGATCGGTGCGGCGTATGAATCGCTCTTGGTCATAGCGGCTCCTTCGTAAAGCTTAACGCGGGCAGGATTGCGGTTCGCATCGAACCATCGAGTTGCTGGAAATGGATGCTGAGCAGATCGCTCTCGTTCAGCGATTCGCCATTGGTGCGCCCGATTTCCACGAGGGCACGAATGGAATTCAAGTGCCGCTGCTCGGCATCCAAGGATTCGAAGACTTCATCCAACCGAATCGAACCGGAACTGGACTGGCCCAGATGCCGGGTGATCGATGCACGCAGCAATGGCATGTCCGCCTGGGGCGTCGAGGGATTTCGTACAATGTCGGCTTCGCTGAATTCTGGCGCTTGAGCCAGCGGAGGCGGAGCCACATGCTCGGATGGGTCGTAGATTCCAAGACCGGAAAGGGTGACGAACTGCGGAGCGAAGAGCTCCATCGGGGCCAAGCCGCTGCGGGGTTTCAGGCTCGTGGATTTGCTGATCGCCAGTTCAGCTTCGCGGACCGCTTGGCGCAATAGCTCGGCCTGCTTGTAGTCCTCGGACTGCACGAATGCGTGCAGGGATTCAGAGAGCTTGCCATAGGAGGCATGGACTTCAGCTGCCTGGCGGCGCAATTCACGCAACAGGTTAGTGAGGATCTGGCGTTCGGGCGTTTCCAGATCATCTACGAAGTCGCGGTCCAGGACTTCGGCCAATGCGGCGCGGAAACGCTGCTGCGCTTCCGGGGAGTTCAGGAATTCAGTGAATCCGCTGAAGGTTTCGCCTTCGGCAGTGGAACGCAACTGACGGTCAGCTTCAAGAACCTGGCCCACAGCTACGCCCTTGGCTGTGGAGGCATCCAGAATGCCTTCACGCAATGAATGGAGCATATCCTGGACGCCGTCGCGCATGCGTCGGAAATCTGCTGGCAAACTCGATGCCAGATCGAGTACGGAACGTGTTGCCGACAAGGCGGTCGTGCGAGAAAGCACCGCCGGGTCATCCCCGCTGCGCAGCTGGTCGATTTGGGCTTGACGCAGCGCGATCTGGGATTCGAGGGCACGGATACGTGCTTCGGGATCCGGATCGGTTTCGTGGGCCAGCGATTCCAGGGAAGAAAGCAACGTGTTCAGGCGAGACGAGTTCAAATGCGAATCGTCGGTGGAAAAATCCGCCAGGTAGCGCAGGGTGCGCAGGGTCTGCGCACTGGGTTCATACACGAAGCGCCCATCAATCAGCGGACGAGCCAGAATTCCCTGTTTGACCCATGTTTCGGCGAAATCCTGGGCCGAATACGAGGCGGGAATCTGGTCATCGCTTTTGCGCGCTTGCTTCAGGAAGGAATCCAAGGAGGCATGGAAAAGTTCCAATGCGATCCGTGAACGGTCTGCGGTGAACTCTGCGCGGATGAAGGCCACAGCCCACGGCTGGGCGGTCAGAAGCCGATACGCTGCCGAGCTTTTGAACTGCTGGGACTGAAGCCACAAACTATTCGCGCGGTGCGAGGGCTGCATGTACTTCCTTGATCTTTGGGACGCCTAACCAATCAATTCTAAATCATTGGACTCCTTCCAAAATGTGAGCTCCCTAAAAGCTGAATGTTAGACATCGCTCAAGTTCGGTAATTCATCCTGAAAGGGTGTTGCCTCCAGCGCTACCTGTGTAGGGTCGAAATAACCAGATGACAACTCGTTTTCTTCCGGCCTGGCGGGCACGGTGGAGGTCACGGAGGTCGCAGCCATTGAAGAACCCACGATTGGTGATTTCGCTCGGGTTGGCGCTGGGCCTTGCCGGGTGCAGTGCTGCACAGGAGCCGCCAACGCCGGCCCCGGATCCTGCTGCCGTTGAAAGGGCTGAGCAGGAAGAAGCACGAGTGGACGGCGTGAGAGCCGAGATCAACCGGCTAGCTGACGGATACGACTATGACGCGGCGATTAAACTTGCCAAGAAAGACAGCGCCGAACAACTGAACCAGATGGCCAGCGGCCTAGAGGAAGAGAAAGGGCAGGTTTCAGCTTGGGAAGAGCCGAACAACATACCTCACCTGTTCTTCCATTCGCTGATTGTCGATCCCGGCAGGGCCTTTGACGAAGGCAGCAGTTCTCAGGGGTACGCCGACTACATGGTGACCCAGAAGGAATTTGCAGCCATCCTCGACGAGCTGTATGCGCGTGATTATGTCCTGGTCAACCCGGAAGATTTCGCCTCGCTCGACGAACAGGGGCAGATGGAGTATCGGGATATCATGCTGCCCCAGGGCAAGAAGCCAGTGGTGCTGTCCATCGATGACCTGAGCTATTACGAATACATGGAAGGTGATGGCTTCGCCAGCAAGCTGGTGCTGGATAAGGACGGCAAGGTCCGCAACGAATACGTCGATGCGGAGGGAAAAACGCAGGTTGGCGCTTTTGACGTGACCACGATGGTCGATGACTTCGTAGCGGCACATCCCGATTTCACGTATCGGGACGCTCGCGGCCTGATCGCAATGACCGGATACAACGGCGCATTCGGCTACCGCACCTCTGCCAGCCAGTATCCCCAGAGCAAGACTTTGGAAGCTGACCAGAAGAAGGCTGCGGAGATCGCAGAAGCGATGAAGAACAGCGGTTGGGTTTTCGCGTCCCATTCGTGGGGGCACATTGCCACTGGGACGGTCAGCATGGATCGGATCAAGCGGGACACCAAACTGTGGAAAGCCGAAGTTGAACCGATCGTGGGAAAAACCGGGCACTACATCTATCCTTTTGGATCGGATATTGCCCGGACCCAGCGCTACGCGGGGGAACGGTACCAGTTCTTCAAGGACCAGGGGTTCGATTACTTCTACGGCGTTGACGGTACGACTCGCACATGGATGCAGCAGGGTGATGAGTACCAGCGGCAGATGCGCATCAATGTGGATGGGTTGCAGTTCGCCAAGGAACTGCGCGGTGACCGGCCAGTCCTGGGAAGTTTCTTCAAAGTCGAGGATGTGATTGACCCGGCGCGCGAATGACCGGGCCAATCCAACATCAAGCTACAAAGCCATGAATGCACCGAGCTGCGAGAGCGCCGATGGGTTGGAAGGCAGATAATCGGTGAGCCTTTCGCTGCGCACGATGATGGCCTTCCATTGGCCGCGGGAAATCGCAACGTTGATGCGATTGCGGTTAAGCAGGAATTCGATGCCACGCGATGCATCGGTGGCGCTGGAACATGCCATGGTCATCAGCACAACTGGTGCTTCCTGTCCCTGGAACTTGTCAACCGTTCCCACCTTGACCGCCGATAGGCCTTCAGCTTCGAGGACATCGCGCACCAGATTTACCTGGGCATTGTAGGCAGCAACTACCAGGATGTCAGCGGCGCCCAATGGACGGGCAGGCATGCCTGCCCCCGGACTCCACATCATCCCCAGATGCTCGCGGACCAATCGGACAATAGCCCCGGCTTCTTCGGCGCTGCTGACCGTGTTGCCTCGATGTTCAACGAACACCGTCTCGACCCCGGCCGGTGTGCCTTCGAGCTGCCGCAACCCGGCGGCGTCTGCCGAGAACAGCTGGTGGTCATAGCTCAATGCCGAAACCTTGGCGCAAAGCGCTGGATGCATTCGCCATGAAGCTGCCAGGAAGTACCCTAATTCGGCTGGCAGCACGGGTTCGCCGCCGGAAAGCCAGCCGAGCGCCGATTCGTCCACCGGCTGCGGATGAGTGCCCTGGGTGACCTGGGGCAACTGCTGGGGATCACCGAGCAGCAGCAAATTGCGGGCTGCTCGTGAAACCGCCAAGGTATTGGCCAGTGAGAACTGCCCGGCCTCATCGATCACCAGCAAATCCAGGCTATCCGCGGGGACTTTCGAACCGGTCAGCGTCCAGGCAGTACCGCCAATGAGCCCGCCGCCCGATGCGTGAAGAACTTCAGTCAAGGAATCCTTGGACGTGCCAGCCCAGGGGACCGGATCATCGTGCTTGACTTCCTTAGCTACTGCCTCGGGATCGACCCCGGCCTCCACCGCTTTTCGCAGGACGTTTTCGACCACTGCATGGGACTGGGCAACCACACCAATCTTCCATCCGTAATCAACGAGTTCACGGATCACATGCGAAGCGACGAAGGTCTTGCCGGTCCCCGGAGGGCCTTGTACCGCAAGATAGGAATTATCAAGATCCTTCAACGTCTCGACCACGGCAGGATAGATCTGCGCCTGTCCATCAACCAGGGCTGGATCCACCGGTGCCGCAAGGGTTTTCAGGCGTGGCGGAATCCGCCGCAGGATGTCGATGCCCGGCCGTTCCGGAAGCACCGGTACGGTGGAGCCCACCCGCTGGGCGATCTCCTTGAGCGCTGCATCGATGCTCATCGTCGCCAACGGCTTATCCGGAGCCAATGCGCATGGATGGGCACCGTAGGCAGGGATCTTGCCGCTGGTTTTCTCCGCAATGGTAATCCAGCCCGGACCGAGCTCGACTACGGTGGCGTTGAATGCGCCGCCGCGCACGGAGTCGTCAACGGCCATGCCTTCAGGCAACGGAGCATCAAACATGGCGAACACTGATGAGCCGGGGGAGAGCAGGGATCCTTCCGCCAAGGTTCCCTGCAATCTCGTCACGCGCGTAGAGGTGCGCGCCCGAGGGGTGGCCTTATGCCAATCCTCGAGTACTTCCGCAGTGTCCACAATGAACACTCCCCGGGCGTCGCTCCAATCATCCATTGGCGCGGACAAGCGGTCGTAGTGTTCCCACCAGAATTGCTTCTTTTCACGACGGTTGTAACCGGTCGCAGCGGCGACCATCGCGATCGCGCGGTCATCGTTGCTCAGCGCGTGGGCGTGGGGAAGCTGCGCAAGGTAGTTTTGCAGCCTAAGCTCTTCGGCGGTGGGCTCGTATTCGTCTGCGGCCGGGCCTGGCTCAGGCATATCCGGCAGGGTGCCAGGCGCCTCATCGCTGAGCGAAAGCAGCCAATCCCGCAAGCGCAAAGTGGAAAGGCAGTCGTACTCGTTGTAATCGGCAATCGACTCGAGGATCGCTTCAGCGGCCCCGTCGTTCTTCGAATCCCGCGCCTGCATGTACTGGGCATAGGCGACCACCGATGCTCCGGCATCGGTGACATCCCCGGAGCGAAGGTGCTCTCCCATGTACAACGGTTCAAGCTTCTTGATGGAGTATGAGCGGGTGGAAACCACCAGGGCGTTACGCACGGTCTCGTAGAGATCGACAAGCAGGTTCTCACGCAGCCACTGGTCGACTTCGTCCTCACCGGCAATATGCACCTGCGAGAGCTTGCGCAGGGCAGTTTTCTCATAGGGCGCATAGTGGTAGACCTTCATGCGCGGGAACCGCTGGCGGCGTTCTTCGACATAGGCAATGAAGTCCAGGAAGGCTTGGCGTTCTTCGGCGCGGCTATGCGCCCAGAAGGGTTTGAACACCGGCACCCCGGTGTCATATTCGATGACGCCGAAGAGGTATTCCAGGCCCCAGGAGCCGTCGGAAGGTTCCTGGTAGAGCGGGTCGCCCTCGAAATCGAAGAAGATGTCGCCTTGATCAGGCCGCGGCAGCGAAGAGATCGGGCCTTCGTTCTTCACCCGGTAGGAGACGCCGTGGACCATGCCATCGCTCTGGGCCAGCCCCAGCTGCATTCTGGCCTGCTCCGCGGCACGGTGCAGCGAGGTGCCTGGTTCAGCTTCTAGCTCGGCGAGCTGGTCAATTGTGGAAATGCCGCGGGCGCGAAGTTTTTCTCGCTGCACCATGGACATGCCAGCGACCAATAGCAGGTCGCGGGTTTCCTGGGCCTGCTCTTCGCAATAATCGCAACGGCCGCATAAGCGCAGTTCATCGGAGTTCCACCGAACTGGCTGGTTGGCCGCACGGTGTTCCTGCACCATCGTCACGAATCGTTCACGCTGGGCCCGGAAGACTGGCAGCACTTCATCAACCCGATGCACCGAATGCGTCCCGTCGCCGAGGACCAGCGTTGCCGAGGTGGACACGGGGAGCCCCTCTGCCAGCATCTGATCCGCGTAGGCTGCGATCTGGAGCAGTGCACTGACCCTCGCATGGCGGGCGAGCTTGGTATCCCATACGGCCCAGGTTCCGTCCTCCTGGCGGACCAGGAAGTCGGCAAAGCCAATGAAAGCCCCATCGAAGAAGGTTGCCTGGAAAATGACATCGGCGCCGTTGCGAAGCACGTGCATGGTCGCCTCGTGGGCTGCCCGAAGACCGGCCGCAGACATCTGCGGGCGATCAGTGAATTGCTTGACGCCTGTTCCCGTCGCCGGGTCGTATTCGCCATAGGCAGCTATCAGGTCTTTGAGGACGTTCTGCTCATGGGCGTCGCCGAGCACCGCTGTTCGTTCCAGCATCTCGTCTCGTGCCTTGCCAGGCTTGGGACGCAGGCCGAGTTTCACGTCCAGCAGGTACAGGGACTGGTAATTGCAGTCAACGGAGACTGACAGGTCACTCGCTGAGAAGATGAACGCATCATCTAGAAAGAACACGGGGCCTGGGCCTTTCGTTGACTTGTTTCCTACCTAGTCAACGTAGCACCAGACCCCGACAGATTCGCTGATGCCGCTTAGGACAGCTCGTCCTTGTTCTTCTTGGAGCCGCCAAGAACGAGCGAGAGAATGGCAACGCCGGCAGTCACCGAGTTCACCGCTGGCCACGCACCGATTTTCTTGGCCAGCGGATGCGAAGCGCCGAAGCCTCCGAGATAGGCGCTGATCAAGGCAATGGCTTTAGCCGTTCCAGCATCTTTCTTCCAAAGCAGGAAGGCGCCGGCACCTGCAGCACCGAGCACAACGGCAGCCAGCGGGCGCTTCTTGGTGGCACGACCGGTAGCGTAACCGCCCACTAAACCGGTGGTGGCCAAGGCGGTTGAAACGATGCGAGACATGAGACTCCTCCAGATATACGGCACAGTGTTCCGCTTTGCAGACTATGCCCGTCACCTGTGATGTTTCCCAGAAAGTCGGGAAATGCACTCGCCGGTCACTTTGTGGCCGGTGGGGCTTGCAAGAATGAGTAATACCGAACGCCGATGAGGAGCAGGAATGAATCTAGATATTGCCCAGGCCTGGGAGCGGCTCTCGCAGCCGGTGAACGTGGCCCTGAACCAGTGGCAGTGGCTGATCGTTGCGTTCTTGATCCTGCTATTGGTGGTCCCTCGTCCGGTCTGGCGGATCACCGGCTTGTACTCCACGCTGATTCATGAGCTCGGCCATATCATCGCGGCCTTATTCACGGGCAGATACGTGGCTGGCTTGCGGCTGGGCTGGGATCATTCCGGAGAAGTGCGGAGCATTGGACGGGGCAAGATTTCTGTCATCATCTCCGGGATTTTCGGGTACCCCGCACCGATATGGGTTTCAGCTTTGATGCTGTGGGGCATATCCACGGACTATTCCGGGCGGGCGCTCGGCATCTACGCGTTGCTGTTCCTGCTGGCGCTGATCTTTGTCCGAAATTGGCCGGCCTTTATTGTGTGCACTATTAGTGCACTCGTGGCATTGGCAGTAGTCTTCTTTGCGCCGGTCGAAGCGTACCTGTACCTGGCTTGGCTTATCGCCGGGTTCTTGCTGCTGGCTGGCCTAAAAGACTTCGTCAAGCTTCTTTCGGTACATGTTTGGAGACGCCACGATATCGCCCAGTCCGATGCGTACCTGATCGCCGAGGCTACCCGGACCTTCGCCTCATTGTGGGTTGTGGTGATTCTTGTTCTGGGTTCCGGCGGCCTGTGGTGGGCACTGCAGAGCTTATCGGGACTATTCTGAGCCCCTGCGCAGATCGCGTTTGGTTTTCATGCGGCTAGCGGTCCAGGCCGCCACGGCAATCAGCCCCATGGGGAGCAGCTTCGTCTTGCGCTTCGGCTTCGTGGATGGATCCCTCTCCATATCTTGCAGCGGGTCGCCACCGTGCTTGATACGGATTTCCTGGGCCTGGACGAGATCCTTGTATGTTGCCAATTCCTGCTTGGCTACCAAAGTGTCATCACGCAGTGGAAGAAGTACGTCATCTATGGCAGGAATGCCCGTGCGAAGCTGGCGGAGGCGGATGAATTCGATGTCCACCAAGGCTCCGAGGAGCAAAGCGATGTTGCTGATCCAGCAAGCAAGAATCAAGATGATCACGCCGCCAATGGTTCCGTAGGTGGCGGAGTAGCTGGCGAACTGCGAAACATAAATACTGAAACCGAATACCGACAGTCCCAGGATCACCAGAGCTGTCAGTGTGCCGGGCGAGAACCAGCGGAATTTCGTTGGCTTGACGTTGGGGGTGAAGTAGTAAAGCAAGGCTAGAACCAGGAGCAGCATAATGAGCATCAATGGCGGCTTGGCGATATTCAGCACGAGTACAAAGCTGTCGCCCATGCCAATAATATTGCCGATTCCGCGGGCGACGGAGCCAGAAGCGAGCAGCAGCACCAGGGTCACGACGGCAACCAGCATGATCAGCACCGTAATCAGGAACATCTGAGGACGGCGCTTCCACTGGGGGCGGCCTTCCGGTGCCCCGTACAGCCGGTTCAACGCGCGGCTGAATGCCGTGACATATCCAGAAGTACTCCACAGTGCGCCGAGTGAACCGGCCAGGATTGCCCAGAACGTTCCGCTAGCTTGGGATGCCAAGCCAGCGAGCAACTGTTCGGCCGTGTCGAGTAATTGCTGGGAGTCGCTACTTGCAGATTGTCCGTTCGGGGCGAGGCTCTGCTCTAGCAGCTCCATGATCCATTTGGTGCCGCTTTCGCTGGCGCCGGCCAAAGACAGGAGCGAGATCAATGCCAGTAATCCGGGGAACATGGCAAGAACCATGAAATAGGACAGGGAAGCTGCAACGTCTAGTCCATCGTTGCGAAAGAATTCCCGCAGGGCTCGGGGGTAGCAGGTCAAGGATTCCATGAATCGGTCTTTGCTTGTGCTGCCTTGTACTGGCATTGAGTTCCC
This sequence comes from Glutamicibacter sp. NPDC055354, assembly GCF_053644955.1. NCBI lineage: Bacteria > Bacillati > Actinomycetota > Actinomycetes > Micrococcales > Micrococcaceae > Glutamicibacter > Glutamicibacter sp. NPDC055354. Next base: position 87,380 of record NZ_JBSHMB010000002.1, read on the forward strand.
CTGTCTGACTGATGAAATCGAACCTACAGCGCTGGCTTCTTGAAACAAATTACCTCAGGGCAATTCAGCTGTCCTGTCGCTTGAACGTCGCGGTGTGTCCATCGCCCGGGAGGCCTTGCAGGTGGCAGCGAGGAAAAGGCCGTCTGCCGGAGAAATATTGCCCCTTCGGATTGCCCGACGCCTTGGGTTTAGGATGCAGCTATTCCAGCTTTGGCGAAAACGGAATGCAACCTTGAAGGGAGCTGGGCACGACCCAGAAGCGAATTGCAAGCTATATCACAGCGAGCTGGATAATCTCCACTTTTGGAAAGTAACATTTTCGTTGCTTGATATGGGGATCATGGTGATTTTCCGACCCGATTCAAATTTTTTTTCTGACCAATTGACCTGTATTTACGGGGTTTCTGACCGTTTCCTGAGTTGCGAGGGTGGTGGGTTGGTGCGTTATGGTCATTCATAACGTTTCGATAACACTCGCAGTGTTATGGGGAAACAGGTACTGCCGGGACTTCCAAACCACTCACCAGGGCAGTATTTAATCAAAGTCGAAATGCGACGCTGAGTGGTGCACGAGGATGGTCTAGGAAGACCTGAGCGCGGGAAGAGCAACTGGAGAATCATGATCCAGCAGAAGACCAAGAACTTGATCCGCCGCGGTGGAGCCTCGCTGGCCGCCGTTGCAGTTGCCGGCACCGCAATCGTTGCAGCTTCCGCACCAGCTAATGCCGCAGGCACCTGGGACAAGCTGGCTCAGTGCGAGTCCGGTGGCAACTGGTCCATCAACACCGGCAATGGCTACTACGGTGGCCTGCAGTTCTCGCTGTCCACTTGGAAGGCCTTTGGCGGTTCGGGCATGCCTCACCAGGCTTCGAAGGCCGAGCAGATTCGCGTTGCAACCAAGGTCCAGGCATCCCAGGGTTGGGGCGCATGGCCAGCATGTACCGCAAAGCTGGGCATTAGCGGTTCCCCTTCGGGTTCCGCGACTCCGCAGAAGCAGGCTCCTCAGCAGCAGGCAGCACCAAAGCAGCAGGCCGCTCCTAAGCAGCAGGCAGCACCTAAGCAGCAGGCAGCTCCGGTCCAGAAGCAGGCTCCCAAGCAGCAGGCAGCTCCGGTCCAGAAGCAGGCTCCCAAGCAGCAGGCAGCTCCAAAGCACGCTGCTCCAGCTCCAAAGGCACCAGTGTTCAACATTGACGTGACCGATTCGGGCAAGGACTACACCGTCAAGTCCGGCGACACCTTGGCTAAGGTTGCCGACCAGCTTGGCGTCAAGGACTGGCGTGGCCTGTTCGTCTTGAATGACGACCAGTTGAGCAACCCAGACCTGATCATGGTCGGGCAGACCCTGAACGTTCCAGCGAACTAATTCCGCAGAGCTTCAGATAACCCGCGTCGTGTATTTTTACGCGACGCGGGTTTTCCGTTTACCGACTGCCTGGATCGAAGTGGTGATTTTCCGCGTATAGGCTGAGGTTCATGCTGCATTCCGAAGATGAGCGCGTGGCCGAGGGCCATATCCTGGGTTCGGGGTTTACCGCGCACCGATTGCTCGAGACGGCAGGTGATTGCCCTGTTACTGGGCCCGCGGTTTGGTGGGCAGGTCTTTTGAACGCGGAGAAGCTCGCAGCTCGATCCGTTGGCTTGGTGTGCTCCGCCCTTGATGATCTTGCCGCTGCCTCACCATGGCTCGCCACGGCGACGCCGGATATCGCAGCGGCCTTCGCGTCCTCTGCCCACTTGCGCATCGCGGGGCAGAAACCACAAGGTTTTGCTCGATATTCGGGATTCTACCGAACGGCCGACGGCTGGATCAGAACCCACGCGAATTACCCTCACCATGAACGCGCGCTCCACTCTGCATTGGGAACATCTTCGGGGATTGACATCGCCGACGCAGTGGCAAGCCTTTGTGCCCACGATGCCCAAGAACGCATCGTCGCCGCTGGTGGAATAGCCGCGCAGGTGCGATCCCGTCAACAGTGGCTCAGCTCGGCAGAGGGCCAAGCGGCCGGCAGCGGGCACTGGGCTCAATTCCGCATGCGCCCAACAGGTTCGGCTCCGGTCTGGAAATTTGACCCGCGTGCAGCAATGCCCCTTCGAGGGTTGAAGGTTCTGGATCTCACACGGGTTATCGCTGGCCCCACCGCAACCAGGACGCTGGCAGCCCTTGGCGCACAGGTCTTGCGCGTGGATGGGCCGCTGCTCCCCGAATTGCCTTGGCAATATGTTGATACCGGATTCGGCAAGCGCAGCACGCTGCTGGATTTGAAAAACGCAGCAGGGCAGGCGCGGATCCACGAACTGCTGCAGGATGCTGATGCCGTCCTCTTGGGCTATCGCCCCGGGGCTTTGGCCAAGGCAGGGCTTGGCGGGGATGAATTAGCCCAGCGGTACCCGCAGCTCGTTGTTGCTGAATTAGGTGCGTGGGGCTTCGAAGGACCCTGGGCCCAACGGCGCGGGTTCGACAGTATCGTGCAAGCTGCCACCGGCATCTCGGAGGCTTACCGTGGTAACGGGCAATCACCGGGCGCATTGCCGGTGCAGGCTTTGGACCACGCCACTGGCTACGGGCTCGCTGCTGCCGTCATCGCTTTGGTTCGGGCGCGCAGTGTCCAAGGGCGTACCGGGTCGGTGCGATTCTCCTTGGCTCGGACCGCTCATGCGCTGTTCGCCTTCGACGCCCCGCAACGCCCCGCTCAATTCGACGGTGGCGTGCGGCTGAAGCGGGTGGAAAGTACTTTCGGCACCCTTGAGTACCACGCTGCCATCCCAATCTCGGTGGCAAGGGACCTACCGTCGGCGTTCCTATTTGCTTCCATTGTCCTGGCGAGGTGGCTCCGAGCTGGACGGGTGCAGTGTGTCTTTATCCTCCTGGACTACCAGGAACCCTTGTTCATCCAGTGGGCTTTTCACTACTTGATCCCTTGTAGCTGCATCTCATGGGAGGAGACATGCCATCACGGTGTTGGCCAGGTGATTTTCCGGCAGTACTTCCCCAGGTGTCCAAAATTTTTTTGTCCAACCCGCAACGGGGGGCTTGCACTCACCGTCTATACAATCCTGATTCTACGCTTGCAGATGGAAATCATTGTCTGACAGAGCACTTATGCAAAGAGAATGTTCTGAAGTGAATCATCTGTACATCTACTGGGTCCTTTGTGGCCGATTATGAAGAGAAGCAGCACAAATCAAAATTTCACACTCTGGTTATTTGCTTCCACCATTTGAAATTTAATGTTGTGATGGTGGAGACCCCTACTAGGGGCATCATCAAACTTCATTCCAGGAGACTCACACTATGGCACTAAAGCTGCCTGCGGGGCATACCCCTAGATACGAAAATTTTGAAATCGCCGGAGTTTCGGATGAAACGATCCGTGAGGGCCTTGAACGAGCCCTCTTCGGCGCAACTGATGAGCGAAAACTACAGCTCGTCGAAGCCTTGTCGGATGCTGGTATCCGCGACATCGACATGGGCTCAGGCATCCAGGAACCAAAGTTCCTGCTGCGCTGCCTAGACGCACAGCAGTACTTTGGCCGCATCCATCCGGACACGAAATTTGTTTTCAACCTGACACTGAAGTCTTGGGAACCAATTTCTCACCTTCTGGCCAAGCTTCCCACGGATTACCTCTCGCAGATCCAAGTTTCATTGGGAATGGTCGAGTTCCACGAAGAAGAAGACCTCCTCACCAAAGTCCACGGCCGCTTGAGCGAAATCGGAGTAGGATCATTCCGATCGAGCATTTTGAACGCCTTCTCGACTCACATCGAAGAAGAACGGTACGAGTTCATCAGCCGCCAAATCCGACGAGTCAGCGAACTCGGTATTGATCTCGTCCGTGTGAATGATTCCATCGGTTCCTTGATTCCCGACGCAACCGCCATTCTGGCAGCAAATCTGACCCGTGATTTCCCTGCCACCAACTTCTACCTTCACTCTCATGATGATCGCGGTCTGGGGCTAGCAAATTCTCTGGCATCAATTTTCAACGGTTTCCAGATTGTCGAAGGCGGTGTCGCAGGCTTCGGTAACCGTGCTGGACTGGCAAACCTCGAAGTTTTGAGCAAGATCTTCGAAGAACGCGGCATCACAGTCAAGGGAACTCCCCTCGATACCCAGAAACTAATTAAGGTCGCTTCCCTGGCAGAAGAAACTTTCTTGGTTGCGCCATCGGTTTACCGCCCTGTGAGCGGCATTTTGACTGAGGAAGAAAACGCGGGAATTGTCAATGTGCCCGACTTCTTGGACATCGAACGCTCGGTTCGTTACTTCCTCAATCCAGTCGGTCTATTCCCCGACACGATCGAACAGATCCTCATTAATGCCGGGTTCCCACAGGAACAACTTACTGATCCTGGATTCGTTCAAGCCATCATTGATCGCCTGAACGATAAACTGCAGAACCACCTCTACCCCCAGAAAGAGGCGCAGTACGCGAAGGTCATGCAGACTATCCATGACCTACATAGCGATGTTGTCCGCCTCGACGAGGTCCAGAGCGTGGCAATGGAACTGCTTCAGGAACGAGTTGAGGTCAAAGCATGAAAATCGGTGTTGTAGGAGCCGGGGGCGTCGGCGCATACTTTGCAGCAGTGCTGACGCGCGCCGGGCATGAGGTACATATTGTCGCCACTGAACGCCACATCGAACCTGTTCGTCTCAAGGGTTTGCAGGTAACGACAGGGGACGGCATTTCGGGGTTTACTGTGCAACCAGCAAGCATCACCACAGACGCTGCTCAGATTGGTGAATGCGATGCTGTGATCATGGCTAGCAAAGCGGGGCAAGTAAAAGATGTCCTGAGCACAGCATCGGCACTTATCGGTCAAGACACTGCTGTATTACCCCTTCAGAATGGTGTGACTGCCTCCCAGCAAATCACGGAGGCAGTAGGTGAAGGTCATGCTTTGGGCGGTGTTTGCATGATCATCTCGTACCTAGTCGAGCCAGGTATCGTGCACCATGTCGGAGGTCAACCAGCGATTACTCTCGGAGAATTGGACGGCAGCGTAACCAACCGAGTGCGCGACCTTGAAATTGCCCTGATCGAAGCACACGTTCAAGCCATAATTTCGACGGATATCGTGACAGACATGTGGCGAAAATTCATGCTGATCACATCATATGGCGGCGTTGGCGCGCTGTCACGTGAACCAGTCGGCCGCACCCGAACCAACGAGCTTAGCCGAAGCCTTGTCCAGGATGCGATGAGGGAGGTCGCCCGGCTTTCAACTGTTGCCGGCGCCACACTTGACGAATCAGATGTAGCCAAGATGATGGATCAGTACGATGCTTTCAAGCCGGATAGCACTGCCTCGATGCAGCGTGACTTGGCCGCGGGCCGACCTTCAGAAATCGAAGAGCAAAGCGGCGCTGTAGTCCGTATCGCAGCTGCGCACGCAGTAGAGGTGCCAATACACAACACCATCTATCGTGCATTGAAACTACTTGATGGAGCTAACGAACTCATCTCATGCTAGTTAATGTTCTTCTCAGTGTTCTGCCGCTGTTCCTTATTATGCTCATTGGCTTCTTCGCTAGTCGTTCAGCAAAGTTCGGGACAGGGGCAGAACCTGCCATCAGCGCCTTTGTTTTCTATATCGCGCTTCCTGCACTACTTTTCAAAGTCGTCGCTGAAGCACCACTGGACGATGGCATCCCACCGGCATTTCCAATAATTGTCATTGTTTCCTGCACGATATTCGCTGTCTTCAACATCTTGATCAGCAGGTTATTACTACGGCAAAACAAGCCCAAAGCGCTTCAGTATGCGCTGAGTTCCGGTTACGGAAACGTCGCCTACCTAGGTGTGCCAGTTGTTATCGGACTCGTGGGATCACAAGCGGGACTGGCCGCCGGAATCGGCCAATTGACCCACAACCTATACTTCATGCTGCTCTACCCGGTGCTGTTCCCACTGCTAGCCGGGCGACAATCCCGCGGATCCAATGGCGCAAAAATAAAAGCAGCAGTCGATAAAGCGATTCTCAAGAATCCTGTGGTTTGGGGAATTGTTGCTGGCCTACTAGTAGCTTTGGCGAAAATCGAACTTCCAGCTCCGGTTGTGCAGACAACTGACTTACTCGCCGGGGCAGCAGCGCCAGGTGCACTCTTTGCCATCGGTCTCACGCTGAGTCGAACTGTTAAATCGTTGAATGAAGGACGAATTTCAGTCCTACCGCTGATCACGGGCACGGCCAGTAAACTGTTAGCACTTCCGCTCATCACGGTCGCTATCGCAGCGCTTCTTCCCCCAATGTCAGGAGATTGGTATCAGGCTCTGATTTTGATGGCCGCCATGCCGACCTCCGCCACCGCCTTCATATTGGCGCAAGCAGAGGATGAGAACTCGGAAGCTACGGCCACGACTATAGTTCTTACTTCAGGATTAGCGATCATTACTATCCCGGTGATTTCAATGCTTTTCTTGGCGTAGTTCGAACGGTAGCTGCTGGTAGATGATGACCACCTATGCAGGCAAGTTTCGGTGTTATGGAAGCACCACAAGTTGTTGTTCAGGCTGTATCAATATGTGGTGTCCGTTATTTGCCGCCTGATGGGGACATACCGTGTGCTGTGCCTGAAGCCGGCCGGTAGCTGCTGCGTGCTGTTTGGGTTTCTGGCGGGATAAGAATCAGGGGTGCGGAAATTGTCACGCGCGTCTATCTGGCCAAGGCTGATAACGGTTGATCTGTTTTTATGTATTTCATGCTCGAGGATTGCTTAGCGTTGAACATACTATGACGTTTACAAGTTCCTTAAATGCGGGCACTGGCAGGCCATAGGCTGGACTCAAGGCACCTTGAACGTACTCTCACGAGCATTAACGAAAGGGGTAATCACCTTGTCAGCCAGTAGCCATCAGATCCTTGTTTCGGTTCATCGCACTGGGTATGCCCCGGACTTCCTGGGAACTAGCGTAGCGTTGCCGCTCTTGGACACTGAGGCTTCACAAGACGCGGTGCTGTGGGACGGGTCAAACGTCATTCCTTATACCCACTTTTCCCTGTCACTGAGCAAGTCCCGCCGGTTGGCGCGCTGGGTTGCCTGGAACATCGACGGTGCTTCAACCAAACGATTGAGCCGTTCGGGCATTGATTTCGCCAAGGGCCCTAGGCTGCCTGAAGGGTTTCAATCAGGCAATGAGCTGTATCAAGGCAATCGGCTGGATCGTGGACATATTGCTCGTCGTGCGGATCTGGTGTGGGGTGAGGTCACGGATGCGCAGCAAGCTAATGAGGATTCCTTTTTCTACACGAACATCGCGCCGCGAATGGATGACTTCAACCAGAGCAGCCAAGAGGGGATTTGGGGTCAGCTAGAAAATGCGCTCTACGAGCAAGTTGATGTTGAAGAGCTCAAGGTGAGTGTCTTTGGCGGGCCGGTCTTCCAGCATGGCGACCAGGTGTATCGCGGCGTTGGTCTGCCTTCGGAGTACTGGAAACTCATTGCTTTCAAGGAGGGCGGCGTGCTGAAAGCACGAGCTTTTCTCTTAACCCAAGATCTTGATCAGTTGCGGGCTGCACTTGCCTTTGATGAGTTCAGGGTCTATCAGGTCTCGGTGGGGGAGTTAGAGCGGCACACACGGTTGGCATTCGCAGAGACGCTGCATCTTACTGATAATCGTGTTGTTGTGCGGGCCGAGGAAATGGTTCCGCTGAACTCGACCGTCGATATTACTTGGTGATGGTAATTCTGAAGTTTGATGAGAGGTTCAGGTTGACCATCTAAATCTACATAGGTAGCACGAGGGTATGGAACGTTTGACGAGGCGCACCCCTGCAACAGCTGCTGTTGTTGGTGCGCTCATGGAATCACCTGAGGCGATCTGGGGTCTTCAGATTGTGAAGATGACCGGGTTGAAGACGGGAACGGTTTACCCGATTCTGGAACGCTTGGAGGATGCTGGCTGGATTACGAGCGAGTGGGATACGGATCTGTCTCGCAAGGGGCCCCGCCGGCGGTACTTTAAGTTGGAAGCGGAGGCTGTTGCGTATGCCCAGGAGTACGTCTCTACCCAGAGGCCGAAGCCCGTTGTGGGTGCTGGTTTTCAATCCAGGAAACTCGCATGAGTCAGACGTTGCTAGTACGAGCGCTTTTTCGACTGTCGCTTTTCGTGACCCCTGCGCATCTGCGGCAGGCGCGTTCTGAGCAATGGAGGGCGGATCTTCGGGATTGCAGCGAGTTGGATATCCCGTCGGCTGACGTCGTCACCGGAGCTCTTGTGGCCGGCACTCGTTTGAGAATTGCGCATGGATTCGCTTCACTGTCCGTCCCCACCCCACTCAAAGAGGAAAAGCAATGAAAATTCTGTTACCGACTGCCCTTGTTGCTGCCGTACTGGTACTCGGAGGAGTTGCGGGAGCTTCAGCAATCTCGAATCACGAGGTTACGCAGATCACTGTCCCCGCCGGAATGATTCAAGAGAATGCTCGAACCACCCCATCTGATCCGATGATTATTGATGGCGTAGAGGTTTTAGGAGGGGGCGAAGTAGCGCCTACGTACCAGGGCGAATAATTGACTTGGCAACAACTTGCCTCACACCTTAAATCTACATAGCATGAGATCGACGTATGTTGTATGCGTTGACCTCTCGCTATTTTCAAAGACCTTTCATGAAACGAGCCACATTAGCTGCGAAGGCCGATCGAGGAGCATTCAAGGGTCAAGCGTACAGCGAACTGGACAAGCTCATGATGCTGATCGGTGCACTGACCCGACGCGCGGTACTCGTCTCCAACGTAGAAATAATGGACTTCAACGGCGACGGAACCGACGCAGTAGCCTACTCAGAGGTTGAAGCGGAACCGCTCACCCTCGAAGGTCGGCTAAACGGCAAGAACCCGTGGCGCGCCAAGGACATTGAGCACTGCGAAGAATCCAGCATCGAAGTGCAGAGCATCGCGGTCTGGTGGTCAGGCGTCGCAATTGCGACACCTGACCGCCAGTGAAGTAAATTTCTGCGCGTTCCATATTGATCATTCAATATCCGAAGAAACAGCTCTACTGTAAACATGCTTGCTCGATGTCTTCGGAAATTTCTGCGAAGACGCATCGACGGTGCGTCATGCTGATCTTCGGGAAGAAACAGCACCCTCAACAAGAACCAAGATGCGTTCGTCAGAGTCGGCCATTTCGATAGCCTCTTCAATGTGAACTGAGAACAACCTCCATCGCCCGTCATCCTCAGAATCAGCTCTTGGATCCCATAGTGGAGGGTGGGCAAAAGCTGAGACGTGTCTAATAATTGCAGACGGACTGTCCGCAAATTCAAAGCTCCGACTGCCATTATCAACTGTGATGAGCACATGTGGCTTGTCTGATCGGTTAGTGCTAGATACAACCGCATAGCCCTCTAGTACCTGAGCCAACCTTTCAAGTACAACTACGAGACTGTCAGTCATCACAATCTCACTTTGTACTCTTAGGGATGACGGTAATTACACGACCATCGCGCGCGTCAGCGGCAATATCTGGATAATTGGTGTAGATAGTTTTGCCATCGTATTTCTTAAGCTGAACGATTCCACGAATATTGATAGTTCCGTTGGAAGGTCTCGGCGAGACACGGTAAGGGTTTTTTACCGTAGTTTCCATGGTGAAATCTACGAAATCTCTCCAGTTCGCTCCTACCATTGCAGCTAGAGGGGCCCATCGCTTCTGCTGATCCGCACCCAGCATGTGTCGGTATCCCCAGCCGCTCGTGCCACATCTCAGGACAACATTGTTCCGAATCGGTGTAGTAGGAACAAACACCCGAACCGTCTTTTGGACGTCTTTAGACCAGTTGGAGTGGCAGGCCGCCCAGGTTTTAGCCTGGTAGCCTCTTGCCGCAGTATTGAACTGATACGGTTCAACCTTCTCACCGTTCACCCAGAGACTCAAAGAGCCTTTTTCGACTTCTTCATGGAGTACTTCGGCTTGTTTGATCGTGAGATCGCCCTCTTTGGAAACCGCTTGAAGAATTTCAGAATTCTTCGAAGTAGCTGAGTCCTCTAACGACGTCACCGCTTGAGCCGGCAACGCCGAAAATAGCAGCACACCGGTGGTGGCAATCGCGATGTTTGCCCGTGTTTTCCAGCTCTTCTTCATTGTCCTCCATCGAAGGTAACCAATCGAGTTTGCCGACGAAAATACGGTATTACATAAATTGATCAAAGACTACCCATTCGAGAAATAAAAATATCTTCTGTCAACTCAAATGAACAAGCCAACTGTCGTTCCATTCCTTCATCTCGGCCAGGCTGGTCCTGCGTGAAAGGACGCGCCACAGGCACGATCCCCTTTGATGACCCACGGGTCGTGGATGGGTTCGGGAAACTCGCCCGCTGCAGCTTCAGATGTTTTTCCACGCGTTTTCCATCTCACCGCAAGCGTAAGCAACGCGGGTTGGGAAACTGACCCCTGTTCAGTTCGAGGCTAGAATGATCGAGCCTGTCGCTCTGGCAGCATAAACCTTGGTGTCAACTAAACCTTCAGCAGACCCCTTCCCTATCGATTCGGTACGCATTCCGGGTGGCTTGAGGCGGCTTTGGATACCGGTGCTGCTGTCGTTGTTCCCGACTGCGGGTAGTACATGGGCCAGCATCCGTCGGTAACCCCATACTGATGGGATGGCGACGACATTGACTAGACGTCGCTGGAAAACGCGGTGAAGGACCAATTAGCGTTGTCCTGCGTACCAGGAATGAACTCAGGGGAGCGCAAGGGACAGCGAATGGCCTTGGCGGAAGCGCATCAGCGAATCTACTCGAATTTGCTAGCGAGATAACAACCTGCTCCCTAGCCCAACGACTACCGTTCTGGTGCCTAATGGGGGTAGATGCTATGTTTTCGGCAAGCAATTCGGTGCTTAACCAGAATTGCTCAAAGGGAGTCCTTGTCGTCGATGCTCCTTCATCCCTCTGCGTCTTTACCGCGGAATCTGGCTCGGGTTTGGGTCTCGGCGCTATTTGGGAAGATCAGAATAAGTCCCTAACGTTCAGGATGTGTTCATACCTGAGCGTGCACTCTCGTGCGCATAGGTATTTTTATGTCAATACAAGTACACTTTCGTGTAATAGTGCAAAAGAGTATTTTATGCCGACGAAGGAGGCCTCTATGCGGTTGCAGAACCCGTTCTCCGCCTTGAGCTCAACGGGAATGGACTCTCAAGTCCTCACGGTCCTGGCTCGGAGCGAGCAATACCTGACGATTCCCGCTATCCATCGATTGCTACCCGAGGAGGGTTCCTCAACAGGGGTGCGCAAGGCCCTCTCCCGATTGGTGGAACAGGGGGTCATTCTCGAGCAGGTGACGGGCAGGACCCACGCATATGCACTGAATCGGGAGCACCTACTGGCAGATGTCATCTTGAAAATCGCCAATTCCAGAAGGGAGCTGACCTCACGAATCCAAGATGCCATCAAGCGTTGGCCGGTCAAACCTGTAACAGCGAAGATCTTCGGTTCGGCAGCCCGAGGAGAGATGCGGTCGGGCAGCGACATCGACATTCTTATTGTGATGCCCGATGAAACACCAGACGGTCTGGATGACGAGTTGGCCGGAACCCTGGCTGGTCAAGTCACACGTTGGACGGGCAATGACGTGCGGCCGTTGCTCTATCGCGCCGCCGAGGTGAAGGCAGCCCCGATATTTGACTCCATTATCAAGGAAGGCGTGGATATTGCGGGGGACCCGGGGTGGCTGCGGCGGGCGGCGCGTAGGCATAAAATTTCTTCATGACTCCTAAGCGCGACAGCATTAAGACAGTGGATGCCGGGAAAGCTGAGAGGCAGGGCCGACTGAACAAGGCTCAGCAATTCCTTCAGTCTGCGGATGACCTACGTGGGTTTTACGAGGACGACTCGGTCGTGGCTGACACCGCAGTGACCTTGTACGTGCATGCGGGGATTGCAAGCCGTCGCCCAAGCCCTGGCAACGCTACAGGTCGCGATCAACGCGACCTGCTGGATGGAAACCCTACCCGAAGCCGAATCAACCGCGACGAAACCAGGGCATCGCGGTTAAGCCTCCTGCCCACCTGTGCACAGCAAAAGCCAAATCGCTGCGCTGCTTTTCCTGCACCCACGTGGACAGCAGGAACCAAACGACCTCCCGCACACAAGCCACAAGCTGCGGTACCTGAGTTCTCCTTCGACGGCGGATCGTGGCCCGTGCATGGCCTCTGATAAGCGAATATCACTTGCCAGGCCACGAGGAACACCTATCATGGGCACATCATCTTAAAGGAGTAAGACCACGTGGAGGTATCAGAGTTAACCCTTGGCGCTGCTGGGGTTCGTATGATGCTAACTGTGAGAAAGCTCTAACAATGACAGTTCGTGGCGAAAAAAGATCCTTGGGTCCATCGCAATCGTAACCTGTCGGAATTCATTATCAGAGATCTTCGCTACCGTAACTAGATTGTTTGCTTGGAGGACTTAGGATTATTCTATGGAGACATTTAAGCGTCAAAGGTATGTTGATTACCTAGTGAACGAACGTGGGTATGAAGCTCGCCTAACTCCGTGGGGAATCTATATCGAATATCCCAATTTTGACGATAATGGCACGGCGGTCGTCAAATGGAGGGTTACGGAAAATGAACTTGCCGGTTTGAACGGGATTAGAATGCCGCGAGGCTTTACCGGCGGCGAACAGTATGCGTTCTCGGAGTTGATAGCAGCTCTTCATACTTTCACTGGTTCACGGGGAACCATGTACGGGGCAAGTATGAGAATAGAAGCAGAAGACTGAGAAGGGCTATGGCGCACATGCGCCATAGCCCTTCTTGTTAGAACTTACCAGCGAAGCTTGATTATTTACCGCAAGCTCGGTTCACACTGTCGGGATGAGATGTGATGAGACGGGAATTTGTGGCTGAAACTGATGCCGTGACGCCGACTTTTTTTATGATCCGCCCACGGGAATCTCGAAGTTCATAAACCCCACCGTACCGAATAGTTTTATTGCCGCTTTGGTATTTCTTTAGGCATGACCATTTTAAGGCTTCGTTTGTTGCCCAATCCGCGAAGTCCCTCCAGTTCGCACCTAAGGATTCCGCCTGGTTGTTCCAGTCGTTCATGTGGCCAGCTTTGATATGCCGATAGCCCCAACCGATATTTTTACCTTTGACGACTTTGTTTGTGCCACAACGTAGATAGGCTGTACGTCCCGAGACCCCTTTAACCGTTTGCCTACTGAAAGTTCTGACGAGCTTTTCGTTCTTATCGAAAACGCCACAGGGTGACCAGTATGCTGCGGGTTGCGCGACCCCTAACTTCTGTTCAATGTTGTCAAAGTAGAACCGTTCTCCACTTTCCCCGACAGCATAGGCTGGGACTGCCTGTGTTTCTACGAAATTTTCTGGCTCCATCTGGGCTGCATTAGCTGGCGCGCTCAGCAACGAGCTACCTAGCAGAAGAGCGCCGAGAGCAATTAAAGTGATTTTTTTCAAAAGTTTCACCCATCGATCTGTTAGTTGCCTTAGTCAATCATATTGATCAGCTTATACTGAGCTTTAACATTTAATCCGTATTTGACGAGGTATTGAGCGCAATTAAAAAATTTTGAACAGTCGATGCTTTGAGTAGTGTAGATGATTCAAAAACGACCGTTTTTGGCGTCCGTTTAAGGCCCCTTCACCGGGCATTTTCTCGGGCGGGGTATATGGGAATCTGAAATCGTTGAAAACTCGGAGTTTCGAAAAATTAACAAGTCAACGGATCGAGTGTCCCGTATGGCGACCGGCTTGCGGGACGTCCCCGTGGAGCTTCCCTCTGCGGAGCGGCAAGGCGTGAGCGCTAGGCTTGTGGGATGGAAGAGGTTCACCTGGCTGGAGGCAACGCCACCGATGGCGTGGTGCGCGTCGGCTCCACGGTACGTAAACCGTGGTCGGCAGCCACTCAGAGTGTGCTCGCATATATGAGGGCTGTGCGCAACGCAGGCGTCGATGTGCCCGCGGTATATGGGCAAGACGCCCAGGGACGACAAGTGACAGAGTTTGTCCCCGGTTGCCTTGCCATGGACTCGGGGCCATTATCGCTCTCAGAGCTTTCCCGGATAGGTCGCCTGGTGCGCACTATCCATGATGCCAGTGCGGCCTATGAGCCGGACTTCGGATCAACTTGGATCACACACATTCCGGCGCCCGGGGCCGACCTGATCTGCCACAACGATCTGGCCCCGTGGAATCTCCTCATCGGAGACCGATGGGTGTTCATCGATTGGGACGCGGCCGCACCTAGTACACGCCTATGGGATCTCGCATACGCCGCGCAGTCCTTCACGCTAAACGACGCATCGGCCGACCCTCATATGGCCGCACAAGCACTGGCAGCCTTCATTGACGGCTACGACGCCGACGAAGAGCTCCGGGCAGCGCTGCCCTCTACGATGTGGCAACGGACAACAGCTATGCACGAACTGCTCAAAAATTCCCATGCCAGGGGAATCGAACCGTGGGGGACGATGTTCACGACTGGCCACGGTGACCACTGGAACACCGTGACCCAGTTCGTGAGGAACAACGAGTCCCTTTGGCTCGAAGCGATCCGGACTGTTCGATAGACCTTCGTCTTATGGGAATGGAACAGCAGTTCCCGAAGGAAATCTAGTGGGTGGCGCTAAGGTGATCACATGATGACAGTTATTTCAGCCCCCGGTGATCTCGTTGTCGCAACCAATGATGGCGTGGGCGTACGGTTTGCCGGCATCGAGTCGATTGCAGATGTTCCGATCGTTTCCGCCGAATGACTGGGAAGAGAGGGCCTAAGGATCTACTTTCAAGGGATTCGCAGCCATGAGACGTGGCAACGCGACGTTCGCTACGAAGAACAACTGGTGCAATGGGCAGACCTGAGGAATCGTGATGGGGCGGAAGCTGCGGGAGACGCGCCTTCAATGCCCGGCCAGCTCGTTCTTGGACCGGTTGGAGCGGTCATCTCGGACGACGTGGGAACCACATATCGATTGAGTGCCGGACAGGTCGCCGGTAGCGCGACGGGGTGGGAGTCCACCTGGGTATATCTTCCCGAGCCTCCGAAGGCGGCGCAGATCCTCACCCTTGAATTCACCCTCGATGATGAACTAACCGGCAAGACATGCCAAGTACGACTGGACTGACTCCGAAATTGCCCGTTTAGGGTTCCTCAACGGGCGGTTCAGAGTGCGCGATCTCGCCTTGCCGCAGGGCCGAGAGGACAAATAGAAGCGCTTATTTTTGAAGATACTCTCCATCAACATCCGAAGCTCCGATAGGTTTGTGGCATGAATAACCTTTCGATTCGCATAGCCACCCTTGATGATGTTCGGGCTATCCGGTCTATTGGGATTCTTACATGGCCAGCAACATACCTTAGTTTCACGAGCCCGGATTTCGTCATGGATAATCTCAATACATGGTGGTCACACGACTCGGTCAGTGCTTCAATCACTGATGATACGACGTACGTTGCTCTGCAGAATGGCGAAGCCGTTGGCACTCTAACGGTCGGGCAGTTTGAGGGCGAACCTGTTATATGGAAAATTTATGTGTTGCCGGAATCCCATGGCCACGGCATCGGCACCAAACTGATGAACACAGCATTGGATGCTTTCGGCCGCACGCACGATCTAAGGATCGAGTTCGTGAAAGGCAACTCGCCGGCTCAGGCATTCTATGAACGGCGTGGCTTCAGATTCGATTTCGAAGAAAAAATGGCGGAGGGGGTGGCTACAGTCTGGCTTCGGCGACCAACTGGCCGGGTCATCTGAGGACTTGAAACGTTCCCACAGAGGGTTTCTCTTACGAGATCTCTCGCGGGGCATTCGATTTACGTCTATGAATTCACTTTACAAGATGTAAACTGTCTTTATGGCCGATCCAACAAATGCAACTAATTCACTCGACGCAGCCGACAGTGCACAGCAACGCGCCCTTGCCGACGTAAGTTGGTTCCCATGGGCATGTCTTCTCTTGGGGTTGGTAGTTATTCCCGGTGGAATCGTCGTTCCGTGGGGTCTGCCTGCTCGGCTCTACGTCGTCGGTTTTTCTTTGGCCTTGATACTCGGCTTTACTTGGTTTATCGGAAGAATGCGGGCCACGCCACGTGGCGGCAGGAACGCCCTGAACATATCGGTCGGTTGCTGGTTCGTTCTCAATGCGGTTATCGGTGCACTCGGTAGCACCGTTCAAAGCTTCTGGCTAGGCATGGCGCTTTCTGTTGTTGCCTCGACACCATTCTTCATGGCAGCGGCGAAGTTCCGCTCAGGCGCAAAGGCCACCTGATGACCCATGCGAGATTTGAGTTGGATGTTCTCATCCACTCACCCGTTCGTTTTTCTATCATGGGTTATCTGCGGTCCGTCGATGAATGTGAGTTCAACATCCTGCGTGATGCCGTGGATCTCTCCGACTCCAGTCTTTCCCAGAACCTCACACGTCTTGCAGATGCGGGTTTCATAACTATTGACAAACGCCAATCAGGCCGCAGGGTTAAGACTTGGATTGCCAGCACAGACGAAGGCGATCAAGCACTCAAACACAACTTGGAAGTGCTCCGAAACATAGCGGGCGCTGCACACAAGAAACGCACAAACACATAATCCCCGCTACAAAAAGTGGACGTGCCCCAACGTCCACCATCGATTGATGCCCCTGACCCGTTTAGGGTTCCGTATATGAGAGCCAATTGGGTTCGCTACCGTTGTCGATTAAATCCTTCGCTTTCATAGAGAATGAAGTATGAAAGATGGATTCTATTTCGATCTCGTGGATTACTCTGACGTCACAAATGACTCCGCAGGGATATATGCAGTTGTTTGCCACCTGTGGGAGATCACGGACAGCATGCCGGAGGTGAGAGAGCCCAATATTCTCGATGAAGCAACAACACGCGTGCAAGCGTTGGGAATGATACCAACTGTTATCGGTCTCCCAGGGTGGCAGGGAAGATTAGATAATCCAGCAACGTCTCTCGCCTGGTTTTTCAACAGCGGGTTTTACGTATTCGAACTAGATAACGGCGTGATGCAGTCTTGACGGTTGGCCGTTCTTTTTTCCTTGCTGCGATGCAAGTGTCCCAGTCAAGGTTCGTCTTAAGGGACAGGTCGAGAATTCCTGCATGATTACCCTCGAACGGGATAGATTGTGAGCATGAGTGAAGAAAAAATCAAGGCAACTCTCGTGGATCCTCGATACGTCAGTCAGGAAAATACAGATCCCGTGTATCGGGTAGATTTCTGGGACGAAAATTGCGCCAGCTATGAGAACCGCATTGAAAATGCAGAAAGCATCGTCGATGTCCTCGCATGGGCAGAAGCAAACCGCCACGGCCGCTATGCCGTGGTCTGGGTCGAATACATCTATGAAGGTGGAACTGGCATGGTTCGGCTTCACGGGTGGGAACCAACAGGGCCGGGCTCGCCTTCTGCCAGTGACCCTTATTTTCGGCAGTAATCAGGCACGGACTGCAGAATGTGGCGGACAAAACGCATTCCATGCCATTAAGATGGCCGCTAAGCATTCCTCTGCTGGAAGCGCACGTAGCGTTTTTTAGCGCTGCGATCCGAACGTCAATTGTTCATAGCCCTCGCAGGTTTAACCGGCATTGGGGTTGCTTCCAAGGAGACGTACAAGAGATGCTTTTCGCGGAGCACCGAACGGCTTCTCGGGCTCGGAGTCCATTTCTGCGAACAGTTCGAAGGACCGCCCATTTGCGTGTTCCTCCACCCAACCGAGCGCCTCAGATACGTCCTGCACCTCAACCAGTACAAAAGCATCTAAGTTCCAGCCGTACCCAGGACGAGGTTGTTCCCAAAAATTGACTCGATAACGGGGTGAATCATCCGAGTCACGTGGTTCCGCGTGAACTGTTTCTATGGCGCGCATGGGACCAATATACAAGCATGCACCAGTACGCTACTGGGAAATCCTGTCACTCTAGTTGCCTGCCATCGACCATGGATACTTTTCTACAGATAGGGAACCACACAGTGGTTTCTACCTAGTCGCCATTCCAGGCCATCCACATCGATTATGACGAGAGGAATAAGATCCTTTCGAAACATGCGTTTGCGCTGTTCGACGTGAGCTCCTCCTTCAAGATAGATGCGGGTAGCAATGCACAGTCTTCGAAGGTCATCTTCTTTATCCTCTTGCACGTCCCCATAGCCGAACATAGTTGCGCCTACCCTCAACTCGGGAATCCAGACATCCACCCACTCATAAGTGGCCCGGAAAATGGCTGCGCGTTCAGTTCCTAACGTGGACTTCACTTGGATAACGTGCAGATACCCGTCGTCTAGAGAATCCTCGGGTTTTACGATGAAATTCTGGTCAAAGGTTTGAGCAGTAATTCGGTAGAGCATGGTTTCGATGTCAATGGTCACGCTCAAAGCCTCTCACGCAATGCGTAGGATTCCTTACCTTGCAAAAACAGGATTCCATACTTTCCAGAACTGATCGTATTTGGTGTCCCAGTCAAGGTTACTGCTGCGGGCGCTTTCCCTCCGTCTCGTTGGTTCGCCGCCCCCCCTAGTGGTAGAAGGGCACTTTTTGATTCGGCTCGACACGGACGATGTCAAGACGTGGTTCGGTCAGTAGCGGGTCGATCAGCGCCTTTTCAGCCCCGATGCCAGCCCAATGGGGATCAACGTCTGAGGTGATGCACCAAGACTGGTCCGAAGGCCAGATGAACGCAGGGTGCGGCATGGTGTGACCCGTTTCAGTCTGCCACGAGTCTTCGATCGCACCGGATACGAAGTCCTGCAGCGAGACCCTGCACAGGTAGTACTCACGGTTCGGGACCACCACATGGGACGTGCGCAGTACCCGATCGGGGAACGAGTCACCACCCCAACCGTCCCATATCAGCAGGTATCCCTCGGTGGACGAGCTGGTGGGCTGCAGTAACGTCCCCACCGTGATGCGGAGCTGATCATTGTCTGAGAGGGTGTCATTCCAGCGCGCAGCATCATTTTCGGGCTGACCCTCGTAGGTTGGATTGGGGATGAATCGCAGCCGCGCATACGCCGGGAATCCCGGCGGGCCCAGCGTCACCAGATTCCACCAGTGCTCAACGCCGGTCGTGATCCATTTTGCGGCCTCTTGGTCGCTGCAAGGAAATAACATCACCCCTCCATTCTCCTGCCCGACAGTCTAACGACTAGGGGATGCCCATTCCCGTTAGCCGTTCGGTTACCGGGACTGCTCGTCTCTGGCTTTCTGCCCTTCAGGCAGGATATCGAGCATGATGTACATCAGATTGCACTCGTGGCCTTCCCCGGGAGGCGGATTCTTCAGCTCGTGCTCCAACCGAGTGCGGAGCGCATCACCGGTCTCGGGCCACGGCACAAAACTTGTAGGTCCGGTGTATCTCCCGAGCTGGGCATACCCCTTGGCGCACAGGGCCAAGGCAGATCCTGTGGCCTCTGCAATGGCCTCGTCCTCCGTCAGGACGCTTCCCTTGGCTTCGTTGATGATCCCCATGATGTGGAGGAAAAGGACCCAGTCGTCTTCACCGTTTTCGATGATCTCAAGTTCGATGTCGTTCAGCGGATCAGCCATGGAGCCTCATCGACTCGCGGCTAAATGGAAGGACCCTTCTCATTCGCGTTCCCCTTTGCCTGGTCATTTCGATCACCGCAACCTGCACCGAGCCGTCCTGGATCAGTTGAAGGAGAGTCTACCCATCCCGGAGGACCGTCTTAGAAGAAGATCCTCCGAATCCCGTTCTCGGTGCGGATGGCCGGCCAACGAAATGTCCGGTGAAGGTTCCTCATACGGACGGCACGACGCAGATTGGGGGACTTCGGAAAGGTATGGATGACTCTGGGGGCCGACACCCGTCATTGGTATTTTAGCTAAATTTCTTAAGTTTCCACTCGGGTCCGTAGCTGCTCTTTGGTGAAGTTGATACCGGCACGGGAGAGCAACTGCATGCGTAATCCGTCGATGTTCCAGCTCACCCATCGGGCGAACTTGCGTGATCGGCTCAACGCGAGGGAGAAGTGGGTGTAGTCGATGACGGGAGAGTCGTCGAGCTGCACTAGATCTTCGGCAATCTCGGAGTTGGCGGTGGGGAGGTCAAAGGCCGTGGTGAGGAAGTGCAGGTGAAATCCCGCGGACTCACTGGACAATTCTTTCTACCGACTCATGGATGGCACGTGCGATTTTCTGGATTCGGCATTAAACATGGAAGCATCCTGCAAAGACCGCGGGATGCTTCCATGCGAAAGAGTCTGTTGAGACATGAACAATCATAGCCACTGTCGTTGCAGATGAGGTCTCTCCCTCATGGGGATTCAGCAATCCTGGACGGCTCCGACGATATCAACCATCACCAGCACCGCGACAGAAACCTCAGCCGTGTGATGCAGACTATCAGAATAATCAGGGGTTTGACCTCAGACTTTTCTCTATAGTTCGGTTACTCTCGCTATTTCATCAAACTTGATGGTGACTGACTCCGCTGATCCATCACTTATCATCAGATCGGCTGTCTTCTCAAACGAATTCCAGCGTGCCGTCACTTGGACAGCACCGACAGATTCCAAAGCCACTGTCCCAGACCCGTTGGAAGATGGAATGCTCACTTCATGGCCGTTGACCGTTACTGAAAGGTTCGCAGGAACTTTTACGGTAAAACAATCATTTTTTGCACAAACATCCATGACGGCATCCACAGATAGTGACTGGGATGTATCTGAAGTTGAGCAACCAGCTGCGATCAGAGCAAATGATGCAAGGGCTAATCCCTTTGCCCAGGTGCGTCCTAGCATCGGTAAGACCCGGCTTGGCTTGATTTCTGCCATAGATTTGAGCTCGTATTCCATGAGATTCCGATTGAAGACTTACCTATACTAAAACCGGTCAGCTTTGTAGAGTTCCAAGAATGCCCATATTTCGCAAAAGCTTGAAGGCATTTAGTTGAACTCGTGGTTAGCGTATAGGTCAAAGTTCCTTTATATGTAGGACTGTGTCCGTAAAGCGCGCCGTAGCCCCAATCCTGGAACGCCCAACCCGCACCATATTGATTGTTGGTTTCCAGCCATCCAGTTTTCTCACACTTGTTATAGCTGTTGCACCCCACAAAGGAAACACCCTTGTTGGTGACGGCGCGGTTGAACGTAATTGCTAGCCCGTCGGGTCCACCGATCTGAGATTTGCCGCGTGGACACTCGGAAAAGGGTGCATTCTTCCAATTGTATCGAGCATACGCATAAATCTTTGTCCCAGATTTTACAATCTGGGGGCGAGAAATATTTATGTCACCTGCACTCGACGAAGGCTTGGTAACACGGCACCCGAGCTTGGCCGGTTCAGCTACCCCAAGAAGAAAATCGCTGGGTTTTACTGTCACTGGGATTGTCGCCAGAGTTTCTGCCGGCTCCGAAAGGCCCAGCTCATTCATCTTGGCTGACGTTAGCTGATCGAGAGTTACCAACAATGACACTTCACTGCGGAATGCCTCCTCTTCAGCACTCGTACGGTCGTCTGCACTGAAAGGTACAATCACCCCGTTTGATAAAGTGATCGTCTTCGGTGACGGATTGTCTTTCAGAAGAGACGCAGATTCGGCTGCTGGAATAGGCGAAGCGCTCTTGACATCGCTTAGGTTTAGATCCGTATCTTGTGATGCGTAAGAAGGCATCGCAGCCATGGTCAGCGCCAATGTCAGCCCAGAGACAAGCATCGTCATTAGTCCCTTCAAAGGGTCCTCTTTCAATTAATAGCCAATTCCAAGTAGGGACCACGTCCGCTAGTGCAAGTTCTGACTGCAGGTGGCGCCTCGGAATACGAACGTATTTGAACCGTCCCGGAAATCATGCCGCCGTCTTATGTGCGGCTGCGTCGGGTAACGAGCCTGTCATTTCATCATAGTAGGCTCGCTCAAATTCCTCTGGAGTTTGGTGATCCAGCGAGGAATGCAAGCGATCATTGTTGTACCAAAAGACCCAGCCGAAGGCGACCTCAACGACGTCGGATTCGGTCTTCAACGCACCAGTACGGAACGGTGAACCCTTGGCCACGGCCTCGTTCTTGAACAAGCCCATCACCGTCTCCGCTGCGGCATTATCGTAAGCGTCGCCGACACTGCCAATCGACGGAACCAGCCCCTCAATTTCCAAAGTGTCGCTGTACCGGATCGAGGTGTATTGGCTTCCCGCGTCCGAGTGATGCAAAAGCCCCTTGTCAACCGGCCTATTGCTGTGTTTTCGGCGCCACAGGGCCATTTTCAGGCACTGCTCCACGAAAGCGGTGTCTTTCACAGTGGAGGTTTCCCAGCCGACGATGGCCCGCGAATACAGATCGATCACCAACGCCACGTAGACGAACCCGGAATACACCGGCACGTAGGTGAAGTCCGTGACCCAAATCCGGTTTGGTGCCTCTGCCGTGAAGTCTCGGTTCAGCAGGTCACCGGCCCTGCGTCCATCCTTGCCAGGGATCGTGGTGCGGGTCTTGCGGCCCCGGATCATGCCGTTCATGCCCTCGTCACGCATGAGCCGGTCAACGGTGTGTTTGGAGACCGCGGGGAAGCCGTTGCGCCGCAGCCAAGCGGTCATCTTTCGCCGGCCATAAAGGATTTATGGCTTCGGTCTTCCTTTAGCGTCTAACACTTTGAGGCTGCGTAACGTGTCAATGACCTTCGCATCTTCAACTGCTCGCAGGGCCGGAGGCCTTGTTTTCCAGGCCCGGTAGGTTCGTGCGGCAACCTGCACGCCCTGCTCACGCAGGACGGCGCAGATCGACTCGACCGCATGACCTTCGGCCCGCTGCTCATCAACGAATCGGCAGATTGGCGGCGGCGAGGGTCGAGTTCCCTCGCGAAGAAAATTGAGGCAGCTTTCAAGATTTCGTTGGCTTCCTTCAAATCCCGATTCTCCGCCCGCAACGCCTTGAGCTCATCGAGTTCGGTAGTGGTTGGGCCGTCCTTCTCACCGGTGTCGGCCTGGGCCTGGAGCACCCAGCGACGCAATGATTCGGGACCGACATCCAGCTTCGGAGCCAGGGCCTTGCACGCTGCATAAATGGAAGGGTACTCGGAGAGCCGGTCCACAACCATCGCTACGGCGCGTTCACGAACTTCGGCAGGGTATTTCTTGGGCATGGTTGCTATCTTTCTCTCGAAAGACAGCGGCATCAAATCAGGGACGGTTCAACATCGTGACCTGCGGTAATCGCATTGATTGGTACCGCTGGCGTGGCCAGGACGGAAAAAACGTGCTTTGCTTCGCCAACAAGGGAGAAGCCAACATAAGTAAGTACAACAATGTTCGCTACCTCTGCCCTGGCGCAAATCGTGGTCAGACCCGGTACTACTACGGGAACCAGCACTACTGGAGCACCTTGCGCGGACCGGTGTCGAACCACAATACTTGCTACTCATTTGGCGATTATGCTGTTGCGGCCAAGGGTGTAAGAATTAGTTAATTTCTGTGCCGCATTCCTTTTGAAGGGCGGGATTAATGTACGGGATATGAAATTGGTCCCGAAAATTGGACTAGCTAAATCATGGTCCCGCATTAGGCCGTAAGGGCATGGCATCGATATTCCATCGGCGCCATGCCCTTCAGTCGTTCCTGACGCCGTTTTTGACAAAACTTCCGCTACTCCCGAATGGAAACCCCTAGAAAATCTAGGTAGAAATCTATATAGTTTTTCATATGACTACTTTGAGTATCACCGAAGCATCACGTGCGGGACTCTCTGCGCTTGTCGCCGCCGCCGAAGAGGGCCGGGATACCCCTTTGTCGCGCCATGGCAAGGTCGTGGCCGAAGTCGTTTCCGCGAAGGAAATCGCTCAGCTGCGCCATGACCGGGATACTCTTCGCGATGCTGCGTTGGTGATGGCACGCTTTGCCACTGATAGCGGCGTGCGCACGACGCTCGACCATGCGATGGAATTCTTTAATTTGAACCGCGCAGAGCTTGAGGCGGAAAACGCCGAAGAAGCCCAGTCTGATAATTCGTGAATCAGCCTCAAGACCGCCTGTGCATCGTCCGGCTAACTGAAGACGCAGTATCTGACCTGCATCGTCTTCACAAAAAGGATCCACAGATCGTGCGATCCGTGTTCAAGAAGATGCTGCTACTCGAAAAATCTCCTGAGGCTGGCGAGCCCTTGCTCGGTGCGCTAGTCGGTTTCCGCAAGTTGGTCGTTGGCGATCGCGACTGGAGAATCGTATGGCGCATTACCGAAGACGCATCCGGCCGCCCAATTCTTGATATTTCCGAGGTCTGGGCTGTTGGCGCCCGTTCGGATGGCGAGGTCTACGATGAGCTCACCTCACGGGTCGCACGCATGGGCGATGACCCGAAGATTCAATCGCTCAAAGACGTCATTGTCCAGATGGGAAGGCTCTACGAATCCGTTGAAGCCACACCTGAACCCGCACGGGGATCTGTCTTGCCCGAATGGATGGAAGCTGCGCTCATGGAACAACTTCATCTGTCCACACAAGAGATTTCAGGACTGAGCGAACAGCAAGCCCAGCAAAGACTCATGCATCATTGGTCCCGCAACTCTGACACCTAACCCGTCCGCCGGCACCGCCGGGCTCAGCGGCAACCGCATGGACCCGAACGGCTGAAGATTTCCGGTGATACTCTCCCACCGGCAATGAAATATCGTTGCCCGCACTACTCGAATTCCAGGCTGCCTCAGCCGCAAGCCCACACTGTTCACTGTGTTGTAGCCTGGAGCCATGGTTAGCTGGAAAGTATCCAGGCATCCTGAATGGGACCAAATGCATCTTGCCAGTCTGACTGCCCGCGAGATCACTGACCTGTGCCATCGTGGTGCAGCAACTATCCACTACCACCTGCAGCGGCGTGAGCACTATGAACCCGGTTTTCGTGGAAAACATGAAGCAGCACTGGCAGTCAGGGGACCGGACCGTCCGACGGTCAGATGGCGCAAGAAACTTGCCGAAGTCCTGGAATTCCAGAAAACCCACAGCCGGCTCCCGCACCACGACGGGGAAGAAGCAGAGTCACGGATGCACCGGTGGGTGCTCGAGCAGCGACGAGCCCACCGCAACAACTCAATGTCTATCCCTAAGAGCGTTTTGTTAGAGGACCTCACAGGCTGGAATATCGATGTGCACCAGCAGGAGCTGGATGAGGCCTGGCGGGCACGGCTGACCTCGCTAATCGAATTCGCGGCTACCTATCATCGGACGCCGAGGTATCAGAACTATTCCTCGGAGGCCGAGCGGATCCTCGGAGTCTGGCTTCATGTCCAGCACCAAAGGCGAGCCGAGGGCACGATGCTGCCGTGGCGTCTGGAGATGATGGATACTGCGTTCCTTCATTGGCAGAGCCGGATGTGACTACAACGTGTGTGATCAAATAAAAGTAGGCCACTTCAGCACAAAAGTAGGATGGTTTGTAAAAAGTAAATAGCCGACGGTAGCGCGATTCGCCGCCAGAAATAGAACTTTCTCTGACCTCTGACCCGTTCCATTCACAGCAAACATCCGACGTACGTAGGCGCGGGGTATTGCAATGGTTAAAAGCCATTACATCGGTTCGCATGTGGCAACTGGCAAGGATTCTCACCCGAAGACTTCGGGTCTTGCGGAAGCTTCGCCATTGTTTTGCAAACGGTATTTACAGGACGTCGAGATCCCTCGCATCGTATATTCGAGGGATTCGGAAACCACCCCTTACGATTGGGGTGTTTTCGGTCCCGCGAAATGAACCTATCTAACCAAAACGTTCGGCTGGAGCCTTCCAGCCGAACGTTTTGTACGATTTGCTGATAATGCTCAAACACTTATGTCTGTGGGAAGACCCAAAATCTATGAGGGGTTGATTAGTAGCTTTTGGGTATTTCTAGCCTTACACCTTTGCCTTTCGGGATTGTCGTAAGGCTACGACGGCCCAAATTAGTGCTAAAGCAGCAAGCGCGACACCTTGCCAAAACGCATTGGTACTAATCTGCCAGATTCCGATGAGAAGAAAGAGCGCAGAAAATACCCAAGCAATAAGGGGTGAAATGGAACTTTTGTTCATTGAATATTCTCCTAGCCGCAACTCCAGAGAGTCACTGAAACTCCTAGTATTGTAATCCCTAGAGGACCGCCGGCAATAGCTCCGAGCCAAGTCACACCTAGCCCTGCAGCGCACTTACGCGCTTGGGGCATTTGAGCAGCAGTGGGCTTAAACCCTGTGTATACGTAATTTTTGCCCTTGTAGGTAAAGCAGGCTGTAGATGATGAGCAATAGCCTTTGTATTCCTTATAAATAGCCTTACCACATCCGCAACCAACGGTGCAGATCTTTGATTTTGGGACGGAAACGCACTTTTTAGGAGAGCAGACTCGTGTGAGTTTGTTGCCTCCCACGATTACGCCACGTGCAGTTGATCCCACCTCTACTTCGCTTAATACCCGCATGCTGGTTTCCGGCTTGTCCGTGGAAGATGCCTGGGCGTCCACAGCAGTGAGAAATGACAGCAACAGGAACATTACGGTGAAAGCGGAAAATAGAGATAAAAGTTTTCTTAGCGCACCAGACTGCCTTCCAAAACTAGAATCGCGGATGCGCGGGGAGCGATCTTGACTAATTTACATTTTCCCTCATTCAGTTCGACGAAGATCAAGTTCTCATCTTACCGACTAGAGGTTATGCTCCTTCAGCATGGCAGGCCAGGGGCTGGACTACCCTGGTCCGCCTGCTCCGTATGGAGAAGATGAACCAGTCTGGAACTAGGAAGCCAGAAGCGAGCGTGCGAAGAGCAAGGCCGATTCCTGGAATGCGGTGGACAGTGCCAAGAAACGTTCCCTGCTCTCATCGCCAGGCCAGTGGGCGGGCAGCATGAACTCCGGCAAGCCGGGGTCAAGGTAGGGCAGAGCACGCCATGAATCGACCATCGTGACATACCCCCGATAAGCACTGGGCGGAGCAATGTCGCTGGAATCCAGGGAAGCGGTGCTCTCCAGGAACGCTCGATGCAGCGTGCCCAGGCGCTCAAGATCCCACCACTGCCCGGCAGCCTGCTGCGGTGTTCCGGGGAAGTATGGTTGCTGGGCGGTAAAAAGCGTCGCGTGTTCCCTGGCTCCCAGGGCATTGAGCACCGCCGATACTTCCTCTCGCAGGTACTCGGGGAAAATCCATAATCCGGAGCCGAGCGTGCCGCCGCCAAGCTGCAAGAAATGCTTGCGTACCTGGTGGCGCAAGGAGCGCAAGGTCTCCGGCAGCGAGTAGGCCACCAGGCACCAGGGATCACTGCCTGACATTTGGCGCGGGGTGAATATTCTTCTGGTGCCACGCTCGAACATTTGTTGCGCCGCGCTCGAAACGCGCAAGGTGGAAGATTGCGCTGCTTCCAGCACTTCCCGGTCAATCAGTCGGGAGATGGCGGTTTGCGCCGCAGGGACCGAAACTCCGGCAGCATGTGCCAGTTCCACTATTCGGGTGCGCGCCACCGGAGTTTTCTCATGCCGTATATAGAGGCCGGTAATTGTGCGGATAATCGAGGTGGCGCTTCCGCATCTCGCCTCGAAGTCATCGAGGCTCAGAGCCGTGAGGGAGGTGCTACTTGCCAATTTCGGTACGCACCGCGAACAGCTCTGGGAAAAAGGTCAGGTCCAGGGCGCGCTTGAGGAAGTCAACGCCCGAGGAGCCACCGGTGCCGCGCTTGAATCCGATGGTGCGCTGGACAACGCGCATATGGCGGAAGCGCCATGCCTGGAAGTTGTCCTCGACGTCTACCAGGTCCTCGCAGGCTTGGTAGAAGCCCCAGCGGGTGTCCTCGGACTCGTAGATATCCTTGAATATTGGCACCAGTGCCTCCTGGAATGCCCAAGGCTTGGTGAAGTCCCGTGAAAGCACGTCTTCGGGAATGTCGTAACCGTGGCGGGACAGGGCGGCCAGGAACACATCGTAGAGACCTGGCTCGTGAAGCAGTTTGGACAGTAGCTCGTGGGCCTTTGGATCTGCCTCGTGGACCTTGAGCATGCCTTCATGCTTGTTGCCCAGAATGAACTCCACGGCGCGGTACTGGAAGGACTGGAAACCGGAGGAAGAGCCGAGGAAGTCGCGGAACTGTGCATATTCGCGCGGCGTCAAGGTCGCCAGGACCGACCACTGCTCGGTCAGGGTCTTCTGGATGTGCTTTACCCGGGCAAGGCATTTCAGGGCCTTGCCGAAGTCATCGAGGCCCAGCAGGCGGCGAGCCTCGAGGAGTTCATGGAGCATGAGCTTGAGCCACAGTTCGCTGGTCTGGTGCTGGATGATGAAGAGCATTTCATCGTGATGCTCGGGAACGCTGACCGGATGCTGTGCTGACAGGATGCGTTCCAGATCAAGGTAGCTGCCGTAGGACATCGTGTTTTTGAAGTCAGTGCGGACGCCATCTTCAATTGCGCGCTGATTCTCGGTCTGTGGCTTCGGAGTGCTCATATGCAGATATTATCAACAAGATTGCGACCGTCACAATAGTGAAAAACTGAATTGAGCTGACGAGGCGAAAAGAACTGCCGATGCCGGGAATACGTCCGCCGACCCCGCTGTTGATACATGCATACGCATATAAATAGTGAAAGGCAAGAACAGTGAGCAAGTCAGTAGTCGTCATCAGCGGTGGGCTGGGAACCCCATCGAGCTCCTCGCTGCTGGGCCGGCAAATCGGAGAGAATATTGCCGCGCAGCTAGCTGCCGCCGGCGTGCAAGCCGACGTGAGCAATATCGAACTGCGTGAGCATGCTGGTGAAATCACTAATAATATGCTGACCGGTTTCGCCGCCCCGGGCCTGCAAAAAGTTATCGACGCAGTGGTGAATGCGGACGTGCTCGTTGCCGTCACCCCGGTCTTCACGGCCTCGGTCTCAGGCCTCTTCAAGTCCTTCCTCGATATCCTGGACCCTAAATCGCTCAACGGAAAACCGGTCGTGCTCGCTGCCACCGCGGGAACCCAGCGGCACCAGCTCGCGGTTGACTACGCCATGCGTCCGATCTTCTCCTACCTCAGGGCGCAGATCATGCCGACAACGGTTTTCGCGTCTTCGGAAGACTTCGGGGGACAGGGGCTGACTGGCACGCTGGCAGATCGCGCTCGCCGGGTTGCGCGAGAAGTCGTCCTGGCGCTGTCCCTGAACGAAGGGGAATTCTCCGCTGATGCGGATTTGGGGGATACCCGTTCCATCGCTCCCTCGGTCAGCGAATTCGCCGACCCCGATGATGAACTCTCCTCACTGCCCTTCGAAGCGTTGCTGGCAAACCTCAAATCCGGATCCTGAGTCGGCCGTTCCGCCAAGTTGGGCCCACGGCCATGCACCCGCACCGGGGCGCATGGCCGTGGGCCAAATCTTTTGCGAAAAGGAGCCCGAAAGGCCACGAAAAGTCGAGCAGAATGTTAGTACGATGTGCCTTCAATCTCGAACCTCGGTACGATCAAGAACCGTGAGCTAAGTCATCTCCTCGAGATGGCGGCAGCCCCAAGAGGTTTGAACAGTAGTGAAAGGTGTAGCCGTCGATGCTATCCGAGGAAACAATCACGGCCATTGCCGATGAGCTGGTCCAGGCCGGCGAGACACGGACTCCCGTGCCGCGTCTGACCGCACGCTATCCAGAAATGACGGTAGAAGATTCCTACCGGGTCCAGAACCTGTGGCGCCAGCGCTCCGAAGCCGCTGGCCGCGTGCTGGTCGGCCGCAAGATCGGGCTGACCTCCCGCGCCATGCAGATGGCTACCGGAATCACCGAGCCTGACTACGGAATCATCTTCGATGACATGGTCTACGACTCCGGCGCGAAGCTGAAGTGGGAAGACTTCACCGGTGCCCGCGTGGAGATGGAGCTGGCCTTCAAGCTCAAGAAGGACATCGAAGGCCCGCGGGCGAACATTTTCGATGTGCTCGAAGCTACCGAATACGTCATCCCCGCTTTGGAAATCCTCGATGCCCGCGTGGAGATGGAAGGCCGCACCATTGTGGATACCATCAGCGACAACGCCGCCATGGGTGCCATGGTGATCGGCGGCAACCCGGTCAAGCCGGAGAACATCGATTTGCGTTGGGTTTCCGGGATCTTGTTCAAGAACCAGACCGTCGAAGAAACCGGTGTCGCAGCCGGTGTGCTGAACCACCCTGCCGCTGGCGTGTACTGGCTGGCCAACAAGATTGCCCCGCACGGCGACAAGCTCAAGGGCGGGGAAATCATCCTGGCCGGATCCTTCACCCGCCCGATGTGGGTCAATGCAGGGGATACCGTCTTTGCCGACTACGGACCGCTAGGAACTGTGACATGTCATTTCGAGTAGAAGCGGATCCGTCGCTGAAGGATGCGCTCAAGGACGCCGACCACTCGTTGGCAGGCATCTGGGTCTGTTCGGCTTCCCCGCTGATCGCTGAAATCTGCGCAGGTGCAGGGTTCGATTGGTTGTTCATCGATGGCGAGCATTCGCCCAACGACCTGCAGAACATCTTGGCCCAGCTGCAGGCCGTGCGCAGCTACCCGGTCGTTCCAGTGGTCCGCCCTGCGGTCAACGATCCGGTGGTGATCAAGCAGTTCCTGGACCTGGGCGTGCAGTCACTGATCATCCCGATGGTCAATGATGCCCAGCAAGCCGCCGCTGCCGTCGCCTCCTGCCAGTACCCGCCTAAGGGCGTACGCGGTGTCGGTTCCGCCCTGGCCCGCTCGGCTCGCTGGAACCGCATCCCCGAGTACCTGACCCGCGCTGATGAGACCATCACCATCATGGTTCAAATCGAAGCGGATGAAGCGGTGCGGAACGTCGAGGAAATCGTTGCCACCGAAGGTGTTGACGGGATTTTCATCGGTCCATCGGACCTGGCCGCCTCCATGGGCGTCATCGGCCAGCAGAGCCACCCGGACGTGGTCGCTGCGGTGATCAAGTCCATCAATGCCGCCAAGGCCGCAGGCAAGTATGCCGGGGTCAACGCCTTCGACCTGAAGAGCGCCCGCGAATACATGGCCGCCGGCGCGGATTACGTCGGCGTGGGTGCCGACGTGGCACTGCTGGCGCGTGCCACCGAAGCACTGGCTGCAAGCTTCAATTCCGAGGCCCAAAGCGCTGCTCCGGACAGCTATTAGCCCAGTGTTCTAGGCAACCCTTCAGGTCAGCATTGCGCGTCGATCGAGGCCGGTCGGCGCCAATGATGGCAACATTGAAGATGATGAGCCGCGAAAAGAAACCCATGAAGGCAGTGATGTTGCGCCTGCGCAACGGCTGGCCAATGCCCCTGGCGTTGCAGGGGGTCTTCGAGATACTGCAATCCGTGGTCTTTTGCCTTGCCCTGATCACCCTGCCGCTGGTCGCCGTCTATTTCAGCGGAGGCTTCCTCGAAGACTCGTTTGAGGCCATCTTGCAGTTCGGCGGCCTCATTTGGCTGCTTATCCACGGCGTGCCGGTGGAGATCCTGAATCTCGGCCCCGAAGCTGACCCCAGTTCAGTGACCGGATGGGTCACGCTGATCCCGTTGGGACTATCGCTGTTGCCGTTCTTGTTCTGCTTGCGTGCAGGACGGCGCATCGCTCGCGCTTCCTACACCGACCAGCTCTGGCAAGGGCTGCTCGGCGCCTTCGTGGCCTACGGGGCCATCGGTACCGGTATCGGGTTCCTCGCCAATAACGCGCATGCGCGGGTCAATATCATCGCGGCGACCTTCATTCCGCTGATCATCGCGCTCGTGGGCCTGATCATTGGCGCGCGGCGCGAAGCAGGCTCCTGGGCTCGCCTTTTCGGTGTCGATACGGCCGCCTATATCCAGCGGATCTCACCGCATCGCCGCTGGGCCGGATCCTACGTATGGCATGTGATCGTGGCCGGGTTCCTCGGCTATGTCGCTGCCGTGGGAATCTCCGGATTGCTGCTGGCCATCAACCTGGGCGTGCACTGGACCGACGTCGCCAACGTGTCGCAGGAGCTGCGCCCCGGCCCGATCGGCTCGGCCGCGCTGACCACGGTGCAGCTGTCCTTCATCCCGAACGCAGTGTTCTGGGTCTTGTCCTGGATCAGCGGCGGCGGTTTCAGCATCGGTACCGGCAGCACCCTGTCCACCTTGGAAACCACGGTGGGTCCGCTGCCGTCGATTCCGATGCTGGCTTCACTTCCTTCAGGCGAGATGGCCCATCAATGGCTGTTCCTGCTGATTCCCGTGGCCGCGGGCATCGTGGCCGGCTGGTACTTCTTGCGCGTTGGCGAGAACCACCTCGAAGACTGGTTTGCCCGTCGCATTCCGTTCAATGCCCTGTCGCTGGCGGCATCGACCGCGTCCTTGGCGGTCTTCACCGGCATTGTCTGCGGGCTGCTGAGCCTGATCGGTTCCTGGCTGTCATCCGGCTCCCTGGCCATTGGGCGACTGGTAGAGATAGGCCCGAACATGTGGGCGACCGCAGGTGCCTTGGCACTGCAAATCGGTGTGGGCACCGCGATCGGCTACTTGATTGCCCCGCTGTTCGAGACCGACCCTGTACTCGAAGGCTAGAGGCTTGCCGCTGTTGGCCTAGGTCAGGCTGGCCAGGACCAGCGGATCGCCATCGGGGCGGTTGATGGTGATCGTCCCCAGCGCACTGGCAGTCGACTCCTCCATCACCAGCAGCACCGAATCATTCTCGGCAACTACCTGGATATCCTCGGCTTCAAGTTCGGGATGCTCGGCGCGAAGCTCGGAGATGGAGTTCTCCACCGTCACGTCGCTGATGCCAGCCGGCATCAGGTAGGTGACGGTCTTGAAGCTGTTTTCACCGCCATCGACCTTGAGCGGAATACCGTTCTGGACCACATAATCCATCGTCGGGCAGGTGGTCCCGGCGATCTCGTAATCGCCATCTTCTTCCACGGGCTTGGGAACGGCGATCATGCACAGCTGGCCTTCGCTGCCTACTGCGACGTAGTGCCTGCCGAAGTCCGAGGTGGCCAGCAGGTGGCGAGTTTCCGCGTCGTAGGACTCGGTATCCTCAAAGCCTTCGGGAAGCTTGTCTTCATCATCCTGCGTTTGCACCAGAAGCGGCATGTATTCTTCAGCCGATGGGACTGGAGCAGCGGATTCACCGGTCTCCGGAATCCCGGCAGAACACGCGGTCAAGGACAGCAGCCCGGTGAAAGCCAGTGCAGAAATTTTCCCGAAATATGCCTTGGGCATGACTGCCTGGCTCCTTATGTAGAACTGTTTTCGCGCGTACGCCAAGAAGTCTAGCCAAAGGGCAGTGCACCTGCCATTTGGCCCCTTCGTTTGTGTCGGGCGCGCCTAGCTGGTCTGCGGAGCCAGATCCCACAGATGATGCATGACGTCATGCCAGGCATACTGATTCAGCGTTTCAATGGTAAACGCGGCACCGTTCGAGCGCAGGCCGCGGCGGGAATACTGCGCCGAGTCGATGCTCGACAGCTTCGCGGCGTAGCGGGCGGCGCTTTCGCGCAACAGCTCGGCGACCTGCCCTGCAGGCAGCGAATTGTAGTTTCCCTCGTCGGCGGCCCGGTCCTGGTCCCAGTTGGGGAACGTCGGGTCATCGTGCTCAAGCATCAGGTCCAGGCGCCCGGTCATCACCTGCAGCATTTCGGCGACGTGGGCCACGTACTCCTGGTCGCTCCAGCGGGAAGGGTTCGTGCGGGTCTGGGCATCGGGGCGCGCGAGCACCTCGATGTAGCGGTCCACGCACACCGGAAGCTGGGTCATGGCATCGCCGGGCGAGATGCCGCGCACATCGACGGCGCACTGCGCGCACACCGCGTCCAGGACAACGGTCCAGTCCTTGCCGTCGGGAACTATCTGGCTCATCAACTTCTCCACTTCGAATGGCGCTCTTACGGCCAGTCTAGGGCCGGCGCGGCAACGGTGCCGGGAAAAGGCCTGCGGATCGAAACGCCATGCAACATTGCGTCCGGGATGAAGCGCCGGACCCGGCGAACCGTAGAATTGAATTCATGCGCATTGTGGTTTTGGTTTCAGGTACCGGTTCTAATCTCCAGGCAGTCATCGACGCAGTGGCCGACGGCCAGCTGGACAATGTCGAGATTGCGGCCGTGGGAGCGGATAAGCACGGCACCTACGGCGTGCAGCGTTCGGCTGAAGCCGGAATCGAAACGTTCGTCGTGAACTTCAAGGACTACGCGGATCGCGGCGAATGGAACCATGCGCTCACCGGAAAGTGCTTGTCCTACGCCCCGGACTATGTTGTCTCCTCCGGTTTCATGCGCATCGTCGGCGAGGAATTCATCAACGCCTTCGACGGCACCTACATCAACACCCACCCTGCGCTGCTGCCGTCCTTCCCCGGCGCCCACGGCGTGCGCGATGCGCTGGCCTACGGCGTGAAGGTCACCGGCTGCACCGTGCACATTGCCGATGCCGGGGTTGATACCGGTCCGATCCTGCGCCAGGAAGCCGTGCCGATTGAAGAGCACGACACCGAGGAATCGCTGCATGAGCGCATCAAGCTCGTCGAGCGCCGCCTGCTCATTGCCACGCTCGCCGATCTCGCCAAGGGAAAATAGGGCGCTGCCCACCGCGTAAAATTGGTGGGGAGATGACTGAACCTACGCCGCTGCCCTTGCAGGCACCAGAAACCGAACTGTTTACCGAAGCAGAACTATCCGCCGCTTTGAAGGTCCTGTCGGTGGTGCACCAGCTGGATCCCGAGGATGAACGGCACATTGCCGTGCGCAGGGCCACCAGCAATATGTTCAAGGCGGCCAAGCGCTACCGCAAGTCCCAAAAGCGTGCCGAGATCAGTGCCGCGGACAGGGCAGTGATCGAGCGCACCGCCACCGGCTCGCCGCAACGGCTGGATGACGAAACCCTCGGCCTGGACCTGAGCAGTTCAACCGGAAGCGCAAGCGCCGGGGAATTCCGCAAGCCGCGTGGCTGCTACATCTGCAAGCAGCGCTACACCACCGTGGATGCCTTCCACCATTATCTCTGCCCTGACTGCGCCGCACAGGGACGCGAACGCAGAGACGCGCGCGCGGACCTGAGCGGCAAGCGCGCCTTGCTGACCGGCGGGCGAGCCAAAATCGGCATGCACATCGCGCTGCGGCTGCTGCGCGATGGAGCCCACACCACCATCACCACGCGTTTTCCCAAGGACGCAGCACGGCGCTTCGCGGCACTGGAGGACAGTGCCGAATGGATGCACCGGCTGCGCATTGCCGGCATCGACTTGCGCGACCCCGCACAGGTCATCTCCCTGGCCGACCGCGTGGCTGCCGAAGGACCGCTCGATATCCTGATCAACAACGCCGCCCAGACCGTGCGGCGCACGGCCAACTCCTACCAGCATCTGGTTGAATCCGAGCAGCAGCCCCTGGCCGCGCAGTTGCTGCCTGGCAACGGGGGACCGGAGCTGTGGGGCGAAGCGAACCCGCCCTCCGAGCATCCCAAGGCCCTGGCCAGTGCCTTCCGCCTGGAAGAATCAGCCCTGCTGGCCCCGGCGGCATCGGAAAGCTACGATGCGCAGCAGCTGGCCGATCTGGCCATGAGGGCCGGCTCCGCATCGCTGGAACGAATCGCAGCGGGAACCGCAATCGATGCCGGGGGCTTGATCCCGGACGTGGTGACGGATAATTCCTGGACGCAGATCCTGGGTGATGTTGATGCCCTGGAAATGCTCGAAGTGCAGTTGTGCAATGTCACCGCCCCGTTCCTGCTCGCTTCGCGGCTGCGCCCGGCCTTGGCCGCCAGCGGGGCCCGGCGCAAGTACATCGTGAACGTCTCGGCGATGGAAGGCCAGTTCTCCCGCCGCTACAAGGGGGCCGGGCACCCGCACACCAATATGGCCAAGGCCTCGCTGAACATGCTCACCCGCACCAGCGCGGAAGAGATGCTGAAGACCGACCGGATCCTCATGAGCGCGGTGGACACCGGGTGGATCACCGATGAGCGCCCGCATGATGCGAAGGTCCGGAAAGTCGCCGACGGGTGGCACGCCCCCTTGGACCTGATTGATGGCGCAGCCCGGGTGTACCAGCCGATCGTTGACGGGGAACGCGGCATTGACCTGTATGGCTGCTTCCTCAAGGACTATGAGCCATCGCCCTGGTAGGGGTCGGCGGAATCCTCCCCGGCTAGGACGCCAAGCCCGGTGATACCAACGGCCAGGGCGTAGGCGGGGTCGGTTATGCGGTTGCTCCGGACGGGAGACTGATCCAGTGAGTCCAGCAAGCCAGGACCGTGGATTGCAGCGGGGCTGGCCCTTCGCACGCCATGGCGTGCGAAGGGCCAGCCCCGGAACCCGCGGTTACCTGGCCAGGGCGAAGCGCAGGGTGCGCACTTCGAAAGCGCCCAGCCTCAGCGGCACAGCACCATCGGAAAGCTCGAGGACTTGCCCCGCCAGCTCATCTTCCAGCAGGCTCGCGGTGGCTGCAGACAAGGCCTGCGCGTTGACCAACAGGCTGCCGCTGGCACGGCGCCCCAGGGATTCATAGACCCGCACCACCAAATCGCCGGAGTGGTCCGCAGCCAGCTTCACGCTGGAAATCACCAGGCCTTCGCCGGTGACCGATACCAGTGGGTCCACGCCGTGGGCGCCATGGACGACTCGCTCTGCGCTGTTGAGCAAGGCGCCGGCTTCTGTTGCCATGGCCACGTCCGCGCCGATGACCAAACCGTAGCGGTGGGCCTGCAGGCCTTGGTCGGTTTCAGGATCCGGGAAGCGCGGGGCTCGCAGCAATGACAGGCGCATGGTTGTCGTGACGGCCGCGTCCTTGGCATCGCGGGTGACATCGAATCCGTAGATGGAATCATTGACCAGTGCCGCGCCGAAGCCGGGTTCCTCGGCTAGCACGAAGCGGTGCATGGAAGTTTCGAACTTCGCCGCTTCCCAGCTGGTATTCACGTGGGTAACGCGCTTGTGGTAGCCGAACTGGGTTTCGGCAATTGCATGCTCGGCACGGATATCCAGCGGGAAGGCGACCTTGAGGAATTTCTCTGCCTCATGCCAATCGGTACTCTGCGAGATCTGCACGGTCCGCGAGCCTGGCGCCAGCGACAGTTCCTGGACCAGCGTGGATTTGGAGAAGCTGCGGGCAATCGTGATGACCTGGCTGCCGTCCTCGCGCGAAGACAGCTCCAGGCTATCGAGCTCGCGCAGATCGGTGACCTGGTTGCGGTAGTACTTGTCCACGTCCCAGGCATCCCACATGTTCGGGAAGTCCTGGTGCAATTGCAGCAGGTTCGCTTCCTGGCCCTCGGCAATAGTTTCACGGCCGGTAGCCAGATCCACCGCGGAGGCAATCAGGCCCTGGGCATTGACCGCCACCCGGATGACCGAGTTATCCAGGATGTAGCCGCCATCGGCTGCCGTTGCCCGGACCGCGGAAACAGGAACGGCTTCCACTTCCCTGGCCTGGCCGAAGGCCAGGTTATTGCGCGTGAACGCCGCACCGTTGAATGCAATAGGGGTGGAGCCCTCGCCAGCCAGCTGCTGCTGGGCGGCGCGGATCAGCGTTTCGGCCTGCTCGATGACCTGGGCGTAGCGTGCCACCACTTCGCGGTGCACCCAGGCGATGGAGGTGCCGGGCAGGATGTCATGGAACTGGTGGAGCAGCACGGTTTCCCACAGTTCGTCGAGCTGCTCGTACGGGTATTCGGCCCCGGTGCGTAGGGCTGCGGTAGCCGCCCACAGTTCGGCCTCGACCAGCAGCTGCTCGGCGCGGCGGTTGCCCTGCTTTGTCTGGTGCTGGCTGGTCAGCGTGGCGCGGTGCAGCTCCAGGTAGAGCTCTCCCACCCATACCGGAGGGTTGGGCAGCTCGGCTTTGGCCCGGTCGAAGAAGTCGTTCGGGTGTTCCCACCGGACTTTCGCACTGCCTTCCAGATTGGCCAGGCGCTTGGCTTTGCCGGTCATTTCCCGGGTGGTGCCGCCGCCGCCATCGCCCCAGCCGACCGGTGCGATGGAGTTGTTGGTCAGCCGCGCTTCGCGGAACTGGCGCGAGGCCTTGGCGACTTCCTCCCCGGAGAGCTGCGAGTTGTAGGTGTCCATCGACGGGAAGTGGCTGAACACGCGCGAGCCGTCGATGCCTTCCCAATCGAAGGTGTGGTGCGGGAATTTGTTCTGCTGGTTCCAGGAGATCTTCTGGGTGAAGAACCATTCGAAGCCGGCACGGCGCATCAGCTGGGGCAGGGCAGGGGAGTATCCGAAGGAATCGGGCAGCCATACGCCCTTTGAAGCGATGCCGAATTCGTCGCGGAAGAACTTCTGGCCGTAGAGGAACTGGCGGACCAGCGATTCACCCGAGGGCATCACGGTATCGGACTCGACCCACATGCCGCCCAGCGGCAGGAAGCGCCCGTCGGCAATGGCCTTCTTCACCCGATCCCAGACCTCGGGGCGATGGGTCTTGAGCCACTTGTACTGCTGGGCGCTGGACATGCCGTAGAGGAATTCTTCCTCGTCGCCCAGCAGCTCCACCATCGAGGAGCAGGTGCGGGAGACCTTGCGGATGGTTTCGCGCAGCGGCCACAGCCAGGCCGAGTCGATATGCGAGTGGCCGATCGCGGAAATCTGGTGCGCGCTGTGCTCGGCTGGGGCGGCCAGGACCTCTGCCAGCTCGTTGCGGGCGGCCTGTGCGGTCTCGGTAATCCGCTGCAGGTCGAGCACGTCCAACGCGTTGTCCATGGCCTGCAGGATCTGCATCTTGCGCGGGCCGGCCGGCAGCTGCTCTTGCAGATCCAGCAGCACCTCCAGATCCAGCGACAACTCGTGTACTACGGATTCAAAGACCGCCAGGTCCATGCGGCGGGTGGTGTACAGCCGGCGCGAAGACGAGGTAAGGATATCGCCCTGCTCGGTGGGGAGGAACGGGTGGTAGTCCAGCAGCACCGGGTTGGATGCCGCTTCCAGGTACAAGTCGATGACCTCATTGCCTTCGGCCTGACCGGCAATGGGCACCCACTGGTTGCGCGGGTTGATCGCCTTGATGGTGATGCCGTCCGGCCGGTAAACCAGGCCCTCGCACTGGAACCCGGTCATGTTGACGTCAAAGCCCAGATCAATCACGGCTTCCACCCGGCGTCCGGCCCAATGCGCCGGAACCTGGCCCTGCAGATGGAACCATGTGGTGCCCCAGGCCGCGCCCCACGGGGTACCAACCTCTGTGGGCTGGTAGTCCAGTGCAAGGCCCTGCGCAGGAGCTATCGGCTCTCCTGGCAATTCGTGCCAGGAGAGGGTCAATGGCATGGTTTCTGAATATATCGCTGGAAGGATACGTTCGGTCAGAACGCGGCGGACGCGTCCGGTGGTCAGGGAAATGTCGTCGTGCATGAGGGCCTTCCGTTTGTGCGCTCAGCGGAAAATGAGCTCCCCTGCCAGACTACCGAAAAAATAGATGCTGAGTTGGTGCAACTCGCGATCCCCGGTGGAGCGGGGTACTCAAGGGATGCCGTCCTCGCCACCCGTCACGTCCTCGGTGAGAACATCGCGAACGAAGTCGCCACCGAGCGGTTCTGGATTCCACCGTTCCAAGGTCCACGTTTCGCCGATGCCCAATTCCAGCAAGGAGCCACCGGTATTCTCGATATGCAGCTCTGCGGCATCGGCAGGCGCCATCTTCGTAGCCCATGCGCTGAAGACGCGAATGGCGGCACCATGGCTGAATACCGCGACCGTGCCGGAGTAGTCCTGTGCCCGGGCGATGGTTTCCAAGGCCTTGGAATATCGTTCAATGAAGTCGTAGCCGTTCGGCCCGCCGGGCATCTTCTGCTCCCAGTTGCCATGCATCCACGAATGCAGGCACATGCCGTAGGCATAGCGTGAGGCCTCGTCGGCCTGCATCTCCAAGGTACCTGATGAAATCTCCTCGAGGCCGTCAATGACCTGCAGCTTCTGTCCGGTGGATTCGCTCAATGGCTGGGCCGTCAGCTGCGTGCGGTTCAGCGTCGAGGCATAGATGGACTGCAGCTGCCCGCCACTGAATGCCTGCGGCAGGGCACGAGCCTGTCGATGCCCCAGCGGAGTGAGGCTGGCACCCGGGTAAGCGGTATCAAGCTGCCCGGCAACATTCGATGGGGTTTGTCCGTGCCTGATGAGCTGAAAACGCATATCCGAGGATTCCTTGGCCTTGAGGTTCTAGATCCTAGGGATAGCACGGTTTCTGGAAATGCGGAATGGCTGGGCGCGGGCGCGGGGAGCAAACTTTTCGTTCTGGAAAGTTGATTTCCGCTTCGTCAGAGCATTGCCTGTCCGCTATCGTGAAATCGTCAGGTGGCAAGTCGTGCGCCAGAATTTCCTTCAGATCGGATTCCACTCATGCGTTCAGATGCTCTTCGGCGACGTGAGAACATCCTTCGAGCAGCTCGTGAATTATTTGCAGAACACGGCGCCCAGATTGCGATGGAAACTATTGCAGAGGCCAGCGGAGTGGGCATCGGCACACTGTATCGAAACTTCGCTGACCGGAATGCGCTGGTTGAAGAAGTCACCCTCGGCACGCTTGGGGATATCCGAATCGCTTCCCAATCAGCGGTTCAGCGGCTTGAAGACGGCGACACGGACGCTTGGGAAGTTCTGCTTGGCACGCTGGTCCAACAGAATCTCGGGGCACTGAGCGAAGCGCTCGGGCTGCAACTGCCACGGAAGATCAGCCCCCGCATTCTGGAGGTCCAGGCAGAGGCCGGCCAGTCCCTGCACTCCGCCTTGGACTTGGCCAAAAACGCGAATTTGGTCCGCAAAGACGTAACGGAGATAGAACTGATTGCCACCATCGGGGCCATGACCCGTCCACTGCCGCGGGCCTTCAGCAAGAGCCAGCCTGGTTTGGAGGACCGCATCGTGCAGATCATGCGCGATGGCTTGCGCCCGCAAACTACGCAGGACTAGCAAATGCCAGCACCAGAAGGTGCTGGCATTCGCCGCTGGCAGATGATCCTTAATCCAAACTCATGCCGCGCGTTTCTGGAGCGAATCGCGCCATGAAGACGACGGCTACCAGCACCAGCGCAGTCGCGCCGGCAAAGAGCCAGCCCAGCCCGACCACTGGCCACAGGGCCGCGAAGAGCAGGGGACCGAAGCCGGCGGCAAAGCGGGACATGGTCGAGGCCCAGCCGAAACCGCTGGCGCGCAATTCGGTGGGGTACAGCTCGGAAACATAGGCATACAGCACCGGAATAGCGACCTGGACCACCACGCCGAAGACCAGCACCCAGGCAATCGCGGTCGCTGGGATATGCAGGTTCTGGGCTACGATCACAAGCACGATGCCTGAGATTGGCGCGGAGATCGCCAGCAGCCATTTACGGCCAACCCGCTCCACCAGCAATGCTGCCAGAACAACGCCCACCAGCCCCATCAGGGCCATCACCGCGGTAGCGAAGAACGACGCTGACTGGGCCATTCCGGCCTCGGTCAGAATCGATGGCAACCAGGTCAATGCCAGGTAGTAGACCAGCAAAATGGTCATGAACAGCAGCCAGCTGGTGGCGGTGATCTTCCAGGAGTACCGCCACAGCGAGGCGACCTGCTCCCACCAGCGCGGTGCCTTTTCCAATTCCACAGGTGCAATTACGTACTCGCGCTCAGTGGCCCCGGTGCGTTCCACGAGCTGGTCGATGACCGCACGAGCCTCGGCGTCGCGGCCCTTGGCTGCCAAGAACAGCGGGGATTCGGGCATGGAGCGTCGTACCAGGTACACCATGAACGCGGGCAGGATCATGACCGCCAGGATCAGCCGCCAATTATCGGCGGTGGCCATCACCCACCCCGAAACGAAGAAGGACAGTGCCGCGCCCACCGGCCACCAGCCATCCATGGCGGTGAGCACGCGTCCGCGCAGCTTGGCAGGGGTGAACTCGCCGACGAGCGCATAGTCCACCGGGATGCAGCCTCCCAGGCCGACGCCGGCCAGGAAGCGGAAGGCGACGAAGAAGCCGAAATTCGGGGACAGCGCGCCGAGGATGGTGAATAGCGAGAACATCAGAAGCGTCAGGCTGAAGGCGTTCTTGCGTCCATAGCGGTCGGCGATCCCGCCCCAGAGGAAGGCGCCCAGGGCCATGCCCACCAGATTGGAAGTGCCCAGCAAGGCCGCGGTGGGACGGTCAAGCCCCCACTCTTCGGCGACCAATGGAATCAACGCGCCGTTGAGGGTCACGTCCCAGGCATCGAACATGAATCCGAGTCCGCCGATAATGAAAATGGTGCCCTGCACCTTCCATTTGAACGGCAGCTCTTGCACGATCGATGTGCCAGAAGGCAGGGGTGCGGAAGACACAGTGGTGCACCTTTCGGTGTGCGAGCAGAAATGGTTTGTACCGCGTGAAGCATAGCCGAAAACCAGGTTCCAGGTGTAGCTCTCTACGCTTCTTCTCCCGCCACGTCAAGGCCTGTTGTCTGCGCCGGCAAGGGGGTAATCTCTGGACATGGGAGTAGATTGGACCGCTCTCGAAGAGGCTATACGGGTGACTGCCCTTCGACACGCAGCGGAAGTGATAGCTGGACACCCCGACCAGGACTTCTATGCCATTGCCTTGCATGGAGTCAGCACCGAGGAAAGTGAAAGCATCGCCATGCCGTTGCTGGCCTTGAACTCGGTGCAGGCCCTGGAACGAGATCGCCTCACGGAGTCTCGCGAGCAATTGGTGGAACGCGGTGAAGACGCCGATGAGCCTGCCGATTACGAGGACCGTCCCGATGCCGACGGCGATGGAAGCCTTGAACCTGAAACCGTCACATTGGAAGACGATTCGCTGCTGATCACGGATTCCGATGATGAAGATCTCGACGACGTCTTGGCCTCCTTGGAAGCGGATCTGGAAGAAAGCGACGAGGAGAGCTTCTACTCGGATAAGTGGGAACCCAGCGATTGGCACTGGTCATCCATTGATTTATGCGAAGATCCCGCGGCCACGCTATGGTCCGAGGCGATGACCGGACTGGCAGTGCGTGATGGCTGGGAACCTACTATCAAGCGCTACTATCACACGCTGGTTGCGGTAGCGCGGTCGTTGCGCGAAGAGTTGGGCGATCGGACCAAGGCAGATCTCGTGGCCTATGTCGCAGATGAAGAACATGCAGAGAAACTTCTGCAGCTTTGCCTGACTGACAAGCAGCTTTCTTCATATTTCCCGCAGCTTTCCTCATTGCCGGAAGGGGCTTGACACGAACTGAAATTCCGGTGCCTTCCTTGGTTAGAATGAAGGCGGTGGCCTCTGCGCTGCCCGCCCCATTCATTCTCACCGCCGGGAGAAAAATTTCGTGAGTAAGACCGTGCTGGACAAAGTCGCTATCCGTCGCGCACTGATTTCCGTCTATGACAAGACCGGCTTGGAGGAGCTGGCCGCTGGATTGCACGCCGCAGGCGTGCAGCTGGTATCCACCGGCTCCACGGCCAAGAAGATCGCTGCCGCTGGAATTCCCGTGACCGAGGTCGAGCAGGTGACCGGTTCCCCTGAAATGCTCGATGGCCGCGTCAAGACCCTG
Organism: Glutamicibacter sp. NPDC055354; assembly: GCF_053644955.1. Taxonomy (NCBI): domain Bacteria; kingdom Bacillati; phylum Actinomycetota; class Actinomycetes; order Micrococcales; family Micrococcaceae; genus Glutamicibacter; species Glutamicibacter sp. NPDC055354. The sequence continues at coordinate 130,726 of NZ_JBSHMB010000002.1, forward strand.
CACCCGCGCATCCACGGCGGCATCCTTGCGGACCGACGCGTCACCGAGCACATGGATACCCTGTCCTCGATGGATATCGAGCAGATCGACCTGGTAGTGGTGAACTTGTACCCCTTCGTGCAGACCGTCGCCTCGGGTGCCTCGCAGGATGAAGTTGTCGAGCAGATCGATATCGGGGGCCCAGCCATGGTCCGCTCGGCAGCGAAGAACCACGCCGCCGTTTCCATCGTGGTTGATCCAGTTTTCTACCCGCAGGTCATCTCCGCAGCAGCCGAGGGCGGCTTCGATCTGAAGACCCGCCAGCGCCTGGCCGCCAAGGCCTACGCTCACACCGCAGCCTACGACACCGCGGTAGCTTCGTGGACCGCAAGCCAGTTCCTGGATGAGGACGGCGACGGCGTCATCGACTGGCCAGCCTACGCAGGCGTGGCCCTGCAGCGTGCCGATGTGCTGCGCTACGGCGAAAACCCGCACCAGCAGGCAGCGCTCTACGTTGACGAAGCCGCTCCAGCCGGCATCGCCCAGGCTGATCAGCTGCACGGCAAGCCAATGAGCTACAACAACTACGTGGATGCAGATGCTGCACTGCGTGCCGCCTACGACTTCGAGAAGCCGGCTGTGGCTGTGGTCAAGCACGCCAACCCTTGCGGTGTGGCCGTCGCTTCGGATGACGCTGCAGATCCAATCGCTGACGCGCACCGCAAGGCCCACGCTACCGACCCGGTGTCCGCATTCGGCGGCGTCATCGCCGCCAACCGCACGGTCACCAAGGAAATGGCAGAAACCGTCAAGGGCATCTTCACCGAGGTAGTCATTGCCCCGGACTTCGAGGCCGAAGCCGTGCAGATCCTCTCGGCCAAGAAGAACATCCGCCTGCTGGCCCTGCCAGAAGGCTACGGCCGGAACAAGAACGAGTTCCGCCAGGTAAGCGGTGGCATGCTGGTCCAGGCCGGCGACAAGATCGACGCCGAGGGCGACAACCCGGGGAACTGGACCCTTGCTGCCGGCGAAGCAGCTGACGCTGCTACCTTGGCAGACCTGGAATTCGCCTGGAGCGCCGTGCGCGCTGCCAAGTCCAACGCGATTCTGCTGGCCAAGAATGGTGCAGCAACGGGCATCGGCATGGGCCAGGTCAACCGCATCGACTCCTGCAAGCTGGCCGTGGAACGTGCCAACACCCTGGGCGTGAAGGTCGAGTCCGGCGCGGATGCAGCCGGTGGCGCTGAGAACGCTGACGCGGCTGCTTCGGAACAGCGTGCCGTGGGCTCCGTGGCCGCTTCGGATGCTTTCTTCCCCTTCGCCGACGGCCTGCAGATCCTGATCGATGCCGGCGTGAAGGCTGTCGTGCAGCCCGGTGGTTCGGTGCGCGATGAGGAAGTCATCGCGGCAGCGAACGAAGCCGGTATCACGATGTACTTCACCGGTGCACGCCACTTCTTCCACTAAACCCGATTAGTGCCCCGCGGCCGCGGTCCCGGCGAATTATCGCTGTGACCGCGGCCGTGGTGTTTTAAGTGCCGAATCAAGATGGAACCTTCCGGTTGCGCTGACGCGAGCCACTTGATGGAAAGAATTTTCGAGGAGTCCAGTGGGCTGCTGGGCCTCGAGTATATTTTGGGAATTTGCTAGTCAGCGCTCAGCACCAAAACGAATAAATGGTGATTTGCAATGGGATCGGAGGAGGCCTGCAAAGTAAATTGTTCAACAACCTGTTGCCAGAGTTGTTCAACAACCTGTAAAGTCTTTTCCATCACATTGACCTTGTGACGGTTGTCACCACTATCGCATTGGAACGTCATCATGGCACTTCCTGAGTCAACATCCCAAAGCAGCAAGGCGCGGCGCACGGCGCTCCTAGGCGCTATGTTCCTGATGGCCACCAGCGCCATTGGACCGGGCTTCATTACCCAGACCACAGAATTCACGGTCCAAATCGGCGCGGCCTTCGCCTTCGCCATTGTCGTCTCCATCCTTGTGGACATCGCGGTCCAGCTGAACGTCTGGCGCGTGATCGGGGTATCCGGAATGCGTGCCCAGGAACTGGGCAACAAAGTCGTCCCTGGCATCGGTTGGGTACTGGCCGCACTGGTATTCATCGGCGGCATGGTCTTCAACATCGGCAATATCGCCGGCACTGGCCTGGGCCTGAACGCCATGCTGGGTGTTGACGCCAAAATTGGCGGCGCCATCTCCGCGGCCATCGCCATCCTGGTCTTCCTTTCCAAGAAAGCCGGCATGGCATTGGACCGCATTGTGGTGATGCTGGGAGCCGTCATGATCCTGCTGATGTTGTACGTGGCAATTGTCGCCGCCCCACCGGTGGGCGATGCGATCCGCAACGTGGTACTCCCCGAGAAGATCGATTTCTTGATCATCACCACCCTGATCGGCGGCACCGTTGGCGGCTACATCACCTACGCCGGCGCCCACCGCATGATCGATTCGGGCACATCGGGCGTGGAGCATGTCAAGTCGATCTCCAACATCTCGACCCTGGCAATCATCGTCACCGGTGTCATGCGCGTACTGCTCTTCCTCGCGATCCTCGGCGTTGTGGCTGGCGGCGTAGCGCTGACCAGCGACAACAAGGCTGCCGAAGCTTTCGGCCACGCCGCCGGCCCCATCGGCATCCGTGCTTTCGGCATCATCCTCTGGGCTGCCGCGCTGACCAGTGTGATCGGTGCCGCCTACACTTCGGTTTCCTTCATCACCAAGCGCACCACCCCGGAGCGCACCCGCAACCTGATCACCGTGGCTTTCATCGTGGTCTGCGGGATCATCTACCTGTTCCTGGGCAAGGCGCCGGCAACCCTGCTGATCTTCGCCGGAGCCTTCAACGGTCTGATCCTTCCTGTGGGCTTCGCAGTACTGCTCTGGGTCGCATGGCGCCGCCGCGACCTGATGAACGGATACAACTACCCCAAGGCCCTGCTGGTCATCGGTGCCTTGACCTGGCTGCTCAGCGTCTACCTCGGCTGGAACTCGATTTCGGGTCTGGCAGCCCTCTGGAACGGCTAGGAGCCAAGCAATCATGAAGGACCTGAAGAGTCTCGGGCATTCCGAACGTGCGGCGATGGCCCCAAGCGAAGCCCGCGAATTGTTCCGTGCCGGGCAGGTGCTGCCTACCGCCGGGATCAGCGCTGGATATGCGCAGGCGAATCTGATCATCGTTCCCCAGGAGTTGGCCTTCGATGTGCTGCTCTTTGCCCAGCGCAACCCCAAGTCCTGCCCGATCCTCGGTGTCCTGGAGGCGGGGCAAACCAGCAACGAGTTGCTGGCAGGCGGGGACATCCGTACCGACGTGCCGAAGTACACGGTTTACGAAAACGGGGTCAAGGTGGATGAACCCACCGACCTGTCCATGTACTGGCGGGATGATCTGGTGACCTTCATTGTCGGCTGCTCGTTCACCTTCGAGAGCGCACTGATGGAAAGCGGCATTTCCATCGCGCATATCGACCAGGGCGTGAACGTGCCAATGTACAAGACCAATATCCGCTCGCAGTCGGCCGGAGCGATGTCCGGTCCGATGGTGGTCTCCATGCGTCCGATTCCTGCCTCGCAGGTTGCCGACGCGGTACGCATTACCTCGCGCTATCCAGCTGTGCACGGGGCTCCCGTGCATATCGGGAATCCCCAAGAGCTGGGCATAGCAGATCTGGGGTCACCGGACTTCGGAGATGCAGTGCAGATCCCGGAAGGGACGATTCCGGTGTTCTGGGCCTGCGGCGTCACGCCGCAGGCAGCCGTGATGGAGTCCCGCCCGGCCTTGGCCATCGGCCACGCACCGGGGCACATGCTCATCACGGATATCAGGGATTCCCAATACCAGGTTCCCTAGCTCATAGACCGAACGAGGCGGCCTCACCCCAAGGGGGCCGCCAAGTTTCCGCCAGGGCCTTTGGCCCTGGATCGAACGCGGTGGTCTTCCCCCAAGAGGCCGCCGCGTTCCCATGTCTAAAGGCTTTGCCGCTGAACCCAGGCCTGGACTTCGGCAAGCAGTACCTGCTTGGATTCTTCATCCAGGAATGCGGATTCAAAGGAATTCCTTGCCAGCGTAGCCAGCTGCCCGGTGCTGAAGTTGAAGCTTGCCATGAGCGAGGAAAAATTGGCATCCATGTATCCGCCGAAATAGGAAGGATCATCAGAATGCACCGAAACCTTCAAGCCCTTTTCGAGCATCTGCGGCAACGGATGATCGGCCATGGTGTCCACCGCACGCAAGCGGATGTTGGATAGCGGGCAGACAGTCAAAGGCATCTGCTCGTCGACCAAGCGCTGAACCAGCGTCGGGTCGTCCAGGCAACGGATGCCGTGGTCCACGCGCTCAACCTCCAGCAAGTCCAGCGCCTGCCAAATGTAGTCAGCAGGGCCTTCCTCGCCCGCATGGGCAACGACGTGCAGGCCGTAGGCGCGGGCATAGGCAAAGACTTCCTGAAACAGCTCGGGCGGGAAACCCACCTCCGAGGAATCCAGGCCGATGCCATCGATATCGTGCTTCTCGGCGACCAGCACCTTCATCAAGTCCATCGCTTCTTCCGCTGGGGCATGGCGCCAGAAGCACGCGATGAGCTTGTGGGAGATCCCCCAGCGTTCTGCGCCCTCGTCCAGACCGGAACGGATGCCGGCGATGACCTCGCCCATGCCCAGTCCGCGCTGGATGTGAGCTTGTGGATCGAAGAACAATTCCACATGGCGCACGCCGGAGTCATGGGCGCGCTGCAGGTAGGCCACGGTGATTTCGTGGAAGTCTCCAGCGGTGCGCAAGACCGCCATATTCGCATAGAACAGGTCGAGGAAGGACTGCAGATTGCTGAACTGGTACTTGGCACGCAGCTGGTCAACGGTGGCATAGGGCAGCTCAACACCGTTTTTTGCCGCCAGCGCCATGATCATTTCTGGTTCCAGCGTTCCCTCAAGGTGGATGTGCAATTCGGCTACAGGCAATTTCACGGGTGGTGCGACCTTCCAAGCAGGGGACGAGGGCCTAGGCCGTGATGAAACGGCCGTGGCGCGCAATGGTTTCGTTAAACCATACGTTGGCTATCTATGTGCTTGCTTGGCTTGTCCGTGCGTCGAGGAAACCCGCAGGGCGCTGGGCTTGCGGCTGCCCGCACCGGCAGGCTGGCGGGGGCGATAGCATCAAGGATCCGGAAAATCGGTGATCGCAGTGGAAATTCCGCGGGGCAAGCCCGGATTTGGCCTCTGGGGCATCCGTGGAAAACAAGAGTGCGCAACCCGATGAGGCATGCGCTGGAGGCTGTCATTTGCCGCAAAGCAGTGAGGAATGCACGGCGCGGATGAGATGGAAATCGTAAGCGGAATGGGCCAAGGCCCTGTTCCATGCCTACTCCGGGCGTTGGGCGATGTGGCTGAGCAATTCAGCTTCAGCGGTGTCGAGATAGCCGCGCAGGGTCTGGGCGGCTTCCAGGCGCTTTCCGGCGCGGAGCATGGCCAGCAGATTCGCATTGCGCTCTACGTAGTGCGAATGGAAATCCGGGGCGTCGCTCATGGCGTGGAAGACCAGGCGCATGCGGGCCAGCACGCGGCTCATCAGCTCCTGGAGCAGTTCGCTGTCGGAGGAGGCGACCAGCTGCTTGTGGAAGGCCTGATTGGCATTGGCCATCCGCGGCACGTCGCCGGCAGCCAGACCTGTGCGAGCCTCTTCGATGATCTTGCCCAACCGGTCCAGGTCGATGTCTTGGCCCCACGCCAGGCATGCCGGCTCGACGGTACGGCGCACCGCATAGATTTCCCGCACATCATCAGCATCCGGAGAAGCCACGAAAACACCCCGGTTGGGGATCCGGGTGATGATCAGCTCGCTATTGAGCAAGGTGAAGCTCTCGCGCAAGGTATTGCGCGAGAGCCCCAACGATTCAGCCAGGGTCTGTTCGGAAAGCTTGTCACCGGGCAATAGCTCGCCTTCGGCAATGCGGCGGCGCAGCTCATTGGCAGCCCAGAGCCCGCTGTGCGCGTGAGGGGCCTTGGCTGGATGCGAGGTGCTGCTGGTGGCTTTCATGCTTCCAATTTATCCCAACTGGCTTGCGGGTACGGACTTCATGGCCTGGACGCTAGCCGATGGTGCCCAAGGTGTCGCCGCGGCGTACGGCTGACCCTGCGCTCAAGTCCGCTGCACGGAAGATGCCATCACGGTGCGCGGTGATGGTGGATTCCATCTTCATCGCCTCGACGATGGCAATGCTCTGCCCTTCGGCGACTGCACTGCCATCTTCTGCAGCGAAGCGGACGAGGTTCCCGTCCATGGTGCTGCGTACCGCGGCGGCATCGACCTCGCCGGCAGCATCATCCTGGGTGGCGGCGGTGCCGGCTCCCGGGGTATGGCGCAACGCGTTGGTCAGTGCAGCGGGAAGACCCAGCTGGACGGCCTTGCCGTCGAGCTCTATAGTGATGGTTTCACGGCTGGTATCGCGCTGGTCCAGATCCATCTCGTCGCTGGCCTCGACCTCGTTGAGGAACTCGTCCTCGATCCACGTGGTGTAGACGCCCAGGGATTCGCCGTTGAACGCTTCGTGCTCGATGACGGCGCGGTGGAATGGCAGGACCGTGGGAACACCGGCAATGCTGATTTCTTCCAGTGCCAGGCGGGCACGGCGCAACGCCTGGTTCCGGTCGGCCCCGCGCACAATCAGCTTGGCGATCATCGAGTCGTAGAACGGCGGAATGACCGAGCCGCTGCGCACGCCCGAGTCCACGCGCACGCCGGCGCCGGTTGGCGCTTCGAACCGCTCCACGGTGCCGGGCGCAGGCAGGAAGCCGCGAGCCGGATCCTCGGCATTGATGCGGAATTCGATGGCATGGCCGGTGGGCTGCGGGTCCTCGGTAATGGACAAAGGCAGGCCATCGGCAATTCGGAACTGCTCGGCCACCAGATCGACGCCGGAAGTCTCCTCGGTGATCGGGTGCTCCACCTGCAAACGGGTATTGACCTCCAAGAAGGAGATCAACCCGTCCTGGGCCACCAGATATTCCACGGTGCCGGCCCCGACATATCCGGCTTCCTTGCAGATCGCCTTCGCGGACTGATGGATCCGGGTCCGCTGCTCATCGGTCAAGAACGGGGCAGGCGCCTCTTCCACCAGCTTCTGGTGGCGGCGCTGCAAGGAGCAGTCGCGGGTGCCGACGACCACCACATTGCCGTGGGTATCGGCCAGCACCTGGGCCTCGACGTGGCGCGGCTTGGCCAGGAAACGTTCCACGAAGCATTCGCCACGGCCAAAGGCCACGGTGGCTTCGCGGGTGGCGGACTCGAAAGCATCGGAGATCTCATCGAGCGAGTAGGCGATCTTGATGCCGCGGCCACCGCCGCCGAAGGCCGCCTTGATGGCGACCGGCACGCCGTACTCTTCAGCGAAGGCCCGCACCTCGCCGGCGTCCGCTGCCGGGCCGTCGGTGCCCGGGGCCAGCGGCGCACCTGCGCGCACCGCGATCTGCCGGGCCGTGACCTTGTTGCCCAGTGCTTCGATGGCCGCGGGAGGCGGGCCAATCCAGCTCATGCCGGCTTCGATGACGGCGGCGGCGAAGTTCGCGTTCTCCGAGAGGAAACCGTAGCCGGGGTGCACCGCATCGGCGCCGCAGCGCTTGGCAATCTCGATGATCTTCTCGATATCCAGGTAGGTGTCCGCGCCGGTGGAACCATGCAGCGGGTACGCTTCATCTGCGCGGCGCACGTGCAGGGCATCGGCATCCGGGTCCGAGTAGATGGCTACCGACGAAATATTTGCGTCGGTGGCCGCCCGGGCAATGCGGACCGCGATTTCGCCTCGGTTGGCGATGAGAACTTTTTTCATGGCAATTCCTTAGGCGTCTGATGCCGCGTGGCCGGCAGCGGGATGGAGTTCGAATCGAATTCTGCTTCCGGGCGGAAGCTGCGCGGCTGCGCTGAGGTCTTCGGCAATGACGGTGGCGATCACCGGATAGCCGCCGGTGACCGGATGATCTGCGAGGAACAGCACCGGCAGGCCGGAGGGCGGCACCTGCAAGGATCCGCGGGCTACGCCTTCACTGGCCAGTTCCCCGGAGCGGACGCGCTGCAGCGGCTGCTGCCCGGTATCCAGGCGCACGCCCACGCGGTTGGATTCGCTGGTGACATCCCAAATCTGGGCGGCCAGCTGGTCCAGGCCCGCCTGGCCAAACCAATCGGCACGCGGACCGGGCATGGCGCGCAGCGTGTACACGCCGTTATCGTTTGGGACCGGCAGGGTGCTCGGTTCGCTGTTGCCAACGATGTGGCCCAGCTGCGGGCGGTTCACCGGCAGCAAGCCACCGGCTTGCAAAGGCTGGGGGCCGACTCCGGAAAGGGTGTCGGTAGACAGTGAGCCGAGGACCGTTTCCTGCTCGATGGTGCCGCGCACCGCAAGGTAGCTGCGCAGCCCGCGGCCGGCGGGTTCAACCTCCAGGCGCTCGCCGTGCAGCAGCGCGAACGGTGCATTGGCCGCGGCCTGGCGCGGGGTGCGGACCTGGTCGTCTTCGGCCGGGGTGATCCAGAGTTCTGCTTCGGCGCCGGTGAGCGCCAGCACTTGGTCTTGCTCGGCTTCAACGGTGATGCGGCTGCCGAGGTTCTCGATCACGGCTTGGCCTGGTTGGTTGCCCACCAGGCGGTTGGCCTGGTGGAAGGCGGCCGGGTCTGCGGCTCCTGCGACGCCAACTCCGAGGTTGCCGTAGCCGATGCGTCCGGCATCCTGGAGCAGGGACTGCAGGCCGGCGTCGATGATTTTCAGGCCACCGGCAAGTGCCTGCACTGATGCTTCGTCTTGTGCGGCGGGTGCTTGGCTCACCGATATTTTCCGGGTGGCCCGGACGAACTGCACGGTATCCTGCGGCCGGATCAATGCAGGATTTTCGCGCTGCAAATCCCACATTTGCAGATCGGTATGCCCAATCAGCTGCCAGCCTCCTGGGGATTGGCGCGGATAGACGGCCGAGTACTCACCGGCGAGCGCCACCGCTCCGGCGGGCACCTTGGTGCGCGGGGAGTCTCTGCGCGGGACATGCAAGTCCTGGTTTTCGCCGAGCAGATAGGCGAAGCCGGGAGCGAATCCGCCAAATACTGCACGCCACCTCTGGCTGGTGTGCGCATTGATCACTGCCTCGGTGCTCAGCCCGGTCAGCTCGGCCACTGCGGCGAGGTCTTCGCCATCGTAATTCACTGGTACTTCAACCAGCTTGCCCGCAGCGTGGAGTGCAGAAGCTACTTCAAGTTCTGGCAGTGCTGCCATGGCCCGTTCGGCGCTCTGCGCGGAATCGAATTTCAGCAGTACCGTTTGCGCGGCGGCCAAGTGGTCGCGCTGTCCGGACAGGGGAGAGGTTTCCAAGGCGGCGTTGAGCGCCAAGACAGCATCGAGCGAGTCCAGGTCGATGAGCAGATCATGGGAACCTGCCCGGTGAATGGCGCGGATGCTCACGCGAAGCTCCGGATCTGCACGCCGGCATGTTCCAGTCCTGCGCGCACGGCGCTGGCCATGGCCACTGCACCGGCAGTATCGCCGTGCAGGCAGATGCTCTCGGCTTCCATCTTGATGGTGCTGCCGTCCACGGCGACAATGGTGCCTTCGGTGGCCAGGCGGACCATGTTCTCGGTGACCTGCGCGGGGTCGTGCAATACGGCGTTGGATTCGCGGCGGGAGACCAGGGTGCCTTCCGGTGTGTAGTTGCGGTCGGCGAAGGCTTCGGCGACGCCGCGCAGGCCAGCGGCTTCGGCCTTCTGCAGGGCGACAGAACCTGGCAGCAGCAGGACCGGCAGGTCGGTGCCGAAGGCCTTGATGGCATCAACGACGGCCTGGGCATGCACCTCGTGGTGCACGATGGCGTTGTACAGGGCGCCGTGCGGCTTGACGTACTTGATTTCGCTGCCTGCGGCGCGTGCCAGGGCCTGCAGGGCTCCTAGCTGGTAGAGGACGTCATCGGCCAATTCGGTGGCCGAGCAGTCCAGGAAGCGGCGGCCGAAACCGGCCAGGTCGCGGTAGCCCACATGGGCTCCGATGGTGACGTTGGCGCTGACCGCATCGCGGCAGGTCTGGGCGATGGTGCTGGGGTCTCCAGCGTGGAACCCGCAAGCTACATTGGCCGAAGACACGGAGGTGAAGATGGCGGCGTCGTCGCCCATCGTCCAGTTGCCGAACGACTCGCCTACGTCTGAATTCAGGTCTATATATGGCATTGTGATCCCCGTCTCGTGAAAACCTCTTGGTAAAAGAATGCCCCACTTTCGGTAATTGTTCAACAATCTTGGCAGGGTTTTTGAGCATCGCTTCCCGGAATTCTGCTGGAGCGGTGTTCCCATCTGTCATCTGATCAGGCGTTTTGCACGTGGAATACTAAAGCCCGAGGCCAGGAATCCTTGCGGAATCCTGGCCTCGGGCAGGTCTTGTGGCTGGCGGTGCGGCTACTGGCCTTCTTCGCCGTCGGAATCTTCATGCCCGAACGGAATAGGCGCGTTCTGGGCCGCATCCGGATCAGGGACAGTAGTGTTCTCGCCCTCTGGGTCCGGAGTTTGAGCTGGACCTGTGGTTTCGTCGTGGTTTTCGGTTCCCATGGTTATTTCCCTTCATCCGTGCCTTGCTTGATTGCCAGCTAGCGGGTGCTGGTTCACATAGCCTAGCCGTGAATCGTGGTGAAATGCGGTGCGATCAGGGAATTACCATGTTCGCCCGCCGTGGAATCCTGGCACGCTGGCGGTACCCGCGGCCTTGCCTGGCCGCTAGGACAGCCCGATGGCGTTGCCGTGCTCGTCGACATCCATGTGCATGGCAGCTGGCACCCTCGGAAGGCCCGGCATCGTGGTGAGCGCCCCGGTGATGGCCACGATGAATCCGGCACCGGTCTTGGGGATCAGCTCGCGGACCTGCACGGTGAATCCGCGGGCGGCGCCTAGCAGCTGCGGGTCATCGGAGAAGGAGTACTGGGTTTTGGCGATGCAGACCGGCAGGTGCGACCAGCCATTGTCGTGGATCTGCTGGAGCATCCTCCGGGCCTTGGGGGAGTACTCGACGCCTTCGCCGCCGTAGACGCCGCGCACCAGGGTCAGGATCTTGTCTTCGACCGGCTGCTGCAGCTCGTACAGCGGGGCAAAATTGCCCGGTTCCCCGATGATCCGCAGCACCATGGCGGCTAGCTCGCCTGCTCCGGAGCCGCCCTGGCCCCAGACATCGGCGATGGCGCAGGCAATGCCCTGCTGTTTTGCCCAGCCGGTGACCGCTTCCAGCTCGGCATCGGTATCCGTGGTGAAGCGGTTGATGGCGATCACTGGCTGGATGCCGAACTTCGAGACGATCGAGGCGTGGCGTTCCAGGTTCGGCAGCCCGGCCCGCACGGCCTCGACGTTTTCTTCCCCCAGCTCCTCCTTGGGCACCGAACCATGCATCTTCAGTGCGCGGACGGTGGCGACAATGACCACCGTGTCCGGCGGGCACCCGGCGTAGCGGGCCTTGATGTCCATGAATTTCTCGGCGCCCAGATCGGTGCCGAAGCCGGCTTCGGTCACCACCACGTCGGCCAGTGCGCGGGCGGTGTTGGTGGCGATGGCCGAGTTGCAGCCGTGGGCGATGTTGGCAAAGGGCCCGCCGTGGATGAGCGCGGGAGTGCCCCCGATGCTCTGCACCAGGTTGGGCTTGATGGCTTCCTTGAGCAGCAGCGCCATCGCACCCGCCGCGCCCAGGTCATCGGCGGTGACCGGGGCCTTGGCGTAGGTGTATCCGACGGTGATCCTGCCCAATCGGGCGCGCAGGTCCGCCAGCCCGGTGGCCAGGCAGAAAACAGCCATGACCTCGGAGGCGGCGGTGATTTCGAAGCCAGTTTCGCGCGGCACCCCGTTGGCGGTACCGCCCAGGCCGATCACCACGTGGCGCAATGCGCGGTCGTTCATGTCCAGCACCCGCTTGAAGGTGATGGATCGCGGGTCGATGCCCAGCTCGTTGCCCTGCTGCAGGTGGTTGTCGAGCATGGCCATGAGAAGGTTGTTCGCACTGGTGATGGCGTGGAAATCCCCGGTGAAATGCAGATTGATCTCGTCCATGGGCAGCACCTGGGATTGGCCTCCGCCCGTGGCTCCGCCCTTCATCCCGAAGCTCGGGCCGACCGAGGGCTCGCGCAGCGCGATGATGGTCTTGGTCCCGGTGGCAGCCAGCGCGTCGCCCAGGCCCACCACCATGGTGGATTTGCCTTCCCCTGCCGGCGTCGGGGACATGCCGCTGACCAGGACGACTTTCCCGGGCCGGCTTCCGTTGGCCGGCAGCAGGGCAGGATCAATTTTGGCCTTGTACTTGCCGTAGGGCTCCAGCGCGTCCTGCGGGATTCCGGCCGCCTCGGCAATCCGGGAGATCGGCCTGAGCACTGCCCGCGAGGCAATGGCCAGATCGCTCATATCGGTTTCCGGCAATGCTGCCATGTTGTGTCCCCTGTCTGGCTGCCCGGTGACCCGGGGATGAGGAAGACCAAGGCTTCTGGTTTTCCCTGATTGGCCTTCAAGCTATCACCTTGCAGACAAGGCGAGAAGGTACACCCGGCAGAATGCACCGGCAGCACGTGGATCGGTACTTTGCTGGGAACCAGAAGGGGCGTAAGTGGTGCGATCCCAAAAATAACTAATGGGCCATCACCTATGTCTGCCCCGCCGCTTCAAAAATTTGTGTATAAATCTTGACTTGTCGGATTCATATGGAAGAAATCGCGTTGCCATCGTGAGTGTAACAGGACCGCATCGTCCGATTGTCATCAGCACAAGTCAGACCTTCGAGCTGCGGAGTGATATACGAGTTAAGAATTGTGAAAACCGTAATCTCAAACGGCCGCATAAGCGCCCAATCGAGGCCAGAATCGGGGAGCAGCCCCCGCTGATAAAAGATCGTTGATCTGCTGGCGACATGTCAATTTAAAAGCCATTCAAGTCTTGCACTGCACTAGAGCAGGCTCATTCCCAACCCTGAAGAAGCTCCTGTTCTCAAAGCCTTCCAGGGAGTGAGCGCCACAAAGAGTAGGAACTCGCTGGCTTGGATAAGCTGCTTGACGTTCGTAAAGTCTCTCAGAAGCACCATGGCATCCCAAGGGTCCGCGCCTCTTTACTAAGGTATGTCGATTTTCCAAAAAAGATTGCTATATCTCTATCTTACTAGTAGCTTCTATACGTGGACAGAATTCATCACTGAAAAATAGAAAGTCTGGATGCGATGTCGTTAGATCGACGGAATGTAGTTTTCAACCTTGCCCCAGTAGTTCTACTAGGGTTACTAGCGCCACAAGCAGCTAAACTAGGGCGCAATGAGCAAGCGGGCGACAAATTAACTTCACTATACGATTGCAATACCTGTGATCCGGATAGCAAAGATTTGCAGAACATCGAAGATTTCGAGCGTGCGTTTGAAGAATTCGGTTCAGTCTCGGATATTGAGATTGCCCAGATGGCTAAGCGTCAGAAGCGATTGAATGATCTGGGTGTAATGCAACCCGCAGGGTTACCGCTCCCTGGCCCAGCTGCTATTGTAAGTTGCGCGTTAACTGCAGCCTGGGTTTTCCGAAAAGGCGTTTCCAAGAACCAAGTAATCATGCAGGTCACGGAAGTGATTGTTGGCTGTGTTGGAATTCCTGCAACGTCTTGGGTTTTGGTCCGTGTCGCACGTTTGGTTTGGAAGTATAGGAAGAAGATTGCCGCAGCACTGGCTGCTGTTGGTCTGACAGCAGCACAACTCGCTCCGATTCGCAATGCTCCATACCCGGGATAGCGTGGGAGCTACTGGTTCAGACAGGAGTTGCCTAATATGAGATGGGCTCGCAAACTCGTAGTTCGTCGGGTCGCTTTGTATCTTACGATATCTATCCTCGGTCTTTCGGTGTTGACTGGTGTTTATTGCGCGCTGGCTAACCGTCATTTCCTTGAAGTGTTAGAGAACCTCTGGATAGCGTTCGCATTTGCACTCGTAACTGCAGCTTTAACCGCAGTTAAAGACCATCGCAATGACAAAGAAGAGTTGTGAGAATCGAGATCAGCTAACCCAACTTTTTCATGACGGTCCGGAAACCCACCTACGACTGGCGTAAGCCACGCACTGGTGGGTTTCCGCATTTGCGGGCACGACGAAGAGCGCCACCCGCTGGCGCATGCACCGGCCACCACCCACCGAAAACTGCATTGCCGTTGAAGGAATCAGGGACCGGACGCCAGCGGCTCAGGCTGCCAAGTGCCCGTCTCGCCACCTGCCAGCCAGCCTGCTGATCCGCTCCTGCAACAACAGCACCAGACCCGCTTCTGGTGCGTCCTGGTTGACCAGTATTCGCGGCCTTCGGCTGCCGGTCACCAGCTTCCCGGCCAGCGACCAGATACGATACCGCCACCGCTTCAAATCCCAACTGACGGCGGCATGCTCGGCCGGCAGCACCGCCAGCTGCAGCCATGTCACCAGGTTCAAAGCGAACATCGCCAGATTCGCCCAGGCCTGGTTCGCGCCGAACGCGAAAAACGGCAACTTGCCCAACCCGGCAGCCTTCAACGACTTGATCCGGTTCTCGCACCGGCCCCGCGCCCGATGCCGCACGTCCAAGAACGCCGGATCAAACCGAGGAGCATTGGTCAAGAATGCGGTCACCCGATTCCCGTCGGTATCGAACAGGTTGGCCTTCGCCCCGGGATGCAAGGGCTCGGCCCGCAAATAAATCCTGGTGCCCGGCGGATAATCCCTCAACCCCAAGATCTTGGTCGCGTCGATCACCCACGCATCCTCACGAATCTTGCCGGTGGCGGTGAGTGCCGGCTCCCAATACTTCTTCTCGTTGATCCATCCGATGAACCGCTCATTGACCACGGGCAGCGCGTACGAGGTGGAGAACTGCAAACCCAGGGCATGCAAGTGGTGCAAAAATTCGCGGGACGCCCCAGCACTATCGGTGCGGACCAGGATCTTCTCACCGATCAGGCACCCATCCTGGTCATAGAAATCATCAGGCAACTGGGCCAACGCCTCGGTGAGGATGCTGATATGGTCCGCCGCGGAATTCGCTCCCTTGTTGCCGGGGCGCATCCTCACCGCCAGCACCTCCCCGGTGCCATGGCCCTGGCCGTAATCGGCCATGGCGATCATCGGAGTGAACCCGTACCCGCGCTTGTAAGTGCCTTTGGCGCCTTCCTTGTCGGAGTGCACATGCACCAATAAGGCATCGATATCCAAGATGAGCGGGTTGGCGCGGGTTGTCCGCACGGCCGGGCTGCGCCGGCCAGCAGCGGCCCAGAGCCGGGAACGGACCTCCCTTTGCATGGTCGCGAAGGCTAGTCGAACGCGCCGGGATGCTCGGCGAGGCGGGTGAAGAAGCGGCTGAACGTTGATTCGGAAGCCACCGACCCGAACACGCCTCGGGCAACGCGTAGCTGGTCGGTGTCGGTGACGTGCTCCCCGCCAGCGGCGAGGGTCAGCACCAGGTCGCTGATCATTTTCCCTGGACGGTGGGTCGCGGTGGCGGGGACGAACTGGCCGAGCCGGTCCTCGGCCAGTTGCCGGAACCCGAGGCTGTTGAGCAGGCCGGTCAGCGTGGACAGCCCAGCATGGGACACCAGATTCTGGGATATGGTCACGGTTGGGAGCTGCGGGTAAAGACCGGCATGATTATTCACTGAAAGAGTGATCCTTGAACTCATGGAATTTTGGCTTAGACACCTTTATTTTCCCAGTTCAGATCACTCTTTCGTCTTTAATGACAGTTAATTACGGCACCCATCATGAAACACCCGGGCTAAGCTGACTGCAGTAACGGCAGCGATTACCTGACTTTAGCAATCACGATCATGAACACAGTCTATTTACGCCTTTGCTACTTCAGGATCACAATAGGGGGCTTCTGCTTTCCATGACTCGAGTCGATTTTTAGCTCTTCGCTGATGTTGTGCGTGCGGTCATGCTCCGAGCCTGTTTTCTGTTTCGATGGCGTAGGTCTTATCCTTCGTTCTCGCGTTTTCCGATGAATGAATGCTTAACGGCGCACGACCCGGTTCTACCATTAGTTGCCTCCAATAAATGGTCCGCTCAGGCTGTATTGAACTGCCTAGCTGGCGCATGATTGGAGCACGCTGGGCAATGGTGACCGAGGTCGGGTGGTTATCTGTTTCTAGACATTTCGTCATTCTTGTCGTTTGCCCACTATCTTCCGATGTGTAAGGACGGCCTGCCTTGCGGAGTCGGCTTAGCGCCTCGGCACGTTCCCGGCCGGTAGAAAAGCATTCATAGGACAAATGAAGCCCGAGCGGTGTAATGCCAAAAGGAATTCCACCGCTCGGGCTGATTGCTCTCTTATCTGGGCCATCTGCCGCTGGTCCGGGTGCCAGCGCTCCCGCCCTCCAGGCCTTGAGGGCCAGCAACGCCGAAGTGGCGCCTCAGTGATTCGCGTGCGGCTTCTCGCCCTTGATCATGAAGGCGAAGACGATCCCGATCGTGGCCAGCACGGCGCCGACGATGAACGAGATATGCGCGCCAGAGAACAAGGCCTCGGCCAGCTCGGACCCGGCGTCCAGCTGGACCTTTGACAGCAGCGACATCACGGTCACGAAGACCGTGGTGCCGATGGCGCCGCCCAGCTGCTGCGCGGTATTGAAGATTGCCGAACCGTGGCCGAACAGGCGCGGATCCACCGAAGCCATCGCGGAGGACATCAAGCCGGTCATCAGCAGGGCCAGTCCGATGGAGAAGACGATGTGGCAGAGCATGAACATCCACAATTCGGTCTGCGCGGTGACAGTGGTGTACATCCACTGCCCGGCGGCCAGGAGCACGGCGCCGGGGATCAGCACCGGGCGCGGTCCGCGCTTGTCGTAGATCCGCCCGAAAATCGGCGAGGCGATGGCCTGGGCCAGCCCGCCGGGAAGCAGCATGATGCCGATCTGCAGCGAGTCGATGCCCTGCCCGGATTCCAGCAGGATCGGCACGATCATCAGCGAACCGAGCAGGGTGCCGAAGGCAATCATGATCATCGCGATCGCGAAGCTGAAGCTGCGCGAGGCAAACGGGGTCAGGTTCAGCAGTTCGCGGCCGCTGGCGGCCAGCTTGACCTGGCGGATGATGAACAGTGCCAGGGCCACCAGGCCGATGGCGAAGCTGGCGATCATCATCGTGGCGTTATCCGCGGCATGCTCGATGCTGGAAATGCCGTACACCAGGAACCCGAAGGCCAAGGCGGAAAGTAGCACCGAAGCCGAATCCACCTTGATCTTGCGTGCACTGGAAGGGATCTTGAAGAAGATGGCGCCCAGTACCAGGACCGCCACGGCGATCGGCAGCATCAGGATGAAGATGTAATGCCAGCCCAATGCGTGCACGATGGCTCCCGAGGCGGTAGGCCCGATAGCCGGGCCGACGCCGATGACGATCGAGTTCAGGCCCATGATGGTGCCGCGCTGGTGGACGGGCACCAGCGTCAAGGTGGTGGTCATCAGCAAGGGCAGGACGATGGCCGTGCCGATGGCCTGGATAACGCGTGCCAGCAGCAAGAAGGCGAAGCTCGGCGCCAGCACCGCGATGACGGTGCCGAGGATGAAGCTGATGATGGCGAAGAAGAACAGCGACCGGTGCGCGAAGCGCTGCAGCAGGAAGCCAGTGGTGGGGATGACGACTGACAGGGTCAGCAGGAATCCGGTGGTGAGCCACTGGCCGGTGGACGCCGAAATGCCCATGTCCTGCATGATGCCGGGCAGCGCTACCGTGAGCACGGTCTCGTTCAGGATCATCATGAAAGCGGCCAGGGCCAGCGAGGCGATGATGCCTGTCAGGGTTTTGGTGGAGAGTTGCCCGGCGGGCGCCGCGCTTGGCTTGGCGCTGGTTCTAGGGGGATTTGTAGTCACGAAGTCTTCTTCCTGTGGAGTGTCAACCGCTAAATACTGTCACACTCTGCCACTTTTTCGTAAGCGAATCTGTCAGACTGTGACAGGAAACAAATTTGGTGGACGAGGCCTGCGCAGTACAGGCAGTCCGGAGCATCGGAGAGCGCCATGGGGATTCGCGAGGAACGCAAAGAGGCAACGATCCAGTCCATCCGGGCAGCAACCCTGGAGCTGGTGGAACTCCAGGGCCTGGAGTCGGTGACCGTGGGGCAGATCGCTGCCCGGGCCGGCATTTCCGAGCGGACCTTCTTCCGCTACTGCGAATCCAGGGAAGCGGCCATGGTGCCGGCGCAGCATGAATTGATCCAGGCCGTGACCGAATGCCCCATCGCTGACGGATCCACGAGCGCGCAGATTTTTCGGCTGCTGGCCAACGAATGCCGCCGAATCCTTGTTGCCGAGATTCGCGGCAACGAATACCGGCGCATTTCCCGGTTGATTGCCACGGAGCCGAAGCTGCTATTGGCCATCACCCGGCAAGATCAAGCCTTCTGCGCTGCCACCTCGCAGGAGCTGCGCCGCCGCGGGCTGGTGCCGGCCATGCCAGCCTTGATGATTGGCGAAGCCTTGGCCGCCCTCTGGCGCGTGGCCTGGCAGAGCTTCGGCCAGGCGGAAAGCGCCGGGGAGCCTGCAGATCCAGTTGAGCTCTTCGATGAGGCCATGGCGAATCTCGAAGCGCTGGCCGGCGGAAGAGCCGAATAGCGAATAACTCTGTTGAGTTATCGCTGATTAACTTAAATGTGACGAACTGCTTGCAGGCTGTCCAGCCCGGCATTTCGGTGAATAAACGGCGTTGCCGCGCGTATTTCCCGCTGCCGCAAAGTGTGGTGCAGAGCAAAATCAGGTAGATTTGGAACGTTGAGTTCAGGGCGGTAACACCGCTTCCGCACGACGTTCAGGGAGACGCCACACCTATGGCAAAGATTATTTACACCCACACCGACGAAGCGCCTATGCTGGCGACCCACTCGTTCCTGCCAATCGTGGAGGCCTTCGCCTCGACCGCCGGTGTGGAACTTGAGACCCGCGACATCTCGCTGGCTGGTCGCATCATCGCTACCTTCCCGGATTATGTCACCGAAGAGCAGCGCATCGGTGATGCTCTGGCAGAACTTGGCGACCTGGCCAAGACCCCGGATGCAAACATCATCAAGCTGCCGAACATCTCGGCTTCGATTCCGCAGCTGAAGGCTGCCATCGCCGAGCTGCAGGCTGCCGGCTACGCACTGCCTGACTACCCGGATAACCCGACCTCGGATGAAGAGACCGACGTCCGCGCACGCTACGACAAGATCAAGGGTTCGGCTGTGAACCCGGTCCTGCGCGAGGGCAACTCGGACCGCCGTGCACCGCTGAGCGTGAAGAACTACGCTCGCAAGTACCCGCACTCCATGGGCGAGTGGGCCGCTGATTCGAAGACCAACGTGGCCACCATGGGCGTTGACGACTTTGCTGCCAACGAGAAGTCCGTAGTCATCGACGCGGACAAGAAGATCTCGATCCGCTTCGTCGGCGAAGACGGCGAAGTCAAGGTCCTGAAGAAGCCTTTCGACGTGCTGGCCGGCGAAGTCATCGACGGCACCGTCATGCACGCCGCGGCCCTGTCCGAGTTCCTGAAGAACTCCGTGGCCCGCGCCAAGGAAGAGGGCGTGCTGTTCTCGGCGCACCTGAAGGCCACCATGATGAAGGTCTCCGACCCGATCATCTTCGGCCACGTGGTGAAGGCCTACTTCTCCGAGCTGTTCGAAACCTACGGCGACGAGCTGGCAGCAGCCGGCCTGAACCCGAACAACGGCCTGGCAGCCATCCTCGGCGGCCTGGACGAGCTGTCCGACGAGGTGCGCGCCGGCGTGGAGAAGCTGATCGCCAAGGGCCTGGAAGAGGGCCCGGCAGTTGCCATGGTCGATTCCGACAAGGGTATCACCAACCTGCACGTTCCATCGGACGTGATTGTCGACGCTTCGATGCCGGCCATGATCCGCCTGGGCGGCAAGATGTGGGATGCCAAGGGCGACACCGCAGACACCCTGGCTGTGCTCCCGGATTCCTCCTACGCAGGCATCTACCAGGTGGCCATCGACGACTGCCGTGCCAACGGCGCGTTCGACCCGACCACCATGGGCACCGTGCCGAACGTCGGCCTGATGGCGCAGAAGGCCGAGGAATACGGCTCGCACGACAAGACCTTCGAAATCGCTGGCAACGGCCACGTGCAGATCGTCGACGAGAACGATGCAGTGCTCATCGAGCACCAGGTCTTCGCTGGCGACATCTGGCGCGCCTGCCAGACCAAGGATGTAGCCATCCGCGACTGGGTGAAGCTGGCAGTGAACCGTGCCCGCGCCTCCCAGACCCCGGCTGTCTTCTGGCTCGATGAGAACCGCGCCCATGACGCAGTGCTGATCACCAAGGTCAACGAGTACCTCAAGGAGCACGACACCGAGGGCCTGACCATCGAGATCCTGTCCCCGGTCGAAGCGACCCAGTACTCGATCGACCGCATCCGCAAGGGCGAGGACACCATCTCGGTGACCGGCAACGTGCTGCGCGACTACCTGACCGACCTGTTCCCGATCCTGGAACTGGGCACTTCGGCCAAGATGCTCTCGATCGTTCCGCTGCTGGCTGGCGGCGGCCTGTTCGAGACCGGTGCCGGCGGCTCGGCTCCGAAGCACGTGCAGCAGCTGGTGAACGAGAACCACCTGCGCTGGGATTCGCTGGGCGAGTTCATGGCCCTGGGTGCTTCCTTCGAGCACCTGGCAGTGACTACCAACAACGCCCGCGCCCAGGTGCTGGCCGATACCCTCGA
The DNA here is from genome assembly GCF_053644955.1 of Glutamicibacter sp. NPDC055354. Classification (NCBI taxonomy): domain Bacteria; kingdom Bacillati; phylum Actinomycetota; class Actinomycetes; order Micrococcales; family Micrococcaceae; genus Glutamicibacter; species Glutamicibacter sp. NPDC055354. The sequence continues at coordinate 151,407 of NZ_JBSHMB010000002.1, forward strand.
CGCTGCAACCGGCACCTTCCTGTTGGAAGACAAGTCGCCTAAGCGCAAGGTGGGCGAGCTGGATAACCGCGGCAGCCACTTCTACCTGGCCAAGTTCTGGGCTGAAGAGCTGTCAAAGCAGGACAAGGACGCAGAACTGGCCGAGGCCTTCTCCGCAGTTGCCAAGGCACTGGGCGAGAATGAAGAAGCCATCGTTGCCGAGCTGGCCGAGGTGCAGGGCAAGGCTGTCGAGCTGGGTGGCTACTACCGCCCAGACGAAGCCAAGACCGCAGCGGCCATGCGCCCAAGCGCAACCCTGAACAAGGCTCTTGAACTGCTGACCAAGTAGTCCTTGCAGCCAATCAGCTGGCCTCAATCCTCAGTGAGGATTGGGGCCAGCTGCTTCAACCTGTGGAACCGTTTCAACTATTCGACTGCCCGGGTACCTTGAAAATGATAATAATTTCGGGACGCGAGCTTCTTATGGCCTTTTCCAGGATGGAGGCTACCACCCGGAGGTCATGTCCCGGATTCTTGATCATTTTCCCGTTAGGGTGCCGAAACTCGCGGTAGTCGATGATGACCAGCTTTTCCCGTTCTCGGGGATTTGCCCGGCTTTCCGCGCATCATAGATTTTCCGCTGTACTCTGCGTGGCATACCAGTCGAGGTGGTCCTTGAATCGAAGAACGGTACTGGCTCAGTGTGCTGTTTTTCGTGGCATTCAACAACCGGATCATGGTCATCTCAGAGCTCGTCGACCGGCAGCTTCTTCCAGGTTTGGTTTTTCAACGACGGATCACCTAGGAGCCATGGAAGGGACTTCTGGTTCTCGCTGGTGGAGCCAAATGCATGCATAGCTCAAGCAGATGGAGCAGACCTGGATGCCGAGCTTCTATCCTAGTCTGCGTTCTCAGGCGCGTAGGCAGGAGGATGCGGAAAGCGCTGTTCGCTTCCCCAGCCGATTTCCCAACCTTCCGTGTCGTCGAAGTAATCGGCGTACGCTACCGGCAAATCGGTGAGCTGGTTGACCCGAGCTGCCAATTGCGCATACCACTGAACGTATTCGCGATTGCCGGTGTCCTCCATGCTTGAACGCTGTAGCGATGGCATGCCAATGAGGATGGCTTCTGCAACGTTGACATGGCTGACGTCGTGGGGGAACTGGATTTTCTGGTTGAACACATTTTCATCGGCCGTCGAGTAGAGGCAACTTTCCCGGGCCAGGAAAGGCCCGCCGAATCGATCATCGGCGCGCCACTCCGTCACGTTGAAGACGGCAATTCTCCAGGCAGTTCCTGAAGCGTTGATTCCCGGGAGAATTCTCAACCCGCGATAGCCCAGGCTGTGGAGAAGCCGAACAGCTTCGATAATTCTGACAGCCAATTGTGAATCCATGGTCAGGCCTGATGTTCCTCAACAGTAGATGGACGCTTGCAAGTACATGCTCCCACGGGCCACCGACTCATTGGCACGGACTGAAAAGGCTCTTCGCCGATCATGCGCGGAGACCAGTTTGCAGGGCAATTGGGCCCGTGGCCTCCGGTGCGGCTCATGCACCGCTCAACGCCACGCCTTTGGCGCGTAAGCGTTGCCCGGCGTGCAGGAGCACGTCGTCATAATCTGTCACGCTCCGGGCGGGGCGCATGCCGCAGCGACGGTATTTCTGGTCCAAATACGGGCAATGAGAAACGTGGCGTAAAGGGGCGATTTACATTGTGTTAAAGGTTTCTCACAATGCCGAAAATCGCTTTGACTAGGGATATTTTGCGCTAATGTACTAAGTGCCGGAACGGGAATTCCGACCCGGAACGAAACAGCAATCCAACTGATTAGAACGAGGTATTTTGATGTTGAGCGATCTTCTTGCAACCCTGGTGGAACTCATCCGAAGCCTGGGCCTCTAACCCCTGAGCGCAACTTTCGAGTTGGTGACATTGGCCGTTGCTCATGTGGGCGAGCAACGGCCAATGGCTCGTTAATCGGACTAGCGATTTTGCCGCGGGCAGGTGCGCGAGAGGCCGTTGACTAGAGCCCGCGGCCGGCTTCCCAGAGATTGTCCGAGGTGCCGGTTAGCAGCGAATTCAACGAGACGGCTTGGGCATCGGTGAAGGAAGCAATGTAATCGACGATGGCCCGGGCCTGGCCCAGCCGTTGGATCTCTTGCGGGCCGGACTGCGAGAACAGCTCCGGGGTGCTCTCGCGCAATTGGCGGTATTCCTCGGTGGTAGCTTCCACCGAGTCCAGCAACCGTCGCGGTGCGCGCCCTGCATCCTCCGGATCATTGAGCCAGGTGTTGAAGCCTTCTGCCAGGGAACGGATAATTCGCGTTTGCCCACGCTGGTATACCGCCAGGTCTGAACGGTCCAAGACGAAGCGGGCATGGACGAACTTGAGTACTACGACGTCATGCCATGCTTCATCGCTCAAGCGGATATGGCCGCTGCGCACATTAGGCGTGCGTTCAACGGTGATCGATTCCTGCAACCGGTCAATCCATCGCCGAGTGAAGGCGGTAACCGCACGGTCCGCCTGCAGGCCGCCGTCGTAGGGAACTGCGAGCAAGCCATCGACGAGGTCATGGCCGACCCGTTGCACCGAGGCGCGGAATGCGTCTGGATTGGCAATCCAAGGATCCTTCGCCAGGACATGGCGCCACGTAATTTCCAGCGCGTGGCCCGGCTGCCGCTGGTCCAGCTCTGGGGCCTTCAGGGCTTGGAAGCGGACAGACTGATCCAGCCACGCTCGCAGTTCAGCGGAGACGCTGGTGTATTGCAATATGCCAGCGCGATAGAAATCATCGAGGTCATGAACCGCGTAGGCGATATCGTCTGCGATATCCATAACCGAGCTTTCCAGCGTCTGCTGGTATTTTCCGATGCCCGGGAAGACCGACAGGACGTCGTCCATTTCCTCAGCCTCGATATCGTAGGCTGAATACTTCATGGCGCCAGCAGCCGGATTCGCGCCGACGCCACGGGGGAGCAGCTCCGGGGCGACCGGGGCCTGGCTGCGCCATTCATTGCGCGTCCAGGGATATTTGAGTACAGCCGCGCGAACCGCGCGAGTCAGGTTCATGCCGCGCGGTGTGGCATCGCAGCTATCGAGGGCGGTGAGGATCCGGAAGGTCTGTGCATTGCCTTCGAATCCGTCGGGAAGCCCCAAGGTATCGCGGGCGACCCGGTCGAGTTCCTGCTCTCCCAGATGCCCGAAAGGCGGGTGGCCCAGATCGTGGGCGGCTGCCGCTGCTTGGACAACTACCGGGTCGCACCCTCCTAAGTCGGAGATTAGTCGCCTAGTAGGTTCGTCACGCCTTCGGAGGCCGATGGCGATGGAACGGGCCACCGCCGAAACCTTCAGCGAATGGGTCAATCGGTTGTGGACCAGGGTGCCTGAACCCGCCTGGGGAATCACCTGCGTCACCGAGGACAGCCGGGAGAAGTACGGGGAGAAGCGGATGCGCTCAATGTCTACGCGGAACTCATCTTCACCGGTGCGATTCCGTTCGGCGATCGCGCGGTCGCGGCCGCCGGTCTGATGTGTCTGTGCTCTAGTTTCCATCGTATGAACTAGCCTAGGCGATCGAGCAAGAGAAGCCACGCGAATTGGTGCAACTTCGTTTCGGGGCGACGAACGTCCAGTGCCGTGGGGGGGGGGGGGGGGGGGGTAAAAGCCAAAACACCCGCAAACAAAAAAACAGTAGGAAAGATGGTGGATTTGGAGAGTCAAACACACGAAAAACACCACACAAACAAGCG